>JACVZW010000013.1:92172-107223 GCA_014654775.1 Paracoccaceae bacterium | reverse complement strand
GCTGACGCTGCGCGGGGCGCATACCCTCGACGGCTCGTCCTTCACCTTCTGATGAAGCACACCCCCCCGGCCGGGAAACCGGCCGGGGGGCCCCGCAGGACGACGTCCGGCATCTTGGGGATGAAATGAGATGTATGATCGAGAATTGAACGAACTGCAGACCCTGCTCGGAGAATGGGCCCAGAGCGGCCGCGTCGACGTGAAGGGATGGGGCGCCAATGAGGTGATGACGATCCTCTCCGGCCGTCCGGACTTCCGCGAGAAATTCGTGGCTCTGCTGGAAATGCGACTTGGCAAGACCGTGCAGTGAAGATCCGAAGATGCGAGGGGCCGGAGAGAGTGCATGCAGCCTCCGGCCCCTTCGCCGTTCACGGGCGCGGGATCAGGCGCGATCCTTCCGGCCGCCGTCGATGACCGAGAAGGGGGAGGCACTGCCGCGGTCCGCCTCGATATGGATGGTGATCTGGCTGTTGGGCGTGGCTTTCTGCAGGGCATGGGTGAGGCGCAGGGTCAGCTGATGCGCTGTTGCGACCGTCATTCCGCCGGGTAGGACCAGGCGGAATTCGATGAAGGTGGCGGCTCCGGCATGGCGGGTGCGCAGGTCCCGCATGCGCAGGCCATCGCCACCTTCGGCAAGGATCACGGCGCGGATCTTCTGAAGCTCGGTTTCCGGCAGGCTTTCATCGAGGAGGCCCCGCAACGCGCCAAAGACGACCGACAAGCCCGTGCGCAGGACGTTGAGCGCAACAAGCCCGGCGATGAGCGGATCGAGGATCAGCCAGCCGGTGAAGGAACTGGCGACAAGGCCGATGATCACGGCGGCGGAAAAGAGGACGTCGGATAGGAGGTGGCGGCCATCGGCCTGCAGCGCGGGCGAGCGCAGCTTGCGACCTTCGGTGATCAGCACGTAGCACCAGATCCCGTTGATGACGCTGCCCAGCGAGGAGAGGAGGAGGCCCGTCACCATTGCCTGCACCGGTTGAGGGTCCAAAAGGCCCGTTACCGCCTCGCGCAGGATGATCACAGCGGCGAGGGTGATGAGTGTGCCGCCGAAGAGCGCGCTGAGGAGTTCGGCCTTGTGGAAGCCGAAGGGATGGCGCGTGTCAGCCGGGCGCGCGGCCAGCCAAACCGCCACGAAAGCCGCCAGCGCCGAGGCGAGGTTGACAAGGCTTTCGGTGCTTTCCGAGAAGAGTGCGATGGACCCCGTCACCCACCACGCACCAAGCTTCAACGCCAGAACGACAAGCGCGATGAAGATGCTGGCGGCGGCGATCTTGTGCAAGCGGGACATAGCGAGGGTGTCCGGCACGGCCGGCTCAAATGAAACTCATAATCATTAACTTCGATTCGGTGTCGAATTGAAGGAAAGAATGCGGTTTCGTGGGATGGGGTGGTCAGGCCTCGGGGATGGCGGGCAGCGACAGGCGGACCGAGAGACCCTGCCCTGTATCCTCGATCGTAAGGCTGCCGCCTGCGCTGGTGGCGATCTCATCAGCGATCGACAGGCCGAGGCCGGAGCCTTCGCCGCTGGTGTCCAGCCTTTGGCCGCGCTGGCGCAGGCGAGCGATCTGGTCCTCGGGCATTCCCGGACCGTCATCGCGGATGGTAAGCCGCGCTTCGGCGCGGTCGCGTTGCGCGGTGATGGTGACGCGGCTGCGGGCATGGGTGGCGGCATTTTCGATCAGAGCGCCAAGTGCCTCGGTCAGGTCGGCTCCGTCGATCCTGACGAGGAGATTGGCAGGTATGTCGATCCGCCAGTCCAGTGCGCCCCCGGCCGGAGTGCGGCGCAGAACGGCAACCACACCTTCGACGTTGCGCGCAATGTCGGCGCGGGCGGAGGGTGCGCTGCCCGCGATGGTGGCGCGTGCAAGTTCGCGGTCCACCTGCCGTCGGATGGACAGGACGACGGTTTCGACACCCTCGGCCTCGTCGCTGCGCCCGAGGTTGCGCAGGGTGCGCGCTTCGCCAAGCAGGGCCTGCAGCGGTGTCTTCAACCCATGCGCCAGATCGGCGGCGCGGCGACGGGAGCGTTCGATCTCTTGTGCACGGGCGTCGAGGAGGGCGTCGATCTGGCGGGCGAGGGGAATGATCTCCAGTGGCACGCCATCGCCGATGCGGTCTTCACGCCCGCTGGCCAGATCGGTGAGGCGGCGGCCCAGCGTGGCCAGAGGGGCGAGGCCGACCACGATCTGCACCGCCCCTGCGGCGAGGAGCAGAAAGCCAAGAACGGCGAGCCAAGGCAGCATCTCGGCTTCGAAAGCGGCGCGGGCAGCGTCGATCCGTGCGCGGTCGATGGCGACGGTGATACGGAGGGGGCGGTCGCCCTGCGGCGTGCTGCGGATCACGCTGCGGTCGAGCGCGAGAAGGGCCGTGTCTTGCGGGCCCGGCAGGGTGAGGATGGCGTCTTCGCCGGGTGAGGGGGCTGGCGGCAATGATAGGGTGAAATCCCACAGCGAGCGGGAGGTCCAGATGTCAGCCCCTGCGCTGACGGCCCAGTAGCGACCGGAATAAGGGCGGGCATAGGCCGGATCGGGGGGCGGTTCGGGCAGATCGAGGCTGCCGTCGGCTTGTGCCTCGATGGCGGCGATGAGGTAGTCCGAAAGATCGGACAGGTCGGCGGCGATGGCGCGTTCAGCGTGGCGGTTGAAAAGGGTGGACATCCCCAGCTGGGCGGCGACGAGCGTGAGGATCAGGACCAGCGCTCCGGCCAGCGCAAGCCGCAGGCGGAGGGAGGCGCGTCTCATGGATCGGTTCCGAGTCGGTAGCCGAAGCCGCGCCGGGTTTCGATCGCCCCGGCGCCGAGCTTGCGGCGCAGGCGGGTGATCACCGCTTCGATAGCGTTCGCCTCGCGTCCGTCCTCGGTGCCGTAGATGTGGTCGAGGAGTTCGGAAGGCGCGACGGTGCGGTCGCGGTTCAGCAGGAGATAGGAGAGCAGCCGGAATTCCAGCGGCGTCAGCGCGACGGGAAGGCCGTCGCGCGTGACGGTCATGCGGTTGGTGTCGATGGCCAGTGCGCCGACGCGGTGGACGGTCTGTACCTGCCCCGCCGCGCGGCGGACGAGGGCACGGGCGCGGGCGGTGAGTTCCTCGACCATAAAGGGTTTGGGCAGGTAGTCGTCGGCACCGGCCTCGATCCCCTCGACCCGTTCGGACCATGTGCCGCGGGCGGATAGGATGAGGATGGGGAAGGCCCGCCCCTCGCCCCGCCATCGCTTCAGCAGGGTGAGGCCGTCGAGCCGGGGAAGGCCGAGATCCAGGATGACGAGGTCATAATCCTCGGTCCCGCCCTGGAACCAGGCGGTGTCACCATCGCCGACGGTTTCGGTGCGGAAGCCGGCTGCAGATAGTGCGGAGGCGACGAGATCCGCGATGCGGGCGTCATCCTCGACAATGAGGGCGCGCATCAGTCATCGACCTCGATGTCCAGAACGCGGGCGGTGGCAGCGTCGACCTTAAGGTCGAGGACGCGGCCGTTGGTCGTGATCATCTCGAGTTCATAGATCGCGCGGCCCCGGCGTTTCTTCAGGTCGGCGTCGATCATGCGAGCCCCGAATTCCGGTTCCACCTGCGCAAGGATGGCTGCGAGGGGCAGGATCAGGCCCGACGATACCCCGGCGCGGGCGCCGCTGCCATCATCGTCGCTGTCACCGCCGTTGTCGTCGCTGTCGCCGCCATTGTCATCGCCACCGCGATCATCGCTGCCATGGCCACCGCCACCCCCGCCGTCGCCGTCTTTGGCGAGGGCTGGTGCAGCCGCATGCAGCAGCACGAGAAGAATGAGGAGGGTTGGTCGGATCATCGGACATCCCTAGCAGGACGAAGCTGACAGTTCGCTGACAATTCGGGTCAGGACGCTGTCAGGCGGCGCATGGCAAGGCTGGTTCATCCCGAAAAAAGGGGCAACAGGAAACATGAAGGAGAACCCTGCCATGACGACAACGAATGATCTTCGCCGTGCCGGCCATATCTCGATGGGTGTGGCGTTCGCTGCCGCTGTCGTAGGGGCGCTGTCGCTGATGTCGGTGACGAGCACGGCCTATGGCGGCAGCGACGATTCGGGGAGTGATGACCGGGGGAGTGAGGATCGGGGCAGCCGCAGCAGCGATGACGGCCCCGGCGATGACCACGGCCGGCGCAACGGGGGTCACGGGGCTGATGACGGCCCGGGCGATGATCACGGGCGCCGCCATGGCGGGCACGGGGCCGATGATGGTGTGGTGGGAGCCGGCGTCCTGCTGCCACTGTCTCAGATCGCCGGGAACTGGGAAGCGCGGGGATACCGCATCCTCGATATCAGCCGCGAAGACGGGTCGATCGTCGAGATGGATGTGGTCGATCCCGAGGGGATGCGCTGGGAGATGTATGTCGACACCGCGAATGACGCGATCCTGAGCAAGCACGTCGAGGATTGAACCTGGCGGCAAGACCCGGTCGAGCGGGAGGGGGGCGGACGCGAGTCCGGCCCCTTTTTCATCCATGTTCGCCGAAGGGACCGGCATAGATGGTGCGCGGCGGGATGAGGGCAGGTTCCACTTCGCGCACGGTGATGCCGGGGGCGGGGTCTTCGATCAGTCGGTAGGCCTCTTCGATCAGGCGGTGGCTGTCCTGTCGCACCATATGGACAGGGAACTGCAGATAGGCGGCGAAAGGGTCGTAGTCGTAGCAGCCTATGATGGAGCGGTCGAAACTGCCGGGCGGCAGATGCACGAAATGGCCCAGCACGCCTTCGAAGGCGGTGAGGGAATTCACGAAGAGCCCGGCGGGCAGGTCGCCCAGCCGGTCGCGGAGGGCGGCGATTTCCTGCATCGCGCGTTTGGGCGGATAGCCGCAGGCGATGATCTGCTCCGGTGACGGTGGAAGCCCCGCCTCGGTCAGCACGTCGCGGAAACCTTCGATCCGGCGCGCGGTGGCATAGTCGGTGGCCACGCCTCCAATGAAATAGATGCGGTCGCGGGCGGGGTTGCGGCGGGGCTGGACGCCCGCCAAGAGCGTCTGGGTCAGCATGCGCGCACCAAGATAGTTGTCCGAGATGACGGAGGGCGCGCCGGGACCGGGCAGGTCGACGAAGACATGACGCATATTGGCCGCAGCGCATAGGTCGGTGATGGCGCCGGGATCGGTGGCCCCGGCGATGAAGATGCTGTCCACCGCATAGGAGATCAGGGTTTCGACGATCCGCCTCTCTTCCATCGGGTCCCGCATGGATGAGGCGATGACGGGGACAAGGTCGCGGTCGCGGGCGAAGGCTTCGAAGCTTTGCGACATGGAGGCGAAATAGCGGTTGTCGTGGACAGGGATGATCATGCCGACAAGGCCGGATTTTGCCTGCCGCAGCCCACGCGCCTGCATGTTGGTGGAATAGCCCTGCTCGGCAGCGATGCGGCGGATGAGTTCCACCTTCTGTTCGCTAATGCGCCGCGCCTTCCACGCGCCCGAAAGCGCGGCACTGACGGTGGAAGGCGAGGCCCCCGTCAGTTTCGCGATATCGTAGATTGTCGCCTTTCGGCCTTGCATCGTCATGGCGGAACCTGCGCAGAGCGGGCGGTCGAAGAATCTTCTTGACGAGTCTAGAGGTTTGAAGGCTTCATGCGCAATATCGATTGTGCAAGCCTGCGGTGCGGGTCAACGCGCCGAAATCAGCCGAAAAACGTGGGTCTTGAGGAGGGCCGACGCTTTAAGGGGTTTTGCGCAATCGATGGTGCTAACTTTGGCGCACCGGGCGCCCTTTGGGAGGAAGAACATGAAAAGACGTAGCTTCTCCGCCTTGATGGCGGGTGTTGCCTTTGCGGCCACGCTGTCGGGCGCGGCCTTCGCGCAGGACAAGCCCACGATGGGCGTCGTGGTGAAGATCGGGGGCATTCCGTGGTTCAACGCCATGGAGATGGGGATCAAGGAGAAGGGGGCGGAACTGGGGGTCGATGCGTCGATGATCGGGCCGACCAGCGCCGACCCGGCGCTGCAGGTGCGCGCGATCGAGGACCTGATCGCCAAGGGCGTGGACGTGATCGGCGTGGTGCCGAATGACGAGGCCGCGCTGGAGCCGGTGCTGGAGAAGGCGCGCGCGGCGGGCATCAAGGTCGTCAGCCATGAAGGGCCGGGCATCAACAATGTCGACTGGAACTTCGAGATGGCCTCGGCGCAGGGGTTCGGCGAGACGCATGCCGAACTGCTGGCGCAGAAGATGGGCGGGAAGGGCGAATATGCGGTCTTCGTGGGCTCGCTGACCGTGCCGCTGCACAATGCGTGGGCCGACGCTGCCATCGCCTATCTTGGCGAGAAGTACCCGGACATGACGCTGATCGGCGAACGCTATGGCGTGGCCGAAAATGTGGATGACAGCCGCAAGACGGCACTGGATCTGATGGCGGCCAACGCGGGGCTGGGCGGGTTCCTTGCCTTTGGATCGCAAGGGCCCATCGGCGCGGGTCGTGCCATCGAAGAGCAGCGCAAAACCGGCTCCGTCCATGTCATCGGGCCGTTCTCGCCGGGGCAGGGGCGTGATCTGGTGAAGTCGGGCGCGATCTCAGGCGGGTTCATGTGGAACCCGGCGGAAGCGGGCCGTGTCTTCGTGACCATGGGCAAGATGCTGATGGACGGGACCGAGATCACAGAAGGCACGGATATCCCGGGTCTGGGTGTGGTGTCGCCGGATGCCGCGAACAAAGACATCATCACCAACAACCTGATCGCCATCAACGCGGAAACCGTTGACGGTTTGGCCGACCTCGGCCTCTGATCTTTGGATGATGTCTGTCCGGGGCCGCCGCTCCCGCGGCCCCGGACACCTTACGCCCGCATGGTGAGCGGGTTTTCATGGAATGCCCGACGTGACCGACGCCCCCCCCGCCATACGTTTCTCGCATGTGTCCAAGGTCTTTGGTGGCGTGAAGGCGCTGCGGGACGTGCCATTCGAGGTGGGGCAGGGCGAGGTGCATTGCCTTGCGGGCGAAAATGGCTGCGGCAAGTCCACGCTGATCAAGATCATCACCGGGGTCTACCAGCCAGAAACGGGCGCGGAGATGGACCTGTTCGGAGAGCGGCTGTCGGCGATCACGCCGACTATCGCGCGTCAGAAGGGTATTGCCGTCATCTGGCAGGACCTTGCGCTGTTTGCCGAAATGACGGTGGCCGAGAACATCGCCTTTGAGACGATGCTGGGGAACCGTCCGCGCTTCGTCGATTATGCTGCCCTGCGGGCGAAGGCCGAGGCGGCACTGGCGCGGCTGGATGTGACACTGGACCTTGATGCGCGGCTGGGCACGCTGCCCATCGCGCAGCGGCAGGTGGTGGCGATCGCGCGCGCGCTGGTGGGCGAAGCGCGGCTGATCTTCATGGATGAGCCGACGGCATCCCTGACACAGGCAGAGACGGATGCCCTACTGGCCGTGGTGCGAACGTTGTCGGCGCGGGGCGTTGCGGTGGTCTTCGTGAGCCATCGTCTGGCAGAGGTTTTGGAGATTTCGAGCCGGGTGACGGTGCTGCGCGACGGGCGGCTGGTCGGGGTCTATCCGACGGAGGGCATGACGCAGGCGCGGCTCACAGAATTGATGACGGGCAAGACCTTCGACCATCAGGTGATGGCGCGGGAGACATCCGCTGATCCCGTGATGCTGGAGGTAGCGGGGCTGTCGCGGAAGGGCGAGTTCCGGGATGTGTCCTTCGTGCTGCGCAGGGGCGAGGTGCTGGGGCTAACGGGGCTGATCGGGGCGGGGCGGACGGAACTGGCGCATGTGCTGTTCGGGATGACGCAGGCGGAGGAGGGCCGTGTCCTACTGGACGGGCGCGAGATGCGCTTCGCCTCCAATCGTGATGCGGTTGCGGCAGGGGTGGCCTATGTGTCCGAGGATCGGCTGGCACTGGGGCTGATCCAGCCGCAGAGCATTTCGGACAATGCGGTGCTGTCGGTGCTGCGGCGGATTACAGGGCGCGCCGGTCTGCTGTCGCCGAAGGCGCAGGATGATCTGGTGGCACATTGGGTGCGCGAGTTGGCGGTGAAGATCGGCCAGCCGGGGGATGCGGTGTCCACCCTGTCAGGAGGGAACCAGCAGCGGGTGGTGCTGGCCAAATGGCTTGCGACGGAGCCGAAGGTTCTGATCCTTGATTGCCCAACGGTAGGGGTGGATGTCGGCGCGCGGGCAGGCATCTTCCGCATCGTGCGCGATCTGGCAGCCAAGGGTCTGGCGATCCTGCTGATTTCGGACGAGGTGTCGGAGGTGCATGTGAACGCGGACCGGGTACTGCACATGGCGGGCGGGCGGATCGTGGGGGAATACGATCCCCGGCAGACCACTCTTCCCGAGCTGGAGGCGGCGGTTTATGCGTGACTTCCTGCGCGCCTATCCCGCCGAGGCGAAGCTGCTGGTGGTTCTGGCCCTGCTGGTGGCGGGGCTTTCGGTTGCCGCGCCGGAATTCCTGACGCTGGTCAACATCACCTCGCTGATCAACAACAATGCGGTGAACCTGATCTGGGCGGTGGGACTGCTGGTCGTGCTGATCGCGGGGGGGATCGACATTTCCTTCGCGGTTGGCGCATCGGTGGTGCAGTATCTTGTCGTCATGGCCCTGATCGGGATGGGCGGCGGCGGCTGGGCGGTTGGGATCGCGCTGGCCATGGCCTTTGGCATCGGGCTGGGGCTGATCAACGCAGCGCTGATCCACGGGTTCCGTATCATCTCGATCGTGGTGACGATCTCGACCTTCAACGCCTTCTTCGGCCTTCTTATGTTCTTCACAAGCGGGAAGAGCATCTACAGCCTGCCCGACTGGCTGTCGCGCCCGATCTATCTGTGGGAATTGCAGACCGAGATCGGCTGGGCAGATATCCGGCTACCGGTTGCGGTGATGGCGGTTTGCCTGTTGGCGACGTGGTTCCTGATCCGGCGGACAACGACGGGGCGGCAGCTCTATGCCTTTGGCGACAACCCGGAAGGGGCGCGGCGGGCGGGGATCAATATCTGGCTGATGCAGGCCATCGCCTTCGGCTGGTGCGGGATGATGGCGGGCATCGCCGGTCTGATGCAGGCCCATGTGACCAAGGAGGTGGTGCCCAACGCGCTGATCGGGCGAGAGCTTGACGTGCTGGCCGCCGTGGTGCTGGGCGGCGCGCGGCTGGGCGGCGGGCGCGGGTCGGTGCTTGGCTGTGTCTTGGGCGTGGCGCTGGTGGCCGTGGCGCAGAACGGGCTGAACCTGCTGGGCGTTTCGCCCTATGCCTTCAAGATGGTGGTCGGGATCATCATCCTCGCGGCCATCTCCACCTCCAATATCGACCTTGCCGCGCTTCTGGCACCGAAGCGGAGGGACCGGGAATGATCGACCGGATGAAGCGCGCCTTCGGGCCGGAGGTGCCGGGGCTGCTTGGGTTCCTGATGCTGGTGGTCGTGATCTTTGGCGTGACGGCGCCGAACTTCCTGACCGGTGCCAATCTGGGGTCCATCGCCTTTCAATTGCCGGAGTTGGGCATCCTGACGCTCGCGATGCTGATCCCGATCATTTCCGGCGGGTTCAATCTGGCCATCATCTACACGGCGAACATGGCGGGGCTGACGCTGGCCTTCGTACTGATGCAGTTCGGGGGCGTGGAGGCGGGGATCGGTCCCTTCCTTCTGGGCATTGTGCTGGCCTTGGGGGTGGGGGCACTGTCGGGGGCAGCGATGGGCGCGGTGATCGCCTATGTGGGGGCGCATCCCATCCTTGTGTCGCTGGCCATGATGATCTTCCTGCGGGGTTTGGGCGAGTTCCTGACAAAGGGCGGAGACATTTCGGGCTTTCCCCCCTATCTCGCCACGCTGGGGCATGGGTCGGTGCTGGGTATTCCCGTGCCGCTGATCCTGTTCGGGCTGTGCGCCGTGGCGTGGCATGTTCTGCTGACGCGAACGCGGCATGGTTTTGCGGCGCGAATGATAGGGTCGAACCTGAAGGCCGCCGCCTATTCGGGTGTGCATGCCAAGCGGACGCTGGTGCTGATCTATACGCTGTCGGGCGTGATGTGCGCCATTGCGGGCATCTTGATGCTGTCGCGGTTCAATTCGGTGCGCGTGGGGCATGGCGAGGCGCTGCTTCTGGTTACGGTGCTGGCCTGTTTCCTTGGCGGGGTGGACCCGTTCGGGGGGTTCGGTCGCGTTGTGCCGGTGGTGATCGCGCTGGTGGTGCTGCAGGTGCTGTCTTCGGGGCTGAACCTGCTTGGCGCGAACCAGCACCTGTCGACGGCGGTCTGGGGGCTGTTTCTGGTCGGCGTGATGATCCTGCGCTGGGGCGCGGGACGATGGAAAGAACGACAACGAGGGAGAGGATAATGGAAGGGTTCGGCGTTCACACCAGCATGTGGACCATGCACTGGGACAGGGCCGGGGCGGAAAAGACCATACCCGCCGCCGCCGCCTACAAGATGGATTTCATCGAGATCGCGCTTTTGAACACATCCATCGTGGATGCGGCGCATACGCGGGCGCTCTTGGAGAAGCACAATATGCGGGCGGTCTGTTCGCTGGGCCTGCCCGAGAAGAATTGGGCGTCGATCAACCCGGATGGGGCCATCGCGCAGCTTTGCGACAGCATCGACAAGGCGGCCGAGATGGGGGCCGAGGCGCTGTCTGGCGTCACCTATGGCGGGATCGGGCAGCGGACGGGGTTGCCGCCCACAATGGCGGAATATGACAACATCGCCCGCGCGCTGGCAGCGGCGGCGAAGCACGCCAAAAAGAAGGGGATCGCCTTCGGGATCGAACCGGTGAACCGCTATGAGAACCATCTGATCAACACCGGCTGGCAGGCCAAGTGGATGATCGAGAAGGTGGGTGCCGACAACATCTTCATCCACCTTGATACCTACCACATGAACATCGAGGAGAAGGGCGCAGGCAACGGCATCTTGGATGCGCGCGAACATCTGCGCTACATCCATCTGTCAGAGAGCGACCGGGGCACGCCGGGCGAAGGAACCTGCGACTGGGACGAGGTCTATGCCACCTTGGCGGCCGTCGGTTTCAAGGGCGGGCTGGCGATGGAAAGCTTCATCAACATGCCACCCGAAGTGGGCTATGGGCTGGCCGTGTGGCGGCCAGTGGCGGAAAATTTCCAAGAGGTGATGGACAAGGGCCTGCCCTTCCTGCGCAATAAGGCCAAGCAATATCGGCTGATCTGAGGGGCAACGTGACGGCACCATCCATCAACATATCGGGGCTAACAGCGCTGCTGGCGGAAAAGGCGAAAGGCGGGGGGCGCGTGGTCGCGGCCCTTGCCGGGGCGCCGGGATCGGGCAAGTCCACCGTGGCCGAACGGCTGTGCGCGGCGCTGAATGAGCGTCAGGCCGGGATGGCGGCGGTGCTGCCGATGGATGGCTATCATTACGACGACCTGCATCTTGTGCCGGCGGGCCTGCGGCCCCGGAAGGGCGCGCCGGAGACGTTTGATGTGGGCGGGCTCTATCACACACTCCGGCGCATCCGCGCGCGGGATGAGGACTTCGTGGCCGTCCCCGTCTTTGACCGGGATATCGAGATCGCGCGGGCCGGGGCGCGGATGATCTCGGCGGAGGTGCCGGTGATCATCGTCGAGGGGAACTACCTGCTGCTGGGTCAAGAGCCTTGGTCGCGGCTGGGGCCGATGTTCGATGTGGCGGTGCTCGTGGATGTGCCGGAACCTGTGCTGCGCGAGCGGCTGACAGCGCGGTGGCGGCATTACGATCTGACTTTGGACGAGATCGCGTGGAAGCTGGACGGGAATGACCTGCCCAACGGGCGCTTCGTCATGGCCGAAAGCCGGGGCGAGGATTTCCGCCTGCCGAACGGATGATCATGGGCAGCGCGGGCAGCATCGCGGTTCTGGACGTGGGCAAGTCCAACGTGAAGCTGTCGGCCTGCGAAATCGACGGGCATGTGGTGGAGGTCCTGTCGTTGCCGAACCCGGTGAAGCCGGGTCCACCGTGGCGGCACCACGATCTGAAAGCGCTGAATCACTGGGTGATGGCTGGGCTGGCCGATTTGGGACGACGGCATCCTCTGGCGCATTTCGTTGCATCGGGGCACGGGTCGGGGGGGGTGCTGGTGGGCGTGGACCCGGATGCCGGGGGCGATGGCGCGGTCCTGCCGATGGTGGATTACGAACAGCCCTTGCCCGAAGGACTGGCCGATGATTACGCGCCCTTGGCGGGAAGTTTTCTTGACCGGGGATCGGCGGTGATGATGGCCGCGACCCATACCGCGCGGCAGATGTTCTGGGCGGAGCGGGCCTGCCCGGAGGGTTTCGCGCGGGCGCGGTGGTGTCTGGGCATTCCGCAATACTGGGCGTGGCGGCTAACCGGTGTGGCGGTCAGCGAGGCGACGATCCTTGGCGCGCAGTCGCATCTGTGGAATGTGGCGCAAGGACGATGGTCGCCCATCGTGGCGGCGCGGGGTTGGGGGCGGCTGATGCCGCCCTTCGTCACGGCTTCCGATGACCTTGGCCCGGTCCGGGCGGCGCTGGTGGCGCAAGGGGTGCCCGCGCTGCGGGTACATGCGGGGGTGCATGATTCCTCGGCCAATTTCCACCGCTATCGGGCGGCAGGGATGACGGGCATCTGCGTGATCTCGACGGGCACATGGATCGTGGCCTTGGCCGATGGGGTTGATCTGGCCCGACTGGACGAGGCGCGGGGGATGACCTGCAATGCCGATGTGGCGGGCGCGCCGGTGGGCGGGGCGCTGACGATGGGCGGGCGGGAGTACGCGGCCGTGGCAGGCGCGCAGCCAGAGGGCGTTCTGGTCGATCCGGCGGTGCTGGCGCAGGTGGTGGCGCGGGGAACCATGGCGCTGCCGACATTCGGGACCAATGACGGACAGTTTCCGGGAACGGCTGGCAAGGGGTGCATCGTCGGACCGCCGCCCGAGGGCGCGGCAGAGCGGCATGCATTGGCGGTGCTGTACACTGCACTTCTGACCGTCGAATGCGGCAACCGGCTGGACCCGGATCGGCCTTGGGTGCTTGATGGCAGTTTCCTGCGCGATCCGGCATTTGCGGCGCTGGTCACCGCATTGCGGCCCGGGCGTATCACGCGGGTTAATGCCGAAGGCTATGGCATTGCGGCAGGGGCGGCGGCGCTGTGCCATCCCGGGCGGGCCATGCCGCCGCCCGACCTGACCGAACCGCAGCCCCTTCAGGGTTTGCCGGACCTGACCGATTACGCCGCGCGCTGGCGCGCACTTGCCGAGGAAGCGATGAGATGACGGACGAAAAGACCCTGCGCGAGAGGATGGTCGCGACCTGTCGAAAGATGAACGAGACCGGGATCAATCAGGGGACGGCGGGCAATCTGTCGGTGCGGTATGGCGAGGGGTTTCTGATCACGCCCTCGTCCCTTCCCTATGACACGATGGTGCCCGAGGATCTGGTGATGATGTACTGGGACGGCACCTATGACGGGCGGCGTCCATCTTCGGAATGGCGGTTCCACCGCGACATCCTGAAGGCGCGGACGGATGTGAACGTTGTCCTGCATTGCCATTCGCTTTTTGCCACGTCGGTCGCCTGTCACCACCGCACGATCCCCGCCTTCCACTACATGGTGGGTGTGATGGGCGGCACGACGCTGCGTTGCGCGCGCTATGCCACCTTTGGCACGCAAGCGCTTTCGGATGCCGCGATCGAGGCGCTGGAAGACCGGATGGCCTGCCTTCTGGGCCAGCACGGGCAGATCAGCCTTGGCACCACCTTGGAGGGCGCGCTGTGGATGGCAGTTGAGGTGGAGACACTGGCGCGGATGTATCAGCAGGCGCTGGTTCTGGGAGAGCCGCCCGTCCTGTCGGATGAAGAGATGGCGCGGGTCATCGCGCAGATGAAGCGGATGAGCTATGGCCTTGGACCCGAGGAGGAAGGGTCGAACGACGTGGCCCGACCGCGCGCCAGCTGATCGTCAGTTGCTTGGCTCTTCGACGGTGCGCGTGCAGCTGGCGAAGGATGACTCGCCATCCGGCAGAAGAGGAACGGCCGATGTGACCGGGATTTCAGACGTGCCAAGCGACGGATCGCTGCGCCCGAGAAGGCCGTACCAGCGCGTCACGTCGTTCAAATAGGCCATGAAGATAAGCCGCTGGGACACGCGGGACAGGGCGCGCGGACGGCCGAATGTGTCTCCGAAAACCCAAGTCTGATCCTTTGGGTCTTTGTAGAAGGCGAGCATATGCAATTCACCACCGGTGCCGTTGGGGGCGGTGGTGATAAGAAGGCCGAGCCGGTCGGCCGGCATGCCGGCACAGACGGCCAATTGGGCATTCGTGATGCTCATGTCGTCGCAATCGCCTGCGGGCCGCTTGCCCGCGATCAGCGCCTCGGTCAGCGGGGTCCAGACATCGGCGCCGCTGTCATTGCGTAGAACCATGCGCTTTCGGACGAGGCTGTCGATCTGCTTGACCGTCTCGATCCCGACACCGCGCGGCCAGCCTGCGGCAAGATAGGCCTCCTGATAGGCGCCGCAGGAGCCGACATCGGGATATCTGCGGGCCATGATCGTGGCCTGCGGAACGGGAATGGCCTTGCTGCCTGCTGGAGGTAGCGTATCCGCAGCCGAGGCAGGCAGAGCCAGCAGGGCCGCAGCAAGTGCGAAGGCGATCCGGATCATGGCCAATCCATAGGGTGCGACAGACACCATATTCAATATCCGTTATTTGATGGTCTGCGTGCAACCCAGACGGAAGTGCCGGAATGACACTCTTTCGGATGGGTCCGCTTATGCCTCGGACCAAGGTCGATACGACTATCGAACGTCACCGTTTCCGATGCAACGCGTGATTGCATGCCGGAGCGGGTCGCCCAAAAACAAGGCAATGGCCCTTGGGCGCCCAGATGGAAACGGCTGGCAGACGCCGGTTTTCGCAGGAAAGCTGATCTGGATCAGGCCCGGCCTGACCTTCGCTGTCAGGCTGTCTAGGACGCGCTCGGCGCCCGGAGAGACTGCCGTGATCACCTGCCTGACACCCCGCATGCACGGCTTTCGTGTCGTACTCATTTGGCTGTCGGCACTTGTCTGCATGTCCGGCCACGGTGTGGCACAGGTCCGGGTCGAGGCGCTGGCCAGAGAGCT
>JACVZW010000013.1:81770-92072 GCA_014654775.1 Paracoccaceae bacterium | reverse complement strand
ACCTGGCAGGAGGAGCGGGGGAAGAGGATGCTGGACCTTCCGGAATCGGGGGTGTTCGTCGGGCGTGTCTGGCGGCGCGGAGTTGGGCCTGCCGTGGTGGCGTTGCGCGGAGATCGGGTGATCGACATCACCACGCGGACCGCACCCACGATGCGGGATCTGCTTGAGGTCGATGATGTGCCGGCAGTGGTGGCCGGGACCGAGGGCGAGGATATCGGCAGCCTTGGCGAGATCGCCGCTGCATCGCTGCAGGGCCGGGGGGGCACGCGGTTGCTTGCGCCGGTCGATCTGCAGGCGATCAAGGCCTGTGGCGTGACCTTTGCGCGGTCGATGCTAGAGCGAGTGATCGAAGAGCGCGCGGGTGGCGACCCGGGCCGGGCCGAGGAAATCCGTGCTCGCGTCGCCGGGGTGATCGGCGACAGCCTGCGCAATCTGGTGCCGGGGTCCGAAAAGGCGGCCGAGGTCAAGGCGCTGCTGCAGGCTGAAGGGCTGTGGTCGCAGTATCTGGAAGTGGGGATCGGCCCGGATGCCGAAGTCTTCACCAAGGCCCCGCCGATGGCGGCGGTGGGCTGGGGCGCGGGAGTGGGCCTGCATCCCGTCAGCCGCTGGAACAATCCGGAGCCGGAGGTGGTTCTGATCGTCGATTCCACCGGGCGCATCGTTGGTGCCAGTTTGGGCAATGACGTGAACCTGCGCGACGTGGAGGGGCGGTCGGCGCTGCTGCTGGGCAAGGCCAAGGACAACAATGCCTCGGCCTCTATCGGGCCGTTCATCCGGCTTTTCGACGAGGCATTCACCTTGAACGACGTACGGCGCATGGAATTGGAGCTGCGGGTGACGGGCGAAGACGGCTTCGTGATGGAGGGACGGTCGTCAATGGCCGAGATCAGCCGCGATCCGGCCGATCTGGTGGCCCAGACGCGGGGGGCGCATCACCAGTATCCCGACGGATTTGCCCTGTACTGCGGGACGATGTTCGCCCCGGTGCAGGACCGCGACGCGCCGGGGCAGGGCTTTACCCATCACACGGGCGATGTGGTGACGATCTTTTCGCGCGAGCTTGGCAGCCTGCAGAACACTGTCCATCTGGCGACGGACCTGCCGGAATGGACTTTCGGCGCAGGGGCCTTGATGCGGAATCTGGCGGGGCGGGGGCTGCTCTGAGGGGGCAGTGACTTGACCAGTGCGGCGGTGGATGCCATGCCGCACAGGCACGTTTGACGGAGGAGACGTCGATGCCCGCCTATCGTTCCCGTACCACCACCCATGGCCGCAACATGGCCGGCGCCCGGGGCCTGTGGCGCGCAACCGGCATGAAGGACGGGGATTTCGGCAAGCCGATCATCGCCATCGTCAACAGCTTTACCCAATTCGTGCCGGGCCATGTGCATCTGAAGGACCTTGGCCAGTTGGTCGCGCGCGAGGTCGAGGCGGCGGGCGGCGTGGCGAAGGAGTTCAACACCATTGCCGTCGATGACGGCATCGCCATGGGGCATGACGGGATGCTGTATTCCCTGCCCTCGCGCGAGATTATCGCCGATAGCGTCGAATACATGGTCAACGCCCATTGTGCCGATGCGATGGTCTGCATTTCCAACTGCGACAAGATCACCCCCGGCATGCTGATGGCGGCGATGCGGCTGAACATTCCGGCGGTTTTCGTGTCGGGTGGGCCGATGGAGGCCGGGAAGGCCATCGTGAAGGGCAAGGAACTGGCGCTGGACCTCGTCGATGCGATGGTCGTGGCGGCGGATGAAAGCTACAGCGATGCCGAGGTGGAGGCGATCGAGAAAGAGGCCTGCCCGACCTGCGGGTCTTGTTCCGGCATGTTCACCGCCAATTCGATGAACTGCCTGACCGAGGCGCTGGGCCTGTCGCTGCCGGGGAACGGGTCGACGCTGGCCACCCATGCGGATCGGCGGCGGCTGTTCGTGGAGGCGGGGCATCTGATCGTGGATATCACCAAGCGCCATTACGAACAGAACGACGACAGCGTCCTGCCGCGCAACATCGCGAACAAGAAGGCCTTCGAGAATGCCATGGCACTGGACATCGCCATGGGTGGATCGACCAACACGATCCTGCATATCCTTGCTGCGGCGCATGAGGGCGGCATCGATTTCGATCAGGACGACATCGACGCCCTGTCGCGCAAGGTGCCCTGCCTGTGCAAGGTGGCCCCGGCCAAGTCGGATGTGCACATGGAAGACGTGCATCGCGCGGGCGGGATCATGGCGATCCTTGGCCAGCTGGACAATGCAGGCCTGCTGCACCGCGATTGCGTGACGGTGCATTCGCCCACGATGGGGGCGGCGCTGGATCACTGGGATATCAGCCGGACGAACCACGAAAACGTCCGGCATTTCTTCAAGGCCGCGCCGGGAAATGTGCGATCGGCGACGGCCTTTTCGCAGGAAAAGCGCTATGCCGAGCTGGACCTCGACCGCGCCAAGGGCGTGATCCGGTCGGCGGAACATGCCTTCAGCAAGGAGGGCGGTCTGGCGGTGCTGAAGGGGAATATCGCGCTGGACGGCTGCATCGTGAAGACGGCGGGGGTGGACGAGTCGATCTTCGTCTTCTCTGGCCCCGCGAAAGTCTTCGAATCGCAGAATGACGCGGTGGCAGGTATCCTGAACAACGAGGTGAAGGCAGGCGACGTGGTCGTCATCCGCTATGAAGGGCCGAAGGGCGGGCCGGGGATGCAGGAGATGCTGTATCCGACGAGCTATTTGAAATCTAAGGGTTTGGGCAAGGTCTGCGCACTGCTGACGGATGGCCGCTTCTCGGGCGGGACGTCGGGGCTGTCGATCGGGCATGCCTCGCCCGAGGCGGCGTCGGGCGGGGCGATCGGTCTGGTGCGCGAGGGGGATATGATCGACATCGACATTCCCAACCGGACCATCAACCTGCGGATTTCCGAGGCGGAACTGGCCACGCGGCGGGCCGAGCAGGATCGCTTGGGCTGGAAACCGGTCAAGCCGCGCCCGCGCAAGGTGACGACGGCGCTGAAGGCCTATGCGCTGTTTGCGGCGTCCGCCGACAAGGGCGCGGTGCGGATGCTGCCGGAAGGGGCGTAGGCCAAGACTTTGACGCAAAAGCGGAAAGGGCGCCCGGTCGGGCGCCCTTTTGCATGGTCAGGTGGCGGGTGAGGGCCTACCAGCGCTGATGCACGTGCGGCGCGATGAGGCGGGCATAGACCTCGCGGCAGGCGTCCATCGTGGTGGCGGGCAGCGGAGCAAGGGCATCGGCCCCGGCATTGGCGATGCTTTGCGCGGGCGTGCGGGCACCGGGGATGACGACGGTGGCGGCCTCTTCCATCAGAATCCAGCGCAGCGCGAATTGGGCCATCGTCGCGCCTTGTGGGACGAGGGGGCGCAGTTCCTCTACCGCCTGTAGGGCCACGTCATAAGGGACGCCCGAGAAGGTTTCGCCCACGTCGAAAGCCTCGCCATGCCGGTTGAAGTTGCGATGGTCGTCGGCGGCGAAGGTGCTGGCGGCGGTCATCTTGCCCGTGAGCATGCCAGAGGCGAGGGGGACGCGGATGATGGTGGCCACACCCCGCGCCTTTGCTTCGCGGAAGAAGAGGTTGGCGGGGCGCTGGCGGAAGATGTTGTAGATGATCTGGACCGAGGCGCAGCCGGGATATTCGATGGCCTTCAGCGCCTCTTCGACCTTTTCGACCGAGACGCCCCATTGGGCGATCTTGCCCTTGGCCTTCAGCGCCTCCAGCCCGTCAAAAAGGGCGGGGGTGTAGTAGACCTCGGTCGGGGGGCAGTGAAGCTGGACAAGGTCGAGGCAGTTGATGCCGAGGTTTGTCAGGCTGCGGTCGATGAAGGCCTCTATGTTTTCAATGGTGTAGCCAGAGGCGACATGGGGCGAGAGGCGACGGCCCGCCTTGGTGGCGACGAAGGGGCGGGGGCCGGAGCGGGATTTCAGCACATCGCGGATGATGCGTTCCGACCGGCCGTCGCCATAGACATCGGCCGTGTCGATGAAGGTCATCCCGGCATCGAGCGCGGCTTCGAGCGTGGCTTTCGCCTCGGACTCGGACACGTCGCCCCAGCTGCCGCCGATGGCCCATGCGCCGAAGCCGATGCGGGTGACGGTCTGGCCGGTGCGCCCGAAGGGGGTGGTGGAGAGGGTCATGTCACGCTCCTGTTGCCGAATTGCGCGGTCCGTTCCGGCCCGCATTCCTTTTCTGTCGCCTCCGCTGCCGCGTCGGCTCCGCCGGGGGGCGTTCCGCCCCCGTCGCCCGGGGGGCTCCCCCCCTGAGAGTATTTGGGCCAAGCTGAAGCCGGGTGTCAGGTCCGGACGCCAGAGAATTTCTGTTGCCAATCCGCGCGTTCCTCATCCGTGATCTTGCGGAAGAGGTTTTCGGGAACGGTGAAGTCATGCCCTGCTGGCAGGGCGCGCAGGGCCGCGGGCACGTCTTCGGGCCATGTCCAGTCATCCGACCCCATCGCCTGCATCATGGTGGCGGCGGCGTCGGGGATGAAGGGCCGGGACAGGATCGCGTAGACGCGGATGAGGTTGAGCGACAGGCGCACGATCGCCTCGGCCCGCGCGGGATCGGTCTTGACGGCGGACCATGGGGCGGCCGCTTGTAGGTATTCGTTGCCGATCACCCAGATGGCGCGCAGTTCGGCGGCGGCCTTGCGGACCTCCATCTGCGCCATCAGGGTTTCGTAGTCGCGGATGCGCGCGCCGAGATCCGCGATGAGGGCGGTTTCGGAGGGGGTGAAGTCGCCACCCGCCGGGACTGTTTCGCCCAGTTTCGACTTGGCGAATTTGGTGACGCGAGAGACGAAGTTGCCCAGCACATCGGCAAGGTCCTTGTTCACCGAGGCTTGGAAGTTCTCCCATGTGAACTCGCTGTCGGAATTTTCGGGGGCATGGGACAGCAGCCACCAGCGCCAGTAATCGGCGGGCAGGATGGACAGGGCCTGATCCATGAAGACGCCACGCCCCTGCGAGGTGGAGAACTGGCCGCCGTCATAATTGAGGTAATTGAAGGACTTGAGGTAATCGACCAGCTTCCACGGTTCGCCCGACCCAAGGATGGTGGCGGGGAAGGAGAGGGTGTGGAAGGGGACGTTGTCCTTGCCCATGAACTGGTAATAGGTGACGTCCTCTGCGCCCTTGTCGGTGCGCCACCAACGTTCCCATGCCGCATCGTCCAGACCGTTGGCATCGGCCCATTCGGCGGTGCCTGCGATGTATTCGATGGGGGCGTCGAACCAGACGTAGAAGACCTTGCCCTCCATGCCCGGCCAGTCTTCGCTGCCCTTCTTGACCGGGATGCCCCAGTAAAGATCGCGGGTGATGCCGCGATCCTGCAACCCGTCGCCGTCGTTGAGCCATTTCTTGGCGATGGAAGTGGTAAGGATCGGCCAGTCGGTCTTTGAGTCGATCCATGCCTCCAACTTATCCCTCAGGGCGCGCTGGCGGAGGTAGAGGTGTTTTGTCTCGCGCACCTCGAGGTTCGTGGAGCCGGAGATGGAGGAGCGGGGGTTGATCAGATCGGTCGGATCCAACTGCTTGGTGCAGTTTTCGCACTGGTCGCCGCGGGCCGCTTCGTAGCCGCAATTGGGGCAGGTGCCGGTGATGTAGCGGTCGGGCAGAAAGCGGTTGTCGTCGATGGAAAAGACCTGCTTTTCAGAGACTTCGGCGATCAGGCCGTTTTCGGCGAGCTTTCCGGCGAAATGCTGCGTCAGGCGGTGGTTGCGCTGGCTGGAGGAGCGGCCGAAGTGATCGAAGGACAGGCGGAAGCCCTTGGCCAGATCGGCCTGCACCTGATGCATTTCGGCGCAGTACGCCTCCACCGGTTTGCCGGCCTTGGCTGCGGCGAGTTCGGCCGGGGTGCCGTGTTCGTCGGTGGCGCAGATGAACATCACCTCATGGCCCCGGGCGCGCATGTAGCGGGCAAACAGGTCGGCAGGCAGCTGCGAGCCGACGAGATTGCCCAAGTGCTTGATCCCATTGATATAGGGGATGGCCGAGGTGATCAGAATCCGTGCCATGGATGCGCCTTTCGTCCCGATGCGCGCGCTGTTTAGCGCGGGGTTGCTGCAAGGGCCAGAGGTTAGGCGCGGCGGGTGGAGATTCTGCGACGCTGCGGCGCGTGGGTCAGTCGTGGGCGCGGCCTGTGATTATGCGGCGGAGGGTGCCGTCGCCGTCCATCTCGCGTTTCAGCGCGGCACCCATGTGGAGGAAAAGGAGGAGGATCAGGACCTTGGTCAGCGCGTCATGGAGGGTGAAGCCGAGGGCTTCCCAATCGGGCGAGACGGGGGCGATGGTGGGCAGGGTCCAGCGGTCGAAGATCACCACGTCGATCCCTGTGGCGGCGCTGCCGATCCAGCCGGTGAGGGGAATGGCGAGGAGGAGGAGGTAGAGGGTCAGGTGGGTGGCGCGGGCGACGCGGGCCTGCCAGCCGCCGCCGATGGGACGGGGCGGGGGGGAGTATAGGTGCCACAGGATGCGGGCAACCATCAGGGAAAGGGTGAGGAGTCCCAAGGACTTGTGCAGTCCGTAGAGCCAGAGATTGGCGAGGCCCGGTTCCATGTCCTCTAGCCTGAGGCCCAAGGAGAGCATCACGACCACCAGCCCCGCGATGCCCCAATGCAGAAGGCGGGAGATCAGGCCGAAGCTTTCGGCGCTGTTCTTCAGCATCAGTCGACCCGGGCGATGCGGGCGAGGATGGTGAGGCGGACCTCATCCCCCACCATGTCGGCCCATCCGGTAGCCCCATAGTCGGACCGCAGCACGGCGCCCGTCAGGCGGACGGTGAGGTGGCTGAGATCGCCCGCGGCATGCCCCTGCTGTCGCCAGATCATCGCGTCGAGCATCACCGGACGGGTGACACCGCGGATGGTGAGCAGGCCTTCCACCGATGCGCCGTCACCCTTGGGGCGGACGCTGGTGGATTGGAAGGACATCTCCGGAAAGTTATTAGAATCAAGGACTTTAGGTCCCTTGAGCGCCTGCGCGGCGAAGGGAAAAGAGGCCTGCGCGCCAGTGACATCAAGGGCGACGGCGATCTGCGAATTCTCGACCCGGTCGAAATCGAGGATGAGATCGGCGGTCTTCACGGGCATGTCTCCGGTGATCAGGTCGGGGCCGAAATCTGTTTCAAACCCCACGATGGAGTCGGCGGGTTCGAGGGTATAGGGCACCGGGCGGGCGGCGGCGGGCAGCGTCGTCAGGGCGAGGGCCGCGAGGGTGGCGAAGATGGGCGGGCGCATGGTGGCCTCCTGCTGTGGGGGCAGCATAGCAGGAAAACACCCTTGCGTATCGGGGCGTTGGCAGACCCGTTCGGGGGAAATGGCCTAGTGGCCGTCAGGGCCCGGCATCAGGGGATGGGGCACCGGGTCCTTGGCGCGGAAGAAGTGGGCGCGGAAGATTTCGCCGTAGTTGCGGTAGCGATAGCCATCGTTCCGGCGCAGGTAGTGATCGCGGTTTTCGGCATAGAGCGCGGGCAGATCGTACCACGGCACGCTGGGGTGCATGTGATGCACGACATGGAAATTGTTGTTCAAAAACAAGAGGGAAAGGAAGCCACGGTCTTCGATCACCACGGTGCGGGCACGGGCGGCCTCATGCGCGCGGTGTTCGAGGAAGGTGCGGATCTTGAGAAGGCCATGCCCGATCCAGGCGGAGATGAGATAGGCCCACCACGGCATGGCCGCCATCCAGAGCCAGAGGACGACGGGAATCAGGCCCGCCACGTGCAGTGCCCAGTCGCGGCGCAGGCCGGGGTCGTTGCGGATCACCCCTTTTGCTTCGGACGAAAGCCACAGGACGGAGCCGAGCAGGGGGCCGACGGTGACCCGACCAAGAAGCGTATTATTGATGCGAAACAAGACCTTGGCCCATGCTGGCTGGCGCGCCCAGACCACCGGATCGAAGTAGTTCGATTCGGGGTCGTCATAGGGATCGGTCAGGATCGGGTCATGGTGATGGGCGAGATGGGTGTCGCGGAATCGGCCATAGGGCACGGTCAGGGTGAAGGCGGGGAAGGCTAGCGCTTCATTCGCGCGGCGGGACCGGAAGGGGTGGCCGTGCAGTACCTCATGCTGGAGAGACGAGAATTGCGCGATGGTGAGGCCGGTCAGGACGATGCCAAGAAAGGCACTGAAATCATAGACTTGCGTCGTTCCAATTGCCCAGAGCCCATAGGTGGCGACCACGATAAGAAGGGTTGGCCATTCGATGGCCGGGTTGTCGTCGCGCAATCGGGTGCCCCGTGACAGATGGATGACAGGACAGGAATAGCACTTGCCTTGGGGGCGGAGAATCCTGAGGATGCGCAACGAAAGATCACGTTTGGTGAGGAAAATCACCGATGGTTGAAAAAATGGACAAGCGCGATCGTGCGGGGCTGTTCCGCGCCCGGTTGGCCGAAGCGATGGCCGACAAGGCCATGTCGCGCGCGGCGCTGGCGCGGGCGGTGGGGGTGGATCGGTCGACGCTGTCGCAGTTGCTGGCGCCGGGAACGCGGCTGCCGAATGCGCAATTGGCGGCGGATTGTGCGCAGGCATTGGGAATCTCGGCCGATTGGCTGTTGGGGTTGACGGGGCGGCCGGAGCCGATTGCCGATCTATTGGCGACAAGCCTTACCGTGACGGAAGCGCCGCGCGCGCTGATCGATGAGACGATCTTCGGTTGGCATCAGGAGGCGGCGGGCTACAAGATACGGCATGTTCCGGCGACTTTGCCCGATATGTTGAAAACGCGGGCGATGGTGGAGTGGGAGTATCGGCCCCAACTGGGCCGGACGGCGGAGCAGGCGCTGGGGGCCTTTGAGGACCGGCTGGAATGGATGCGCAATGCGCGGTCCGATTACGAAATCGCGCTGCCCTTGCACGAGATCGCGGCCTTTGCGGGTGGGACGGGCTATTACGAAGGCCTTGAGGCGCGGGTGCGGGCCGAGCAGATGGATCGGCTTATCCTCTTGACAGAACAGCTTTATCCGTCGCTGCGGCTGTATCTGTTCGACGCGCGGCGGGTGTTTTCGGCGCCGGTGACGGTGTTTGGCCCGCTTCTGGCGGTGGTCTATCTGGGGCGGCATTATCTGGCGTTTCGGGACAGCGGTCGGGTGCAGCAGATCAGCCAGCATTTCGATTGGCTGGTGAAGGAAGCGGCCTTCAGCGCACGGGATGTGGCGGGTCATTTGCGGGGGCTGCGGCAGGGGATTGCCTGAAAACAGGTGTGCCCTGTTTTGTGCCGCAATCTGTGCAGCAAACTGTGGGCACGCAGCGGGCGCTGTCTGGGGCTTTTGTTAACGAAGAGTGAGGGCGCCGGGGAGGGCAGAACCTACAGAGGGTGTGCCCTGTTCTGTGCCGTCTTTTGTGCCGCATTCTGTGGGCACGCAGCGCGCGGTCGGCTGACCCTTCGTTAAGGCTTTCCAAGCGATCCTTCAGCGCGTGAAGGAGACGAGGCGCGTGGTGTCGTAACCGTTCCAATCGAGGATGTCGCGGGCGGCGATGAGGCGGTCGGAGGAGAGGGGGCCGCCGCGATTGAGGATGAAGCCGAAGCTGCCATCGGGCGTGCCGAGGACGAGGGTGCGCAGATCGGCATCGGCCCAGAGGAGCCACCAGTCGCGGTCGAGCGGTTTGGGGGCCTGCCCGGTGGGGCGCAGGCGGCCCGGCCCGGTGATGGCGAGGGGGCCGGTATAGGCGAGATCGGCCCCGTTGAGGCAGAGGCGGGTACGGATGGTGAGGCCGGTGGGGGTGGCCGCGATCTCGGCCGCGCCGGGGCGGCAGCGGGTGGGGGTGGTGGAGAAGGCGGCGACTTGGGTCCATGTGCCCTGCAACTGGCGCAGGTCGAGGACGGCGTTGGAATAGATCGGGCCTTGGCTGCGGAAGCCGTCGATCCGCGTCGTCTGGGTGCAGGCGGCGAGGAGGGCAAGGAGGAGGGCGGGGATCAGTCGAGGCACAGCGTAACCTCGGCCCCGGTGTCGAGCAGGACGGCGTTGCAGCCGAAGAGCGGCTGGATGGGCGAGCAGCTGCGCGAGCGGGCGAGGCATTCGCCTTCGCAATCGTCCTTGCTGTCGCAGCGCTTGCCGCCGTCGCGGGTCTGGTAGACGCAGGCCATGCCGCCGCCATCGCCCGCCCGGGCCCATGTGCCATCGTCATCTTCGCAAGCGATCTGGCTGGGGGATTTGAGGGCGGCGGGGATTTCTGGGGCGGGTTCGGCGGTCGGTTCGGCGGGGACTTCGGCGGTGGTGGTTTCGGCGGCTTGGCCTGCGGTTTCGGGGCGGGGTTGCGGCCTTGGGTCGGTGGGGGAGGCGGCGGTGGCGGTGGC
>JACVZW010000013.1:79422-81670 GCA_014654775.1 Paracoccaceae bacterium | reverse complement strand
TTTCGGGGCGGGGTTGCGGCCTTGGGTCGGTGGGGGAGGCGGCGGTGGCGGTGGCTGTGCTTGCCGCAGGTGGTGTGGTGGCTGTGGCAGGCGGGGCAGGAGCGTCAAGCGTGGTGGTGGTGATCGCGCCGCCTGTGACCGGGTTGGGGGCGGTGTCGGGCGCGCGGTCGCGGCCCGGCAGGGACAGCTGGCACGCCGAGAGCAGGGCCAAAGCGAGGAGGGGCGCGAGGAGGCGGGGCATTCACATGTCTTTCCCGGTGGCCCTGCCAGAAGGGCAGAAGCGGGGCCGGGTTGCAAGGGGCAGGCGCGGCCGCGCCGGGATCAGGCGGCAGCTTGGAGGGCGGAGATAAGCTCTGCCTCGGTCAGCGGGACGGGGTTGCCTTTCATGGAGGAGGAGGTAAGCGCGGCCCGGGCCGTTTCGGCGTGGAGGGCGGCGGGCAGGCCTTGGGCGGTAAGGCCGGGCAGGCCTGAGGCGCGCGCCCATGCGGCGAGGGTGTCGGGGGCGTCTTGTGCCGCGCCGCCGAGGGTGGCGGCGATGTGCTGGAACACGCTGTCGAGGCGGCGGGCGGTTTCGCCCGTGGCATGCTGGCGGTTGAGGCGGAGGATGGGGGCGAGGAGGGCGCCGCAGATGGCGCCATGGGGGGCGGGGGTGAGGCCGCCGATGACGCCTGCCAGCCCATGCACCGCGCCCAGCCCCGCATTGGCCAGCGCGAGGCCGCCCGTCAGCGAGACATAGGCAAGGGCGTCGCGGGCCTGCGGGTCTTCGGCCTCCATCAGCCGCTTGAGGGCGGTCAGGCCTTGGGGGATGGCGGGGGCGGTGATCGCATCGGTGAAGGGGGTGGCCTTGGAGGAGACGAAGGGTTCGATCACCTGCGTGATGGCGTCGAGGCCGGAGGCGAGGGTGGTGGCGCGGGGGGTGTGGTCGGTGAGTGCCGGATCGACGAGGGCGAGGCGGGCGAGCATGCGGTCGTCGCGGAGTGATACCTTGCGGCCGTGGTCGGGGAGGCCGATGACGGCGTTCTTCGTGGCCTCGGCCCCTGTGCCTGCGGTGGTGGGAAACGCGATGAAGGGGAGGGGCGGGGCGGCGAGGGGGAGGCCTTTGCCCACGACCTCGAGGTGGTCGAGCGGGCTGGTCGGGGCGGGGATGAGGGCAGCGAGGGCCTTGCCGAGGTCAAGCGCCGCGCCGCCGCCGAGGGCGGTGACCCATTGGGGTTGGAACGGTCTGGCTGTGGCGATGGCTGCCTCCAGCATGGGGAGGGTGGGTTCGCCGGTACAGGGGAGGGCGAGGGTTTCGATGCCTGCTGCCTGAAGGGCGTCGATCAGCCATGCCGCGCGGGCGGCGGTCGCGCCGTGGACGATCAGCCCGCGCGGGCCGAAGGCGGCGATGAGGGCGGGGGCCTTCGCGGCCTCGCCCCGGCCGAAGAGGATGCGTTGCGGGGGGACGATGGCGAAGGGGGGCATGGCGGGTCCGTGGGTTGGCGGCGACCCCCTCCCCGACCCTCCCCCGTGCCGAGGGAGGGGGTTGGGGGCGTGGCGCGGGCAGATGCGTCTTGGCGATGGAGGCCGAGCGGGGTTCGGGCGGAGAGTTGAGCGGGGCCTTCTCCCTCCCCCGGGACGGGGGAGGGTCGGGGAGGGGGTCAGACGGTCATCGTTGCGGCGACGGCGCGGCCCCAGCGGGCGTATTTGGCGGCGCGGGTGCGGTCGTCCATCGCGGGGGTGAAGCGGCGTTCCAGCGCCCAAGTCTTTTGGAATTCCGCAGGCGGGGGGCAGAGGCCTGCCTTGAGACCCGCAAGATAGGCGGCCCCGAGCGCGGTGGTTTCGGTCACGACGGGGCGGTCGACGGGGGCGCCGAGGATGTCGGAGAGGAATTGCATCGCCCAGTCGGAGGCCGTCATGCCGCCATCGACGCGCAGGATGCCGTCGGCGGCCGCGCCCCAGTCGGAGCGCATCGCCTCTAAGAGGTCGCGGGTCTGGTAGCCGACGCTTTCCAGCGCGGCCTTGGCGAGTTCGGCGGGGCCGGAATTGCGGGTCAGGCCATAGACCGCGCCGCGGCAATCAGGCCGCCAATAGGGCGCGCCGAGGCCGGTGAAGGCGGGGACGAGGACGACGTCCTGCGACGGGTCGGCGGCATCGGCCAGAGGTTGGGTTTCCTTCGCCTCGCGGATGATCTTGAGCCCGTCGCGGAGCCATTGGACGACGGCGCCCGCGATGAAGATGGAGCCTTCGAGGGCGTAGGTGGTTTGGCCAT
>JACVZW010000013.1:0-79322 GCA_014654775.1 Paracoccaceae bacterium | reverse complement strand
ACGACGGCGCCCGCGATGAAGATGGAGCCTTCGAGGGCGTAGGTGGTTTGGCCATCCAGCCGGTAGGCGATGGTGGTGAGGAGGCGGTTCTTCGACGGCACCATGTCGGCCCCGGTGTTGAGAAGCGCGAAGCAGCCCGTGCCATAGGTGGATTTCATCATGCCGGGGGCGAAGCAGGCCTGACCCACGGTTGCGGCCTGCTGGTCGCCCGCCACGCCGAGGATGGGGATTTCGCGGCCGAAGAGATCGGGGCGGGTGGTGCCGTAATCGGCGGCGCAATCCTTCACCTCGGGCAGCAGCGACATGGGGATGTCGAGGAGGGCGCAGATGTCGGCGTCCCATTCGCCCTTGGCGATGTTGTAGATCAGGGTGCGGGCGGCGTTGGTGGCGTCGGTGGCGTGGACCTTGCCGCCGGTCAGTTTCCAGATGAGGAAGGTGTCGACGGTGCCGAAAGCCAGTTCGCCGCGTGCGGCGCGGGCGCGGGCGCCGGGGACGTGGTCGAGCAGCCATTTGATCTTGGTGCCCGAGAAATAGGGATCGAGCAGCAGGCCTGTGCGGGCGGTGATCATCGGCTCATGCCCGGCGGCCTTGAGCGCGCCGCAGATATCGGCGGTGCGGCGGTCCTGCCAGACGATGGCGCGGTGGATGGGCTCGCCCGTGGCGCGGTCCCAGATCAGGGTCGTTTCGCGCTGATTGGTGATGCCGATGGCGGCGATGCTGTCCGCGCCGATCCCGGCCTTTTCGATGGCGGCGCGGGCGGTGCCTGCGACGGTCGACCAGAGGTCGGAGGGATCATGTTCCACCCAGCCGGAGGCGGGGTAGTGCTGGGGGAATTCCTCCTGCGCGACGGCCCGGACCTTGAGGGCGGCGTCGAAAAGGATGGCGCGCGAGGAGGTGGTGCCCTGATCGATGGCGAGGATATGGGTCATGCGTGGCCCCTGTTCGTGATCGTTTCTTCTTGCTGGCAAAGCCACGCCCCGGGACAGGGCGTGGCTTTGCAAGGGAGAAGGGAGGCGGGCGCCCGGAGGCGCCCGCCCTTTGGCCTTAGCCCTGCTGCCAGGACTTGATCAGCTCGTCATAGGAGATCGTTTCGCCTGCGGGCTTTTCGTTCTCCAGCTTGCCGACGGGCGAACCGGGTTCGTCGATCCAGACCTGCGGATCCTGCGGTTCGTTCATCTTCGGGCCGATGTCGCCCTGAACGCCTGCACGTTCGATCCGCTCCAGCACTTTTTCCTGCTCTTCGCAGAGGGCATCAAGCGCTTCCTGCGGGGTTTTGGCCCCCGACATGGCGTCGCCGATGTTCTGCCACCACAGCTGCGCCAGCTTCGGATAGTCCGGAACGTTGGTGCCGGTGGGCGACCACTGAACGCGGGCGGGCGAGCGGTAGAATTCGATCAGGCCGCCGAGTTGCGGGGCGCGATCGGTGAAGGACTGGTGCTGGATCGTGGATTCACGGATGAAGGTGAGGCCCACGTGGGACTTCTTCACGTCGACGGTCTTGGACGTGACGAACTGCGCATAGAGCCATGCGGCCTGTGCGCGATCCACCGGGGTGGACTTCATCAGCGTCCAGGAACCGGCGTCCTGATAGCCGACCTTCATGCCGTCCTGCCAGTAGGCGCCGTGCGGCGAGGGGGCCATGCGCCACTTCGGCGTGCCGTCCTCGTTCATCACCGGGCCGGGCTTGACCATGTCGGCGGTGAAGGCGGTGTACCAGAACATCTGCTGGGCGATGTTGCCCTGAGCAGGAACCGGGCCCGCTTCGCCGAAGGTCATGCCCTGCGCTTCGGGCGGCGAGAACTTCTGCAGCCACTCGATCGCCTTGGTCACGGCATAGACGGCGGCGGCGTCGTTCGTGGCACCGCCACGGGCAACGCAGGAGCCGACCGGCTGCGAGTTTTCGTTCACGCGGATGCCCCATTCATCGACCGGGAGGCCGTTGGGTTCGCCCACGTCGCCCATACCGGCCATGGACATCCATGCGTCGGTGTAGCGCCAGCCGAGGGACGGGTCCTTTTTGCCGTAGTCCATGTTGCCATAGACGCCGGTGGCCGGGCCGCCCGCATAGGACATGTCGCGGCCGGTGAAGAATTCCGCGATGTCCTCGTAAGCGGACCAGTTCAGCGGGACGCCGAGATCATAGCCATAGGCGGCCTTGAAGTCGTCCTTGGTCTTTTGATCGTTGAACCAGTCGTAGCGGAACCAGTAGAGGTTCGCGAACTGCTGGTCGGGAAGCTGGTACAGCTTGCCGTCCGGGCCGGTCGTGAACTTGGTGCCGATGAAGTCGGCCACGTCGAGGTTCGGGTTGGTGACCGCTGCCCCTTCGCCTGCCATCCAGTCGGTCAGGTTGCGGGCCTGCTGATAGCGCCAGTGGGTCCCGATCAGGTCGGAGTCGTTGATATAGGCGTCATAGATGTTCTCGCCCGACTGCATCTGCGTCTGCAGCTTTTCCACCACGTCGCCTTCGCCGATCAGGTCATGGGTGACCTTGATGCCGGTGATGGCGGTGAAGGCCGGGGCGAGGACCTTGGCTTCGTATTCATGGGTGGTGATGGTTTCGGACACCACCTTGATTTCCATGCCGGCATAGGGGGCAGCGGCGTCGATGAACCACTGCATCTCGGCTTCCTGATCCGCGCGGGACAGGGTCGAGAGATCGCCGATTTCTGCGTCGAGGAAGGCTTTCGCCGCCTCCATGTCGGCCCAGGCCGGGGCCGAGCCGAGCGCGAAGAGCGCAAGCGCCATCGCGGTTGTCGTTTGTCTGAGTCTCATTAACTTTCCTCCCAGAATGTGAGACGTGCCGTCTTCGTTCTGCCGGGGGGGACGGGTCGCATCCGGCCCCCCCGGCGCTGTCATGCCTTGGATCACACCCAGCGGAAGACCGCTGCAGCATAGATCAGGCAAAGGATCAACGCGCCCCAGAGGGGAGCGCCGAAGAAGAAGAGCCAGCCCAAGCAGATGAAGGCCGAGCCCAAGAGCGAAATGAAGAGCCGGTCGCCGCGCGTGGTTTCGATGCGCAGGATGCCGCGGCGGGGCGTTTCGGGGAACCGGATCGCGAGCAGCGTGAAAAGGATCAGGAGGCTTGCGATCACGAAGAAGAAGAGGGCGACCGGGAAGGTCCAAGCCATCCAGCCGCCCGGGATCATGGGACCGAACCAGTCGATCCCGTCTTCGGTGCGCGGCGTGGCCATGATGAGGGCCATGAGGATGGCGGCCAGCGTGCCGCCGGTCACAAGGTAGATCAGGGTCCAGCGGGATGAGGTCATCACACCCTCCCCAGGGCGAAGCCCTTGGCGATGTAGTTGCGGACGAAGTAGATCACCAGCGCGCCGGGGATGATGGTGAGGACGCCCGCTGCGGCGAGCACGCCCCAATCCATGCCGGAGGCAGAGACCGTGCGGGTCATGGTGGCGGCGATGGGCTTTGCGTTCACGCTTGTCAGCGTGCGGGAGAGCAGCAGTTCCACCCATGAGAACATGAAGCAGAAGAAGGCCGCAACGCCGATGCCGGAGGCGATGAGGGGCATGAAGATCTTCACGAAGAAATGCCCGAAGGAATAGCCGTCGATATAGGCCGTTTCGTCGATTTCCTTGGGCACGCCGCGCATGAAGCCTTCGAGGATCCAGACCGCGAGGGGCACGTTGAAGAGGCAATGTGCCAGCGCCACGGCGATATGGGTGTCGAAGAGGCCGACCGAGGAATAGAGCTGGAAGAAGGGCAGTGCGAAGACGGCGGGCGGTGCCATGCGGTTGGTCAGCAGCCAGAAGAAGAGGTGCTTGTCGCCCATGAAGTTGTAGCGTGAGAAGGCGTAGGCTGCGGGCAGGGCCACGGTGATGGAGATGACCGTGTTCATCACCACGTAGATGATGGAGTTCACATATCCCATGTACCACGACGGATCGGTGAGGATCGTCACGTAGTTCTGGATCGTGAAATCGGACGGGAAGAGGGTGAAGGTGGAGGTGATCTCGGTATTGGTCTTGAAGCTCATGTTCACGAGCCAATAGATCGGGATCAGCAGGAACAGCAGGTAGAGCGTCATCACAAGGGCGGAGCCGCGCAGGCGCATGTTACTTGCCCTCCTCTTTGTCGAGATTGGTCATCACCGTGTAGAAGACCCAAGAGACCAGCAGGATCACGAGGAAGTACATGATCGAGAAGGCCGCGGCGGGGCCGAGGTCGAACTGGCCGATGGCCATCTTCACAAGGTCGATGGACAGGAAGGTGGTGGAGTTGCCCGGGCCGCCGCCGGTGACGACGAAGGGTTCGGTATAGATCATGAAGCTGTCCATGAAGCGCAGAAGGACCGCGATCAGCAGGACGCCCGCCATTTTGGGCAGTTCGATGTAGCGGAAGACGGCCCAGCGGCTGGCCTGATCCACGCGGGCGGCCTGATAATAGGCCTGCGGGATGGATTGCAGGCCTGCGTAGCACAGCAACGCGACGAGGCTGGTCCAGTGCCAGACATCCATGACAATGACGGTGATCCAAGCGTCGAGCGGGTCGTTGGTGTAGTTGTAGTCGATGCCGAATTCCGCGAGGTAATGGCCCAGAAGGCCGATATCCACCCGCCCAAAGATCTGCCAGATCGTGCCCACGACGTTGAAGGGGATCAGCAGCGGCAGCGCCATGAGCACGAGGCAGACGGAGGCCCAGAAGCCCTTTTTCGGCATGTTGAGCGCGATGTAGATGCCCAAGGGCACCTCGATCGCAAGGATGATGGCGGAGAAGAGGATCTGGCGGCCCAAGGCTTCGTGCAGGCGGTCGGAGGTGACCATTTCCTCGAACCACTCAAGCCCCACCCAGAAGAATTCGTTGTTCCCGAAGGTGTCGTTGAGCGCGTAGTTCACCACCGTCATCAGCGGCAGGATCGCCGAGAAGGCGACGATCACGAGGACGGGCAGGACGAGGAACCATGCCTTGTTGTTCTGTGTCTTATCCATCAGACGGCCCCCCCGGCAGGTGCGACGCGCCAGTCATCGGCATAGACGTTGACGCGGTCGGGCGTGAAGCGGACATGGGTGAGGGAGGCGCCCACAGGCATGCCTTCGGGCGCGATGACGTTCATGGGCTGGCCCGCCACCTCGCCCCGGATGATGCGATGGCGGCCCACGTCTTCCACCCGGCGGATGGTGATGGGGACGCCGTCGCCTTCGGTGAGGACGGCATATTCGGGGCGGATGCCGATCTGGGTGCGGCCCGTGATTGGCCCGTAGGCCGCACCCAGCGGGACGGCGGCGCCTTGCAGATGCGCGGTGCTGCCCCGGATGTCTGCCGGGAAAAGGTTCATCCCCGGCGAGCCGATGAAATAGCCCACGAAGGTATGGGCGGGGGTTTCGAAAAGCTCTTCCGGCGTGCCCATCTGGACCACGCGCCCGTCATACATCACCACCACCTTGTCGGCGAAGGTGAGCGCTTCGGTCTGGTCATGGGTGACGTAGATCATCGTGTGGCCGAATTCACGGTGCAGCTGTTTCAGCTGGGTGCGGAGTTCCCACTTCATGTGCGGGTCGATCACGGTGAGCGGTTCGTCAAAGAGGATCGCATTCACATCCTCGCGCACCATGCCGCGACCGAGGGAGATCTTCTGCTTGGCGTCCGCCGTCAGCCCGCGCGCCTTGCGGTCGAGGATGTGGTCCATTCCGATCATGGCGGCGATCTGGGCGACGCGGGACTGGATATAGGCGGCATCCATGCCCCGGTTGCGCAGCGGGAAGGCGAGGTTGTCGCGCACGGTCATCGTGTCGTAGACGACCGGGAACTGGAAGACCTGCGCGATGTTGCGTTCCGCCGTTTCGGCATCGGTCACGTCGGTATTGCCGAAGAGGACGCGGCCTTGGCTTGGGCGCAGCAGGCCCGAGATGATGTTGAGAAGGGTCGTCTTGCCGCAGCCGGAGGAGCCCAGAAGCGCATAGGCGCCGCCGTCCTGCCAGACGTGATCCATTTCCTTCAGGGCGAAGTCCTGTTCGCCGCGCGGGTTGGCGTGGTAGCTGTGGGCGAGGTTCTTGAGGGTGATCTGTGCCATCGGTCAGGCCGCCGCCGCATAGGCCGCAGGCGCGGCGAGGCGCCCTTCGGCATCGAAGAGATAGACATGGACGGGGTCGAGCCAGAGGCTGACCTCGCTGCCCGGTTGCAGGTCATGGACGCCATGGACGAGGCCGACCCAGCGATCCGAGCCATGGGTGAGGTGGAGGAAGGTTTCCGATCCGGTGATTTCCGACACGCCGAGGGTGCAGCGGAATTCCACCGCATGGCCGGAATGGGTGTTCAGGTGCAGGTGGTTTGCGCGGAAGCCCGCCGTGTAGCGGCCATCGGGCAGGCCCGCGAAGGTGCCGTCGGCGGGGGCGTTGGCATGGCTGCCGAAATTCACGCGGTTTCCGTCCTTGACGCAGGAGACGAAGTTCATCGGCGGGTCACTGAACACGCGCGCGGTGGTGGCATCGGCGGGCTGGCGGTAGACCTGCGGGGTGGGGCCGAATTGGGTGACGCGGCCTTCCCAGAGCGTGGCGGTGTTGCCGCCCAAGAGCAGCGCCTCTTCGGGTTCGGTGGTGGCATAGACGAAGATCGCGCCGGATTCCTCAAAAATGCGGGGGATTTCGGCGCGCAGTTCCTCGCGCAGCTTGTAGTCAAGGTTGGCGAGGGGTTCGTCCAAGAGAACGAGGCCCGCGCCTTTCACCAGCGCGCGGGCAAGGGCGCAGCGCTGCTGCTGGCCGCCCGAAAGCTCCAGCGGTTTGCGGTCCAACATGGGGGTGAGTTTGAGCATTTCCGCCGTTTCGCGGACGGCGCGGTCCACTTCGGCCTTGGGTTTGCCCATCAGGCGCAGGGGGGAGGCGATGTTGTCATAGACCGAGAGGCCCGGGTAATTGATGAATTGCTGGTAGACCATGGCGACCTTGCGGTCCTGCACCCGCACGCCCGTCACATCCTGCCCGTGCCACATGAGGCGGCCAGAGGTGGGGACATCGAGCCCTGCCATCAGGCGCATGAGCGAGGTCTTGCCCGACAGCGTGGGGCCAAGAAGGACGTTCATCGTCCCCTTTTCCAGCGTCAGCGTCGTGGGGGCGATGTGCATCTGCCCCTTCACGACACGGCTGACGGCTTGCAGTTCCAGCGCCATCGGTCCCCCTTCACTCTGCCGCGGGGCTGATCGCCCCGTGGGTGGCCGCGCCTGCCATGAAGGCATCCAGCGCGGCGATCTGTTCCTTGGTCATCCGCAGACCAAGCTTGGTGCGCCGCCAGACGATATCGGCGGCGGCGCGGGCGAATTCGTGGGTCATGAGCCAGCGCACCTCGGCCTCGGTCAGGGTCGCGCCGAAGTCGCGGCCAAGATCGGCGGGCGAGGTGGCGGTGCCGAGGAGGGTTTCCGCCTCGCTCCCATAGGCGCGGATCAGGCGGGCGGCCCAGTAATCGGTGAGGAAGGGGAAGCGCGATTTGAGCGCGGCAGTGAGGGCGGGGACGGCGTCATGGGCGAAGGCGCCGCCTGGAAGGGGGACGCGGGCCGTCCACGGGCCGCTGGCCTGCGGGAAGAAGGGTTGGAGTTTCTCCAGCGCGGATTCGGCAAGGCGGCGGTAGGTGGTGATCTTACCGCCGAAGACGTTGAGCAAGGGCGCTCCGGTGTCGTCGAGCGAGAGGACATAGTCGCGGGTGGCGGCGGTGGCCGATTTCGCCCCGTCATTGTAGAGGGGGCGGACGCCGGAATATGTCCAGACCACGTCCTTCACGGTGACGGGGTTGGCGAAATACTGCGAGGCGAATTTCAGCAGGTAGTCGCGTTCCTCATCCGTGCAGGCGGCGTCTTTCGGGGCGCCCTTGTGATCCTTGTCGGTGGTGCCGATCAGGGTGAAGTCCTGCTCATAGGGGATGGCGAAGATGATGCGCCCGTCGGTCCCTTGGAAGAAGTAGCAGCGGTCGTGATCGTAGAGCTTTTTCGTCACGATATGGCTGCCGCGCACGAGGCGGACGCCTTCGGAGGAATTGATGCGGGCGACGTTGCGGATGACGTCTTCGACCCATGGGCCGCCTGCGTTCACCAAGGCGCGGGCGTGGAAGGTGTCGCGGCCCTCGGGGCCGTCGGTGGTGATTTCCCACAGATCGCCCGCGCGGGTGGCGGAGGTGACGCGGGTGCGGGTGAGGACGGTCGCGCCGCGCTGGGCGGCGTCGCGGGCGTTGAGGGAGACGAGTTTGGAGTCTTCGACCCAGCAGTCGGAATACTCATAGGCGTGGCGGAAGCGCGATTGCAGCGCCTTGCCCGCCGGATCGCGCGTCAGGTCGATCGTGCGGGTGGCGGGCAGAATCTTGCGGCCCCCCAGCGTGTCGTAAAGGAAAAGGCCAAGGCGGATGAGCCATGCGGGGCGGCGCCCCTTCATCCATGGCATGAGGCGGGCGAGCAGGCGGCCCGTGGGCGTGTCCCCCTCAAAGCGCATGTCGGGATGGTAGGGCAGGACGAAGCGCATGGGCCACGAGATGTGGGGCATGGCGACGAGGAGGGTTTCCCGTTCCTCCAGCGCCTCGCGCACCAGGCGGAATTCGAAATACTCAAGGTAGCGCAGGCCGCCGTGGAACAGCTTGGTCGAGGCGGAGGAGGTGGCCTGCGCCAGATCGCCCTGTTCGGCGAGGATCACCGACAGGCCACGGCCCGTGGCATCGCGGGCGATGCCGCAGCCGTTGATGCCGCCGCCAATAATGAAGAGGTCGGCCACTTCGGGCCGTGTCTTCGTGTTCACGCCAGTCTCCTCCCTGACGGGGGGCAGGTTGGTACGAATCTTACTCATAGGTCAATCCACATTTTTCGCTTTTGCGCGAATTTAGCGAAAGCGAACATTGGCGCGCAAGTGACGTTGGGTAAATCATGGATTATCAAGGATTTGTGAGGGAAACGCGCAATTTCGCGCTGCGCTGCGGCGGGGTTTCTGCTTGCGCGCGCAGAAACTTTTCCGGCTTGATCGGTCGCGCGACCTTATCGAAACTGCGCGGCTATTCGGCGAAGAAAAAGGAACGCGCGATGGCGCTGAGTTTTCGTCAGAGCGAGATTCTGGAGATCGCGCGCGCCGAGGGCCGTGTGGTGGTGGAGGATCTGGCGCAGCGCTTTGACGTGACGCTGCAAACGATCCGGCGGGATCTGTCGGAACTGGCCGATATGGGCCATCTGGACCGGGTGCATGGCGGGGCGGTGCCCAAGACCGGGGTGGCGAACCTTGGCTATGAGCAGCGGCGGCGGATGAACGAGGGCGCGAAGGCCGCCATTGCGCGGGCCTGTGCGGCGGCGATCCCGGAGAATTGCAGCCTGATCATGAACCTTGGCACCACGACGGAAGCCGTGGCGCAGGAGTTGCTGGCCCATCGCAACATCACGGTGGTGACGAACAATATGAACGTGGCCAACACGCTGGCTGCCAATCCGGGCTGCGAGATCATGGTGGCGGGGGGCGCGCTCAGGCGGTCGGATGGCGGGCTGGTGGGGGAGCTGACGACGCAGTTCTTTGAGCAGTTCAAGGTGGATTACGCGGTGATCGGGGCGTCCGCGCTGGACCGGGATGGGGATCTGCTGGACTTCGATCTGGCCGAGGTGCGGGTGTCGAAGGCGATCATCCGGCAGGCGCGGAAGGTGTTTCTGGTCTGCGACCATTCCAAGTTGGACCGCAGTGCGCCTGCGCGGCTGGCGTCCTTGTCGGAGATCACGGTGCTGTTCACGGATCGCGCGCTGCCGCAGGAATTGGCGCGGAAATGCGCGGAATGGGGCACGGAAGTGGTGGTCGCCCCGGTGTGAGGGTCGTCAGGGTGCGAGCCAGTCCAGCCGGGGGCCGAGGGGCACGATCCCGTTCGGGTTGAGCGTCTTGATCGAGTAATAGCCGCGCTTGATGTGGTCGATGTTCACCGTTTCGGCGATGCCGGGCAGGCGGTGGACGCGGGCGGTATAGGCCGAGAGGTGGGGGTAATCGGCCAGACGGCGCAGGTTGCATTTGAAGAGGCCGTGATAGGCCGCGTCGAAGCGGACGAGCGTGACGAAGGCGCGGATGTCGGTTTCGGTGAAGGTGGCGCCGTGCAGCCAGAGACGACCGTCGGCGAGGCGGGTTTCCAGCGCGTCGAGCGTGGCGAAGACGTCGTGGAAGGCCTCTTCATAGGCGAGTTGCGTGGTGGCGAAGCCCGCGCGGTAGACCCCGTTGTTGAGCGCCGGGTATATCGCGTCGTTCAGCGCGTCGATCTCGGTTGCCAGATGGCCGGGGTAAAGGTCGGGGCCTTTGGCCAACGGGCCGAAGCCCGTGTTGAAGATGCGCAGGATATCGGCGCTTTCGTTGTTCACGATGGTGGCGGTGGCCTTGTCCCAGAGGACGGGCACGGTGGCGCGGCCGTTCACCTGCGGGTCGGCCTTGCGATAGAGGTCGTGCATATAGGTCGCGCCGTTCACCGGATCGGCCCCCGGGGCGAAGCGCCAGCCTTCATCGGTCAGCTCGGGTTCGACGATGGAGAGGGTGATGACCTCTTCCAGCCCCTTGAGCTTGCGCGCCATGAGGGTGCGGCTGGCCCATGGGCAGATGAGGGCGACATAGAGGTGGTAGCGCCCGGCCTCGGCCTTGAAGCCGCCGCTGCCGGTGGGGCCGGGGCGGCCGTCGGGCGTGACCCAGTTGCGGAAGGTGGAGGTCTGGCGCACGAAGCCGCCCTTGGCATCCTTGGCCTGCACCGGGTCCCATTTGGCGACCCATTTGCCGTTGACGAGCATCAGGGTTTCTCCGTCACGGTGATGCGGGTGCCCCATGGGTCTGTCAGGTCGGTCGCGCCATCCGTGCGGGCGGTGATCGCGGTGAGAGAGGCGGCATCGGCGCGGATTTCCACGGCGGTGAGGCCGGTTGAGGGGGTGCGGGGGCCGGCGCCACGGCTGTTCCAGATGTTGGTGGCGAAGTGGTGGTGATAGCCGCCCGCGCCGTAGAAGGCGGCACCCGGGTAATGGGCGGTGATGGGAAAGCCGAGCGTGCCGTTGTAGAAGGCCTCGGCCTGTTTCACGTCGCCCACTTGCAGGTGGACATGGCCGACGACCGTTCCGTCCGGCGCGCCCGTCCAGGGGCCGCGGGCGGCGGCGGCGAGGTCCTGCACATCCAGCGGGTCGCTGGTCATGTGGATGCTGCCGTCCGGTTTCGTCCATGCAGCGCGGGGGCGGTCGACATAGATTTCGATGCCGTTGCCTTCGGGATCGGCGAAGTAGATCGCCTCGCTGACCCTATGGTCGGACGTGCCTTGCACGGGCAGGCGGGTGGCGGAGGCGTGGTGGACCCACGTCCCCAGTGCCGCGCGGTCGGGCAGCAGGATGGCGGTGTGGAAGAGGCCCGCCTCGCGCGGGGTGCGTTCGCGGGCGGCGGGATCGGCGATGAGCCGCACCAGCGCCCGGTTGCCTGCGCCCATCACCGCGTCCGACCCGTCGGAGTGGAGCTTTTCCAGACCAAGGGCGCGGACGTAGAAATCGGCGCTGCGGGACAGGTCGCGCACGGTCAGGGTGACGGTGCCGATCTCCATCGGGGCGGTGGCGGTGCTCATCGCGGGTCTCCCTTTTGGCCGGACTCAGCGCTTGCCCAGAGCGTAGGCGCCATCGCCCAGAAGGGCCAGCGCCCAGAGGGTGAGCGCCCAGAAGGCGGGGAATTCCCAGCCGCCATTGGGGTTCGAGAAGAAGAAGCCAGCGGCGAAGTGCGGGGTGTAGATGGAGCCGAGCAGGATGACCGAGAGGCCAAGCGCGACGAGGCGCGTCTTGTATCCGGCGATGAGGGCGATGCCGCCCAGGAGTTCGGCCAGGATCACGACATAGGCGAGCGGGCCGGGCAGGCCGATGGATTCGAAGAAGCCTGCGGTGCCGGCGGGGGTGAAGACGAAAATCTTGAGCCCGGCATGGAGGAGGAACCAGATGCCCGAGGTCACGCGCAAAAGCGTGGCGGCGAGATCGGCATGGCTGGCGGAGGTGGAGGAGGCGGTGAAGGCGGTCATGGAGGCGGTTCCCTTTTTGATCTGGCCGCGCAGGGGCGGCAATGGGGGGAAGATGCATCCATTCTTTCGGGATTATAATCCGTCTGACGGGAAGATGATTGCTTCCGATTTGGAAGGGATCAGGCGGACCAATCCGCGCGGTGGAAGCGGGCGGCGAGGAAATCGACCAGCGCGCGCAGCTTTGCCGCGAGGTGGCGTCCCGGCGGGTAGAGGGCATAGATGCCGCCGGCTGGTTCGGCGAAATCGGGGAGGAGCGTGCGGGTGCGGCCTGCGGCTAGGCTGGGGCCTGCGACGAAGTCGGGGAGATGGGCGATGCCGAGGCCTGCCTCGGCGGCCTGAAGGCAGGCCTCGGCATTGGAATAGCGCAGGCGGGCGGAAAGGGGGATGGAGAGCGGGCCGCCCGCGTCGCGGAAGCGCCAGATCAGCGGATCGCGGAAATTGGTGTCGATGATGGCCTGATGCGCGGCCAGATCGGCGGGGTGGGTGGGGGTGCCGTGAGCCGCCAGATAGGCGGGGCTGGCAACGAGGATCGTCTCCATTTCGCAGAGCTTTTTGGCGATGAGGGAAGTGTCGGCCACCCGGCCCGCGCGGATGGCGGCATCAAAGCCTTCGTCGACGAGGTTCACCATGCGGTCGGTGAAGGAGACGTCGAGGTCGATCTCGGGGTAGGCCTTGGCGAAGTCGTTCAGCGCCGGGACGAGGCGCAGCGTGCCGAAGGTGAGCGGCGCGGTGAGGCGGAGGCGGCCCCGGGGGGCGGCGGCGCGGTCCTGCACCTGCGCATCGAGCGTGTCGAGATCGTCAAGGATGGTGCGGATGCGGTCGTAATAGGCCTGCCCGACCTCTGTCGGCGACAGCGCGCGGGTGGAGCGGTTGAGGAGGCGGACGCCGAGATCGGCCTCCAGCCGCGCCAGCAGTTTCGAGGCCTGCCCGGAAGACAGCCCAAGCCTGCGCGCCGCCCCGGCAAGGCTGCCGGTTTCCATGACGGCGACGAAGAGGCGGTCGGATTCAAGACGGGGCATGAGGGGGCGTTATCGGGGGAGGGTGGGTGGCCAATCTGACCCAGTAGATGGGGCCTTGGGAAGTGGCGGCTTGCTTGTTTCAGCAAAGTCGGTCGTTTTAGGATTTATAAAGGTTTGAGGAGACGGGGATGGGGTATCGCGTCCTGCTGATTGCAGAAGCGGCGAATCCCGAATGGGTGAGCGTGCCGCTTGTCGGCTGGTCGATCTTCGCGGCGATCCGGGATGAGATCGTGGCCGATGGTGGCGAGGTTCATCTCGTGACACAGGTGCGCAATCGCGACGCCTTGCAACGGGCTGGCCTGCGGGAGGGTGAAGATTTCACCGCAATCGATACCGAGTTCATCGCGCGCCCGGTTTATCGGCTTTCGCAAGTGCTGCGGATGGGCGAGGGGCGTGGATGGACGATGGTACAGGCGGTGAATGCACTCGCCTATCCATGGTTCGAGCGGAAGGTCTGGGCCTTGTTCGGCCCTCAGATCAAGGCGGGTCGCTTTGATGTTGTCCATCGGGTGACCCCTCTGAGCCCAACGATCCCAAGCCCGATGTCCCGCCGCTGCCGTGCCGCGGGTGTGCCGTTCGTTTTGGGGCCGCTGAATGGCGGGGTGCCATGGCCCAAGGGTTTCGATCAGGCGCGACGGCGGGAACGGGAATGGCTGTCCTATTTCCGGGGGCTGAACCATCTGAGGCCCTCTGTGCGCCGAACGATGGCAGATTCGGCCTCGATCCTTGTCGGATCGCGGCATACTGAGTCGGAGGTGCCGCAGGAGCAGCGGAGCAAGACCGTGTACCTGCCGGAGAATGCGGTCGATCCGACATGGATCCTGCCGCGGGCAGAGGCGAGGCGTGCTGACGGACCGCTGCTGATTGCCTTTGTCGGCAGGCTTGTGCCCTATAAGGGAGCCGACATGCTGCTGGAGGCCTGTGCGCCGTTCATCCGGCAGGGGCGGGTGCGCGTCGATCTCGTCGGCGACGGGCCCATGCGGGCGGATCTGGAGCAGCAGGTGCGCGACCTTGGTCTACCATCCGTAGAGCCGAATTTGAACACGGCTCCTTTGGCGGGGGTTGCCTTTCACGGCTGGCTCGAGCGGCGCAGAGTGAAGGAAGTGCTGATAGGCGCCGACCTTCTCGGCTTTCCGTCGATACGCGAGTTCGGGGGCGGGGTGGTATTGGAAGCGATGGCCATGGGTATTCCGCCCCTGATCGTAGACTATGCCGGGCCAGGCGAATTGGTTGATGCGCATACTGGTTTCAAGGTTCCGATCGGGACTCGGGCGTCGATCATCCGGACTTTGGGCGAGGCTATGGAGCGGATCCTTGCCGACCGTGCCTGTCTTGTGCGCACGGGAGAAGCCGCAGCTGCGCGGGTCGCACGCGATTTCACGTGGCAGGCCAAGGCGCGCGCGGTGCGCGCGGTCTATGACAGCGTCTGTGGACCGCTTCAATCAGGCAGGTAGTCGGCCAGAACCGGTTCCATCTGCACGAGCGCCCCCTGCAGGCGGCGGTCGGCTTCGACCGGGTCCTCTCCATGAGCAAGGGGGGTGATGATGCGCACGAGGCCGCCATCCTTGCGTCCGTCGAAGACGCCGTCCCAGAGTAGCCACAGCTTGGAGCCGAAATCCCAAGCGACCTGACGGCCGTTCTGACGGAAGAAGTAATAGGCGAGCAGCCGTTCCTCGCCAAACTGAAGGATGGCGCGGTTTACGGGATAGGGTTTCGAAAGACCCAGTGCGGGGCCGAGATCGATCCTGTCGAGGGTCGAGAATTCCCAACCTGAACCGGGCAAGCAGACTTCGGGGGAATGGGCACCGCTGACCGTCTGGTCTGCAAACCATGACAGGAAGATGTCGACCCTCTCGCCCGCCGGATTGGTGAGGTGGGTGAGCAGGTAATCCTGCGGGTTGAGCGCGGCTTCGATGTCGGGGGTGAGGAAATCCCGCTGGCCGACTGTCCAGTCGCCGAGGCGTTCGGGGAAGGCGGCGAAAGTGGTGCGTTCGGGCGTCACGGTCCGGCCGCCGGGGGAGACCTGCCAAGCCGCTGCTGCGAGCGCGGTGATGAGCGCTGTGGCGGCCAGCGCGCGCGAGGGTTCGACAAGCAGCAGGCGGCGGGACTGTTCCACGAGACCGGAGAATTCCAGATCCATCGCATCGACGAGGCTGGGGCGGCCGGGCCGGAAAAGCAGGAGCACGCGGGCCAGCGCGAAGAGCATCAGGACGCAGAGGATGAAGATCACCCAGCCTTCGAAGAAATGGGAAAAGCCTTCCAGATGGCCTTCGCCGAATTCCTGAACGATCAGGCCCGCCAGCGCGATGCGCACCGAATTCATCAGTACCGAGATCGGCGCTGCGGCGAGGAGCAGGATCGCCTTGTGCGTCATGGGCCCTTGGAAGAGCACGGCGAAGATGTAGGAGAAGCTGAGGATCGGGAAGAGGTACCGCAGTCCGGAACAGGCTTCGGCGACATGGAGCTTGAGCACGCCCAGATCGATCACGTTGCCGTCGAGGAAGACGGGGACGTTCATCAGTCTCAGGAACCAGACGCCGAGTTCGGACGAGATGAACTGCAGGTCGGTGGAGACCTTGTAGTAGAGCACGCCCGGTAGGGGCAGCATGAAGGCCAGGTGGACGATCGGCGGCCAGAAACGGCGCCCTTGTTCCCAGCCGAAGGAGACGAGAAGCACCGCCCCCACCCAGAGGATCATGGCATAGGCCGTGACATCGCCGATCTCGGCCATCTTGCCGAAAAGGGCGAGGATCAGCGACAGGCCCATCAGAAGGAGGCCGGGCACCCGGTTGACCGGGCCGGTCACGATGGGTTCGTCCTTCAGTTGCCGCAGGAAGAGGATGGCCGAAAGGACCGGGATCAGGGGCCCATGGCTGTATTCGGGCTGCTTCCAGGCGATCAGGAGTGTCTCGATCCCCTGCCAGAAGAAGACCCCTGCACCCAGCGTTGCAAAGGCCAGCCAGAACAGGCCTGCAGGTTGCAGGCGAGACAAGAGCCGGGCAGGGGCCTGAGCAGGTGCGTCGTTCATGCAGGTAAATCGCTGAATCGGGGTTAAGGATCGCAAAAAGTGTTAACGGTTGCCGCAGGTTCTGGCAAATGCGCTATAGATAAACCCGGGCGGAATCGGGGCGGAGTGCAGGCGGATGGGTAACATTCTGGACATCTACACTGATTTCTACGGTCTGAACGCGCGGCCTTTCGCCATCGCGCCCGATCCGGCGCTGATCTACTGGTCGTCGGCCCATAAGCGGGCTTACTCGCTTTTGGAATACGGGATCATCACGCGGGCGCCGATCACGCTGATCACTGGGGAGGTCGGCACGGGCAAGACGGTGCTGATCCAGCAATTGTTGCGATCAGGGGCCGAGGATGTGACCTATGGCCTTGTGTCCAATGCGCAGGGCGGGCGGGACGAGCTGCTTCGCTGGGTGCTGCTGGCGCTGGGCCAGCCGGCGGAAGCGGGGGATACCTATGTCGACCTCTATGCCCGGTTCGAGGAGCATCTGGTGGCGGAATATGCCGCCGGGCGGCGGGTGGTTCTCGTCTTTGACGAGGCGCAGAACCTGACGGCGGAGTCGCTGGAAGAGATCCGGATGTTCACCAATATCAACACCGGGACGGATGAACTGTTGCAGGTGGTGCTGGTCGGCCTACCGGAGTTGCGAGAGCGCATCCTGCGGCCGGGTCTGCGCGCCTTTGCGCAGCGGGTGACGGCGGCCTTCCACATCCCGGCGATGGATGCGGGAACCACTGCGGCCTATGTCGCGCATCGGCTTGCCTGCGTGGGGGGCACGGCACCCCTGTTCACGCCCGAGGCGGTGGCGATGATCCATGAGCAGGCGCGGGGCGTGCCGCGCCTGACCAACCAGCTGTGCGATTTCGCGATGGTCTATGCCTTTTCCAAGGGCAGCCCCGAGGTCGACCGGGTGACGGTGAGCCAAGTGCTGCGTGACGGGGTGTTCTTCGCGGGGATCGAGCCGGCGGCGCTGTCGGGCGAAGACGAGGCGGTGCGGGTGCCGATGTTCCGGGCGGGGCGCGAGGGGTGAAAAGGGGGAAGCCCTGCGCATGATCGCAAATGTCGTGGCGCTGGGGACGGCTGTCCGCACGGCTGCGCTGCGCCGCTTGCAGGCGGTGCCTAAATTCACCGAATGGGCGTATCGGCCGATCGAGCCGGCGGTCGAGTTGTCCTGTCGGCCTGCGGTCTTTGTCCCCGATCAGATCGGGCGCGTGGTGCGATGTGGCTTTGATCGGTCCATCGGCAGCGAGGTGGAGAAGCTTGCGGCGACGCGGTGGACGTCTGGACCGGCATCCATCTGTGAGTTGCGGGATGTATTGGTGCTTGGCGGGCATGTCTTCCACAGCGACGGACGCAACCTGTTGCGCGACAGCGGGGTTCTGAGGGCGCTGTGGCGCGGGATTGACGCCTTTGACAGCGTGGCCGTGCCGAACAGCTTTCAGGGGATGCATTACTTCGGGCATTGGTTGCGCGACGACTGTTCCAGTCATGAACTGGCGGGGGGCTTCGGCAAAGTTGTGTCGATCTGTCGCCCCGGATATCGGGATGCACCGCTTTATTCGGCGCTGCTCGGGCAGATCTGGGACGAACATCCCGGGTTTTCGGCGCGGAAGGCGACGTTTCTTTGCGACGTCGGGTTCAGTCCCAAGAAGGCCGAGCGCCTGCGGGCCCTGCGGGCACGGTTGCGTGCGCGATGCAGGGCGGCGAATGCGCCTGCCATCGTGTTCATCCGCCGGGGGGACCCTGACCCGCGCCGCAGTCCGCAGAACGAGGACGCGCTGGTGTCGCGTCTTGAGCAGGCGGGTGTCCGCGTGGTGGACGGCGAAAGCCCGATGAAGACTGTCATCGCGCAGGTTCTGGACGCGGAGATCATCATCGGCATGGAGGGCAGCCAGTTGGCCCATGCCGTATTACTCTTGCAGGATGGCGGCGCGCTGATCGCCTTGCAGTCGCCGCTGCGGTTCTACAATCCGCATCATGAATGGTGCCGATTGCTGGACATGCAATACGGCACGGTGGTCGGGACTGTTGTCGAGGATGGTTTCGAGATGAATGCGGATGAGGTGCTTCAGATGGTCGATCGCATAAGGGGGGAGTTCCGGGAGGCGGTCTATTCTCGGCTGTGACCGGTCAGGCGGATGATTTCATACGAGTTCTTCATCCTACAGGGTCCTCGGAACGGATTTGGCGATTATGGCCTTTCCCTGCTTCGGGAGGACAACCTCCTGAAACCGTTCGCTAGATCTGCGGCAGGACCACGACCATCGTCAGGATGGCGATCACGATGGCGATGTCTTCGGACAGGTTAAGGGCGGGCAGGTGCCGTTTCAGTTTCCACAGCATGAAGGGCGTCTGTGCGAGGGAATGCAGCATGCTGCCGAGGATGAGACCGTCGACGCCCCCGAGATACCAGCCCAAGGGCAGGGCAAGGCCGAGCGAGACGGTGCGGATCGTCGATGCGAAAGCGATGGCGCGGCTGTCGCCGAGGCTGATCAGCAATTCCGACGAAAGATCGAAGCGGGAGGCCAGAAGGGCGAAAGCAGCAAGCCCTAGGAAGTGTCCCGCATCGGCATAGGCGTCGGTGTAAAGCAGGCCGATCAGCGTGGATGCGCCGAAATGCAGAATGAGGAATGCGGCGAGGAGATAGGCATCCCCCAGACGCTGCAGCCTGCGATAGAGGCCGGGCAGATCTGCAGGGCGGGAGAGGGCGACCTCGCTGAAGGCGGGATAGGCGATCCGGCCCATCATCGTCGAATAGAGCATCTTGCCTGCTTCTAGCCAGATCAGGCCGATGACATAGTGGCCGAAAGCCGTCGGGCCGAGCAGGGCCGCGAGCGCCAGCTTGTCACCATTGGTCTGCAAGAAGGTGAGGCTGGAAGACAGGATGATCCAGCGCCCGAAGGACCAGAGCCGGGCGGCAAGGACAGGGTCCGCGTTCCAGGCCATGCGCGGCCCCGGAAACATGGTGAAGGTCTGGAGCAGGGCGAAGGCCGACCCGATGGTCATGCCGATGGCAATGGCCCAGACGGAACCGATCAGCCATGCGGCGGTCAAGGTGGCAAGGATGGTCACGCTCTGCCCGAGCAACTGGACGAGGACGATGCGGCCGGTCTGCATGCGCCGAGAGGCGAGTTCCGCGCAGGTGCTGCCGAGGCCTTGGGTCAGGGCGCCGAAGGCCGTGACGGCGATCAAGCCGGGCAGGGTCGGATCGGCATAGACGCTGTCGGCGGGGGCGAGCCACGGTCCAAGCAGCCACAGAAGGGCAGCGGCGATCAGGACGCCGACAGCGATGACGGACCCGCGCAGCACCTTGGCGCGCCACGCGGCCTGCAGGAAGGGCGTGGTGTCGCCGTCAGGCTCGCGGACGATGCTGCGCCCGATGCCGATGTCAGACAGCAGCGTGAGGGCCGTGACCACGGTCATCGCGAGGCCGATGAGGCCGAAGGCTTCGGGTGCGAGCAGGCGGGTGAGGATGAGGTTGCTGCCCAGACGCATCGCGCTGGAAACGGCAATCTGGACGACGGACCAAGAGGCGGCATCGCGCGACCGGATGCGGAGGGAACGCCTTTGGGTCATTTGTATTCTATCAGGCCCATGCGGCGGTTGCGCAGCCGGGCGAGGTGGTAGCCGATGGCACCCTGCGCCTCGGCGAATTTCGCAAGGGTCAGGAGCAGGGCCGCTTCGCGGGCGGGGCGGGAGAAGCCTTCGCGGGCGGCGAGGCGGAGGATCTGGACAGGGTAAGCGGCGAGGAGGGCGGCCGCGATGCCGGGGTGGACGGGCAGGACGAGCAGACTCAGGAGTGGGAGCGCCGCCCCCCACAGAAGGGCGCGCCGGGTTTCGCGGCGGTAATGGCCCTCGGGGCCGTGACGGTGGCGCCAGTGGCCTTCGGCGAAGGCATGGCCAGCGCGGCGGGCGCGGCGCCAGAACTGGGAGAAGCGGGTGATGGCAGCATCATGCAGGACCATCTCGGCATCGAGCCGTTCGATCTGCCAGCCCGCACGGCGAAGTCGGAGGCAGAGGTCGGGTTCCTCGCCTGCGATGAGGCTGGCGTCGAAGCCGCCAACGGCGGCAAGCGCGTCGTAGCGGGCGAGGGCATCGCCGCCACAGGCCGTGGTGATGCCGATGGGGGTGTTCCATTCGCGGTCGCACAAACGGTTGTAGGCGGAGGTTTCGGGGTGGCGTTCCCTACGGCGGCCGCAAACGATCGCAAGGTTGGGGTCCGCCATCAGACGGGTCGTCGCTGTCTCGATCCAAGTCGGGGCAAGGACGCAGTCACCGTCGATCAGCTGCACCATCTCCGGCGGCGCCTCTGCGAGAGCCGCAAGACCTTCGTTGCGGGCCCGGGCTGCGGTGAACGGTCGGTCGGTCGCGAGGCGGACCAGTGATGCGCCGCGGGCGGCGGCGGCCTCTGCCGAACCATCGGACGAGCCGCTGTCAACATAGACGATGCGCGGAATGCCCGCGCGGGCAAGGCTGTCGAGGCAGGCCAGCAGGCGTTTGCCCTCGTTTCGTCCGATGGCGATGGCGGCGAGGGTGGGTCGCGTCGTCATCGCTGTCCGATCTGGCGCGCGGGTACGCCTGCCATGATCGCCCCTTCGGGAACATCGCGGAGCACGACCGCATTTGCGCCGATGACTGCCCTGTCGCCCACGACGATGGCACCGATGATCACAGCGCCGGCGCCGATATCCACGCCGTTTCCGATGCGGGGCCGGTCATGGGGTTTCGTGGTTCGGGCTATCCCGAGGGTCGTGTTCTGGCGGATCACCACATCGTCGCCGATGCTTTCCGCAACGAGGATCATTCCGCCGAAGTGATCGAGACGAACCCGACGGCCGAGGCGGACGGTATAGGGCAGGTCGATCCCGCAGAACCACTGTGTGAGCTTTGCGCCAATTCGATAGGCGGCGGAGAAGGGCAGCCGAACCGGGCGGGGGCGGATGCCCATGCGCCAATTCCCGAAGCGGTGCCAGAAGAGTGCCCAGAAACCTTGCGAAACAGGGTCGCGCCCATGGGTCCGGTAGTCCTCGGCGATCAGTCCGGCGAGGCTGATGCCCTGCGGGTTCTCGTTGGTCAGGCCGATCAGGCGGTGGGAGTCAGTCATGGGTCGCTCTTGTCGGTCGCAGCAGGGGGATCAAGGCGCCTGACACGAAATCGCGCAAGTAGCACTCTGGCAAGGCCGGTATCTTTCGGCGCAGGCGGCTGCGCAGAATATGGAGGGACGTTCCGGACATATGGGCCAGCGCAACCAAAAGAGCGATGGGGATGCCCGCCGCGCGCCGGTGGTAGAGTTGCCAGGAGTGGAACCAGTAGGACGGTTTGCGCCGTTGCAGCCCGGAGGCGACCCCTGTTGCCGCGCCTTCGATATGGCGGGCGCGGGCGGTGGGGAGGTACCAGATCACGCCGCCCTTCGCCTGCAGGCGGCGCATCAGGTCGACCTCTTCGAAGTAAAGGAAGAAGGCCGGATCGAAGAAATCCACGTCGCGCAGGGCGTCGAGGCGGAAGAGGACGGCGGCCCCGGCGACCCAATCCACGGGCCCTTCGGGATGATCCGGCGGTAGCGGGATGCGGTGATTGCGCAGAAGGCGGCTGATCGGGCCAAAGCAGGCGGCCGTCTCGAATTCGCCAAGGAGCGAAGGGAAGCGGAAAGCAGCAGTGACGGGCTGACCGTCGGGTTTCGAGATCCCGGCGCCGACGGCGACCACGTCGGGCCGGGTATCGAGCAGCGCGGCAAGGCGGGCAAGGGCCCCGTCTTCGAGCGCGGCGTCGGGGTTGAGAAGGAAAACATAGGCCGGGGGCGCGGGCAGTCGCGAGAGGGCGGACAAGACGATGTTGTTGCCCCGTCCAAAGCCGTGATTGACGGCTTCGGGCCACAGGGTCACCCGATCCTGCCAGCCTCTGGCGATGATCTCATGCGCGAAGGTCTGCGCATCGTCGCCGGGCGAGGCGTTGTCGACGATATGGATGTGAAGCGCCCGGTCCGGCAGAGTCTGGCCAAGCACGCTGTGTGCGGCATCGAGCGCGAGGGCGGCCGTGCCGTAGTTGACGATAATGATGGCGATGGACGGCGGGTGCGAGAGCGCGTCATCTGCGGTCTGGCGGCCGTTCATGCTTGCAATTCGGTCCTGTGACTGAGGTAATGAGAATTAACCGCCTTGTGCGGGGGATCACAACAGGAAAGACGACGCAGCCCCGCGATGCCGAACCTGACCGCCTATATCGTGCTGTTTCTGTGGCCGCTCGTCGGGGTGGTGCTGTTTCGCACGCAACCGCCGGAGCGGGCCCTGATCTGGACCATTCTGGGCGGATATCTGTTCCTGCCAGTGCGGCCGGTCATCGATTTTCCGATGATTCCGTCGATCGACAAGGCGGTGATCGCAAGTGTCGTGGCGCTGATTGCCGTGCTTGTGCTGCGCAAGGGATGGGCCGGTTCGGAGCCCGTCGCGGCAGTGCCGCTGGCAAGTGGGCGCGGTGCCGTCCTGCACAGCCGCTTTGGAGGGCCGCAGAGGGTGGAGCGTCTGCCGGAGGCTGTGCCGCCCGAGGTTGCGCCCCAGAGGCAGGTCAGGGCGCGGCAGGTGCCGGAACTGCGGCTGATGTCCAAGGGGTGGGTGGCCGCCCTCTGTGTGATGGCGGCGCTGGGGGTCATGGCCACCACGCTGAGCAATCCCGAGCCAGTGGCGGCTGGACCCTATCTTCTGCCCGGGATGCGGGCCTATGACATGATCTCGGTCCTGATGGGCCTTGGGATCATGTTGATCCCCTTCTTTCTGGGTTGGCGCTTTCTGGGGACGCCGACCGGGCAGCGCGCGCTGCTGATGGGCTTTGCGCTGGGCGGGCTGCTTTATGCGCCGCTGATGCTGATCGAAGTGCGGCTGAGCCCGCAACTGAACACATGGATCTACGGGTTCTTTCCGCATTCCTTTGCCCAGCACATGCGCGGCGACGGGTTTCGGCCTATTGTGTTCTTGTCGCATGGGCTTTGGGTCGGGATCTTCATGACCATGGCGATTTTGTCGTCGCTGGCGCTCTGGCGGCTGACGCCGACAGGGGTGCGGCCCTCGGACCGGCTGCGCTGGCTGGTTCTGGCGGGCGGGCTGATGGTGGTGTTGGTGCTGGCGAAGTCGCTGGGTGCGCTGATCATCGCGCTGGTTCTTGGGGTGGTCGTGCTGCTTGGCGGGCGGCGGCTGGTCATGCTGGTGGCGGCGGGGGTGGCGGCGCTGGTGCTGTTCTATCCGATGGCGCGGGGGGTTGGGCTGGTGCCGGTCGAGGCGGTGCTGAGCCTTGCGGAGAGCGTCGATGCGGATCGGGCGGCGTCCTTCCGGTTCCGGCTGGTGAATGAGGACATGCTGCTGGCCAAGGCCAATGAGAAGGCACTGTTCGGCTGGGGCGGCTGGGGGCGGGGATTCATCTACAATGACTGGGGCAACCGCATTTCGGTCACCGACGGGTCTTGGATCATCTTGATGAACGGGTTCGGCTGGATGGGCTATCTGGCGCAGTTCGGGCTGCTGTGCCTGCCGGTGATGCGTCTGGCCTTTCGACGCGAGATCGGGCCCGAGGGGGCCTTTCTGGCCGCGGTCCTTGCGGCGAACCTTCTCGACCTGATCCCGAATGCGACGCTGGAGTCGATCACATGGCTGATGGCGGGCGCGGTGGCGGGCACGATCCTGCCGAAGGGGGTGCGGGGCGGGCAGGGTGCCGGGCGGCGGGAACTGACCGGGACGGCGCGGCGACCGGTGGAGGGGGTCGCGGCACGGCGCGTCAGCCGGACGTGACACCGCGGGTGAAGAGCCGAGCGAGGCGGCGGGCCTCTGTCTCGATGGTGAAATCGGCGAGGACCGTCGCGCGGCCGTCCTGACCCATGCGCAGGCGCAGGTCGGGATCGGTGAGAAGACGGTCGATGGCGGCCGTCAGGGCGACCGTGTCGCCCGCCGGGATCAGAAGCCCATTCTCGCCATCGCGGACAAGTTCGGGGATGCCTGCGATGCGTGAGGCGATGACGGGAAGGCCGGTGGCCATCGCCTCCATCAGGACGACCGGCAGGCCTTCGGCGAAGCTGGGCAGGACGAGAAGATCGGCCCGTTGCAGCAGGTCGGCCACGGCTTCTTCGGGCTGTGCGCCGAGGAAGGTGGTCACGTCGTCGAGGCCGAGGGTGCGGGCACGGGCGCGGGTGTGATCTGCCTGCGGACCGTCGCCGATGAAGGAGGCGGTCAGGCCGGGATGGGAAGGGCGCAGTGCGGCGAGGGCGTCGAGCAGAAGGTCGGCGCCCTTGACCGGGTCGAGCCGCCCGACGAAGGCGATATGGGGGTGGGCATCGGGCTGCGGGGCGCGCGGCGGGAAGCGCGCCGGGTCGATGCCGCAATGGACGATGCGGATGCGGTGCCAGTGCGTGCGGTCTGAGAAGTACATCAACTGGCTGCGGCAGAAATGGCTGATGGCCACGGTGAAGGCGGCGCGGGCGACCTTTTCATCCAGCCGCCAATGGGCGGTTTCAAAGAATTCGGACGGGCCGTGCATGGTGAAGGAGAAAGGCAGGCCGGTCATCGTGGCGGTCAGCAGGGCCACGCTGCAGGAGGAACTGCCGAAATGGTTGTGCAGGTGAACGATGCCCCGGTCTTGCAGGTGGCGGGCGAGAACACCGGCTTCGAGGAAGTAGAAGACCTGCCAGAGCAGGGCCTTCGGTCCCGGCGGGCGCAGTCGAAAGGCGAGGGAGAGCGCAGCGAGCCAGCGCCGGGGGGCGGTGGCGATCAGGCGCAGATGGGCGGCGATGAGAGTGAGCGGATTTCGCGCAGCGTCGAGGATGCAATAGGTGCGCGCGGCCTCGGCCTGCTGGTCCGGGCCGACTATGGCGGCAGCGGGGGCGCGGCGGACGGTGCAGGTTTCGATGCGCAGGCCAAGCGCGCGCAGCGCTGCAACTTCACGCTGGATGAAGGTGTGGGAGACCTTGGGATATTCGCCGGTCAGATAGGCGATCGGGCCGGGATCGGGAATCGGGTCGTCCAGCGGCGCAGGGCGGGGATCAACGGCCACGGGTGAAGCCTCCGGTTGCGGGGCGCAGGCGTGCGGCAAGGCGGACAGCGAGGTAGGTGGCGAGGTCGAGTGGTTGCCGCGCTAGGAGGCGCAGGAGCAGGCCCGGCGAGGCGGCCGTCTCTTCCCCGGCGCGGAAAAGGTCGGGGTGGTGCTGGCGCAGTTCGGCGAGGCCAGCATCCTGACGCCTGCGGACGCGGGCGAGATTGGCGAAGCCTTCGGGGAGAGGCCAGAGGTAGCGTTCGGTCACTTCGATCCGCTCGGCAGGGGTGAAGTGGAGGCGGACGAAGCTGTCATCCGAGATCAGGTCGGGAAAGGCCTGCCAGCGGGCGCGGCCCGCTGGATTGACGGCAAAGAGGCCCGCACCGGGGGCGGCGCCCGTGGCATGGAAGGGCAGCGCCATCCAGAGGCGGCCGTAGCGGTGGGTGACCGTGCTGCGGGCCGGGGCGAGTGTCAGGCGGCCAGTGGCGTAGCGGGCATCGCGGGGCGCGAGGGCATGGCGGAGCGTGGCGATCAGGCCGGGGGCGCAGGTCACGTCGGCATCGAGATAGGCGCGGGGCCCGGGCGGGGCGAGGGCATCGGCGCGGTTGAGCGCGGCGGGTTTGCCGGGGATGTCGCTGTCAATCACGACGAGGCGGCTGCCACGCGCGGCGAAGGCGGCACTGCGACGGTGGGCCTGCGCGACCGTATCGTCGCGGCAGGCATTGGCCGAGAGGATCACGACCATAGGCCCGGCCTCGGCCGTCTGGGCGAGCAGGGCATCGAGACAGGGGCCGATCCACGCGGATTCGTTGCTGGCGGGGATGATGAGGGAAAAGGGGGCATCCGCATCGGGGCGAGGGTCTGTCATGCGGGGTACTCGGACGTCCGATACGGGTTTCGCTGCGCTGCATGTTAAACTAGCTTAATAGTCGTGAGGCAACAGTGCTTTCCGGGCGCAAGGCCCTGAGGCGAAGAGATCGGCGGCGGTGCGCGTGGCGGCAGGCGAAGGGGCGGGGCAGGGGCGTCTGGTGTTCGGGCCACCGGGCGCTGGAGAGATCGGTGTGACCACGCGCGCGCGCGACACACTTCTGGCCGAGATGGAGGCGCGGCTGCGGGACGGTGACGGCTTTGCGGTGGCGACGTTGAACCTTGATCACGTGGTGAAGCTGCGGCGTGACCCGGCCTTTCGCGCGGCTTATGTGGCGCAGAGTCATGTGGTGGCGGATGGCAATCCCATCGTCTGGCTGTGCCGTCTGGCGGGGCGGCAGGTGGAACTGGTGCCGGGGTCGGATCTGATCGCCCCGGTTATGGCACTGGCGGCGCGGCTATCAGTGCCGGTCGGCTTGATCGGATCGACGGAGGCGGTGCTGGAGCGGGCTGCGGCGCGGCTGGAGGAGGCGGAGCCGGGGCTGCGCGTGGTGGCGCGGATCGCCCCGCCCATGGGGTTCGATCCTGCGGGACCGGCGGCGGCGGCGGTGCTGGAACAGGTGGCCGGCACAGGCGCGCGGCTGGTTTTGCTGGCGCTGGGTGCGCCGAAGCAGGAGCGGCTGGCGGCGCTGGGCCGGGTGCGGCAGCCGGGGCTGGGCTTCGTGTCGATCGGGGCGGGGCTGGATTTCATCGCCGGGACACAGCGGCGCGCGCCGGTTTGGGTGCGGATGCTGGCGCTGGAATGGCTGTGGCGGATGCTGGGTGATCCCGCGCGGCTGGCGGGGCGCTATGCGGCCTGCGCGGCGGTGCTGCCGCGGCTGGCGCTGACGGCCTTGGCGGAGCGGCGACAGCCCTAGGGGGTGGGGGTCTCGATCTCGGTGCCGTCGGGGAAGCGGATGCGTTCGACCGAGAAGAGGTGCCAGCGTCCCGAGGGCCCACGGGCGACGATGCGGGGACCTTCAGCGGCAAAGCTGATGCTGTCGGCCGGGTCGGGCAGAAGGACCGTGTCGATGCCGTCTCCGCCATGGAGGTGGTCAAGCCCCGGGCCGGGATTGAGCAGGTCGTCCTCCGCCCCGGCCAGAAGGATATCGCCATGGGTGGTTCCGGCAAGGGCGTTGGCGCGGTCATTGCCATCGATCCGGCGGCCCTGCTGATAGCGCGGGCCACCCGGATCGCCCCACCAGGAGGGGGTGCTGCGGTTGAGTTCGGTCAGAAGGTCGGCGGTCGGGTTGGAAACGCCCGGCGCATCGACCAGCGACCAACTGCCCCATCTGCCGCCGACGCCGCTGTCGCCGAAATGCATGTAGGGGCCGTCGCCGATCTCTTTCCAGATTTCCCAGTTCATCGCCGTGATCCGGGCCATTTCGGGGCCGCGGACAAAGGCGATCATGAAATCGGTGACAGCCTGCACATCGGCATCCGTCAGGCCGGGGACCGCCCAGGAATGATGGAGATGCTGGCCACCTTCATAGGCGAGAAGGACGAGGCCCTGTGCAGCGGCGAGGGCCTTCTGTTCTTTTAGGAACTTGAGGTTGCTGCCGGGGGTGTCGGGCAGTCCGGGGTCGGCCATTCGGTCGGTCAGCCAGCGCCGGGCGGCGGTAGGGTCCTGCCGGATGCGAGAGACGAGATCGGCGCGCGTCGTCTCATCCGCCATGATGATACCGGCGAAATAGGAGGTCAGCGCAAGGGAGTCGAAGACGGCTCCGGCGGGAAGATAGGTGTCGGGTTCGGCCTCTGCCCAAGCCTGCGGGTTCAGCAGATGCCCGGTGGCCCAAGTGTTCGGGGTCTGGCCCGGCAGAACGTTGTTGAGACGGGTCGTGGCATCGGCCCCGAAGGCATCTTCCCAAATCAGGGCGTCGCGCGTCGCTTCGCGTGCGGTGAAGGCATAACCGCCTTCGTGGCCATAAGGCACGCCCCAGACCGCGGCAGCCTGTTCGCGGACCCAGCGGCCCTGCGGGAAGGCGTCGTTCCAGACTTCGTTGGAATACTCCACATGCGCAACGAGGTCGGGGTCGAGGTTGGCATAGACGTAATCCGCAAAGGCCCGGACATAGGCGTCATCGGCCATGTGCGGCATGCAGAACCATGGGTCCGCGCCGATCTGGTTGGCAAGTTCCACCATCAGCGAGACAGGGGCACCCTGTCCGCGCATCTTCCAAAAGCCGCGCGCCTCGATAACTGGCAGGTCGCCCGGGCCGATGCCGGACCCGTTGGTCCCTTGCCAGCCCATGAAGCGCAGGAGGCGGGCATCCTTGACGAGATCGATCCATTCCGGGCGGAAGATCACGCCGGCTTCGTGCAGGGCGAGGTGCTTGTCCTGCACGATGGTGATGTTGCGGATGGGGGTGCCGATGCCGCGCGGGTCGAGATCGGTGAGGTCGAGCCAGAAGCTGCCGCCTGCGGTCGCGAAGGTGATGCGGCCGGGCCGGGCATCTAGGCGGCGGGCATCGCCGCCAAGGTTGATGCGGCCTTCGCCTTCATAGGTCAGGACATAGGTGCCCGCACGGCTTTCGGCGGTGACGTCGGGATAGGCCCAGATCGTGCGGATGACGGAGATACCGGGAGGCAGGCGGGTGACCCAGCCGTCCTCATCGACATAGCCACCCGCGATGAGATCGCCGGTGGACATCGTTTCCCAATCGCCTTCGGCCGCCCCGAACCAGCCGCGCGCCGTCATCATCTGGTCGATGAAGGGGCGACCGGTTTCCCAATCGGAAAGGCCGGTGATGCCGAGCGCGAGCGTCGGGTCAGCGAGGCCATCGGGTGGCAGGAGAGGCGGCACTGTCTGCGCCAGTGCGGCGGTGGCTGTGGCGCCGCAGAGCATTAGGGTGAGGCAGAGGACGGCCCGGCGGCACGTCACGGATTGGCGTCCGGTGCGGTTGTCGGGGCAGGGGCGGCCGGCTGGGTGGTCGGTGCGTCCGTGTCTGTGCCGGCGGAAGGGGCCGGCGCGGGTGCGGGAGCCGCGTCGAGGGCGGCGAGCGCCTTTTCGGCTGCGATACGCCAAGGCGGGGTCGCAGTGCCTGCCAGCGCGATGGCGGCGTTGAGGCGGTCGCGCGCCTCGTCCACCCGACCGAGGGCGGCGTAGGTCTCGCCGAGATGGAACTGAACCGAGCCGTCTTCGGGCAGGCCTTCGGCGGCGGCTTCGAGATAGGGCAGGGCTTCGATCGTCTCGCCCTGTAGATGGGCGATGCGGCCGAATGTATCCTGAAAGGCCGGGACGGGCGTGCCGCGCAGGCGGCGGGCGATGGTATAGGCGCGGGCGACGGTTTCAGGGTCCTGGCGCAGCGTGGTCAACAGGCTGGCGAGGTTGTTCGCCACGATGATGTTGGCGCTGTTTTCGGCATAAAGCTCTTCATAGACGGCGAGTGCGCCTTCGTAATCGCCCTGTTCCTGCAGGGACGAGGCCTTCACCCAGCGGAGATCGGCCGAAGCGGGATTGGCGGCCAGACCTGCGGCCAAAACGGCGTCGGCCTCGACCGTTTCCCCGGCAAGGCGCAGCAGCGAATAGAGGCTGCGGGTGGCCAGATCGTCGGTCGGATTGTCGGCGAGCAGGCGGCGGTACTGGGTGATGGCCTCGACATTGCGTTCGAGCAGCATATCGAGCGCGGCGGACTGGTGGCGCAATTCGCTGTCGTCCGGCAGGCGGGCCAAGGCATCGTCTAGGAAGCGGCGGGCATCCTCGGTCTTGCCGCTGCGGATCTGCGTCTGCACGATGAGCGAGACCCAGCGTGCATCGGCGGGGCCTGCCGCGGCGCGTTCCTCAAGCAGGGCGAGACCTTCCTCGACGCGGTCCTGACCGATCAGGATGGCGCTGTCGAGTTGGTCGGCGGCAGCGGTATAGACCTCGTTGCCGAGGCTGCGCATGGTGGCGGAGATTTCCGTTGCGAGGGGCCAGTCCTCGGAGGAGATGGCGAGGTCGGCCAGAGCGTCGAGCAGGCCCGGATGGGCGCGGTTGTTGCGCCACGAGTCGAACAGGACGGTCTTGGCAAGCGGATCGCGGCCATCTTCGCGCAGGAAGGCGGCGTAGCGCAGCGCGTATTCGGGTGCGCTGCCGGAGGCCTGTGCCGCTTGGGCGAGGCTGTCGGCGGCAAGGTCACGGCTGCCGTCGCGCAGGTAGGCATCGGCCATCATCGCCAGAAGCCGGGGGTCATCGGGCGTCTGGCCCAGAGCGCCGCGCAGATCGATCACCGCTTCGGCCGCGCGATCATCTGCGATGCGCCATGCGGCGCGGATCATCAGCGCCTCGACCTGACCGGGGTCTTCGGTCAGGACCTGATCGATCAGCGCCCGCGCGCGGGTGCTGTCGCCATCCGCCTCGAGCATGCGGGCGAGCAGGGTCTTGATGCGGCGGGTCTGGTCGGAGGCCGGGGCGGTGGTAAGAATGCCATCCACTTCGGCGATGGCGGTGGCCCGGTCGCCCTGTTCGAAACGCAGCGAGGCACGCAAGGAGGTGTAGAGATCGGCGTTCGGCTTGCCCTGATTGGCGGTGATGAGGGCGTCGAGCGTTGCGATCGCACTTTCGGAGCTGCGCAAGGTCTTGCGGAATTCCACCAGCGCGACGTGGTTTTCCACCGGGCCATCGGGAGCGCCGGCGCGTTCCACGAGGAAGGCTTCGGCGCCGTCGATATCTTCCTGCTCCAGATACCACTGCAGGAGCGCGGCGGGCAATTCCTCGGCCGTGGGGAAGAGGGTGATCATGCTGCGCAGTTGCGCCGACACCGCCGCCTTGTCGTCGGCGGCAATCAGCAGGCGCAGCTTGAGTTCCTGCAGGCCGAAATCGATGGGCTGTTCTGCCAGCGCCTCTTCGACCAGCGGGAGCGCGTCGCCGGGCGTGTCGCTCATGCTGATCTGATCGATCAGAATCCGGCGCAGCGCGGGGTTGTCGGGCAGGTCCTGACGCCGCTTGGTTGCCTCTTCGGCGATCCGTGCGCGGCCTGCCTCGTTTTCGTCTTCGGTGGCGGAGCGGTAGTCGAGCGCGAGGATGAGGGCGCGGACCACGGGGCTGTCGGGCTGCAGCCGTTCGGCGGCGCGGGTCTGGGTTTCGAACCGCTCCCAGTCGTTCTGGCTAAGCGCGATCTCGGCGAGGCGGATCAACCCGTCGACGGAATCGGGATGCTGATCGACCAGAAGCTGATACTGGCCATAGGCCTGCGGGATGTCGCCCTTTTCATAGAGCAGGTCGGCGAAATAGACCCGGGCTTCGCGGTGGTCGGGGTCGAACTCGAAGACGTTGCGCAACTCGACGATGGCCCGGTCGATATCACCGGACTCGGCAAGGGTGCGCGCGGCGCTGAAATGGCCTTCGGCCTTTTCTTCGGACGTCTGGCAGGCGGCCAAGGCCAGCGTGGCGATCAAAAGGAGCGGGCGGAGGAGAGAGGAACGGTTATGCATGGTGGGGAAGGCGGGCGTCAGTGCCCGGTGCCCTGCAGGACAACGACCAGAGTTGCGAGGATCAGCCGCAGGTCGGTGCGGAAGGAGAGGCGGCGTTCGTATTCCTGATCGAAGGCGGCGCGTTCAACGAATTCTGAGTTGTTGCGCGACGAGACCTGCCACATGCCCGTGATGCCGGGGCGCAGGCGGTAGTAGGCGCTGCCGGGGTAAAGCGGCTGCTGGCTGGGCAGCATCGGGCGGGGGCCGACAAGGCTCATGTCGCCTTTCAGCACGTTCCACAGCTGCGGCAGTTCGTCGAGCGAGGTCTTGCGCAGGAGGCGACCGAAGCGGGTGATGCGGGGGTCGTTGCGCAGCTTCTGCGTACGGTGCCATTCGTCCTGTGCGACGGGATCGGCGGCGATATGCGCTGCGAGCCGGGCATCGGCATCGGCCACCATCGTGCGCAGCTTCCACATCCGGTAGGCGCGGCCATCCTTGCCAATGCGCATCTGGCTGAAGAAGGGCGAGCCGCCGTCACGGGCAATGATGAGGGCGAGGATGGCGACGCAGACGATCACCGAGGGTGCCGCGACGAGCACGAGGAGGACGTCGAGCGCCCTTTTTCCGGCGGCGCGGTAGAACGAGGCTCGCCGTTTCTGGAGCAACGGCAAGGGCTGGTCCGCCACCGAAGAGGAGAGTGGGCTGGCCACGGTGGTACGCGAAGGATCGAACGGCGCAGTCATTTCAAATCGTTCCGCGTCTACTGCAGGTGCCAAATCAAATGCCGCCCGACGACCCTGTCCGCTCTTCCGATGGTGATCTTCCGACTCGGAGCTTGGTCTTGGGCAACGGAGTTAACCTTGCCTAATTTCCGTCAGAAATGTATCCCCTTTTTATAAATGTTAATACTTTCGCACGGGTTTTCTTGCCGGATGCCTAGAATTGTGCGGGCTTGCGGCAACAATCGGCAGGTGATCGTTTCCCTTTATTGCAGAGTCTCCGCTTGGCGACGCTGCGGCGCGGCATCGGGGCCTGTGCGTGGCCCCGAATCAGTCGGGTGATTCGGTGGAGGGTGGCGCAGGCGTCGCAAAGCGGCCTGTCCGCGCTGTTCGAAATTCATAAGTGTTGCCAGAGCAGGGATGACAGGGCAGTAGTGGACGGATATCGGGGTCGTGTGGCGGTGCGTGCCTGTCTTTGGGGGGAGACAGGAAGCGCCCTGCGGTGGGGCAAGCGGTCGGGGCGATGGATCTAAGGTTTTATTTTTCGCGTTTTCTGAGGCAGGCGCATTGGTTCCTGCTGGTGCTCATCGTCTTCGCGGCGGCGGGTTTCGTCGCGGCGAAGGTGCTGCCCACCGTTTATGTGGCGAGCGCGCTTTTGGTCGTTGAATCCGAGCAGATCCCCGATGCGCTGGCACAATCCACGGTGCAGACGCAGGCCAGCGAGCAGTTGCAGATCATCGAGCAGCGCATTCTGGCCCGCGACAAGCTCTTGGATGTTGCGGACAGGCTGAACGTCTATGACGTTGTCCGCGCCGAGGCCGAGCGGCCGCTGACGGCGGGCGAGATCGTTCGGGACATGCGCAGCCGCGTGGATATCAACACCACCTTCGACCGGGGGGGCAGCGGCGGCGTGCAGGCGACGCTGGTGCGCGTCAGTTTCGATGCGCCCGATCCGCAGTTGGCGGCGGCCGTGACGAATGAGTTGGTCACATTGATCCTTGAGGAAGATGTCGCGATGCGGACCGTCGTCGCGCGGCAGACTCTGGAATTCTTTCAGCAGGAGGTCGAGCGGCTGGAACAGGCGCTGGCCGAACGGTCTGGGGCCATCCTTGCTTTCAAGGAGAAGAACCTCTCGGCGCTGCCGGACAGTCTGACCTTTCGCCGCGAGGAACTGACCCGGCTGGAGACGCGGGTCGCCGAGCTGGAGCGGGAGGAGGTGGCGATCACCGAGCAGATCGACCGTCTGGCGCGGTTGCGCAGCAGCACTGAAGAGGCGGCGGAGGGCGAGGCGACGGTGGGAACCACGGGCGGGGTGACGACCCGGGACATCCGGCGCGACGACCTGAGCACGCAGCTTGGCTTCATTTCAGACGAGAAGGGGCGCCTTGAGGCGCGGGTGCTGGAGCTGACCACCTCAATCTCGCAGACACCGGGCAATGCGGTCCTGCTGGAGGCGCTGGAGCGCGAGTATGAGAACATCCGGTCGCAATATGATCAGGCCGTGTCGAACCGCGCCAAGGCCGAGACTGGGGAAACCATCGAGGCGCTGTCCAAAGGCCAGCGGATCACGGTGATCGAACAGGCTGTGGCGCCAGATGCGCCCGAGAAGCCGAACCGCCCCAAGATCATGGCGGCGGGGCTGGGGGCAGGTATTCTTGCCGGTCTGGGCCTTGTGGCGGTGCTGGAATTCCTGCGTGGGGCTATCCGGCGGCCGGCCGATCTGACGACGGCGCTGGGCATCACGCCGCTGGCGTCGCTGCCCTATGTGACGACGATCGCCGAGAAGCGGCGCAATCGGCTGATGCTGGTCGGGTCGGTGATGACGCTGATCCTTCTGGTCATCGTCGGACTGTGGGTGGTGCATACGCAGGTGATGCCGCTGGACCTGCTGATGGAACAGTTGCGGGCGCGGCTGCCGTTGTGGATGGCGCTGTGACGGAGGGTCGGATGGAGCGGTTGCAGGCGGCGATTGCGCGGGCGCGTGAGGCGCGCGAGGGTGTTGGCGGTGAGCCTGCGGTGCGGGCTTTGCCCGTGGCAGGCGCCGGGGCCGAGGCGGATGTCTGGTCGGCGCTGCCCGTCTATCAGCCAGAGCGCGGGGTGTTCGAGGCGGCGCGGTTGGTGTCGATGATGGGCGGGCGGGACGGCCCTGCCTTCGACGTGGTGCGGACCAAGGTGATGCATCAGATGAAGGCCAACGGTTGGAAGCGGCTCGCCATCACCTCGCCGACCGCTGGGTGCGGCAAGAGCACGGTGTCACTGAACCTTGGGTTTTCGCTGTCGCGGCAAAAGGATCGGCGGACGATCCTGTGCGAGGTGGATTTGCGGCGCCCGTCTTGGTCCAAGATGCTGCGCCTGAAAGAGCGGCATAGTTTCGCGCGCGTGCTGACCGGAGAGCAGGGGTTCGCGGCCAATGCGTTGCGCTATGGCAGCAATTTCGCGCTGTCGAGCACGTTCGAGGCGGCGCGGAACCCGGCCGAGACGTTGCATGGCGCGGTGGTGCCGGAGATCCTTGCCGCGATCGAGGAAGAGTATCAGCCGGACATGATGATTTTCGACCTGCCGCCTCTGCTGGTCACAGATGACGCTCTGGCCTTCCTTGTCCATGTGGATTGCGCGCTGCTGGTGGCGGCGGCTGAGACGTCAACGGTGGGGCAGATCGACAATTGCGAACGCGAGATCGCGTCGCGGACGAATATGCTGGGTGTCGTGCTGAACAAGTGCCGCTACAGCGGGCCGGAATACGGCTATGGCTACGGCTACTGACGGCTACTGATCAGGCGCGGCGACGCAGGCGCGCCGCGCCGATCAGAGCAAGACCCGAGAGCAATAGAACGGCCCCGGCGGGCAGGGGAACGGCGCTGATGCGGGCGTTCACGTAGACGTCGTCGTCATCCTCGTCGTCGAGACCGCGCAGGTCGAGATCTTCGAAGGCGACCGAGAAGGTGCCGAGACCAGTGGTGATGATGCTGGCGAGAGGCGACCAGTCGATGGAGAACCTGCGGAAATCGCCCCCCTTGGCGGTAAAGCTGCCGGTCCCCGTGGCCGTGACGGTGTAAGGCGTGGGCAGGCCCGTCACTTTGAAGGCGAGCGTGGCGATCACGAAGAAACTGTCGCCGAACTTTTCTGTACCCTTCGCCTCGAATTCAAGGAAGGGGAAGGATTGGTCCAGCCCAACGCGGTCACCATCTTCGAATTCGAAACCGACCTCATCGAGGTTGCAAGATGCATTCTGGAGCGACGCGGTGCACCCGAACTCGAGCGACGACTTCTCCTCGTCCAGATCGAAGGTCACAGGTGCGGCAAGCGCCGGAGCGGCCAGAAGCAGGAAGGCAGCGGAGAGAAGGGCAGCGAGACGGGGCATTCTGATCACCGATGGCAGCGAGGCGGAGCGCCCCAGTTAACACACCTTATCGCCATGATTAAGCCACATTTTCCCATGCGCCATCGGAATCTCGGGGATAGAGTAGCTATAGGACTTTAGTCTGACGAAAAGCCTACCCATTGTTTCCAATAGCAAAACGATCGGCGTGAATGCTACGGATTGTCCCTGTTCTGGCATCCGCAATCTGCGCGAGAATCGCGAATCACTCGCAAGATCAAGGGCCGGGTGAAAAAAGAAAGGGGACGCCGAAGCGCCCCCAGATTGCGATGGGGTCCGACCCACGGTCCGCCGCGATGATGCGACGAGCCCGGGAGTTCCAAACCGTGGTCAACAAGAACGCGCACCAGTCTGAGCCTTCGGCACATGCGAAGCAGCCCATGCCCTGTTAACAAACATTAGTGACACATCCTTGTGGATAGGGAACATCTTTCTTCCGACGCGCGAGGATTGCGCGCGATTTGGCCTATGGCTGGCGAAACTGCAACAATCCTGCGTTGTGCGTCAGGCTCCGGCGCGGATGGCGGCGAGGTGGCCCGCGAAGGCGGGATCGCGCATCAGCGCGCGGCAGCGGGCGAAGCGTCCCGTGGCATAGGCCATGAAATCGTCGGCCGGGTTGCCATTGGCGTGCTGGATCAGGCCCCACAGCGTCCACAGCAGGTCGCACATCGCCTTGTAGATCACCATGCGGCCATGGTCGGCGGGGTGGGGCGGGGCACCGAAATAGGCCTGCAGCAGTTCGTCATCCTGTGCGGCATCAAAGCCTGCCTCGACCGAGAGGTCGCCCAGATCCCACATCGGATCGTTCATGCCGGAGTATTCCCAATCGACGATCCACATGCGGGTGCCGGTGTCGAGGAAGTTCTCGCAAAGCGGGTCGCAATGGCAGGGCACGAGGGGGAGGGGATGGGTGGCGAGTGCCGTGCGGACCTGCTGTGCCTCGGCCAGGGCATCGTTATAGCCTTCGGGCAGGGTGGCGGATTTGGTGGCCAGCAGGGCGCGGTAGTCGTCGATCATGGCGAAGAGGTCGAAGCGGGCGGGGAAGACCTCGCCGCTGTCATGCAGAGCGCGGAAGGCGCGGGCGGCGCGGGCGGGGCTGCCCGCGCGGCTGCGGTAGAGGTCGGGGGTCATGGTGACGGTGTCGGCGATGTAGCGGGTGACCATGAGGCCGGTGGCCGGATCGGCATGGATCACCTCTGGCGAGATGCCAGCGCGGGCGGCGGCGCGGGCGGCTGTGGCCTCATTCGCGCGGTCGATATATTCGGCGGTGCCTTCGCCGGGAATGCGAAGGATGTGGTCGCCCAGATGCCAGACGCGGTTGGTTAGCCCGCCAAGGCGGCGGGGTGTGCCGGTGAAGCCCGCGAGTGCGGGGATCGTGGCGGCAATGGCGGCGATGTCGTCGGTCATGGGCGGGTTCCGTGGCGTTGCCTTGTGCGCCAGTCTGGCCCAATCTGGGCCGCGCGCAAAGCGGGGAGTGAGGGGCATGGCGGGGCAACATGACGGGCATCTGGGCGCGGTCTATGAGGCCAAGGCACCCGAGGAGGTGGCGGCGCTGTATGACGGCTGGGCGGCGACCTATGACGCGGAGATGGCGAAGGCGGGGTATCGGCATCCCGCCGTAGGGCTGGCACTGCTGGCGCGGCATTTGCCACGGGGGGCGGGGCCGGTGCTGGATGCGGGCTGCGGGACGGGCTTGCTGGGTGACTGGCTGGGGATCATGGGGTTCGCCCCGGTCGAAGGCTTGGACCTGTCGGAGGGGATGCTGGAGGTGGCGCGGGCCAAGGGGGCCTATGCGCGGCTGCATCAACTGGCGTTAGGTCGGGAACTGCCCTTTGCGGAGGGGGCCTTTGCGGGCGTGATCTCGACCGGGGTCTTCACCACCGGGCATGTGGGAATAGAAGGCGTGCCGGAACTGGTCCGGATCACGGCGCCGGGTGGGCCGATCGTGTTGACCGTGAAGACGACGCTGTGGGACGGCGGGTTCGGCGCGGCGCTGGAGGCCATGGCGGGGGTGGCAGTGGTGGAGCGGACCGACCCTTATGTGTCGATGCCGGGAGAGGTGGGGACGGTGCCGTCGCTGGCGGTGGTGCTGCGGCGAGGATAGGGGCGGGCGCGCCTGACCAGCGTTGCACCCGGAGCGCGCGTTGTTTTCTTGAGTATTTTTGCCAAGATGAAGATGCGGTTTTCACCTTGGCCCAAATACTCATTTTTTCGCGGGTTCCGCCGCGCAGGTCATCCCTTTATGCGCTGCCCTTGCGGATCGACCAGTGGGGCAAGGGTCAGGTGCGCGGGGAGGGTGTCGCCCGCCACCACAAGGTCATAGTGGCCCGACATGAGCCAGTCGTCCGTAACGCCGTCAGGGTTGCGGACGTAGCCAAAGCCGATGCTTTTTCCCACCGTGTAGCCATAGCCGCCGGAGGTGAGGTAGCCGACGGGTTGGCCGTCGCGCAGGATGGTTTCGCGGCCGACCAGAACGGCGTCGGGATCATTCAGCGTGAAGCCTGCGAAGCGTTTGGAGAGGGGTTTGGTCTGCGCGGCCTCTAGCGCGGCGCGGCCCATGAATTCGGTGTTGGACTTCAGTTTCACGGCCCAGCCGAGGCCCGCCTCGAAGGGGGTGTCGTTGGGTGTGATGTCGGAGGACCAGGCGCGGTAGCCTTTCTCCAGCCGCAGGGATTCGAGCGCCCGGTAGCCGACGGGACGGATGTTTGCGCCGCCTGACTGCATGAGGGCGTCGAAGACGGCCCCGGTATGGGCGAGAGGGGTGTGAAGCTCCCACCCCAGCTCGCCCACATAGGTCACGCGCAGGGCGCGGATGGTGGCCCCGGCGATGGTGATCTCGCGCGCATGGCCGAAGGGGAAGGCCGCGTTCGACACATCGGCATCGGTGACGCGTGCCAGCACGTCGCGGGCCATGGGGCCCATGAGCGAGAGCGTGCCCCAGTCTTCGGTCACATCCGTCAGGGTGCAGCCGGTGGCGGGCAGGTGGTCGGCGATCCAGGCGAGGTCATGGGTGCGGAAGCCGGTGCCGGTGACGATGTAGAAGCGGTCATCGGACAGGCGGGCGACGGTGAGGTCGGCCTCGATCCCGCCGCGGGTGTTGAGAAGCTGGGTATAGGTCAGGCGGCCCACATCGCGGGCGACGCGGTTGGCGCAGATGTGTTCCAGCGCCTCGGCCGCCTTGGGGCCCGCGAGTTCGTATTTGGCGAAGGAGGATTGGTCGAAGATGCCGACCTTTTCGCGGACATGTGCGTGTTCTTGTCCCACGGGGGCGAACCAGTTCTGGCGGCCCATGGAGTAGTGATCGCGTGCCTCCATCCCCTGTGGCGCGAACCAGTTGGGGCGTTCCCAGCCGAGTTTGGAGCCGAAGACGGCGCGGTGAGTTTTCAGGCGTTCATAAAGGGGGGATGTGATGCGGGGGCGGCCGCTTTCGTATTCCTCATGCGGAAAGCCGATGGTGTAGTGTTTGCCGTAAGCCTCCATCGTGCGGTCGAAGACCCATTGGCGGTCGCGGTGCAGGCCGGAGAAGCGGCGGATGTCCACGACCCAGAGGTCGAGCGGGGCCTCGTCCCGCATGACCCATTCGGCCAGCACCCAGCCCGCGCCGCCACCCGACGCGATGCCGAAGGCGTTGAAGCCTGCGCCGACGAACATGTTGGCGCATTCCGGGGCGGGGCCGAGGATGAAGTTGCCGTCGGGGGTGAAGCTTTCGGCGCCGTTGATCATCTGCTTGACGCCCGTCTGTTCGAGCGCGGGGATGCGGGCGATGGCCTGTTCCAGATGCTGGGCGAAGTGGTCGTAGTCGTCGTCGAAGAGGCGGAATTCCCAGTTCTTGGGGATGTCGCCCGTGACCCAGCCTTGAGGGTTGGGCTCATACCCGCCCATGACGAGGCCGCCGACTTCTTCCTTGAAGTAGGTGCGGCGGTCGGGGTCGCGAAGGGTGGGGGCGTCGGGGGAGAGGCCGTCGATTTTCTCGGTGATGATGTATTGGTGTTTGACGGGTTGCAGGGGGACGTTGATCCCGGCCATGGCGCCGATTTCGCGCGCCCACATGCCGCCGCAGTTAACGACCTTTTCGCAGGTGATCGTGCCTTGCGTGGTGTGGACGGCGGTGATGCGGCGGCCGTCCATGGCGAAGCCCGTGACAGTGACGCCTTCATGCAATTTCGCGCCATGCATCCGCGCGCCCTTGGCGAGGGATTGGGTGATGTCGGAGGGGCTTGCCTGCCCGTCGGTTGGCAGCCAGCTGGCGCCGACGAGGTCGGACGTATCCATCAGGGGCCACATGCGTTTCACCTCATCGGGCGAGATGAGGTGCATCTCCATCCCGAAGCTGCGGGCGGTGGTGGCGAGGCGGCGGTATTCGGTCCAGCGGTCGGCATTGGTGGCAAGGCGCAGGCAGCCCGTCATCTTCCATCCGGTATCAAGGCCCGTCTCGGCGGCGAGGCCTTTGTAGAGTTCGACCGAGTATTTCAGGACGCGGGTGATGGAGGCAGAGGCGCGAAGCTGGCCCACCAGCCCCGCTGCGTGCCAAGTGGAGCCGGAGGTAATCTGCCCCTGTTCCAAGAGCACCACATCCGCCTTGTGGTCGCGGGCGAGGTGGTAGGCGGTGGAACAGCCGATGATACCGCCGCCGATGACGACGATCTGGGCATGGGTGGGAAGGGTCATTTCGGGCTTCCGTGGCGGGAGTGATAGAGGGAGAGGGCGGCGTCGAGACGCGCGAGGTTCTCGCGGGCATAGGCCTTGTAATCGGCCCCGGGTGCCGCGAGGTGAAGGTCGGAGACCATGGCCCACATCGCCTCACGCAGGAGGCTGGTGCATTGCATGGCGTCGAAGGCGCGCAGGAGCGGCGGGGCGGGCATTTCCCCGAAATAGGTGGTGAGAAGGCGGTCGGTTTCTTCGGCCTCCATCCCGGCGTTTGAGGCGGCCCCGGCGAGATCAAAGAGCGCGGTGCCAAAGCCTGCATATTCGTAGTCGATCAGCCAGAGGCGGCTGCCATCGTCGAGGAAGTTGGCGGGCAAGAGGTCATGGTGGCCGAAGATGATCGGCAGCGGGATCTGGGCCTGTTCCAACGCGGCGCAGAGGGAGAGGAGCGCGGGCAGGTCGGGGGTGAAGGGGCTGCCGCCCGTGCGGATGGTGCGGGCGTAGTCGCGGATGACGTGGAAGGGCCAGAAGAGGAAGGCCGCGCCTTGGATATGGGCGGGCATCTCTTGGTGGAAGCGGCGGAGAAGGGTGGCGATGCGGTCGGGGTTGGCGCGCAGGTCGTCGGGACCCCAAGTGCGGGCGTTCAGGTATTCGACCACCGTCACGCCGGGTTCGGCATGTTCGACGCGGGGGCCGAAGCCTGCGGCATGGGCGGCGCGGGCGGTCATCACCTCACGCGTGCGATCCACATGATGGAAGGGGTAGTCGCGGCCATAGCGGACGACATGGGACCCGGTGGCATCGGTGACCTTCCAGCTTTCGTTGGAAAGGCCGCCCAGCAAGGGTTCGGCGGTGATCTGCCCCTTGAAGGGCAGCGTGCGGAGTTTGTCGGGGATCATGCGGTGCCTCCGAGGCCGAGCTTGGCCTTCTGCCGTTCGGCGGCGGCATGGATCAGGCGGTCGGCGATGATGGCGATGAAGGCGATGGCGAGGCCTGCGACAAGGCCGTTGCCCGGATTGGCCTTGGTGAGCGCGATATAGACATCCTGCCCAAGGTCGCGGGTGCCGACGAGGGCGGTGATCACCAGCATCGACAGGGCGAACATGATGGTCTGGTTCACACCGAGCAGGATTTCCGGCAAGGCGAGGCGCAGGCGGATGCGGGTGAGGATCTGCCAGTCGGTGCAGCCCATGGCGCGGCCTGCCTCGATCAGCCTTGGGTCCACGCCCTGCAGGCCGAGGACGGTGTAGCGGATGGCGGCGACGACGGCATAGGCAACGACGGCGATCATGGCGGTGAAGTCGCCGACGCGGAACAGCATGACCACGGGCATCAGGTAGACGAAGGAGGGCAGGGTCTGCAGCGTGTCGAGGAGGGCGCGGGTGATCGTCCAGGCCCGGTCGCGGTTCGCCACCGCGATGGCGATGGGGATGCCGATCATGAGGGCGAAGAGTGTGGAGAGGCCGCAGAGATAGACGGTGATCATGGCCTTTTCCCATTGCCCCGTCGCGGCGATGAGGAAGGAGAGGGTGGTGGTCAGCGCTGCGAGCCGCCAGCCGCCAAGGCGCCACCCCGCAAGGCCAAGCAGCGCCACCACGGCGAGCCAGGGCAGTGACAGGAGGAACCGCTTCACCGGGACGAGGATGCCGACAAGGATCGCGGTCTTGATCGCCTCCAGCGTGTCGAAAAAGGTGAGGTTGATCCATTCCACCGCCGCCGCCCAGAAGGGGCTGGTCGTGAGGCGGGCGCTGTCAGGGTAGGTCTGGATGGCCGGGAGCAGCAGACCCAGCACCCAAGTGACGGCGATGAGGGCGAGGGCGGCGGTGAGGTACGGGTGGCGTTGGGCGAGGCTGCCCTTGGGCAGTTCCGTGCGGCTGCGGCGGGCCAGCGCTTGCGACAGACGATCAAGCGCCACGGCGAGGGCGACGATGGCAAGCCCCGCCTCAAGCCCCGCGCCGAAATCGAGGCGGCGGAGCGCGTTCAGCACGTCGAAGCCAAGGCCCCCCGCGCCGATCATGGAGGCGATGATGACCATGTTGAGCGAGAGCATGATGACCTGATTGACTCCCACCATCAGCGGTTCGCGGGCGGAAGGAACCAGCACGCGCCATGTCATCTGGCGGGGCGTGCAGCCGACCATGCGGCCGAGGTCGTGAATCTCGGCCGGGATGCGTTGCAGGGCGAGGGTGGTGATGCGGGTCATCGGCGGCATGGCGTAGATCAGGGTCGCCACGATGGCGGCGGTGGGGCCAAAGCCGAAGAGGATCAGGATGGGGACGAGATAGGCGAAGACCGGCATGGTCTGCATCAGGTCGAGGAGCGGTTTCAGCGCGCGGTCGAGCCACGGCATCCGCCATGCCGCGATGCCGAGGAGAAGGCCGCCGATCACCCCGATGGGCACGGCCACGATGATGGAGGCGAGCGTGACCATCGCGCTTTGCCATTGGCCGAAGATGGCGACGAAGCCCATGCAGAGGCTGACGGTCAGGGCAAGCGGCGGGCCGCCTGCGTACAGGCCCATGAGGGCGAAGAGGCCGATCACGGCGATCCAAGGCAGGGGTGGCCAAAGCTGGATCGCGCTGGAGCCTTCGCCGGACAGAAGGCCGGTGGAGAGGAGCGACAGGACAAGGCGATAGGGTGCGTCGATCAGGTCGGCGAGGAAGCGGGTGAGGTCGGAGAAGGCGAGGGGGCCGATGGCGGCCTCTTTCACCAGCCAGGTGATAAAGCCGCCGATCCAGCGCGCGGCGGGGATCTGCCATGCCTTGGGGTAGTCGAAGGCGAAGGGGGCCAAGGTCTGGCCCCATAGCCAGAGGATGGCCGCGAGCGCGAGGGCCACGCCCCAGATGAGGCGTGGTTGCGGCGTCGTGGACAGCGGCAGGGCCGTCATGCCGCGCCCCCGAGGATCAGGCGGATCACGTCGTCGCGGTGCAGCGTGCCGATCCGTGTGCCTGCGGCATCGGTTACGGCAAGGGCGGTCGCGCCTTCGAGGAAGGCGCTGCCCGCCTCGGCCACCGTGGCGCGGGCGGGGATGGCGGGGGCGTCGGGCGGGGGCGGTGTGTCGGTCATCAGCGAGGCCACGCGCACGGCCTTGGCCTTCGGCACGGCGCGGGTGAATTCGCGGACGTAAGGCGTGGCGGGGTGAAGGACGAGGTCTTCGGGCGTTCCGATCTGTTCGACACGGCCATCCTTCATGATGGCGATGCGGTCGGCCAGACGGATCGCTTCGTCGAAGTCATGGGTGATGAAGACGATGGTCTTCTTCAGGCGCGATTGCAGGCGGATGAATTCGTCCTGTAATTCCCGCCGGATCAGCGGGTCGAGAGCGGAGAAGGGTTCGTCGAGGAACCAGAGTTCCGGTTCGACGGCGAGGGAGCGGGCGATGCCGACGCGCTGCTGCTGGCCACCCGACAACTGGCGCGGGTAGCTGTCTTCGCGTCCCGACAGGCCCACCAGCGCGATCATTTCGCGCGCGCGGGCGTCGCGGGCGGAGCGGGGCAGGCCTTGGACTTCCAGCGGGAAGGCCACGTTTTCAAGGACGGTCAGGTGGGGAAGCAGCGCGAAATGCTGGAAGACCATGCCCATCTTGTGGCGGCGGATGTCGATCATCTCGGCCTCTGACGCGGCCAGCAGGTTCTGGCCGTTGAACAGGATCTCGCCCGCCGTGGGTTCGACAAGGCGCGAAAGGCAGCGGACGAGCGTGGACTTGCCCGAGCCGGAGAGGCCCATGATGACGAAGATCTCGCCTTCCTTGACGGTCAGGTCGACGGCGCGGACGGCTGGCACCAGCCCGGCGGCGATCAGCCGGTCGGGGGCGGGGTCGTGGCCCATGCTTGCCAGCGTTGCCTCGGCCCTTGCGCCGAAGACCTTCCAGACATTGCGGCAGACGAGTTTATCGCGCGCGTCGGTCATGCTTATCTTTGTTGAGGGAAAAGGGGGCGGCGCGGGGCCGCCCCTGCCTACGGGGGATTACTGGGCGATCCAGCCGCTCCACCGCGCCTCATTCGCGGCCATCCAGTCGGCGACGACGGCTTCGATCGTTTTGCCGTTCAGATCGACCTCGGTGATCATCGCGCCCATTTCGGCATTGTCGATGGTGAAGGCGGTGATGGCCTTGTGCGCGCCGGGCCATTTGTCCTTGAGCCCTGCCCAGCCGACCTTCCAGATATCGCCGAAGGGTTTGCCGCAATCATAGGCGAGGTCGGGGTTCACGCCCACGGCGGGGTCGTTGTAGCACTCGGCCGAATAGGTGGGGAATTCGACCCATTCGCCTTCGTATTTCGCGGGCGCCCAGTGCGGGGCGTAGATCCAGAGGATGACGGGCGCCTGCCGTTGATAGGCGCTTTCAAGCTCGGCAAACAGCGCGGCGTCGGTGCCGGCATGGATCACCTCAAAGGGCAGACCCAATGCCTCTACCCGTTCTTCGTCAAACCCGCCCCAGGTGACGGGGCCGCCCAGATAGCGCCCGTTGGGCGCGGTTTCGGGGGTGGAGAAGGCCTCGGCGCAGGCGGGGTCTTTCAGCGCCTCCCAGTTGGGCAGACCGGGGCAAAGCTCCTTCATATAGGTAGGATACCACCATTCCTCTTTCGCCTGCATGCCGGTGGGGCCGAAGATTTCGACATTGCCCGTGGCGACGGAGGCATCCATCGCCTCGCGCCCCGTGGTTTCCCAGATTTCCATGGCGACATGCAGGTCGCCGGATTCCAAGCCGGGGAATTGGGCGAGGTAGTCGGCTTGCACGTATTCGACGCTGTAACCCGCTTTCTTGAGCACCTCGCCCATGAGTTGGGTGGTGATGAGCTGGCCGGTCCAGTCATGGAGGGTGAGCTTGATGGGATCGGTCGACTCCTGCGCCATGGCGGTGAGCGCGGTGGTCGAGGCGATGAAGGCGGCAAGGCCCAAGGGGCGCAAGGTGGAACGGATGGAACGGAGCATTGTGACCTCCCTGTCGGTGTATCGGATGGGCGATATCGGGTTCTTATTGCGCGCCCGTGGAGGCGCGGGGTCTGTTCACGTGAAAGGTTAGCGGGCGGGGGCGGGAGGCTGTCAATCCGATTCCGTGGAGGGTTGGAATTTCCTTGACCGGGTTGGATGGCTATGTTGTTGAAACGGTCAGAATTCCCACAGAAAACGGGCAGGATCGGGCGATGGTGTCGCGGCGGCAGTCTGACTTGATGCACTGCCTTGACGGGCGCGGGATGGTGTCGATTGCCGATCTGGCGCAGGCCTTGGGCGTTTCGGCGGAAACGGTGCGGCGCGACATCCGGGCGCTGGTGGATGCGGGGGCTGTGGTGCGCAGCCACGGGGCGGTGGGTCTGGCGGGGCAGACGGGCGAGGCCCCCTTTGACCGGCGGATGCGCGAGAATGCGGCGGCCAAGCGCGCGATTGCGCAGGCCGTAGCGGCGGGGATCGCCGATGGGGCGTCGGTCATGCTGGATACCGGCACGACGACGAGTTTCATCGCGCGGGCGCTGCTGGGCCATCGGCGACTGACGGTGGTGACGAATTCATCCGACATCGCACGGACGTTGGCGACGGTGAACGGCAACCGCGTCTTCATGGCGGGCGGCGAGTTGCGCGGCGACAGCGGGGCCGCGCTGGGCGCGCCCGCGCTGGATTTCATCGCGCGGTTTTCGGTGGAGCATGCGGTGATCTCGGCGGGCGCGGTGGATGTGGGGGGCGTGATGGATTACGACCTGCAAGAGGCGGAGTTCGCCCGCGCCGTGCTGGGCTGTGGCGGGCGGCGGATCGTGGCAACGGATGCGACGAAGTTCGGACGGCGCGGGGTGATCCGGGTGGCGGGGTTCGGGCAGATCGACCTGATGGTCACGGATCGGATGCCGCCGGCCGATCTGATGGCGGCGTTGGCCGAAGCGGGGACAGGGGTCGAGGTCGCGGGCTAGGCCGGGTTTTCTGTTTCGAACAGCCTAGGGTTGTTTTTTGAGGATTTGCAATCATGGATTGCAAGTTTCGATCATCCTTAAGTTGTTATCTTCCATCTGGGTTGCTGCGTCGGCTTGTGGGTTGCGCTTCGGAGCTTCGTGCTTGAGGCCGGCGCGATCAGCACGGGTTAACAAATTTTTTCAAGGGCTAAGGCTGCCCATGCGGTCCGGAAGGGATTGGAAAAACCCTGCGTCGTTTCCTTCGGGTGAAGGTCGAAATGCAGCCTTAGGTTGTTGTTTTTTATCCTGCGGGGGATCAGCAGCAAGGCAGCTTGATCGTCGCCAGGATGGCCATTTGTTCCGGCGTCGGCTTGGGCAGGAGGCGGCTGAGCAGGCCGGGTTTGGCGGGAGGAGCGGGGGTGTCAGACATGGGCATCCTCCTTCCGGTCGGCGCTGCGGCGGATGAGGGTGAGTTCGGCGAGGATGGAGAGGGCGATTTCCTCGGGCGTGATGGCATGGATGTTCAGGCCTGCGGGGGCGCGAACGGTGGCAAGGGCCGCTGCGTCAACGCCGCTTTCGGTCAGGCGGGCGGCAAGGGTGGCGAATTTGCGCCGCGATCCTACGAAGGCGATGTAATCGGCGCCAGCGGCAAGGGCGGCGCGGAGGGCAGCCTCGTCCCCCTTGCCTTGAGTGGCGATGACGATGAAGCGCTGGCCTTCGGCACCGGTGTCGAGGGCGAAGCCGTCCTGCAGGCTATCCGCCGCCTCTTCGGGCAGGTCAGCGGCGGCACCGGGGGCGGCCAAGGTGCGATGCAGGTCGAAGCGGGCGGCGAGGTCTGAGAGGGCCAGCGCCACGGGCCCCATGCCGAAGACGACAAGGCGCGGGCGCGGCAGAACGGGTTCGACGAAGATGTCCATCGACCCGCGCGAGGGGCAGCCGTTGCGGGCGAAGCGAATGCCGTCGCGTTCCTCGCCCGGAGTGACGCCTTCTGCGGCGAGCAGGTCTTCGGGGCGAAGCGAGATGAATTGCGGCTGGCCCGTTGTGATGGCGGCGACGCCTGCGCGGCCAACCGCGCCGCGTGCACAGCCGCCGCCGATCCAGCCTTCGGCGATGGAGCCGTCGGGCAGGATCAGGGCCTTGGCCCCCGGCTTGGCGCTGGTGGCATCAAGGGTGCGGACGACGGTCGCGATGGCGAAGGGGCGGCCCGTGGCACGCAAGCGGGCGAGGGTGCTGTCGAAGCGGTCACTAAGGCGGGCGGGGGTCATAGGCGGGCAAGCTCCGTTTCCAGGGCGGCGAGGTCGTCCAGCGTGGCGGCGGGGGCGAAGAGGTCGAGATGGGGCAGGGCGGCGGCCATGCCGGAGGCCACCGGGGCATAGTCGCGCCAGCCCTTGAGCGGGTTGAGCCAGAGGATGCGGCAGCCGCGTTTCGACAGTCGGCCAAGGGCGGTGCCGATGTCCGTGCCGGGGGCGCTGTCGTAGCCATCAGAGAGGATCATCACCACGGTCCGGCCATCGACATGGGTTCGGGCATGGGTGGTGGCGAAGTGCTGGAGGGCCGCGCCGATACGGCTGCCGCCGCCGAAACCATCGGCCAGAAGGGAGATGCGGTTGAGGGCGCGGAAGGGGTCTTCGTCCCGCAACGCCTCAGTCACCCTGACAAGGCGGGTGTGGAAGAGGTAGGCATCGGCGGCGGCATCGGCGCGCATGAGGCCTGCGAGGAAGGCGAGGAAGGGGCGGGCATAAGGCTGCATGGAGCCCGAGACATCAACGAGGGCCGCGATGCGGACGGGGCGGTCGGGGCGGCGGCGGCGTTTCAGGCGGAAGGGTTCGCCGCCGGTGGAGAGGCTGGCGCGGAGTGTGCGGCGCAGGTCGATCCGCGCGCCCTTTGCGGCGGCCTTGACGCGGCGGGAACGGCGGTCGCGGAGTGCCGCGCCAAGGCGGCGCGCGACGGTTTCGGCAAGGCGGATGTCGTCGGCAGAGACCACCTCGCGCAGGTCGCGGCGACGGAGGTTGGCGACGCGGGTGGCGATGAGGCGGCCTTCGCCGCCGGTGTCTGCCTCGCCGTCTTTCTGGCTGTCGGACGCGTCGGTGCGACCTGCGCCGGAGGTGGCCTGACCTTCGGCCTCGCGCGTGGCTTTGGCGGGTGTGGTGTTGGAGGGGACGGCCTTGGTGCGGACGCGACCGCCGTTGCGCCAGAAGCTATCGAAGACGGCGTCGAAGCGGGCCCAATCTTCGGCGCTGCCGCAGCAGACGGATTTCAGCGCACGGCGGGTGGCGGGTTCGGAGCAGTCGGTGGTGGCCAGCGCCGCAAGCGCGGTTTCGGTTTCTGCGATGCCGAGGCGGAAGCCGTTGGCGCGCAGGTGGCCCATGAAGCCTGCGATGCGGGCCGCGGGGCCGGGGTCACGGGCGGCGAAGCGGGTGACCGCGCCTCTCATGCCGCTTTCCCTGCAAGGCGCTGGGCAACCTCGGTCGTGATGATGGCACGGTCGGATTGGGTTTTCAGAAGGGTGGCGAGCGCGGCCTGAAGGATGGCGGGGTCGGCGGAAAGGTCGGCCACGCCGAGGCCCGCGAGGGCGGCGGCGAAATCCAACATCTCGGCCACGCCGGGTTTCTTTTCCAACTCTTCCTTCCGCAGGGATTGGACGAAGCCCACGACTTGCGCGGCGAGGTGATGGTTCAGAGTTGGGTGGCGGGTGGTGAGGATCTGCAACTCGGTGCCTGCGTCGGGATAATCGACATGGGCGTACAGGCAGCGGCGGCGGAGCGCGTCCGAGAGGTCGCGCGTGCCATTGGCGGTGAGGATCACCATGGGGCGGGTCGTGGCGCGGAGCGTGCCGAGTTCCGGGATGGTGATGGCAAAGTCGGAGAGGATTTCCAGAAGGTAGGCTTCGAATTCCTCATCCGCGCGGTCGATTTCATCGATCAGCAGGACGGGCGCAATAGGCTGGCGGATCGCGCGGAGAAGCGGGCGTTCGAGGAGGTAGGTTTCCGAGAAGAGCTTGGCTTCGTCCGCGTGGTCGCCTTGGGCGCGGATGGCGAGAAGTTGGCGGGGGTAGTTCCATTCATAGATCGCCTGCGCGGCATCGAGCCCTTCGTAGCATTGCAGGCGGATGAGGTCGCAGCGCTTCCATGCGGCCAGCGCGCGGGCGACTTCGGTCTTGCCGACGCCTGCGGCGCCTTCAAGGAGAAGGGGGCGGCCGAGGGAGAGGGCAAGGTGCAGCGCCATCGCAAGATCGGGCGATGCGACATAGCCTTGGGCGGCAAGGCCGGATTGGACGGTATCGGCTGTCATGTCTGGGTCCCTGTTGGGGGGTAGGGTGGGGGTAGACCCCCACCCTACGGTGACGTCACCCGTGCAGGCCCAGATCGCGGGCGATCTTCCAGATGCGCCAGTGGTCATGCGGCATGTGGGATTGCCGCAGGCCGAAGGCGCGGAAGGCATCGTGGACCGCGTTCGAGAAGGCCGGGACAGACCCGACATTCGGGCTTTCGCCCACGCCCTTTGCCCCGATGGGGTGGTGGGGCGAGGGGGTTTCGGTGTGGTCGGTGGTGTAATGAGGCGTCTCCCATGCCGTGGGCAGGAAGAAATCCATCAGGGTGCCGGTCTTGACGTTGCCGATCTCGTCATAGGCGATCTCTTGCCCCATGGCGATGGCATAGCCTTCGGTCGCGCCGCCATGGACCTGACCTTCGATGACCATCGGGTTGATGCGGGTTCCGCAATCATCCAGCGCGTAGAACTGGCGCACTTCGTGTTCGCCGGTGTCTACGTCAATCTCCATCACGGCGATATAGGCGCCGAAGGGATAGGTCATGTTGGGCGGGTCGTAGTAGCTGACCGCTTCCAGCCCCGGTTCGAGGCCGGGAATGGCCTGATTGTAGGCGGCGTAGGCGATGTCCTTCATCGTCTTGAACCGTTCCGGCGCGCCCTTGACTTGGAACCGGTCGACATCCCATTCGAGATCGCCTTCGTGCACCTCCAACAGCCAAGCCGCGATCATCTGAGCCTTGGCGCGGATTTTCCGCCCGCAGAGGGCGGTGGCCGCGCCCGCCACCGGGGTGGAGCGGGAGCCGTAGGTGCCAAGGCCGTAGGGGGCGGTGTCGGTATCGCCTTCCTCCACCGTGATGCTATCGGCGGAGAGGCCGATTTCCGTCGCGATGATCTGGGCAAAGGTGGTGGCGTGGCCTTGACCTTGGCTGATGGTACCGAGGCGCGCGATGGCCGATCCAGTGGGGTGGATGCGGATTTCGCAGCTGTCGAACATGCCCATGCCAAGGATGTCGCAGTTCTTGACCGGACCTGCACCGACGATTTCGGTGAAGTGGGTCAGACCGATGCCCAGAAGCTTGCGCGTCTTGCCCGCCTTGAAATCTTCGATCCGCTGCGCCTGTTCGGCGCGCAGGCCCTTGTAGTTGACGGCCTCCAGAGCCTTGTCCCAAGCGGTGTGGTAGTCGCCCGAGTCATATTCCCAGCCCAGCGCAGACTGGTAGGGGAACTGGTCCTTGCGGATGAAGTTGATGCGGCGAAGCTCGGCCGCATCCATGTTCAACTCGATCGCCAGAACCTCGATCATCCGTTCGATGAAATAGGCGGCCTCGGTCACCCGGAAGGAGCAGCGATAGGCGACGCCTCCGGGGGCCTTGTTGGTGTAGACGCCGTCGACGCCGACATAGGCCACGGGGATGTCGTAGGACCCGGTGCAGATGTGGAAGAAGCCTGCGGGGAATTTCGTCGGGTCGGCACAGGCGTCAAACGCCCCGTGGTCGGCGGTGACGTGGCAATGCAGGGCGGTGATCTTGCCGTCCTTCGTCGCGCTGATGCGGCCCTTCATCCAGTAGTCGCGGGCGAAGGCGGTGGCCATGAGGTTGTCCATCCGGTCTTCGACCCATTTCACCGGCTTGCCGGTGACGATGGAAGCGACGATGGCGCAGACATAGCCCGGGTAGACCCCGACCTTGTTGCCGAAGCCGCCGCCGATATCGGGCGAGACGACGCGGATATTGTGCTCCTCAATCCCCGAGAGAAGCGAGGCGACGGTGCGCACCACATGGGGGGCTTGGAAGGTGCCCCAGACGGTGAGTTTGCCGTTGACCTTGTCCATGCTGGCGACGGTGCCGCAGGTTTCCAGCGGGCAGGGATGGGTGCGGTGGTAGTAGACCATCTCTTCGGCCACCACTTCGGCGGCGTCGAGCGCCTGTTCGGTGGCCTCTTTATCGCCGGTCTCCCACAGGAAGATGTGGTTGTGGTGGCGACGCGGGCCATGCGCGCCGGACATGATGCCGTTGAGATCCTCGCGCAGGACGGCGGCGTCGGGTTCCATCGCCTTGAACGGGTCGGTGATGACGGGGAGTTCTTCGTAATCGACCTCTACCTTTTCGATCGCGTCGGCGGCGATGTAGCGGTCGGTGGCGACGACGAAGGCCACTTCCTGCCCTTGGAACAGAACCTTGCCGTCGGCCAGAACCATCTGCTTGTCGCCCGCGAGCGTGGGCATCCAGTGCAGGTTAAGGGGCGCGAGGTCGGCAGCGGTGAGGACGGCGATCACGCCGGGGATGGCCTTGGCGGCATCGGCGTTGATCGATTTGACGCGGGCATGGGCATAGGGCGAGCGGACGAAATCGCCAAAGAGCATCCCCGGCATCTTGATGTCGTCGACATAGTTGCCCTTGCCTTGGGTAAAGCGCGCATCTTCCACGCGCTTGCGGCTGGACCCCATGCCCTTGAGATTGGCAATGCGTTCTTCGCGTGTCGGCGTCAGGTCGTTCATTCCGCGGCCTCCTTCGCGTTCATTTCGGCCGCAGCGGCCAGAATTGCCTTGACGATGTTCTGATAGCCCGTGCAGCGGCAAAGGTTTCCGGCCATGCCGAAGCGGACCTCTTCCTCGGTGGGCGCGGGGTTTTCCTGCAGCAGGCGATGGGCGCGGGTGATCATGCCCGGCGTGCAATAGCCGCATTGCAGACCGTGATGTTCGCGGAACATGCGTTGCAGGACATGCAGCCCGTCCGGGCCGCCGAGGCCCTCGATTGTGGTGATGTCGGCACCGTCAGCCTGTGCCACGAAGAGGGTGCAGGCTTTTACGGAGCGGCCGTTCATATCGACGGTGCAGGCGCCGCAATGGCTGGTTTCGCAGCCGATATGCGGGCCGGTGATCCCCAGCCTTTCGCGCAGCGTGTGGATGAGGAGTTCGCGCGGTTCGGCGAGGAATTCCTGTGCCTCGCCGTTGACGGTGAGCGTGACGTGAATCTTTTTAGCCATGATACCCTCTCTCAGGCGCGCGACCAGGCGCGGGCAATGGCGCGGGCGAGGATGACGCCCGCGACGTGACGCTTGAAGGCGATGGGGCCGCGGTTGTCGGCCTGCGGGTCGATATCGGCCAGCATCGCGGCGACGGCGGCGGTGACGGCTTCGGCGCCGCAGTCGGTGCCGATCAGCGCCTCGCCCGCCGCCTGCGACCAGACCGGAATGTCGGACAGGTTGGTCATGGCGATGGAGGCGGAGGAGACGGTGCCACCCCGGCGGTTCAGGAGGACGGCGGCGGCGGCTGTCGCGTAATCGCCGATCTTGCGCTTTTGCTTTTCGTAGGCGTAGCCGCCCGAGGGAATGGCGATGGTGATGCGGCTGAGAATCTCGTCATCCGCGCGCTCGGTGCTGTAGAGCCCGTGGTAGAAGTCGCGGGCGGCCACGTCGCGGCTGCCCGACGGACCGGTCAGCGTGAAGTGGGCGTCGAGGCATTGCATCAGACCCGGCATGTCGTTGCCCGGATCGCCATTGGCCACGTTGCCGCCGACGGTGCCGACATAGCGGACCTGCGGATCGGCGATCTGCAGCGCCGCCTCACGCAACAGCGGGATGGCGCGGGCCAGGCCGTCATGGGTGATGAGGTCAGATTGCGTGACCATCGCGCCGATCTGCACATGGTCGCCCGCAACCGTGATGCCCTTCAGTTCGCCAACCGATTGCAGGTCCACGAGATGGGCGGGTTCGGCCATGCGCAGTTTCATCATTGGGATCAGGCTGTGCCCGCCCGCGATGACCCGCGCTTCGTCGCCGAGTTGCGCCAAGAGTCCGACCGCCGACGCAAGGTCGGTCGGCCGATGATATTCAAAGGCCGGTGGTATCATGTTCTCCTCCCATCGACGGCCGATGCGATGCCGGACGTCGTTGAGCGGAAGCTATGGCGGGTCGGGGGCTTGTTGAGGGCGGCCGAACGAAGCGGGAAGCCATTTGCACGAAGTGCGAATTGGCTGCACGAGTTACGACGGCGGGATCAGAGACCCAGCGCGTCGCGCAATGTGGCGAGGCGTGTGCGGCTGACCGGAACGCGCAAGGCCTCGGCCCCTTCGACGCTGCATTCGCCGGAATCCTTGAGCCGTTCGAAGCGGGTGACGCGGGCGGGATTCAGAAGGTAGCTGCGATGGACGCGGAGAAAGCCCGCAGGGGCGAGGCGTTCCTCTGCCTCGGAGATTGACCAAGGGCAGAAGAGTGTTTCGGTGCCGCGCTGCAGGAGGGTGTAGTGGCCTTCGGCCCGGACCACCGAGACGGTGGCAGGATCGAGGAAGAAGGTGCGCCCCTCCCGTTCATGCGGAATGCGCAGAAGTGGGTCGGGGCGCGGCGGTTCGGGTTTCGCCTGCTCGGGCACGGGCGGCGGCAGGGGGGCAGGCGCGGGGGCTGCGGCGGGCGGCTGTTCCGGCGTGGGGAAAAAGGTGATGCCGCTGAGCAGGAAGGCCGCCGAGATGACAAAGGCGGCCAGCGTGACGAGGATGGCCAGCGTGCCGTTTTCCAGCGCCGGGCCGAGCGCGCCGGACTGCGGATCGGGCACGAAGCCCGTCCCCGCCATGGCGAGGAAATGGACCATGACCACCGCCCCGCCAAAGCCTGCCGCGCCGAAAAGGATGTTGCGCCGCCCGCGTTCGGAATAAGCGATGCGGATGGCGAGGATCGACAGGGCGATGGAGGCGATCAGGGCACCTGCGACACCGGGCAGGGTGTAGACGGGGCTGCACAATTCCATCCCCGACATGCCGATGTAATGCATCAAAGCGATGCCGCCGCCCACGATGGCCCCGGCCAGCGCGAGGCTGCGCCGGGTGCGCGGGCGGAAATGCAGGATCAGCAGCGCAAGGCCCGTCAGCAGGATCGCCACCAGCGCAGAGAGCAGCGTGACGAGGGCGTCATAGGTATAGAGAATGGGCAGTTGCAGGCCGAGCATCGCGACGAAATGCATGGACCAGATGCCGCCGCCCAAGGCCACGGCGGCCATAGAGATGACGGCCTTGCGCTGCCCCACCGGCAGGGCATTGGCCCCGCGTGTGAGGGACAGGCCGGTAAAGCCCGCCATCAGCGCGATGGCGAAGGCGGCCAGAACAAGCCAGGGGTCGTGGCTGTACTCGATCACGCGACAGCCTCCCTGCTGCCGATACACCAGAGGCAAGCTTACAGGCTGGGCGAGCAGATCGGAAGGACCTCGCGCCATGGTTTCGGGGCCTATACAGGGGCGTCGCGATCCGACATGCTTTCCGGCGGCGAATGGCGGGAGAGGAGCGGGATGGCGCGGCGCAGGCAGACACGCATGGTGACCTTGCTGGTCACGCTGTGCCTGCTGGTCACGCTGGTGGTGGAGCGTCTGGCCACGCGGGCCGCGCTGGGCGAGGGCGCGGCGCGGGCCGAGGTTACACTCCGGCAGACGGTGAATGCGCTGGAAGGCCATATCCGGCGCTTTGAGGCGCTGCCCGAGCTTCTGGCGCGGGATGACGAGGTGAGGGACTTCTTTGCCCGCCCGCAGGCGGCCCCGGCCCTTATGTCGATGAACCAGTGGCTGAAGGCGACGAATGATCTGGCCGGATCGTCGGACCTGTATCTGATTGCGCCGGACGGGGTGACGTTGGCGGCATCGAATTATGATCGCCCGGACACCTTCGTCGGCGAAAGCTTCACCTACCGACCCTATTTCACCGATGCGCTTGCGGGGGGGACGGGGCGGTTCTTCGCGCTGGGCACGACGTCCGGGGTGCGGGGGTACTATTTCGGATCGCCGGTGCGCGGAGATTCGGGACAGGTGATCGGGGTGGTGGCGCTGAAGATCGGGGTGGATGATCTGGAGGCAGCGTGGCGCAGCGCGGAGTACCAGATCCTTGTCTCGGACCCCGAGGGGATCGTCTTCATGGCGACCGAGCCGGGTTGGCGCTATCGCGGGCTTCTGCCCCTGACGGCAGAGCGGGTGGCGCGGACCGAAGCCTCGCGCCGCTACGCCGAACGGCCGCTGGAACCGCTTGATCTGCAAAGGGCCGAGGCGGCGGGGCTGGCGCTGATGACGCTGGCCTCTGATGCGGGTGCGCGGGAATATCTGGCGGTGGAGAAGGCAATGCCCGGGGCGGGCTGGACCGTGCATGTGCTGCTGGATACCGCCCCGCTTCGCGCGCAGGCGCGGCTGACGGTGGCGGCGACGGTGCTTCTGCTGGGGGTGGCGCTGTCGCTGGCTTGGGCGCTGTGGCAGCGCCGCGCGCGTTTGGCAGAACGGATCGCGGTGCAGGCCGCAGCGCAGGCCGATCTGGAGCGGCAGGTGGTGGAGCGGACGGCGGACCTGACGCGGGCGAATGACGAGTTGCACCGCATGCAGGCCGACCTGGTGCAGGCGGGCAAGCTGGCGGCGCTGGGGCGGATGTCGGCGGCGCTGAGCCATGAGATCAACCAGCCTTTGGCGGCGGCGCGCAACTATGCCGACAGCGCAGCCTTGCTGATCGAGAGGGGCGAGGGGGCGCGAGCGCAGGAGAATATCGGGCAGATTCTGTCGCTGATCGACCGAATGGCGGCGATTGCGCGGCATCTGCGGAATGTGGCGCGCAAGCCGAATGAACCCTTGAAAGTGTTCCCGCTGGCCGTGGCAGTGGAGGATGCGCTGCAATTGGCCGAGACGCGGTTGAAGGCATCGGGCCATCCGGTGCGGGTGGATCTGGCCGCCGATCTGCCTTTGGTGCGGGGCGGGCCGGTGCGGTTGCAGCAGGTGATCGTGAACCTTCTGTCCAATGCCGCCGATGCGATGGAAGGGCGGGCGGGCGAGATCGAGGTGGCAGCCCGTGCGGAAGGGGGCGAGGTGTTGATGACGGTGCGCGATCATGGGCCGGGGGTGGCGGCGGCGATTGCAGATCGCATCTTCGATCCGTTCTTCACGACGAAGACGGTGGGGTCGGGCCTCGGGCTGGGTCTGTCGATCAGCTACAACATCATGAAGGATTTCGGCGGCGACTTGCGGGTGGCGAACCATCTTGACGGTGGCGCGGTCTTCACGGTGGTCCTGCAGGCGGCGGGTCGGGCCGAGGGGGAGCTGGCTGCGGAATGAGGCAGTGCGTCCTTCTGATCGACGATGACGAGGCGATGCGGCGGTCCACCGAACAGGCGCTGGAACTGGCGGGGTTCGAGGTTGTTGCGCATGGATCGGCAGAGGCGGCGCTGGGCCGGGCGGTGCCGGGGCTGAACGGCGTGGTGGTGACGGATATCCGCATGCCGGGCATGGACGGGATGTCGCTTCTTCAGCATCTGACCGAGCGGGACCCAGAACTGCCGGTCATCCTGATCACGGGCCATGCTGAGGTGAGCCTTGCGGTCGAGGCGATGCGGCGCGGGGCCTATGATTTCATCGAAAAGCCCTTCGCGGTGCAGGCGCTGGCCACGGTGATCCGGCGGGCGCTGGAGCATCGGGCGCTGGTGATGGAGAACCGCCGGTTACGGGCGGTGGCGGGGCAGCGGGATGATGTAGAGGCACGGCTGCCGGGGCGGTCGGCCACGATGGTGGAGTTGCGGCGGCGGCTGCGCAGCCTTGGGCCGTCGGAGGCGGATGCGCTGATCCTTGGGCCGACGGGGGCGGGCAAGGATGTGGTGGCGCGGGTCATGCATGACCTGTCGCCGCGGGCGGGCAAGCCCTTTATCGCGATCAACTGCGCGGCCCTTCCTGCGGCGATGATCGAGAGCGAATTGTTCGGGCATGAGGCGGGGGCCTTTCCCGGCGCGATGCGGCCCCGGTTCGGGCGTTTCGAACATGCGCGGGGCGGGACGATCCTTCTGGACGAGATCGCGGCGATGCCTGCGGACCTACAGGCGAAGCTGTTGCGCGTTCTGCAGGACCGGGTCATCACGCGGCTGGGGTCGAACGATCCTGTTGCGCTGGATGTGCGGTTTCTGGCGACATCGTCCGCCGATCTGGACGCGGCGGTGGCGGTGGGGACGTTCCGCGCCGATCTTTACTGGCGGCTGAATGTCGCCACCTTGCGTGTCCCTTCTTTGGCCGAGCGGCGGGAGGATATCCCGGTGCTGTTCCTGCAGCTTTTGCGCGAGGCGGCGGCGCGGCATGGAGTGGCGGACCGCCTGCCGCAGCCCGAAGTGATGGCGGCGCTGGTCGCGCGCGACTGGAAGGGAAATGTGCGCGAGTTGCGCAATGCGGCGGATCGGTTCGTTCTTGGCCTTGACTGGCTGGAGGGCGAGGGCGGCACCGCGCCCCGTCTGGCCGAGCGGGTGGCAGAGTTCGAGCGCAGCGTGATCGCGGCGGCGATTGCCGCGAATCGCGGACGGTTAAGGCGGGTCTATGAGTCGCTGGGGATCAGCCGGAAGACGCTCTATGAGAAGATGCAGAAGCACGGTCTGGACCGCCGCCTGATCGTCGAGGCGGAAGAGGGCGAAGCGTAACGCGCCCCGGATGGGTGGAATTCCACCCATGCCGATCCGCCCGATGTCACCTTTTCCACCCAAATCTCTGCTGGGCGATGGCTTTTGGGGCTTTCGTCATGGGTTTGGAGCTTTGCGTAACGGGGAGGTGACGGGTCTGTTGCACCCAACCGAAGGGCGAGGAGGCCCTGCGGGGCAATCACAGGCCACGTCTGGGAGGACATCATGGCACAGAAAACTTTGCTTGCCGGTCTGGCGACCGGCATCTCGCTTGCGGCATCGCTGGCCTTCGCGCAGGGCTATCCTGATCGGCAGATCACGATGGTGGTGCCCTTTGCCGCCGGTGGACCGACCGATACGGTGGGCCGCCTGATCGCGGAGCGCATGTCGGCCGATCTGGGCCAGCAGATCATCGTGGAAAACGTGGGCGGCGCGGGCGGCACGCTGGGCGCGGGGCAGGTGGCGACGGCGGAGGCCGACGGCTACACGATCCTGCTCCATCACATCGGGATGGCGACCAGCGCCACGCTCTATCGCAACCTCGCCTACAACCCGCTGGAAGCCTTTGAATATGTCGGTCTGGTCACCGAAGTGCCGATGACCATCGTGGCGCGCAAGGATCTGGAACCGACGGATTTCGCAAGCCTCGTGACCTATGTGAAGGAGAATGCCGACACGATCACCATGGCCAATGCCGGGATCGGGGCGGCGTCGCATCTGTGCGGGATGCTGTTCATGCAGGCCATGGAAGCGCCCATCGTGACGGTGCCCTACAAGGGCACGGGTCCCGCGATGACGGAACTTCTGGGTGGGCAGATCGACATCATGTGCGACCAGACCACCAACACGGCCGAGCAGATCAAGGGCGGCACGATCAAGGCCTATGCGGTGACGACGCCTGCGCGGCTGGACATCTTCCCCGATCTGCCGACGGTGGCCGAGGGTGGCTTCCCGGGGCTTGAGGTTTCGGTCTGGCACGGGGTCTATGCGCCGAAGGGCACGCCCGCCGATGTGGTGGCGCGGCTGTCCGCGTCGCTTCAGGTGGCGCTGGCCGATCCGGGGATCGCGGCCAAGTTGGCGGAATTGGGCACTGCGCCTTCGCCCGCCGCTGATGCGACGCCCGATGCGTTGAAGGCGAAGCTGGAGGGCGAGATCGCCCGCTGGAAGCCGATCATCGAAGCCGCCGGCGTTTATGCCGACTGAGGATGACGGGCCGCACCGGAAGGTGCGGCCCTTTTCCCTGACCGAGAGGCCGACATGAAAGTCGCATCCTTCGACCGGACCGATGCCGCCGCAGGCATCCTTTTCATCGGCTTCGGCCTGTTCTTCGGCATCCAGTCGCTGGGGCTGGAACTGGGCACGGCTTTCCGCATGGGGCCGGGCTATTTCCCGCTGGTGCTTTCGGGCGTGCTGATCGGGTTCGGGTTGCTGATCCTGTTCAACGCGTTGAAGACCGAAGGCGGGGCGGGCATTGGCGGGCTGGCCTGGCGGGGCATGGCCTTCATCCTGATGGCGCCGATCTTCTTTGGCCTGACCGTGCGGGGGTTGGGCTTCATCCCGTCGATCTTCCTGACCACGCTGATCGCGGGGCTGGCCTCGTTCAAGATGCGGCTGCCTTGGGCGCTGGCGCTGGCGTTGGGCGTGACGGTCTTTTCGACGCTGGTCTTTTCCTATGGGCTTGGGCTGCCGTTCCGGCGCTTCGGCCCGTGGCTGAGCTTCTGAGGGGCGCGAGATGGATCTGCTTTCAAACCTCGCGCTTGGCTTTGCGACCGCCGCTTCGCCCGAAAACCTGTTCTTCTGCCTTGTGGGCGTGATCCTTGGCACCCTGATCGGGGTGCTGCCGGGGATCGGGGCGACGGCGACCATCGCCATGCTGCTGCCGATCACCTTTCAGTTGGAACCTGTGTCGTCGCTGATCATGTTGGCGGGCATCTATTACGGCGCGCAGTATGGCGGGTCGACGACGGCGATCCTGATCAACATGCCGGGCGAGAGTTCCTCCGCCGTCACCGCCATCGACGGCTATCAGATGGCGCGGAAGGGCAAGGCGGGGACGGCGCTGGCGGTGGCGGCGCTGGGGTCCTTCTTTGCGGGCACGGTGGCGACGCTGCTGGTCGCGCTGTTCGCGCCGCCGCTGACGGCGATTGCGCTGAATTTCGGGGCGGCGGAGTATTTCAGCTTGATGGTGCTGGGTCTGGTTTCGGCCATCGCCTTGGCGCACGGGTCGATCCTGAAGGCGCTGGCCATGGTGGTGCTGGGGCTGTTGCTGGGGCTGGTGGGGACGGACATCTACACGGGCGAGCCGCGCTTCAATCTGGGGATACCGGAATATGCCGATGGGCTGAACTTCGTGGCGTTGGCCGTCGGGGTGTTCGGGATCGCCGAGATCCTGCGCAATCTGGAAGGCGAGCAGGACCGGACGGTGCTGGGGACGAAACTGGCGGGGCTGTTCCCGTCGAAGGAAGACCTGAAGGCCATGCTTGCCCCGATGGTGCGGGGGACGGCGGTCGGGTCGGTGCTGGGTATCCTGCCGGGGGGCGGGGCGGTGCTGGCCTCTTTCGCGTCCTATACGATGGAAAAGCGGCTGTCGGATCATCCGGAGGAATTCGGCAAGGGCGCGGTGGCGGGCGTGGCGGGGCCGGAATCGGCCAATAACGCGGGCGCGCAGACGAGTTTCATCCCCCTGCTGACGCTGGGCATTCCGGCCAATCCGGTGATGGCGCTGATGGTGGGGGCGATGATCATCCAAGGCATCGTGCCGGGACCGAATGTGGCGACCGAACAGCCGGCGCTGTTCTGGGGGATCATCGCCAGCATGTGGATCGGCAACCTGATGCTGGTGGTGCTGAACCTGCCCTTGATCGGGCTGTGGGTACGGCTGTTGAAGGTGCCCTACCATGTGCTGTTTCCGATCATCATGGCCTTCTGTTCTATCGGGGTCTATTCGGTGAACTCGAACGTCTATGACCTGTTCGCGGTCGCCTTCTTCGGCCTGATGGGCTATGTGCTGATCAAGCTGCGTTGCGAGCCAGCGCCCCTTCTGCTGGGCTTTGTCCTTGGGCCGATGCTGGAAGAGAACCTGCGGCGGGCGATGATCCTTGGCAGGGGCGACGCGACGGTCTTTCTGACACGTCCGATCAGCCTGACGCTGCTGCTTTTGACGGTGGCGGTGCTGGTGATCGTGCTGTTGCCGTCGATCCGCAAGAAGCGCGACGAGGTGTTTGTCGAGGCGGACTGAGCGCGGTTTAAGGCGCGCGATCCGGTGAGGTGGCGTTCTTCTTCGGGCTGACCGCGTCTTTGTTCATCCTGCCGTGCAGGGTGTACTGGCGGCGCGGGTCGGGCTGGGTTGACGTGGCTGGCCCTGCGGTTACCTACGGACGCTGGGATTGGAACCGGTGGGGAGGGCCTGCGATGGCACGGGTGGCGTTTCTGGGGCTTGGGGTGATGGGCTTTCCGATGGCGGGTCACCTGATGGCCAAGGGGCATGAGGTGACGGTCTACAACCGGTCGCCGCAGAAGGCCGAGGCTTGGGTTGCCAAGCATGGCGGCCGTTCCGCCCCGACCCCGGTCGCCGCTGCGGAGGGGGCGGATGTGGTGCTGGCCTGCGTGGGCAATGATGACGACCTGCGCGAGGTCTGCACCGGGCCGGACGGGGCCTTTGCCGGGATGGGCAAGGGGACGCTGTTCATCGATCACACGACGGTCTCGGCGTCGGTCACGCGGGAGCTTGCCGCGCTTGCCACAGGCCGTGGCATCGGCTTTGTCGATGCGCCTGTCTCGGGCGGGCAGGCCGGGGCGGAGAATGGCGTGCTGTCGGTCATGTGTGGCGGCAGCGCCGAGGATTATGCGCGGGCCGAACCCGTGATTGCCGCCTATGCCCGCATTTGCCGCCGCATCGGCGAGAGCGGGGCGGGACAACTGGCCAAGATGTGCAACCAGATCGCCATTGCGGGCCTGATGCAGGGCCTGTCTGAGGCGCTGCACTTCGCCGAGAAGGCGGGGCTGGACGGCGAGGCGGTGGTCGAGGTGATCAGTCAGGGCGCGGCGGGCAGCTGGCAGATGGCGAACCGCCACAAGACGATGCTGGCCGGTCATTTCCAGCATGGCTTCGCGGTTGACTGGATGCGCAAGGATCTGGGGATCTGCCTGTCCGCCGCCGATGAGGTCGGGGCCAGTCTGCCGGTGACCGCGCTGGTGGATCAGTTCTACAAGGACGTCCAGAAGATGGGCGGGGGGCGCTGGGATACGTCGAGCCTCTTTGCCCGTCTGCGCAAGCTGGGCTGAGGGGCTTCAGGAGCCAGCGCCCGGATCGGGTGATTATCCCGAGGGGGCGTTTTGTCTGCCGCCGTCGCCACGGCGTCGCAATGGGAAAGGGGCGCAGCCGGCTGCGCCCCTTCTGCGTTCTGCATGTGGCTTCAGGCGGCGGCGCGCTTGAAGCGACGGTCGAGGTCATCGGCACCTTCGTCCATGTCGAGATCGAAGCCGGCGGTGGCGGCCTTTTCGCGGCGTGGCGCGAACCCGCCCTTCGCCACCTTTGCCGGCGACTTGACGGCGATCTGCTGGGTGTCCTTGACTTGGAAGAAGTCCATCGCGCCTGACAGGGCGTCGGCTTGACCCGAAAGCTCTGTCGCGCTGGCAGCCAGTTGTTCCGAGGCGGAGGTGTTTTCCTGCGTGACCTTGTCGAGTTGCTGGATGGCGGCGCTGATCTGTCCGGCCCCGGTGGCCAGCTCGCCTGCCGCGACGGAAATCTCGGTGACTAGCGCAGAGGTGGTTTCGATGTTCGGGACGAGGCCGCGCAGCATGTCGCCCGCACTGGATGCCGTGCGCAGCGTTACCTCGGACAGCGAGGAGATCTCGGTCGAGGCTGTCTGGCTGCGTTCGGCAAGCTTGCGGACTTCGGCGGCGACGACGGCGAAACCGCGTCCATGTTCGCCTGCGCGCGCCGCTTCCACCGCCGCATTCAGGGCCAGAAGATCGGTCTGCCGGGCGATTTCCTGCACGATCATGATCCGGCTGGCGATTGTCTTCATGGCGTCGACCGCCTCGACGACGGCCTTGCCGCTTGCCCGGGCATCCGTGGCTGACTGCCGCGCCATCTTTTCGGTTTCCTTGGCGTTCTCGGCCGTCTGCTTGATGTTTGCTGCCATCTGCTCCACCGCCGCCGAGGTTTCCTCGGTGGAAGAGGCCTGTTCCGCGGCGCCCTGACTGAGTTCCTCGGAGGTCGAGGCCATCTGCGTTGCGCCGGAGGCGACGTTGTGGATGGCGGTGTTCACGACGGCGAGGCTGCGCGAGATCCGGCGTGTCAGCAGGACGGCGGCCAGCATCGCCGAAAGGATCGCTGCGAGGAAGAGGCCGGCAAGCGCCATCTGCGCCGAGGCATAGGCCGCAGCCGTTTCCGACGCGTGCTTTCTGGCTTCTTCTTCGATGATCTTCATCATGTCGTCCATTGAGGCGACCAGATCGTCGGCGATCTTTGCTAGATCGCCGTGGAAAAGCGCATTGGCGGACCCGTCTGCGCCCGACAGCTTGAGCGAGATGGCCGCGGCGTTCTGTTTCTTGGCAAGAACATGCAGGTCCTCGAACCGCGCCAGCGTCACGCGCTGCTTTTCGGTAAGGTCCGATGCTTTGATCTTGGCCACCGTCGCTTCGACGTCCTGCACGATGGCGTCGATCTCGGCCCGCAGCTTTGCGAGGTGATCGGCGGGCGCATTGGGCATGCTGATCAGGATCTCGGCGACGGTCGATCTGACCATCAGCTTGTTCTTCAGGAGGCGGTCGATATCGGCCATCTGCCCCATGGAGACGTTCACAGCGAAAAGGTACCGGTCATTCGATGCCTTCAGCATCCCCAGCACCATGACCGTCGAGCCGGCCCATATCGCAAAGATCACGGCGAATGTCGTGATCAGCAGTCTTTTCAAGGTCAGACGCATCCCTTTTCTCCCTCTTCTGGGTGCGCCGGCACCCGGTCTTCCTGTATGAGTCAACGCGGCGCGGGAAGCCCAGTTTAGGGCGGGAATTGGGCAGGACGGATCGTCCCCGTGGGGTGGGTTGCAGGGGGCGGTTGGGTAAGTACATGCAATTATTCGATTATTTTTGAAATTCCCGCCTAGGTCGCGTGGGAGCGCAGGCAAGTTTCCCCGACCGAAGACACAACTTGGTCATACTTTTGACATGCCGCCCCTTCCTGCCGCGCACCCGGATGGCCCTGCATGCCGCAGCGTTGCGCCTTGGATGGTTTTGCTGTCATGCTCGCCCTCCTAAGGGGAGTTTGGCGCAGTGGCGGTCGAGCATTTCATCATTGCGGGCGATCTGGCGGCTGACAGCTTTCTGCCTTGGATCACGCGACATATGCAGCGCCTTGGGCTGCGCGGTGTGCCCGTGCGTCGTGCCGACGGGCAGGTGGAAATCACCCTGAGCGGGCCACCCGACCTGATCGATGCGATGGAACTGGGCGTGTCGCTTGGCCCGATCGATGTGTGGGTCGAGGCGATTGGACGGCGCCGTCTGGAGAATGGTGAGGTCTCCTGACACGAGGGTCTTCACAAATTGGTTACTTATTGGGCGGTCCGGTCTAACAATCAGGCATGAACAGCGATTCCTTTTGTGGATCGTCAATGCCCGCTCGGTCGGCAGGACAGCCATCCGAAGTCGGCATAGCGTGACCCGAAAGGCCGTTTACCGGAACCGAACTGATGTCTGCTGCCTGGACTCCTGTCGCGCTGTCGCGCGACCTCCCTCGGCTTGGGGTTATGCCTGTCTGTGTGGACGGGATGGATGTGGCGCTGTGGCGTAGCGCATCTGGCCGCGTGGCAGCATGGGCCGACCGTTGCCCGCATCGTGGGATGCGCTTGTCGCACGGCTTTGTGCGTGGCGAGGCACTGTCCTGCATCTATCACGGTTGGAGCTATGGGGCCGAAGGCCATTGCCTGCGGATCCCGGCCCATCCGGACCTTGCCCCGCCCGATGCGATCCGCGTTCCGGTCTTTCACGCGACGGAAGCTGACGGCGTGGTCTGGGTTGCCCCGCAAGCACCTGATGCGATGCCTCCGACGATCGAAGGATCGGCGCTGCGGTCGCTGACGGTCGAGGCGGCTGTGGACTGGGATGCCGTCGCCTTTTCGGTGTCAGGCCCGGTGGCGCGCGGCACGCTGTCTGGCGTTGCGGTGACGATCCTTGTGCAACCCCTGCCGAATGGTCGCTATGCGCTGCATGCGCTGACGGAGGCGACGGCATCCCCTTCGGTGTTGACAGAGGTGTCGCGCGGGCTTGAAGCCCTGCGGCGGCAGGCGGAAGGGGTGTTCGCATGACCGATCCCATCCGCGACGAATGGTATCCGGTGGCCATGGTCAGCCAGTTGCACCGCGAAGACCGCGACACCTTGCTTTTGGGCGAAGCGATCCATGTGACGCTGCGGGATGGGCAGCCGATGGTGACGGCGTCAAGCCGGGTGCTGCCCTCACAGGCGCGCTATGGCCATGTCTGGACCAGCCTTGGCGCACCCGCGCGCCCCTTGTTCGACATCCCTGAAGCGGATCAGCCCGGGCGGCGTCTGGTCGATGTCGGCCTTGTCCGCGTGAAATGCTCGCCCCTGCGTGCGGTCGAGAACTTTCTGGACATCGCGCATTTTCCTTTTGTGCACACCGATATCCTTGGCGCCGAACCGCATACCGAGGTGGGTCGCTATGACGTGGCGATCCGCGACGAGGTGGATGAGGTCTGGGCGACCAAGGTGCAGTTCTACCAACCACAAGCCGCGAAATCGGCGGCGGGTGGGATCACCACGGAATACATGTATCGTGTGCCTGCGCCCACGGTATCGGTGCTGTATAAGACCTGCCCGCCGCGCCCCGACGAATGGGACGTGATCACCCTTTTCGTGCAGCCCCTGACCGAGACGCTGTGCGAAGTCTGGCCTTGGATGGCGCTGTTTGACGACACCACATCGCTGACCGACCTGATCCATTTCCAGCAGACGATCTTCCTGCAGGATCGGTCGATCCTTGAAAATCAGCAGCCCAGCCTGTTGCCACTGGACCCGGGGCTTGAGATTCCGACACGCGCCGACCTTACATCCGTGGCCTATCGCCGTTGGCTGAAACGGCGCGGTTACAGCTATGGCGCGCAACTGGTGGCGGCATGATCCTTTACGACTATGTCCTCAGCCCCGATTGCTACAAGGTGCGGCTGCTGGCGTCGTTGGTCGGCGCGCGGCTTGATCTGCGCGCGGTCGATTTCCACCCGGGCGGAGAGCATCGCAGCGCCCCCTTCCTGCGGATCAATCCGGCGGGCACGATCCCGATCCTGCAGGACGGCGACCTGCTGCTGACGGAATCCGCCGCGATCCTGACCTATGTAGCGGCAAGCCATGGGCCGGACTGGCTGGGCGATGATACGCCCGTCATGCGCGGGCGGGTGGCGCAATGGCTGGCCTTCGGGCATCGGCTGTCGGCCAGTATCGGCAAGGCGCGCACCCATGACATGCTGCAGAAGCCCGCCGATATCGACGCCTGCCGCAAAGCCGGGGTCGCCGCCCTGCGCGAGCTTGAGGCCGCGCTGGTTGAGGCGCGGTTGCGCGGCGAGGCGTTTCTGGCCGGAAACCGCCCCACATTGGCCGATATCGCCTGTTTCCCGCATGCCATGCTGGCCCCGGACGGCGGCATCTCGACCGACCCCTATCCGACGATACGGCTCTGGACCCGGTCGCTGCGCGCCCTGCCGCGGTTCATCGAAATGCCGGGCATCCATCGCTTGCACGAGTTGAAGCCCGAACCCACGGGGAGCAGCCAATGACCGCCCATCTTTTCAAGGGCTGCGCCGCCGTCATCTGCGACCCCCACAGCGTGTTGCGCGATGTGGACCTTCTGGTCGAAGGGCCGAAGATCGCGGCCATTGGCAAGGGTCTGGTCGCCCCGACGGGTGCCGAAGTCATCGATGCGCGGGGCTGGTTTCTGTATCCCGGCCTTGTGAACACCCACCATCATTTCTTCCAGACCTTCGTGCGCAACCGTGCCGATCTGGATTGGACCAAGCTGTCGGTCATCGAATGGCTGGACCTGATCTATCCGATCTTCTCGCGGCTGACCGAGGATTGCTTTTACCACTCGTCCCTGACCGCGATGGCCGAATTGGCCAAGCATGGCTGCACGACGGCCTTTGACCACCAGTACAACTACCCCCGCCATGCCGGTAAACGCCTCGTCGACCGCCAGTTCGAGGCGGCGGCCAAGATCGGGCTGCGCTTTCATGCGGGGCGCGGTGGCAACACGCTGCCGAAATCGCAAGGATCGACGATCCCGGATGAGATGCTGGAATCGACCGATGAATTCATTGCCGATTGCGCGCGGCTGATCGACACCTATCACGACTCGGCCCCCTTCAGCATGGCGCAGGTTGTGGTGTCCCCCTGCCAGCCGGTGAACTGCTACCGTGAAACCTTCGTGGAATCCGCCGCCCTGGCCCGCGACAAGGGTGTCTTCCTGCATACCCATGTCGGAGAAGGCGAAAGCCAGGTGATCGCGGCGCGCCACGGCATGCGGACGGTGGATTATCTGGAACAGATCGGTTTTGCCGGGCCCGACACCTTCTATGCCCATTGCTGGGAGTTGACGGACACCGAACTTCGCCAGTTGGCGGCTTCGGGGACGGGTGTGGCGCATTGCCCGGAACCCGTCTATCTGGTCGGCGCCGAAGTCACCGATGTTCCCGCCATGGCGGCCTTTGGGGTGCGGCTGGGCCTTGGCTGCGACGGGTCTGCCTCGAGCGACAATTCCAACCTGATGCACTGCATCCACTCGGGCTATATGCTGCAATGCCTTGTGGCGTCCCGCCGCGCGCATCCCGTGCCGGAGCCGCGTGATTTTCTGGGCTATGCCACGGCTGGGGGCGCTGCCCTGCTGGGGCGCAGCGATATCGGGCGTCTGGCCCCCGGCATGGCTGCGGATCTTTTCGCCATCGACACCCGCCGGATGGATTATGTCGGCACCCGCCACGACCCGGCCAGCCTGATCGCAAAGGTCGGCATCGCCATGCCGACGGACCTGACCATGGTCAACGGCCGCATCGTCTGGGCCAAGGGCGAATTCCCCGGACTGGACGAAGCCCAGATGGCCGCCGAGGCCGAAGCCGTGCTGGCCACCATAAACGCCTAGAAACACTCAACAGGAGAGACAGCCATGATCGCAAGACGGACCTTCCTTCAGACCACAGCCTTCGCCGCCATCGCCGCGGCGATATCCGCGCGCGGGGCAAGTGCCGCCGATCCCTTGGGGATTGCTCTGGTCCTGCCCTCGCCCCTTGGCGATGTGGGCTGGTCGCACACGCTGGCGGCGGGTCTGGACCCGATCAAGGCGGCCTATGGTGATGCCGTCACCTTCACCATTCTGGAAAACATCGCCGAAGGTCCCGATGCCGACCGCATCATGAACAAGGCCGTGGCAGACGGGAACAAGGTGCTTATCGCCGGGTCCTTCGGCTATCAGAACGGCGCGATGCAGATTGCCAAGCGTGACCCGTCGGTCACCGTGCTGCATGCGTCGGGCTTCATGGTCGCCCCGAACTTCTCGCCCTTCGCGGCGCAATACTTCCAAGGCACCTATCTGCTGGGCATGGCAGCGGCGGCGCTGTCGAAAACCGGCAAGCTCGGCTCTGTCTCGGCCTTTGCCATTCCCGAATTGATCACCTCGATCAACGCCTTCACGCTGGGCGCGCAGGCAGTGAACCCGGATATCGAAGTGTCGGTGATCTGGGTCAACACATGGTTTGACCCGGCCAAGGAACAGGAAGCCGCCAAGGCGCTGATCTCGCAGGGATGCGACGTGATCTTCTCGAACGCGCAGGACACGCCGTCGGTCATCGCGGCCTGCGAAGAGGCGGGCATCTACGCCTTCAACCTGAACTCGTCGATGAAGAAATACGCGCCGACCAAGTACCTTGGCTGCGTGGCCACGGACTGGTCGCCTTTCTTCAAGGCATCGGTCGATGCCCATCTGGCGGGCAACTTCGTCGGCGCGAACGCCTTCCTTGGCGTGGCCGACAAAGTTGTCTCCGTGGTGGACTGGAGTGCGGATATCCCCGCCGACATCATGGCCAAGATCACCGAGGCCGAAGCCAAGATCGCCGATGGCAGCTTCAACCCCTTCACCGGGCCGATCACCAAGGCGGATGACAGCGAAGGTGTCGCGGCGGGCGTTTCCCTTGCCAATGCCGACATCATCGCGATGGATTGGCACGTCAAGGGTGTTGCCACCCCCCTGCCGCAGTGATCCAGATGCCCGCGCCGCTGCTGTCGCTTCGCAATATGACCAAGACCTACGGGCAGACCGTGGCGAATTCCGCCATCGATCTGGACGTGGCTGCTGGGTCCATTCACGCGATCCTTGGCGAAAACGGCGCGGGCAAATCCACCTTGATGAAGCTGATCTACGGGGTCGAGCGTCCCGACGAGGGCGAGGTGCTTTGGAACGGTGCGCCTGTCCATCTGACATCGCCCGCCGAGGCGCGGCGGTTGGGCATCGGGATGGTGTTCCAGCATTTCTCCCTGTTCGAAACACTGACCGTGGTGGAGAACATCTCGTTGATCGTGCCGGGGTCGAAGGCCGACCTTGCCACCCGCATCCGCGCCCTTGGGCAGGATTTCGGTCTGGTGGTCGATCCCTTTGCCCATGTGCATGCGCTGTCGGTCGGCGAACGGCAGAGGGTGGAGATCATCCGCTGCCTGCTGACCGAACCGCGCCTTCTGATCCTTGACGAACCGACCAGCGTCCTGCCGCCCCAAGCGGTGGGTCTGCTGTTCGATACGCTGCGCCGTCTGCGGGACGGCGGGGTGTCGATCCTGTTCATTTCGCACAAGCTGGATGAAATCCGCGCGCTTTGTGACCGTGCCACGATCCTGCGCGGCGGGCGCGTCACCGGGGATGTCGATCCGCGTGACCATGATTCACATGATCTTGCCCGGATGATGATCGGGCGCGACATGCCCGCGCCGCTGCATCTGGCGCCGATGCCGCAGGGCGACCTGCGGCTGGAGCTTTCGGGCCTGAACCACGCACCCGACGATCCTTTCGGCATGGGTCTGGCGGGGGTGACGCTGCGCCTGCATGCGGGGGAGATTCTGGGGATTGCGGGGATTTCGGGCAATGGGCAGGCGGAACTGTCGCGCCTGATTTCCGGCGAGACCGTGCTGCCCGCCGCACGGCGTGATGAAATCCGCATGATGGACAAGGCGATCGGGCATCTTGGACCCGCCGAACGGCGGGCACTCGGCTTTGCCTTCGTGCCCGAGGAGCGGCTTGGCCGTGGGGCCGTGCCGGACATGAGCCTTGCCGACAACAGCCTGCTGACGGCCCATCCTTTGGGCCTGCTGAAGCGCGGGCTGATCGACCGTCAGGCCGAAGCCAAGTTCACCGCAGGCTGCATCGCGGATTTCGACGTCCGCACGTCCGGCCCCGAGGCGGAAGCCGGGTCGCTGTCGGGCGGGAACCTGCAGAAATTCATCATGGGGCGCGAGATTTCGCTGAACCCGCGCCTTCTGTTCGTCGCCCAGCCGACATGGGGGGTGGATATCGGGGCGGCGACGGCGATCCGGCACCGTCTGGTGCAGATGCGGAATGAGGGCGTGGCGGTTCTGGTGATCTCGGAGGAGTTGGAAGAGTTGTTCGAAATCTGCGACCGCATTCAGGTGCTGCATAAAGGGGCCCTGTCCCCCAGCCTTGACCCGCGCAGCGAGGGGCCCGAAGAGATTGGCCGCTGGATGATCGGTGCCGCCGGGGTGGCAGCGTGATCCGCCTTGTCCGCCGTGATCGCGCCTCGCGCAAGCTGGCGGTGGCGGCGCCACTATTGGCGCTCGCCGCGGCGATCCTGTCGAACCTGATCCTGTTCGTGGCGATGGGCAAGGACCCGGCGGCCGTCTTCTATGCGCTGCTGCTGGAACCGTTCATGACATGGTCCGGGTTTTCGGAGGTTCTGCTGAAAACAGGCCCGCTTCTGCTGATTGCCCAAGGGCTCGCCATCGGGTTCCGCGCCAAGGTGTTCAACATCGGGGCAGAGGGACAGTTCATTCTGGGCGCGATCTTCGCCTCCGCGATCCCGGTCTATTTCCCGCAGGCCACGGGCGGCTGGATCTGGCCTGCCATGTTGATCATGGGGGCCATCGGCGGGGCGCTATGGGCGGTCGTTCCGGCGTTCTGGCGGGTGCGGCTGAACGCGAATGAAATCCTTGTCACCCTGATGATGAGCCTGATCGCCGTCCAGCTGTTGAACTACCTGCTGCTCGGCCCGTGGAAGGACCCGATGGGATTCAACTTCCCGCAATCGGTGATGTTCCAGTATGACGCGATGATCCCCATTCTGCTGCCCGGCACACGGGTCAACGTGTCGCTTCTGCTGGCCTTCGTGGCGGCCCTTCTAGCATGGATCTACATGCAGCGCAGTTTCGGCGGGTACCAGTTTCTGGTCGGTGGTCTGGCCCCCAATGCCGCCACCTATGCTGGCTTTTCGCAATCCCGCGCGATCTGGCTGTCGCTTCTGATCGGCGGCTTTGCGGCTGGGCTTGCAGGGGCGGCTGAGGTGGCGGGTCCGATCGGGCAGCTGCAACGCTCGATCTCGACGGGCTACGGCTATGCCGCGATCATTGTCGCATATCTTGGCGGGCTGCATCCGGTGGGCATCGTCGCCTCGTCCTTGCTGATGGCGGCCCTCTATATCGGGGGCGACAATGCGATGGTGTCGGCCGATCTGCCCGTCGCGGCCGTGCGCGTGTTTCAGGGCAGTCTGCTGGTCTGCTACCTCGCGGCGATCACCTTTGTCCGCTTTCGCCTTGTCCGCACGAAAGGAGCGCCTGCATGAGCGGGATCGAGTTCATCCTTGCCGGCATGCTTGCGGCGGCCACCCCGTTTCTGCTTGCCGCCCTTGGCGAATTGGTGGTGGAACGGGCGGGGGTGTTGAACCTTGGGCTGGAAGGGATGATGGCCTTTGGCGCGGCCATCGGATTCATCGTCGTCTATGAAGGCGGCGGCCATTTCGCGGCCTTTGTCGCGGCGGGTTTTGCAGGGGTTGGGCTGGCGCTGATCTTCGGGGGCTTGGCGGTCGGGCTGCGGGCCAATCAGGTTGCGGTCGGGCTGGCGGTGGGCATCCTTGGGCAGGGGCTGTCGTCTCTGGTGGGCAATTCCTATGAAAGCCTGACCATCACGGGCTTGCCGAAACTGGCCTTTCCCGGCCTGTCCGACCTGCCGGTGGTGGGTGGCCTTTTCGTGCAGGACATCATCGTCTGGCTGTCGCTCATCGCCACGGCCCTGATCTGGGCGATGTTTCGCTATTCTCGCCTTGGGCTGATCCTGCGGGCCATCGGCGAGAACCCCGCCGCTGCGCGCGCCATCGGCTATCGGGTGAACGCCCTGCGGCTTTGTGCGGTCATGTTCGGCGGGGCGATGGCGGGCTTTGCCGGGGCCTATGCCGCTACGGTCTATACACCGCTTTGGGCCGATGGCATGATCGCCGGGCGCGGCTGGATCGCCTTGGCGCTGGTGGTGTTCGGCACATGGCTGACGGGCCGGATCTTCTTTGGCGCCTGCCTGTTCGGTGCCGTGTCTCTGGCGAGCCTTGTTGCACAGACCGAAGGCTGGGCCGTGCCGTCTCAGCTGTTGTCGAGTTTGCCCTACATCGTCGCGATCGTGGTTTTGGGCATCATCACGTCGAACAAGAGGTTGCTCAAGATCAATGGCGTGGCTTCGCTGGGCGAACCCTTCGGGCCCTGAGATGCCCCCTTGATCCGTGGACGGGGTGAACGGGCGCGCCATGCGTGGCCTGCAGGTGTGGCTTCAGGTGAGACGATCCACGGCGGGGGCAAGACGGGCGGCACTGGCCGCGTTCGTTGTCAGTTGAGGATTCGGCCTGCCATAGCGTGGCCGCAGCATCCATCAGCGCCAGTGGGGCGAAAACTTCCAAGCGGATCGGATTTCTGTTCGTTTTCAGAGGGATGGATGGTGCTGCAAGAGAGGATTGAATTCGGAAAGATTTCGAGTTATGTGTTGTTTTTATTAGATAATTTCTAAACAAGTGCAAGTTCGGTGTAGTACTTCGGTGAGAAGTCAAGCTAAGTGGTTCACTCTTGCGGCGAGATCGCCGAGAACCTCCAACGATCCATCACCGAGCAGACACGGGAATGTTGCGAGCCGTCATGTGGGCTGCTTCTCGGAACCGCTTGCAGTCTGAGGCTAGTCTGTTCTCTGCCGAAGACGGAAACACAGCGCCACGGCCAACAAAGTGTCATCTGCAAGGTGACTTTCTACAAATGGAGATATCTGGCGAGCGCAGCTGGGATACATGGAAAGGTCTTAGGCCAAGCAATTGAAGCAACTCAACGACAAGAACGCGAAGCGCAAGAAGCTGTCGGCCAGGTCCGTGACGGGCGCCTTGTGGAGAAGCGAGACGCGTGGAAAGAACCTCTGAGACCCAGACCAAGCACATCAGGGGTCATGCACCGGCGGTTCGACAACAACCCCGACGCAGTGACCTCGGCCATGTCCAACAGCGGGCTGTTCGTATCGTCTTGCCTGCCGCTCCTTGGTGTGCCGATGGTCCGCAAAATGAACTGAACTGGCCCAACTCGTCTACTGCCAGAAACAACTGAAAGAGCTCAGATCAGGCGGCCGCGCAGGTCGGAGTGAATCAGTGCCCCTATGGCAACAACGCAAGCAATAAACCAACGCTTGTTAAATGACGGAGCTTGCGAAAGCCAGGCCTAGGGACGCCGATCACCGCTGCTTTGCATCGTCGACAACTCCAGCCGATACCGCATGGTCCCTGCCATGGACACCCTTGATGTTCGTTCGCTGGTCAGTAAGGTGAGCGGTATACACGCATTTCCACAGAGGTACACTACTCTGCCATTCTAGAACCTCCCAAGAAGAAGCAACCCATTAATGACCAGACTAGACGAAAAAGAACGTTACTTCCGCGACTTCTCAGTGTGGCCAACGCACGCCAAACTGAACATCCGTGGCTGGCTCACAAATTTCCTACCTGAAGAACTGCCGACTGCACAGAAACTTATTTCAAGCCTGGTGTTCTTTAACGAGCAGATGACTGATGCTTTGTTCAGAGGAGCTCTGCAGAACTATCTGGCCTCTCTGCATGGCGATGTAAAATTCTCACAGCCGCCGAGCACTATAAACCTAGATGAGGTCGCATTCGTCCTGTGCGAAGGTGAAGTTCCGCATCCTACAGATAGCGCGCATCTCTTCGCCAGAAAGCTGCGCGACTCCTTCAATGTCCCATCACACAGCATCTATCGACCAGCGGATGCCCTCAATCAATTGAGTTGGAAGAAACATTATATTTTCTTCGACGACTTTGCCGGCAGTGGAAATCAATTCATAGATACAATTGAGCGCAATCATCCCGACGCCCCACAATTTCAGAGTTATGCAGAACTCATTAACCAAAATACACATACGATTGCTTACTGTCCGTGCATTTGTACGAAAACAGCTGAAGTTAACATAGCTAGAAAATATCCAGGAATTAAGCTTTCGCCGTCCCACATACTTGGTCCGGAATCCAATTCCACTCTTCCTCAGTCCAGAGTTTGGAGCGGTGTGGCTAGGGCGGAAGCAGACGATGGAATTCTTCACATTCAGAACAGCAGCTTCAGGGCGGGGTATACCGCAACAGATGGATCTCAAGATGGCTGGCGGGGATTTCATGAGTTAGGCCTTCTTCTTGCCTTTGCTCATGGTATTCCAGACGCGAGCTTACCAATTCTATACTCGACGCGAAATAACTGGACGCCCCTAATAGGACGAGCGCAATGACATCCACGCAGGAGGCTGCAAAACTTGAAGAGCTATTTGGTAGCTTCCGTGCTGAATGGCTTAGAGAGGATATATATCGACTCTTTAATGAACCACAGTATTTTTCGTATCTGGCTGCGCCAAAATCGTGTGTGCTTGTTGGGGGGAGAGGCTCAGGGAAAACCACGGCACTAAAGTGTATGTCTTACGAAGGGCAGCACGCACTTGGAAAATTTAACAATGCTCGCCCAGAATTCATTGGGTTCTATTTTAAACTTAACACGAACACTGTGCGCTCATTCAGTGGATCTGATCAGTCAATCGAAGAGTGGAACAGGCTATTTGGACACTTCTTTAATCTAATGGTGTGTGAGGAAATTCTCAACTATCTGCTATGGTATGAGACAACGTTCGATGCCGCGATGCAAAAGGCGCCTTTGAATCTAGGGCGTATGGCCACTTCTCTCGGCCTAAAGTCATGCGATTCTCTGGAGGTCCTAGCAGCCGAAATCGACTCCGCAAGGTTGGATCTAGAGCTTTATATCAATAACTTCAGTCGGGCGCGACCAACTATATCTCCAATGCAGACGCCAATAACAGTCTTCCTGGACGAGTTGCGCTTGGTGAAGGGGCACGCGGCAACAGTATACTACATTATTCTTGATGAATACGAGAATCTCCTAGATCATCAACAGCGGTCAATTAACACGTTGATCAAACACAGCGGGGAGAATTATTTCTTTAAGGTCGGCGTGCGAGAACTGGGGTGGAGAGCCCGTTCAACGCTAAATCCGCAGGAGACTCTCATAAGCCCAGCTGACTATGAGCGAATCCATATCGAAGAGCAGCTACAGGAGTCCTTTCCGCAGTTTGCGAGCGAAGTTTGCGCTGCGAGGCTTAGAGCTGCAGATCTTGAGCAGTATGGTCCGCCAATTGACGTTAAAATACTTCTTCCTGGCCTTACAACAAAGCAGGAGTCACAAAGGCTTGGAGTTGCTGCAAGGGTCTCTGAATTTCGGGCTCAGCTTACAAGTTCTGCGATGGACGTTCGCATTGCGCTGTTAGATGATCATGAGATTTTTGTTTTTCTGATGCTAGCGAATGGAGACTACCAGGCTGCAAGGCTTTCGCTCCATTCTTTCGCACAGAGGGAAAAAGAACAGGTCCTGCGATATGAAAACTACTCTTACGCTGCACTGTTCGCCATCGGAGGAAAAGGAAGGGCGCTAAACAAGTATTTCTGTGGTCACGATGTGTTAGCAAAGATAACACATCGAAATATACGGTTCTACATGCAGCTCTTGAATGCCTGTATACGAGAACAGATACTCAGCGAAAGAAGCATTGTTGAGCCCATCGACCCAGAGCTTCAAACGAAGGCGGCCCGGGATGTTGCCCTTACCTACTTGAGGGAACTTGAAGGAGTATCTTCACATGGCGCATTACTTACAAAACTAGTGTTGGGCTTGGGTCGAATCTTCCAGGTAATGGCGGCAAATCCGTTCGGTGCTCGCCCGGAATGCAATCAGTTTGAGGTTGAAGATCTACCGCGCGGTGGGGGGCGCGAGCACGAGTCCGAGACCGATCAACTTCTTATTGAGGCGGTCATGCACATGGCTCTAGTCCGTCGACCGGGAACAAAGCTCTCTGCCGAATGGGACACAAGATCATGGGAGTACTCATTGCACCCAATTTTCGCCCCCTTCTTCAGCTACAGCCATCGGCAGAAGCGAAAGATGTCAATAACTGAAGCAGAATTGATTTCATTGACGCGGAGACCCAAGGAAACCATCAAGCAACTTCTCGGTAACCGTTCTGCACTTGCAGATGATAAACTTCCCCCTCAGATGAGCATGTTTGATGAGTACTTTCGCTAGCACAAAGCTGAAAGCGCCGCCGCGAAGATCATTTAATTCGCGTGATGATGTCCCGGTATTGGCGCATGGCGTTCTTATCTATGGCGAACGGGAAGAACGCAGCCAAGTCGGTCCAGGTTGGTCTCAGAGATTTGATGCAGATTCAGTCTTTGAGATTTCAGAGACGGACAGCCTGGAACAAGCTTCAGTGATCGCCTTCTCTTCGACGCCGCTACAGCTGCGCAATCGAAGTTCAATTGAGGAGTGGGTTAACAAATTCCTCGGTCGACCAGTTTATATGGATATAACTGGACTTAGCCATCACGTTTGGATGCCAATTTTAAGGGTGCTCGTCGAAGGGGGGTTTCAAACCCTCTGCATATATTCAGAGCCTGAAAAGTATGCAGCTAATCCGCATCCAAAGCCCGGCGAGTTCTATAGTCTGAGCGAGCGTGTGCGGGGCTTCTTTCCTATTCCTTCATTTTCTCGCCTTCCATCACGAAGTGATAGATCGCCGGTTCTAGTTCCGCTGCTGGGTTTTGAGGGCGTAAGGTTTAGGCATTTAGTCGACAAGCTTGAGCCAAATGAACATGATATTGTTCCGTTTATTGGTGTGCCTGGTTTTGAAGTTGACTACCCCTTTCACACGTACGAAGGGAACTCTGAGATTCTTAGCACTAGCAGATCATGGCAAAGGGCCGAATATGTTGATGCTGCGTGTCCATTCGCGGTGTACTCTGCTCTTGATGCACTCAGGGGGTCGCAGCCTAGGAGACTCCTTCAACTTGCGGCGATAGGTACAAAGCCTCATGCGCTTGGCGCAATGCTGTTTGCGTTGAATGACGGTAACTGTGAGATACTTCACGATCACCCGATAAGGAAAAAGAATCGTACTGTTGGGACCGGAAAATGTCATCTTTATGACGTTTCCGGTTTCTTTGGATTTGGTCAGTAGATGATTGCAGACCGTTTCTACACGCCGGTTTCCGTTGCCAGGGATTTGGTTTCCTTCAGTACTGGTAAACCTGCGAGGATTGCCGATTTTTGCGTTGGTGATGGTAGTTTGGTGAGGGCGGCAGCTGAAAGGTGGAAGGAAACCCAGTTTTACATTTGCGACATCGATGGGGCTGCTCTGCTGGCAGCGAAACAGTCCTCGCGCGTTGAAGCTTCTTTATGTTTTGACTTTCTTTCGTCTGATTTTCCAGTTTTGCCACCACCTTTTGAAGAGTCGCGTTTTGACTTGATCTTAATGAATCCCCCATTCTCAAATCGAGGTGGGCGACTATGTGCGCCGCGAGGCACGTTTTCTTTCCTGAAATGTAGTCGTGCGCTGGCCTTTCTGTTGACCGCCTTTGATTATCTCGCCGATGACGGAGAGATTATTGCTATACTCCCGAGTTCGGCTCTTTCTAGCGAGCAAGATGAGGGCGCTCGAATGGCTTTGGTGAGTGTCGGTAGACTCGAAGTCCTGTCCCAGCCTAGGTACGGCGCGTTTCCTAGAGTAGATGCTTCGACTGTGATAGTTCGGTTAAAGCGAGGAAAGTCCTCTCTTCGCAATGAATCGCGGCCGTCTTCGTTGGCTCAGGATGCTTCCGGGGCGCCATCAATCGTTCGGGGGAAAATATCCGTTCGACGCTCCATGAGGACTGAGTCCTCTACCGGTTTAGGTTGGGTACATACGACGTCTATTGTTGGCGGTGAAATCCAGAAGCGGTACGAGTTTCCTGCGGGTATTCAAATTGGAAATGAAACCATCGCTGCTCAATATGCGGTGCTTATTCCTAGGGTTGGTCGTGTTCGCCCAGAGAGCATAGTTGTGGTGCATTCCAGCCGAGGTGAGGTGATATCAGATTGTCTTTTGGCTATCGAATGCGGGGGCCTAGTTTCGGCGCAATCCCTTCGCCGGAGAATGATAAGAGACTTTCATCACTTTCGATTGCTCTATTCCGGCACCGGAGCGCCCTATGTCACAACTGGCAGGCTCAAGAGCTACCTGCTTGAGCTTGAAGGTCCGCATCTGTAGTAGAGCTTGTTGGGAGACCTCCTTTGCTCCGCAAGGACTCGTAGAGTTTCCCAGGACCAAGCAGCACATCTTTCAGTCCCTCTCTGACCGACGAAGAGTCCAACGCCTGTTTGCTCATGTTTGAGTGAGCTTCAAAAGCATCGATGATAGCGTGCAGAATAGCCTGCGTAAGCGCAGGGGAGTTTGAGAACTGTTCCTTGCTGTTTTGTGTCGCCTGCTGGACGAGCGTCTGGCTCTCCATCAGCTTCCCCTTCAGGACATTGTTAACATAGATGAGCTGGTCATCGTCGGTAACGTCGCCTTGGAACAGCTCGTTCAGCTTCGCCAGAATCTCCGCAAGGCGTGCCTTCTCCTTTTCCTGCAGGGTCCCCGTTCCGGTCGCCGTGAGGGGCTGTAGCGGCTCCGCATCGCCGCCAAGAGACAACTTCTGCTGGCCTCCCGACTTCAGCTTGTGATGCGTCAGGATGACCTTCGAGACGTCTACGTCGGTCCTCTCCCTGCCGAACTCGAGGAGCGGGATAAGACGGCGGTAGAAGATACTACGTGCCTCGATGGCAGTGTTCCCGTAGTCAAATATCTGCGACAGAAAACTGTAGAGGCGGAGGAATGCCCCCATGTCGTTCTTGAACAGCAGAAGGGCATTTAGCTCGTCCTGAGCGTCCTTTGCCTTCCTGTCGTCATTACCCTCACGAGCAGCGGCAAGGCGCTCCTGTGCGGCCCTATAGGCCTTCAGCAGGCGGTCTGCGATGGGGGAGATCGCCGCCACAAGGGCTCCATGGGTGGCCGTCGGGTCCACCTCTACCTGCACCACTCGGCCCACTTCGAAGTCGTCGTAGTGTCCTGCCGCGTCCAGCTTCGCCCGCAGATCGAAGACGACGTTCGGGTCGGTTACGTCGGCCAGCGTTGCCGTCTCGTAGTAGGTGCGAAACGCCTTCAGGATGTCTTCACTGCTGTTCACGAAGTCGAGGATGTAGGTCGTATCTTTGACGACCCCGCCGCTCTGATAAGCCCTGTTCATGCGTGTTTCGCATGATGTCGGGCAGCGATTTCAGAGGATGACGGGCACGTA
>JACVZW010000012.1 GCA_014654775.1 Paracoccaceae bacterium | reverse complement strand
GGAGCGTCGTCATCGGCATCCTCGGCCTCGTCATCGGCCGGGTCGTCATTGCCACCCGAAGAGGTGTCCTCGGACCCGGTGCCTTCCGACCCCTCGCCCTCGGTTCCGGTGCCTTCCGAACCTTCCCCTTCCGACCCGGTTCCCGACCCTTCCCCTTCGCCCTCGCCGGGCTGATGGGTGCCCTTGGGCGACAGCGCCGGCAGGCTGTCCATCGACCCCGTAAAGGTCACCGAATGGGTGCCGTTCGACATGGTGATGGTGCCGTCCACGTTCTCTTCCGCCGCGTAGGAGGCCGGATCGGACCCTTCCGCGATCTCGATCACGTCCTGTGCCCGCAGCGCGCCGACAATCACGTCATTGCCGCCATTGGACCGGAACAGGATGCGGTGCGCTGACTCCATCCCTGAGATGTCGACCGTGTCATTCCCCTCGCTGCCATTCACAAGGATGGTGTTAAAGTTCAGATCAGTCCCGTTGAAGTTGCCCCGCGTCAACACGGTGTCATTCCCGGCACCCGTATTGATGACGATCTCGTCGATCCCGGACAGTTCGGTGGCTACCACGCCGTTCCGGGTGATGACGATCTGCGTCGCCGCAGCCAGACCCGTGATCCCGGCAGCAAGCGCCGCAGCCCGCGAGTAGACGATGAAGGCTTCATTACTCGCGTCACCATTGATGATGATCGTGTCCTCGCCTGCACCGCCCGTCACCGTGTCGCGTCCATGACCGGCGAACCAGTGGATCGTGTCGGCCCCACCGCCAGCAGCGATAGAGTCGTTGCCGAGACCGCCCGAGATCGTATCGGGGCCACCAAGAGCAGTGATCACATCATCACCGGCACCACCGAAGATGATCTCCGCACCCGTCGTACCCATGATCGCGGTGCCCGCATCCGTGCCATTGATCACGTTCAGGGTCGGCGCCCCAGCGTTCAGACCGAACTGGACCCGCTCGATGTTCGACAACCGGTCAGACCCTTCGTTGGAAAGCGCCCGGCCCGAGGTCGGGTCCACCGGACCCACCGCATTGGCCACCGTATGGGTCACGGTCAGGCTGTCATCGGCATTGATCGTCACATCGTAGTTGGCGCGTGCATCCCAGTAGACCGCCGTGTCGATGCCGGTATTGCCCGTATCGCCGTCGAGGATCTCGCGCACCACGTTCAGGTCGGCGGCCTTTACGTCGCGGGCGAACAGCGCCTGTTCCAGCGTCTGACCGCCGAACAGGGTCTGCGTCGGATTGGTGATCGAGAAGACCTGCTTGGTCAGGCCATCGGTCGTGCCGATCACCGTGCCCGCGGCATCTTTCACCTCGATCCGGACGTTCAGCCATTTGTCGCCGTCGATGATGTCGTCGCCCGCCATCCCCTTGATTGTGTCGCTTCCGGCACCGCCAAGGATGATGTCGTCGCCGTTCACCGTGCTCATCCGCGCCACCTTGGTCTCAAGGCTGACTGGTTGGGTCAGGGTGAAGGTCGCCAGGTGATCGACCAGTTCCCGCAGACCGCGGACCATGTCGACGTTCTCTTCCAGCAGAGCGTTGGAATAGGACGCGATGGGCGAGGTCGCCGAAACCTGCGCGGCGTTGAAGGCATCGTCATAGGCACCGACGACGACTTCGCGACCGGTCAGCTTGTCATTCCCGTTCCAGCCCGACAGACCTTCGACCAGATCGAACCGATCCCGCAGGATGTTGTTCTGCTGGTTGACGAAGAGGCTGATATTCATGTCGGCGTCGACGTCGTAGTTGTTGTCCTTGTAGGACACCCAGTCGAACCCGGCCATGCCGTTGTTGCGGTTGATGCCGATCCCTTGGATCATGATATCGTCGCCGGATTCCGCGTCGAAATCTGTGTCGTTCTCGCCCGCCTTCATCACATCATGGCCGATGACGCGGCTGTTGAAGAACAGTTCCGAATTGTCGCCGGTCAGGGTGTTCATGTTCCCCTGGCCTTCCATCCAGTCATTGCCTTCGTTGCCATAAACGATGCCGCCACCGCCCGAGGGCGAACGGATGAAGTCATCCCCCTGCCCTCCGAAGATGTCCTTGGCCTCGTCGCCACCGGCGAGAACGTCGCGCCCGTCGCCGCCGAAGATCAGGTCAAGACCCATCCCGCCGTTGATCAGGTCGTCGCCGCCCTGCCCCTTGATCACATCCGCCGCGCCGATGTCGGTGCCCATGTCGGTGATCAGGTCAGAGCCTTCGCCGCCATGGATGTGATCCACGCCGAAGCCACCTTCGATGTTGTCATCGCCGTCATAGCCCCAAAGGCCATCATCCCCGCCACCACCGATGATGGTGTCATCTCCGGATGTGCCGCCGATCACGACATGTTCGCCACCCAGATACTTCACATAGTTGGTGTCCCGCACCACAAGGCTGGCCGTGCCGTTCATCGACGATAGCACATCCATCTCGCGGGTCGGGTCCGCATTACCGATGCCCGCGTTGAACTGCTTGGTCTGGTCCACTTCAAGAACCCAAGCCGCCGTCTGGAAGGCTGCGCCGTTGATCGACAGACCCAGATGTTCCCCATCCGTGTTGCGATTGATCAGGTCGGCGAAGCTGTCGCTTTCCAGCTGCGTCAGCAGGTTCATGCCCTGCGTCCGGCTCAGATAGTAGAACCGGTCGCCATTCTGCAGCGCCTCCATCTGCGCTTCGAAGACGAAGGTGAAGGTCGATCCCAGCATGCCACCGAAGGACATCTTGGCCTCGGCCAGTCCGCCGATCCAGAAGTCGACGGCATTCAAGCCGGTCTCGACCCCGGCCCACGCGCCGGTGCCGTTCAGGAAGGCAAGCCGATCAGCAGGCGCACCTTCTCCACCCAGCACAAGCAGCATCGCCGCATCGCGCTTGGCGTCCAGTGTGGTCGCTCCGGTGATCGACGCATGGGTGCCGTAGGCTGCGATGAAGTTCACCACCGACAGCGGCGTCTTGATATTGGCCGCGAAATCCGTCCAGCTTTCATAGGGCTTGAGGTAGGTGTTCCCAGTCTGCTCGAAGAACTGGCTGCGCGCCTCGTTCAGTGACGGGATTCCCGTCTCGCGGGCCCGGGCGATGTTCAACGCGGCGAGGTCTAGCGGCAGGCCGACCAGATTGTTGCGCAGCGCATCCGTCAGGAACTCGTCGATCTCGTTTCCGTGCTGGCGGGTCATGCCGCGCAGGATGGCCCCAGCCGCAGCATGGGCATCGATGCCCTGCGCATCGAACATCACCGGATTGAGGAAAGCGTCGAACAGCTCCACTGTCGTCAGCCCCGGTGTGCCGGTTTCCCCCAGCGCCCCGGTGGCATCCAGCATGCCCAGCATGTCGACCGTTTCGTTCAGCATGGAATGGCCAAAGCGATAGACGACCTGAGCGAATTCCTGGCTGATGCCAACCGGAATCTCGACCGAGTTCGAGAACACGAAGGGGTCAATCTGCGGAGTGATGGAGCGGACAAATTCCTCGAAGACCAGATGCTGATACACCATCTCGGTCGAGAAGCGTGCCGTCTGGAACAGACGCTCGCCATCCCACGGGATCGTGTTCACAAAGGCATCAAGCGCTGCTTCGCCCGCAGGCGTCGTCGCCGCCGCCTTGAGGGTGGCGTATTGTGCCATCAGGTTCTGGAGTTGCCCCTGCGTTTGCACGCCAAGGGTATACTCGTTCAGCAGCGCGACATCCGTCGACGCCAGCAGCGTGGCCTTCACCTGATCGACCATGCGGTTGTGCTCGCCATGGAAGACGGTGTGGATCGCGGTCAGCGCGATGTTCTCGTTGCCGCGACCGTCGCCCACGATGAAGTGGCGGTCCAGAAGCTCGTTGTCATAGGTCGTCGTCTGACCAAACAGGTTCCGGCCTTGGGCATTGGCAATATCTGTGTCGATGTCGGCCGACTTCTCAATCAACCCAGTACCCGGATTGCGGTCATGGTCCACATAACCCGGCGTTGCGTCATGGGCGATGTCGTTGAGGAAAGCGCGACCCGAAGACAGCGCAGTTTCCGTCGTCGTCAGAGCCGGACCACCGACGGTTGTCGGCAATTGCCCCTCGACCGGGCCGGTGATCGTCGCAAGTTGCGGGAAGCCGTTCGCGCCGCGCACGAATTCGCCATAAAGGTCGGTCAGGACGGCAGGCACCGAATGGACGTTGAGGTCCGACAGTTCGATCCCCAACATGTTGCGGGCCTGATCCTTGATGTCGGCCCAGGTGGGCGGGCCACCGGTCGCGCTTTCCAGCATCCGGCCATTGGCCACGGGCTTGCCATCCACCATCACGTATTCGCGCAGGAACACCTGATGCGACGGGTTCGAGGTATAGACTTGGTTCAGGTCGATCCAAGGCGTGGTTTCATTCGCGTTTTCGCGGATGATCTCGCCGTTCGGGCCAACCTGATTGGTTGCGCGAGTCAGCACCATGAAGTTCGTCGCGCTGCCCGGAACGTAAAGCGGGTCATCGGGCTGCAGCATCATGAAGACGGATCCAGCCCCACCCTTCTGCGTCAGGTCGAGGCCGTGGTCGAAGAACTGGCCGAAGATGGTGAAAAAGCTATTGTAGGGCGCAGTATCCCCAAGGTCCGCCGCAACGTTGCCCAAGAGGACATTCACGCCGTCCATCTGGATACCATGCTCGATCAGCAGAGCTTGAACGGCGGCATTCGAAGCGGCCGCCTCGGTGAAGGGCAAAAGCGCGTTCTGTGCCGCCGCCACATCGGCCTGCTCGGTGGAGACCGTCTGCACCGCAGCGTCATAGGCCGACTGCGCATCGGCTTCAGCCGTGGTCGCAGCGGCAAGGGCGGTCTCCGCCGCTGTCAGCGCCGCAAGCGCCGCCGGTCCATCCGTGTCCAGCGCCAATTGCGCTGCGGCAAGCTGCCCCTGTTCGGTGGTCAGAACGCCCTGCGCATCCAGCACCGCCTGATCGGCAAGCGCCTTGTCGGTGGTTCTCGTATTCAGCGTGCCCTGAGCAGCACCCTCGGTCGCCACGGCCGTGTCGAGGTCGGACTGCGCCGTGTTTACGACAGCCTGCTTGGCGGCCACTTCGGCATCAGCCAGAGCATCGGCCGCAACCACCGCATCATAGGCCAGTTGCGCCGCTTCGAAGGCGAGAGTCGCCTGAGCAAGAGCCACCGTCGCGAAGAAGTCGTCGGCGAATCCCGGCGTGGTCCCCGCGGCCTGCAGCGCCGCCACCGCCGCATCGAGAGTTGCCTGCGCCGAAGCGAGGTTCGCCGCCGGCACTTGCTTGTTCGCCTCGGTAATGGACGCCGCCGCCTGCGCCGTCGCCAGTTCGCCCTGGGCGGTGGCCAGCACGCCTTGCTTGGCAACCACATCAGCACTGGCCAGCGTCAAAGCCTCTTGCGCGGATGTCACGGCCGAGGCTGCCGCCGACTGGGCAGCAACGGCGCCATTCAAGGCGATCACTGCCGCATCCACCTGCGCCTGCTCGGCCGCCACCGCGGTCACCAGTGCGTCATAGGCACCCTGCGCCGTGGCTTCCGCCGCGATCGCATTGGTCAACGCCGTCTCGGCCGTGGTCAGGGTCGCGAGCTTCGCGTCACGATCAGTGATCGCCGCCGCAAGCTGGCCCTGCTGCGCGGTCAGGTTCGCCTGAAGCGCGGCAAGGTTCAGGCCCTGCGTCTGCGCCGCTTCCATTTGCGCCGCCTCATAGGCCGCGTGAATCTGCTTGGAAATGGTCAGGTTGTCGACCCCGGTGATCCCAGCGATCTGCAGCGCGGCGGAGATCGCCGCGATATTGCCCAGCGTCTGGTCCGCAACCAGATTCGAGATCGTTCGCGGCTGGCTGTCATAGACGGTGCCCGAGGTCTGCGCATAGGTCGTCTGAACCGGCGTCACAGGCACCATGGTGGTCTGGCCGGTCGCCGGGTTGAATTGCGGTCTGAGCGACGGCGACATTTCCGCCTGATTAAACACCGGCGTCAGCAGGCGCTGCATGAGTTGGTCGGAGGCGCCGTTGTTCACATAGCCGACCGTGTAATTGTTCAACGTGCCCGACACGGTACGCAGACCAGTCGGAACCAGCGGGTTGGTGATCAGCGCCTCAAGCGTGGACCGCGCAAGCTCCGGATCGGTGCTGTTGCCGATGGCAGCGCTATGCGCTTCGGCGATCTTGATCTGCTCCAGAATATGGGCGAGGTCGTTCAGGTTAAGCGTGACCATGGCAGTATGTCCCTGTGTTGAACCATGACGGACGGACAGGGCAGACCTGTCCCTTCGGATGGGCTCATGATCACAATTTGGACATATTCAAACAAAGGCCGACGGTCCGACAGCCTCCTGAAATAAGTATGAAACCCCATCAGACAAAAGTCCGATGAAGTTAAGACCTATTACCCTACGTCGAGCCTTTTTGGGCAAGAGTAGGAACGCGGCACCATATGACGCCCCTGTTATCCTTAACTAATTGCCACAGATGCGACTGACTTTCAATAGCTTTGAAAGACACTCGCATTCGCATTCGCATCTACAAGATGATCCGAAGTGGCCTCTCAACAGACCTGCCGGACACCCTGCAACCTCCTGATTCTAATCGGCGAATGAGAATTGTTCGCGCCTTATCTTCGCCACAATCCAACCGCCGCGTCGGACCCTAGGCCTTGCCCCCGCCCCGCAGGGGATCGTCGCTGTTCGTCCCGGTAGAACCGGCCAGCGGCGCATGATTCGGCTCCCATGGATCAAGCGGCAGTCCTGCGGACCGGGCCTTTTCCAACCGCGGCGGTACTGGAAGGAAGGCCCCGAAGGGCCGGGCCAGCCCGGCCTCCAGCCGCGCCACGATGGCGGCCACTGCAGCCTTGCGCCCGTCGGCGGCCAGAAAATCCCCCCGCACATGGATCGCCGCCGCCATCAGCCGCACCAGCGCGCTTACGCCGTCCTGATCGGGCCGCTCCGGCGCTGTCCAGAACACATCCATCGCGCCCTGATGGGTCAGCCCCTCCATGTCATAGACCGCGATCCCCCGACACAGGACCGGGCAGCCTGCCTGCAATGCATGCAGCCCAACCGTGCTGTTGACCAGAACGCAGCCCTCCGCATGCCGGAGAAGCCTGCTCAGATCACCGCCGTCCAGAAACACCACCCTGTCGGAAACACCGGCCTGCCGCGCCAGTCGCGCCACAACACGCGGCCAGTTGATCCGACCATTGTCCATCGGATGCCGTTTCACCACCAGCACCCCATCCGCAGGCCCGTGCTGCGCATAGGATGCGATCACTTCGGCCACGAAATCCCGCAGATCGCGCCAAGGCGAATTGGCGCGGATCTGATAGTCCCCCGCCATTTGCAGGGCCAGAACGTGGAACCGCCGCCCCTCGCCCAGCAATTCAGCCAATACCCGCTCTGCCGCAGTTGCACCGCGCCATGCCTGAACATGGCGCGGCAGATAGGACAGGTATTCCAGCACGGGGTTTACCGCCCGGTCCGCCCTGAACCCCGGAAACAGGGGCGCGAACAGCCAGTTGCCCAGATGGCAGGCCATCTCGGCCACCGCCTCATGCCCGAAGCGATGCCCGAAACGCCGCCGCATGTCAGGCTGCGGCAATCCCACGGCCAGCCGCTTCACCAGCGTAAGATCGTCGGGGAAGTGCGAAAACACCCCCTGCCCGCCGTCCTCCAGAACGATCCAGTCCGGCCGCAGGTAGCCGTTCTCGTAGGACACGCAGCGCAACCCCAAGCGCCGCGCAGCCCGCTGCGCCGCCACATGATGCGGCTGACGGTCGGCATAATAGACCAGATGGGTGATCCCCTCGGCGCGCATCCGCGCCTCTACCCATCCCTCCCATTCGGCGAACCGGCCGCGCCAAAGCACCGCCCCGTCGCCGCGCCCGAAAAGCCAGTCGCCAAAACTTAGCATTACCCGCGTCACGTGATGCCCCCGTGCCGCCAGCGCCGCACCCAACTCCCGCGCAAAGGACGATGGCGGCCCCTGCAGCAGCATCACCCGCATGGCGCCACTCCTTGCATCCGCACCAGTGCTGTGGTCTGCAACGTGTTGTAAACCGTGCCCTCAGTATCAGGTATCCGCCTATGCCCGACCTTGTCCGCATCCGCCACGCCACCCTTCCGGCACTCGGGCGACTGGCCGTCCACCTCTTCGACCTTGCGGCATACGAGGTGCTCTACCGTTTCTCCCCCGTTGCGCGGAAACGCTTTTTCAACGGCGGCTACCTGCCTCTTTCGCCCGACCTGCGCCATCTCCCGGAACTTGCCGGGGAAGAAGCCAGCGCGATGATGTACCACCTCCTGCTCGCTGATCTCATCGCTGACCTGCACCCCGATCCGTCCGATATCCTCGACGTCGGCTGCGGGCAGGGCGGCGGGCTGCTCTACGCCCACGCCCTTTTCCCAAAGGCCCGCCTGACCGGGACCGACCGCAACGGAACCGTCACACGCAAGGCGGCCCGCCTTCTTGCCCCCATCTCGGGCAGCCGGATCGTCAAGGGCCACGGCCCCCGCATCAACCTGCCCGATGCCAGCGCCGACCTCGTCCTCTCCGTCGGGGCGCCCACCTATTTCGGCCTGCCCGCCTATCTGGCCGAAGCCGCCCGCTGCGCCCGCCCCGGCGCGATCATCGCCTTTTCTGCCGGATACCGGCAGGGCGACCACACCGCGATACAGGCAGAACTGCGCAGCGCCGCCGATGCCAAAGGCCTTGTCTTCCACCGCTATGCCGACATCACGCCGCACACGTTCGCCGCCCTTCAGGCCGATATCCCCCGCCGCGCGGCCGAACTTGCCCGCGTGCCTTGGCCCTTCCGCGCCTATGGCTGGAAGTGGGCCGACATGCCGGGAAGCGCGGAATACGAAGAATACCGCACCGGCCGCCGCGCCGATTTCGCCTGCATCCTGCAACGCCGTCATTCCCCCGGCGGCTAGAGCGGTCGCGTCGCGAATTCCCGTAGCCAGCGGTCGCGGCTCAGCAGACGCGGCAGCGCCTGCAGCCAGCTCCGCCGCGCCACACCCCGCCACAGGGCATATTGCGCCACCAGCCACAATGCCTTCACCAGGCACATCACGAACCGCCAGCGCTGCGGCTGTAGAACAAGACAGGTCTTCCCCTGTGGATCCAGCGCCAGCAAATAGGGCAATCCCCGAATCCGCAGCGGATCGGGCGGCCCCTTCTGCAGCAACGTGATCTTCCGCCGCGCAGGCCGGAACAGCACCAGCAGCACCAAAAACACCACCTGTAGCGGGTGCGGGTCGGGGGCCTGCACCGAAAACGGCTCCGGCAGGACCATTCCGTCCGCCGGGGCCTCGCAGCGCGGCGGAGGGGCGATCCCCTCGACTGCCTGCTTTAACTCTCGATGCAGCCGCGCTGCATCGGCGGACAGCGCCACATCAGGCCCGTTCAGGAAATCCCGCAGCGCCATCAAACAGGCGGCCGCCGATCGATAGCGATGCACCAGCAGATGATGCAGCACATAGCCCAGAACATGCATCACTCCTGGCAGATCGCCAAGCCGCGGATGCGCGGCGGCGGTGATCAGGCTGTTCCGTAGATCGTAGTAATGCACAATGCCCGCATGCTTGTAGCGGACCGAGGCATGCCAGACCCCCACCCCCGGCAAGGGCACCACGGGCACCTCAGCCTCACGCAGCCGCAGCCCGTATTCGATGTCGTCACCCCGGATGAAGCAGGGGATCGGCAGCCCGCAGCGCTGCACGACCGACATCGGCATCAGACTGAACCACCAGCCGTTGTAATCCGCCTCCGGCACCCGCGCCCACAAACGCATCGCCGCCGGGTCCGAAAGGTCGACCCCTGCTCCCTCGACCATCGGCAACCAGTTCCGGCCCAGACGCCCCCACGCCTCCTGCAGCCGACGCGGACGCTCAAGCTCCAGCGCCTGCCCGCCCACCGCCACCTCGCCCGCCACCTGCGCAAAAGCCAGCGCGCGCGGGATCATCCGGGGATCCAGCCGGATGTCGTCATCCATCAGCAGCAGATGCGTCGGCTCCCGCTCGCCATCCTGCGCCTCCAGCATCGCGCGGGCGAAACCGCCGCTGCCACCCAAATTCGCCTGCTGCACCACCCGGAACAGCGGATTGGCAAGCCTTTGGCGCAGGCCCGGCCGATGGAAAGGCCGCCCATGATTGATCAGAACCACCCGCAGCAGCGGCATCCCTTCTGCCAGCGCCTCCAGTGCCGCCAGCGTGTCCTCAAGCAACGCCTCGCGATCCATCGTGCAGATGCCCACCACAAGGCGCGGCACCTGCCCTGCCACGGGATCGGTCACAAAGGCCATTTCTTCGACCAGCGCGCCCGTCACCGTCGCCACCGACAGGCTCAGCCGCAAAATCTCCGGCGCGCCCGCCTCCTCAATGTCGGTCCAGACCCAGTGCAGGCTCTCGTCGCCATCACCCGCCACCATCCAGTCGTCGAGGATCTTCACCCCCCCGTCAGCCAGATGCGCCAACACGCGCAAGGCCACCACCCCCTGCACTCGGCAGGACAGGCCGACCCGCGCCACCGCCCCATGCTTTCGCCAGAAATTCAGGTAGAAGGCGTTGAAATAGCTGTCCGTTTCCAGCCGCCCCCGCGGCGGCAGTCGGAACGCCCCGCTTGCCGTCACCTCGGCACGGCTGCCCTCCGCCAGATAAAGATCGCTTGGCATCCCTGCAAACGGGGTCAGGATGGATTGCAGGCGCGTTGTTGCAACGACCTCGTGGCGTCGATCGAACGGGCTCATCGGCAGCCTTCCCTTCACACTTGGATGACAAGGCAGCCCCCCGGCAGCCTGACCACCCGCACTCTTTACAAATCCAACAAAGCCGGGGGGATCGTCGATCCGAACCCGTCCCTACGTAACCCGTCCAACTCCTCGGCGGTCACAGCGACCGCCATCTCGATCTGCGCCGCCTTGTGCAGCGCACTCAGAAAGAACCGCAACCGCGCGCCCTGCATGGGCACCGCAGGAAACATCACCGGCATCACGTTTATGTCGCGCGCCAGCAAACGCTCCGACAGCTTTGCCGCAAGCAGGCTATCGCCCACCAGCACCGGCACGATGCCATATGGCCCAGCCGCACCTGTCTCCAGTCCCGCTGCACGCGCCGCCGCCAGAAAGGCCGCCGCATTCGCCTGCAACCGCGCCACGCGCTCCGACTCCGCCGCCAGCAGCTGCAGCGCCCGCTCCGCCGCCGCAGCCAGCGCGGGTGCCAGCGCGACCGAGTAGACGAAGCCCGCCGCATAGCCCCGCAGCAATTCGATCAGGACCGAACTGCCCGCGATGTATCCGCCCGTCGCCGCAAGCGTCTTTGACAGGGTGCCCATCCAGATGTCCACATCGCCCGGCGTGATCCCCGTCGCCTCGAAACTCCCGCGCCCCCGCGACCCCACACAGCCCAGCGCATGCGCCTCATCCACCATAAGCCAGCAGCCGAACCGCCGCTTCAGCGCCACCAGCGCCGCCAGCGGCGGGACGTCCCCGTCCATCGAGAACAGCCCCTCCGTCACGATCAGCGCATTGCGATAGAGCCCACGATTCTCGGCCAGCAGCGTCTCCAGCGCCGCCATGTCGTTATGCGGAAAAGACCGCCGCGCCGCGCCCGACAGCTTCACCCCCACAAGGATGGAATTGTGGCACAGCGCGTCATGCAGGATCAGATCACCCTCTCCCATCACCTGCGCGATGGTCGAGACATTGGTGGAATGCCCGCTGACGAAGCACAGCGCTGCCTCCGCCTCGTAATGCCGCGCCAAGGCTTCCTCCAACGCGTCATGCACCGGGCGACATCCCGCGACCAAACGGCTTCCTGACGGTGAGACACCGTAAAGATCGATGGCTGCCTTGGCGGCCTCCGCCACACGCGGATCGGCATTCAGACCGCAGTAATCGTAGGACGCGAAGTTCACCACCTCGCGCCCGCCGATCCGGGTCATGGCCCCGGCATGTCCGCCATGCAGTCGAAAGAAAGGTGACGCCACCCCGATCAGCGCGCCCACCTGCTTCATCCTCTGGCTGTCGCGCCAGTCGGGATGGCCTTCGAAACCTCGCGCGCCTTCGCCCGCCGCAACCGGCCGCAAGCCACGCCGCTGCGCCGCAGCCCGCGCCGCCGCCACCAGATCGGCCTTGCTGGGCGCGCTTTCCGTCATTCCGCCGCCTCCGCCCGCGTCTCGCGCAACGCCGCGACCGATCCGAGATGCTGCTCCGCCATCCGGATTTCCTCGGCCCGCTCTTCCACGGCGGCATCCGCGCCGTGCAGATGCCGCACGATCCGCAACGCGATCTCCCGTAGGCTCAGCGCATCGGAGATAAGCGTGACCGGGATGTCGTCACCCAGCGTCTGCTGCACAGTCAGGCCCAGTTCCACGCCCATCAGCGAATCCACCCCCAGATCCGCCACCGGCTTCGTCGCGACGACTGCCTTTTCCGGCACCTGCAGGATATGCGCGACCCGCGCGACCAACCAGCCTTCCAGCCGCTCCGCAGCCCGTGCCTCGGTCATCCCCGTCAGCACCGACCGCAGATCATCCTCGCCCGCCTCGGCCTCGGTCCGCCGCCCCAGCGCCCGCAGCAAACCAAAGGCAGGTTCCCCCAGCGTCCGCAACGTGACCGACACCGCGTTCCACCCCATGGGCGAGACATGCACCACCGGGTCCACTGCATCTCCCATCGACAAAAGCCGCTCCAGCGCCCGTGTCGCCTGCACCCCGGTGAACTCCGTCCCGCCAGACATGCGCCGCACCAGCGCCGCCGTCTCACGGTCCCGCGTCAGATAGCCCACATCCGAGATCGCGCCCCAGCCGACGGCCAGCCCGGGAAGACCCGCTGCCCGCCGCGCCCGTGCGATCCCTTCCAGATAGCCGTTCGCCGCCACATAGGCCGACTGCCCATGATTACCGATCAGCGTCGCCATCGACGAGAA
>JACVZW010000011.1 GCA_014654775.1 Paracoccaceae bacterium | reverse complement strand
CAGAGTAGCCCTCATCCTTTGCCCACCGCTTGACGACGTCGCTGAAATACTCGCCCGGGCGCGCGGTCCAGACCGGCAAAGGAGGGGGTGGGGGAACGACAGCGGCGGGCGCAGCCTGCGCTGCGGGCTGCTTGCCCGTGGGTTTTGCGCTGCCGGGAGCAGGATCGGGGACTACGAGCGTCCGAAGACTGGGCGCAGCCACCGTGGTTGTGGTGGGTGTGGTGGGGCCAGCACAAGGCAAGTTGATGGTCTGACCGGGGACAAGCGCATTCGGCTTCAGGCCGGGATTAGCAGCCTGCACTCTGGTCCAGGCACTTTGCGCGCCAAGCTCGCGCGCGGCGATGCCGCCCAGCGTATCGCCGGGCTTGATCGTGTAGACACAGATCGAGGATATGACAGGAACGGCCGCAGCCGAGGCCGCGTGAGCGCCCGGTGCGGTCCCCGTGTTGCTTCCGGCCGCCAAAATCCCCATGGGATCGAGCGGCGCCGTGGATATAGGGGCAACACCTGCGGCCCCCGACTGCGGTGCCTGAACCGGACGAGGCGCGGTGAGCGTAGCGAAATCAGCCTTCGAAGGTGACGCGGGACTCCGCGCAACAGCCATCAGGCTCGCCGCATCCGGGCAGCGGATAAGCTCGGCCGCAGAGGCGGGAGCGAAGCCGAGCAAACAGACCGCTTGAATCATACGAAGCATAATGGTGCCCAAAGAGATTGCTTGGGGCCGATTGTAACAGAAGAGAGGGCCTGGGCAACCAAAATAGACCAAGAGTCCAAAAAAAGATGCTGAAACATCCCGCACCTTGTCTACGTGCGTCTAGCTAGCTCCTTGAGGTGTGACGGTCGCTTTAAAGTGATGACGTGTGACGCTAGTCTCGAAGCGTTGCACCAAAAAGCACCTAACGACCGCTGTTAGACGGAACAGATAGCCCATCACTTCCGGCAGGGAGCGTTCTACTTTGCCGCCCAGATGCGGCCCCTCCATTCGGGGAGAGCATTCAGACTATCGAATGCGATGTCTGTCGAGATCAATGGGCATGCCATCTCGATTGCTGTGGCAGCTATCATTCGGTCGAAGGGATCACGATGCGCCCATTCCATGGCCCCTGATTTCATTGCCATTCTCGCGGTGTATGGCGCAATTTGGAAGCCTTGGGCCATCAACAAACTATCAAGTCTGTCGGTGTATGGGGTCATAGCCTCCCATTTGCCACTACGGACCTTGGTCGTAATCTCATGAAGTGAGCAGGGTGGGACGTAGACCATTGCACCACTGACCAATAGGCTTCTGGCATGGTGCGTCAGTCGGCTCGGCTCGATTAAGGACCAAGCCAACACGTGGGTATCGATCAAAACGCTAGTCAAGCGCTCCACTCTTCCAGCTCGTCCTCGCTCAAGGGTTCCAAAAAGTCTGGAATCGTGCGAGGGTCCACGGCTCCTTCTAGCAAACCCAGTCGAACCCCAGACTTCGCGACGGGGACTAGCCGAGCTGCTGGGACGCCGTCACGCGCAATGATTACCTCTTCGCCAGCATCCACCGCCGCGAGTAAGCGGGATAGGTTCGCGCGGGCCTGGGCCACATTCATCTGCAACATCAAATGCGCTCCATCTTGTTATCCGTCCAACCTAGTGCAGTTGCTTAGATGTATCAAGCTTGCTACAAGCCCATTCAGTTTCAAGCCGAATGTGCTTACATCACCCACTTCCGCTCAGGCATCGGCTGCGAGCCGTCCTCCTCTCGCTGCCACAGTCCGATGATGGATCGGGTAAGGTTGAGCTTGCCTGCTCGAGCGGCCGCAGTGAGGCCGCGGAGCGCGCCTGCGAGGTTCACGACTGGGTGTGACGGATGCTGACGGTTTCGGTCAAGCACCAGCGTGCCGATGAAGGCGATGTCCGCGCCCATCCCCGCGACGGCGTCGTTCCAGGCGGATCGATTGACGCCGCAGGCGGCGAGGTAGGCCTGCATAGCTTCAATGGGATCGTTGTGGGCGTCCAGATAGTGGGCGAGGTCCTCGGAGGCCATGGCGAAAAGCCTCTCTGGTGTGAGCAGGCGCGCGATTTCAGGCTTGATCGGAACGTCCGTCGCGTGATGCTTAGTTTCTAAGCAATTGCGACCGGCTGCGTCCGGTCGCTCAGTGCAAATGTCGTCAGCGGGTTTACCCGCTGGCTCTTTCATGCTCGCGTGAGCGTTACAATATACATCAGGTTCAGTTGTATGTTGTATATGGCACCGGCCATGGATGTCCGGTGCGCCGGACATTTCTGCATAAAGCGAGGGAGAGTTGGACGTGGGATGATCACTGTTGTCCACAGGGGCAGATTCGTTACGGAGGTCGCAAAGAAGCTGGTTCAGTGCGGCTTGTAGCGCTTGCAGTTGAAGCTCGTCGGCATGCGGTCGTGCGGTGAGTGGTACAATGCGATCGGCTTCGTCGAGACGTCTTTCCCATGCGTCTCGATCGCGTTCGTTGGTTTGGGCGATCATGACTTTGACTTGCTGTCGGGTAATGCGCACTAGTAGCCGACAGTGATGGGCCCGCCGGCGGTGTACCATGGCTTCAGTACGGAGCTTGGCGAACTGTTCTTGGTTGGCCAGGGATGGGGCCAAGGAAAGCCCGGCGGTTGTTGGGGTTGCGCCATCGTTTTGCCTGCGACCGCGGTAGCCGTTATCCGCAGTCAATCGGGATACCGCCCCGAAACTCTCTAACCATACTTCAATGCGGCGGAAGTGGCGCTCCGAGATTCCGACGTCAGAAGCCATTTCGCTCTGTTGCCGGAAGCAGATTGGGTTGCCGCCCAAGGCCCAGTCTCGGCGGTCAGTGGAGTCAGCAATGAGATCGTAGACGTTGACGGTTGTGCTTGAGGCTCCGACGGCTCTTAGCGCGGCCTTAACTGCAGAGACCACACTGCTTCGCATAGAGGATTGGGGCGTTTGACGTTCCTGGCTCCGGAAGGTTGGAGTTTGAATAGTAGACTGAATTGATTGCATTTTCCCTCGGTTGTTCAGGCCCGAGTTCGCCCCCTACAGCGCACACAAGATCGTTCGCCCAAAAGGCGTTTTTCCGCTTGATCTTGTTTGGGAGACGTGGCACCAATCGACTGTCTAGATCGGATTGGGGCTTTGTCTCCCTTCTTGCGTGCGCCCGGGGCTTGCCTCGGGCGTTTTGCTTTTGCTCGAGTGTTCTCCTCCGTGAGAAGGCATAGTTCACTTGGGTTTATGGGCGTGTTTAGGCAAGTGGTCAATATAGTTGCTTCTAAATAGACCCTTGGTCCACTATGGGGTGCCTTGGCTAGCTTTGCGGACGTGCTGTCACGTGCGACAACACAAGCATGGCGAGCTTGCGAGAAACACAGGAAATTTTGGGTTCAAATGTTCGGCTTGTCCGACACGGGCGAGGTCTGTCGCAGGAGGAGTTTGCCGAACTGGTGGGCATTGCGAAAGTGTCCATCGCAACGATCGAAGCCGGAAGGAGCAATCTGCGGCTCGAAACACTAGTCAAACTTGCTGATGCCGTTGGAATAGAGCCGTGCGAGCTGCTTGTGTTTCATGGGGACGACTGGGAGATCTGAGTCCCTTACTCGGTACGATCTTCCGATATGGGCTCAAGCGCCACTTCGTCAGTGATGTCGTATAAGATACCTGCGCTTCGATCGTCTTCGGTGCGGATAAACCGGATGCTCTTTCCGTGGTAGTACTGCCTGAGCGTTCGAAGCGTTTTGTCTGTCGCTGAACCCGCCTCAGCTTTCATTATTGTGTTCTTGTGCAAACCGGTGGCTTCCTCAATGTCTCGAACTGTGAGGCCGAGGTAGGTTCTCGCTAGGCGTACCTGAATGCCAGACAGTTTAGATGGCTGCATTTTGTATCTCTGGTACATTTTGAATTGCCTTAGATTGTTTAGTGTGCGAGTCTCATCATCGCAACCACCTTGGCGTTCCGATTGAGATGACCTCACTGACCACGCATCTGAGGCAGGTCTTGGGCCAGCACGCGGCGCTTTTGAGCGCGGATGCGGGCATTGTTGAGATGTCTGCGAACCCGGACGGTCAAATATGGGTGGACCGCGCGGGCCAGGGACTGTCGCGCGTCGGTGAGCTCGGTGAACGTCAGCGGGATCAGGTTGTACGGTTGGCGGCCACGGCGGCAGGGGTTGCGGTCACTGCGCTTTCGCCGATCGTTTCTTGTCGCCTTCCGGAACTCGGATACCGCTTCGAGGGGCTGTTACCCCCCGCGGTCGAAAGCCCTACTTTTTCGATTCGTTTCCATGGGTTAAACGCTCCTTCTCTCGCCGATTATACATCAAAGTGCACTTTGACCATTGGTCAGAGGTCGGTTCTGGAGCGGGCCATTGGTCTGAGAAAGAACATTTTGGTGGCTGGCTCCACCGGGAGCGGCAAGACAACGCTGCTCAACGCTTTGATCGGAGAGGTTTTTTCTCAGAGCCCTTCAGTACGAATTGTTATCATCGAAGATACCCCAGAAATTCGCTCACCGCTACCGAACACGGTTTTTCTGCGCACAAGTGCTGGCGCAGATGCTACGCGGCTGCTTGCTTCGACACTCCGGCTGCGACCGGACCGCATCTTCGTCGGTGAGGTCAGGGACGGCGCCGCGCTTGCCCTTCTGAAGGCCTGGAACACGGGTCACCCCGGCGGCATGGCCTCCATCCATGCAAACAGCGCCGCTGATGCCCTTGTCCGCTTGGATCTTCTGGTGCGCGAGGCAAGCGTCGGGGCGCTCCCCGAGGTCATCGGCGCTGCGGTGGACATGATTGTCTTCATCGAACGGACGGCTTGGGGTCGTCGGGTGTCACAGATCATTGAGGTCGAAGGGTATGAGAATGGCCGATACATCATCTCAGAGGCTGCGTAGGGCGCTGATAGCTGCGGCGTCTTTAGTTGCAACGGCGGGGCCGGCGCTGGCGTCGGGTGGTTCGGGGCTTCCGTGGGATCAGCCGATCCAGAAGCTGGTGGACGGTGTATCCGGACCGGTCGCCTTTGGGTTCGCGTTCATGGGCCTGATCGCGCTCGGGGTGCGTTGGATTTATGGCGGCGATCTTGGGCCTGCGGCGAAGATGCTGATGACGCTCGTGATCGGGGTGGCCATTCTCGCGGGCGCGGCTGGTTTTTTGGCGACCTTGTTCGGGCTTTCCGGCGCGGTGGCCCAGTGATGGCACGGCGCGTTCGTTCGATGTCCTATGGATTGCCCTCTGCCGCAGGGTCTGTTTTGATCGCGGCGCTTCTATTCGCCTCGGTGATCGCTATTCCGTCTACCGCACGTGCCTCCGATGGCGCAACGGATGCGGAGGTGGATGCACTGGCCGCGGGTTGGCGCAACGGGAAGGGTGCGGCGGCAGAGGGTGTCGCGGGCGCGGTCATGATGGAATACGGCGAAACCCAGCCGGTCCTGAAATGCAAAGTCCTGAATATCTGCTCGGTGCGTCTGCGGCCCGGTGAGGTTTTGACCGAAGCCCCGACAGTCGGGGACTCAGTCCGCTGGTCGGTGGCAGTCAGAGCCGGTGGCAACGGTCGGGACAAGGTTGTCTATATCGTCGTCAAGCCCGCTTCGACTGCGGAAACCACGAGCATGTTCATCACGACGAATGAACGTGCATACCACATAGAGCTTCACCCATCAGCCACGCATTACACGCCACTGCTTGCCTTCACCTATCCGGAGGATCGCGAGGCCGAGAACGCGCGGCGGGTGGCTGCGATGCAGGCGGAGGCGGATCGCACGGCAAAGGTGGCGGCGCAGCGCGCGATCAATGTCGATGGTCGTTCGATCCCGGCAGATGAGCTGGACTTCAACTACAGGATGTCCGGCAAAGCGGCATTCAAGCCTGCGCGCATTTTCAACGACGGCGCGAGGACCTATGTGGACCTGCCCGATACCTATCGGGGCGAGCTTCCTGTGTTCGTCGCTACGGGCGTCGGTGGCAATGAGATCGTGAACTACCGCATTTCGGGCAATCGCTTCATCATCGACAAGGTTGTTCCTGGTGGCGAGTTGACCATTGGCGTCGGCGGTCGAGCCGAGACGATCCGTTTTCGGAGGAGCCAGTGATGTGGGTGCGGATGGTCGCAGGTCGCCGGTTTCTCCCCGTTTTGCTGGTGGGCCTCTTGTCCGGCTGCGCCGGCGGCATTCCCGCCCATCAAGAGGGGCAAGGGTCGTCCGGCAGCAGTTCCGCAAGTCGGGAGACGGTGCGCCTGACGCCTGCGCAGGAATGCGCCGTTGGTTATGACCTGGCGCAACAGATTTATGAAACCGTCTCCGTGAACGGCACGCCGATCCGGCTCGCGCGGTCTGCGGGTGGATGCAGTCGTCATGCGGCAGAGTATCTGCGTCGGGCTGGGTTTGCAGTCACAGAGAACGCCACTGGCAAAGGCCAGTTCGGCATTTCCACCTTCATGGCCGAGAGTGGCGAAGAGTCCAGCGGTGGGTTTATCGCGGTGGCACGGCTGCCAGGTTTTGTGGTGACCCGTGCCTACCGGCCCGGTGATGGGGGCGTCTACGCGCTCTCGCCTGTGTCTGTTCGCATGGCGGGGGTTGAACAGTGACCGATCAATTCGAACCCACAGTAATGTCGCAGACCGTTCTGGGGGATGTTTCGAAACCGGCGGTTTCAGCGAGGGAACAACTGATGATGTTCCGCAGGGAGCATGTCAGTGAGGTGATAGAGCTTGCGTGCGACCAGGCAGAGCTCGATGCGGAGAGGAGGTTGTGCGAGGCGATTTCCGCGGGACCGATTCATGTCGCAATGACATTCGCGCCGCATGAAGTGCGTCTGTGTGATCTCAAATACCCACACACCGCAGGGCCGGCCGCCGACGCTCAGGACGCTGACGGTAATCGGCATGCCAGCAGTTTCATTCGAAGCAAGCTCAGGAGGATTATTTGATGGATAGACCCGCTGCCAGCCCGTCCGCTGAGGGATTGTTGAAGTTCTTTCGCAGAGAGAACGAGGTCGGGGTCATCAAGATCAAGATGTCGGCTTCTGAGTATGCAGCACATCATGCCGCATACCTTGCAGCTGCGCGCGTGCCGTTCAGCACGGAAACAATTTATCTGGCACACCAGCCCGTTCAGTGTGGGGTCAAAAATCCCGATACAGAGTTGGAAACCCGGATCAGGTCATCACAGAGATACGGCAAGAGCGATCTGAAGAACGATACCGACGTGACGGTTCGGTCCGCCATAGAAAACCGGAACTCAAAGGAACCGAGATGAGTGACCAATTGGCAGGATTGCACATAGTGCTCGGGCAGCATTCGGATTGGCGCGGCTCGTTGCGGTGGTCTGTTCATCAGATGAACCATTATCGGGTGCTCAACAAGAAGCTTGGAGCTTTCCGACTATGCCCGCCGCCTCAACTCCGCCGCCGCCGCCTGCCTCGCCGATTTTCCTGATCTTCACGGGACACAAACATGAGCCGCACGTCACCGATCAAGGCCAGCCTCTATCGACCTGCCCTTTGGGCGGGTGTCGAGCGCGTGCCGGGTATCCTCATCATCATGAGCACGATCTTCATGACGCTCGCCTCGGTGATGCTGAGCATCTGGTGGCTGGGCTTGTTTGCCGCTGTCTTCGGGATCGGAGGCTGGAAGTTTCTGCGCATGGTGGCCGAATACGATCCATTTTTCCTGAAGGTGCTCTGGCAATGGCTGCGCCGTGGCGCGGATCGGTATCTGGCGGTGTCCAATGGCCGGTGATCCTGTCTTTTCGGAACGGCTGAACTGGTACGGGCTTGTTGCGGAGGGCGTTGTGCTCTGCAAGGACGGCTCGCTGCTTGCCGGGTGGAACTTGCGGGGCATCGACACGGAGTCGCTTGGGCCCGACGAGGTTGGCGCACGGACGGTGGCTTTGGCGCGCGGGATGACCGAATTCAAGGCGGGCGACGCGTTTTGGGTCGATCTCGCCCGGCGCCCCTTGAAGGGCTACAGCACGACCGAGGCGGATTTTCCGTCCGGTGTCTTGCAGGTGCTCGAGGCCGAACGGCGGTCCTACTTTGAACGTGCCCAGGACGAAAACTACCGCAACGCCATCACGCTGGTCTATCAGTGGCAATCGGGGCCGGGCATCAAGCTGGAACAAGCTCTGGAGGAGTTTGACCGTCGTTGCCTGAGTGTAGAAGGCCGGTTCGGCGCGATTTTCCAGCTCGACCGGATGGGTGTCGTTCGGGAAACCGACGGGCTCAATGGGCTCGAGGCGGGCCGGGATGAACTGGTCGGGCGGCTGGCATCGGCGTTGACCGGGCGGTTCCGCAAAGTGCAGGTGCCCAAGGTGCCCGTCTATCTGGATGTGATCCTGCGCCCGGAATGGTCCCATGACCGGCCGGGAGACCTGCCGCTTGTTGGTGGGCGCCGTGCCGCTTTCATCGCGATCGATGGCTATCCGGCCGAGAGCACACCTGAGATGCTGGCGGTGCTTGAAGACCTCCCGCTGGAATACAACTGGACCACCCGGTTCATGCCGCTCAGCGGCGATGCCATCCGCGGCGAGATCGACAAGCGGGCGCGGGCCTGGGGACAGACCAAGACATCGGTGACGGCACAGTTGAGCCGGTCTGGCGAAGGGATCGTCAACGAGTTCACGGAGACGATGGAGCAGGAAGCGCGCTCGGCATTGGCCGATGTGGAGGCGGGCGAGTTGCGCTACGGCTTCTTCAACACGACCATCGCGATCTTCGATGATCTGGGCGGCGATGGTAAATCCGTCCAGCGGGTTGCGAACTCGGTGGTCGAGTCGCTTGGCGAGATGGGGTTCTCCGCGCGGCTGGAGACCTACAACGCCTTCGAGGCCTTCGTGTCGATGCTCCCTGGCCACCGCAAGGAAAACGTCCGGCGCGGCATCCTCTCGACGCGCAACTTCGTGGATCTGATCCCCGTCAGCACGATCTGGTCCGGTGAGATCACCAACCCTTGCGACAAGTTTCTGCCGAAATCCCCGGCACTGATCCGGGCGCGGAGCGTCACCGGGGAGCCGTATTTTTTCAACCTGCATTCGGGCGATGTCGGCCACACGCTGATCTTCGGGCCCACTGGGGCCGGCAAGTCGGTCCTTCTCGGCATGCTGGCGTCGAATTTCCTGAAATATCCCGGGGCGCAGGTTTTTGCCTTCGACAAGGGTCGCTCGATGCAGGCGCTGTGTCTCGCGGCGGGCGGGGCACATTATACGCTTGGCGAAGACGGGCATAGGATTGCGCCGCTCAAGGCCATCGGTGATCTCGGTCTCGGTTGGGCACAGGGCTGGATCGAGAGCCTGGTGACCATGTCCAATCAGACCGTCACGCCAGCCATGTCGCGTGAGATTACCAAGGGCTTGCAGGCCTCGCGAACCCTGGAGGGAGAGGCGCTCGCGGCGTTTCATGCGATGGTGCAGGACGATGATGTGAAGGGCGCGGTCGCACCCTACATTGGCGAAGGCGCCTATTGCGGGCTGTTGAATGGCGAACGGGACGCGATTGCCTTCGCGCCCTTCACCGTTTTCGAAACCGAGGCTTTGTTCGAGAGCAGTGAGGCGGCTGGCCTGCTGACCATCGACTACCTCTTCCGGCGGATCGAGGCCCGGTTGCGCGGGGCACCGACCCTGATCCTGCTCGACGAAGCCTGGTCCTATCTCGGCCATGACGTATTCCGGGCCCGCATCAAGAAGTGGCTGCGGGAGCTTCGCAAGGCGAATGCCTCCGTGGTCATCGCGACGCAATTCATTGGCGATGCGCTGGACAGCGAACTCGCGGGCGCGTTGCTGCAGAGTTGTCGGACGCGGATCTATCTGCCCGATCCTGATGCGCGCTCGGCACGGGAGGCCGAACGCTACGGCCAGCTTGGACTGACCGAGGCGCAAGTTGCGTTGGTCGCGGCGATGAAGCCCAAGCGTGATTACTACGTGGTCAAGCCGGAAGGGCGCCGCGTTGTGGATTTCGCAATTCAGCCGCAGGCCCTCGCGCTCTTGGGTGCGACGAACACGGAAGACAGTGCGCGCGCGGCGCAGCTTGCGCAGAGCGGCCGCCCGGATTGGTGGCGGGGGTTTATCGAGAGCCGCCTCAAGCGGACATCGTGACGCCGGATCGGACCTTGGGATTTCCTGCAAACAGAAAGGACGGATGCCATGACGAAGGTTTTCAAGACTATGGGCCTCTTGGCCATGCTGCTTGCCTCGACCTCGGTCGGCCTGCACGCAGCCCCGACGCCTTTCTCGGAAGCGACCGAGATGACGCAGCTGATGAACAATGCGGAGCTGATCGGGATCGGCAAGCTGGAGATGGAGCAGGTCGGTCTGCAGGTCGATCAACTGAAGGCGCAGCTTGATCTCGTTCAGGGCCAGCTGAAGGCCTATGAGAACATGATCCAGAACACGCTCAACTTGCCGGAAACGGTCTGGGGAGACGTGACCAAGACGCTGGGGCAGCTGCGCTCCGTTTACAGTCAAGCCAACACTCTGGCGATGAAAGGGGCGCAGATCGATGAGTTCCTCAAGCAGGGACTGGTGGATGACCCGCTCTTTGCCCAGAGCGGCTACAGCCGCGACGCCTATGCCGAGCGTTATGACGACTGGGTCGAGCGGTCGCAGTCGGCCTTGGAAGCCACGCTGCAGTCGGGGCGTCTGACGATGGAGGATGTCCAGTCGGAGGCCGCCATGATCGAGCGCATTCAGGATCAGGGGCGCACGGTCAAGGGTCAGGTGGAAGCGATCCAGGTTGGCAATGAGCTTGCCGCCTCGATGGCGCGGCAGATGACGCAGCTTCGCAGCATCACGGCGGCGCAGAACGAAGCCACGGCGGTTTATCAGGCGCGGATGCTCGCGGACATGGATGCGGACGAGGCGTCAAAGCGCTCCGCGATGGAAGCGGCGAAGGCCATACCGACCGAGGGTGGGATGAACCTCTTCGGCCGCTTCACGAGCCGCGCCTATGAGCAAAGCCGATAGGTGGCGATAATGTTCGGTTGGATGCCGTCACGCGCCTTGGTTGCCGGCCTTGCAGTGCTGGTTGTTTCCGCAGGTCCCGGGGCGGCACAGGTTGCCGCTGTTGGCGGGGGGATCGATAGCATCGTTTCTGCCTTCGAGGGCGCGGTGAACGCCGCGTCGGGCAACCTCTTGACCGCCGCCAAGACACTGCTGGGTGGGCTCTTGCTGATCGAACTTATTCTCACGATCGGCAAGATCGTGGTGAAGGGGTCCGATCTGGGTGAACTGTTTGCCGCGCTCATGCAGCGCATCCTGATTGCAGGGTTCTACCTGTTCCTGATGGACAGCTTGCCCGGCTTTGGCGGGATGAACGGTCTTGTGGGGGCATCCGCCGAAGCTTTGGCTGGGCTTGGTTCCGGAGGGCAGGCCATCAAGCCGTCCGATATCTTGGGTCAGTCGCTCACGACGGCTTCGTCGATCTATGGCGCGTCCAGTGGTATCGCCGAGACCATCGCCGCGGCAATCATCGGTATCGTCATCGTCATTCTGACCGCGATCACGATTGCCATGATTGTCGTGGCCTATGTCGAAATCCACGTGGTCTTCGGGCTGGGAATTGTTGCACTCGGCTTTGGCGGGTTTAGCGGCACAGACGGAATCGCGCGCGGCTATCTGATGGCTGGGATTGCCAAGACCCTGAAGCTCTTCGCGATGCTTGTCCTCTCATCGATCTTCGGAACGGTGTTCCAATCCCTCGGCTTCGGCTTGCTGGAAACTGACGGGGCAGGGGACTTCATGACGCAGGCCTTCACCTTGGTCGCGGCTGCGGCGGTGATGATGATGGTTGTTCTGACAGTGCCGCCGGCGCTCGAGCAGGCCGTTGCGGGTGCAAATGCCGGGGGCGCGTCGGCATCGGGCGGCGCGGGATCCTTTGTCCGGGGCAAAGCGATCGGTTCCGGCGGAATGGCGGCCGGGTTCGTTGGCGGCAAGGCGGCCGCTGGCGCCGGCGCAGTTGGCGGTGCCGCCATGCGCGGCGTGGGCAAAGCAGGCTCGGCAATGAAGGCGCGTGTTTCAGCGGCTCTCGGCAAAGATTCATGAGGAAGGGGTTGAGATGAGCGGTGATGATTATCTGATGGCGCGCGAGGAATGGGATGACCGGTTCGCGGGTCAGCGCCGCGCGCTGCGCTTCATGGCGGCCTTGACGGTGGTTTCCGTCGCGGGCGGGATGGTCGGCGCTGGCTACGGCATGTATGCGATGCTGAACTCGCGCTACGTGCCCTATATCGTCGCTGTTGACGATCTCGGCAAAGCCCAGCTCGCGCCCAGCCCCGAGGTGGTGAGCGACTGGCCTGCGCCTGTGGTCAAGCGCGAGCTTGAGACCTGGCTCGAGCGGCTGCGGACGGTGACACCCGATATCGCGGTGCTGCGGTCGAACCATCAGGCCGCTTCGGCCTATATGGATGTCGGCACACCGGCCTTCACGAAACTCGAGACGGCGTTCAACCAGCCGGGCATGAGCCCGCTCGAGCGGGCGAAGACTATGACGGTGTCGGCCGATGTGCGCTCCATCAACGCGGTCGGGGGATCCTCCTGGCGGCTTGAATGGGTGGAGACGAGCTTCAGCCGGACAGACGGCAAACAGATTGCCCGCAAGCGTTTCGTGGCGACAGTTCTCGTCGAGTTCCGCGCAGTGAACGATCTCGAAAAGCTCGAGACGAACCCGCTTGGCCTGTTCATCCGTGACATCGACATCCAGGAGGAGCGCGCATGATCATGGATCGCCGGAAGTGGCAATATGTGGTGATCGGCGGGTTGCTGGCCGCAATTGTGCTGGCCGCGGTCATCATGGTGAGACTGCAAAACCCTGACAGTGTGATGGCGGAAGGCGAGAACCCGACGGGTGCGAGTGCCGAGGCGCAGGCAGGGCTTGGCGCGAGCGGGGTGAGCGGCAGCGGGATCATCGGTACGGATGAGGCGGAGACACCGCCGCCCGAGGCGGGCGTGGTGCCACCGGCAGGGACTGCAAACGACGCGGCTGCGGAAGAGGACCCGGCGGTCGCGCTTGCGCGCGAGCGGGCGCGCCGCG
>JACVZW010000010.1 GCA_014654775.1 Paracoccaceae bacterium | reverse complement strand
TCAGGCGGGCCACCAGACCTTCGCGCAGGCGGACGGAATTGATGTTCCATGTGGCGATCTTCATGGGTCAGACCTTCGAGGCGTCGTGAACGGGAATTGGCGAGGCAAGCTAGGCCGGAGTGGGAGCCTCCGCAAGCCGGGCGCCGACGGGGTGACCCGGCATAGATGTCCATCGATCGAATGAGCAAGAGCGCGGGCCACTTCCACGAACCGAGAACACGCCGCCGATACAGCTGACTCAAGCCGAGTAGATGCGACCGTGGTCGTCGTAAGTGACCCTGCATCTGAACAGATGGATTCCGGGTTCGACTCTTTTTCTGGCGAATAGAGTCTTCTTGCGACCACGATGCTGGCTGGCACCGCTGGTTTCGCTGCTGCCGAAGTGGCCATCTCCGGCTACGCTGAACTCGGTATCGCTCAGGGCGCTGGCGCCACCGACGGTGCAGAGTTCCACACCGACGTCGACGTGAGCTTCGCGATGTCCGGCGAGACCGACAGCGGTCTGTCGTTCGGCGTCAAGGTTGACCTGGACGAAGCCGGCAACCTCGGCGACACCACCGACAACAACGGCACCGCCGTCTTCGTCGAAGGCGCGTTTGGCAAGTTCACCATGGGTGACACCGATGGCGCTCTGGACTGGGCCGTGGCTGATGCCGACGCTCTGACCTCGATCGCTGACGATCACACCGGCCACCTGTACTTCTTCGGCGCGAACGGCCTCGACGGTTCGCACGATGACCAGGTTGCGCGCTACGAGTACTCGTTCGGCGACTTCGCCGCCGCGATCTCGTACGAGCAGGCCAACAACAACACCGCCGGCACGCTGCAGGACGACAACGTTGCCATCGGTGCGACCTACAAGATGGACATGGGCGGCACCGCACTGTCCTTCGGCATCGGCTACCAGTCGGGCTCGAACGACTCCGGCGCTGACGCCTTCTACACCAACGGCGACGTGATCGGTATCTCGGTCAAGGCCGAGCTGGCCGGTGGCTTCACCGCCGCTCTGGGCTACACCTCGACCGACTACGACGCTCTGGGCGTGAATGGTCTGGCTTCGGACGAAGTTGACTTCGACCACACCGGTCTGGGTCTGACCTACACCACCGGCGCTCTGTCGCTGCATGCCAACGTCGGCATGTTCGACCCGGCCGTCGGCGCTTCGGACGAGACCTATGGTCTGGCCGTGAACTACGATCTGGGTGGCGGCGCTGTCGTCATGGCTGGCTACGGTTCGGACGCCGATGCGGCGACCGCTGGCAACCAGTCGACCTACTCGATCGGCCTCGGCCTGTCGTTCTGATCTGACGCAAGTCCTGATCTGATGGGAAGAGCGGGCATTTGCCCGCTCTTTTCCATTTGCCCTGTCCCTTCTCCGCTTGCTCGACAGCTTGCGCCCCGCGCGGTAAGCGCTGGCGATCCGCCGTCCGCCCGAGGTGCCATGACCAACACCCCGCTTTCTGCAGCCCAGATCAAGGCGCTTTATGCCGAAGGAATGGCACGGCTGGCCGAGCATCGGCCCGAGGCGGCCCTGCCCCTGTTCGGGCAGATCATCGAGGCCAATCCCGCGCTGGCCGAGGCCCATTGGCAGGCGGCGCGGATCTTTGGCGATTTCGACATGTTCGACCGCGCGCTGGACCATGCGGCGGCGGCCGCCCGGTTGAAACCGGCCGAGCCAGTCGTCTGGGCGACATGGGCCGATCTGGTGGCGCTGTCCGGGCAGACGCAGGCCGAACGGGCGTTTCTCGATGCGGTGAAGATCGCGCAGCTGCCCCCCGCCCTGCGCATCCGCCTGCAGGACCGCTTTGGTGCACAGCGCCGCGCCTCGCGCCCCGACACGACCGGGCTGCCCGGGCCGCTGCTGACGCAAGCCTCCCGCCAGATCGCAGAGGGGGCCTTCCCTGCGGCGCAGAAGACTGTCGCAAGCCTCCTCAGCAAGCACCCCAAACATGCGGTGCTGCACGCGATGATGGGGCGCATCCAAAGCGCGATGGGCCGGGGACGCGAGGCCATCGCCGCCCTGCGCATGGCGCAGAAGCTTGATCCTTTCTACGCCGAGGCCTGGCTGAACGAGGGCAATGAGTGGCGGCGGCAGGACAAGGTGGACGAGGCGACGCGCGCCTATCGTGCCGCCATCGCCCGCGCGCCCGATCTGGAACAGGCGCTGGTCTTCCTTGCGGTGCTTCTGAACCAGCAATCCCTTGCCAACAAGGCGCAGGCCTATGCCGAACGCGCCGTGGCGGCGCATCCGAAATCGGTGTCGGCATGGGTGGCCTTGGGCAATGCCTTCATCCTGCTGCGCGATCACGACCGCGCGGCCGAGGTTCTAGACCGTGCCGTCACCCTGTCGGGCCGCAAATCGACCGAGGCCTTGGTCCTGCTGGCGCAGGTCTATGCCCATATCAACCGCGATGCCGAGGCGCGGGTGCTGATCGACGAGGCGCTTGCGATCAAGCCCGATCACGTGGCGGCGCTGACCCGGAAAGGCAATCTGCTGCAGGCCGCCGGCGATTTTGCGGCGGCTGACCTCATCTTCCGGCAGTCGCTGGCGCTGGCCCCCACCGATGGCGAACTGTTCCGCAGCTTCATCGTCAGCTACAAGGTCAAGCTTGGCGATCCGATCGTCCCGCAGATGCAGGCGGCGATGGCTTTGCCGAATCTGTCTGATCACTCCCGCCTGTCCTTTGCCTTTGCTCTGGGCAAGGCGCTGGAGGATCAGAAGGATCATGCCGCCGCCTTCCCCTATATCCGCTTGGGCAATGAGTTGGCCCGCAAGCTGCATCCCTTCGACTTGGCCAAGCGGCGCGACGAGGTGGCCGCCCTGCAGGCCGCGTTCCGCGGGTTCGACTGGGCCAGCGCCCGCATCGACGGGGCCAGTGACGGCGCCCCCATCTTCGTCACCGGGATGCCCCGCTCCGGCACCACGCTGGTGGAACAGATCTTCGCCAGCCATTCCCGCGTCACCGGGGCGGGAGAGATCGGTCTGCTGCAGGCCGCCTGTCAGAAGCTGATCTTCGCGCGCCCGGACCGGTTCGATGCCGCACGCCTCCTGTCCGACATCCCCGCGCCCGAGATTGCGGCGCTGGGCCATGATTTCCTGCGCGTGATGGCCGAACGCTTTCCCGGGGCGGATATCCTGACCGACAAGTCGATCACGACCTACATGTATATCGGCTTGGTGAAACTGGCCCTGCCCAAGGCCCGGATCGTGGTGGTGCGCCGCGATCCGCGCGACACGCTTTTGTCGATCTACAAGAACCGCTTCCCCGACGGCACGCATCTGTACGCCTACGACCTGCGCGATCTGGCCGAATACTACGCCACCTTCGTCGAGATGGTGGAGTTCTGGCGCACCCTTACGCCCGACGCCTTCATCGAAATCACCTATGAAACGCTGGTCGCCGACCCCGAGACGGAATCGCGCCGCCTGATCGCTGCAGGCGGGCTGGACTGGGAGGAAGGCTGCCTGAACTTTCACCAGAACAAACGCAAGATTGACACGTTAAGCGTGTATCAGGTGCGCCAACCCATATCCGGCGGATCGGTGAAGGCGTGGCAGCGCTATGAGGCAGAGCTTGCCCCCATGATCGACATCCTGCACGAGCGCGGGCTTCTGCCGGACTGACGTCTGATAAGGCCTTGAAAACAAATATTTCCACCTGAACTCGCCTTGCCGCGTTTGGCCGGTCTACGTTCTTTGCTTGCCGTCACTGTGGCGGGAATGCATCGTTAACCTTTGTTAATCATAACGACTCCATCCATAACACTTTATCATCAACGTCGCTCAGGAGTAGTTTCCCGCCATCGGTTCATTACCTAGTAAGGAGAATACCAATGAAAAAAGTGCTGCTTGCGACGACCATGCTCGTCGCTGGTGCATCGGTGGCCGCTGCTCAGGAAAGCAACATCACGCTGAGCGGCGATGCACGCCTCGGCATCGTGAGCGACTTCAAAGATGTGGTCACCTTCAACTCCCGAGCCCGTGTGACGTTCAAACTTGCTGGCGAAACGGACTCGGGCCTGTCCTTCGGCGCGACCTTCCGCGCGGACAATGCAGGTGCGAACACCACGACCATCGCTCCTGACGGTCCCGACGCCGATGCTCTGCCGGATGTCGCCAACACCGGCGGCGCCGTGAACGGCATGGCTGGCAACGTGTTCATTTCGGGCGCCTTCGGCAAGCTGAGCATGGGCGACGTGGACGGGGCTGCAAATGCAGCCGTCGGTCAGGTGTCGGGCGTCGGCTACACTGGCCTGACTGACCTGAACGAAGTGACCTACATTGCAGGCGGGACCAAGGAATCGGTCCTGTACGAATACACAGTGAGTGGCTTCACCGGCTATGTGTCGTCGGGCCAGCTCAGCGGAAAAGACGGCAACCCTTGGTCGCTCGGCGTGAAGTATGCCACGGATACCTACTCGGTCTCGTTGGGCTACGAAGATGACGATAACGGCAGCACTCACACGATCATCGGTGCGACCGGTTCGTTCCAGGGCCTTAGCCTGTCGGCCATCTACGGCAAGGCGTCCGGCAAGACCGTCGGCAAGCAGTACGCCGTTTCAGCCAGCTACACGGTTGATGCGATTACCGGCACGCTGTTCTATGCTGATGACTCTGAAATCAAAGAAGGGGCAAAAGCGACTGGCATCGGCGTGTCCTACGACCTCGGGTCGGGCGCGAAGCTCAGCGCAGGTTATGTGAAGAACCGCACGGCAGACACCGACTCGTTCGATGTCGGCGTGACGCTCAAGTTCTGATCCTTGCGGATCGGTGGGAAGGGGCGGGTCAGTGGCCCGCCCCTTTTCCATTCCTCGCTTCCCATCCTTGCGGCGCTATGATTCAGATGCGGCATAGGATCGGAGGGACGCATGGCTCTGGCAGAGATCGACGCGAAGGTGCGGGCGGCCGAGGCGGCGGCGGGGCGGGCGGCAGGGTCCGTCACCCTGATCGCCGTGTCGAAGGTGCAACCGCTGGAGCGGGTCGTGGCGGTGCTGGAACAGGGTCACCGTGTCTTTGGCGAGAATTACGTGCAAGAGGCGGCGGGCAAATGGCCCGACCTGCGCGCGCGGTTCGGCACGGTCGATCTGCACATGATCGGTCCGCTGCAGACCAACAAGGCCAAGGTGGCGGTGGACCTGTTCGACGCGATCCACACGGTGGACCGCCCCTCGCTGGCCGAAAAGCTTGCCCGTCTGGCGCAAGAGCGCGGGCGCTGCCCGCAGCTCTTCGTGCAGGTGAACACGGGCGAGGAACCACAGAAGGCGGGCGTCCTGCCCGCCGAGTTGGACGCCTTCCTTGCCACCTGCCGGGGGATGGACCTGCCCATCGCGGGCCTGATGTGCATCCCGCCGGAAGGCGAGGAGAGCACTCCCCATTTTGCCGCGCTGGCCGGGATGGCGGCGCGCAACGGCCTGTCCGGCCTGTCGATGGGAATGAGCGGGGATTTCGCCGCCGCCATCGCGGCGGGGGCCACCCATGTGCGGGTCGGATCGGCGATCTTCGGCGCGCGGAGCTACGCCTGACCCGTAGGATGGGCAATACTGCCCATCCTACGCCAGCCAGACCCGCGCATAGGGCGGCAACACGATGTTGCCGTGATGCGTTTCGACGGGGTGGTTCGACAGTTCATCCCAAAGTCGCGTCACGCCCTGCGCCCGCGCCCAACCCTCGGGCAGATGCGCCCAGCTTTCGGCGAAGTTAAAGAGGCAGAGCAGCGTCCCCGTCGGCGCCTCGCGGCGGAAGGCGAAGACCTGCGCGCTCTCACAGCCCACCACGCGGATCGGATGCGCCGCATGCAGCGCCGCTGTTTCCCGCCGCCGCGCAAGGATCTGCCGCAGCCCCAGCCAGACGCGCGAAGCATGGCTGCGCCCGTCATGCCGCCCCTCTGCCGCCGTCCAATCCATCCGCGGGCGGTGAATCCAGCGGCTGTCATGCGCGTGTTCCGGCACGTCAAGATAGCCGTGATCGTTCAGCAGGGCCAGTTCATCCCCCATGTAGATCAGCGGGATGCCGCCCCAAGCCGCGATCAGCGCATGGCCCATCAAGATGCGCTGCACCGCAAGTTCCGCGCCCGCCACATCGCCTGTCGTCTCGGCCCGCTCCAGCCCTGCAAGGGCCGCAAATGTGCCCGAGATGCGCTTGTCCCCCGTTGCAGGGTTGACCTGAAACAGCGCCCCACGGGCAAAGCTGCCGGGGAATGTGCCGTCGTAGAAATCCGACAGAAAGGCGCGATGGGCAGGCCCCGACAGGCCCAGCGCCGCCGCATCCTCATCCGTCACCGCCCAGCCGATGTCGTCATGGCAGCGGATATAGGTGGCATAGGTGGCATTGGTCAGCCGGTCGGGGAAATGCGTCCCCATCACATGGGTCATCAGCCGCGTGTCGCGGGTGGCGAGCGACGACCAGAACTGCACCATCAGGCTGTTGTGATAGGCGAGGTTGCCTTCCTTGCCGTCATGCCGTCCGCGCCCCAGATAGGGCAGCATCTCGGCGGGCGCGACGATGGCCTCTTCCAGATGCAGGACGGCCGGGCAGGCGATCCGGCACACCGCCCGCAGCGCCTGCAGCAGCATATGCACCTCGGGCTCTGACTGGCAGCGGGTGCCCATCCGTTTCCACATGAAGGCCACGGCATCCAGCCGCAGCACATCCACGCCCCGGTTGGCGAGGAAAAGCATGATCTCCGCGATCTCAAGAAAGACCTGCGGATTGGCCCAGTTCAGATCCCACTGATGTTCGTTAAAGGTCGTCCAGACCCATTTGCCGAAATCCGGGTAATGGGTGAAATTGCCGGGGGCGTTGTCGGGAAAGACCTCGACCAGCGTTTCCTCATAGCGCTTTGGAAGGTCGGGCGTGTCGAACATCAGGTAGTAGTCCTGATAGGTCGCATCCCCTTTCGCGGCCTTCTTTGCCCAGGCATGTTCCTTGGCGGTGTGGTTCAGCACAAGGTCGATGCAGACGGAGATGCCGCGCTTGCGCAGCTCGGCCGTCACCGCCTCGAAATCCGCCATGCTGCCATAGGCGGGGTTGATGGCGCGGTAATCCATCACCGAATAGCCACCGTCGCTGTCGCCCGGGCGGGGCTTCAGGCAGGGCATGAAATGGATGTAGTTGACCCCGAGGTCCTGCAGATAATCAAGCTTTTCCAGAACCTTGGGCAGGGTTCCGGCAAAGCGGTCGATATAGAAGACATAGCCCGCCATATCGGGCCGCTGAAACCAGTCGGGTTCCAGATCGCGCTGCAGGTCCAGCCGTTTCAGATCGGGGGCCCGTTCGGACCAAGCCTTGCGCATCGCCTTGAGCAATGCATCGCAGAAGGCGGCATAGTCTGCCCGCGCGCCATAGAGTTCTTCCAGCATCGGCCAAAGGTCCGGCGCGCTGCGCGCAAGGCGCAGATCAAAGATATCGTCATCCGAAGATGGCGTGCGGGCCATGATGTCCTCCCCTGTCGGGGCGAACATTAGGGTTTCCAAAGCGGTTTGGGAAGTGGATTCAGCCGCGGATCACAAGGCGACTCTCATGTCGGATGCGGTTCGCGATCCAGATCAGGTCGGTGCGGGCAAAAGCCACGCAGCCTGCCGTGGCCTTGCGCGGTCGCCGCCATGTATGCACGAAGATCGCCGATCCCCGCCCCGGTTCGGCCTGCGGCCAGTTCCAGTCGGTCAAGAGGATCAGGTCATACATGGGATCAGGCCGCGTCAAGCGTTCATGCGACCAACCATGCGGTGCGCGGACCATCAGGTTGTAATCCGGATCGCGCGGATCATCGGACCACAGGTCCGACGGGCCGAATGGCAGCGCCCAATCGGGCAATTCCGCCGCCGACAGCCGATCGGGACGATACAGCATGCCGACAAAGCGATGCACCCCGGCGGGCGAGGCACCATCCCCTTCGCGCTTGGCCCGAGCAGAGACGATCCCACCCCGCCCGATGGAACAGGGGAAGGTCCGCCCCATGAAGCGCGCGCCCCATGGTCCCACGACCAGATCAACGGGTTTCACAGCAGATGCCCGGATTTCGCGGCCTTGGTTGCCAGATAGGCGGCGTTCTCGACCGTCTTGCCCACCTTCAGTGGCACGCGTTCCGTCACCGCCACGCCGCAAGATTCCATCATCGCCATCTTGCGCGGGTTGTTGGTCAGCAGCCGGACCGAGGCGAAGCCCATCTTCCGCAGGATGCCCGCGCCGATGCGAAAATCGCGCTCGTCATCCTCGAACCCAAGGCGATGGTTCGCCTCGACCGTGTCGAACCCCTGATCCTGTAGCGAATAGGCGCGCATCTTGTTGGCAAGGCCGATCCCCCGCCCCTCTTGATTGAGGTAGAGCAGGACCCCCGCCCCTTCTTCACCCATCTGCGCCAGCGCCGCGCGCAACTGCGGACCGCAGTCGCATTTCAGACTGCCAAGCACATCCCCGGTGAAGCAGGCCGAATGCAGCCGCGCCAGCACGGGCAGGCTGCGGTCGGGCTTGCCGATCTCAATGGCATAATGTTCCTCGCCGCCATCTTCGGGGCGGAAGATATGCACCCGGCCCGCCTGCGCGGCCTGCATCGGCAGACGCGCGTTCACCACGGAATGCAGGGGCGACATGCGCGCCAGTTCCGGCGCGATCTCGGCCAAGGTGAGCAGGGTCAGCGCGTTCTCATCGGCTATAGTCAGGCCATGTGCCACGGGCACCAGCAACGCGGCGGGCAGCAGGTGGGCGGATTTCACCAGATGCAGCGCCGCGCGGTGCAGGTCGGAGGACCCGTCGCGAAGGCTGCGCAGCGGGCCCTTCAGCGGCACGCGCAGATCATCCGCCGGATCGGCCAGCGCGCGCACCCACTCCACCCCCATCCCTTCCGGCACAAGGATGCGGGCAATGTCGCCGTCATAGGCAGGGGCCTTCAACGTTTCGGCCCGCCGCGCGGTCAGCGCCAGCTCCGGCTGACCCAGCGCGCGCAGCGCATCCAGCCGGTCGGTGTCCAGCGATTCCACCGCGACCACCAGCATGGCGCGGCCATCCCCCGTCATCACCACCGGCACGCCCATGCGCAGGTCGCCACGGGCACGGGCAAGGCGTTCGACGGGGGAAGGGGCAAGGGGGGCGGGTCGGGTCATTGCGGGGTCCTCTGCCGCTCTATCTAGGTCGCGCTGCGGGAAAAGTGAAACATTCCCTCGCCCGACGACACGACCGCGTGAGAGGCACGTTGCAATTCTTGTCCGAAAGGCCCGTCTCGCCAATGTCTTGCCCGACGGACAACCCGCACAAGACGGACGGAGGTTGCGATGGCCACCCTGAGGAAGATCCTACTGGTCGACGATGACGACGATCTGCGCGAAGCGCTGAGCGAACAGTTGGTCATGACCGAGGATTTCGATGTCTTCGAAGCGCGCACTGGGGCCGAGGGGATGGAGAAAGCGAAGGTCGGTCTCTACGACCTCGTCATCCTCGACGTGGGCCTGCCCGATACCGACGGGCGCGAACTGTGCCGCCGGATGCGTAAGGCGGGCGTGAAATGCCCGGTCCTGATGCTGACCGGTCATGATTCGGATGCCGACACGATTCTGGGCCTTGATGCCGGGGCGAACGACTATGTGACGAAGCCCTTCAAGTTCCCTGTGTTGCTTGCGCGCATCAGGGCGCAGCTGCGCCAGCATGAGCAATCCGAGGATGCGATCTTCCAGCTCGGCCCCTACACCTTCAAGCCCGCCCAGAAGATGCTGGTGGACGAAAAGGAAAAGAAGATCCGCCTGACGGAGAAGGAAACCAATATCCTGAAGTTCCTTTATCGCGCGCAACAAGGCGTTGTGGCCCGCGACGTGCTGCTGCATGAGGTCTGGGGATACAATGCCGGGGTCACCACCCATACGCTGGAAACCCACATCTACCGGCTGCGGCAGAAGATCGAACCCGATCCGTCGAATGCCCGCCTTCTGGTCACCGAAAGCGGCGGTTACAGATTGGTGGCGTGACGGTCTTATTGTCGCCGGATTCACTACCTATTTACACGGCTATGCGAGATTGATCGCAGACCGGAATCCCCTCGCCGTGTCGGGGTCATGACACGGCATCCTCCCTGTTGGACTTGGCCGGGCGCAATGCCCGGCCTTTTTTTCTGGCTTTCGGCGCGGTGGCGTTACCGTTTCCAAACGGGCAACAGTGCTGCCGGATTGTCGATTCACCCAATCGCAGGATGTGCCGTCCTAGTTTCTTGCAACCTGCCATCTGCGCGGGGTTGCACCTCCCTGTTGGACTGGACGCCCGGGCGCGCTTTGCCCGGGCATTTTTTTCCCGGGTCCTGCCCTTCCCTTATACCTCGGTATATCGCGATAGGCTTTGGCGGCGGATGGAACATCGTCTAGAAGGGCGCGCCGCCCGATCCATGGCGGCTTGTTCCAGTGGAGAGTTCCATGCGTATGCCCGTCGCGGCCGCCATCGCCGTCTGTGCCGCCACCCCGGCCCTTGCCGAAGACCTGATCTTCACCCTGATCAACGACAGTTCCTACACCATCGTCGAGATGAACGTCTCGCCCGTGGGCGAAGAGCTGTGGGGGGAAAACATCCTCACCATCGACTTCGTGTCACCCGGCATGTCGGGCGATGTCACCATCGCCGACGGGCTGGATGTCTGCGACTATGACCTGCGTTTCGTCACCGAAGATGGGATCGAAGCGTCAAAGACGCAGAACCTGTGCGAGATCAACACCTTCACGATCAACGATTGATCCCCCGGCGGGGTTGAGCCTCGGGACGGTCGGCCCTAGGGTCTGCCGCCCTTGCTGTCTGTGTTCGCCATGATTGGCCGTATGGCCGGCTCCCTCATTGGCCCTTCCAGGGGTCAAGAATGAAGTGCTGAAGGTGCGCTTTTTCCTGCTAGGAGTTCGGCCACGATTTCCACTCTTTGATGGAGCGTGTCCGGCAACAGATGCGCATACCTCTCGGTCATGGAGATATGGTAGTGTCCTAAGAGCTTTTGCACTTCGTAGATGGACGCGCCTCGGTTGATGAGCAGGCTGGCGTATGTGTGTCTCAGGTCGTGAATGCGCACCTCCTTCATCCCCAGACGCCTGCGTGCGCGGTCCCAGGCAAGATGAAAGCTGGTGTATGGCAGCTTAAGCCGGGGATTGATGAACAGAAATGACTCGGCCTGCACCGGAAGCTCCAACTGCTGCGTACGGTTCTTGAGTTGTGCCAGAACCTGCAAGGCGGCCGAGGACAGAACGATCCTGCGCGAGCGGCCGCTTTTCGAAAGCGGCACGGTCCAGATCATCTTTTGGAGATCGATATCCCTCCATCGGGCAAGCCTTGCCTCACTGCTGCGCGCGCCCGTAAGGATCAGGAGGTGGACGAACAAATCCAGGTAGGGATGGTTCTCCCTTCGGCAGGATTCGAGGATGGAGTGAATCTGCGTTTCGGCTAGAAATGTCTGTCGATGATCTCCCATCGGGATGCGACGCGAAACGCGGACACGGTCGCGCGACGCCGTAAGAACGCCCCAGCTTCTCGCAACATTCAGGATTCGATGCAGATAGTTGATATGCTTGTTGATGGTTCCGGGCTTGTAACCTTTGGAAATCTGATCCAGCACCCAGCTGTCTAGGCGTTCGGTCGTGATCTCTTCCAACGCAAGATCGCCCAGCGAGGCGCGCATGTGCTTGTTGAAGACAAGCCGGTCCAGTTCGGGGCGGCGCTTCGTCATGGATGCGAAGGGCAGGTAGCGTTCATCGAAGAAGCTGGCTAGCGATACGCCCGTTTCGGCCTTCGGTGGCACAGCCTCCTTGAGCGGTGAGAGCCGCAGGCGTCCGAGTATCGACATGCTTCTTTCTCCCTAGCATTTCATGCCCTGTCGGACCGCCGTCACCGGCGGCTTGCATCCCTAAGAGCACTAAATTCTTTGCGCTGACCGTTCGCGGCGCAAAAGGTCGAGTCGGCTGTGACCCATGGCTCAAAGGGTAATACTTATGGCCGTGTCGTACAACCTTTATGTGTATGATTTTAAACCAAAAATTTTCAAATCAGGCGTCTCGTCGCGGAACGCCAAAAGGCGGGGTGCGACTAATCGCACCCCGCTAGTGTAAGCAAGCCTGCCGACGAAGGGCTTCGCCGGGCTTCAGCTATCAGAACGAGAACGTCACGCCCGCGTCGAAGCGGCCGTCGGCGTTTTCTTCTTTCGAGTAGCCAGCAGCAAAGGCCGCACCACCACCCAGGTCGTAGCCGATGCCGACACCGCTCGCCTGGACGTCAGCCAGCGAAGAGCGGGTGAACACGGTCGCCGACAGGGCATCAGCCGCGTAGGTGGCCGAAACGGCATACTGGTTCAGGTTCGCGCCGCCGCCCAGGGGGCTGAACGTGCCATAGACAGCCTTCACCGTGATGGCCGAGAACGAAGCCGAAGCGCCAACCACGATGTGCGAGCCCTGGACGTTGTCCTCTTCGTAACCCAGAGACACGCCGAAGCCGTCGCCGGCATAGGCCACGCCCACGCCACGCTCGTCGGTCGCACCGGTCTGGCCGACACTCGCGTTGATGGTGATCGCGTCCATCGAGTAGCTGTACATCACGCTCTCGTCGTCAGCGCCGGTGATGTAGGCGATTTCGTTCAGGTCGCCGTTGCCGGTGTAGCCGACGCCGTCCACCTGACCGACGGTCTGCTGAGCAGCGCCATCATTGTCACCCATGGTGATCTTGCCGAAAGCGCCCGAGATGTACACGCCACCAGCGGTACCGCTGTTCGCGCCACCAGCGTTGTCCGCACGGAACGAAGCGCCGAAGGACAGGCCGCCATCGGTTTCACCCGACATGCTGAACGAAACACGGGCACGGCTGCTGAACACGGCGCCGTCGACGCCGTCGGTGTCAACCACACCAGCAGCGAACCCATCATCGACGATACCCATACGGGCGCTGCCCGACAGGGTCACTTCAGCTGCTGCGACCGACGCGCCAGCCACCAGGATCGTAGTCGCAAGAAGAATCTTTTTCATCGTTTTCCCTCGTTGTCTTAGGAACGCCCACC
>JACVZW010000009.1 GCA_014654775.1 Paracoccaceae bacterium | reverse complement strand
CTACCACGCTGGATTCACGAGATGAATCCCTCACAGGATTTGTGCAACAAAGCCGTCCCTGCACCTTCACGGGGGCCGCCCAGGCGGCCCCCGCTTTTCATGGCGCATCCCGCCTTTCAGACCTTCGTCCAAAACTTCGCCGGACCAAGCGTAGACCACAGAGCCACGCCGCCCTGACATGCTGACCCCAAGCCCCGGCCGATCCTGCCGGGGAAGGAGGGTCACCGAATGCACGCGCCAGACATCGCAGCCATTCCCGCAGAAAGGGGCAAGACCGGAGTCCTTCTCCGTCTGCTCTCGCGCGGGACGCTGGTCTGGCTCTGCACCGTGGCCATTCTTGTCCTGCACGACAGCCTCGCCGCCCATGGCGAGGTGGCAGGAACCCAAGGCGAAGCCGCCATATCCCCCCGTCCCGTCAGCGTGGAAACTGTCCGCCGCGCCGTGGTCGAGGAGCGGACCCATGTCTTCGCCCGTGTCGCGGCGCGCGATCCCGTCGCCGTGACCATGCCTGTATCCGATGGCCTTGTTTCCCATCTCCCCGCAGCCATCGGAGACTGGGTCGAGGCAGGCGAGATCATCGCCCGCCTCGACCCGCGCATGGCCGAACGCGCCTTGCGCGAGGCCGAATTGCGCGTCGCCACCGCCCAAAGCACCGCGATCAGCGCGTCGGACAGGTTGCAGCTGTCCGAAGCCGCGCTGTCCCGCAACCGCGACACCCTCGCCCGCGTTTCGCAACTGGCTGAAAACGGGGCCGCCGCCGAAACCCGCCGCGAAACCGCCGCGCTCGAGGTGGACCGCGCCGAAACCGACTACAGCCTCGCCGCCTCTGCCCTGCAACTCGCGCAGGACGAACTCGCGCTTGCGGAGCTGGCCGTCGATGAGGCGCGCATCGCACTCGAAGACACCACCCTCACCGCCCCCGTGGCAGGCCGCATCCTTGCGCTGCCCCTTGAACGCGGCACCCGCCCCGCGCCCGGCACGCGCGCCGCCACCATCGCCGCCCAAGGCCGCCTCGCGCTGGAAATGGACCTGCCGGTCACGCATCTGTCGCGCCTTGTCGTGGGGCAGGATATGCCCCTCACCCTCTCGGATGGCACCACCCTGCGCCCCCGCCTCATCAGCCTGCCCTTCGGCACCGAAGGTGGCACCGGGCTAGCCACGCTCCGCCTCGACCTGCCCGAGGACAGCGCGCTTCTCCCCGGCATGACCCTTGCCGCCGATCTTGTCCTGCAGCGCCGCCTCGCGATCGAAGTGCCGCTCGCCGCCCTCACCCTGCGGGGCGATACCGCCGCCGTGATGCGCGTGGTCGATGGCCGCGCCGTGGCCACGCCCGTGACCCTCGCCGCGCCCCGCGCAGATGGAAAGGTCGAGGTGCTCTCCGGCCTCTCCGAAGGCGATGTCATCGTCGCCCGCGCACCCGACATCGTGCAGGATGGCGAAGCCGTTGTTCTCCCCGGCGATCCCGGCCGCCGCCGCACCGCCTCCCTCTCCCTCCTGCCGGACACCCTGCCATGACGCTTGCCCTTCGGGCGATCCGTCGCCCCTGCCTGCCCCTGCTGGCCATCGGCCTGTGCAGCCTGATGGGTGTCCTCGCCTTGGGCCAGATGCCCTTGCGCCACCTGCCCGACATCGGCCATGACATGGTCGAAGCGCGGCTCACCGCCCCCGGCCTGACGCTGTCCGACACCGACCTCCTCCTCGCCCGCCCCGCCGAAGACAGCGTCACCGCCATCGCGGGCATCACCTCCGTCGGCGTGACCGTCACCCCCGGTGCCGTCACCCTCTCGCTTCCCCTTGCCGATCCGGGCTTCGCCGATACCGTCACAACCGACCTGCGCGACCGCCTTGCCGCCCTCCATGGCAGCATCGACGTCGCCTTCGACGTGACCAATCTCGCGCCCCGTTCCTCGCGCCAAAGCCTCGCCGCCCGCATCGCCCTCACCGCGCCCGACGCCGCGGGGATGGAGGCCATCCATGACCGCCTGCTGCCCGCCCTCCACCGCCTGCCCGGCGTGGATCGGCTACAGGCCGACGGCCTCACCCTGCCGGAACTGATCCTCACCCCGCATCCTGCACGCCTTGCCGAACTCGGCCTCACGCAGGCTGATCTCGCCGCCGCGCTGCAGGACCGCCTCGCCCCGGCAGGCGGTGGCCGCATCGACAGCGCGACCGAGGGCACTCTCTCCATCGCGCTGATCGAACCCCAGCCCGACGCCACGCCCGAAGCCTTGGGTCGCCTCCCCGTCACCTTTCCCACCGGCGCCACCATCGCGCTGGCCGATCTGGCCGAAATCCGCCTCGCCCACCGCCCCGACAGCAGCCGCGTCCGGCTGGACGGCATGCCCGCGGTCCTCATCGCCGTGCATCCCCAGCCCCGCGCCGATCTGCCCGACCTGCTCCAGCGCGTCGAAACCACCGCTGCAAACTTCTCGCGCGATCACGGCATCGCCACCCGCCTGATCGACCGCCGCGCCGACAGTGTCATCGCTCAGGCCCGCGCCACGACCTTCGCCCTGCTCGAAGGCGCCCTCCTCGTCCTCGCCGTCGTCTGGGCCGCGCTGCGCAGTTGGCGCTCCGTCGCGCTCGCTATGATCGTCCTGCCGCTCTCGCTCCTGCCCGCGCTGCTTGCCATGCAGACCTTGGGCTTCTCGCTCAACATCATCACCCTCATGGCGCTGACGCTGGCCACCGGGATCGTCGTCGATGACGCCATCGTCGAGGTGGAGAACATCCACCGCCACCTCGCCCTTGGCCAATCCCGCTGGCAGGCCACGCTCGCCGCGACCCGCCGCATTGGCCGCGCCGTCATCGCCACCACGCTGGCCATCGTCGCCGTCTTCCTGCCGGTCGCTCTGATCCCCGGCATGGCCGGGCGCTACTTCCTCGAATTCGGCGGGACCATCGCCATCGCGGCGCTGGCGTCGCTCGCCGTCGTCCGCCTTGTCCTGCCCCCCCTTGCCGCGCGCTGGATCGACACGCCCGCCCGCCCCGTAACCCCCACCACCGGTGCGGCCAACCTCACCCTCCCGCCGCCGCCGCCGCCCCGGCTTGCCCGCGCCCATACCCGCGCGCTCACGCTCTCCTTCCGCCACCCGCTGCTCGTGATGCTGGCGACTGTCGCCCTCATCACCCTCTCGGTCACCGCCGTCTTCCGCGCGGAAGGCGATTTCATCCCGGCTGAAGACACGGGCCGTCTCACCTTCGCACTGGAACTGCCCCGCGCCGATGACGCCGCCACCGCCGAGTCCCGCCTCGCCACCCTCACCCGCAACCTCCTTGCCCTCGACGGCATCCGCCACGCCGCCGCCATCCGCCCCGAGGAAGACCCGACCCGCCTCCGCCTGATCCTCGATCTCGCCCCGCGCGGCGACCGCGCCCCGGCGACGCAAATCATGGCGGATGTGCAGGCTTTCCTTGCTGCCGAACCCGACCTCCGCGCCCGCCCCTTGGGCGAAACCGGTCGTCCGCAGGCCGAACTCCTGCTCACCGGCCCCGATCCCGTCGCCCTTGACCGCATCGCCGCCGACACCGCCGCCGCCCTGCACCGCAGCGGCGCGCTGCCCAACGCCGCCGTCGACCGCGCGCTGATCCCGGAACAGCGCCTGATCCTCGACCCCGCCGCCACCGATGCCCTCTCCCTCTCGCGTGACGAGGCAGACCGCAGCCTCGCCCTCCTCACCCGCAGCAGCGCGCCTCTGGCCCGCCTGCCGCAACTGGGCCGCGCAGGCCTGCCGCTGATCCTGGATCCCGGCCCCGCGCGCAGCCTGCTGCTCCACGCGGGCGACGGCCCCCTTCTGCCGCTCGCCGCCGTCACGCGTGTCGAACTCGCCCTCATCCCGGCCCGCCTTGACCGTCAGGATGGCCAACCCGTCCTGCGCGTGATGGCCGACCGTGCCGCAGGGCAGGATGCCGCCGAGGCGCGCGCCGCCCTCACCGCCGCCCTCGCCACGACTGAGGCTGCCGCCTTCGGCATCCAGCCCCTCGCCACCGGGGATGCCGCGCAGCGCGGCGATCTGATGCAGGCGCTCAAGACGGCCCTCGCCTCCGCCCTCCTGCTGCTCGCCGCCGTGCTCTTCGCCCTCTACCGCTCTGTGGGCCAAGTGCTGGTGATCCTGCTTACCCTGCCGCTCGCGCTTGGTGGCGCGATGATGGGTCTGGCCGCCACCGGGCAGGGCCTCTCGCTCCCCGCGATCCTCGCCATGCTGCTCCTCTTGGGGATCGTCGCCAAGAACGCCATCCTGATCGTGGATGAAGGCCTCTCCCGTATCGCCCGCGGGGAAGACGCTGCCGCAGCGCTGCTCACCGCCGCCCGCCTGCGCGCGCGCCCCGTGCTGATGACCTCCGCCGCCATCATCGGTGGGATGCTCCCCTCCCTTGCAGGCTGGGGCGAAGGCGCGGGCTTCCGCCAACCGCTCGCCATCGCGGTGATCTCGGGCACCGCCCTGTCCACCCTGCTCAGCCTGCTGATCGTCCCGGTCCTGTCGCTTCAGGCCCACCGCGCAGGCGCGGCCCTCTCCACCCGCCTGCGTCGCGCTGTCCCCGCCTGACGGTCGCAGCGGAACCAACCACGCGTCATGTCGGTTCCGAAAGGGCCGATGGCGGAAACGGATGGTGTTTCCCGCGCCGCCGCGGCCATATTCGGCGCCAAGACAAGGCAGGGGAACCGACCATGCGCTATTCCGGCTTCCGCGTGATCGCCGAGGCTCTGACAGGCCACAAAGGGTGGAAACCCGCATGGCGCGACCCCGAACCGCAATCCTCCTACGACTACATCATCGTAGGCGGCGGCGGCCACGGCCTTGCCACGGCCTATTACCTTGCCAAGGAATTCAAACAGGCCCGCATCGCGGTGCTGGAAAAGGGCTATCTCGGCGGCGGCAATGTGGGGCGCAACACCACCATCATCCGCTCCAACTACCTGCTTGATGGCAACGAACCCTTCTACGAATTCTCGCTGAAACTGTGGGAAGGGCTGGAGCAGGACTTCAACTACAATGCCATGGTATCCCAGCGCGGGATCATCAACCTCTACCACACCGACGCCCAGCGCGACGCCTATACGCGGCGCGGCAATGCCATGATCCTGCACGGCGCGGATGCCGAACTCCTGAACCGCGATCAGGTCCGCGCGATGTATCCCTTCCTGAACTTCGACAATGCCCGCTTCCCCATCAAGGGTGCGCTGATGCAGCGGCGCGGCGGCACCGTCCGCCATGACGCCGTCGCATGGGGCTATGCGCGCGGGGCCGACATGCGCGGCGTTGACCTGATCCAGAACTGTGAAGTCACCGGAATCCGGACCGGAGGTGGCCGCGTCACCGGGGTCGACACGACCCGAGGCTTCATCGGCGCGAAAAAGGTGGGCGTCGCCGTCGCAGGCTCCTCCTCCAAGGTGATGTCGCATGTGAACATGCGCCTGCCCATGGAATCCCACGTCCTGCAGGCCTTCGTCTCCGAAGGCCTCAAACCCCTGATCGACGGTGTCATGACCTATGGCGCGGGCCACTTCTACGTCAGCCAGTCCGACAAGGGCGGTCTCGTCTTCGGCGGCGACATCGACGGCTACAATTCCTATGCCCAACGCGGCAACATGCCCGTGGTCGAAGACGTGGCCGAAGGCGGCATGTCCCTCATGCCCTTGATCGGCCGCGCCCGCCTCCTCCGCTCATGGGGCGGGATTATGGACATGTCGATGGACGGCTCGCCCATCATCGACAAGACCGATATCGACGGTCTCTATTTCAACGGCGGCTGGTGCTATGGCGGCTTCAAGGCCACCCCCGCCTCCGGCTGGTGCTTCGCGCATCTGATGACCACCGACCAACCCCATCCCACCGCCACCGCCTATCGCTTCGATCGCTTCCGCAAGGGGCTGATGATCGACGAAAAAGGGCAGGGCGCGCAGCCCAACCTGCACTGAAGGGCGCATCATGATCATCAACCACCCCCTCCTCGGCCCCCGCGACGCACAGGAATTCACCTATCTCGGCGACGCCGCCCTGATGGACCGCCCTGATGGCATGGCCTTCCCCTCGGCAGAGGCCGCGCAGGACGCCTTCCACGACTACCTCTACCTGCGCGACAACCCGGCAGGCGAACACCGAGAGCTTTGGTTCCACGAACAGGGCGACCGCTCATGGCTCGTCGTCACCCGCAACACCGTCACGCATGAAATCACCAAGGTCGAATTCGCCCGCGATGTGGCCCGCCGCCGGGGGCGCAGCAAATGACGCAAGAGAACCGCATCAAGGGCGGCCAGATCGACCGCACCCGTACCTTCCGCTTCACCTTCGACGGCCTGCCCTACACGGGTCACCCCGGCGACACGCTGGCCTCGGCCCTCCTCGCCAATGGCGTCCGCCTCATGGGGCGCAGCTTCAAATACCACCGCCCGCGCGGCCCGATCTCTGCAGGCTCCGAAGAACCCAACGCCATCGTCGAATTGCGGACGGGCGCGCGGCAGGAACCCAACACCCGCGCCACCGTGGCCGAGCTGTTCGACGGTCTGGAAGCCAGTAGCCAGAACCGCTTCCCCTCGCTCAAATTCGATCTGATGGGGATCAACGACCGCCTCTCCCCCTTCTTCGCGGCAGGCTTCTACTACAAGACCTTCATGTGGCCCGCCGCCTTCTGGGAAAAGCTTTACGAACCCATCATCCGCCGCGCCGCTGGCCTCGGCACCCTGACCCATCACGAAGACCCCGACGCCTACGATAAGGGCTTCCTCCACTGCGACATCCTCATCATCGGCGCAGGCCCCGCTGGCCTGATGGCCGCGCTCACCGCTGGCCGCGCAGGCGCCCGCGTCCTCCTCGCGGATGAGGATTTCCGCATGGGCGGCCGCCTCAACGCCGAAACCCTGACCATCGGCAACCACGCCGGGGCCGACTGGGCCGAAGACACCCTCCGCACCCTGCGCCAAATGCCCAACGTTCGCCTCATGCCCCGCACCACCGTGCTGGGCGCGATGGATCACGGCATCTATTCCGCCGTCGAACGCGTCTCCGACCACCTCCCCGTGCCACCCGAAGGCAAGCCGCGCCAGATCCTCTGGCGCATCTACTCCTGCCACGCGATCCTCGCAGGCGGGGCCACCGAACGCCCGATCGCTTTTGAGAACAACGACCGCCCGGGCATCATGCTCGCAGGCGCCCTCCGCGCCTATGCCAACCGCTATGCCGTAACCGTGGGTGACCGCGTCGCCGTCTTCACCAACAACGATGACGGCCTGCGCACCGCCACCGACCTGCAGGCCAAGGGCATCGACGTCGCCGCTGTCATCGACACCCGTCAGGAAGGTGACCTTCTCCCCGGCATCCGCCACCTCAAGGGCGCGCAGGTGATCAACAGCGCAGGCCGACTGGGCCTGAAATCCATCACCATCCGCCACGCGAACGGCAAGTCGGAAACCCTCTCCGTCACCGCCCTCGGCGTGTCGGGCGGCTGGAACCCCAACCTCAACATCGCCAGCCACCACCGGGGCCGCCCCGTCTGGAACGACGGCATCCACGCCTTCACCCCACCCACCGACGGCCCCGCCAACCTCACCGCCGCAGGCGCGGCAGCAGGCCACCTCTCCACCCACGCCGCCCTGACCACAGGCGCGCAGCAGGCCAACGCCGCGCTCGAAGCCTTGGGCCTCAACCCCCACACCCCCGACCTGCCAAAGGCCGAAGACGCCCCCCTCAACCTGACCCCTTTCTGGTATGTCCCCGAAGGCAAGGGCCGCGCCTGGATCGATCAGCAGAACGACGTCACGGTGAAGGACGTCAAACTTGCCAAACAGGAAAACTTCACCTCGGTCGAACACCTCAAACGCTACACCACCCTCGGCATGGCCACCGACCAGGGGAAAACCGGCAATATCCTCGGCCTTGCCATCATGGCCGAACTCACGGATCGCACGATTCCGCAGACAGGCACCACAATCTACCGCCCGCCCTATACCCCCGTCGCCATGGGCGCGCTGGCAGGCCGCTCCCGTGGTCACGAATTCAAACCCACCCGCCTGACGCCCAGCCACAAATGGGCCTCCGAACAGGGCGCGATCTTCGTCGAGGTCGGCATGTGGCTCCGCGCCCAATGGTTCCCCAAAGCGGGCGAAACCACATGGCGGCAGTCGGTAGACCGCGAAGTGCTGCAAACCCGCGCCTCCGTCGGCATCTGCGACGTCACCACCTTGGGCAAGATCGACATTCAGGGCCGCGACGCCGCCGCCTTCCTCGACAAGGTCTATGCCAACACCTTCTCCACCCTTCCCATCGGCAAGGTCCGCTACGGCCTGATGCTGCGCGAAGATGGGATCGTCATGGATGACGGTACCACCGCCCGTATGGGCGAAAACGAATGGGTGATGACCACGACCACGGCCAATGCCGTCCCCGTCTTCCGCCACCTCGAATATGTGCGCCAGTGCCTCTACCCCGACATGGATGTCCAACTGATCTCCACGACCGAAGCTTGGGCGCAGTTCTCCGTCGCCGGGCCGAACGCCCGCAAACTCCTGCAGAAGATCGTCGATCAAGACATTTCCGATGCCGCCTTCCCCTACATGGCTTGCGGAAACATCACCGTCGCGGGCGGCCTCCGCGCGCGCCTCTTCCGCATCTCCTTCTCGGGCGAACTTGCCTATGAAATCGCCGTCCCCACCCGCTATGGCGACGCCATGATCCGCGAGTTGATGAAGCAGGGCGAAGAATTCGGCGCCGTCGCCTATGGGACGGAATCCTTGGGCGTCATGCGCGTGGAAAAGGGCCATGTCGCAGGGAACGAATTGAACGGCCAGACCACCGCGCTCAACATGGGCCTCGGCAAGATGGTGTCCAAGAAGAAGGACAGCATCGGCATGGTCCTGTCCCAACGCGAAGGGCTGACCGCCGAGGACGGCCTCCGCCTCGTCGGCGTCCGCCCCGTGGACCCTGCCAAACCCCTCACCGCAGGCTCCCACTTCCTCGACATCGGCGCGACCCCGGTGGCGGCCAACGATGGCGGCTGGCTCACTTCCGTCGTCTACTCGCCCCACCTCGGCAGTTCCATCGCGCTGGGCTACCTCAAGAACGGCCACGCCCGCATCGGCCAACGCATGCGCGCCGTGAACCTGCTCGCCAAGACAGAGGTGGAGGTCGAGATCGTCTCGCCCCACTTCTTCGACCCGGAAGGAGACCGCCTCCGTGGCTGACCACCGCCTGAAACCCATCACGCCGCTCGGACATGACGCCCCCCACAGCGTCACCCTCGGCCCCGTGACAATCACCGAAGTCACGGACACCGCACTTGCCTCCCTCGCCGCGCGGCAGGGCGAAGCGAAGGCTATCACCGATATCGCGGATGCCGCAGGCATCCCGCTCCCCGGCCCCGGCAAGGCCGCGCAAGGCGCGACCTACGCTGCCTTCTGGCTGTCGCCCGACATGTGGATGGTCGAGGCCCCCTTCGCCACGCATGAAGACATCGTCGCCCGCCTCAAGCCCCATTTCGGCGAAGCGGCCAGCCTCACCGAACAGACCGACGCCTGGGCCCGCTTCGACGTGACCGGCGAAGACCTGCCCGTGATGTTTGAACGCCTCTGCGCCTTCGACCTGCGCGCCCACGGCCCCGGTGCGGCGACCCGCACGGTGATCGAACATCTGGGCTGCTACATCGTGATCCGCGCCCCCGGTCATCTGTCGGTCATCGGCCCCCGCTCTTCGGCGGCCTCGGTCTTCCACGCGCTCGAAACCGCCGCGCTGTCGGCCTTCTAGGGTGGGGTTCCACCCCACCGCCCCTTAAAGAAATCCCGAACCCACCGCCCGCTCTGTGCCCACAGTTTGCTGCACAGTTTGCGGCACAACACAGGGCACAACCGATTCCGGGCAGCCTTGCCGACTTGTCCCGCGCCCATTTTTCCCTATAGTAAAAAAGAATTCGTGTATGTTCACTATGGGGGAAATCGATGGAAGAACTCGACAGCGCTGCCGACACCACAGCAGACACCGTCCTCCCCAAATCCAAACCCGTTTTCAGCCAAGATCCCCACCGCGTCCGCGAACTCGCCGAACGCAATCTGGAAATGGCCATCGGCCGCTCCGTCCGCGCCTTCCGACGTCAGCAAGGCATGACCGTGGCCGATCTCGCAGCTGTCACCGGCCTCTCCATCGGCATGCTGTCCAAGATCGAGAACGGCATCACCTCGCCCTCGCTCACCACCCTCCAGATCCTGTCGCATGCCTTCTCCACCCCCATCACCTCTTTCTTCCGGGGCTATGAGGAACGCCGCGAATGCCAGCATGTGAAGGCAGGCGAGCATCTGGAAATCGAACGCCGCGGCACCCGCGCTGGCCATCAATACCACCTCCTCGGCCATATCGGATCAAACAGCTCCGGCGTGGTGGTCGAACCCTATGTCATTACTTTGACAGCGGAATCCGACACCTTCCCCGCCTTTCAGCATGACGGCATCGAACTTCTCTACATGCTGGAGGGCGAGGTCACCTATCGCCACGGCGACGCCCTCTATCACCTCGAACCGGGCGACAGCCTCTTCTTCGACGCCGACGCCCCCCACGGGCCCGAGGTGCTCATCAAGCTGCCCGCCCGCTATCTGTCAGTGATCTCTTACCCGCAAGGCTGAGGGGAGGATATCGCCGGTCCCCAAAGGCCGTGCACATGGCAAACGGGGCCGGCCACAGCCAGCCCCGTTCCGCATTTCAGACGCCGCTCAATAGTCGTCGATCAGCTTGCGCGCGACGTCATCGCGCCTTTCGGCTTTCATCTCTGCGGCGATTTCGGCCTCTTCCTGCCGGATCTGCAACACGTGCCACCCGATCCAGAAAGCAACCCCCAGAACCACCATAATGGTTTCGGTGCCCTGAAAGGGATAGATCGCGCCGACATCCTTCAGATCGACAGCCCAGCTTGCGTAACCAATTGTGGACATTGGATTTTTCCTTTCCCTACTTCAGCATCGCGCGTTCGGCGGCGGTGATTTCGGCGACGGCCGCCTCATAGGCCGCGCGGCCTTTGAAATCGAGCCCTTCAAGTTCGATCTTCGCCGGGATCCGCAAAAGCCCGAAGCTGTTCAGGATCTTGCAGAGGATGTAGACCGGAACAAAGCCCAACAGGACCATGATGCAGCCCCCGATGAAGTTCCCCCATGGGGTGATGACCGCATAGCCCTCATAGGGTGACGACGGCGCGCCCCATAGAACGAAGCCCGCGATCACGACCCCCATGAAACCGCCATAGCCGTGCACGGCCACCGCCCCGACGGCATCATCGATCTTGAAGGTCCGTTCGACCCAGAAATGCAGCTTGTAGGCCACATAGGGCACGATCGCGCCGATGAACATCGCCTGATTCGGATGGTACAGATCATTGCCCGCAGACGCGCCGATGATGCCGCAAAGGCCCGCCGAATAGGTCCAGAACGCATCCCCTTTTGAGAAGATGTAACCCGCCATCATCCCGCCCGAAAGCGCCATGAGGAAGTTCATCGTGATCGCCGACAGGGTCGTCGGTGTCAGGTAGATGTTGGTCGTGGTCCAGGTTTCTCCGGTGATCTGCCCGGCGATGGAGCCGGGGGAAATCATCGGAATGTTGCAGGCGGCATAGAACCCCCAGAAACCGGTATAGATCAGGAACAGCCCGATCGTCACCAGCCACGGGTTATGCGGAGGGATGTCACGCGGGGTGCCATCAGGGCGGAATTTCCCCAGACGCGGCCCAAGCACGATCAGCGTAGCCAGCGCCGCGCCTCCGGCGATGCCGTGCACCACACCCGAGGCATAGGCATCATGATAGCCCAGATACTTGACCATCCAGCCGCCTGCGCTCCAGCCCCATGCGGCATCTGTGATCCAGAGGACCGACCCCAGCAGGACAGCGATCATCCAGAACGCGCCCATCTTGATCCGCTCGATCACCGCGCCCGAAACGATCGACGCCGTGGTGATCGAGAACAGAAGGAAGGCCGCCCAGAACACACCGTTCAGACGATGCCAGATCGCCGCTCCATTCAGCCCGTCTGCGGTTATGCCTGCGGCAATGTCGGTTTCGTTCACGCCCGACAGATGGGTGCCCATCAGCGGGCTGGCCGGCCCTGCGACCAGATTGGGGTCGTAGAAAAGCGGGTCTTCCACGAAATTGAACCAGTAAAGACCACTGGGGAAGGCAAAGTAGATCCACCAGCCAAAGAAGAAGAACGTGACCGTGATCAGCGGAATGGCCATCGTGTTCTTCATCAGCGTGTGCATGTGGTTGCGCCGCCTTGATGCACCCACTTCGTACATGCAGAAGCCGACGTGAATCAGGAACATGAACACCACGGTTACCCAGTAGTAGAACTCGGTAAATATGACGTTCAGCGTACTTACATTGTCACCCATCGTTTTCCCTCCCGTGGGCCTTTTTGCACTGCCGCTGTTGGCTGGGCCCCGACGCCATTTCTCTGTCCGGCAACTTTCTTTTCTGAGAGGAAAACGCCCTGCGACAACCTGTCAAGAAAAACCTGCCGAAACTTTAGGCACTTTGAAAAGTTTTCCCGCTAAGGAAAAAAAGTTTCTTCCCAGTTGAGCGTCGATTTCTTCGGTGCTAGCGTGCCCTCAACGAAGAACAGAGGAGTCGACGCCATGTGCGGAATCGTCGGTCTTTTCCTGAAAGACCCCAAGCTGGAACCGCAACTCGGTGCCCTGCTCACCGACATGCTCATCACCATGACGGATCGCGGCCCCGACAGCGCGGGCATCGCCATCTACGGCCGCCCCGAAAAGGGCAAGGCCAAGCTGACCGTCCAATCCCCGGCCCCCGAAGCCGACTTTGCCACCCTGACCGAAGATCTCGGCAAGGCGATCGCGGCCAAGGTCACGGGCACCGTCAAGGACACGCATATGGTCCTTGAACTGCCCGAAGATCGGCTGGATGCCGCGCGCCACGCCATGCGTGACCTGCGCCCCAAGGCGCGCGTCATGTCGGCAGGGGAAGGTATTGAAATTTATAAGGAAGTCGGCCTTCCCAAGGATGTCGCCTCGCGCTTCGACGTGGCCCGCATGTCCGGCACCCACGGCATCGGCCACACCCGCATGGCCACCGAATCCGCCGTCACCACCATGGGCGCGCATCCCTTCTCCACCGGGGCCGACCAGTGCCTCGTCCACAACGGCTCGCTCTCCAACCACAACTCCGTCCGCCGCGTGCTGCGTCAGGCGGGCATGACGTTCGAGACGGAAAACGACACCGAAGTTGCCGCCGCCTTCATCAGCCACAAGCTGCAGGAAGGCGCCAAACTGGGCGAGGCGATGGAGGCCACGCTGACCGATCTGGACGGCTTCTTCACCTTCGTCGTCGGCACCAAGAACGGCTTCGGCGTCGTCCGCGACCCGATCGCCTGCAAACCCGCCGTCATGGCCGAAACCGACCAATACGTCGCCTTCGGCTCGGAATACCGTGCGATGGTCAACCTGCCGGGCATCGACTCTGCCCGCGTCTGGGAACCCGAACCCGCCACCGTCTACTTCTGGGAACGCTGATCCATGCAGACTTTCGACCTCGCCGCCCAAGGCCTGCGCGCGCTAAACTCGACGCTCCACGGCCTCAAGGGCCAGACGAACATGACCTCGTGGGAGGTCATCAATCCCAAGGGCGCCCATGCCATCGCCGTCGGCCTCGACGCCCCGGTCGACGTTACCGTGCGCGGCTCCACTGGCTATTACTGCGCGGGCATGAACAAGCAGGCCACCGTCCGTGTGAAAGGCTCCGCAGGCCCCGGCGTAGCGGAAAACATGATGTCCGGCACCGTGATCATCGACGGCGACGCCAGCCAATATGCGGGCGCCACCGGGCGCGGCGGCCTTCTCGTCATCAAGGGCAACGCGTCGTCGCGCTGCGGCATCTCGATGAAAGGCATCGACATCGTCGTGCATGGCAACATCGGCCACATGTCCGCCTTCATGGCCCAATCCGGCAACCTCGTGGTTCTGGGTGACGCGGGCGAGGCGCTGGGCGACAGCCTCTACGAGGCCCGCCTTTTCGTCCGCGGTTCGGTGAAATCCCTCGGGGCCGACTGCATCGAGAAAGAGATGCGCCCTGAACACCTCGCCCTGCTGGCCGATCTGTTGAAGCGCGGTGAGGCCGATCATCTGGCCAAGCCCGAGGACTTCAAGCGCTACGGCTCTGCCCGCAAGCTTTACACCTTCAATATCGACAACGCGTCGTCCTACTGAGGCCGTCAGAAGAATGTCCGATTTCCCCCATACGCCGCCCAAGATGTCGTGGACCTTCTCCAACGACACCAACGCCGAAATTCGCCGCGCCGCCGCGACCGGCATCTACGACATTCGCGGGGGTGGCTCCAAACGCCGCCTGCCGCATTTCGATGACCTCCTGTTCCTTGGGGCCTCCATCAGCCGCTACCCGCTGGAAGGCTACCGCGAAAAATGCGCCACCGACGTCTGGCTCGGCACCCGCTTCGCCAAGAACCCGATCCATCTGGATATCCCGATCACCATCGCGGGCATGTCCTTCGGCGCGCTTTCGGGGCCGGCCAAGGAAGCCTTGGGTCGCGGGGCCTCCGCCGCAGGTACGTCCACCACCACGGGCGATGGCGGCATGACGGAAGAGGAACGCGGCCACTCGAAAACTCTTGTATATCAATATCTTCCGTCCCGCTACGGCATGAACCCCGATGACCTCCGCCGCGCCGACGCGATCGAGGTCGTGGTGGGGCAGGGGGCCAAACCCGGCGGCGGCGGCATGCTTCTGGGGCAGAAAATCTCCGACCGCGTCGCCATGATGCGCAACCTGCCCAAGGGCATCGACCAGCGCTCCGCCTGCCGCCATCCGGACTGGACCGGGCCGGATGATCTGGAGATCAAGATCCTCGAACTGCGCGAAATCACGAACTGGGAAAAGCCGATCTACATCAAGGTCGGCGGCGCACGCCCCTATTACGACACGGCGCTCGCGGTGAAGTCAGGCGCTGACGTGGTGGTGCTTGACGGCATGCAGGGCGGCACCGCCGCCACGCAGGACGTCTTCATCGAAAACGTCGGCATGCCCATCCTCGCCTGCATCCCGCAGGCGGTGAAGGCGCTGCAGGACCTCGGCATGCACCGCAAGGTGCAACTGATCGTGTCGGGCGGCATCCGCTCGGGCGCGGATGTGGCCAAGGCCATGGCGCTGGGCGCTGACGCGGTCGCCATCGGCACGGCTGCCCTGATCGCGCTGGGCGACAACGACCCCGCGCTCGAGGCCGAGTACAAAAAGCTCGGCACCACCGCCGGTGCCTATGACGATTGGCACGAAGGCAAGGACCCGGCCGGGATCACCACCCAGGACCCCGAACTGTTCAAGCGGTTCGACCCCATCCTCGGGGGCCGCCGCCTGAAGAATTACCTCAAGGTGATGACGCTGGAAGCGCAGACCATCGCCCGCGCTTGCGGCAAGAATCACCTCCACAACCTCGAACCCGAGGATCTTTGCGCCCTCACCATCGAATCCGCCGCCATGGCGGGTGTTCCGCTGGCGGGCACCAACTGGATCCCCGGGCGCAACGGTTTCTGAACCAACGGCACAAAGCCGATCTGAAAAAGGACAGGGAGTTTGTCATGGCCAAAGATCTTGCCAAATGGGCCAAGGAAAAGGGCGTCAAATACTTCATGATCTCCTACACCGATCTCTTCGGTGGTCAGCGCGCGAAACTCGTGCCGACACAGGCGATCAACGACATGGCCGAGGAAGGCGCAGGCTTCGCCGGTTTCGCGACTTGGCTTGACCTGACGCCCGCCCATCCCGATCTGATGGCCGTTCCCGATCCCTCTTCCGCGATCCAGTTGCCGTGGAAAAAGGACGTGGCATGGGTCGCCGCGCGCGCCACGATGGAAGGCAGCCTCGTCGATCAGGCCCCCCGCAACGTGCTGGAAAAGCTGATTGCCGATGCCGCCAAGGATGGCCTGCGCGTCAAGACCGGGGTGGAACCCGAATTCTTCATCCTCAACGCCGAAGGCACCGCCGCCTCTGACATCTACGACACCGCCGAAAAGCCTTGCTATGACCAGCAGGCCGTGATGCGCCGCTATGACGTCATCAGCGAAATCTGCGACTACATGCTGGAAATGGGCTGGGAGCCCTACCAGAACGACCATGAAGACGCGATCGGCCAGTTCGAGATGAACTGGAAGTACGACGACGCGCTGCAGACGGCCGACAAGCACAGCTTCTTCAAGTTCATGGTGAAGTCGGTCTCGGAAAAGCACGGCTTCCGCGCCACCTTCATGCCCAAACCCTTCAAGGGCCTCACCGGGTCGGGCTGCCACGCCCACATCTCGGTCTGGTCGCTGGATGGCAAGAAGAACGCCTTCTCCGACCCAGCGAAGGAACTGTCCCTCTCGGACCAGGGCCGCAACTTCCTCGGCGGCATCATGAAGCACGCCTCGGCCTTGGCCGCGATCACCAACCCGACGGTGAACAGCTACAAGCGCATCAACGCGCCCCGCACCACCTCGGGCGCGACATGGGCGCCGAACACCGTCACTTGGACGGGCAACAACCGCACCCACATGGTGCGCGTCCCCGGCCCCGGCCGGTTCGAACTTCGCCTGCCCGATGGGGCCGCGAACCCCTACCTCCTGCAGGCCGTGATCATCGCCGCTGGCCTTGATGGCGTGCGCACGCAGGCCGATCCGGGCCGCCGCTACGACATCGACATGTATCAGCAGGGCCATACCGTGAAGGGCGCGCCGAAACTGCCGCTGAACCTGCTCGATGCGCTGCGCGAATACGACAAGGACAAGACGCTGAAATCCATGATGGGCGACGAATTCTCCTCCGCCTACCTGAAGCTCAAGCATCAGGAATGGAACAGCTTCGTCTCCCATTTCTCGCGCTGGGAACACGAAAACACCCTCGATATCTGATCCGCCTTCCCCCTGAAGGCGCAACTCCACCCGCCGGGGCCTCCCGGCGGGTTTTCTCTTGCGCGATCCTGCTGTATCGGGACCCTGTTCAGGGAAAGGGACGGTCCTGATCTTCGAGATCGAAGCAAATCGTCCGATACCGGACCGACCGCTTCGCAACCGGACCACCCGCCTTGTTCGAAACCGGATCACAATTCTACGGAACCGAACCATGACCCGCGGCCATGTCTTCATCGCCACCAGCCTCGACGGCTTCATCGCCCGCCCCGACGGCACGCTCGACTGGCTTCTGTCGCGCGACGCCCCGGACGAAGACCACGGCTATGACGCCTTCATCGCCCGGATGGATTGCATCGTCATGGGCCGCGGCTGCTATGAGGCCGTCCGTGCCTTTCCCGAATGGCCCTACACGCGTCCGGTTCTGGTGCTGTCACACCAGCTTTCCGGCCAAAGCGTGCCAGAAGACCTTGCCGGAAAGGTCACCTTCGCCGCCCACACCCCCGAACAGGCGATGCAGCACCTCGCAGCCCAAGGCCACCTCAACGCCTATGTCGATGGCGGCCAGATCGTGCAATCCTTCCTGTGCGCAAGGCTGATCGACAGCCTGACGATCACCACCGCCCCCGTCCTGATCGGTCAGGGCCGCCCGCTTTTCGGCGCGCTGCCGCAGGATATTCCCCTGCGCCACGAAGGCACCCGCGCCTTCCCCTCCGGTCTCGTGCAATCAACCTGGCGCGCGGATTGACCCGCGCGCCCCTGCGGATGCCGTCCCGGCACCGCAGAGAATAACCTGAAATTCTATTCAGAACAGTGGTTTACCGGATCAGGCCCGCACGTAGTGCACCCCGGTGAACCGCGCGCGCATCTCGCGTACCCGTCCTGCCACCGCGCCCGGATCGTTGCCGCGCAGCCCTTCGGCGATCAGCGCGGCCAGCGCGGGCGCATCCGTCACCGTCACGCCCCGCCGCACCAGCTCCGGCGTCCCGATCCGCAGCCCGTTCAGATCGCCCTCCACCGCCGCGATGGGCAGGCCAATCCCGCAGGCCAGAAACCCGGCCTTTCGCAGCGTCTTCGACGCCGTCTGTCCCCCGCCAAAGCCCGCCGCCTCCACCGCGAACTGATGGCTTTCCGTCATCCCCCGCCCGGCTGCAAAGACCGGCAGACCCAAGCCATGCAATTCCCGCGCCAAGGCCTGCGACAGGTCCACCATCGCCTGTGCATAGGCCCGACCATGCGCCCGCCAATCCAGCAGGCTGATGGCCAAAGCCGCCGATTTCGCCGCATCGAAATTCGCCGTCATCCCGGGAAAAGCAATATGATCCAAACGCTTGGCAATCTCTGCCTCGCGCGTCACGATCAAACCGCCCGCAGGTCCACCCAGCGACTTGTAGGTCGACATCGTCATCAGATGCGCCCCTTCGTCCAAGGGATTGGCCCAGACACCCCCCGCGATGATCCCGCATTGATGCGCCGCATCGAACAGAAGCCACGCCCCCACCTCATCGGCAATCGCCCGCAACTCGCGCACCGGATGGGGGAACAGGTTCAAACTGCCCCCGATGGTGATGATCTTTGGCCGCACCTGCCATGCCAAAGCGCGCATCCCCTCCAGATCCACCGTGAACCCATCCGCATTCACCGGCGCGTCATGGGTGAACAGCCCATAAAGCCCCGCACAGCCCGCCTTGTGATGCGTCACATGCCCGCCCACCGCAGGCGGCGGCGCGATGATCGCATCCCCCGGCTCCGCCAGCGCCATAAAGCCATAGAGGTTCGCCATCGCGCCCGATGCGACCCGGATTTCGGCATAAGAGGCATCGAACACCTCCGCCGCCAGTTCCGCCGCGATGACCTCGATCTCCTCGATCGCTTCCAACCCCATCTCATACTTGTCACCCGGATATCCCAGCGATGGCCGCGACCCGAGGCCCCGCGCCAAGACCGCCTCTGCCCGCGGGTTCATCACATTGGTGGCCGGGTTCAGGTTGAAACACTCCCGGTCATGGATATCTGCATTCCAGTCGATCAGCGCCGCCACCCGCGCCTCCACCTCCGCATCACTGCCCTTGGCGGCAGCGGCGGCCAACGTCATCACATGGTCCTCGCAGGGCGCAGGCACCCAGTCACGGCGGTCAAGGCGGGTCATCGGCGGTCACTCCCGGTTGGTTCCTCGCAAGGAAACCACCTGCCCCCCTTGCCCGCAAATCAGATTTGCGAAAATCTAGGCTCAGAAAAAATGAGCCTTATATGCCCGTCGCCCCGCCCCGCCCGAAAGACCTGCCCCTGACCGCACTCCGCGCCTTCGAGGCTGCCGCCCGCCTCGGCGGGTTCGCCGCCGCCGCGCAGGAACTGGGCGTCACCCCCGGCGCGATCACCGCGCATGTCAAGCAACTGGAACAGACGCTTGGCGCGCCGCTCTTCGCCCGCACCCCGCGCGGCGTCCGCCTCACGCCGCTCGGCCAGCAGTCCCTGCCCGCCTTCACCGCCGCCTTTGATGCGCTCGGCATCGCCGTGGGCGACCTGCGCGCCGCCGCCGCCCCCCGCACCGTCCATATCGCCACGCTTCCCGCCATCGCGCAGCTCTGGCTCTCGCCGCGCCTGCCCGCCCTACGCGCCGCAGCCCCCGACATCACCGTGTCGATCACCGCACTGGAACAGCCCCCGAACCTCAAGCGCAGCCCCTACGACCTGTCGCTCTTCTTCAGCGAAGAGCCGCAGGGCCGCCTCTGCCCCGATGTGATCTTTCCGGTCTGCGCCCCGGCATTTGCCGCCCGCCTGACGACGCCGCACTGCATTTCCGGCTTCCCCTGCCTCGCGGATGCCACTTGGACCGAAGACTGGGACCTCTGGGCGCAGACGCTCTCGGTCCCGCCCACCATTCCGCAGGGTCCCACCTTCTCGCTCTACGCCCTCGCGGTCGAAGAGACGGTCAACGGAGCGGGCCTCCTCATCGGCCACGAAGCGCTGGTTGCGGGCCATCTGGCCGATGGCCGCCTTGTCGCGCCCTTCCCGCAGCGCCTGACCCTGTCCGGTGGCCTGCGCCTCTGGTCCGACCGCCCGCTGCGCCCCGGCACGGCTCCACGCTTTGTGGCCGACTGGTTGCGGCGTGCGCCCTTGGCTTCGCCCGCCCCACCCGCTACCCATCCCTGATGGAACCCCATCGCCCCCGCACCCTGATCGGAGTTGCCCTGATGCTGGCCGCGATGGCGGTGCTGCCCTTCCTCGACGTGGTGGCCAAGATGCTGGGCAATCAGGGCATGCCCATCCTGCAGATCGTCTGGGCCCGTATGGCGTTCGGCGCGCTGCTGACCCTGCCCTTCACCCTGCAACATGGCGGCATTGCCGCGATCCGGCCCGACCGGCCCTTCTATCACGCCCTGCGCGCCACGCTCCTTATGGCTGCGACCTTCCTCTTCTTCTCGGCCCTGAAATACCTGCCCATCGCTGACGCATTGGCCATCTTCTTCGTCCAGCCGCTGATCCTGACCGCCATCTCGCCCGTCCTCCTGAAGGAACGGGTCGGCCCCCGCCGCTGGGCCGCGGTCGCCGTGGGCTTCATCGGCACGCTCATCATCATCCGCCCCGGCTTTGCCGAAGTGAACCCCGGCACCTTCTTCGCCCTTGGCGCAGGGGCGGCGCTCGCCGTCTATTTCGCCATGACCCGCCGCATCGCGGGCCAGGCCCCGGCCATGGTCACCACCTTCCACACCGGCCTTCTGGGCACCCTTCTGATCACGCCCTTCACAATCCTGATCTGGGAACCGCCGACGCCCGCGCAGTGGGGGCTGCTCTTCCTCATCGGCTTCATCGCCGCGTTGGGCCATTACCTGATCGTTCGCGCCTACGACCACGCCGAAGCCTCGCTTCTCGCCCCCCTCGCCTATACGGAAATGGTGATGGCGACCGTGGTAGGCTGGTGGTTCTTCGGCGATTTCCCCGATGGCTGGACATTCCTCGGCACCGCCATCCTCATCGCCTGCGCGACCTACATTTCGCTGCGCGAACGCAAAGCGCAGCCACCACCCGATCCCAAGGTGGCCTGATCCTCATCTTGGCAACATCCTCTCGGGGTCGGGATCACTGCGGGCAATCCTTGGGGGGCAGACAGGTCCCAGTCCGCGCCCGCCACCCTTCACAGGCCTCAGATCAGCCCCAGATCCCGCGCCACGATCACCGCCTGCGTCCGGTTCGACGCCGCCAGCTTCTTGCAGATGCTGGTCACATGCATCTTGATCGTCGGCTCCGCCAGCTTCAGATCGTTGGCGATTTCCTTGTTCTGCTTGCCCTCGGCCAGATAGGACAGGACCATCATCTCCTTGTCCGACAGCCGCCCGTTCTTGGTCTGCCGCCCGGCATTGTGCCGCTCGCGCACCAGTTCCAGCGGCATGTAATGCTCGCCCGCATGCATGAACCGGATGGCATTGGCCAGCGACCGCACCCCCGTCGTCTTCAGCACGATCCCCGAAGACCCGGCATTCATGATCTCGTCCAGCATGCGCGGCGTGGGGTTTCCGGTGATGATCGCCACAGGCTTGCCGCCATTCGACTTGATCGCCTTGCGCAGCCCCGCCACGCCGTTCATTCCTGGCATGTTCAGGTCCAGAAGAACCACATCATAGGGCCCCTCCGAGGTGATGAAATCCACCGCCTCGTCCAGTGTCTTCGCCGTGCTCACCTCCATGTCGGGGGCAGACGAAAGATACATTGCAAAAACGTCCAAGACCATTTCATGGTCATCCGCGATCAGGATACGAACCTTTCCGCTTCCCGCACCACCCAGCATAGCCATTCGCCCCTGACCTCCAATTCTTCCGTCCATCGCCGTGCAATATGCGGGCCAATGGATCACCCGCCGCCCGCCTTACGCAGCAGCACATACCTGCAAGAATACGTCTTACACTTTCTAAAACAAATAGAACGGTGACCAATCCCGACTAAGTTGAAAGAGTGCCATACTTTTGTATGGGATGGCATCCAGAATTGGAATGGAGAAAAAGCCTTGTTTTGCTATCTTCTCCGCCATTGTCCCTGTAGCGGAGCTTCAGATGCCCCAACTTTCTGTCTCGACCGGCCGCCTTTCGGCGGCTTTTGCATTTCTTTTCCTCGGCGCCACGGCCAGCGTCGCGGAAATGGCCGCGCCCACGGGTGAGGTGATCCTCACCATCGATGGGGCCATCACCAACACGAACGCCGAAGGCAGCGCCCAGTTCGACCTCGACATGCTGATGGCCATGCCCGCCTCGGGCTTCGACACGACCACGACCTGGACCGATGGCATGCACCGTTTCGAGGGCGTGCCGCTCAAGGCCCTGCTCGATGCCGTCGGCGGCGAGGGCACCAAGATCATCGCCACCGCGCTGAACGACTACGCTGTCGAAATCCCGATGGAAGCGATCGAAGAGAATGTCCCGATCGTCACCTATCACATCGACGGCGAAACCTTCTCGCGCCGCGACAAGGGCCCGCTCTGGATCGTTTTCCCCTACGATTCCAGCCCCGACTATCAAACCGAACTGGTCTATGGCTGGAGCATCTGGCAATTATCCAAGCTGACGATCTCTGAATGATCCCGGCGCCGGCACTCCAGACGGGTGCCGGCAGCCACCACCCGGACCCGTGCGATGACGAAGTTCTTCGACGAAGCTCTTGAAGAAGGCCGCATCCATCGCGCTGCGGTGCGCGTCCGGCACATCACCCTCGCCTTCACCTTCGTCGTGACGCTCGCTGCGATGGGCTATGTCTTCCTCCAGATCGACGGGGAGCTTGAGCGGTCCTCCTCGGTGAACTCCGACAACGTCACCTGGACCATGGCTCAGGTCGAGGTTGACACGCTCAAACTCCAGCGCGCCGTCATCGTTGCCGCACAGCGGCCTGATGATCCCAAGCGGCTCGACGATCTCCGGCTTGCCTTCGACATCTTCTACAGCCGCTTCAGCGTCCTGTCGAAATCCGACGAGTTGAATTTCCTGCCGATCAACGAATCGCTGCGCAAGGAACTCTGGTCGCAGGGCGCTTTCTTCGACCGCGTGACGCCCATCATCGATTCCGATGATGCCTCACTCAGTGCCGCCCTTCCCGCCCTACAGGACGAGATGGTCACCGTCGCCGACAGCGTGCGCGCGCAGGTCGTCTCCTCCCTGCAATCGCTGATGGCCAATGGCGATCTGCGCCGCAACGAATTGCGCCGCTCGCTGCAGGTCTTCGCCGCCGCCGCGCTTGGCCTGCTGGGGCTGATGGCCGCGCTGTCCCTCGTCATCATCCTGCAGAATCGCGCGCAAAGCCGCCGCTCCGAAACCACAGAACGCGCCGTCCACAACCTGCGCGCCGTGATCGAAAGCTCGCTCGACGCGCTCGTTATCGCCGATGCCCAAGGGGCCATCACCGATTGCAACAGCGCCGCCGAACAGCTGTTCGGCCTCTCGCGCGACGATCTGCGTGGCATCCCCGTCGACCGCCTGCTGCACCATGAAGGCACCGACGATCCGCTCACCCTCCTGCGCAGCCTCTACCGGTCCGATTCCCCCGAACTGCAGGATGGCCGCCTTCTCATGCATGGCCGCCGCGCCGATGGCAGCGAAACCCCGGTCGAAGTCGCCTTGGCCGAGGCGCAGGGTGCGGGCGGCGAACCCATGTTCATCGCCTTTGTCCGCGACATTTCCGAACGCATCGAACGCGAGGAAAGCCTGCGCAAGGCCCGCAATGACGCGCTCAAGGGCGAAGAGGCGAAGTCGCGCTTCCTCGCCGTCATGTCGCATGAAATGCGCACGCCCCTGAACGGCCTCATCGCCGCGACGGAACTGTTGCAAACCTCCACTGACCTTGACCAACGCCAAAGCTGGCTGTCGGAAATCGTCCTGTCTTGCGGCCTTGCAGCGCTCGATCAGGTCAACAACGTGCTGGAGCTTACCCGCCTCGGCTCTGATCAGTCCGCCAGCTATCAGGTCTCCGACTTCTCGCCCGTGCAGGTGGTCCGCGACCTTATGCTCCAGAACCAGCCGCAAGCGGGCAAGCGCGGCAACCTCCTGCATTTCGAAGAACCCAAGCAGCAGCTTCCCCGCGTCAAAGCCCCGCGCCAGCTTTTCCTGCGCGTGCTCTACAACCTCATCGGCAATGCGATCAAATTCACCGATGCAGGCTCCGTCAAAGTGCGAATCATGCCGACATTGCACGAAGATGGCCGCCAGCTTGGCCTGTCCATCTCGGTCATCGACACCGGCATCGGCATCGCCGAACACGATCTTGAACGCATCTTCCACAACTTCGAGACGCTTGATGCCTCCTATGCCCGCATGCGCGAAGGCACAGGTCTCGGTCTCGGCATCGCCAAGCTCTCGGCCGAGGCGATGGGGGGCACCATCCGCGTCACCTCTGAACTGGGCAAGGGCAGCACCTTCACCTTCGAAGTCACCCTGCCCGTGGCAGCCGAAGCCCGCGCCGGGGCCGCCGCCGAAGAGTCCACCCCCGAAGAGGAACAGCCCGTCCTCAACATCCTCGTCGTCGAAGACAACCCGATCAACAGCCTTCTGCTGACCGAAATGCTGCGCCTGCGCGGCCACACCGTCACCAACGCCGCCGACGGGATCGAAGCGGTGGAAAAGGCCACCATCACCGCCTTCGACATGATCCTGACCGATATCTCCATGCCCCGCATGGACGGGCTGGAAGCCACGCGCCACATCCGTCGCGAAGGAGCGTGTCGCAACGTGCCGATCATCGGCGTCACCGCCAATGCCAGCCCCGACAAGATGCCCGAATTCCTCGGCGCGGGCATGACCGACGTGCTGGTCAAGCCGATCACCCGCGCCGCGCTGATGGGCATCCTCGCCACCTATTCGCGCGGCATTGTCCGCAACCGGCAACGCCCGGCGCTGCCCGCCGCCCCTGCCGAAACCCCGGTCCTCAGTCCCGACGTGTTCCGCGAAACGCTGGAAGAGATGGGCCGCGATTTCGTCGAACGTCTGGCCGACAAGCTGATCGGCGAAACCGAATCCGTCGCGGCACAGCTCTCCGATCTTTCCGCCGCCGGACGGCATGACGAGGCGGCGAAGGTTGCGCACAAGACGGCGGGCGCCGCTGCCGCCATTGGCCTTGCAGGCCTGCACGGCGCGCTCGTGGCCTTCGAGACAGCCGCCCAATCCGCCGATACGGCGGGCGAGGCGGCGGCGCTGGGCGCCCTGCGCGCCGTCCTGCCCCGCACGATCAGCGCGCTGCGCGAAAACGGCCTGTCCCTCTCTGCGCCGCGTGCGGCGGCGGAATAGGCCTAGACCGCCTTCTTCTGCTCGTCATCCTCATCCGCCATCGCCGCGAACTGCGCCGACAGGTCAAAGGCCAAGGGCTTCGGCTTCCCCGTGCCCTTGCCCACGGCCTGCGCGGCTTCGTCCTCGGCCGCCTCCAGCGCCGCGAAGGCCGCCGCCGGATCGGCCATCAATCCGCTTGCCTTGGGGGCGGGCGGGGCAGGGCTCTCCGCCGCGTCCATCGCCGCGAAGGCCGCACCCGGATCGACCATCTGCGCCTTCGTCCCCGCACTTGTCGGGGCCGGTTCCTCTTCGGCCATGGCGGCAAAGGCCGCCATCGGATCAACCATCAGGGCCGGGGCCGCAACCGGAGCCACTTCGTCCAGCGCCTCCAGCGCGCGCAATCCCTCATCCAGCCCCGGCACCGGCTTTGCCAATGCGACATCGGCCAGCGCCTCCATCCCGTCACCCGACATCGCAGCGAACTGGGCGGAAAGATCCGGCCATGGGGGTTTCGCGACCTTTTTCGCGCGTTTGGGCGGGGCCGGGGCCGCCGTCGCGCTGGGCAGGGCGCTGTCCTCCACGGCAGCCGCCTCCGCCGCGTCCAGCATCTCAAGGATCGGAGCAGGGGCAGGCGCCACCATCATGATGGGCAGGTCTGCCGCCACCACCTCGGGCTCGTCCGGCATGTCAAAGGCCGACAGCCCCGCCGCCGCCGCCGCCCAGTCGATCGGCGCAAATTCCGGCACGTCCTCCGCAGCGGGTGTTTCGGGCGCAGGCGCGGCCTCTGCCACAGGTTCCGGCGCTGTCATCAGCAGTTTCGCGGCATCCTCAAGACTGACCGACAGAAGCTTTCCTTTCGGGATCGGCTTCGGGGCAGGCGGCTCTGTCACCACCACGGGTTCCGGCTCGGGTTCCGGTTCGGGGATTGCTTCCACGATGGGCACGATCAGGCGCGGCGGCGTCTCGACTGCCTTCCGCATCAGTGTGATCCGCGCCGCACGGAGCGCCCGCCGACGTATTCCGTCACGCTCACGCATATAGAACGGGTCCAGCGCCTCCAGCGCTTCTTCCGGATGCAGGTCTGCCACCGCCTTCAGCAAGGCCTTGGCCACCACCCGATGCGCCCGTTTCTTCCGCGCCGCCGCCATCTCCCGCTCCCGCCATCGCCGCCGCAGGCACTTGGCACGCGGCTTGCACTGTTCTCCCCGATCAAGGGGCCACTCCGTCTGCGGGCGGGGGCCGCCCATCGCCAGAGGACAGACTCAATGACGGTTGGTTTCGCTGAATCGATAGGCCTGCATGCCCAAGCCCTCGTCCTGCGCGAAAAGCGCGGCGAGATACTTGCCTCCAACATCGCCAATGCCGCGACCCCGGGCTTCAAGGCGCGCGATTTCGACTTCGAAGCCGAACTCGCCCGCGCCCGCGGCACCACCGGCCCGGCCCGCACCGCCTCGGGGCACCTCGCCGGCACGCTGGCTGATGGCAATCTCGGCTATCGTGTGCCTGTCACCGCCTCGCTTGATGGCAATACGGTCGAACTTGGCGTCGAACAGATGGAATTCGCGGAAAACACCGTCCGCTACCAATCCAGCCTCACCTTCCTCAACCGCCGCATCTCCGGCCTGATGTCCGCCATCAAGGGAGAATGACGATGACCGAGATTCGCAATGTCTTCGACGTCGGGGCCCGCGCCTTGTCGGCCCAGATGGTCCGCATGAACACCGTGGCCTCCAACCTTGCCAATGCGGGCTCGGTCGCTGGCTCGCCCGAAGATGCCTACAAGGCGATGCGCCCCATCTTCGAAACCGAATATGCCCGCGCCGAAGAGGGGCTTTCGACCGCCAATGTCGCTGATGTGGTGATGCTCGACCGCGAACCGCAAAAGATCTTCCGCCCCGATCACCCCGACGCCGATCCCGAAGGCTTCGTCTACGCCGCAGCGGTGAACACGGAAGAAGAGATGGTCGAAATGGTCGAAGCCAGCCGCCAATACCAAAACACGCTCGAAACCATGTCCACGCTGCGCGCCCTCATGGCACGAACCATGCAGATGGGCCAGTAACGCCAGCCCGGCCCGCGACCGACACCCGGAAGGAACGCCATGATCAGCATCGACGCCACCACCGGCAACGTCAATCTGAACGCCACCCGCGCGCCCAGCACCCCGGCTACGGCGCAATCCGCCACGGCCACCGATTTTTCCGGCGCCCTGGGCCAGCAGGATTTCCTCACCCTGATGCTCGCGCAGCTGCGCAATCAGGACCCGCTCCAGCCCATGGAGAACGGCGAATTCCTCGCTCAGCTTGCGCAATTCTCCACCGTCTCGGGGATCGAGAAGGTCAACGACACCCTCGCCAGCATGGGCGAAGGCATGGGCGGTGATTTCCGCATCGCCACCGCCGCCAACCTTCTGGGGCACGAGGTGCTTGTTCCCGGCAACATCGCTCGCCCCAGCAAGGACGGCAGCGTGAACGGCGTCGTGGACCTGCCCGCCAATGCCAGCTCCGTCGTCGTCAGCTATTCCAATGCCACCACCGGTGCCCTGCTGCATTCCCAGACCTTTGCCGACCAACCCAAGGGCCTGATGGGCTTCTCCTGGTCCGATCTGCCCCCCGGCATGGCCGATGCCCGCAGCCCTGTCCGCATCACCGTCTCGGCCACCACTGCCGACGGCACCGCACAGGTCGGCCCCTCCGTCTTCGCCCGCGTGCTGTCCGCCTCCACCGGCACGACCGCCGCCGACATGACCCTTCAGGTCGAGGATTACGGCGCGCTCAATGCGCTCGAAGTCGAAACCGTCCGTTAAGGCAGCAAAGAAACGTAAAGGTAAGGATACGCCCCCATGTCCATGAGCACCGCCCTCTCCGGCCTGATGGCCGCGCAAAGCGACATCTCCGCCACCTCGCATAACATCGCCAACGTCGGCACCATGGGCTTCCGTTCCAGCCGCGTCGAATTCGCCGACGTCTTCTCCTCCTCGCCCTTCGCGAACCAGCGCACCGCCATCGGCTCGGGCGTGCAGGTCCAGCGCGTCGCGCAGGACTTCACCCAAGGCAACGTGGTGACGACGGGCAACCTCCTCGACATCGCAATCGAAGGGCAGGGCTTCTTCGCCATCCAGTCCTTTGGCGACCCGAACACGGCGGCGGGCGAGATGCGCTATACCCGCGCCGGGGCCTTTACCATGGATGCCGCCGGAAACGTGGTGAACGCCGCGGGCAGCGCGCTTCTTTCTTGGCCCGTGGGGGCCGATGGCCGCCCGCTCACCTTCGACATGGCGCAGGCGCAGCCACTCACCATCCCTCTGGAAATGGGCACCCCCGTCGCCTCGACGGAAGTGAACCTTGAACTCAACTTCCCCTCTGACAACGGCATGTTGGGCCAGCAATCGGCCATCCCGCCGGTCGCCGCCTTCAACCCCGCCGATCCCACGACCTATGCCACCCGCACGCCGATCCCGCTCTTCGGGTCCTCCGGCACCCCGGTCGAGGCCGAGGCCTATCTCATCAAGATCGCCGAACCCAACGCCCTTTCCACCGATACGGTCTTCGAAATCCGCCTCCTCGTCCAAGGGGCAGAGATGGCACCCACCGCCCCAGCCACCCAGAACACCATCACCTTCGACGCCACCGGTGCCATCACCGCAGGCCAGACCCTGCCCTTCGGCACGAATGGCCTTGTCGTCGATCTGGGCGGCTCCACCCTCACCACGTCGCCCTTCGCGGTGCAGACCGCCACCCATAACGGTGCCTCCGCAGGCCGCCTCACGAACCTAGAGCTTGATGGCACAGGCGGCGTCTGGGCCACCTACGGCAACGCCGGCCGCATGCCGATGGGCCAGATCGTGCTGGCCACCTTCACCAACCCCGGCGGGCTCAAGATCAACGGCAACGCCACCTTCTCGGCCACCGCCGAATCCGGCATGCCGCTGACCGGCACGCCCGGCACTTCGGGCTTCGGCCTCCTGCGCTCGGGCGCGCTGGAACGCTCCAACGTCGAACTGACCGAGGAATTGGTGAACCTGATCTCTGCCCAGCGCAACTATCAGGCCTCTGCCAAGGCGATGGAAACCTCCACCTCGCTGATGCAGACGATCATGAACATCCGCACCTGAGGCCCCTGAATGGATCGCCTGATCTACACGGCACTCAACAGCCTTGCCAATCTGCGCGGCGCGCATATCGCCACCGCCCAGAACCTTGCCAACCAGAATGTCCCGGGTTTCCGCCGGGACTATCTGCCGGAAGGGCAGGCCTTCGTGCTGGAAGAACAGGGCGATCTGCAGGCCCGCGCCTTTCAGGTTCCCGAAGAGAATGCCGCCTTCTCGCGGCAGGCGGGGTTCCTCAACCAAACCGACCAGCCGCTCGACATCGCGCTGGCCGACAAGGGCTGGTTCTACATCCGTCCCGAAACCGGCGGCGCCCCCGCCCTCACCCGACGCGGCGATCTTCAGGTCGCCTCCGACGGCATCCTGCGCACCGGGGCGGGCGATGCCATCCTCAATCAGGCGCTCCAGCCCATCGCCGTGCCACCCTTCCGCAGCCTCACGGTCAACGAGATCGGCACCATCTCCATCGAACCCCTCGATGGCGAACCGGGCGAACGGGTCGAGATCGCCACCATAGCCACCACCCTCGCCGCAGGTGCGGTGCTGACCAAAGGCCTCGACGGCCAGATCCGCCCCGTCGATGGCCGCCCCGTCCCCGCCCCCGATCAAGGCGGCAAGGTGCTGCAAGGCGTCCTCGAAGGATCGAACGTCAACTCGACCGAGGAACTCATCACCTCCATCGACATCCAGCGCAGCTTCGAACTCAATCTGCGTCTGATCACCTCGGCCAAGGAACTGGACGAGGCTGGCACCCGCCTTCTGCGGATGCCCGAATCCTGATCTTGGCGCATGGTCCCCTGGCCCGCTCTCGGCCAAGGCCCTGAATTCGCGCGCATCGCAACCGGGGATGGCACGCCCCTTGCACCAGACAGGATGACAGACACATCCAAAGGTGCCCCAGATGACAACCGATGCGATGCACGTGGCCAAAACCGGGCTGGATGCCCAGCAGACCCGGATGCAGGTCATCGCCAACAACCTGGCGAACGTGAACACCACGGGGTTCAAGCGCGACCGCGCGAATTTCGAAACCCTGCTTTATCAGAACATCCGCCCCGCCGGGTCCCCCACCTCCGAAGGCACGCAGCTGACCACGCCGCTCGCCGTCGGCACCGGGGTCCGCGTGGTGAATACGGAAAAGCTCTACACCCAAGGCAGCCTCGTCACCACCGACAACGCCTTCGACGTGGCGATCGACGGGCAGGGTTTCTTTCAGGTCCTGCTCCCCGATGGCCGCATCGGCTACACCCGAGACGGCACCCTCTCGCGCAATGCCGAAGGCACGCTGACCACCGCCTCGGGCTATGTCGTGCAGCCCGAAATGCAGATCCCCGACGGTGCCCTCTCCGTTTCAATCTCAGGCGACGGGATCGTCAACGTCACCCTGCCGGGCGAGATTGAACCGCAGGAAATCGGTCAAATCACGCTGGCCACCTTCTCCAACCCGCGCGGCCTTGAACCCATCGGCGAGAACTTCCTCGTCGAAACCGCCGCCTCCGGCCCCGCCATCGTCGGCAACCCCTATGCCGATGGCATGGGCAAGCTGGTGCAGGGCACGCTCGAATCCTCGAACGTCAATGTCGTTCAGGAACTGGTCGACATGATCGAGACGCAGCGCGCCTACGAAGTGAACTCCAAAACCATCTCCGCATCCGACGAAATGATGCGCTTCCTGTCCAACAATCTCTGAGGCTGACCGATGAAATCCGCTCCTCTCGCCCTTTGCCTGATCCTCGCCGCTGCGGCCTGCACGCCCACCTATATCGAGGAAAAGGAAAGCGAAGCCTACGCCCCGGTCTACCCGGAACTGGCCTATACCGACAGCGATGCCCTGCCCACGGGCGGCATCTACACCGCCTCGTCGGCGGGCCTCTTCGCCTCGGACCGCCGCGCGGCGCGGGTGGGCGACATCCTCACCGTGCAATTCACCGAACGCTTCCAGGCGTCAAAGACGCAATCCGCCTCGGGCTCGCGCTCCAACGACTATTCGCTCGACATGCCCGATATCCTGACCCTCGGCCTTGATGACGGGGTGCTCGAGAACGGCACCGACCAGTCCTTCGCCGGTCGCGGGCAGGCGCAGCAGTCGAACTCGCTCACCGGCCGTCTTTCCGTGCAGGTCGTCCGCGTCCTGCCCGGCGGGCAGCTCGAAATCATGGGCCAAAAGCGCCTGACCCTGAACAACGGCAACGAATATGTCCGCCTCACGGGCGTCGTCCGCCCCGAGGACATCAACGCCCAGAACGTGGTCGCCTCCGACCGCATCGCCCATGCCTCGATCAAATATGTCGGCGCAGGCTCGGTGCATGACACCGCGCGCCCGGGCTGGCTGCGCCGCGGCCTTGATGCGGTGTCGCCGCTGTGATCCGCTTCGCCCTCGTCACCCTGCTTCTGCTCGTCGCGCTGGCCCCCCCGGCCAGCGCCGACCGGCTGAAGGACATCACCTCGGTGGCCGGGGTCCGGTCGAACCCGCTTGTGGGCTATGGCGTCGTCGTGGGTCTGTCGGGCAGCGGTGACGGCAATTCCGGCCTCACGCTCCAGTCGCTGCAATCGCTTATCTCCCGCCTCGGCCTTACGGTCGAGGCTTCCGACCTAAACGCCCGCAATGCCGCCGCCGTCATGGTCACCGCCGAACTGGCCCCCTTCATGAAGGAAGGGCAGGTGCTCGACGTCACCGTCTCCACCGTCGGCTCGGCCAAGTCGCTCAAGGGCGGCACGCTGCTGATGACGCCCCTCATGGGCGCGGATGGCGAAATCTACGCCATCGCACAAGGCAATCTCATCGTCGGCGGTCTGGGTGTCGAAGGGCAGGACGGCTCCTCCCTCACCGTCAATGTTCCGACAGTGGGCCGCATCCCGCGCGGCGGCACCGTCGAACGCGCCGTTGATGCCCCCTTTCAGGACACCGACTCGCTCGTCCTCAACCTGAACCGCCCCGACTTCTCCACCGCCGCCGCCGTCGCCAAGGCCATCAACGAGGTGTTCGGTCCCGACATCGCCACCGCGCTCGACGGCACATCCGTTGCCGTCCGCGCACCCTACGATCCGAACCAGCGCGTCACCTTCATGGGGATGCTCGAGAATATCGAGGTCACCCCCGATGCCCCCGCCGCCCGTGTCGTGGTCAATTCCCGCACCGGCACCGTCGTCATCGGCGGCCATGTCCGCGTGACCCCCGCCGCCATCACCCATGGCTCGCTCACCGTCTCCATCTCCGAAGACCCGCAGGTGAATCAAAGCGCGACCGTCGTGAACGGCGACGGTACCGTCGTTGTCCCCGGTGAAACCACCGTCACGCCCGACAGCACCATCACCGCCACCGAAGAGGCCAACCGCGCCTTCGTCTTCGATCCCGGCGTCTCACTGACCTCTCTCGTCGACGCGATCAACGCCGTCGGCGCCTCTCCCTCCGACCTTGTCGCCATCCTCGAAGCGCTGCGCGAAGCGGGCGCTCTTCGAGCCGAACTCGTGGTGATCTGACATGGACTTCAAACCCATCTCCACCCCCGTCTCGCTGACCCCGCCGCTAAAGGACCAGCAGGCCGAACTGCGCAAGGCCGCCGAAGGGTTCGAGGAGCTTTTCCTCGGCCTCTTCCTCAAATCCGCCCGCGCCAGCTCGTTGGGCGAAGACATCATGGGCAGCAGCGCCGTCGACAAGACGCGCGACCTCTTTGATGCCGAAATCGCCCGCGCCTCCGCAGGCCGCACCGGCTTTGGCATCGCCGATGCCGTGGAACGGCAATTCTCGCGCTTCGTCTCGCCCTCGGCGGCCACCAACGCATACAAGGCTGACTGATGTCGAACATCATGGACATCGCCAAGTCGGCGATCGGTGTCTATCGCACCGCGCTGGGCGTCACGGGCGAGAACATCGCCAACGTGAACACCGAAGGCTATCGCCGCCGGGATGTCACCACCGAACAGATCGGCGGCGCGCGCACCACCGTCACCACGCTTGCCACCGGCGGGCAGGGGGTGGAGATCGATCAGATCCGCCGCGCCTTTGACGAATTGCTCGCCCAGCGGCTCCGCACCGCCTCCGCTGATCTCTCCTCGGCCGAAGTGCATCACGACGCGGCCCTCGCCGTGGAAACCGTGCTGCTGCCGCGCACGGGCGGCATCGACGCCGCGCTCGAGGATTTCTTCGCCGCCGTCGGCAGCCTTGCCGCCTCCCCTGCCGATACCTCGCTGCGGCGTGTGACGCTTGAGGCAGGCAATACCCTTGCCTCCGCTTTTCAGGGCATCGCGGCGGGTCTGATCCGCCTGCGCGAAGACACCTACAACGCCGCCGAGGCCGCCGCCGCACAGGCCACCCGCGATCTGGCCGATCTGCACGAACTCCAGCTTCGTTTCACCTCGAACGCGGGCAATGTCGGCGCACTTAACCCGCTGCATGATGAACGCGACCGCCTGCTCGGGCAACTGGCCGAAAACATCGGTATCTCCGTCTCGCTCGATCCTGCCGGACGCGCCACCGTCACGCTGGGCGTGGATGGCGGCGGCCCCCTCCTTCTCGGCCCGGGTGGCCCTGCCACCCTCTCCGTCTCCGGCACCACCGACCTCACCCTGACGATCGATCGCGAAGGCACCACCCGCGACACCCGCATGCTCGGCACAGGTGGCTTGGGCGGCTATGCCATCGCGCTTGGCGCCATCGGCACCGCCCTGCAAGAAGTGGACGCCCTTGCCCGCAAGATGGCGGGCGAAATGAACGCCGTCCATTCCGCAGGGCTCGACCTGACCGGGGCACCCGGCGGCGATATGTTCTCGCTCGATGGCTGGGCCATGACCCGCGCCGCTGGCAATCAGGGCTATGCCCGCGCCGTCATCACGCCCACGGGCCCGGCAACAACCGGCCCCATCACCCTGATCCGCGATCAGGCCGCAGGCGTCTGGCGCGCCGAAGACGCAGGCGGCACCGTGCTGGGCAGCGCCGATCGCCTGCTCGTCCTGCCCGGCGTCACGATTGAGATCGACGGCGAACCCGCCAATGGCGACCGCCTCACCTTCAACCCCACGACGGGACTGGCGATCAACATGCGCTTCCTGCCCGAAGTGCCCGAACGCCTTGCCGCCGCCGTCGCCACCCTCGTGGCCCCCGCCCCGGGCAATACCGGCTCCGGCTCCGTTGCCATGGCGGCGACAACCGTCGCCCCCCCGACCGTGCCGGAACTTTCCACCCTCCTCACCGGCGCGAACACGGCGGCGGGCGCGGTCACGCTGCTGTCCTCCGGTGTCGTGGGCTACATCCCCGCCGGCGCGACAGCGGCCAGCTTCGCCAGCCTCGGCGCGCAATCCTCGGCCGAATTTGCGCTGGCCGATGCCGCCGTCGATGGCACCAGCAGCCTGACCGTCACGCTGGACGGCACGCCCCACACCTTCAACCTCACCACGCTGGCCGGGGGCGGCCCCCGCCCCGCGGGCTGGACCGTCGCGCAACTCGCCGCCGCCCTGACCTCCGGGCAGTTCGAAACCGGCGCGGGCGAAACCTTCGCCTCCCTCGGCCTTGCCGCCGCAGGCACCGACGGCGCGCTGACCTTGTCGCGCAACACGGGCAACATCACCTCTGCCACGCTTGACGGCGCAGGGGCGGCCATCACCCCCGGCGCGGCACAGGGCGGCACGCTGCAGATCTTCACCCGCGAGGGCCGCCAGATCGCGGGCACCCCCCTCTCCGCTGCCGAGATCGCGCTGCTCTTCACCGAGGCGAACGGTTTCCTCCCCGGCGCGGAATACGTCACCGACTATCTCGAAGGACCGGGCGGCGTCGGCTATCGCGGCCTCACGCTCAACAGCGATCAGGCCAGCGGCCTGCAGACCGCGACCTTCGCCCCGCATGCCCCCGTCACGTGGTCGGGCTCGATCGAAGCAGCCGCCTCCCCCGCCCGCAGCATCCTTCTCGAAGAACCCGGCGCATCGCCCATCCCGCTGACCCTGCCCCCCGGCAGCAGCGCGCAGCGCCTCGCCCAGATGATGAACGACATCTATCCGGGGCTCGAGGCGCGCGCCTCCACCTCTGCCCAACTCACTGTCGCGGGTGACGGGCGCGTGTCCTTCCTGCTTGAAGGCAGCAATGGCACGCCACTCACCGTGACGGGCGATGTCGCGGGCGGTCGGCTGGATTCGCTGCTCCTGTCGGTCAACGCCCTGACAGGCTCCACCGGTGTCGCGGCGCAACTGTCGCCCGATGGCACGCGCCTCCTGCTCACCCACCCGGGTGGCGCGGATCTGCGCATCACCAACCTCACTCATGCCGGCGCAGGCACGGTCACACTGACCCCGGCCACGGCCAACGGGCAGACGCTTGCCGCAGGCGTCACCCTTGGGGCCGGGGTGGATGCCGCGCGCCTGTCCGGTCAGGTCACCTTGTCCCAGTCGCAGGGCTTCACCGTCACCATCGACGCGACCCGCATCGACTCCACCGCCGATGCCCTGCAGGGCGGGCTGGTCACCTCCACCGCCACTGCCGCCGGGGCAGGGCGCACGCTCACCTTCGCCTTCGATCCCGCCATCGACGGCTCCACCGCCGCCGCCACCGGGGCCTTGGCCGGCCCCACCGATTACGGCCTCACCTTGGGCGGGCGCAGCGTCACCTTCAACACCGCCACTGGCGCGGCCAGCTCTGCCGCCGATGTGGCCGCAGGCCTTGCCACGCTCCTGCGCGAAGACATGCCGACTGCCAGCCTCTCCGGCGCAGCCCTCGGCAGCCTGCCCGCCGATGGCACCTCCACCATCGTCCGCCTCGACGGGCAGGATTACGTCCTGCGCATGCAAGGCGGTGCCGTGCAGGTCAGCGGCCCGGAAACCGGCCGCCTCTCGGCCAGTTTCGATGCCTCCAACCGCCTGCAACTCACCGTCAACGGCGGCAGCACGGAGGCGGGCTTCCTCTCCATCCCCAACACCTCTTCCGTCGCTGCTTTCGGCCTTGCCCCCGCGCAACTGCCGCAGTCGCGCCTGACGGGCCAGCCCGCCACCGGCCCCTACCCGGTGCCGATGCAGGTCGAGGTGGGCAGCACCCTCTACACCCTCACCGTCAATGGCGGCCCGACCGTTACCCTTCCCCCCGGCTTCCCCGGCACAGCCTCTGTCGATGGTACAGGCGCGATCACCCTGTTGCTCCCTGCCACTTCGGCCAATGCCCGCATCCTGCCGGGTGCACAGGCCGCAGGCTTCTCCTCTCTCGGCGCCGCTGTCTCGGTCACAGGGGCCAGCCTCACCGCCCTGTCCTCCAACGGCAGCGCGCTAAACATCCCCGTCACGACCTCCTCGCTGGCTGGACAGCGGATCAACCTCACCAACCTGCCCCCCGAAGACCTGATCGTGGTGATGACCGGGGCCAGCAACCTGCGCCTTGCAGGCTCCATCACCGCAGGCCCGCCGCCCAGCATCCTACCTTCTGTCGAATTGCGCGTCCTTGATGCCACCGCCAACCGCGTCGGCCTCTTCGACATCGCCACGGGCCATTCCATCGGCACCCGCGTCCTCGATTCGACGGGCGGCACCGTGATCGACGGCCTTTCAATCTCAGTCACCGGCAACCCGGCCACGGGCGACAGCTTCCGCCTTACCCCCAACACCGACGGCCGCAATGACGGACGCGCGCTCGACGCCATCCTCGGCCTGCGCTTCGCCGATGTCACCACGGGCCGGGGCGGCTTTGCCTCCATCCTCTCCAACCTGCAATCCGAAGTCGGCACCCGCGCCGCCGCCGCAGGCCAGCGCGTCTCGGCCCGCGAGGCTGTCCACGACACCATCCGCCGCGCCGATGCCGAACAGGGCGCCGTCGATCTGGATGCCGAGGCCGCCCGCCTTCTGGAACTGCAACAGAACTACAACGCCGCCGCCCAGATCATGCGCGTGGCGCAGGAACTCTTCGATACCCTCATCTCCTCGCTCTGACCCTTTTCTGAAAGGTCCAACCTATGGCCGGCAGCATCGGCAACGCCCTCTTCGGCAAGATCACGATGGAGAATTTCAACCGCCTCTCGGGCGAAATCTCCGACCTGCAGGCGCAGATCTCCTCCGGCAAGAACGACCCCCGCCCTTCGGCCGATCCGATGCGCGCGGCCAAGCTGTCCGCCGTCACCGAACAGCGCGGCGCGATCGACCGCTTCACCGAAAATGCGCAGCTCGCCACCGACCGCCTCGATCAGGCCGATCTCCAGATGGGAGAGCTTGGCAACATCATCCGCGCCTTCCAGCAGATCTCGCTGCAGGCCGCCAACGACACGCTGACCGAAGAGGGCTTCGCCGGTCTGCGGTCCGAGGCGGAATCGCTGCGCACCTCGCTCCTCACCGTCGCGAATGCGCGCGACACCTTCGGCCTGCCCCTCTTCGCGGGCTTCGGCAGCGGCGAACCCTTCACCGATGGTCCGAACGGCGTCGAATATCGCGGCGATGGCGGCCGACCGACGCTCCGGCTCACCGAAACCGCCACGCTGGCCACGGGCCTGAACGGGTCCGAAGTCTTTATGTCCGTCCCGACAGATAGTGGCGAAGCGAAAAGCCTGTTCGAAATGGTGGATGACCTCATCGCCTCGCTCACCATACCGCTGCAGACCGCCCGCCCCGACAGCACGGTCGCAGGGCAGGCCCTCTTTTCGCCCATCACCACCCGCAACCCCGCGACGCTCAGCTTCGATCTCACCGGCCCCAACGGCAGCACCCGCATCTCGGCCGAGGTGATGACTGGCGCCCCCGACTCCATGCTCGCCGCCATCAACGCGGCCACGCCCCAGACGGGTGTCACCGCGACGCTCGCGCCGGATGGGCAAAGCTTCATCCTCTCCTCTATCGGCGACATCCACCTGTCCAACTTCTCGCAGCCCGACAGCCCGCGCGCGCCCGTCGCCAGCCTCGTCGCCCTCGACCAGTCGCTGCAGCCGATCCGCAGCGGCATCCTTTTGCGCAACGATGCCATCTCTGCCACCCGCCTCGTCGGGGCCTTCGGCGATGCTGTCACCCACGCCGCCGCCCAACGGGCCGAGGTGGGTGCGCTGGGCCGCCTTGCCGAAGATCACGCCGCCGTCCTCGCCGACCGCAAGCTGCGCGTCGACAAGGCCGTCGCGGGGCTAGAGGATCTGGACGTCGCCGCCGCCATCACACGGGTGCAGCAACTCCTCCTCACCGAACAGGCATCGCAGCAGACCTTCGTCAAGATCAACGGGTCCACCCTCTTCGACTATATCCGCTGATCCGGCGCATCTGGCCCGCCCCTTGCAGAAGGGCGGGCATGATCCGCCGTGCCCTTGCCCTCTGCCTCGCGCTCCTTGCCCCCGGCCTTGCCGCGGCGCAGGATTGCGCCCGCCTCGCCGCCGAGGCCGGGGCCGAAGCTGGCATCCCCGACGGCCTTCTCCCCGCCATCTCACTGGTCGAAGCTGGGCGCGGAACGGGCAATGGCGGCATCGCGCCCTGGCCCTGGACGCTGAACGAAGGCGGCAAGGGAATGTATTTCGACACCCGCGAAGAGGCGCTCGCCTATCTGGCCGAGGCGCTTGCCCGTGGCGTCACCAATATCGACATCGGCTGTATGCAGTTGAACTGGAAATGGCACTCCGCAGGTTTCGCCTCGCCGGAAGAGATGATCGATCCGGTCCGCAACACCCGCTACGCCGCCCGCTTCATGACCGAACTGCACAACCGCCTCGGATCGTGGGAAGTGGCGGCCTCCGCCTATCACTCCACCGATCCCGAACGTGGACAACGCTATCTCGAAAAGGTCATGGCCGCCCGTTCTTCCTTCCGCTTTACCCCGGAAGAGGGGGGTGAGGCCGCCGCCGAAGGCGGCACGCTTCTCACCGCGATCCCAACCGAACTCGACGGCATCCTCGCGCATGGCGGGTCCCCCCTCATCGCGCTGGCCTCCGCGCCGCCCGCCGATGGCTGGGAAGGCGAAACCCCCTTCGACAGCCTCGAAGAGCCCGCGCCCGACGCCCCCGCGCCAGACACGCTTGCCGCAGCCCCCTCCGACTTGCCCGAACCCCGGCCCGACCGTGCCCCGCCGCCACGCCCGACCCCCGCTGCGGCCCCGGTGATCCCGCGCCCCGCGCCCGACCTGCCCATGGTCCTTGCCGCCGCCGCCACGACCCTTGCTCTGCCCGAAAATCTGCCCCCGCGCCTGCGCCACCGCTGGTCCGAAGTCGAAGCAATGCGTGAACTGCTGGCAAATGACCCATAAACCATTTGTCTAACGCCTGTTAACGCATTGTAGTTTATATCGAAATTGACCATCCGTAAGTATGGCCCATACCTATACGCCCGATCACCTGGCATACGTTTCCAAATCCAACTCGCGCCGCCGCGTCATTGAATCGTCCCAATTGCCACTATGAATTGACCCTCGTGAACCGTAGGAGATTTCTTATGACGACGCACTGGATTGACCGTGATGTTTCTGCCCAAGCCCTTCCCGTTCCCGTAACCATGGTCGATCGCATCATCGTCGGAGAAACCGCCCCGATGCGTCAGCTCAAGCGGATGATCGCCGCTGTCGCCGTCTCGGATGCCGCCGTCCTCGTCCGGGGTCCCACCGGGGCCGGCAAGGAACTGGTGGCCGAGGCGCTGCACCGCGCCTCTGGCCGCAAGGGCGCGCTGATCGCCGTCAACTGCGCCGCCATCCCGGCCGAGCTTCTGGAAAGCGAACTCTTCGGCCATGAGAAGGGCGCTTTCACCGGTGCCGAACGTGCCCGCCCGGGCCGCATCGAACAGGCCGCCGGCGGCACCCTCTTTCTGGACGAGATCGGCGACATGCCCCTCGCCCTGCAGGCCAAGCTTCTGCGCGTCCTCGAAAGCCGCCGCATTCAGCGTCTGGGGGCCAGCTCCGAACAGACCGTCGACTTCCGCCTTGTCACCGCCACGCACCGCGACCTCACCGCCGCCGTGGCCGCGGGCACCTTCCGCGCCGACCTCTTCTTCCGCATCTCGGTCTTCCCGCTCTCGGTGCCCAGCCTTGCCGAACGCACCGCCGATATCCCCCTCATCCTCGCCCGCCTGATCGAAGAATACAGCAGCGCCAACCCCGCCGCCGAACCCCCGCATTTCGATCTGGGCGCCATTCGCGCGCTTTCGGCCCATCCGTGGCCGGGCAATATCCGCGAGCTGAAGAATGTCCTGATGCGCGCCTTCGTCATGCTGCCGGGCCGCATGGTCACCGCGCGCCATGTTCGCGACAACCTGCTCGGCATGGAAATGCCCGACCCGGAAACCGCCGATGTGGCGATGCCCGAACCGCCCGCTCCGCAGGCCAAGGGTGATCTGCCCGATCCCTCGCAGTTCCACGACGCGCTGCAGCGTCTGGGCGACATCGACCTGCGCGGCTACATCCGCGATATTGAAGTCGCTCTGATCGAGGCCGCGCTGGACAAACGGCAAGGCAATGTCGCGCAGGCCGCCGATGCGCTGCGCCTGCGCCGCACGACCCTGATCGAAAAGATGAAGAAATTCGGCATCCGCCGCGGCCTCGTGGCCTGACGCAATCTCCTTTTCCCGCGTCTTCCCCTTCGCGATGGAAAAGGTCTCGGGCCGCCCTAAGAGAAGTTCTCAGGGGCGGCCCTTTTTAATCCGGCTTGTTCCACTGCGCGACAAGGTTATCCAGATAGGTGCCCGTGCTGCGCAGCCCGGCAATCGCTGTCTCCATCGCCGTGAACCGCGACAGATACCGCTTCTCCAGCAGTTCCGCCCGCGCATCCAGCGCCTCCAGCCGCTCTGTCGCCTCGGTCACCCGGCTGGTCAACTGCGTTTCCCGTTCCCCAAGGCTGTTCGCCCCGCTCGCCAAGGCGCCATCCAGCATATTCTCCAGCGTGGACAGGAAGCTCTTGCCATAGCGCACTTGGGTTTCCGTCAGGTCCGCAGGCACCGTCACGTTCATCCCGGCCAGCCGCCCCCCAAAGGCGAAATACTGATCCTGCCCGGTTGGCTGCGGCACGCGGAAGACGGGCGTTCCGTCCAGCGTCGCCACCCCCGTCGCCACATCGCGCCGGAAGGCGAAACTGCCGCCCTGCGCCGCAGCGCCGGGCGCCCCGCCCACGGTCACCCGTGAATCGCTTGCCGACAGACGGTCGCTGAACACCATGTCGAAAGACGTCGGGTCCTGATTGAAGGCCCGCTCAAAGCGCAGCGAATCCAACCGCAGCGATCCGTCGCGGTTCGTCACCACCCCAAAATCCGACAACCGTTTCGCCTCGCTGCCAAACCCCGCGATCGGCGCGGCGATCAGCGCCGTCATTTGGGATTTTAGCTTCTCGACCAGCAGATCGCCAGCAAGCGCCCCTGCCTCCGCCCCCGCGACACCCCGCGCCGACAGGTCGTTCAACAGGTTGCGCGTGTTGTTCACCTGCTCGACCAGCGCCTCCATATTCAGTCTGGCCGTCTCGATGTTGCGCGCGAAATTCACCGTCGTGGTCGTTCCCTGCGGTGCCGTGATATCCAGCCGCGCGCCCGGGATCAGGTCATCGATCACATTCGTCTGCCGCGACACCGTGATCCCGTCGACCGAGATCAGCGCATCCTGCGCCGCCTGAATCTGCACCGTGTCGATGGTGGTATTGGTGTCAAAGGCCGACAGCCCCGGCGCGGTCTGGGTCACCGTGATGTTCATGCTCGACGCCGCGCCCATCTCGGACACCACACCCAGAGAGAAGGTCCCATCCCCCTTGTCCAGCACCCGCGCCGACAGGCCCGGAATGCTGTTCATCGTCTCGGCCAGCATGCTCAGCGTGGCCCCGGCGGGAATGTTCAGCGTGCGCACCGTGCTCGACGGGTCCACCGTGAACTGCGGATTGCCCAAAGCATCGTCCGCCCAGGTCCCGAAGGCGATCTGCATCGCCCCGGCCCCCACCGTCTGGCTCTGCGAGGTGAAACCCTTGAATTCCAGCACCTGCCGCTGCGCGATCTGCTGCACACCAACCGTCATCGTTTGGCTAGAGATTTTCGACGGATCGGTGATTGTCACGCCCACCCCGGCATTGCCCGATGTGGCCCGCAGGACGGGGTTTTGCCGCAGAATATCCACGGCAGTGTTCAGAACGCCGAATTGCGCCCGCACCTCTCCCAAGGCCGAGATCTGCGTGTTCGCCGTCTCCACCCGCGCGGTCTGCCGCGCCTTCTGCGGTTCGATCTCCGCCGAAACAAGCGATGTCGTCAGCTCCCGCAGGTTCAACCCCGAGCCGTTCTTGTTCAGCGACGAAAGGATGTCCACGGTCATCGGTCAGACCTCATCTTGTGCAAACAGGAACGGCACAACCGCCGCGTGTCTTAGCGATCGGCCCAAAGGGCCAGCTTCACTCGCCCGCCTTGCCATCATAGTCGATCTCAATCTCGATCCGCCGGTTCTTGGCCCGGCCCTCATCCGTCAGGTTATCGGCCACGGGCGCGGTTTCGCCCTTGGACACCACGCTGATCTGGTCGGGCCGCACCAGCCCGCTCCGCACCATCTCTTGCGCCACGGCCGAAGCCCGCGCGGCACCCAGCCCGAAATTGTCGCCGAAGGGCGAATTGGCCAAAGGCACGTTGTCCGTATGACCCGTGATCGTCACCTTCGCACCCGGCGCCAGCCCGTTCTGCGCGATCTCATCAAGGATGCGTCTTGCATCATCCGTCAGTTCCGCAGACCCCGAGGTGAAGGCCCCGCCCGCGCCCACGGTCACAAAGACCGATCCATCCCGGCGTTCCACCTCGACAAGCCCCTGCGCGCTTTGATCCCGCAGCGCCACGCCCAGCTTGGCCTCGGCAAAGCCCGGGCTGGTGCCACGCCCTGCTTCGGCAGTGCCACCTGCGCCGCCTGTTCCCGGCGCGGCCTCGCCCGTACCTTCCTCGGCGGGCTGATCCGGCGGGGTCGTGGCTTCGGCCACCTGCTCGGCACTGTCATTCGTTGCACCTGATGTCGGCTCTTCCACCGGCTCGGGATCGGTCTTGGCCAGACGTGCCAACGCCTCCGCCACCTCTTCGGCGGTCGGCTGGTTCTCGCCCTCCGGCAGGCGGATCGTCACCTGCGACTTGCCCTGCTCCACCTTCACCTCGCCGGATGCCAGTGCATCCATCAACGCCTTCGCGGCGGCTTGCGCCACCTTCTCCTGCAATTGCTCCGCCGGGCTGCGGCTGTCGCTTTCGCCATCCCGATCCTGCCAAGGCCCTTCGTCGCCTTTCGGCGGCTCCTCGCCCTCGACAGAATCCGGCGGCTTCCCCTGCGGCTCAAAGCTCATTTCAAGAACCGTGCCGCCTTCGGGATTTTCCAGCAGGGGCGCCACCATTTCCGTGCCGAAGGTTTCGCGCATCGACCCGGCCATCTTCTTGAAGCTGACCTCGTCGAACTTCGCAAAGCCAAGGATCAGCACGAAGAACGCCATCAGGTTGGTGGCGATATCGGCAAAGGTCGCAAGCCAGGCGGGTGCGCCGACCGGTGGGCAGGCCTTCTGATCCTCGTCATCCTCCTCCGGAGGGACGGGGACCACCTTCAATGCGACGACTTTTGCGGCGGCCATGATTGCGTCCTCAGGCGGCCATCAGCCGCGCCTGCTCCTTCGGGGGCAGCACCGTCACCATCTGTTCCTGCACGTTGCGCGGGCTGTCCCCGCGCGCGATCCCGCGCAGCCCTTCGATCACCAATTCCCGATAGGCCACTTCATCCGCGGTATAGCCTTCCAGTTTCGACAGGATCGGCCCGTAGATCACGTTGGCGATCAGCGCGCCATAAAGCGTCGTCAGCAGCGCCACAGCCATGGCCGGACCGATGGATTTCGGGTCCGACATGTTGCCCAGCATCAGCACCAGACCGATCAGCGTCCCCACCATGCCCATCGCGGGGCCATAATCGATCCAAGCCTTCAGCGCGCTTTGGTTGCCCTCATGGCGCGACTTCATCGCCTTGATCTCTTGTTTCATCGCCTTGACAAGCTTCGCCTCATCCGCCCCGTCGATCAGCATCTGCAAGCCACGCTCAAAAAACCGGTCGGGCACCTGCTGGCCTTCCAGCGCCATCATCCCGTCCTTGCGCGCCACGGTGGCCAACTCGACCATCCGCTCCACCACGGCAGGCATGTCGAAGGTGGATGGCTTGAAGGCTTTTCCCATCGCCTTGAAATGCCCGATGAATACGCCCATCGGCATCTTCATCATCACGATGAAGAAGGTCCCGCCGAACACGATCACGACGGACGCCACGTCGACAAAAGGTGACACGCCGCCCGCATACATCATCGACCCGATGATCATGACGACCGCGCCCACAAGGCCGACAAGGGTAGCGATATCCATCGCGCCGCTCCAGAGACTGCTGTGCTTCAGTCCCTAGGAACGGCAGGTATCCCGCCACCTATATACGCCGCAGTGCAAAATCTGCGTGATCGCGCAATTTCCTTTCAGCGCCCCCTCGCCTGCGCATCCCGCTCGCACATCCCGCGCGCGGACTCCGCGCCCCCCCGCGCCCCCCCGCGCAATGCGCGGATTAACCAGTACGCTTCCTGCGCCCGACGGCGAAGCTACGGAAATCAAGGGTAAATCCTGAATCTTTCACACGGCGCTAAACATCTGCGTAACAGGCCGTTGTCAATGCCGAGCGCATTTGGGGCGCGAAAGGGTATCAGGAGGCTGAAACCATGACGACGATCAATACCAACATCGGTGCCATCTCGGCACAGGCCAACATGAACAAGGTCAACAACGACTTCAACACGGCGATGACCCGCCTCTCGTCCGGTCTGCGCATCAACGGCGCCAAGGACGACGCGGCCGGCATGGCCATCGCGGAAAAGATGACCTCGCAGGTGATGGGCATCAACCAAGCTATCCGGAACGCTGCCGACGGCAAGAACCTGCTCGACACGACGGAAAGCGCGCATGTCGAAGTTTCGAACATGCTGCAGCGCGTCCGCGAACTGGCCGTGCAGTCCGCCTCCGACACCAACACCAGCTCTGACCGCGGCAACATCACGGCCGAAGTCCGCCAGCTGCTGTCGGAAATCAACCGCGTCGCCGAAAACACCACCTTCAACGGTATGAAGGTGATGGACGGCTCCTTCACCAACAAGCAGTTCCAGATCGGTGCCGATGCGGGCCAGACCCTGAACATCTCCATCGACTCGACCGCGGCCACCCAGATCGGTGCCTACAAGCAGTCGACCCTGGCTTCGGCCTCTGCGACCGGCGTCGCCGCGCAAGACATCGTCATCACCGGCAGCGCCGGTAGCGCCGAAATCGCCGCGACCGCAGGCCAGTCGGCCGAAGAGCTGGCCGCCGCCGTCAACGCCGCGTCGTCGATGACCGGTGTCGGCGCCACGGCCAAGACGCAGGCGACGCTGTCCTTCACCGGTGGCGCGGCTGCAGCCGGCACGGTCAGCTTCACGATCAACGGCACCTCCATCGGGACCGGCGTCGCGATCTCCACCGATGCTGGTGGCGCGATCGACCTGACCTCGCTGCGTGACGCGATCAACAGCAAGTCGGCCTCGACCGGCGTGACCGCGACGATGGGCGACGACAACACCTCGATCGTGATGACCGATGCCAACGGCACCAACATCACCATCGACGACTACGCCCATACCGCCACCACCCCGGGCATCACCCTGTCGATCGACGCCGACGGCGATCCGGCGACGGCGGCGGTCACCTCGACCCTCGCAGTGGGTGCGGCAACCACGGTCACCGGTCAGGTCAGCTTCACCTCGACCGAATCCTTCGCGATCAGCGCGACGGCAGCGGCGACCGGCTTCTTCGGGAACGCGGCGGCGGCATCCTTCACCTCGGAACTTGAATCGGTGGCCGACATTGACCTGTCCACCGCTGAATCCTCGGCGAAGGCGATCGAAGTCATCGACGTCGCCCTGCAGAAGATCAGCCAGTCCCGCGGTGACCTCGGTGCTCTGTCCAACCGCCTCGACTCGACGATCTCGAACCTGACCAACATCTCGGTCTCGGTTCAGACCGCTCGCTCGCAGGTTGTGGACGCCGACTTCGCCAAGGAATCGACGAACCTCGCCCGTGGCCAGATCCTCTCGCAGGCTGCCACTGCGATGCTCGCTCAGGCGAACTCGTCCAAGCAGAACGTGCTGAGTCTCCTCCGCGGCTGACGAAAGCCCGACAGACGAAAGGATGCCCCCGGTCCATACGGACCGGGGGTTTCTTTTATTTTCAATTGGTTAATGCGTCGGAAACCCGCTGAAATACCCTGCCATCGGCCATTTTAGGGGTGTCAAACCAAAATTTTGCGCGCCCGGCAGGCCGTGAGTCATGTTCGCTGCAAGGAGACATTCACCATGCAGCTTTTCACGTCCCAGTCCATCGGCCAGCGCCAATCGGTCGTCGTGACCGCCCAGCTTCAGCAGGCGATCCAGCTTCTGCAGATGGGCAATACCGACCTTGCCTCCTTCATCGAATCCCAGGCCGAGGAAAATCCCTTCCTCGATCTCGGGGCCCGCTCGGCCCAGCCGCGCGCCGCTGGCCCCGCCCGCGATCTGACCCTTCCGTCCCAACTCCGCTCCGGCGATGATGACTGGGACAAGCTCGGCCAACTCGCTGCCGATCCCGGCCCCTCGCTTTATGCCCATGCCGCCGCCGAAGTGGCCCGCCTCGGCCTCTCCCAGCGCGAGTCGATGATGGCCGAAGCCTTCCTCGATGCGCTGGAACCGTCGGGCTGGCTCGGCCAGCCGCTTTCCGCCATCGCCGACCGCCTCTTCGTCGACGAGGCAGAAGTGGAGGCGCTCCTCCGCCGCCTGCAGCAGGTGGAACCCGCAGGTCTCTTCGCCCGCAACCTCGCGGAATGTCTGCGCCTTCAGGCGCGCGATCAGGGCCTGCTCACCCCGGCCTTCTCGGCGCTCCTCGACAATCTGCCGATGCTGGCGCAGGCCGATCTGCGCGGCCTCTGCCGCGTCTGCAACGTGGCGATGGAAGACCTCAAGGCGATGCTGCGCCAACTCCGCAGCTTCAACCCCAAGCCGGGCGCCACCTTCGACGGCACGCCCATGCCGCAGCGCGCGCCCGATCTGCTCATCACCCGTGGGGCCGATGGCTGGCGCGTGGATCTCAACCGTTCCACCCTGCCCACCGTTGTCGTCCGCGAAGGCGAGGCCCGCCGCCTTGCCCTGCGCCGGATCGAGGCGAACGCCTATGTCTCCGAACGCCTCTCGGTCGCCCGCTGGCTCTCGCGTGCGGTGGAACACCGCAACCAGACCACGCTCAAGGTCGGCGCCGAAGTCGTCCGCCGCCAGACCGAATTCCTTGAACACGGCCCCTCGCGCCTGCGCCCCATGGTCCTGCGCGAAGTGGCCGAAGCGATCGGCGTGCATGAAAGCACCGTCTCGCGCGTCTGCTCGGGCATCCTCATCGCCACGCCGCAGGGCACCTTCCCGCTGAAAAGCTTTTTCAGCGCCGCCCTCGCCGCGCGCGAAGGCGAAGGGGGCGAGGCGGGTTCCGCCGCCGCCATCCGCCACCGCATCCAGAAACTCATCGCCGCCGAAAACCCCGAAGAGCCGCTGTCGGATGATATCATCGCTCGCATCATCGGGCAGGAAGATGGCATCCAGCTTGCAAGACGGACGGTAGCAAAGTATCGCGATCAGCTCCGCATCGCCTCTTCGGTCGATCGTCGCCGCCGCGCCCTGATGACAAAGGCCTGAGGGGACTGCGAAAGATACATGCACTTGTGAAAGGGAAGTCAGGTCTCCTGCTCACACAAGGGAAAAGGCCCGCCGGATCGGCGGGCCTTTTTCTTTCCCTTCAAACCTTTCACGGGCAGATCACGCCGCCTGCGCCGCCGTCTCCTTTTCGGGGCAAAAGATGCAGCGATCCCCCGGCGACCGCGCCTGATGCAGCTTATGCGCCTCCGTCTCGCTGCGCGCTGCAACCACGCCCGCAAAGCCCAGACCCCGCGCCTGCCGATCCATCCGCAGCAGCGGCAGCGCTGCCCCGCGTATCCACAGCGCCGCCGACAGCCACACCACCAAAGACAGCCACGGCGTCACGATAGCCGCAGCCACCATCCCCACCAACAGCGTCGCGCCCGGTGCCCAGACCCGCATTTGAAACAGCCACAGCGGCGGTGCTATCACTGCAAGCAGCGGCACCTCCACCGCATAAAGGTCATACTGCCCTTCCGGGCCCCGCATCACCTCGTAATTCCGCAACCCGTCCGGATCGATCCGCGCCGCGTCGCCCTCGGGGGCGGGCAGGGCGGGCACCTGCTCCCAACGGCCCAGCGCCGTCGTCCCGGCCAGCACCAGAAGGTTGCCCCCCTCGCGCGCAAAAGTAAGCGCTAAAGGCTTGCCGCGCCGCATCAGAAGCCGCGCCGTCAGCGCCGTCTCCTTGCCGGAAAAGGCCACGCCATTCACCGACAGCAGCACCTCGCCCCCGGTCAGACCCAGCCGCCGCCCTTCGGGCGTGACCGATCCTTCGCGCAACCGCAAGGTCATGGGGCCAGAGGGGGTGTCCTCCGCACCGATGCCGCCCTCTCCGCCCAGCTGGCTCATGCCACGGTCACGGATAGACAAAGGGATTGGGCTCCGGCGCGCTCGCCGCCCGCGTCGCGGGGCGCGTGTTGCGCGCGGGGCTGCTCTGCGCTGCCGGGGCAGGCGCGGCTTGTGCTGGGGATGCCGTCTCGCGCCCCCCCACCGCGCCGCGCAGCGACAGTTCGGTGATCAGCGCCTTCAACTCATCCATATGCGCGCCCCCGCCATTCACTTCGATCTCGGCCAGCGCGGTCATCAGTTCGGCCTTCGCCGCGTCGAGGTCCGTCTTGACCCCGGCCCGGATCGCCTCGACGAGCTGCGGGTCAATCGTTTCAGCTTCGGGTTCAGGCTCGGGCTCGGGCGGCGTCAAGGCCGCAGCCCCGGCGATGCGGATCTCGTCCTTCACCTGCTCCAGCAAAGCCAGTAGGTCGGTCGCCATCTTCGCCTGCTGCTCATCCACCCGGTCACTGATGCCATCGATCTGCTTGACCTCTTCGACCAGCAAGGTCGCTGCCTCGGCCTGAACCCCGGCCGCCATCCGCAGATCGGCGACCGACCGGAAATAAACCAGACCGCCCAGCGCCACCGCAAGCACGGACCCGGCCAGCGCACCCGAAGCGATCATCGTGTTCCGCCGCTGGCCCTTGATCACGGCCTCGGCAAAGGCCCGATGCGCCGCAGACAGATCGGCCAGTTCCTGCGCCGCATCATTGGCCACCTCGGCAGCTTCCAGCGCGCGGCGGATGCCCTCCGTCGTGCTGTCGCCCGCGGCTTTCCCGGCATCCATTTCCGGCGTCTCGGCGCTGCTCATGGCCTTCTCCTTCTTTCTACCCGGCATCACAGCAAATCCCGTGCCATCACCGCCACCGCGCCCAGAGCGCGGCGATCAGGAACCGCGCCGCCGCCGCGAACCCGCCCAGCGCGCCAAAGCCCAACGCCAGCCGCTCTCCCACCGAAAGTTCCGAGTCCAGCGCCCCGGTCAGCAGCAGGAACCCACCCCCGGCAAAAACCACTGTCGAGATCATCTCGCCGGTCGTCTTCTGACTGCGTTTTGTCATCCGTACCTCCGCGCTTCAGGTTGCCCGAATTCGCTGAACCGCAGCTCCGGCGGCAGCTCGACATCGGGCAGGACCGATCCCTCGCCGCGATCCAGCCGGTAGACATGCGCCAGCACCGCCGCCACCGCGGCGTAAAGCTGCTCGTTGATCTCCATCCCGATATCCCCGGTGAAATACAAAGCCCGCGCCAGAACCGGAATCTGCACCGGCGCCAGCCCCGCCTTCCGCCCCCGCGCCATGATCTCCAACGCCATCGGCCCCTTGCCCATGGCAAGGATCATGGGCGCCCGCGTCTCGCCCGGCACATAGCGGATCGCCACGGCAAAGTGCGTCGGGTTGGTCACGATCGCCGTCGCCCGCGGCACGTCGTCCAGCGCCTTGCGCCGTTGCGACGCCTGACGGCTCACCTCCATCTGCAATTGCCGGATGCGGCCCTTCACCTCGGGCGACCCGTTCTGCTCCTTGCTCTCTTCCTTCACCTCCTGCAGCGTCATCATCATCTTCTGCCGCAGGCTGTACCACTGCCATGCCACGTCCAGCACCGCCACGGCGGCCAGGCCCAGCACCATCCCCCACATCATCCGCAGCGTGACATCGCCCAGAACCGCCGCCCCCGCCGCAGGCCCCACCTGCCACAGCCGCTCCAGCGTGGGCAGCGCCGCTGACAGCATCGCCCAGCCCACCGCGCCCAGAACCAGAACCTTGGCGATGGCCTTGCCCAGTTCCACCAGCGCGGTCGCAGACACCATCCGCTTGATCCCGGCCAGCGGGTCGATCCGGCTCCACTTCATCCCCGCCGCCTTGATCGACCAGTGTATCCCGCCCATCGCCACCTGCACCGCGATGGTCGCAAGGATGATCGGCACCGCCACCAGTACCGCCAGACCAAGGACATCCCAGAAGGCCCCCCAGATGCGCGCCGCAACGACCTGATCCAGATTGGCCCCCGGCTCCAGCAGGAAATAGGCCTGAAACCGCGGCAGAAGCGACGGCATCGCCTGCGCCGACAGCGCCAGCACGCCCGTCCCCACCGCCATCCCGGCAAAGACCATCGCCTCTTTCGAGGTCAGGACATTCCCTTCCTCCCGCGCGTCATCCAACCGTTTCTGCGTCGGCTCATGTGACTTTTCGGCGCCGTCATTCTCCTCAGCCACCGCCACCTCCCAACAGAAGGTCGCTGATCAGCGACAGCCCCGCCGACACCACTTCTTCCATCGACGCAGCCGTCCCCGGCGCGGTCAGGTACAAAAGCAGCAGCGTCACCGTCATCGTCAGCGGAAAGCCGAAGGAAAAGATGTTCAGGGTGGGCGCAGACCGCGTCACCACCCCCACCGCGATGTTCAACAGCAGCAGCACCGCGATCACCGGCATCATCACCGCAAAGCCCAAGGCGAACATCTGCGACCCCGCCGTGATCCCCGCCAGAACCATCCGGTCGAACCCGATCGGGCTGCCCGGCGGCATCGCCTGATAGCTTTCCAGAACGATCCGGATCGCCGTCAGGTGCCCGTCCACGGAAAAGAAGATCACCGTCATGAACAGACCGAAGATCTGCGCCACCACAGGCGTCTGTCCGCCCGCCGCCGGGTCGAACTGCGCCGCAAAGCCAAGGCCCGCCGTCGCCGCGATCCGGTCCCCGGCCAGTGCCGCCGCACTGAACAGGATCATCAGCACCAGCCCCGCCACCAGCCCGATCGCCAATTCGTTCAGGATCATCGGCACCGCCGACAGCCCGGCCAACTCGTCCGGCTCCGGCAGTTCCACGCCCCCCGCCATCACGGGCAGCGCCAGCACCGCCGTCACCATGATCCGCACCGGCAGCGACACGAACCGCCCACCGAAGAACGGCGCAGCCAGAAGAAAGGCCCCGATCCGCAGCATGGCAAACAGGTATTGCGTCAGCCATCCGGTGATGGCCTCCAACCCCATGCCCGGCAGCGGAAACTCGCCTCCCATCAGCCTGCCCTCACCGGATCGCCCGGATCGTCTCAAAGACATAGGCGAAGTAGTCTGTCATCACCGTCAGCATGAACCCCGACGCCAGCGCCATGGTCAGCATCGAAATCGCCAGCTTCGGCACGAAACTCAGCGTCTGCTCGTTGATCGACGTGGCCGCCTGCACGATCCCGATCACCAGACCGGTGATCAGCGCCACGGTCAGCACCGGCCCCGCCACCAGAAGGATGTTCCAATAAGCCAGCCGCAGCTGCTCGATATTCCCGTCGAAATCCATCTATCCCCCCACGCCATAGGTCGCGGCCAGCGATCCCACGGTCAAAGCCCAGCCATCCACCAGCACGAACAGCAGCAGCTTGATCGGCAGCGACACCAGCATCGGCGACAGCATCATCATCCCCAGCGCCATCAGGATCGACGCCACCACCATGTCGATCACGAGGAAGGGCAGAAAGATCAGGAACCCGATCTGGAACGCCGTCTTCAGTTCCGATGTGATGAAGGCAGGCAGCAGCACCGACATCGGCACATCGTCCTGCGTGGCATAGGGGCCATCCCCCGCCAGTTGCTGGAACATCATCAGATCGTTCTGCCGCGTGTTCTCGATCAGGAAGGCGCGCAGAATGCCGCTGCCGATCTCAATCGCCTGCTCGGCAGGCATCTGCCCGTCCAGATAGGGCGACAGCGCCTGTTCATAAAAGGCGGTCATGGTGGGCTGCATCACGAAAAAGGTCAGGAACAGCGCCAGCGCGATCAGCACTTGGTTGGGCGGCGTCTGCATCGTGCCCAGTGCCTGCCGCAGGATCGACAGCACGATGATGATCCGCGTGAAGGCCGTCATGCCCAGCACGATCGACGGCAGCACTGTCAGCGCCGTCATCAGCGCCACGATCTGCAAGGACAGGGAATAGGTCGTTCCCCCGTCCGTCTCAGTCATGGTCAGCGCGGGCAGACCCTGCGCCAGCGCGCCCTCGGGCAGCACCACCAGCAGCAGGGGCAGAAGGAAGGGCAGAAACCGCATCATGCCGCGCCCTCCACCTTCGGAGCCGCGGCCGTTTCCAGCGCCGTCACCACCGGGGCCTCGCCCCGACAGCGCAGGATCAGGAACTCGCGCGCATCCACCTGCAGGATCATCGCCCGGTCGGTGGGCGACAGCGCTGCCACCTCCACCAGCCGCATCCGGCGGTCGCCCGCGATCCGCCGCGCGATGCCGCCGCGGTTCATCTTCACCACCAGCCAGCCAAGGCCAAGCACGGCCATGAACAGCACAAGGGTCAGGATCTGGTCAGGTCGGATCACGTCCAAAGCGGGCACTCCGTCAGAAAGGCGACAGTTGCCCGTTTCTCTGCAAGCCCCGTGCCGCCCCATGCCCGGGGATGGAACGAAACCGCACTATTTCTCACAAGCGCCGGTTGAACCCGCCGCGATTCCATCCGGACGTCAGCAAGGCCCAGACCTCCGTCTGTCTGACCACCGCGTCCTGCAGGCGCTACCTTCCGCTCCAGTACCCTGATCGTGAGTAAGACCTATGCCCAAAACCCGTCACACCCCCACCTTGCGCGACCTGATCGCCCCCCGCCGCATCGACGGCCTTCCCAGCAGCCGCGCCCTCGAACACCCTTTCTTCGATCTCGCGGTCGAAGAGGTGCGCACCATGTCCCAGCCCGCGCTGATCCGCGAATTGCGGCTTCTGCCCAAGGTCGGCAGCAAGTCCTTCCGCATCATCCTCGCGGCCCTCGACGCCGCCTGAACCCCTGACGAACCGTCACGCCACCGCGCGCTCTGTGCCCACAGTTTGCTGCACAGTTTGCGGCACAAAACAGGGCACAGCCGTTACAGGCTTTCCGCCCGTTTTTCCGGGTCGATGATCTGGCCAAAGCGGATGCCAAAGCGTTCGCCCACCATCACCACCTCGCCCTTGGCGATCAGCGTGCCGTTCACCAGCACATCCAGCGGATCACCCGCCAGACGGTCCAGTTCGATCACGGAACCCTCTGAAAGCCTTAGCAAATCCCGGATCGTCAGCTCGGCCCGGCCGACCTCGACCGTCAGCTTCACGCCGATATTCTCCAGCAGCCGCAGCCCTTCGCTGCCCGCCGATGTCGCCGCTTCGGTCATCTTTCCTTATCCTTTCACCCGTTTCCTGATGCTCAGGGCCGACTTCCCCCCCAACTCGCCCGGCACCGCCTCGAAAAAAACTTTCCCGTCGATCAGGATTTCAACCGCATCGGTCACCTTGGCAGGTACAACATCCCCTTCCTTCAAAGACGCCAGCCGCTTCAGCGGGATCTCCGGCTCGCAAAGCCGTGTCCGCAGATCCAGCGGGATAGACAGCACCGCCCGCTCCAGCCGTTCGCGCCAACTGGCGTCATCTTCCAAGGAATCCGACTGCGTGCGCGACCGAAGCTGGCTGGAGATTGGCTTAAGTGTCTGAAGTGGATAGAGAATATCGAAACTTGCCGGTTCGGCATCGGGCAACTGAACCATGAAGGAACAGTTAACGATCATGTCGTCGCCATCCACGAAGGCGGCGAACTGCATGTTCTCTTCCCGGCTCTGGACGCTGAAGGTCAACTGCATCAAATCGCGCCAGGCCAGTTGCAGCGCGCTGTTCAGCCGGTCGGTGACAATCTCGATCACCCGCTGCTCGGTCGCGGTGAACTCGTTCCGCCCGTTCTTCACATAGCGGATCGACCCTCCGTAATAGGCGTCCGTCAGCAGGCTGATGAACGGCGGCGGGATCACGAACAGATGGTTGCCCCGCAACTCTTCGATCCGCGTATTGGTCAGCGAAACAAAATTGTCCTGACTGTTGCGATAGTCGTCGAAACTCCGCATCTCGGCCGGAAAGGCCGAAATCCGCGGTTGGATGCGCAGCATCGGCAGAAAGACGGACCGCGCAATCCGGCAGAACCTTTCGTTGATCATCCGCAGGGCGTGATAGTCGCCCATCAGGGAAAGATCATTGGAACCAAAGGTATAGGGCCGAACCTCGACCCCGTCCGCCGACTGGCCGAAGCTTGTGGTGTCCATCAGGCCGCCAACAAGGGCGGCCACCTCATTGGCGGAAAGCTTGCGCGGTGTACTCGCCATCGCGCGGCCCCTTACTGCATCATGAAGGACGAAAAGAACACGTCCTCCACGCCGCCGAAGCCTTCCATCCGCTCCAGCCGCATGTTCACCGCATCCTTCAACGCATCCGCCAACCGCGCTCGCCCGTTCGGCCCCGCGATGTCCTCCTCGGTGAAGGTCGCAATCACGGCCAGCATGTCCGATTGCAGGGCAAGCTTGTGGGTCTCCACATTCGTGATGACCTGCTCGTCATATTGCGTCGACACGCCGATCTGCACCTGCAGAAAAGACCGAGACTCCTTGAGGTTAGACGTGATCGGGTCGGGAAAAGTGAAATACAACGTCTGGAACAATGTCTCGTCCGGCGTGTCCTTCGGCACCTTCTCGCGCCCATCGGCGTCGGCTGCTGCGGCCTGTTCCGGCTCGATCAGGCGCAGCATGTCCTGCGTGGGCGAAAAGGGATTGGCGAAATAGACATAGCCCCCGCCAAAGCCCGCCCCCAACAAGATGACCGACCCGACAAGCTTTCCCAGAAGGCCCAGAATGCGCCCCTTCTTGCGCGGCGCGACGATATCGACGGTTTCGCTGCTCATGCTTCAGTTTCCTCAGGCAATCAGATTGACCAGCCCGCGCCCCGCGCGACCGGCCTGTTCAGCCAGAGCGACAGCGCCCTGACGGTCAAAATGCATCTCGATGCCGCGCGGACGGGCGCCCCGGTCACCGGGGCCGTTTCCGCCCTGTCCGGTTAGCCCTTGCCCCTGTGTCTGCCCACTCTCGGCATCGCGGCTCATCGTGTCCTGTCCGCCAAGGCTCAGCCCCGCGCGCGACAGGCTTTCCGACAGACGGTGTTCGGCCTGCTGGAACAGCCGCGCGGCTTCGGTCGTCTCTGTCACGATCCGCACCTGCGCCAGACCGTCCACCACTTCCAGCTTGATCTTCAGCTGGCCCAGCGTCTCGGGCGCAAGATCAAGCTCGATCTCCTTGCCATCCCCCGACAGTTCCGCTGCGATCCGGTCCGCCAGCACCCCTTCCCAGCCCGGTCGGGCGGTCTGGATCGGCCCGCCCAGCCCCTGCGACAGTGCCTGCGTCCCCACCTGTACGCTGGCTGTGCCCGTCGGCGTCGCTGTCGTACCAGCGGCTTCCGCCGCCTCGCCACCCAGCGCGGCCAGCGTGATCTCGGCCACCGCCTCGCGCCGCGCCTCGGCGGCGATGCGCAGTTCGGTTGTAACGGTCGGCACACCGCTGGCAGGGGTCCGCAACTCGGCAGCCTGCGCGGCCTTCGCCGGACCGATCTCGTCGTCCTTGGCCATCGCAACCTCGCCCTCGGGCGCAGTCTCCGTTGACTCCGGCCCGTCGAGCGGCCCTTTCCCGCCCTTTTCCGCCTTCGCCAGACCCGGCACCGCCATCGTCGCGGCCATTGCCCGCCGCGCCGCTTCGACCGCCGCATCCGCCGCCTGAACCGGCGGCGCGGCGCCCTCTCCCGTGGCCGAAACCGGCAGCGCTGCTGCCGCCAAAAGCGCCGTCAGCGGCAGGTCCAACGGAATCTCTTCCTCGGGCGGTGTTTCCCCCGCAACCTCGTCACCGGTCGGTTCGTCACCCGGCGCCTCAGCACCAATCTCGGTCAGCAGGGCCTCGCCACCCTCAGGCGGCACCATCCCCGCATCCTGCCCGACGCTCGGCACGGCAGGGATCGCCAGCGGATCACCCGGCATGCCCGGACCTGCCGCCAATGCCTCGCCCTCCACCGTCACCGCGCGCTGTTCCAGATCGGCCAGCATCGCTTCGGGGTCCAGCGTGGGGCTCTCTTGCGTCTCCACGGGGGCGGCAGCCTCGCCCGTCTTGCCTGCCGCAGGGACAGGCGCAGCGCCCATCGCTCCGGCCAGCGTCTCGGCGAACCGCGCCTCGCCGCCCTCGCCTGCAGCAGGGCCAGAGACCGCAGCCTCCGTCACGCGGGGCAGGGCAGGGGTATCGGCAAGGGTGACGGGCAGGGTCATCGCGCTCTCGATCCTGAAAGGGGCCTTTTGCGCCCCGCTTGCAAAAGCAATGCCAACCTCAACGACGACGCGGCGGCTGGGCCGCCTCGCGCAGGGCCAGCTTCTCCTCAGCCTCGCCGCGCCGCGCCGCCTTGGCCTTGTCGGTCAGCGTCTGGTGGCGATGTTCCTGCCGTGCCAGCTTCGCCTGCTCCTCCGCCATCTTCGCAGCAAAGGCCTCTTGCTTCAGGCGGTGCCGCTCCGCTTCGGTCAGGATCTGCGCGGTCATGGCCCGTTCGGCCATCACCTCGGCCGCAAGCCGGACGCCCTCGCCCTTGCTCTGCCGCGCGAGGGCTTCCTTCAGGCGGGCGACCATGCGCTCCGCCTCGTCCTTCTGATGCGCCGCTGCGCGCAGGTCGGCCATTGTCCCGGCGATCCGCGCCTTTTCCTGCAACGCCATCAGACCCAGCACCTTGCTCTTCCCGCTCATGCCACACCTGTCCCGGCCAGCGCGATCAAGGCCTCACGGCTTGCGGCGAAATCCGAAGGTTCATGCGGACCCTGCCGGATCAGGTCGAGGATGCGCGGCCACAGCCGGATTGCTTCGTCCAGATCGGGGTCCTGCCCCGGCACATAGCCGCCCATCAGCATCAGGTCCCTGTTGTCCATATACAGCGTGATCATCCGGCGCAGCTTTTGCGCCGCCGCCTGATGCGCGGCATCGGTGATGTCCATCATCACGCGGCTTGCCGATTGCGGCAGGTCCACCGCCGGATAAATGCCCATCTGCGTCTGCCGCCGCGACAGCACGATATGCCCATCCAGAATCGCGCGCGCCGTGTCCACGACAGGGTCATTGGTCGTGTCGTCGCCATCGGCCAGCACCGTGTAGATCGCCGTGATCGCCCCTTCGCCCGGCAGCCCAGGCCCCGTCCGTTCGATCAGCCCGGGGATCAGCGACACGACAGAGGGCGGATAGCCCTTCGCCGTCGGCTGCTCACCCAAGGCCAGCCCGATCTCGCGCTGGGCATGGGCCACGCGCGTCAGGCTGTCGATGATCAGCAGCACCTGCTTGCCCTGCGCCCGGAAATGTTCGGCAATCGCCGTCGCCCGCCGCGCCGCGCGCAGACGCAGCAAGGGGGAACGGTCGGCCGGCACGGCCACCATGCAGATGCGCTTTGCCGCCTCGCCCTGCATCACCGACCGCACGAAGGCCCCCACCTCGCGCGCCCGCTCGCCGATCAGGCCGACCACGATGACATCGGCCTCGGTATAGCGGGCCATCATCTCCATCAGCACCGATTTCCCGACGCCCGATCCCGCGATGATGCCCAGACGCTGCCCCCGCCCCACGGTCAGCGCGGCGTTCAGAATGCGCACGCCCACGTCCAGCGGGCGGTCCACCCCCGTCCGCGCCAAGGGGTTCATCAACCGCCCCGCCAACGGCCAGACCGCCTCGCAGCGCGGGCTTGGCAGCCCGTCCAGCGGGTGCCCCTCGGCATCCACCACCCGGCCCAACAGCGCCTCGCCCACCTCGGCCATCTGGCCGCCGTCGATCACCTTCACCCGCGCGCCCGCCATGATCGCGGCTCCGGGCTGATTCAGGAACATCAGCACATGCCCGCGGGCAAAGCCGATCACCTCGCCCTGCACCGGAGTGCCGGTCTCCGTCGCAATCTCGCACAGGCTGCCGGGGCTAGCCGGAAATCCCGTCGCCTCAAGGATCAGCCCGTCATAGCGCAGCACCCGCCCCTCGACCCGTGGCGCAAGCGTCACCGTCTGACGTCTCACTTCGGCCCCGATCCGTTCCAGCAGACTCATCCCCGTACCTCCAGCAGATCGGCCAGACGGATGCCTTCCGCCCGCACCTCCACATCACCCCGCGCCAGCCGCGCATCGGCCGTCAGGGCCGCGCCTTCCAGCACCTCGCAGCCCGCCAGATGCGGGCGGATCGCCTCTAGATCCTCGGGGTTCAACCGCACGGAAACCGCGCGCACGCCCTGCGCCACGCGGTCGGCCATCGCCTCCACCCGCGCCGCAAAGGCTTGCGGCAACGCTTCGATCATCTGCCCTGCGCGTTCGGCGGCCAGTTTCCTTACCGCCTCGGCCAGAACCCCCGCCAAGCCGTCGGCCAGCCCCGCGCCCTCTTCCAGCCGCGCCATGGCGGCCAGAAACGCGTCGCGCGCCGGTCCCAAAGCGGCCTCCGCCTCGGCCCGCCCGGCGACAACGCCCTCGGCATGCCCCGCCGCATGGCCCGCCTCGGCCCCATCCGCTCGGCCTTGGGCATAGCCCTCGGCGCGCGCCTCGGCCAACCGCTGCGCCATCTCCTCCATCGACACCTGCGCCGCCGCAGCCCGCGCAGGCCCCATCACCTCGCCCGCCGCGACTGTGATCCCGCCGCCCTCAGTCGCCACCACGGCCTCGACCATCGCAGTCGCGTCCGGGTCGATCCGCCGCACAGCATCCAGCCGCGCCGGGCGAAAGACTCCATCGCCCTCCACCACCGAAGCCTTGGCGGCAAATCCCTTCTGCGCCGAGGCGCGGATCAGCGCCATCACCTCGGCATGTCCCATGCGCGGGGGTTCCCCATCGGTCATGGCTTAGACCATCTGCTCGCCGCCGCGACCGGCAAGCACGATGGCCCCCTCGTCCGACAGCTTGCGCGCCGTGGCAACGATCGCCTTTTGCGCCTCCTGCACATCCGTCAGGCGCACCGGGCCCAGCGCCTCCATCTCGTCGCGCAGGTTCGCCGCCGCGCGGGTCGACATGCAGCCCAGAAGCTTGTCGCGCAGCGTCTCGCCCGCACCCTTCAGCGCCAGCACAAGCTGCTCGTTGTCCACGCTGCGCAGCAGGGTCTGCAGTGACCGCTCGTCGGACTGCTCCAGATTGTCGAAGACGAACATGTTGTCCATGATGGCTTGCATCAGATCGCGATCCTCCTTCTTCACCTCGCGCAGGATGCGCTGTTCCATCGCCGTCCGCGTGAAGTTCATGATCCGCGCCGCTGCCTTCACGCCGCCGATCTGGCTTGCCCGCGAGGTGGACGAGGCCTTGAACTTCCGCTGCATCACCTGCTCCAGATCGCGCAGCGCCTCGGGCTGGATCGACGTCAGGTCGGCGATACGGCGGATGATGTCGGGCTGCACCTCTTCCGGCAGCAGCATCAGCACATCGGCCGCAAGGCTGTAGTCGAGGCAGGCGATCACCAGCGCAATGATCTGCGGATGTTCGTCGATGATCAGCTCGGCGATGGATCGTGCATCCATCCAATCAAGGATTTCGATCGGCCGTTCCGCCGAAGACGGGTTGATCCGGCTGATGATCGACTGCGCCTTGTCCTCGCCCAGTGCTTCGGTCATCACAGACCGGATATAGACCGGCGCGCCGTGGTTCAGGCCCGTCTCGCGGTTCAGCCCGATCAGGAATTCCTCGACCACATGCTCCAGCGTCAGCTGGTCCACATCGCTGACCGAATACATCGCCGCGCCCAGATTCTGCACCTCTGCCGGGCTTAGGTTGCGCAGCACAGCCGCCGCCGCCCGCTCACCGAACAGCATCATCAGCACCGCCGCGCGCTGCAGAGGCGTCAACCGTTCCAGAGGGACGGTGTTGCCCGACGGGGCGGGGCCGGATACGGGGCGGGGGGCGGGCATGGCGCGTCTCCTCTCCTCAGGCTTTCGGGGCGGACGGATCGTCCTTCATCATCTTCTGCAAGACCGAGGCGATGCGCGCCGGGTCTTCCGAAACGATCTGGCGCAGCACGGCGAATTTTTCCTCGCGGCTGACATTCGCGCCCAAGGCGGCATTGGTCAGCTTTGACCGCCGCGCCTCTAGCCGGGCCTGCACATCGTCCAGACTGTCGCCTGCCGCCACTTCGACCCCGGCCACGCCGCCCATCTGCAGGGAACCGGCCGCCGCCGCGCCCGGCAGCACCACCCGCGTCAGCAGCGGGCGGATGATCCCCAGCGCCACGATGGCCACCAGCGCGATCATCCCCACCTGCCGCAGCACTTCGGGCACCCAAGACAGATCGGTCGGCACCTCCATCACCATCTCGTCCATGAAGGGCTGCGCCGCGATGGTGATGGTGTCGCCGCGCTCCGCGTCAAAGCCGATGGCCGTCTGCGCCAGCCGCTCCAGATCGGCCTTAAGCGCCTCGGGCAGCAGCGGGGGCGGCTCTGCCCCCTCTTCCGCCGGGGCCTGCGGCGTGGCGCGCAGTAGGATCGCCGCGCTGATCTTCATGACACGGGCGCTGGCGGGCTGCGTGGTCTCCACCGTGCGGCTCACCTCGTAATTCTTCGTCGTCCCCGTCGACCGGTTGGTGATCACCCCGGCCAAGGGCTGCAACCCGCCCTGTGCGGGCACTTGCCCTGCCTCCTGCAACTCGGCTTGGTTCGGGGGCTGGTTCGCCACCGCGCCGGGCACGCCCCGCGCGGGCGGTTCGCTCGATTCCACCAGTTCAGATTGCTCTGACCGCAGCGCAGTCGCCTCTGGGTCCACTCGTTCCTCGGTGATCTGACTTTGGGTGAAATCCATGTCCACCGTCACCTGCACCGACAGGTTGCCCGGTCCCGCGATCGGCGTCAGCAGCGCCTCGATCCGCTCGCGGTACAATTGCTCCACCTCCAGTCGATGCTGCAACTGGCGGTCCGACACCACCGCCGCCGGATCATCCGACCCGCGCGACAACAGCCGCCCCATCTGATCCACCACCGTCACATCGCCCCGCGCCATCCCGGGCACCGAAGTGGACACAAGGTTCACGATCGCCTCCACCTGCGAGGCTTCCAGCATCCGCCCCGGCGCAAGCTGCAAAAAGACCGACGCCCGCGGCGGCTGCGTGTCGCGCAGAAAGGCCGACTTTTCCGGCAGCGCCAGATGCACCCGCGCCTGCGACACGGCCGAGATTTCGGTGATCGACCGCGCCAGTTCCAATTCCTGCGCCTGCCGCAGCCGCGCCCCTTCGACCGACCGGCTCGCCCCCATCGGCAGATCGGTCAGCACGGCGTTCGCATCGGGCATCGACGTCGGCAGACCCTGCGCGGCCAGCTGCATCCGTGCGCGGTGATATTCCGCCGTCGCCACTTCGATCTCGCCCGTCAGGCTGTCGACCGCCGCATTGATCCCCGCCGCGTTCAGCGCTTCGATCACCTGCGCCTTGTCCGCCTCGGCCATCCCCGGAAACAGCACCATCCGCGCCGGTTCCCGCAGGATCAGCCAACCGCCCACCGCCAGCACCGCCACCGACAGGATCAGGATCGCGGGCATGGCGCGGCGCAGCGCGGGCTGGTTGCCCATGCGCATCACATTGCTCACCGCGCCCTTCACCTGCGCCACCATGGGGTTGCCGCTGCCGACCGGAATGGGGGTCATCGCCATCTTGCGTCAATCCTCTCGCTGTCTCAGACCGGCATGTTGATGATGTCGCGGTAGGCGCCCAGCGCCTTGTTCCGCACGTTCAGCGCGAACTGGAAACCGAGGGACGAGATCTGTTGATCGATCATCACCGAGGCGAGGTCCGTCTCCAGACCCATCTCGAAATCCCGCGCCCGCTGCGACGCCGTGTTCTGCGCTTGGGCAAGGTTGTCCACCGCGCCCGCGACACGCTCGCCGAACCCCGGCCCCTTGGCCTCACCGATCCCCGGCATGACCTGTGGCGCGAAGGGCGTCTGGATGCCCCCGGTCTGCTGACCCAACTGCTGGCCCGTCTGAAGGCCCGCCTGCTGGCCGACCTGCGGCCCCTCCGGCCGGATCAATCCGGCAGCGAAGGGCGAAAACCCGTTCACCGATCCGATGCTCATCGCGTCTGCCTCAGACCGCGCGCGCCATCAACCGCGTCACCGTGGGCGTCGCCGCCCGGATCAGCAGGTCGGACGGCGTGATCTTGCCGCCCTCCTGCATCACCAGCGCACGCTGGATGACATTCTCCAGCTCGCGCACATTGCCCGGCCAGTCATGCGCGGCCAGCGCGGCCAGCGCCTCGGGCGTCAGCATCGGCAGGGGCTGGCCTTCCGGCGCATGACGCCGCACCATCGCGCAGGCCAGAACCGGAATGTCCTCCGGCCGCTCGCACAGCGCGCGGGTGGCCAACGGGAAGACGTTCAGGCGATAGAACAGGTCTTCGCGGAAGCGGCGCTCGCGCACTTCCTCTTCCATGTCGCGGTTCGACGTGGCGATCACGCGGATATCCACGGCCACTTCGGCCTGCGCCCCGATCGGCGTCAGCGCCCGCTCCTGCAGCACCCGCAAGAGCTTCGACTGCAGGCCCATCGGCATTTCCGAAATCTCGTCCAGCATCAGCGTGCCACCTTCGGCCGCCCGGATGATGCCCTTGTTGGCATTCGACGCGCCAGTGAAGGCGCCCTTCTCATGGCCGAAAAGGATGGCTTCCAGCATGTTCTCGGGGATCGCCGCGCAGTTGATCGCCACGAAGGGTGCCCCCGCCCGGCGGCTTGCGGCATGCACGGTGCGCGCCAGCACTTCCTTGCCCGATCCCGTCGGCCCGTTGATGAAGACCGTCACATCCGTGCGCGCCACCCGGTTCGCCAGATCGATCAACTCTCCCGTCGCCGGATCGGCAGCCACCATCCCCTGCACCTGCCCGCCGATCATGTCGACCAGCGTCATCAGCCCGGCATCGCGCAGCGCGGGCTGGCCGCTGCGGGGCAGGGCAACGCGCAGCACGCGCCCGCCCATCTCTTCCGCCACTGCAAAGGACGCCGCCCCTTCCGACACCACGATGATCGACTTCGCACCCGCCGCCCGGGCAAGGTCCGTCAGACCACGCGCGCCACCCAGACCTGCCTCCGCCGCCGCCGAGGCCACCAGGACCTGCGTCCCCGCCACGGGCTTGGCGCCTCGCTCCGCCGCGATCCGGCGGCGGGACAGAAGCTGCGCCACGGCGGCACCGGCTTCGAAAGCGTCGTCAAGGATGTGGATCAGGGCCATGGTCTTGCTCCGGGTGATGGAAACGCAGTCTGGAAGGGAAGAGGCAGGAACCGTGCCAGCCGCCGCGCGCTGACGAAAAATCTTCGCCAGCCCCCGCTAAAACGCCTTCAGCCCCCGCCGTTTTCCCTGACATGCCCCGGCTTCATGGGCGCTTCCGACACCCTCTCGCACCCCGCGCGCCGAGGTTTCGGAATCCCGACACGACCATCGCCGGGGTCGGACCCATCCGTATGGGCGGGGTCCATCCGGGCGGGTGCTTTTCCGCCCCAAGCCGTTTTCCATGACGCAGTTTTCCACCGGGAAAAGCGTGGAAAACCCGATCCCATCCGAAAGTATGTATCACATTCTGCGCCGAAGGGTCGTTCCAGACTCCGCAAGACCGACCAACCCGGGGCAGAGTCCATGCTATCAAAGACTTATCATCTCAAATTTCCCAGCCTTGACGCCGCGCAGATCGCTGCGCCCTTCGTGATCGAGGCTTTGGGAAACGCTATCCCAAGCTGCAACCTCACAGGGCTCAACGTCCTGATTTCAAAGGAAGGTGACGTGTCCATCAACGTCTTCTTTCCCGCGGTGAGCGAGCTGAAGAACTTCGAAAAGAACCATGGCGGGTTCCTCGACACGATGAAAAAGACCTTCCTGTTCAAATCCACCGGATTTGACGGGGTCTGCATCTTCAACTTCGACCGCAACTCCGAAGCAGCCTGATCCGGCCCTGCCTCAGCCATGGCACGGACGTGGCCCACCACTTGCAGATGATAGCGGCGATCTCGCCAGCGGATGCTGAAGAAAAGGACGAACACATGATGTCTCGGCTTCGGGACAAGTTGGATTGCGCCCTTTGCACGGCAAGGGGCAAGCCATGAGCGGCGCCGTGGAAACCACGCCCGCCGATGGCGGCCTGATGCGCGTCTCTTCCGACAAGATCAGCCGTCTGATGGATCTTGTGGGCGAACTCTCCCTTTCCGTCTCGGAAACCGTGCAGTCTCCCGATCTGTTGGGTCTGCAACTCACGAATTTCGATGCCGCCGTCCACCGCCTCAACATGATCGTGCGCGAAGTGCAGGACGCCGCGACCGAACTGCGTCTCGTGCCGGTGGACGATGTCTTCCGCCGCCTGCGCCGCATGGTGCGCGAACTTGAACGCCAGACCGGCAAGCAGATCGAGATGGATATCGAAGGCGGCGACACTGCCATCGACAAGCTCGTCGCTGACCGTCTCTACGACCCTCTTCTCCATGTCGTGCGCAACTCCGCCGACCACGGCCTCGAAGGCCCCGATGACCGCCGCGCCGTAGGCAAGCCCGAACAGGGCCGCATCCTGCTGTCTGCCGCGCAAGTGGGGTCCGAGGTGCGCATCACCGTGGCCGATGATGGCCGCGGACTTGCCCGCGACAAAATCCTGAAAAAGGCCCGCGAAAAGGGCTTCTTCGGCCCGGACGAGGAACCCGAACCCTCCGCGCTCTGGAAGGTGATCTTCGAACCCGGCTTCTCCACCGCCGAAGTTGTGTCGAACCTGTCGGGCCGCGGCGTCGGCATGGACGTTCTCAATGCCACGATGAAGGCGCTGCGCGGCCGCATCGCGGTGGACAGCACGGCAGGGCAGGGCACCCGCGTGGCGCTGCACATCCCCGTCTCGCTCGCCTTCCTCGACTGCATCATCCTGCGCCTGCGCCATCAGCTTTTCGCCGTGCCGATCGACGTCGTCTCGGAAATCGCCAAGCCGCGACCCGAAGACCTTGTCGGCATCTCCGCCGATACCGGGTCCGAAATGTTCCGCCTGCGCGGCGCCTTCATCCCGGTCTGCCGTCTGGATCAGTTCTACGGCACGCCCCTCGACCGCGCCGAAGACCCGCCGACACAGGTGCTTGTGGTCTTCAACACCTCTTCCGGTCCCATCGCCGTTCCCGTGGACGAAATCCTCGACCGCCAGCAGGTGGTGATGAAGCCGCTCATCGGCCGTCTCGCCCAGGTTCGCGCCTCTTGGGGCTGCGCGCTTCTGGGCACGGGCGAAGTGGCGCTGGTATTGGATTGCGAACGTCTGGCCGCCGGTCCGTCAGGGGGTCCGCAATGACCACGACAGACCGTCAGGGGGCCGAAGCGATCCGGGGCTGGTTGTCGCAGCGTTGCGGCATCCACTTTCCCGAACACAAGATCGAACAGCTGCGCCAGCGCCTTGCCCGCGTCCAGCGCGACTTCGCCATGCGCGATCTCTCCGACATGGCGGGGCGGCTGAACTCCGGCTCCTCGATGGAACTGCAACTGGCCGTGATGCACGCGGCCTCTACCAACCACACCTATTTCTTCCGCGAAGTGGACGTTCTGGATACCTTCCGCGTCCATATCCTGCCGCAGCTCGCCCAGCGGGACGAGATTCGCATCTGGTCCGCCGCCTGCGCCGCCGGGGATGAGGCCTATACGCTCGCCATCCTCATCGCCGAAACGCTGGGGCCCGCCGCGCTGCGCCGCACCGCGATCCTTGGCACCGACATTTCCGCCCCCGTGATCGCCGAGGCCGAGGCCGCCACCTATCCCGAAAACCGCCTCGACCGCGTGCCGCCCGACTACCTCGCCCGCTGGTTCGAACCCGCCGAAGGCGGCCGCCTGCGCGTCAAGAAGGAACTCCGCGACGTCTGCACCTTCCGGCAGATGAACCTCAAGACGCGGCCCTACCCTTTCCGCAAGACGTTCCAGACCGTCTTCTGCCGCAACGTCCTCTATTACTTCGAACGTGACGATCAGATCGCCACTCTCCGCGCGCTGCATGAGGTGACGGAACCCGGCGGCTGGCTCGTCACCTCCGTCACCGAGAACGTCCGCGACGTTTGCGCGCCCTGGACACCCGTTTCCAACGGCACCTTCCGCAAGGAGGGCGTGTGATGCAGACCCGCACCACCCGCGTCCTGATCGTGGATGACAGCGCGATGATCCGCCGTGTCCTGTCGATGGGCCTGTCCGCAGATCCCGATATCGACGTCATCGCCACCGCCAGCAGCGCCGAAGCCGCATGGGAAGTGATGCGCCGCGACCGCCCAGATGTCGTGACACTCGATGTGGAAATGCCCGGCGTCGACGGCCTCACCTTCCTGCGCCACTACCTGCCTTCGATGCCGATCCCGACGGTGATGATCTCCTCGCTTACCCGCGATGGGGCCGATATCAGCATGCGCGCGCTCGAGGCGGGTGCGGTGGACGTCATCTCCAAGCCCAGCCTCGGCCTTGCCGCGGGCCTGCCCACGATCATGACCGACATCTGCGCCCGTGTCCGCGCCGCCGCAGGGGCCCGTGTCGCCACGGGCCGGAACCGCCACGCGCTGCCGGTCACCCCGGCCAGCCTGCCCCCCGAACCCCGCCCCGAACCGCGCGCCGACCTCCCTGTCGCGACTGCGGCCCCGGCCCCCGCCACGCCCCACATTCCGCGTCACGCCCGCCCCGGCGCCACACGGGCCGAGGCACCCGCGATCCCGGTCCCCGCTCCGCAACCGCGCCGCACGGGCGGCCCGACGCTGCTCTGCATCGGCTCCTCCACGGGCGGTGTGCAGGCACTGACCACCATCCTGCCCTGCTTTCCGCCGGAAACCCCGCCGATCCTCATCGTGCAGCATATGCCCGAAGGCTTCACCGCCCCCTTCGCCTCCCGGCTTGACACGATCTGCGCCATGTCCGTGCGCGAGGCGCAGGATGGCGACACCCTCCAGCCCGGCCAGATTCTCGTCGCCCCCGGCGGCACCCGCCATATGGCGATCGAACGCGCCGGACGCGGCTACCGCGTCATCTTGCGCGACGGCGATCCGGTCTGCTTCTCGCGCCCTTCCGTCGATGTCCTCTTCCATAGCGTGGCCCTTGCCGCCGGAACGCAGGCCATCGGCGCGATCCTCACGGGGATGGGACGCGACGGCGCAGCGGGCCTTCTGGCCATCCGCAACGCGGGCGGCGCGACGCTGGCTCAAGATGAAGAAAGTTCAGTCGTTTATGGAATGCCGATGGCAGCACGCGATCTGGGCGCCGCCCAGTCGATCCTGCCGCTTGAACAGATACCGGCCCGGATGTTGCAGGCCGTGACCGCCCCCCACGCGGCACGGGTCTGAACCGGACCAAAGCAACGAGACACCGGAAGGAGAGAGCGTCATGGCCCAAGACACCGCCGAAGCCACCAAGGCCCGCCCCGATGGGCTGCCGCTGCGCGAGGCAGACAACATCGACGAGATGTATCTGACCTTCGCCCTCGGGGCCGAGGAATACGGCGTCGGCATCGCCGGCGTGACCGAGATTGTCGGGATGCAGCGCATCATGTCCGTGCCGGACGTGCCGCATTACATCAAGGGCGTCATCAACCTGCGCGGCAAGGTCATCCCGCTGATGGATGTCCGCCTCCGCTTCGGCATGCCGGAACGCGCCTATGACGAACGCACCGTCGTGATCGTGATGGACGTGGGCGAGGCCCCCATCGGCCTAATCGTCGACGGCGTGTCAGAAGTGCTGGAAATCCCGCCCTCGCAGGTGGACCGCCACACCCAATTCGGCCGCTCGTCCACCCGTCCCGTCATCGCGGGCATCGGCCGCATCGGTGACCGCGTCGCCGTGCTGCTCGACACCGAAGTGCTCGTCGCCGATGGCGACATCGCCCTGCCCGCCGAAATGGCGGCCTGAACCGGAGAATGGCGATGACCGAACAGACCAACCGCTCGCGTCCGGCCCGCGCCACCACCGGCCGTGCCGCCGCCCGCCCTGATCCGCGTCCCGATCCGCTCGACCTGATCGACGACGCAGCCGAAACCCTGCCCATGGTCGCCGCCCCTTCCGACGACCTTTCCGAGAGGACCGAACCGATGCCCGCCGCGACTGCCGACCAGCCCAAGCCCCTCCTGTGGGAAAGCCAGTCCTGCCTCGCCGCCTATGACGAACTGGCCACGCCGGTCGTGATCGCCGATGCCGGAATGACCATCCGCTTCGTCAACAAGGCCGCCCGCGCCATGTTCCGCCCCTACGAGGCCGAGATCCGCCGCGACCTGCCCGGTTTCGCGCTCGACACGCTGGTCGGTCAGCCGCTGGAACTCTTCCACCGCGACTCCACGCGCCTTGTCGCCGCCGGAATGGCAGACCGCCTGCAAGGCACGCTGACCGCAGGTGGACGTCACTTTGCCTTCTCCTCCACCCCGCTCGCTGCTGCCGAGGGTGCATCGAAGGGCGCAATCGTCGAATGGCGCGACGAAACCGTCGACCACAAGGCGCGGGCCGAGACGGATCGCTTCATCACCGCCATCTCCGACATGGCGGCCGCCCATCAAAAGGGCGAGATCGACCACTTCGTCGATGCCCACGGCTATGCCTCAGGCAATGCCGATGTCCTGAACAAGGTCAATCGCATGGTTCAGGGCCATATCGAAACAAAGCGTAAGATCATCGCCTGCATTTCCGAATTCGCCGAAGGAAACTTCGACGCCCCGCTCGAATCCTTCGCTGGCAAATCCGCCTTCATCAACGAAGCGATGGAGGGCGTGCGCGCCAACTTCAAATCCGTCTTCCGTGACATCGAAACCCTTGCCGCCGCCCTGGTGGAAGGCCGCTTCGACGGCAAGGTCGATACCTCCGGCCATCGCGGCCAGTTCCATCACCTGATGACCACGCTGGACCGCATCCGTGGCAACTTCCGCGACGTGACGACCGAAATCGAACGGCTCTCCAACGCCATCGTCTCGGGCGAGCTGGACACCTCCATCGATGCATCCCGTCACAGCGGGGCCTACCGCCGCATCATCGAGGCCTTCGAGGCCGCCTTCGAAAGCCTGAACGGTGCCTTCACCGCGCTTGACACGCAGGTGCAGCAGGTCTCCGTCTCGGTCCGCCAGATGGCGCAGTCCTCGCAGTCGCTGGCCTCCAACGCGCAGGTGCAGTCCTCCTCCGTGGATGAGGTCTCCGCCACCGCCGAGGAAACCGACATCCAGGTGAAATCGAACGCCGCCGCCGCCACTTCGGCCAGCCAGCTTGTCACCGGCGCCTCCGAAGTGGCCGAAAACGGCAAGGAAAAGATCGCCGAGATGGTCGCATCCATGGAAGGCATCCGCGCCTCCAGCCAGGACATTGCCAAGATCATCAAGGTCATCGACGAGATCGCCTTCCAGACCAACCTCCTCGCCCTCAACGCGGCGGTCGAGGCCGCGCGCGCAGGCCAGCATGGCCGGGGCTTCGCGGTGGTCGCGCAGGAAGTTCGCAACCTCGCCGGCCGCTCGGCCCGCGCTGCGCGCGAAACCTCGGACCTGATCGAAGACGCCTCCACCCGTGTGCAGGCTGGGGTCCGCATCGCCGATGAAACCAGCCGCGCCTTCGTCTCCATCGCCGACGACATCGCCAAGGTGAAATCGCTGGTACGCGACATCGCCGCCGCCTCTGACGAACAGTCGCGCGGTGTGGCCCAGATCAACGGCTCCATCGGCGAGATCGCGAAATCCGCCCTCTCGACCTCGCAGCAGGCGGAAGAACTCGCGTCCGCCGTGGCCGAGATGCAATCCGCAACCGAAGGCATGCGGGGCGAACTGGCCCGCTTCCGCCTCCGCCGGGTGGCGCAGCTCAAGGGCAGCGCCATCAACCTCGACCAGATCCCCGCCGACCTCATGTCGCAGATCCAGTCGATGATCGCCCAGACCTCGCGCGGGACGCCCCCCGCCAAGGTCCAACTCAACAGCGACCGCGATCAGCGGGGCTACGCAAATTTCTGACGGCGAGACCACACCCTCGCCCCCATTTTCGACCGGAGAGAACCTGATGCCCTACAATGTCATGATCGTCGATGACGCCGCCATGATGCGGCTCTACATCGCCTCCTTCATCAAGACCCTGCCCGACTTCAAGGTCGTGGCACAGGCCGCCAACGGACAAGAGGCGCTGGACAAACTGTCCACCGTCCCGGACGTGGACCTGATCCTTCTCGACATCGAGATGCCGGTGATGGATGGCCTTGAATTCCTGCGCCATGCGAAACTCAAGACGCGCGCCAAGATCTGCATGCTGTCCTCGGTGGCGGTGTCAGGCTCGGCCCATGCTGCCAAGGCGCGCGAACTGGGCGCGGATGGCGTGGTGGCCAAACCCTCGGGCACCGTCTCGCATGACCTTGAGGAAAAGACGGGCGACGAACTGGCGCGCACCATGCGCACACTCTGCGCCGCCTGATCCACCGCACTGCGATCCCCTGACGGCGGGCTGGCCCCCGCCCGGTACAGCATGAGGCTGACATGTCTGACGAAATGGACGAAATCTGGGCCCTCTACGCCGATGATGGCGCGCAGGCTCTGGATGCGATGGAAACCGCGCTCATCGCGCTGGGCAATGGTGGTGCGGCCGATCAGGGCGCGCATGTCTCGGCCCTGTTCCGCGCCGTCCATACCTTCAAGGGCAATTCCCGCGTGCTGGGTCTGGCCGTGGTGGAAAGCCGCGCGCATTACGCCGAAGACCTGATCGGTCTGGTCCGCGATCAGGGCGTCCCGTGGGATGCCGAGATCAAGGATATCCTCCTCCTTGCCGCCGATACGCTGCGCGGAATGCTCGAGGATACGGCGGCCAACCGCGCCGACGTGGACCCCGGCCCGTCCGAGGATCTGCTTCACCGCCTGAAGGACAAGATCGCCCGCGCCAGCGGCGCCCCCACCCCGGCAGAGCCGGTCGCACAGGCCAAGGCAGCGGATCCGGTCCCCGCCGCCCCAGAACCTGTTGCCGAACCTTTCGTCGAACCGGAACCTGCGCCTGCGCCGCAGGCCGCAGTCGAACCCCCCGCCGCCCCCGTGGCGGCGGATCCCGAACCCACCCCCGAACCGGTGGCCGAACCCGACCCCGCCCCGAAGAAACGCGCCCGCAAGGCCGCCGAGCCAGCCGCTGAACCGGCGCCTGAACCAACCCCTGCGCCCGTCGCGGCGGACCCCACCCCCGAACCAGCCCCCGAACCCGCTCCGCGTGCTGAGAAACGCCCCGAAAAGCGTCTCGCCGATGATCCCGCCTACCGCGAGATCTTCCGCGGCATGGCCACCGACGCCACGCGCAAGCTCACCGACCATCTCGCCGCCTTCGACGGCGATCCCGATACCATCCGCCCCAAGGCCCGGCGCGAGGCCGACAACCTCGCCCATGCCGCGGGCCAGATGGGGCTCGATGACTGGTCCGCCGCGCTCAAAGTCTATCTCGCCGCGCCGGAGCAGGGCTCCGAACCCCTCGCCGCGCTGCTTCTGGCCCTGGCCGAACTGTCCGAAGCCACCTTCGGCCCGACCGAGACAGCCGAAGCCGCGCCGGAACATAGCTTCTTCGACCTCATCCGTGATCCGCTGTCCGACATCGCCGCCTTTGGCACCGGTTTCTTCTGCGGCGAAACCCCAGACCCCGTAGCGGTCGCCGACCGCGTCGCCATCATCCGCAAGGCCGCCCAGCAATCGGGCTATGTCCGCGCCGACGAGGCCGCCGCCCGCATCCCCGTCGCCACCAACGCACAAGACTTCCACGCCGCCGAACTGCGCCTTTACGAAGAACTGGCGGGGGTCGAGGCAGTCATGCCCGACGCCGCCCGCGCCTCCGGCATTTCCCCGCGCGAACTGCTGCAAGGCTGGTGCGCCGAACACGTCTTCTCCACGCTGTCAGAGCTTGAGGCCACCCTCGAACGCCTCCGCGCCTCGGTCGATCTCGATGCCGACTACCTCCGCCTCGACCGGCTGATGCGCCTCGTCCATCACGCCTGCGGCCACCACCGCATCGAAACCGCCGGTCAGCTGGCCATGTCGCTGATCGACCTCTTCTCGCGGCTCCATACCCGTGGCGTCGTCCCCGACCCGATCCTGTCCCATGTCGCTCGCGGCTTCATCGACACGGTCGAACTGGTCTTCGACGCCATCACCCAGGGCCAAACGCCCGACACCGCCTCGCTGGAAAAGTTGTTCGAAGAGGCGTCCAACCTCTGCTTCGTGCAGGACGGCGTTATGACGGCCTCTGCCGTCGAACGCCGCCTCGGCTTGCCCAAGGAATTCCACCGCGTCCTGTCGCCCGAAAGCGTCCGCTCGGCGTCAGAGGCCATCGAACAGGGCCTGCGCTTCTTCATCGTGCGCGCCGACATCAACAACGACGAGAAACTCGCCGAGGCCTTCATCGGCTGGCTGTCAGAGGATACCGTCCGCTCCATCACCAACGTCACCGTCTTTGACGGCGACAACACGCTTTTCGACTTCCTCCTCGCCTCCGCGCTGGACGAGGCCGGTATGGGCGAGGCGCTGGCCTCCCTCGACTCCACCGCGCGCTACCTCAAGCTGACGCGTATGCTGGTGCCCACCTCCGACGTGCCGGAAACCGCGCCCGCCGATCCAGATGGCGCCGTCGCGCAGATCCCGCAGGCGGGTATCACCGCCGAGATGGTCGAACAGATCGGCGAGATCGCGGCCAGCCAGTCGATGATCAGCCACATGCTCACCGAACTGTCCGAGGATGATCTCTTCGATAGCGTCGAGGCCGTGATGCGCAGTGTCGGCAACGACTGGCGCCGTGCCCGCACGCCGCTGCGCGCGCTGCTGACGGGTTTCAGCACAAAGCTTCAGGAACTCGCCCAACTGGAAACCCAGCTTGTCGGCCAGATCACCCACCTGCAGGAGGAAACCGTCGAAATCCGCTCTCGCCGGATCGAGACGATCTTCCGCCCGCTCGAAGCGTTCGTTCAAACCTATTCCCGCCGCAACCGCCGCGAGGCCACCACCTCCTTCGCAGGCGGCGAGTTGACGCTCGACCTCACCATCCTCGAAAACCTCCGCCGCATCCTGCGCAACCTTGCCGTGGCGCGGCTGGAACTTGGCACCGAGGCGCCGCGCAACCTTCACATCTCCTTCCACCGCGACGAGGAACGGGTGCTGGCCATCTTCGAAGATGACGGCGTCGCCTCCGAAGTCTCGCCCGCGCTGGAAGACCTCCGCACCAATGTCACCCGCATGGGCGGCAGCCTCCGTCAGGTGGCGCTGCCCGGCATGGGGATGCGCTTCCATATCTCGCTGCCGCTTGCCATGGTCGTGCTGGAAGGCATGGTCGTGGGCGTCGAAGGCGTGCGCTATGTCGTGCCCGTCGATGCCATCCGCATGATCCTGCAGCCCGAACCCGACCGCCGCCTGCGCGTCTCGGCCGCCGAAGGGCGCGAGATGCTGCGCATCGGCGACAACGAGATCGTCGCCGTCCAGTCTCTTCCCGGCCCGCGTGGCGGGGCTCCGGCACAGGGCAGCCGCCGCAACGTCTATGTCGTGGTGGGGGCGCAAGGCCGCTCCGTTGCCGTCCCGGTGGACGAGCTGATCGGTCAACAACTGGTGCTCCTCCGCCCGCTGAAAGGGGTGCTCTCGGGCCTCCAGAACATGACGGGAATCGCCCTTCTTGCGGGCGGTGACGTGGGCATGGTCGTCTCTGCCAACATGCTCTGCGCCGCCCAGTCGCCGACCCATGCGGTCTCCACATCCCTTCGGATGTAGACCCGGCATACGCGGATGCCGTGCCCGGCGGCATCCGTATCGGGGGGCCGGTCCAGCGTTGAAAACAAGGCGAAAATAGCGGAATCCTACCTTCAACACGAAACCTGAGTCGCTTGCCACGAACGGCACCACGGCTCCGAAACACCGCTACGGGTAGTCCCATGATGATGCATCGCGCCGTTGTTCCCGCTGAAACCGCTCCCTTCCTCCCGGAAGCCGCGATCTGGCGTCAGCCCGTCAATGCAGCCATCCTCTCGCCCCGCGCGCCCCGCCTGCTGCAGGCCCTCGCTGCCCGCGACATCATGGCGACCGATGCCACCGGCTGCGACCTGGCGCTGCTGCGCCGCGACGCGCCCGACATGCTGATCCTCGATCTCGATCCGGGCACCATGCCCGCCCGCCGCATGGCGCTTCTGGTGGCGCAGCTGGGCTGGGCCCGCCGCGACCTCGTCATCGCCGCCTCGCGCGGGACTGCTGCCGAAGCGCAGGGCTTCGCCATCGATCTGATCTTCGACATCAACGCCGACGACGACAAACTGGCCGACACGCTGGCCACCGGCCGCCAGATGCTCGCCCATTCGCGCCTGCGTCACGTCGCCCCGGAACCCGCCCGCGCCGCGCTGCTGCGCCGCCCGGCCACCCGCCGCGCCTCGCTCTTCCACTGATCTGATCACGCCTCTCCGCGTCCCAAGGGCGGGCCTGCTGGAACCAGCGGCCCGCCCTTTGCTTTGCGCGCAAGCCGCCCGCAAGCGGCATTCCGGCGGCTAAACATATGGGCCAAAAGGTCGTTTCTCTTTTCAACAACAGGCAGTTCCAAGCACCCAAGAAAGGATGCACAGCATGACGTTCCTCGATGCCCGTGCCCAGTATCGCCGCACCGACACCGGCGAGGCGCTCACCGTCGAAAGCCCCCATGGCATCATCCTCGTCACCCTGCGTGAGTTGGAACGCTCTCTGCGTGTGCTGGCGGCCGCCGAACCGGATCGGAGCTATCCGGCCCCCCACATCAATCGCGCCTTCACGGCGATCTACATCCTGCAGTCCAGCCTCGATTTCGAAAAGGGCGGCGAGATTTCCGAACATCTGTTCCGGGTCTATGAATACTGCCGCCTCCGCGTGGCCGAGACGTTCCGCCGCGAACCCTCGCCCCGCCTCGCCGAATGCGCCGACCACATCGGCAGCCTGCTCGCCGCGTGGCAGCAGATCGGCAACCGCGTGACGGGCGACGCGGCATGACCCTCCAGCGCGTTCCCTTCACCGATGCGGCAAGCGTGGAATTCGCGCTGATCGCGGGCAGGCTCGAAGATGCCGCCCAGCGTGAGGATATCGTGCAGACCCTGATCTCGACCGCCGATCTCGACCGCATGGCGCGCAGCCTCGGCCCGCAGCACGCAGCCGCCGCCCGCCACGCTCAGGCCATCGTGGCCCGTGCCATTGTGGCGCTGGAACAGGCCGTCGCTCGGGGCGAAGTCGCCGCCCGCCGCGATGGCCAGATCCGCGCCGCCTACGCCCAGCCGGGCGAGCGCGCGCGCTGACGGGGGCGCCGATGGCCTGCCGCCGCTGCCTCAATATCCGCTGGTTCCTGATTTCGGCCGCGCCGCTTCTGGGCATGGGCCTTCTGGACCCGATCCTGACCGACCGGCTCCTGTCGAACCTACCGGACCTGCGCCAGCTGGTTCTGTGGTTCCCGGCGGTGATCGCCGGGACCTTCCTCTATCGCTATCTCAGCTGGCGTCGCGCAGAGCGTCACCCAGACGAGCGCTGACCAGCGGGGCCAGCAGGCCCGCCAGCGGCATCAAGCGCCGCCGATTGGGCCGCTCCGCATCGTCATAATGCACGCATTCCACCGCCACCGTCTGCAGCGCGGCAGACAGCACCGCGCGATCGCTGGCATCGGTCATGGTCCGTTCGGTCATCGCAGTCATTCCTGCCTCCTCGGGCTAAGTCTCGCCCAAGTCGTGCAAGATATGTGCCGCCTCACTCCTGCAGCGCCAGCCCCAGGATCAGGACCTCGGCCACCGGTTCCGGAAAGTCCTCGCTGCCCAGCATCCCATTGATCGTGTCCCGCGCCCGCTCTGGCAGGGCGGCATGCACCATCACGCTGTCCGCCCCTTCCATGACCATCTCCTGCGCCTCGCTCAGGATCGCCGCCCGGACGCGCGACAGCTGGTCATCCACCACGGCATTCAGTTCCAAAAGCTGCGCGCTCGTCCCCGAGACAGAAACCGCCAGATCCAGCTTCATCCGCGGCCCCGTGCCCAGCGACACGTACAGCGGCTCCTGCAGCGCAATATACAGATGCATCAGCCCTGCTGGTTGCTCGACCACGGCCTCTTCCGCCGCAACCTCCACCCGCGGCGGATAGGACACCAGCAGCACTGCCGCCAAGGCAAGCGCAAGCCCCGCCGGAAAGGCGAAACCCAAAATGGCTGGCGTCTGGCCCGGCAAGGCCACAATCATGGCAACCCCCAATTGTCACCGCATACATCCAGAACGGCACCAGCCCCCGCCATTTGAGGGCAACCTCCTAAACAAATCGCCACCCGTGCCGTTTTCACCCTAGAATTGAACACCTTTCGAAGGGCTGCTCCGCGATGAAAGAGAGGATGTCCCGGGCGCTTGTCCCCGTCATCTCTCGTCTGCCCACGCTGACGCGGCTGCGCGATGCCGTACGTCACGCCTATGGCGTGCCCGGCGCAGCCGAGCCGAAGGCACAGCCCCACGCCCGCGATTACGATCTCGTGCGCCACGAAACCCGCCTGCGCAACCGCGAACAGGTGGAACGCTACCTCCCTGACATCCTCGGCCGCGCGCTCGCCCGCATCTGGATCGATCCCGGCTTCCGTGACCGCTTCGCCGCCGATCCGGTGGCCACGCTGGAATTCTACGACGTCTTCCTGCCCGAAAACATCGAGATCGAATTTGTGACCGAGGCGAACAGCCGCCCACAGGTCGTTGTCTACGAACGCCCCATCCGGCACATGCCCCGGCGGCGTCTCCTCTATCTTCAGCTTGTCCTCACGGCCGCCCGATGAAGACCCGCGCCCTTCTCCTCCCGCTCGTGTTGCTGCCGCTTGCAGCACAGGCCGCACCGGATCTCGGCAGCGCCATCGAAACCCTGCGCGCAGGCCGCGCGCCCGAAGCGGCGCAGATGCTGCTCGATCTCGCCCGCGCGGGCGAGTCCGAGGCACAGTTCAACCTCGGCCTTCTCTACGCCCAAGGCATCGGCGTCCCCCAGAACGACCGCGAGGCGCTCTACTGGGGGTGGCGCGCTCGTCTGGCCGGCGTGCCCGCCGCCCGCGCCCTGATCGACAAGCTGGCCGACAAGGCCAGCCCCGCCCTGCGCGAAGAGCTTGTCACCCGCATCGAAGCCGATCTCGATCCCCGCATCCAATCCGGCGACGGGCGCGCGATGCTGGAACGCTCGGTCCTGCGGCTCGATCTTCTGCCGAAACCGGATCTGACGGGCGGCTATGTCTGGCAGGCCCTCTCTGCCGCGCTTGCCACGCCCAATGCGGCGGCGGCCCGCGATGCCACGCTGGCGCGCATCGATCCCAAGGATCGGCTCGCCGCGCAGGATGCCGCCCTGCAGGCGCTGCGCGATCTCTGCGCGGGCGGCATGGCGGGCCACGCCCTCTGCGCCACGCTGCCCTGATCCCGCATCGGCCTGATCTTGCACCGGAATGGGAAAGGGGCCGGACGGCTTTCCGTCCGGCCCCCGCCTGTTCACATCCCCGGCGCTCAGTGGCGGCGGAACATCCGGATCGTCTCGGCGGTCTCCCGGGTCAGGCCCAGTTCGCGCCCGATCTCGTCCGCCTCCAGCCCCGTCTGCGCCAGTGTGATCGCCTGCTCGATCATCCGTTCGCCCGCCAGCCATTCCACATCCGACTTCAGATCCTGAATGTCCGACTTCAGCCCCGCCAGCGCATCGCTCAGCGCCTCAGACTGCCGCGCCGTCTGCTCGGCCATAATCGCCTCCAGCCGCGCGGCAAAGGCGCCGGCCAGTTCTTGGCTCATGTCGGGCGCATCCGCCCCGTCAGAATGACCCATCTCCGCCACCGCCTCGGCGTCCCGCGCGCGGTTGCGCAGCAGTCCAAAGGCGACAAGGGTGATCCCTGCCAGAAGGGTGGCCAGAAGAATGGCAGACGTGCCGAGTGTCATGTCGGAAGGCTCCGGGTCGTTAGATCTTGCGGATCGGGAAAAGGATCACGACGTCAGTTCGAGATAGTTCTCGAACAGACTGTCGGTGATCTTCTCCAGATCGATGGGATACTTCCCTTCCGCAATCGCTTCCTTGATCTTGGCCACGATGGTCAGATCAATGGGGGGTCCACCCTTAAGCTCTGCAGGCAGGGATTGTGCCGCCGGGCTCAGCGAGACGCTGTCCCCTGCGGCCGTTCCGACAGCCGTGGCAGAGCCGTTCGCGGTGGAACCCTGTACCGGCACAGCGACATCTTCGCCCGGACGGGCGATCCGAGGACGCGCAGCTGATGTTGAAATTGGGTCTACCATGAGAGCCTCCGTTTAGCTGTCATTACGGAAGAATTTCAGCGCATGTTAGTCTGGGCCATCACGGAATTTCTTCCGGTGACCACAGCCTTCACTTCGCGCCCGCTCGATTTGTTCAGGACGCGGATCACATCGCCCATCCCGCCATCGTCCAGCGCCTCTGCCGGGGCCGAAACGGCAAGCCCCCCGGCCATCGCCACCAGAACCACGGGATTGCCGCGCGCCACCATCCAAACGGGTTCCAACTGGCGCAGCAGGACGGGCTTGCCCGCCCCCAGCGCCGTCTTGGTGCGCCGCCCGATCACTTCGCCGGGATCGGTGAAGATGCCGTCGGGGCTGCGCGCGCCCGCCGGGGCCAGCGCCACATCCTCGGCCATCAGCACCGCGCCCCGCGCAACGCTGCGCAGCAGGACCACGGCCATCGGCCCGTCATCTGTTTCCATGTCGGGGGCGGCCATGGCCGCCGCGCCGATCACCGCCCCGGTCCGCACCGCGCGGCTCCAGACCGGCCCGTCGCAGCGCACCTCCGCCGTGGCCCAACTGCCCTGCCGGGGCAGAACCTCCGGCCTGCTCGCACAGGGCGGGAAGGCCCGCGCTGGATCGGCGAAATCGGGCACAGCCTGACCCGCCTCTTCCATCGCCACACGGATCAGCCGCCCGACCTCTTCCCCCGGCACGCCGCCGCCATATTCCATGGCAAAAGCGGGTGTCGCCGCCATCATCAGGCCCATCGCAACCCCCCTCACAGCCCCGCCTCCACGAACCGCACCGGACGCCCGGAAAAGGCCTTGGCCCCCCGGCCCGGATCCAGCGGCCGCAGTACCGCGCGGTCATTGCCCAGTTCCACGACTTCAAGCATCTCTGTCGAATGGTCCGCATCGGCGGTGAAGGCGATGCTCCCCCGCGTCAGGCCTTGCCGCTTGCCCACCGGGGCCACGATCTTGCCGCCCGCCACATCCAGCCGCGCCGTCACCGGCTTGCAGGTCTCGATGTCCAGCAGCCGATCCATCTCGCGCTCCAACCCTTCGGTCAGCTGCGCGGCAAGCTGCCGCCGGTCAGGTTCGATGGCGATGGCCAGCCGCCCCAAGGGCGACACGCCGGGCAGTTTCACGCTGCGCTCTGCCGCCTGCCGGGATTCCTCGCCCGACCCTGCGATCAGCACCATCTCGATCCGCATCCGCAGGTCGGGCTTCATGCCCATCCCGCCGACATCCACCTCCACCACCGGGATGAAGGCGTGTTCCCCTTCGCCCAGCCGCACCGATCCGCGCGTCAGCGTCTCGTAATCCGTGGCCTCGCGCTTTTTCGACAAACGGGGAAAGGCGCGGTCCGTCACCCGCACCAGTTCGGTCGCCGGATGCGCCTCCAGCCGCCGCACCATCTGCTTGGCCACTTCCATGGCCAGCGGCTCGGTCCAAGCCGGGGCCTGCGGTTCCACCGCGATCACCGGCGCATAAACGATCAGCGACAGGTTCCGCCGCCGCGTGCAGTCGCCCGACACGCCCTCTCCCACCACCGCTTCGATCGTCGCGCTCCATGTCGCGCCGTTCTGTGACAACTCCACGATCTGGTGCCGCAGCACCCGCCCCACGGGCCGCACGATCAGGAGGTCGCTGGTGATCACGCTTTTGTCCATCACCGTATGCCCGGTGACCGACGCGCCCCCCGACAGCGCCGCCTGCAGCAACGCATCGGCCACTGCGCGCCGCTTGGCGCTGGCCGCATCCTCGGCCCCCGACTGGATGGCAAAGCCCGTGGCCCGCACCATCAGCCCCTCGGCCGCCCGCAAGGGCAGCGCAGCCAGCATCAGAGCCAGAACCAGCAGGGCAAGCCGCATCACACCCGCCCCTTCATGGCGCGCACGATATAGGCGACCGTCTCGCGGTCCAGCACCATCTCCACCTCATAGCTGTCGCTGCCCTTCGGCGTCACCCGCACCGTCCGCGCCCCGCGCAGCGTGCCCTGCACCACCGCAGACAGGCTGTCATCCCGCACCACCGCCTGACTGATCGTGGTCGAGGCGTTGATCCGAATGCCATGCACCTGTTCCGTCAGGTCGCGCAGCGCATCCATCCGCGCCGCCCGGATCGCCATCAGGCGCTTTTCATTCGTCGTCTTCCCGGGCTGCCCCGCGATCTGGGCAAAGCCCATCCCCTTCAGGGGCTGCACGCCCGACGCCATCGCCGTGGCTGCAGGCGGGGGCGGCGCGTTCATCCGGTCGGCGGCATCCAGATTGTCCTTCACCTCGGCCAGCTGCCGCGTCTGCTCCGTCGCGCTCAGAGGCACGGCCTGCGTCGCCGTCTGGGGCGTCGAGACACATCCCGCCACAAACGGCAGGATCAGGAAAAGGGCAGGGGCGGCGCGGTGCATCGCAAGGCTCCAGTCAAGGGTCCGTCAGTTGGCCCTGTCCCTGCAATCCCCATGCCACCCGTGCCCCTGCTCACGCCCCCGTCAGATCAGCCCGTCCCCGCCCCACCCCTCGCGCGCGCGTGCCCTTTTCGCCCATTCCCCCGCTGCCCACCCATCCGCAGGTCTGCCCCCCCTCTGGCACAGGCTTTGCAAGTCCCGCCCCGAAGAGACGAACGACCACCGGGGATGACGGACCGATGACACCAGCCGCCACCACCAAAGCAGGGAAGACCACCGCATGAGCAGCGCCGCCGCAAAGCCCGGCCCCGCCGTCTCCATGGCGGGCCTCGCCCTGCCGCTCGGCATCCTCGCGATCATCGCGATGATGGTGCTGCCGCTGCCTGTGGTGTTGCTGGATATCTTCTTCGTCGCCAACATCCTGCTGTCGCTCGTGATCCTGATGGTGGCGCTCTACTGCTACCGCCCGCTGGATTTCTCCAGCTTTCCCAACCTCTTGCTCATCGCCACCATCTTTCGCCTTGCGCTGAACGTGGCCTCCACCCGGATCGTGCTCTCCGAAGGCCATACCGGCCACGATGCCGCCGGCAAGGTGATCCAGGCCTTCGGGGAATTCGTCATCGCGGGCAACCTGATCGTCGGCATCCTTGTCTTTGCGATCCTCGTCATCATCAACCTCGTCGTCATCACCAAGGGTGCCTCCCGCGTGTCCGAAGTGTCGGCCCGCTTCACCCTCGATGCGATGCCCGGCAAACAGATGGCCATCGATGCCGATCTGAACGCCGGACTTCTGACACCTGATCAGGCCCGCGCCCGCCGCGCCGAGGTCGCCGCCGAGGCCGATTTCTACGGCTCCATGGACGGTGCCGGGAAATTCGTGAAAGGCGATGCCATGGCGGGCATCCTGATCCTCGCCATCAACATCATCGGCGGCATCCTCATCGGCACGCTGCAGCACGATCTGTCGCTGTCGGATGCCTCGCACACCTACGTCCTGCTCTCCATCGGCGACGGCCTTGTCGCGCAGATCCCGGCGCTGCTGCTGTCGATCGCCACCGCGATCATCGTGACCCGTGTCTCCTCCTCGCATGACATGTCGGGTCTCATCGCCAAGCAGATCCACCTGCGCCAAGCATGGCTGCCGGTGGCGGGCGTCATGGCCATCATCGGCCTCGTCCCCGGCATGCCCAATGCCATGTTCCTGATCGGTGCCGCCGCAGCTGGCGTCCTCGCTTGGTTCGGCCGCCCCGACAGCGCCCCGGATGCCGAGGAAGACGCCACCCCCGCAGGCGGCCCCGCCGCCGGGGGCGCCGAGTCCGCCCGCCCCGGCACCGAGGCGATCACCGCCGAAGACGTCACTGACCACGCCCCCGTCTCGCTCCAGATCGGCTATGGCCTGATCCCGCTGGCAGGCGAAGGCGGCGGCGCGCTGGTCCAGCGCATCACCGCGATCCGCCGCGAAGTGTCCAAGGCGATGGGCTTCGTCGTCCCCGGCGTGCGCATCCGCGATGACCTCACCCTCTCGCCCAACCAGTACCGCATCCGCATCGGTCAGGTCATCCGGGGCGAAGACGTGGTCTATCCTGACCGCAAGCTCGCCATCCCCGGCGCGTCTTCGACGCGCAAACTCAAGGGGATCGATGTCAAGGACCCCTCCTTCGGCCTCGACGCCGTCTGGATCCTGCCCCATCAACTGCCCGAGGCCGAGGCCGACGATCACGTCGTGGTCGAACCCGAATCCGTCATCGCCACGCATCTGTCGCAACTGCTCTACAAGCACGCCGCCGATCTTATCGGTCCCGATGACGTGCAGACCCTGCTCGACACCCTCGCCCGTGTCTCGCCCACCCTCGTCAACGCCGTGGTGCCCAAGGTCGTGCCGCTGCACACCGTCACCGCCGTGCTGCGCGGGCTTCTGGCCGAACGCATCCCGATCGGCGATCTGCGCCGCATCCTCGAAGGCGTGGCTGATCTCGCGCCACGCAACCTATCCGCCGCCGACATGGCCGAAGCGCTGCGCCCGGTGCTGATCCCGCTCCTTTTGCAGCAGATGGTGCCGATCAACACGCCTCTGCCGCTGGTCACGCTCGACCCGGAACTGGAACAGCTTCTCATTCGTGCCCGCCGTCAGGGCGAAGAGGGTCTGGTCCTCGACAACGGCCTCGCCGCCACGCTTGTGAAGTCGATCTCCGAGGCGCTCGACAACGCCCAAGGTCAGGGCAAGCAGGCGGTGCTCATCGTCGCTGGTCAGTTGCGCCGCAGCTTCGCGCAATTCCTGCGCCCGCACCTTCCCGATGCCATCGTCATGGGCATCAACGAACTGCCCGACAACCGCCGCGTGGAAGTCGTGGCTGCCATCGGCGGACAGCAACAGCTGCCCCGCATGCCTATCCCACAACCGCAACCTCAGATGACTCCGATGGGGGCTGACAGATGACCGCAATCACCGTCCGCGCCACAGACAGCCAAAAGGCGATGGAGGAACTCCTCCGCCGTCTCGGCCCCGATGCGCTGATCCTCTCCACCACCCGCTCCGGCGGCATGGTCGAAGTGACGGCCATCGGACCCGAGGCGCTTGCCCAAGGCACAGCCGCCCCCGCGCCCGAAGCGATGCCACAGGGCCGGGCGGCCCCAGACTTGGCCCCGTCCGTTGCCGCGCCGCCCCTGCGCACCGCCGATGCCACCCACCACATGACCCCCGATGCAGCGACCGCGCTGCGGTCCGTCCAGCCATCTGCGCTGCCATCCCATACCCAACCCTTCGTCCCCCTGCCGCCCGAGCCGTGGCCGCCCGAGCCTGCGCCAGATCTGCCTTGGCCTCCGGCCCCCCAGACCGTCCCCCAGACCGTCCCCCAGACTGCCCCCACCGCCGCGCCATCGACGGCGGCCAGCTTCCGGCCCGTCGATCCGCGCATGCCGCGCCTTGATGCCGCCCCGCGCCCGCATCCCGTGCCACCCGATCCCGCCCCCTCGGCCCCGGAAACCTTCGACTTCGCCTCCGCCCTGCGCGCCGAAGCCGCCCGCACCGTGCCCACCGATCCCTTCTCCCGCCTCGCGCGCAGCCTTCTGCCGCCCGAAGGACTGCAGGAAGAGATCGCGCCCCGCCTTCTCATCGTCGGCCCCCCCGGCGCGGGCAAATCCATGCTCGCCGCCCGCCTCGCCGCACATTGGATGCTCGCCGATCCCGAGATCCGGCCCCAACTCATCGCCCCCGTCCCCGGCACCCTGCTGGTGGAGGATCGTCTGCGGGGCTGGGCGCGACTCATGGGCCTGACACTTGACCGCCCGCATGTCGCGGCGGCCATGTTCCTGCCCGATCCTCATCCCCTCGCACCGCAGATCGTCGATCTCTCCGACATCCCGGCTGAGGCACCCGCATTGGCCGCACGGCTGATCGAAACCGACGGGGCAGAGCTTGTCCTCTGCCTTCCCGCGGGCCTTCACCCGGCCCGCATCGCGCGGGCCTGCTACGACTGGCAGGCCTTTGCCCCCACGGTCACCCTCACCGGGCTCGATCAGTGGTGGCCCGAACAGGGTGAACTGGCCGCCATCGCCGATGCTGGCCTCAGGCTCACGCGGACCGCTGCGGGAACCGGGCTTGTCCACGCCCTCTCCCGCCCCGGCCTCGCCGACCTGCGCAACTGGGTCGATGGATGGACCCCCGCCTATGCCGGGGCCGCCGAATGACCCGCTTTTCCGAACCCTCACTGAAAGGGCGCGAATGATGCTCGCCAAACGCTATCCCGAACAGGACGGCCCCTCGCCCGAGAAACTGGTCCGCTCGCACATGGACCTTGTCCGCAAGATCGCCTGGCACATGCACGGCCGCGTCGGTCGCATGGCCGAGGTGGAGGACATGCTGCAGGTGGGCTATATGGGCCTCGTCGACGCCGCCCAGCGCTATACCCCGCGCCAAGGGGCCAGCTTCGCCGCCTATGCCGCCATCCGCATTCGCGGGTCCATCATCGACTACCTGCGCGCCTCCTCCTCGCTCTGCCGCGCCACCATCGTGATGCAGCAGCGCATGCGCGCGTCGATGCAAAAGCTGGAACAGTCCCTCCTGCGCGCCCCCGAAAAACACGAGATCGCCGCCGACATGGGCATCACCGTGGGCGAGCTGGAGGATTGGGAAGCCCAGTTCGGCGCATCGCAGATCAAATCGCTGGACGAGGTCTATACAGACCACTCTATGCTTTTCCGCGATGGCGGCAATTCCGTCGAAGACAAGATGCAGCACGACCAGATGCGCCAGATGCTGCGCCGCGCGCTGGGCGAGCTGCCCGAACGCGAGGCACTGGTCCTGCAACTCTATTTCGTGGAAGAACTGAACGTCTACGAGATCGCCGAAATCCTTGGCGTAACGACGGGCCGCGTCAGCCAGATCAAAAAGGCGGCCGTCGGCCGCCTGCGTGAAAGCATCGTGAAAATGGAAGGGGACGCCGCGTAAAGCGCGCGTCCCCTTTGGTTCTCAGTTGAAGACCGGCGTGATCTCCGATCCTGCGGCGATCCGCTTGGACCATTCATGCACATCATCGCCGATCCGCGTCTCCAGATCGGGAATCGCCGCAAAGGCCGCCAGCGCCGAAAAGTCGCGCGGGCTTTCGGGGTTCGCGCTCGACCCGTCAAAGCTCCGCCACACCCCATCCTCGCCCCGCGCCTCGCCCGCCTCGGGCGTGCCGCGTACGGCCCATTCGATGCCGTAAAGGTCGTAGAGATATTCCCCCTGCACCATCGGGGCATCGCGGCGGTGGATCATGTGCATCCGCACATAGTCGAAGGTCGCATTCCGCGTCCGCTTGATGATCTCGGCCGCCATCTCGGGCCAGCCCTCTTCCAGCCCGTTGTCCAGCAGAACCCAATCCGCATCCGTCCCCGTGATGCGGAAGGCGAACTTGTCGGTCATATCATCCCGCGCGATGTCGTGATGCACTTCCCCGATCCGAAGCCGTGCCATGGCTTGGAATTCCTTCGGCGCAGCTTCCTCTACCGCCTCTTCCACCACCGGCTCCAGCGCGTCCGACGTCGTCAGCCGGAACCCATGCGTGAACAGGATCGACTTCGCCGTCTCGGTCAGCAGAAGCGTCCCGTCCGACATCTCGGCCAGCCCCGCGATCCGCATCGCCATCGCCTCGGCATTGGCGGGCATCCGCCCGGCGGCATAGCGCATCAGCCCGCACAGCGCGGGCGAGGCCGCGCCCTCTTCCACCTCGGCGACATCCTCGATCACGCCCAGCGTCTGCCGCGCCAGAACCCGGATCACCGAAGCGGCCATCCCGATCCCCAGCGACAGGATGCCAGACAACTGCACCAATTGCTGGATCGTGGTGTCGTTCAACTCGCGCGGGGTGCTGTCCATCAGGCCCAGCACGCCCAGCACCCGCCCGCCCTGCGACTTCAGCGCGAAGCCCGCCCAAAAGGCCAGATCCGGCAAGCCCGCCGCTGCCATCTCGGGGCCCAGAATCGCCCCGTCCAGCACCGCCAGACCGCGCCCATTCGGCATCAGCGCCGAAGGCAGATCCGTCACACCGGGCAATTCGGGAAAGAAGGCCAGACGCATCTCGCCCGTCTCGTCATCCTCCAGCCGGATGCAGGCACGCTCGCATCCCGCGATGGACCGCGCGAGTTCTGCCACCGCGGCGAAATCCGCCGGTTCGACGAACATGCGCGGCGCCCGCGGGGCTTCCCGCTCAACCGGTTTCAGACCGTAGAGATGGGCCACTGCCATTCCTGCCTCCTGCTCGAAAAAGTCTCTAACCCACAACGGCCCGGCCCGCGCCGGGTTTAGCCATGGTTCAGAAGAACAGCGCCCGGAACAGGATCACCCAACCGGCAAGGCCACCGGCCAACGACGGCAGCAGCCACCAGCCGCTCGGCAGGCCAAGCCGCGGCGCAGCGTCGCCAGGCCGCCCATAGGCGCGCCCGAAGTCGGGATCAGGCCGATGGATCGGCAGACCGTGGGTTGCATCGCTCATGATTGTCAGGCCCCCATGGATGGTGCGGGCACGGGGAGTCGTGCTGCAATACCCGGAACGGCACAACCGGAAAGCGATTTAGGGCTCAGCCGGAAGAAGATTCAGAGAAAGGCCGCGCGCAGCAGCACAGCCCAGCCGACGATCCCGCCCGCCAGCATCGGCACAAGCCACCAGCCCCGCGTCATGCGCAGGCGCGGCAGCGCCTCGCCCGGGAACTGATACATCCGCCCGAAATCCGGGTCGGGGGTGTGGATCGGCAAACCGTGGGTCGCGTTGCTCATATTCTTAGGGCCTTAAAGCACCGCCTCACTGCTCGGGCGGCATTAACTAAGATTACTCCGTGCAACCCAGACCTGCATTCTGTCGTGAGGCCAAAGCCCCGCATCATCCGTCGGTCACCCATCCGATGGTATGGCCCATAGCAGCGCTTCCCTCATGCCCGCCCTCGCGGTATACAACGGTATGCGGCAAACCCTGACCGAGCTTTACGAAACCCGCGTCGCCGACGGCCGCCTGCGCGCCGATCCGGCGCAGCATGCCGTGCTGCCGCAACTCGACTCCGTCCGCCTCTGGCTCGAAACCCATGCCGACCGCCGCATCGGCCTATTCGCGGGCCTATTCGCCAAGCCGCTGACCCCACCGAAGGGCCTCTATCTCTGGGGCGGGGTCGGGCGCGGCAAGTCCATGCTGATGGATCTCTTCCATCAGGCGACCGACATCCGCCAAAAGCGCCGCGTCCATTTCCACGCCTTTATGCAGGACACCCACAAGGCCATGCACGAGGCGCGCAAGAAAGGCGTCGAAGACCCCATCACTCCGGTCGCCGAGGCGATCCTGAAGGACACCCGCCTCCTCTGCTTTGACGAAATGCAGATCACCGACATCACCGATGCGATGGTCGTCGGTCGTCTTTTCGAAAAACTGCTCGCCGGGGGGGTCGTGATCGTCACCACCTCCAACCGCCCGCCCGAAGACCTTTATCTCAACGGCCTGAACCGCGCGCTCTTCCTGCCTTTCATCGACCTGATCCGCGACCGGCTCGAGGTGGTCGAACTGGAAAGCCCGACCGATTACCGCCAGCACCGCCTGCACGGCGCGCAGGTCTATTTCCACCCCTCCGGCAAAGTGCGGGGCGAGATCGACGCGATCTGGTCCGATCTCACCGGGGGCGCGGCGGGGACGCCGCTCACCCTCCCCGTCAATGGCCGCACGATCGAGGTGCCGCGCTTCGCCAACGGCATTGCCCGCGCCACCTTCTGGGACCTCTGCGCCCGCCCCCTCGGCCCCGGCGACTTCCTCGCCATCGCGCAGGCCGCGCGCGTGCTGATCCTCGAAGACATCCCCCAGCTTTCCGCCTCGAACTACAACGAGGCAAAGCGCTTCGTCACCCTGATCGACGCCCTCTACGAGGCGCGGGTCCGCCTGATCTGCTCTGCCGCCGACGAACCCGAACGGCTCTACATCGAAGGCACCGGCGCCTTCGAATTCGAACGCACCGCCTCCCGCCTGCGCGAAATGCAGGCGGCGGACTGGGCTGGGTGACCGGGCAAACCCGTTGCGCCAGGGGCCCGATGACCGTTCGCTGCGTGCCCACAGTTTGCTGCACAGAATACGGCACAAAACAGGGCACAGCCGTTATCGGCCAAGTCTCTGAAAAACCGCCGAAACCTACCCGGCAAACGCCTGCCACAGCAACCGCCCCGCCATCGCGGTTGAGGTCACAACCAGCAGCGGCTTGATCAGCCGCGCGCCCACCCGCATCGCCAGTCTTGCCCCCAGCGCCGCGCCCAGTACCTGCGCCGCCGCCATGCAAGACCCCACCGCCCACCACATCGCCCCCGACGGGATGAAAACCGCCAAGCTCCCGATATTGCTTGCGAAATTCAACAGCTTGGTATGCGCCGTCGCCTTCAGGACGCCGTATCCCGCCAGCATCACGAAGGCCAGCATGAAGAACGACCCTGTCCCCGGCCCAAAGAACCCGTCATAGGCCGCGACCAAAGGCACCGCCGTCACGGCAAAGACACCGGGCCGCATCCGCTCCATCCGGTCGGCATCTGAAAGCCCCGGCTTCAACGCAAAAAACAACGCCACCCCCACCAGAACCACAGGCATCACCACCCGCAGCACCTCCACCGGAATCAGATGCGCCACCAGCGCCCCCAACCCCCCGCCGATGCCGGAAATCACAGCCATTCCAAGCTGTTCGCGCAGCCGCACATGCCCCGCCCGCGCATAAGTGACCGTCGCCGTCGCCGCCCCGAAGGTGCCCTGCAGCTTGTTCGTCGCCAAGGCCTCGATGGGCGACGCCCCGGCCAGCAACAACGCCGGAACCGTGATCAACCCCCCGCCCCCCGCGATGGAATCCACAAACCCCGCCAGAAAGGCCGCAAGGATCAGGAACAGCGCAAGATGGGTGGCAACCTCGAAGATCATCCCGCCTTCATCCGCCGCCGCCCGCGTGAAGTAAACCCCCGTCCCCGCAGGCCCTTTGCACCCCGCCCGCCACGCGCTACCCTGCCCGCAGACCCAGCCACGAGGATGCCCGTGACCCTGCCCGCAACGCTTGCCCTGCTGCTCCTCGCCGCCACCCCGGCACTGGCCGACACACGCTTCACGCTTGATGCCAACCGCCTGATCTACAACACCGATTTCCCCGTCGACGCCACGCTGATCGACCCGTCATCCGGGCTCGGCCCGGCCGATACGCTGGGCGACATCGCCTATGAGGACATCGATGCCCTCCGCGCCTTGCTCGCGCGTCATACCGACCGGATCGACACGATCCGCCTCACCTCCAAGGGCGGCTATATCGAGGCCGCCTATGAAATGGCCGCCGTCATCGCCGATTATGGCCTGAAAACCGAGGTCGAGGGAGAATGCGCCTCTGCCTGCACCATCCTCTTCGTCGCAGGCACGGAACGGCGCATGAACCGGGGCGGTCGGATCGGCCTGCACCCCTCCAGTTGGGGCGTGGATTCCATGCGCAGCTACTACGAGGATTGGCGCGAAGACAGCGGCTGGAAAGACGAATTCGCTTTCGCCGAATGGGTTTACGACGAAGGCCAGCGCGACGCGAACAAGCTGATCACCCATTTCCTCGCCCATGGCGTCAGCGCCGATTTCTCGCTCAAGGTCGTCTCGCTCGGCATGGGCACCATGTGGTATCCCACACGGGCCGAGATGGAGGCGGCAGGTTTCCTCACCCCCGACGCTCCGGCCAATTGATCGCGGACGGGGCGTTAACCTGCCGTTTTCCCTACAGGCCCATCCTGCCGCGATGGGCAAATGCAGGCAGTCAACTCGCATGGATCAAGAACAACCCGCTGCGGGCCTGTCCCGGGCCTTCCCGCTCTGTCCCTGCGCCCAAGCGCGGCAGGTATCCTGCGTCAGGTCCGGGGCAGGGCCGTCCCCGGCGCCATCCCTCGGCCCATCACCGAAACTCCTCCCGCCGATAGCCTTGGATGAACAGCAACGCCGTCAGATCGCCGTGGTTGATCCGGATGTCGCATTCCGCCGCCACCACAGGTTTGGCATGCAGCGCCACGCCCGCCCCCGCGCGCTTCAGCATGCCCAGATCATTCGCCCCATCCCCCACGGCCATGACCTCGCCTTCCGACAGGTTTAACCTTTTGGTAATGTCTACCAGCGCATCGACCTTCGCCTGCCGCCCAAGGATCGGCTCCGCCACTGTCCCGTCCAGAAGATCACCGTTCGAATTCAACGTGTTGGCCCGGTTTTCGTCAAAGCCCAGCATCCCTGCGATCCGCGCGGTAAAGGCCGTGAAGCCCCCCGATACAAGCGCCGCATAGGCCCCGTCCGCCTTCATCGTCGCCACCAGAGCAGGCCCCCCCGGCATCAGCGTGATGCGGTCGCGGATCACCCGGTCGATCACCGCCACGGGCAGCCCCTTCAGCAGTCCCACCCGTTCCCGCAAGGCTCCCTCGAAATCCAGCTCCCCATTCATCGCGGCCTTCGTGATCTCTGCCACCCGCGCCCCGACCCCGGCCTCATCCGCCAGTTCGTCGATGCATTCCTGCTGAATCATGGTCGAATCCATGTCGGCCAGCAGCACCCGCTTCCTGCGCCCCTCGGCCGCCTGCACCACCAGATCGACGCGCAGGGATTGCAGGCCCGCCCACACCTCCCAGCGGTTCAAGGGCATGGATTCCAGCGGAAATTCCGCCGCCACCCCCGGCTCCAGCCAGACTGCATCCCCGCCGCCCCAGGCATTGCGCACCGCCTCCACCGTGGCGCGTTCAAGGATCGGGCTTTGCGGATCGGTCAGCAGGGTCGCAATGAGCATGAAGGTTTCCGATAGTGAACAGATGCGTCGCTTTCGCACGACGTTCCGCCGCTTTAGGGCAGTTTTCCCGCTTGTGCCAGCCCGGGCCTGCCGCTATCCCCGGCGGCGGGACACCCTTCCCCAACGAAGGGCTTTTAGCTGGAAGGCTACCATGACAGACCTGACCCCGCCGGCCAAGCGCCCGGCCAATCCGCGCTTCTCCTCTGGCCCCTGCGCCAAAATCCCCGGCTTCACCCTGAACCACCTTGCCGACGCGCCCTTGGGCCGCTCGCACCGCGCTGCGGTGGGCAAGGCGAAACTGCAGGAAGCCATTGATCTCACCCGTGAAATCCTGAACGTCCCTGCCGATTACCGCATCGGCATCGTCCCCGGCTCCGATACGGGCGCCGTAGAAATGGCGATGTGGACGATGCTCGGCGCCCGCCCTGTCGAAATGCTGGCTTGGGAAAGCTTCGGCGAAGGCTGGGTTACCGATGCGGTGAAACAGCTCAAGCTGGATGCAGTCGTGAAAAAGGCCCCTTACGGCCAGATCGTCGATCTTTCCACCGTCGATTTCGACGCGGACGTGGTCTTTACATGGAACGGCACCACCTCCGGCGTCCGCCTTCCGAATGCTGACGCGATTCCCGCGACGCGCCAGGGGCTTACCATCTGCGACGCCACCTCGGCGGCCTTCGCGATGGACCTGCCTTGGGACAAGCTCGACGTCACCACCTTCTCTTGGCAAAAGGTGCTGGGCGGCGAAGGCGCGCATGGCATGCTCATCCTCTCCCCCCGCGCGGTGGAGCGGCTGGAAACCTACACCCCCGCTTGGCCCCTTCCCAAAATCTTCCGCCTCACCTCGAAGGGCAAACTGATCGACGGTATCTTCGTGGGCGAGACGATCAACACCCCCTCCATGCTGGCGGTGGAAGACTACCTCGTCGCGCTGAAATGGGCGAAATCCGTGGGCGGGCTGAAGGGCCTGATCGCCCGTGCCGAGGCGAACGCCCGCACCGTCTGGGATTTCTGCGCCGCCAATCCGTGGATCGCCAACCTCGCGGAAGACCCCGCGACGGCCTCCACCACCTCTGTCTGCCTGAAATTCACTGATCCCCGCATTACCGACGGCGCAGCCTTTGCAAAGGCCGTGGCCAAGCGGCTGGAAAAGGCGGGCGTGGCCTATGACGTGGGCGCCTATCGTGACGCCCCTCCGGGCCTGCGCATCTGGTGCGGATCGACGGTCGAAACCGCCGATGTCGCCGCCCTGATGCCGTGGATCGCCCACGCCTTTGAGGCCGAGATCGCAGCGGCAGCGCAGGCCGCCTGATCCGTAGGATGGGCAATACTGCCCATCCTACCCATCCATTCCCTTGATATAGAGGAGCCCCAAATGGCCCCCCGTGTTCTCGTTTCCGACGAACTCTCCGAAACCGCCGTCCAGATCTTCCGCGACCGCGGGGTCGAGGTGGACTACATGCCGAAACTCGGCAAGGACAAGGAAAAGCTGGCCGAACTGATCGGCCAGTATGACGGCCTCGCCATCCGCTCGGCCACCAAGGTCACCGAGAAACTCCTCGAACAGGCCGCCAACCTCAAGGTCGTCGGCCGCGCCGGCATCGGGGTGGACAATGTCGATATCCCGGCCGCCTCCAAGAAGGGCGTCATCGTGATGAACACGCCCTTCGGCAATTCCATCACCACCGCCGAACACGCCATCGCCATGATGTTCTCCATCGCCCGCCAGATCCCCGAGGCGAACGCCTCCACCCATGCGGGAAAATGGGAGAAGTCGAAATTCATGGGGGTGGAGCTTTTCAACAAGACCCTCGGCGTGATTGGTGCGGGCAATATCGGCGGCATCGTCTGCGACCGCGCCGTCGGCCTGAAGATGAAAGTCGTGGCCTATGACCCTTTCCTGTCCGAAGAACGCGCCAAGCAACTCGGCGTCACCAAGGTCGACCTCGACGACCTGCTCGCCCGGGCCGATTTCATCACCCTGCACGTTCCGCTGACGGACAAGACCCGCAACATCCTGTCGCGCGAGAACCTCGCGAAAACCAAGAAGGGCGTCCGCATCATCAACTGCGCCCGTGGCGGGTTGATCGACGAGGCTGCGCTGAAAGACGCGCTGGATACCGGCCATGTCGCCGCCGCCGCGCTCGATGTGTTCGAAGTGGAACCCGCCAACGAGAACGTTCTCTTCAACCACCCCAACGTTGTCTGCACCCCCCACCTCGGCGCCGCCACGACCGAGGCGCAGGAAAACGTCGCCCTTCAAGTGGCCGAACAGATGTCGGACTACCTGCTGACAGGCGCGGTGCAGAACGCGCTCAACATGCCCAACGTCACGGCAGAAGAGGCCGCCGTCATGGGCCCATGGGTCAAGCTCGCCCTGCACCTTGGCGCCTTCATCGGCCAGATGACGGATGAACCGATCAAGGCGATCAACATCCTCTACGATGGCGCCGTGGCCGAAATGAACCTCGCCGCGCTGAACCAGTCGGTCATCGCGGGCGTGCTCAAGGCGCACAACCCCGACGTCAACCTTGTTTCCGCCCCCGTGGTGGCCAAGGAGCGCGGCATCCAGATCTCCACCACCCGGCAAGAGAAAACCGGGGTCTTCGACGCCTACATCAAGGTCACGATGGTCACGGACAAACGCGAACGGTCGGTCGCAGGTACCTGCTTCAGCGACGGCAAACCGCGCTTCATCCAGATCAAGGGCATCAACATCGACGCCGAGATCGGCCGCCACATGCTCTACACCACCAACGAAGACGTGCCGGGCATCATCGGCCTTCTCGGCATGACCATGGGCAAGAACAACGTCAACATCGCGAACTTCACCCTTGGCCGTTCCGGCGTGGGGCAGGACGCGATCGCCATCCTCTACCTCGACCAGCCGATCGATCCTAAGGTGGTGCAGACGCTCGAATCCACCGGCATGTTCCAGCAGGTGAAGCCGCTGGAATTCGACGTGACCTGACCCCGATGGACAGAAAATGCCACGCAAGAACTTGCATCATTTTCTGTCCAAAAATATCCCACGGGGGGTGCCGATGGTTCGCCATCGGTCCAAGAACCTTCGGCACCGGGGTGTGAAACCCCCGGTGCTCTCCACTTGAACCGATGGACAGGAACGATGCGCAGCTACGCCATAGGTGACATCCACGGCCACCTCGACCTGCTCCTCCATGCCCATGACCTGATCGCCGAAGACCGCCGCCATACGGGCGACACGGAGGCTCCGGTCATCCACCTCGGCGATTACGTGGATCGCGGCCCGGATTGCCGTGGTGTGGTCGATCACCTCGCCCGCGGCACAGCGCGGGGTGAGAACTGGATCACCCTCAAGGGCAACCACGACCGCATGCTCGTCCGCTTCCTGCGCGACCCCTTCGAACCAGAAGAGGGCCTGCGCCCCGAACTGTCATGGCTGCATCCCCGCATCGGGGGGGCGGCCACGCTCACCTCTTACGGCATCCGGAACGCCGCCGACCGTCCCCTCGCCCCGGTCCATGCCGAGGCGGTGGCAGCCATCCCCGACTTCCATCGCGCCTTTCTCGACTCCCGCCCCACCTGGCACCAACGGGGCGAGGCGGTCTTCGTCCATGCGGGCATCCGCCCGGGCATCCCTCTGGCGGCGCAGACCGAAACCGATCTTGTCTGGATACGTGGCGGCTTTCTTGACGATCCGCGCGACCACGGCTTTCTCGTCGTGCACGGCCATACCGCGCTGGACCGGCCCACCCATTACGGCAACCGTCTGAACATCGACAGTTCCGCCGCCTATGGCGGCCCGCTCACCGCCGTGGTGATCGAAGGCCGCGACGCATGGCTGCTCACCGACTGGGGCCGCGAACCGCTTCAGCCCTGATCGCGCTTCAGCAGCGCGCGCGCCGAGAGCACAGCCGTCCCGGCAAAGAACACGCCCGCGATCCCCACCACCTCCACCAGCCCCGGCCCATTGGGCACACCCCGCACGGCGAAGAGAACGCCGATGCAGCCCAGCCCGAAGATCGAAAAGACAAGGCGGAACAGATGTTCGCCGCGTGTGGGTCCATACTTGCTCATGCCCCTGACCTAATCCGCGCGCCGGAAATGGCGAGGGGGGCCCTGCCTTTCAGCCCTTCGCCTCGGCACTCACCCGCCGCAGCAGCACCAGCGCCACCAGTGCCGTCACCACCGTCAGCCCGGCGATGATCTGGAAGAACCCGCGCTCCCCCATCCCCTCCACCAGCAGGCCAAGGATCACGGGCGAGGATATCCCCCCCACCAACCCTGCAGCGATGATCGTGGGCGTCACGCGCGGATCATCCCCCATCACCCGTGAGGCAGTCACGAAGAAGCCGGGGAAGAACAGCCCCGCAAAGGCCCCCATCGCGATGAAAAAGGGCACTGCCGGAAACAGCACCGCCCCGATGGCGCAGGCCGCCGCACCCGTCATCGCCCCGGCATAGATGGCGAAGGGCGGCACCAGATGGGCGACAAAGACCAGCGCCGTCCGCGCGATCAGGAAGGCCACGAAGAACCCCGAAAGCGCCCGCGCTGCCGTCTCCTCGCTCGCCCCCGTGGCAATCAGCGCGGTGGGGCCCAGCCCGATCAGGCAGGCCTCCACGCCGATGCAGACCACGCCGAAACACAGCAGCCCCGCGCGGAACCGATAGGGCTTCGACACCACGCCACTCGGGCGTTCCTCATCCCGCCCCGATGTGCCAGCCGCCAGCCAGATCACCGCAGCAATCACCGACACCGCGGCAAAGGCCAGATGCGGGTTCGATCCGATGGCGACAAAGGCCAGCGGCGCCACGATCGCCCCCACCGCGAACATCGCGTTCAGAAGGCTCACCATCGACGGGCCCTTGGCCCCAAAGGCCACCAGCACGCGCGGATTGAAGACCACCGTGGAAATCCCATAGCCCATGCCGAAGATCACCGATCCGGCCAGCGTCGGCCACCAGCCGATCCCGCTTGCGATGATGGCCGATCCGATCACCATGACCGCAAGCGCATGGCGCGGCGTGACATGCCGCCCGCGGAAGAACATCAGCGCCACGCCCGCCGCCGATCCGATCCACAGCGCCGAAATCAGCCACCCGGCCTGCGCCACGCTCAGCCCGAACTCCCGCGCGAAGGCGGGCAGCGCGGGCCCATAGAGCGACTGCCCGGCCCCCATCAACGCGAAGGTGAATATCCCCGCGAACAGCAGCGCGGCATGGGTGCGAAGAAGGGAGGTCAATGCATACTCACAGATAAAGCCCGACGTCGGGTGTCCCCCGCCCGTCCGTCCCTGTCAACCGCTCGTCGCAACGTCACGTCACGGCTGGACGAACGGGCCAGAGATGGCATCCTTTGGCTTGAACAGGGCAGGGGGCGAACATGACCGACATCCACATCCTTTCCGGTGCGCGCACGGCCATCGGCACCTTCGGCGGCTCGCTCGCCGGCATGGCCCCCATTGACCTCGCCGCGACCGCCGCGAAGGCGGCTATCGCCCGCGCTGGCGTCGATCCCGCCGCGATCGGCACCACCGTCTTCGGACATGTCATCAACACCGAACCGCGCGACATGTATCTCTCGCGCGTCGCCGCCATGCAGGCAGGCGTGCCCGAAAGCACCCCCGCCATGAACGTCAACCGCCTCTGCGGTTCGGGGCTGCAGGCCCTCGTGTCGGGCGCGCAGGCGTTGATGCTGGGTGATGCCGAGATGGCGCTGGTCGGCGGGGCGGAATGCATGTCCCGCTCGCCCCACACGCTGCCTGCCGCCCGCTTCGGCACCAAGATGGGCGACACCCGCGCCATCGACATGATGACCGGCGCGCTCACCTGCCCCTTCGGAACGGGCCATATGGGCGTGACGGCGGAAAACGTCGCTGCCGCCCACGGCATCAGTCGTGCCGATCAGGACGCCTTCGCACTGGAAAGCCAGACCCGCGCCGCCAGCGCCCTCACGCAAGGCCACTTCACCGCCGAGATCACCCCGGTCGAGATCGCCTCCCGCAAGGGCCCCACCAGCTTCGACCGCGACGAACACCCCAAGGCCACGTCGGCCGAGGCGCTCGCCGCCCTGAAACCCGTCTTCCAGAAGGACGGCACCGTGACGGCGGGCAATGCCTCCGGGATCAATGACGGCGCTGCCGCCCTGATCCTGTGCAGGGGAAGGCGCGACGGCGCCCGCGCCCGCATCATGGGCTACGCCATCGCCGGGGTGGACCCGCGCGTCATGGGTCTTGGCCCAATCCCCGCCACACAAGCCCTCTGCGCCAAACTTGGTATGCGCCCGCAGGATTTCGACCTTGTCGAAAGCAACGAGGCCTTCGCTGCCCAAGCCCTCGCCGTGTCTCGCGCCCTGAACCTCGATCCGGCGAAGGTGAACCCGTCGGGCGGGGCCATCGCGCTGGGCCATCCGGTAGGTGCTACCGGGGCCATCCTTGCCGTCAAGGCGCTGCACGCGCTGGAACGGACGGGGCAGGGCACGGCGCTTCTGACCATGTGCATCGGCGGCGGGCAGGGAATCGCTGTCGCAATCGAACGGGTCTGACCCTGTCCATCCCTCGGATCGGGCATTGTCGCTTCAGACACGACCACGGGATAACCATCCAGCTTGATGCTGCAGGTTGAAAAATCGGGAAACCATCCTCCGACTCACTACGCTTTCGCGTAGGGCGGCAGATACCTTGTGATGGCGCCTCTCGCAAAGTTCTGTCCTCAGGCCAATATGGAAGATGCGTCCTCGCCGTTTTCTTGCCACATTGTTTTAACCAATCGCTAAAAAAACTGGAGCTTCCAAAATGGTCCGCGCTGCCACGGTCCCGGAGTACCGATTTTCATTGTTGATCGCTGATGACCACCATCTTGTGTCCGAAGCCTTTGCCCATCTTCTTGAACAGACAGGACGCTACAGCGTCACCATCGCCCGCGACGCGCTTGAGGCGCGGGCCGAAATCCACGCGACCGGCGGTTTCGATCTGGTCCTTCTCGATCTGAACATGCCCGGCATGGATGGCCCCACGGCGGTCGAGGATATTGTCCGCGCCAACGCACCGGGCCGGGTCGCGGTCCTTACCGGCGGCACCTCCGGCAGCCGTCAGTCCACGCTCTTCTGCTCGGGGGTCGTGGGCCTTATCCTGAAGTCGCAACCGGCGAAGGACATTCTTGACGCGCTCGACAGCATCCTCGACGGCGAGCTGTACTTCCCGCGCGCCGATGACCGCAGCCTGATCCACGCCATCTCCAGCGCGGCGGTCCAGCCTCACATCGTGTAAAGACAGCCCCTGCGACCTTGGTCAGATCAGGCCAAGGTCGCGGGCCAACACCGTGGCATGCAGGCGGTTCTTCGCCCCCAGCTTGCGGCACAGCGACGACACATGCATCTTCACCGTCGGCAGCGCCAGCCGTAGATCGGCACAGATTTCCTTGTTCCGCTTGCCCTTCGCGATTTCGCGCAGGATCAGCAACTCCTTCGGCGTCAGCTCATCCCCGGCCTTGGTTTCCGGGTCGCTGCGGCGCACCAGCAGGTCGAAGGGTAGATAGCGCTCGCCGGACGCGATCATGTTCAGCGCGTTCACAAGCGACCGCACCCCCGACGACTTCAGGATGATCCCCGCCACCCCGGCAGCCACGGCCTCGTCCACGATCTTCGGGGTAGGCTCTCCGGTGATGATGCCCACGGGGCGGCCGTCCGCAATCTGGATCGCCCGCTTTAGCCCGACGATCCCATGCATGCCGGGCATGTTCCAGTCCAGCAGCGCGATGTCAAACGGGCCATCCTTCTGCATGCGTGCCGCCGCTTCGTCGAAGTTCCTTGCCGTCGTGACTTCAAAGGTTGAGGCATTCGCCAGAAACATCGCGAAGACCTCAAGGATCATCTCGTGGTCATCTGCCAGCAATAAACGTAGCTTCGCAGGAACCCGAACGGCCCCTGCGTTGGATGTGTCCAACTGCACCAAACTGCTCCATCTTTCGTTGGGCGCGCCCCTGCAGCGCGACGCAGGACTTGGTCCTTTGTCTGGCAGATCGCCCTTAACTCAATGATTTACTGTACAAGAGACAGGGTCAATCGGACTCTGGTTGGGCGCATTGGCTCATTCGTACAATGCAGACAAACCTGCGCCGGAACAAACGTTCGACTGGTTTTTGACTACATACCTTGTGCAGATTGTTATATACTAAAGCATATATCCCTTCAGCGCAACCGAACCCGTGCCCGCGCTGAACGACCCTCTGCATCGATCACCGACAGTGTCAGGAACCCGACCTCCGTCAGTGGCAGAACCACCTCTCTCGCGCGCTCTCCTGTCACCACGGGCGCGCCGTCGGCCAGCCATGTGAATGGGGCCTTACCCCCGTCCACCCGCACCATCACGCCCTCGGGTAACCGCTCCACCTCGGCCCCGTCGGGCGGAAAGGCGACGGCCGGCGCATCCCGGTCCGCCTCAAGCGCCGCCCCGCGCGGACGGAACCGCTGCAAGGGCTGCGGCAACTGGGCGTTGGCCACCAACAGCGTTTCTGGCGGGGCAGAGGGCTGCGGCTCCAGCGCAGGTTTCAGCCGCGCGAAGGCCTGAAACAGCACAGGCGCGGCAAGGTCCGCGCCGAACACGCCCGGCACCGGTGTCCCATCCGCCCGCCCCAGCCAAACGCCCACCACATGCTGCCCGTCGTAGCCGATGGCCCAAGCGTCGCGGTGGCCATAACTCGTGCCCGTCTTGTAGGCCAGCCGATTGGACGGCGATCCCGGCGGCGGCGCGAGCCCCGCCAGAATATCCCCCACCTGCCATGCCGCGCTACGTGTTACCACCCGCGCGCCCTCTGCCGCCGCGCCCTCCAGCCGCCACCGCAAGGGCAAGGCAACGCCCCCTCGCGCAAGACCCGCGTAAAGCTGCACCATGTCCTGCAAGCTGACCCCGATCCCGCCCAGCGAGATGGCTAGGCCGGGTTCCCCCGGCGGCAGCCGATACCCCACCCCCGCCCGATCCAGCGCCACCAGCACCCGCGCAGGACCCATCGCCTCGGTCAGTTCCACCACGGGGATGTTCAGCGACATCTGCAACGCCTCGCGCACCCGCACTGTGCCGCGATAGAGGCGGTCGAAATTCTGCGGCGCATAGGTTCCGAACCGGACAGGGCGGTCCTCCATCATCGTTTCGGGATGGGCCAGCCCCTCGTCGAAGGCCAGCGCATAGACCAACGGTTTCAGCGTAGATCCCGGCGACCGCAACGCCTGCGTCATGTCGATGAACCCCTGCCGGGCATCCGCCCGGAACGCCGCCGATCCGACTGAGGCCAGTATCTCTCCCGTCGCATGATCGGCCACCACCAGAGCGACCTGCAAACGCTCGCCCTGATGCTGCACCGTTTCGGCGGCCAGCTGCTCCAGCGCGACCTGCAGCCCCCGGTCGATGGTCAGCCGATGCACTTGCACCAACGGCGCATCCCGCCGCGCCCGATCCGCCAGATGCGGCGCGATGGCAGGCACCGCTCGCCGCGCCACGGGCACCACCTCGCGCTCCGCTGCTTGCGCGTGGTCCTCCGTCACGATCCCCTTCGCCACCGCCCGCGCCAGCACTCGCGCCCGCGCATCCGCCGCCGCCTCAGGATGCCGATCCGGCCTGCGGCTTTCGGGGCTTTGCGGAATGGCCACCAAAAGCGCCGCCTCGGCGGGGGTCAGCCGCCAAGGCTCCTTCCCGAAATAGGCCAGCGTTGCAGCCCGCACCCCTTCGATATTCCCGCCATAGGGCGCCAGCAGCAGGTAAAGACCAAGGATATCCTCCTTGCTCAACCGCCGCTCAAGCGCCAGCGCCACCCGCATTTGCCTCAGCTTCCCCTCAAGCTGCCCCGTCCCGCTGTCCTCCAGCAGCCGCGCCACCTGCATGGTAAGGGTCGAACCACCCGACACCACCCCGCCGTTCCAGACCGCCTGTGCCACCGCTCGGGCCATCGCGCGCAGGTCCACCCCGCCATGATCGCGGAACCGCCCATCCTCATAGGCGATCAGCATCTCGACAAAGACCGGGTCCACTGCATCGGGCGGCAAGGCCAGCCGCCAGAGCCCATCCGCCACCGTATAGGCGCGCAACAGCCGTCCCTCGCGATCCTCCACGATCACCGATGTCTCGGGCACCAAGGGCGGCAGCACGGTTTCCGCCACCCATCGGTCCACCCCATCCCGCGCCATGGCGGCAAGCCAGAGGCCCGCCGCCAGCGCGAAGAAGGCCCGCGCGCGGATCACTCCGTCACGCTCACCCGGCCCGTTTCGCCCACCGCGCGGAAATCCGGACGGTACATATCCTCGACCGAAGCCGCCGGATGCCGGAACACCCCCGGCGACACCGCCCGCACCACATAGGCCAGCCGGAAGGGCACATTGTCCATCCGGTCCACGGCGGCAAGGAAGCGGTCCTGCCGATACTCGGCATGGGTGACCATATCCAGAAGCCCCAGCCCCTCCAGCGCAGGCACCGATCCGGCGGTCATCAGGTTCGGGTTGTCGATCTCGAACCCGGCTGGCAGCGGATCAGACACCATCAACCGCGCCTCGCCACGGCCAAAGGGCGTCACCTCCAGCACCGCGATCATCCGCGTCCCCACCGCCAAGGTCGACGCATCCATCGGAGTCCCGTCCAGCGCATAGTAGCTGCGGGAAATCGCATAGCCGTTGCCCGAGGCCGCCTCATCCCCCTCCGGCACGCCGAAGGTGGTCACGGTCAGCGTCGTATCCGCCCCGCCATTCGCCACCGCCACAGGGGCAGAGCCAAGGCTGCGCATCTGCACCAAAGGCCCCTCCGCAGGCTGCCCGTCGATCGTCACCCCCGAAACCTCGGGCCTGTCAATCAGCGCATTCGCCGCCAGCAGCGCCCAAGTGCTCTCCTGCGTCGACAGCAGGCCCGACGTGGCGATCCTATCCGTCAGCGCCTCTCGATCCACGGCGTTCGACCCCGCTTCCACGGCCAGCGTCAGCACCGCCGCCGCATCGCGGTAGTTGGTGCCGTAATCGGCGCGGAACAACTGCTCCACATCCTGCGCCGCCGCCTCCAGCGCCGCGCCCGCCCGGGCGAACATCGCATCCGCCCGCGCCTGTTCGCCATAGGCCGCCAGCGCCGCCCCCAGCTGCGCCATCGCCGTTGGCGTGGCAAAGGCATCGCCCTTCACATCCGCATAGTAACGCAGGTCACCAATCGCCGCCGCACCCTCCCGCGCCAGCACCATCAGCGCATAGGCCAGCGCCTCGCCGCCATAGTCGAAATCGGGCGCGAAGTTCACCTGATTGCGCAGATTGTCCAAAGCCATACGGAAGGCTTGATCCGGCACCTCGAACCCGCGCGCCTTGGCGCGTGACAGGAAGTCGGTCACATAGGCATCCAGCCACAGATCCCCCGACCCCGGCCCCCAAAGGCCAAAGCCACCCTCCGCGCCCTGATTGGTCAGGATCTCGGCCACAGCCTCGTGCACCCGGCCTTGCACGTTTTCCGCCCAAGGCAGCGACATCGCCTGCGCCACTTCGTCGAAGTAAAGCAGCGGCATCGCCTTCGACGTCATCTGCTCCGTGCAGCCATAGGGATAGCCATCCAGCGCCGCGAGCAGGCCCGGCGCATTCAGCCGCGCCAAAGGCCCGATCGCCAGCGTTGCGCGCGCGCCGGGCAGGTATCCCGCCAGCACCGCATCGTCGAACTGGAAGGTCTGCCCCGCCGCCAGATCGAACCGCGACACCCGCACCACCTCGGGGTCGCTCCGCTGCACGGGCAGGGTCAGCACCTTCTCCAACACCTTCCCGTCCGGCGTAGTCAGCGAAACGGTGACCTCTTGAACACCCTCATCGCCCGCCACCACCGGCACGGCGATCACCTGCTTGCCCTTCTCGGCCAGATCGATGGTCGCGGGCGCGTCGCCAAGGCTCACCCCCCGCCCCTCGACGGCCAATTGCATCGTCCCGAAAGGCCCTGTCGCATGGACGATTTCCAGCAGGACGCGGCTCTCATCCCCCGGCGCCATGAATCGCGGCAGCGAGGCCGTCACCACCACCGGATCGCGCACCAGCACATCGGCACTGGCCTGCCCGACCCCAGTCTTGGACCAAGCCACCACCATCACCTTCACCGTGCCGTTGAAGGCGGGAAGCTGGAACTCCTCTCGCACATAGCCGTCTGGGCCGACCTCGTACGGCCCGGTGAAATAGGCCACCAACTCCTCTGTCGGCGGCGGGGCCTGCAACCGCGCCCCTGCGCCTGCATCGCCGCCAGACCGGACCACGCCTTCGGCCCCGTTCAGCCCGTCAATCAGACGTCCATAGACATCGCGGATGCCGACACCAAGCTTCCTCTGGCCGAAGTAATGCCCCTGAGGATCGGGAGCCTTAAACCCGGTCAAGTTCAATATCCCCTGATCCACCGCCGCGATGGTGACATAGGCCGTCTCGCCCGCCGTGACGCCCTCCACCTTTACCGCCACAGGCAGCACTCCGCGCGGATCGGCCTCCGCCGGAACCTCCACCGTGGCCGTCAAGGCCCGCGCCCCCGGGTCCACCCCCGCATGCGCCACACCCAACACGCGGCCCGGGTTCCGCCCGGCCGCCACATCCATCGGACGCAGCACCTGCGCGGTGACATAGACGCCCGCGCCCCAGTCATCCGTCACAGGCAGGTCGATGACATTTTCGCCCTCGGCCACATCCACCGCCTGCATGGCGATCAGACGGTTCGACAGCACCATCACCACCGCCTTGCCAGCAAAGCGCGGCACCAGCCGCAGCTTGGCCACATCCCCCGCCGCATAGGCCGCCTTATCCAGCGACAGGTCCAGCGTGTCCGGCGTTGCCGCCGCATCTGCCGCCGCGAACCAGCCCGCGCTGAAGGGAACCGACGTCACCGCCCCACCATCCGCCTGCGTCACCGTCAGCACATATTCACCCCAGGTCACCGGCGCTGCGATCTCCGACGGCGCGTCCAGCGCCGCCTCGCCTTCGGCCACCCGTTCGCGCCGGGTCACCGGCTGCCACATCCAGTTGCCAAAGCTCTGATACCACTGGTAGGTCGTCTCGATCCGCACCAACTCCCACCGTGCGGCCATCGGCGTGGCCTTGCCATCCGCCCCCACGCCCGCCAGCGTGAACCGCGCCTCGGCATTCTCGGCCACCACTCCGTCGAACATCGGCTTCACGCCGATCATCGGCCCGCTCGCGGCCAAGGGCACCGTCGTCACCCGCTCCACCGGGCGGCCTGATCCTTCCGCCACCCGCACGGCCACCCGCGCCTCTAGCGGCACGCCGGGATCGCCCACATCCGGCAGGCCCACGGTCACGCTGGCCAGCCCCGCTGCATCCGTCCGTGCCGGATCAAAGCCCTGCATCACCGCGCTGAACGGCGCGTCATGCGGGCCGAAGCGATAGCCGTCCCATCCGTGCAGGCCTGATGCCGCGCGCAGCAGCACCTCGCCCTCCACCGCCAGATCGGCCCCCGGCGCACCGAATAGGTACCGCGCCGTCACGCCCAGTTCCGCCAACTCGCCGGGGCGCAGCCCGTCCGGAAGGGTCACGTCGAAATCGATCCGCTCCGGCAGGAAATCCTCCACCAGGAAGGTTACGGCAGTCAGCGGCGGAGCGTCGGCATCGGCCAGCACCTCCATCCGCCAGACGCCGCGCGGTGCGCTGCCAAGGATCGGCTGCGAAATCACGTAACCGCCGCCCCAGTCATTCACCACCTGCCGCGCATGTTCCACCCCATCAGGCCGCTTCACCACCACGGTCAGCGGTAGCCCCTCGACCGCCGCCGCACCGGAATCCCGCGCCAGCGCCGTCGCATAGACCGTCTCGCCCGCGCGATAGGCGCCGCGATCCGTCGTCAGGAACACATCCACCGGCGGCGCGGCCTCGCGCCCCTCTACCCCGCGATCCGACAGGTCGAACTCCGGATCGTTCAGCGACAGGAAGGCCACATCCGCATCGCCCTCGCGCGCCACCACCATGGCGGGTGCCGCCGCCCCCACGCCCTTGGTCAGCCCCGCTTCGAAGCGCGCATAACCCTGCGCATCCGTCGCCACCGTGCCAAGAACCTCGTTACCATTAGACAAAAGCTCAACCGAAACGCCCGCTTTCGCCTCTGCCGACCCCAGCGAGCGCACAAAGACATGCAGCCCGTCCACCCCCGACAGCGTCGTCACCCCAAGGTCCGACACCGTGAACCATTGCCAACCCGCCGGCACTTGCCACGCCTGCTTGCCGGGAACCGAGGCACGCAACGCGTAGACCCCCGCCCCTTGGCCGGCCAAAGCCTCGGCCATCGGCAAACGCGTGGTCACATCGCGGTTGACCTCCATCCCCACCTCTGCCGTGCCGCGCCAGACCTCCGTCCCCGTCTGGGCGGTGAAGTCGTATTCCTGCCATTCGGCCATCGGGGCTGACAGGTAACCATTCTGGAAGGCCCGGATCAGGTTCCGGTCCGTGACGCGATAAAGGACAAGGTCCAGCGCCTCGGTATTTACCGTCTCCACCGGCACTGCAGGTTCGCCCACCTTCGGCAGCACATAGGCCCGGCCCGGGAACCGCACGCCGGGGCTGCGGTCGCGGATGTATTGCGTGATATCCACCGATGCCGTCAGCACCTGCCCATCCGCCGCCGGAAGCCCCTCGCGGAACGTCACCGTCGCGCGTTGGCCATGCACCAACCCCTCGACGCAGATGTCGCGGAACTGCGCGCTGACGGTAAGCCCCGGCTCGTCCAACTGCACGAAGGACGCGTAATCCACCCCCTTCGCCACCAGATCCTCTGAGAAGGTGGCGCAGATCCTCGGCCGCGCACTGTCGCTTTCCACCCGGTTCTCCACGATGCGGAACCCATACTGCCCCACCGCCTGCGCCATATACGCCGCAGTGTCGTCCCGCTCCTGCAACGACTGCGCCAGCCGCAGTGCCTTCACCGTGTCTCCGCCACGCCCCAACCGCTCCAGCGCCATTCCCATGGTGACCAGGATCGTGTGCCGCTCTGCCGCGCCCTCGGCGCGCAGATAGCCGTTCACCGCCGCCTGATAGGCCCGCTCGCGCAGGCTCTGCTGGTCCGGCCCCTGCACATCGCCCGCCGCCAGCAGCAGCCGCGCATACTCCGCCCAATCCCCCGCCGCATCCGTCAGGTTGACCACTGCGCCCGCGCTTCGCGCCGCGCCCACGAAATCGCCCGCCAACTCGGCATCCTGCGCGGCCATCCGCCACTCATCGACCGACCACGGCCCCGCCACCTGCTCCCGCGAAAGCCCCGTGGCCTGCGCCGTCACCGCACCGAATTCCCACTCCTGCACGAAGCCGATCTCGCCGCGCCGCACCCGCGCCCGTTCGGCGCTGCCCGCCTCTGCCGCGCGCACGACACCCGAAAAGGCGCCCGCATAGGACACGCCCTCGCCCGGCCCCGCCTTCAGGAAACAGCTTCCGTTCCGGCTGTTGAAGGTGAAGGCCTCGCAAGCCGCCCCCGCCATACAGGCCCGCTCACAGGCCTCCAGAGTCGTGTCGAAGGCCGATCCGATATCCCCCCCCGGCAGGTCGATATCCTGCGACAGGACGATCCGCTTCGGCGGCACAAGCTCCTGCGCCGGGGCGGCAAGAGGCGAAAGGATCGTCACGACGGCAAGGAGAAGGGGGACAAGGCGCATGGCATCACCACAAAAGACGGAAATCTGCGCCGGATGCTGGCACGGCTGCCCGCCCCCGCGCAATGAGTCGTCCTCGCCCTATGTCCGGCAGCGGCCTTAACCTGCTGTTCACCTACGCCTTCCATGCTGAAGCCACGCCGCGCTGCTGTGAGTCGAGTTGTCATGACGCCTGCCCCCACACCTGCCGCCACAGCCACGCTTGCCGAACGCCTTGCCCGGGAACGCCGCGCCCGGCTTGCGGCGGAACGCACGCTGGAATGGAAGATGCGCGAACTCGCCGCCGCGCAGGAAAAGCTTGCGCTGCAGGCCCGCGCCCTGTCCGAACAGATGGTAGAGGAACGCCAGTCCGCCCATGCCGCCCGGTCCGAAGCCGCGCGCCTCAAGGGCCAGAACGAACGCTATCTCGGCGATCTGGACCGTGCCCATACCGCCGCTGTCATGGCCGAACGCCGCCTGCGCACCTCGATCGATACGATCCGCGACGGCTTTGCCGTTTTCGACACCGACAACCGTCTTGTCATGGCCAACCGGGCCTTCCTGTCGCCCTTCGCACCGGGCAGCATCCTGCCCGGCCTTCCCTATGCCGACCTGCTCGCCACCTTTGCCCCCCTCCTCCGGCTTGACCTCCCGGCAGAGGAATGGGTCGCCTCCATGCTGGCCCGCATCGGCACCGATCCCATCCCGCCGGTGGAGCTTGCTTTCCAGTCCGGCTCTTGGCTGCGACTGGAAGACCGCCTCGCCCGCGATGGCGACAGGGTCTGTCTTGCCATAGACATCACCGCCGAAATGCGCCTGCGTGCCGCGATCGAGGCGATCCCCGACGGCTTCGTCATCTTCGACCGCCACGATCGGCTGACGCTCTGCAACCAGACCTATCGCGATCTTTACGCCACTGACGACCTTGCCATAGAACCCGGCATCCGTTTCCGCGACATCCTGCAGGCCAGCATCGCCGCAGGCCGCTTTCCCGATGCCGCCGGTCGGGAACAGGCATGGATGCAGGACCGTCTCGCCGATTTCCGCGCTGCCACCGGCCATGTCGAGATGCATCTTGCCGATGGCCGCTGGCTGCGCGCGCAGGATCACCCCACCCCCGATGGTGGCCGCGTCGGATTGCGCCGTGACATCACCGCCGAGCGTGAGGTGGAACAGACTCTCCGCGCCGCACGCCTCGCGGCCGAGGCGGCGAGTGTCGCCAAATCCGCCTTCCTTGCGAACATGAGCCACGAGATCAGGACCCCGATGAACGGCGTCGTCGG
>JACVZW010000008.1 GCA_014654775.1 Paracoccaceae bacterium | reverse complement strand
TGATCACCGGGGCGTTGGCATCGGCATCGATGATCTCGACGGTCTTGCCGAGGCGTGCAAGCTCGCCGGCGAGCACGAGCGCGAGCGTCGTCTTGCCAGCGCCCCCCTTCGGTGTGGTCAACACCCAGACAGCGCCCATGCTCAACCCTCCATCAAGCCCCGCACCAGCGGATCACATGTCAACATTGTCTACGATGTAAACAATGTAGACAAAGAATACAACGTATACCAAGTCTACAGGGTCTACAGGGTCTACAGGGTCTACAGAGTCTACAGGGTGTTTACGTTGTCTACTCGGTATACGATGTATACCGCGTCTACTTGGTATACGTTGTCTACCTTGTGTAGACGATGTCTACCTTGTCTACTCTGTAGACATGGTAGACTGTGTCTACATCCGGTTTACCCAATGTCTACAGTGTAGACAGTGTAAACGTTGCGCGGTGGGCGCCCTGGTTGCAGGCTCAGCTGGCATTTTGTCTGGCCTTTGCCCTTGCGGCCGACCGCCTGACAAGAGGGATCTTGGCCTCCCCGATGCTGCGCGTCAGGAGCGGGCCGCAGGGTCGCATGAGGCCGTTTCCGGAATGGGGGGGTAGCCGGGCAGGTCTCCGAGTGCCCTTGGCGGCTCTCTGGCGCGCTGCGGCGGGCATCTTCCCCCTTCACGGTCCATCCAGGCGGCGAGGCGCGATGGGTCACCCGGTTCGCAGGCTCTTCGCTTGTCGGCTCCCCGGGCGCGCGGTGTCGCGCGGCCAAAGGCTGACCCATCGCGGCGGAATGCGCCCTGGTCGGGCGCATGAGGTCATTCTGGCGCTGGGTGTGGCGGACCAGACTGGCGTGGGGACCGGTGGTCGCGTGGGTCAGCGGTTTCCAAGGTGGCCATTGGCCCGACGGATCCTCTCGCTCCTTCGCTTCCCGTTGCTTTGTGGGGAGCCGTCCAGCTCAGTCGTGAGACGCGCGATCCGCGCGCCCACGAGGGTGATCCGCCGGGCAATGCATGCAACCTGGTCGGGCGCATAAGGCAAAGCATTGGCGCCTCGCGTATTCCGTGCCTCCCCTCTCAGCCAGCTTCGGTCTGCGGCATCAACCACTGTGGGTCTTGCCGGACCGACGCGCTCCGCCCGAGCGCAGCTCTCTGCGGTAAGGGATGTCTTTCCGGCTCCTGTCTGAAGAGCTGACGCGACAGGGCCGAGGGCCATCCAAAGGAAGGTTCGAAGAAACTGACTGAGGGCACGCTTACACATTATCCTTGCGGATAATGTTGAAACGGTTAACCTCACAGTATGGCCGTTTACCATTTCAATGCACACGTCATCTCGAAAGGTGCCGGCGCCTCCGCCGTGGCCGCCGCGGCCTATCGCCATGCAACGACAATGACGACAGTCCGGAGCGGTGTGGTGCGGGACTATTCCTACAAGGCCAAGGAACTCGCCCATGAGGAAATCACCGTCCCGGACAATGCGCCGGACTGGGTGATCGAGCGCTACCAATCGGGGTCTGTAGCTGAAGCGTCCGAGCGGCTTTGGAATGACGTCGAAGCCCGTGAAGGGCGCTCAACACGCCATCAATCCGCTCGCTACGCGCGGTCTCTGACCATATCCCTTCCAATCGAACTGTCCCGCGATCAGAGCATCGATCTGATGCGGAGCTTCCTGAAGGCCACCTTTGCCGACAAAGGCATGATCGCGGATTGGGTCATCCACGACATAGACGCAAACCCACATGCCCATGTGATGCTAACGCTTCGGTCTCTGGGGGTTGATGGTTTCCAGCTGACCAATCGGGATTGGAACAAGGTCTCCAATCTACGTGAGTGGCGCTTCGAATGGGCGGCCTTCGCCAACGACGCGCTTGAGCGCGCAGGCTACGACGTCCGCATCGATCACCGCACCCTGGCCGAGCAGGGCATCGAGATTGAACCCACAAGCTACAACCATTGGGTGGCCGACCGTGCCGAGGCGGCGGGCGCGATCGCCCGCGAGAAGGCCCGCAATGCCGATGTTCGTGCCCGAAACGAGGCCTATTTGCTCGCGAACCCTGAGCACATCATCGCCATCGTCTCCGCTCAGAAGTCCGTCTTTACCGAGAAAGACCTCTCCGAAGCCTTCCAGAAGCGCGTTTCGTCCATCGGTAAGGACGCCTTCGAGGCCTTGATCGCGCGCGTGATGACAGCCGCCGACCTTGTACTGGTCGGTCTCGACCCCGCCAACGGCGAGGACCTTTTCGCCACAAGGGCGCAGGTGGCGATGGATGCGCGCTTGATCGTCGATGCCCTCTGGCTTGCCGCCGAAGAGATCGCGGTAAATCCCGACCCCGCCACGCGCGTGCTCGCCGATCACCTGTCGGCCGAGCAGCGCGCCGCGGCTCAGGCCATGTTGTCTCCCGTCCGGCTCACCCTCGTTAGAGGGACGGCGGGTGCAGGCAAGACCAGCACCGTTGGGGAGGTGGCCCGCATCTGGCAAGAGCGCGGCTTTACGGTGCTGGGCGGGGCTGTTTCGGGGCGCGCGGCGCAGGAACTGCAAAAGGCCACCAGCGGCATGGAGGTGGCATCCCTCGCAGCCTGGGAGGCGCGCTGGTCGATGGGGCGCACCCCCGAACAAGGGCGCTTCGTTTTCGTCATGGACGAGGCGGGCATGGTGGGCTCCGACCTCTGGGTCCGCATTCAGGCGCAGGTTGACCGTCTGGGGGGCAAGCTGATCGCGGTGGGGGATCCGGAGCAGGTTCAACCCGTGGGTGGGGCGTCGACGTTCAAAGCCGTTGAGGATCAGGTGGGGTCAGCCATCATCGGCATCGTGCGCCGCCAGAAGGACCCGCTCGAACGCGCGGCCACTATGGATCTCTCTTCCGGCGCGGCGGGTGCCGAACAGGCGCTTCGGTTCTATCACCGCAAAGGGTCGATCGTCTTCCTCGGAGAGCGCGATCAGGCAACTGGCGGGAACGGTCGTGACCGCAGCGAAGGCTCGGTGCCTGGTGGCGGCAGGACCTTTGCCGCTGTTGATCCCCGGCACCGGATCGATCCTGATGCGTGGGACGCCTTCCTGAAGGTGCTCGCCTCCGGGCCGATTGCGCAAGTGTCGACGCCCGCTGAACAGCCCGACGCGGTATTGTCCGACGCGGTACTGTCCGACGCGGCTTTGCCTGATGCGGTCGTGTCTGATGCGGTGGTTCCTGATGCGCCAGTGCCTGATGCGGCATTGTCCGAGCGTGCCCGTTTGGCCGGGCATCGTGACATCCTGGTCGCGGCCCTGCGTCCTGCCCTGTCGCGCGCCCGCGCGCTCACCTTCGCGCGCCGCTTTGAGGAGTTGGCGGGGTCGGATGCGTTGGCAAAGGTCTCCCGGATCCTGTCCGGCGCCGAAATCGGGCCTCCTCTGCCACCAAGCGCCATCTTTCCAAAGACGTCGGCACGGCTGGCCGAGCCGGTCCTTACGGCGGCCTTCCGGGACCTTCAGGCCTATGTGCCGGCGATGGGCAGTGACGGCGAGCCGGGTGTTGTCGAGCAATGGGATGGCACGCTGAAGCTCACGCAGCCAGACTTCGCTCCCGATCGAGCGCGGCTTGATGCCGCTCGCGCCGCCGCAGTCCTGATCGGTCCCTCCCTGGCCTTCCGCCTAGCAACCCGTGTGGCGCCAGCGGTCATGGAACAAGCGCCTCTCCTTGAGCAGTCAGCGCTTGCGCCTCCCGATATCGCGGCGGGCCGGCGCGGAGCCGGAGCAATCTCTCCTGCCGCGCGCGCCATTGCTGATGTCTACTGGACCACGGGCGATCCATCAGACACGCGCATGGCCATGGCCTATCTCAACGCCGATGTGGCCGAGCTCAACCGCGAGATCCGCGCCAAGGCCCTCGCCATCCGGCGACTCGATGCCACCGGCGCGATTGAATTCGTCCGCAGCGGGCCTGCGGTCAAAGGCGTCGAGGAGACGAACATCTCTTTAACCCCCGGCGACCGGGTCCGCTTTGTGGCCCCTGTGCGTGCCTTCAGTGTCAACAGGAGCGCCTTCGCAACCGTCCGGGCCGTCTCGCCGGACACCGTCACACTGCAGATCGATGGAGCGTCCGACACCGTCACACTCGACGCGACCAGCGGCGTGCCGCTCGACTACGGCTATGCCGCGACGATCCACAAACTGCAGGGCATGACGGTAGGCCATGCCTTCATCAAACCGTCCTCCATGATGACGCGGCATCTGCATTACGTGGCGCTCTCGCGCCACACGCAGTCCGTGCAGATGTTCGTTGATGACAAGCGCCTTTCCTCCATCGACGCGCTGGTCAGGGCGGGTGTGCGAGATGGCTACATGCCGCTGGCCATTGACCCGAGCGAGGCGGCGGCCATCGAAACCCGCCTGTCCTCGGCCCCGCGCCTCTCAGCGGACCTGCCCGGCGATGCGACAGTGCTGAGCCGTCCGGACTACATGCCGGACGTGGCCCCGCAGGTGAGCTCGACGCTGGGCGATCCGCACCTGCGCGGTGTCGCTTCGCGCTTCGCAGGCCTTCTCGCCGCCGATGCGCCGACCGCGCGCGAAGGCGAGCCCGAGCCTGCCCTGCTTCTCGAGGATCCGCGCGGCTATGCTGATGACCCGCGCCGTGCCGTGAACGACATCCTTGAACGCCATGCGGTCCTGCGGGCGGAGGACGTCGCCAACAAACTGGCCGGGATCACAAACGATCCCCAGACCTTCCTGCGGCTCTTCGAGCAAGCAATGTCGCATGATGGCCTGATCGCTTTGGCCGAGGATGCGCCTGACGGTCGTGGCCGTGTCTATTCCACGCTCGACCATGTCCGCGCCGAACTTCAGCTCTCGGACCTTGCCGCGCGTCTTGCGCTGGCCGAACCCGCCCGCTCGGCCGACGGGTCCCCCTTGCGCGCACTCGATCCGGACCGCCTTGTCCCGATCGCGCGCGATGATCGGCCAGCCCGCAAGGTCCCCACACTGTCGGAAGATCAGCGCGCCGCTTATGCGCATATCTTTGGGCCTTCGCGGCTGAGTGTAATCACGGGTATCGCCGGTTCGGGTAAGTCCACGCTCTTGAGCGCGGTGAGTATCGCCGCCGAAGCTCAGGGCTGGCGTGTTGTTGGAACGGCTCTGGCCGGCAAGGCAGTCGAGAGCCTGGAGAAAGCCTCCGGCATCCGCGCCCGCAGCCTTGCGGGGCTCGAGGCTGAGTTCAAGCTCGCGGATGAGACCGGAACCGCTGTCTTCGATCCCCGCACCATATTGGTGATCGACGAGGCCGGCATGATCGGCACCGAGCAGATGACGCGCGTGCTCATGCGGGCGGAAGCGGAAGGCGCGAAGGTCATCATCGTCGGTGACCCTGATCAGCTGCAGCCTCTCGAGTATGGCGCGCCCGCCCGGGTCATCGCGGATCGTGTCGGCGCAGTTGAGCTCACCTCGGTCTGGCGTCAGACCGATCCGGGCGACCGGGCGGCGACATTCGGTCTCTGGAAAGGTGGCGCGGAGGCGAAGGCCGCAATCCAGCACTACCTCGACAAGGGGGCGGTCACCGCCATCGCCGGTCGGAGTGATCTGCTGGAGGCGGCCGCACAGGCCTGGATCGCTGATCCCGCGCAGGAGAAGATCGCGCTCGCCCATTCCAATGCCGATGTCCGTGCTTTTAACGCCCGGGTCGCGGAGCTGCGCCATGACACCATTCGAGATGAGGTGGCACGGCTCGCCCAGGCGGCCGAGGCCGCACAAGCTGCCTATGAGGTCGCAAAGGCCGAGGCGCTTGCCAAGGGCAACCCGCTGGCCTGGCTCAGAACGCCTCCGCGCGCGCCGCAGCGTCCGGCCCTTCCCGTCAGTTATGCCCGTGGTGAGGCTGACGCCATCACGCTGGCGGTCGGGGATCAAATCGTCTTCGAGACCAATGACCGCAGCCTCGGCGTCAAGAACGGCACGCTCGCGCGGGTGGTTGATGTGAGGCAGGACCGGTTCATCGCCCAGATCGGCGACGGCGAGGAGCGCCGTCTGGTCGAGGTCGATCCAACTGCGATGCCTGCCTTCGCCCATGGTTTTGCCACGACCGTTCACAAGGCCCAGGGCCTCAGCATCGCCTCCGTCCATCTGGTCGTGACCGGCGGCTTTGACCGGAGCATGGCCTATGTGGGCCTCTCGCGTCATAAAGCGAACCTTGCGATCTATGCGGCGAGCTCCCCCGCCCGCGTGCAGTCCTGGCTCTCCGATATCGTCTCCCGCAGCGGTCTCGCCCCCGCCGCTCTCGATCATGGCTTTGACAAGGCTCAGGCCATCGCCGCGGCCTTCGCGACACTGCCCGCCTCCGATGCGCCCGAGCGGACCCTCAGCCTGCCCGCCCGCCGCGCCCTCGACCGCTTTGCCGATCGGCATGTTAGGACCGGACAGCGTCGTTGGGAGGAGCCGGGCCCGCATGCCCGCGGGCGTCTGAGCCGCGACGGGTTTCTGGCGGGCTTCCTGCGCGACCTCGACCGACCGGTTGATGAGCATGATTATCTCTGGCGCAAGGACACCGCCAAGTTCTGGGAGGGCTTGCGTGCGGGTCGCGCCAAGGCAGCACGGCCCAACTCGGACCCTACAGCACCTGCGCGCGAGCAAACCTTGGCCGTTCCCGCCAATGAGGCCCGTCAGTCCGCAACGCTTGAAGCCCGTGCCCGATTGGCCGCTGCATGGATGGCTGTAACCGGCTCGACCCTAGATGGTCAGAGGCGTGACGCGCTCTGGTCCTTGGCAGAGTCCGTGACCTCTCAACGTGGGTGGCGGGAGGCACTTCGGGATGTTCCCTTCTGGCAGCGGAGCGCCCTTCGCAAAGAAGGTGATGACCTCGCCGCCGCCTTAACCTCCGAGGGTCAGACAGTGAACCCGCTCTCGCGCGCGCTCGCACGGGCTTACGTTCTCGCCGCGACCACCGGCCGCGCCGAAGAGGCCGCCCTCTTCAAGGCCGCGCTCTCGCATTCCGACCTGTTCCGTCCTGCACCCGTCCAAACGCTGGCCCCAAATCCGGCCCAAACTCTGGAACCCAACATGCAAACCCAGATCGACATGAGTTCCCGCGACGGCCTGCCCCCTGTTGCGGATATCGCAGCAGCGTCGGTCGAAGTGCCCGAACGGCAGATCGTGCCACCTGCGCCCTCGGACAGTCTCGAACAGACGGTGCAACGGTCACCCGCTTCCATCGCCCCGGCCATCGCGCCGACCATCGCGCCGTCTTGGGCAGAGCGCCTCGAGCGCTGGCCCACCACGCGCGCCGAAGCCATTCAAGTCCCCGAGCGTTTGCCCTTCCTCGAAGCCGCCGGGCTCGACGGCCCCGTTGCGCTCGCGGGAACGACCATCGGCCAGATCGCGGCCGAGGCGTCATTCGGACCCAAGCCTCTTCCGGCCCTGCAGGACGCCCTTCGCAAACTGCCCGATCTCCTCAAGGCCCCCGAGGCGATCATCGCCAACAAGGCCTTCCGCCCGGATCTGTGGTATGTCGTCACCTCCGCGAAAGACGATGCCGGCAAACCGGTCACCATCCGGCTCGAGCGCGCCGATGCAAACAATCCGGACGCGGGCCTGATCGCCCGGCTGGACCGCGGGCCGCTCTCCGGCATCACCATGGATGCCAAGGCAAAGGACGTCGTGCTCTATGTCCGTGATCCGGCGGCGCTCCCGGCCCTCGGCTTCGGCAAGAACGAGCGTGTCGATCCGGAACTGTCGAAAGCCGTTGAAGACAAGGCGGCACGTCTCGAGAAGGCGCTGACGGTGGAGCGGGCCGCTGCAACCATCTCCATCCAGCCCGCCCCAGAGGACGCCAAGCGCCAACGCCTCGAAGCCGCTGCACGCGCCGAAGATCAGCGCCTCGGGATCAGCCGTGAGCCTCGGGAGGACATCCTCTCGCAAAAAGCGGTCAACGAACGGCATGCCGCAAGACGTGAACTGGCCTTGGAGCAACGGAGAGGAGCGGCGACGGCTCCGACATGGGAGACACTGCGCGACGGTGACAAAGTGACCCTCTATCGAGGCGAAAGCGCCGAAAACAGAAAGGACGGTAACTGGTGGACCACAATCCGCGAGAAGGCCGCCCAATACGGCGCTGTGCGCAGCATTATTGTGGACGCCACCGAAGTTGCCAAAATCGCCGTGCAAGGCCACGGCGGGCCAGATGAGTTCTTTTTCCCCGAAGGTGTGCCTGATCGTCTGCTGAGCGGGAAACCCGCAAAAGAGGCGGCCACACCGTCCAAGACCAAGGATGTTCATCGTACCAAGACGCAAGCTGATGCTCGCAACACCAGACAGAAGTTAATTGTCGCTCGTTGGAAAGCCATCGCAGAAGACAAGGAGCTTGGTATCGTGCGTCCCCGCGGGTCCGATCCACTTTCGCCGGCTGCCGTCAAGCAGCGCGAAGCAATGCGCGAAGAAAAAGAGTTCCAAGCATATCGCGAGACGTTCCGTGCGGACATGGATGCGGCCAGCAAGGAACACGCGCAAAAAGAACAGCCAAGCTATACGAGGACCGGGGGAAAGGGCGGCATCAGCAGGTTCTGACTGCCCAGTTTGCCCCTCATCGTGCAGCGCGGTTCTGTTACTCAGCTGCGATCAGCGTGGGAACTGAGGAAACGTCAACATCACGCGCCGCATGCCATGCATCATAGGCCCCTTGCATCCGGATCCACACCAAAGCTTCGTTGCCCAACAGCTTTGCCAGGCGCACCGCTACTTGCGCGCTGATCGGCTTCCGCTCCGCCACGATGTCGTGGAGATGTTGTCGCGAAATCCCAAGCATCCGCGCAATCTCAGCTTTGGTCTTGCCAGTCGCAGGGATCAGGTCCTCACGGAGCAATTCGCCCGGATGCGTCGGGCAACGGTCAGGGTTGCGGATCATGTGCGCCTCCTAGTGATATTGCTCAAGATCGACCACGTAAGCGTCACCTTCCATGAACTCAAAGGTGATGCACCAAGGGCCATTCACGTGGACCGTATAGCGGATCGGGTTCTGGCCTTTCAGGCCGTGAAAATCAAAGCCCGGAAGGTTCATGTCTTCAGGCACGGTCGCGGCATCAAGAACATCCAATCTGCGCTGGATCCGTTGGATCATCCGAGCATCGATCCTCGACTTGCCGGTTTCCCAAAGCGCCTGCAGCTGTTTGTTCCTGAAGCTCTTGATCATGGCGACGTCTAGACCAATTTGCGCAATATGTCAACAAACCGCTTACAGTCGCAACCTTCTTCCCCGGCTTCACCAGATGCGGCGAACACGCTCGAGAACGGCAACTTGCGGAACTGCGCCAAACACCCGCGAATCCAGTGAGCCCTCCCGCTCGCCCTCAACCCATAGCGCGCCATTGGCCTGGATACGAATGACACGCTTGAGCAATGGATGCCCAAATTGATCCATAGCGCAGAGCCGAACACTGGCACGGGCCATTTCAGGGTGGGTCTCTATTGGAAATGGCAAACAGAACGTGACCAGATCGCCGACGGCAACAGCCTCAGGCGGCAAAGCTCGAAAAAGAAGGCCGTCTATCGACGGCGACAGGTTTATCCGACCGCCGGTCAGGCCGAACAAGCAGATGAGCAAGCCAAGAACCAAGGCCGTACCTATCAGCACCCTTTCAGACCATCCAGCGAACCGAGGCAAGATGGTGTGTCTCACCAAATCAGAAGCAGCGCGACGAGCAAGAACAGACCGGCAATCGTCCCGATGCAAACGAAGACTGCACGGCTGGTCATTTCGGTGACATTGCGCGCTGCAAAGGCGACGGCTTCACCCGCGGCATGGAGCTCTGTCGCACTGATCTCCTTGACAGCCTCGATCTTCGCGACGTTTTCGTGATGGATGCGCGCGGTCTGGCCTTGAATCACTCTCATGTGTTCCCGGATCCCATTGTCCCAGCCTTCTGCTGCCGCTGGCCTGTTCATATCCTTGCGCAATGTGTCCAGTTCCGAAGCCATTGCGCGGGAAAAGCTGCGATGCTTGCGATCCAAATCAGCAGCCAAGGCCGCGAACTGTTCCTCCATCAGGACGGCAAGATCGGCGATGCTGGTGACTTGCTGTGAGGCCTGAGGATCTAACCGGTCAAACCGCTTTGTGCTGTCCGCCTCCACTCCTGCCTGATCAGCATCATCGTCTCCCTCCATAGCCAGTCCGAAGGCTCTTGAATCATCGGCCTTACGGTCCAGCGTCCTGCTGTCTTTAGCGTCATGCCTTGGGTCAAATCCGTCAATGTCCATTATGGTCGGTCCTGTTGTTGATGGCAGTAAGGATGGAGTGTTGATCGCCAAGGCTGGCGATCAGTTTCGCGCGGGCCGCTGCCAATGATCTGGGCATCCCCCAATCATCACTTGCCGCGATGCCGACAGTTTCGGCGCCAAGCCGCGCGGCGAGCCACGGCAGGGGGAGGAACAGCTCGTAGCAGATCATGAACCGAAACCGCGTGCCGTCCGACACGAAGAACGGGGCCTGCTCGAAGTGCCGCCACGGCCATTCCGTCCAAGTATCTCCCAAGACAGGGACGCCCTGAACTTGGGCATATACATCGCGCGGCCCCGACGCGCCTGAGCCTGGAAAGAGCCGCATGACCTGCGCGCCGTTGCGATCAAAGCCAACGAGAAGGTCGATCCCAACTTCCCGGGCGAACGACTCAAAGAAGCGGTCCCCCCGAGCCGGGTCTTTCGAAACCACCGCTTCGGGCAAAAGGATGGCTGTGGGCCAGTGGTCTGTTGCGGCCAAGGCGTCGATGACCGCCGCCTGGGCGTCTTGCCAGTTGGAAACTGGGAATGTCGCATGCCCAGAAATCACCGTGTCGACGGCGAAAACCCTCATGTTTTCAGGTCCGCCAGCGCCAACAGACACGTCTCTTTCGGCCAAGAGGTTTGCGGCGATCACAAGCAGGCTCACAGCAATCGCACCGGGTAGCGCGAAGCGCCGGATGCCAATGACACAACTGAGCAAGAGCGCTCCGCATAGAACGGCGGCCGAGACGCCGACTGGCAACATGGCGAAAAGGCCAAGCCAGGGGTGACCGAATGCGACAGGGCTACACGCCCAGAGCGGAAGGGACGCCCACGGCGTGATCACAGCGAGCAAAAGCGCATGACCAACAGCGCCTGAAGCACTTGCAGCAAATGCCGTCAGGGGGGAAACGCCGTAGGCTGTGAGAGCTTGAGGAACGTGCCACCAAAGTGCGCTTTGTACCACGAGTGCGACGATGAAACGTTCTCTGCGCGTCTTACAAAGCGCAATTGTCATGATCGGCAGAGCAAGCCCAGCGACTGGAAATGTCGAGCTGAACGCGGCTGCATAAACCACCGCGCCGCTGCCGCTGCCAAGCAAAAGGGCATAGCCCCCGCTTTCCGTAAGGCGGCCGCGAATGCCCCGTCCAGTGTTGGCGGGATGGGCTCCTCTCACCCTCTTCTTGCCTGCGACCATGATGCCCTTACCGTTTACTCGTCTTGGGCAACTGCCATTCCGGACGCCGAAACCAAAGCGCGAGACCCGCGATGATGGGTTGCTGGCCCTTGAACAAGATCAGCGCCGCGTCTCCAGGAAGTGTGCGGATTTGCTCTGGCGTGATCAGCTTTGCACCGCGCAAGGAATTGGATGTTGATGTGCTCTGGCTCACCCCGGAAAACAGACCCGCCTTGCTGGAGACCGAGCGGCTTTCGCCGTCAACCTCGACTGTATAGCTTCCAATGATGTCCGATAGCGCCCGGCATTCCTCCAGCGCCTCGATGCCCGAGAACACCCGCGCGGACACACCGTTCATCCAGGACTGCAAGCCGGGACGGCCATACAGGTACTCAATCTGCCCCTGGCTCTGGAAGATAAGCATCAGATGAAGGCGCTTTTTCCGCGCAGTGTCGCGGATGCTTTCAAAGATCGTCAAGCGCCCCACAGCTGCGGCCTCGTCAACGATCACCAGCCGCTCATCCGGTGCATCGCTCCCCTGCCGATGGTCTGCAACGTAAAGGATCGCCCCAATGATCAATCGGATCAGCGTGGGGTACTGACGCATGTCGGACTTGGTCACCTGAATGAATACATCGGTCTTCGGCCCGAGGATGGGGGCGCTGCCGGGCGGATCTGCGCGGAACATGCCGAGATAATCCTCGTAGGGCACCCAGCCGAGGGACTGACCAGCAGTCGTCTGAAAACTCTGGAAAAATCGCTGGTCCGGGTCCTGATAAGGTCCGAGCGCGACCCGGATCAAATGATCGGGCGGATAGCTGCCAGCGATCGCACGAATGACCGGCTTGAACTGATGCAGCTCAAGCGCAATCAACCGTGCGAGGGCTCCCAGTGGATTGGGGTCATTCGCTTCCACAAAATGTTGCAGAAGGGCAGCAATCACCTTTGTGCCCTCTTTCTCGAAGTAATCCCCGATTCCGTCCTGGTGCAGCCGGTCGGATTCGGTGATGAGCTTTGCAACATGGCTGAAGGCCATGGAGGAATTGGTGAAATGAGGTTCGAGCAGCTTGAGCATGTCGAAGCCGATTCCGGGCTTGATCACGCGAATGCTGTGCCCCATGGCCTCGCGCGCAGCCCGTGTGCGCGCGAGGATTTCGCCGTCCGGATCGACCACAACAACGGGCTTGCGGTAGGTGAGGCAGGTGGGGATGACAATCCCGGCCGACTTTCCGCCACCCGCGCCGGACACCACAAGTACATGCCCGGAGATGTAGCTCGTCCGCAGAGTGATCAACTCGGACTTGCCGCCTTTCCCCCATGTCTTGGGGTCATCCGTCCGGAACGCCATGGAGTTGCGTCTCGGGTCGTAATCCTCCCCCAGCACAATCCCGTTCGGATCGGCGACGGTCTTGCGCATCGAGGCCCATGTTCCCCAATCCGCATCGCCGAACACAGTTTCCGATGAGCGGTAGCGATTGCCACCGCTATGCCGTTTCGACGGTCTGAGCTCGCGGGCCGCCCGTTCCGTAAAGCGCAAAGCCAAGGGCAAAGCGAACACCACCAGCAGCACACCGGCCAAAGAGGCCCGTGCCGTCTTAGGCGGCCAAAAGGCAGGATCTCGCCGCCCGACCAGGACATCCAGAGTCCCTTGCCCAAGCGTCTCGATCGCCCAAGCCGCGCCTCGCGGCACCAGCAGCAACCATTTGGCTTGTTCCGGGCTCGTCACTAGGGGCCCGA
>JACVZW010000007.1:322579-650254 GCA_014654775.1 Paracoccaceae bacterium | reverse complement strand
AAATCGGGATTGGTCATGGTCGGGCTATCCGGGATCAATGCATGGGGCCACGCTACGGAGGATTCTGGTCGTCGGTTGGGCCTGATTGCGGCAGGGCCGGGACGCGGGGCGCGCGGGCGCTAGTTCAGGGGCAGGTGGGAGGCGGCAGTGATGCGGGCTTGGCTGAGTGCGGTGGCGGTGATGGCGATGGCAGGGGCGGGATGGGCCGAAGGGACCGAGGCGATGACACGGAAGGGATATGAGCGGCCTGCCTATGTGGTGGAGGCGGCGGAGGGCGCGCGGGAGGTGCGGGCTTATGGCGCGCGCGTGGTGGCCGAGGTGGCCGTGCGGGGCGACCGAAAGGCGGCGGTGAACACGGGGTTCGGGCTGCTGGCGGGGTATATCTTTGGCGGCAATGACGGGGGCGGGAAGATTGCCATGACCGTGCCGGTAGAGCAGGCGGATCAAGGCGAAGGGGTCTGGACCGTGCGCTTCACTATGCCTGCGGCGGCGGTCGCGGCAGGGCTGCCCACGCCCCGGGACAGCCGGGTCGTGCTGCGCGAGATGCCTGCGGCGCGGATGGTGGTGGAGGGGTTTTCGGGCATGCCCGACAGCGCGGATATGGCGGCGCGGGCGGAGGCGTTGCAGGACTGGGCCGAAGCGCAGGGGCTGCGGGTGGAGGGCGGGCCGATCTATGCCTTCTACGACGCACCTTGGACGCCTGCGGAGGCACGGTTGAACGAGGTGGCCTTCATGCTGCGCTGATCCTGTGCGCGCCGGGGCAGGGGGGCCGTGCGCGGGTGCGTAGTTTCGCGCTGCGCGGGATGGGCTTATGTTGGCCGCGATGGATGAAGGAGGCCGCGATGCAGGTGGAACTGGGGCTGGACACGTTCGGCGACACGACGCTGGGGCCGGATGGGCGGTTGCAGCATCACGAGGTGGTGCTGCGCGAGGTGGTGGAGCAGGGGGTGCTGGCCGATCAGGTGGGCATCCATTTCCTTGGGGTGGGCGAGCATCACCGCGCGGATTTCTCGGTTTCCGCGCCGGAGATCGTGCTTGCGGCCATCGCGGCGCGGACCGAGCGCATCCGGCTGGGATCGGCGGTCACCGTTCTGTCGTCGGATGATCCGGTGCGGGTGTTCCAGCGGTTTTCCACGCTGAACGCGATTTCGGGCGGGCGGGCCGAGGTGATCCTTGGGCGCGGGTCGTTCACGGAGAGCTTCCCCCTCTTTGGCTATGCACTGGAGGATTACGAGCAGCTGTTCGAAGAGAAGCTGGACCTTTTCGCCCGTCTGGTGCGCGAGGAGGAGGTGACGTGGCAGGGCGAGACGCGGGCCCCACTGAGCAGGGCGCGGGTCTATCCGTCGCTGGGCGAGGGCATGCAGGTCTGGGTTGGCGTGGGGGGCAGCCCCGAGTCGGTGATCCGGGTGGTGCGGCAGGATTTGCAGATGATGCTGGCGATCATCGGCGGTGATCCCCGGCGGTTCAAACCCTATGTCGACCTTTATCATCGGGCGGTGGCGCAGGTGGGCGGGGTCGTGCGCCCGATCGGGGTGCATTCGCCTGGCCATGTGGCCGAGACGGATGAGGCGGCGGCAGAGCAGCTTTGGCCGCATTACAAGGCGATGTTTGATCGGATCGGGGCGGAACGCGGCTGGCCCCCGGTGACGGCGGAGCGGTTCATGGGCGAGATCACGCAAGGGTCGCTGTATGTGGGCAGCCCCGAGACGGTGGCGCGCAAGATTGCGGCCACGCTGACGGGGCTGGGGGTGACGCGGTTCGACATGAAGTATTCGACCGGGCCGATGCCGCATGGCCATCTGATGGACAGCATCCGCCTTTATGGCGAGACGGTCATCCCGATGGTGAAGGACATGGTCGCGGGCGCGAAGATCGCCGCGCAGTGACCCTTAGGGTGCGAGGTGGGGGCGGAAAGCGGCCACCACCTCGTCATAGACCTTGCGCTTGAAGGGGACGATGGAGGCTGTCATCTCGGCCGCGCCGATCCAGCGCCAGCGCGAAAACTCTGGGTGGTCGCTGTCGATGCGGATCTGGTCATCGGTTCCCGTGAAGCGGAAGAGGAACCATTTCTGACGCTGACCGCGATACTTGCCACCCCAGACCTTGCCCAAAAGCTCGGGCGGGAGGTCGTAGGTGACCCAGTCGGGGGTCTTGGCGATGAATTCCACCAGATCGGCGGTGACGCCAGTTTCTTCCCACAATTCGCGCAGGGCGGCGGCGCGGGGCTTTTCGCCAGCATCGATCCCGCCTTGCGGCATCTGCCAAGCGGGAACGGTGGCATCGAGGCGCTGACCTGCAAAGATCTCGCCCTTGGCGTTGATGAGCGTGACGCCGACGCAAGGACGATAGGGAAGGGTTTCGGGATCAATTGTCATGGGTCTGCGCGGCCCCGGCGGGCGGGGCCGCGCCTCCGGTCAGGGTTGGGCGGACGGTGCGACGGCCTTCAGGCCGCGCAGGATATCAACCGCATAGGCGAGCTGGTAATCCTCGTCCCGCAGGGCGGCGGTTTCCTCGATCCGGGCGCGTTCTTCTTCCAGCAGCTTGCGTTCATCCTCGGTCATCGAGTCGTTCGAGATGATGCCGCGCAGATCGGCCTCGGATTGCGGCTGGCGGGCGATGGACTGGTCTTCCTCTTCGCCTTCGGCCACCGGGGGACGGACCGGCTGCGTCACGACGATGTCGGGCATCACCCCGAGCGCCTGAATGGAGCGGCCCGATGGCGTGTAGTAGCGCGCGGTGGTCAGGCGCATCGCGCCGTCGCCGCGCAGCGGGACCACGCTTTGCACCGAACCCTTGCCGAAGCTCTTGGTCCCCACGACGATGGCGCGGCGGTGATCCTGCAGCGCGCCCGCCACGATTTCAGAGGCGGAGGCGGAGCCGCCGTTGATCAGCACAACGATGGGTTTGGCGCCTGCCAGATCGCCCGGCGTGGCGTTGAAGCGTTCGCCATCGGCCGGATCGCGGCCTCGGGTGGAGACGATCTCGCCCTTGTCGAGGAAGGCGTCGGAGACGCTGATCGCTTCGGTCAGAAGACCGCCGGGATTGTTGCGCAAGTCGATGACGAAGCCGTCAACCGCATCAAGCCCGCCGAGTTCTTCGAGGGATTTCTTCAGCTCTTCCTCAAGCCCCGGGGTGGTCTGGTCGTTGAAGGTGGTGACGCGCAGCACGACGGTGCTGCCGACGATGCGCGAGCGCACGGCGGTGACCTTGATCGTGTCGCGGATGATCGACACGTCGAAGGGTTCTTCCACCCCTTCGCGGACCACGGTGATGATGATCTCCGACCCGACCGGGCCGCGCATCATCTCGACCGCGTCGTCGAGGGTGAGGCCGAGGACGCTTTCGCCGTTCACATGGGTGATGAAGTCGCCTGCCTCGATCCCGGCAGCATCGGCGGGGGTGCCGTCCATCGGCGAGACGACCTTGACGAAGCCTTCTTCCTGCGTGACCTCGATCCCCAGACCGCCGAATTCGCCGCGGGTCTGGACCTGCATGTCGTCGAAATCTTCGGGGGCGAGATAGCTGGAATGAGGGTCGAGCGAGGTGAGCATGCCGTTGATGGCCGCTTCGATAAGCTGCTGGCTGTCGACCTCTTCGACATATTGGGCGCGGATGCGTTCGAAGATGTCGCCAAACAGATCCAGCTGTTCGTAGACGTTTTCGGTTCGTTCGGCCTCTTGCGCGATCAGGGGTCCTGCGACCTGCGTTGTGATCAGCGCCCCGGCCAGCGTGCCGCCCAGTGCGGCCATGACGAACTTCTTCATGTCGAACTCAATCCCTTCCTTCGGCGAACCATGGTTCTGGGTCCACCGGCTCGGCTCCCTGCCGCAGTTCCAAGTAAAGCGTTTCCGATTCGCGCACGCCACCACCTTCTTCCGACGCGGCGAGGATGTCTGCAAGCGCGGGCTCGTTCCCGCCCATCAGACCGAGGGGCGCACCCTGTGCCACCACCTCGCCCACTTCGCCATAGACGGTGTCCAGACCGGCCAGAATGAGAAGATAGCCCCCGCCCGGTTCGAGGATCATCACATTTCCGTAGTCCAGCAGCGGGCCGCGATAGCGGATGGTGGCGGGCCATGGCGCGGTGACCAGCGCGCGGGGGCGGGTGGAGAGCGTGAGGCCGGGGCGGCGGATGCCGGCGGCATCGGCCTCGCCCGGGCGCAGGAGGAGGGAGCCGAGGACGGGCCAAGGCAGGCGGCCCTGCGCGGCGGTGAAATCCTCGGTATCGGTTTCATCCGGGGCGAGGCCGGCGGCGAAGGCCTGCAGCGTGTCGGCGCTTTCCAGAAGGCCGCGCAGGGCGTCGGGGTCTTCGGTGAAGCGGCGGGGCAGGTCGACCCGGTCGGAGATGGCCTGCGAGAGGGCGGTGCGCGCCTCTTGCGCGACCGAGAGACCACGGGCGAGGGTCTGGCCCGCAGCGACCTGCAGGTCGCGCAGGTCGCGCAGTTCTTGCAACTCGGCGCGCAGCTTGGCGGCTTCGACCTGAAGGGCCGGGGTGACATCGGCGAGGATCATGCCCGAGCGCACGGTGCCGAGCGCGCCTGAGGGGTGGAGGAGGAGGGAGGGACCGGGGTCAGCCTCCATCTGCCCCAGAACGCCGACAAGCTGCGCGATGCGGTCGCGTTGGGCGTTGAACTGGAGCGTGAGGGCGGTTTCGCGCAAGGAGGCCTGACGCAGCGCCTCGCGCAGGGCACCGAGGCCGGTTTCATAGGCGCGGATGGTTTCGGTGAGCGCGGCGACACGGTCGCGCGCGCCTTCCGCCGCCTCCAGCGCCGCGACGGCGGCCTGCAGATCGGCCGAGGCCTTGGTCGCCTGTTCGGCCACGCTCTGCGCTGCGGCGGGGGCCGCAGTCAGGACAAGCGCGAGGGCGACAGCGCGGAGGATCATTTCAGGAGGCTTTTCCCCGTCATCTCGGCCGGTTGGGGCAGGCCCATCAGGGCGAGCAGGGTGGGGGCGAGATCGGCCAGCCGCCCATCGCGCAAGGTGGCCCCGGCGGGGCCGCCATAGAGGATGACGGGGACGGGGTTGGTGGTATGGGCGGTATGGGGGCCGCCGGTGACGGGATCGATCATCTGTTCGCAATTGCCGTGATCGGCGGTGACGATCATCGCGCCGCCTGCGGCATCAAGGGCGGCGACGGCGTCGCCGAGGGCGGCATCCACCGCTTCGCAGGCGGCAATGGCGGCAGCGAGATCGCCCGTATGGCCGACCATGTCGGGATTGGCGAAGTTGACGACGATCAGGTCATAGCCCGCGCGGATGGCGTCGACGAGGCGGGCGCCGACTTCGGGCGCGCTCATCTCAGGTTGCAGGTCGTAGGTGGCGACCTTGGGGGATTTCGGCATGGTGCGGTCTTCGCCCGCGAAGGGGTCTTCCCGCCCGCCGTTCAGGAAGAAGGTGACATGGGGGTATTTCTCGGTTTCGGCCAGCCGGAACTGGCGGCGGCCCTGCAAGGCCACCCATTCGCCCAGCGTGTTGACCAGCACGCGCTTGGGGAAGGCGGTGGTCATATAGGCATTGTGGGCGTCGGAGTATTCCACCATCCCGAGCAGGGCCGCGAAAGCCGGGCGGGGGGCGGTGTCGAAGGCGGTGAAGGCCGGGTCGCCGATGGCCGAGAGGATTTCGCGCGCGCGGTCGGCGCGGAAGTTCAGGCAGAAGACACCGTCGCCATCGCGCGCGCCAGTGTAGTGGGCGATGACGGTGGGGGCGATGAATTCGTCCGTCTCGCCCTTGGCATAGGATTGGGCGACGGCGGTTTCGGCATCGGGGGCGGCTTCGCCCTTGGCATGGATCATCGCGGCATAGGCGCGGGCGACGCGGTCCCAGCGGGTGTCGCGGTCCATCGCCCAGTAGCGGCCGATCACGGTGGCAATGCGCGCGCCGACGGGCAAGCGGGCGACGAGGTCGGCGATGAAGCCAGCGGCAGAAGACGGGGCGACGTCGCGGCCATCGGTGATGGCATGGAGCCAGACCGGCACCCCCGCCGCCGTGATGGCGCGGCAGGCGGCGAGAACGTGGTTGATATGCCCATGCACCCCGCCATCGGAGGCCACGCCCATCAGATGCGCCGCCCCGCCGGTGGATTTTAGCGTGGCGATGAAGGCTTGCAGCGCGTCATTGGCGGCGAAGGAACCGTCTTCCACCGCAAGGTCGATCGCGCCAAGGTCCATCGCCACGACCCGGCCTGCGCCGATATTGGTATGCCCCACCTCGGAATTGCCCATCTGACCAGAGGGGAGGCCCACATCGGGGCCATGGGTGATGAGCGTGGCATGGGGGCAGGTGGACCAGAGGCGGTTGAAAGTCGGCACCTTGGCCAGCGCCGGCGCATTGCCTTCGGTCCGGTCCGACAGACCCCAGCCATCGAGGATGCAGAGGACGGCGGGTTTCGGAACGGTCATGGCGGGGTGCCCCTTTTCGGTGTCGTTGGGTGCTGAATACCGCCCCTGTGGAAGGCGGGCAACGCGGGAGGTTGGGCGGGCAAAAGTTTTCGAAAACTTTTGCAAATTTCTTCCAAGAAATTTGGTCAGGTGCGGTGGTAGGGGCTGCCCGCAAGGATGGTGGCAGCGCGGTAGAGTTGCTCGGCCAGCATCGCGCGCACCAGCATATGCGGCCAGACCATGCGCCCGAAGCTGAGCGAATAGGCCGCGCGGTCGCGCAAGCCGGGGGCCAGACCATCCGCCCCGCCGATGAGGAAGGCCACGTCCTGACGCCCCTCGTCGCGCCAACGGGCGATCTGGGCGGCGAATTCGGGGGAAGACAGCACCCGCCCACGTTCATCCAGCGTCACGAGCAGCGATCCGGCAGGGACGGCCTTGAGGAGAAGCTCGGCCTCTGCCTCCATCCCGCCGCCCTTCTTGTCTTCAACCTCGATCTCGGTCAGCGGGCCGAGGGCGAGCGGCTTGCCCGTGCGGTTGAACCGCATCTGGTAGTCTTCGAGGATGGCGCGTTCGGGCTGATCTGCCCGGATGCGGCCCATGGCACAGATATGCAGACGCATGGGGATCAGGCCCCGCGATGCGCGCTTCCCGGCAGCCACATCTTTTCAAGCTGGTAGAAGTCGCGCACTTCGGGGCGGAAGACGTGGACGATCACGTCGCCCGTGTCGATCAGCACCCAGTCGCCGGTTTCCTTGCCTTCCATCTTGGACTGCAGGCGGAAGTCCTGCTTGAGCCGGTCAACCAGCTTTTCCGAGATGGCGGCGACCTGACGGGAGGATCGGCCCGAGCAGATGACCATGTAATCGGCCACATCAGAGCGGCCGCGCAGATCGATCTGCACGACATCCTCGGCCTTGTCGTCGTCGACGGATTTGAGGACGGCGGCGAGGATCTCTTCGGAGGTGTAGGCGGGGGCGGTTGCCGTGGCCGTCTCGCTCATGCGCGGGGCCCTCGGGCCGACCGGCAGGCCGGTCGCTGGGTCAGAATGAGACAGGACATCGTCCTCCTGGGTTGCGCGCCATGTGGGCCCGGCGCGGGGCCTGCGTGGAAAGGTTAGCACCGCGCCGGGCGTTTCTCAACGCTTGCGAGGCCTGCGGAAGGCGCGGGCGATACAGGCTTGCGCGGCAAGGCGCAAGGGGGGCTGTTGCCGCGTCAGGCCACGTCGCGCATCTGAAGTTGTCCGCTGGGGCCGGGGCGGACCTCGAACCGGCTGATCTTGCGGACAAGGTCGGAGAGTTTCGCGCTGCCATAGGTGCGGGTGTCGAAGTCGGGATTGCCTTGGGTGATGAACTGGCCGACCTGCCCCAGAGAATACCATTCGGCATCGGGGTCGATGGCACGCATGGCGGCGACGATGAAGGGGATGGCCTTGGCGGGGGCCTCTTTCGCGCCGGGTTTGGGCGTGTCGGGCTGTTCGGTGCGGGGGGTGCCCTTGGCGGGGGCGGGTTCGGGCTGATCCTCGGCAGCACCGAGGTTTTCGACATAGATGAAGCGCTTGCAGGCCATGCGGAAGGCTTCGGGCGTCTTCTTCTCGCCGATCCCGTAGACATCGAGGCCCTGTTCGCGGATGCGGGCGGCGAGGCGGGTGAAATCGCTGTCGGAGGAGACGAGGACGAAGCCGTCGAAAAGGCCCGAATGCAGGAAATCCATCGCGGCGATGACAAGGCCGATGTCGGAGGCGTTCTTGCCCTTGGTGTTGGAGAACTGCTGATCGGCGACAAGGCCCAAGGCCGCCACCTGCTTGGCCCAGCCGGCGAGGCGCTGGGCGGACCAGTCGCCGTAGATGCGGCGGACGGAAGCCTCGCCCAAGCTGGCGATTTCTTCGAAGATTGCCTCGGCATAGCCGGAGGGGACGTTGTCGGCGTCGATCAGGACACAGAGGCGTGGGGCGCGGGGTTCGGGCATAGGGTCGTCCTTTTTCCCTAGGGTGCGCCTTTGCGCGGGGAAGGGAAAGGGGGAAAGGCCCGGATCAGTGGCGAGATCACCCTCACGGGAGGGGGCGAACAGTGGAGCCGGTCCACGCGGTTGCCACAGGGGCGTCTAGCCCAGCAGGTCTGCTTTGCAGGAGGGCGCGCGGAGGGCGGCTTCGATTTCATCCAGAAACAGCGGGTCGTCCGCAGTGATCAGAAGGCTGGCGTTCAGGAGCCGGTCGTTCAGAAGGGGTTCCAGCACGACTTGGCCGCAGACATAGATGATCAGGCGCTGGCCGGCGCGGTTTGCAGTCAGGTCTGCCATAGCGCTGTCGAACCGTTGGTGAAGTTCGACCGCGAGGGCCGGACCGTTGGCATCGATCCTTTCGAGATGCACAATGTCGGCGGAGGTGGCGTCGATCCCCGGTGCCTTCCCAACGGCGGCGAGGGCGGCTTCGATCCGCAACGTGACCGTGGGATCTGCCTGGGCAGGCAGGGACAGTGCAAGCAGGGCCGCTGTCTGCAGGATGGGCTTGAACATGGGTCGATTGCCGTCCTTCATCGCATTTCGGTGCAGATGTGGGGCCGGGATTTCCGCGCGCAAGTGGTTTCCCCACGCCGGGCAGAGGGCGCAGGAAGTCTGCGTGTGGTCAGGGGTAGGGTGGGGTTCAACCCCACCCTACGGTCAAAAGACCACCACCGCGCGGATCGATTTGCCTTCGTGCATCAGGTCGAAGCCTTCGTTGATGCGGTCGAGCGGCAGGACATGGGTGATCATGGGATCGATCTCGATCTTGCCGTCCATGTACCAGTCCACGATCTTGGGCACATCCGTCCGCCCGCGCGCGCCGCCGAAGGCGGTGCCTTTCCAGACGCGCCCCGTGACCAGTTGGAAGGGGCGGGTTTCGATCACCGCACCTGCCGGGGCCACGCCGATGATGATGGACTGGCCCCAGCCGCGATGGGTGCATTCCAGCGCGTCGCGCATCACCTTGACGTTGCCGGTGCAGTCGAAGGAGTAGTCGGCCCCGCCGATCTTGTCGAAGGGGGTCTTGGTCAGGTCCACGATGGCCTGCACGACCGACATGCCTTCGGGCAGGTGCTTCGGGTTGACGAAATGGGTCATCCCGAATTTTTCGCCCCATTCCTCCTTGTCGTCATTGATATCGACGCCGATGATCATGTCGGCGCCCGCCAGCTTTAGCCCCTGAATCACGTTCAGCCCGATGCCGCCGAGGCCGAAGACCACGGCCTTGGCCCCGGCCTCGACATTCGCGGTGTTCAGCACCGCGCCCACGCCGGTGGTGACGCCGCAGCCGATGTAGCAGATCTTGTCGAAGGGGGCATCATCGCGGACCTTGGCCAGCGCGATCTCGGGCAGCACCGTGTGGTTGGCGAAGGTGGAGCAGCCCATATAGTGGTAGATCGGCGTGCCATCCAGCATGGAAAAGCGGGTGGTGCCGTCGGGCATCAGGCCCTGACCTTGGGTCGCGCGAATGGCGGTGCAGAGGTTGGTCTTGCGCGACAGGCAAGACGGGCATTCGCGGCATTCGGGGGTGTAGAGCGGGATCACATGGTCGCCGGGCTTGAGCGTCTTGACGCCGGGGCCGCATTTGACCACCACGCCCGCGCCTTCATGGCCGAGGATGGAGGGGAAGATGCCTTCGGGATCGGCCCCGGACAGGGTGAATTCATCCGTGTGGCAGATGCCGGTGGCCTTGATCTCGATCAGGACCTCGCCCTCTTTCGGGTCGTCGAGGTTCACTTCCATGACTTGCAGCGGCTGGCCAGCGGCAACGGCGACGGCGGCGCGGGTACGCATCTTATCCTCCCAAAGACTGCGGCGGGTCCTGACGCCGCCATTGCGGGGCAGGCTGTGCGAAACGGGCGGGGAATGCAATCGCCGAAACGGCTGATCCTTGCCGGTTTGCGGCAGGGTGGCTTGTCAGCAGGCGGCGGGAGGAAGAGGCTGCAGCAGCGGATGCGCGGTGATCCGTTCGGGTATGGAGCTTGTGCGATGATGGCCTTCAGGACGGCGGCGGCGGGGCTGGTGCTGGTGTTGGGTGCGGCGGCCTGTGTGCCGGTCTCGCCGCCTTATGCGGGCGATCCGGCCCCCTTTCCGGGGGGAGCGGTGAACCAGTGCGGGGCGCTGGACCTGCAATATCTGGTGGGGGCACCGGCGCGCGATCTGGATGCGATCCGGTTCAACAAGCCGGTGCGGGTGATCTATCCCGGCACGGCGGTGACGATGGATTACAACGCGGATCGGCTGAATTTCGAGGTGGATAGGTCGGGGCGGATTTCGCGCGTGACCTGCGGCTGACAGCAGAAGGCCCCCGCAGCGGGTGCGGGGGCCTTGTGTCGTGCCTGACCTTGGATCAGGACGGGATGCGATAGGTGGTGTGGCAATCCTTGCAGGAGCCGCCGATCCCGCCCATGCCCGCCTGCACGCCTTCCAGCGTGGTGGTGTCCATGCCTTCGGCCGCGGCCTTGAGCGCGTCGCCCTTCTTCACGAAGTCTTCCCAGTTGGTCCAGATGTCCTCTTTCGAGGTGGATTTGGGATCGGAAGCCTGCGCTTCGAACTTTGCCGCGATCTCGGCCGAGGCGGCGACGATGGCGGCTTTGGCCCCTTCGGCGGCAGCGGCGTCGAAGGCACTCTCGCCACCCGCCATCTTGCCGAGGATGCCCGTGTTCATGGCGATCGTGTCCATCAGTTCCTGACGGGCCTTGACGGTGGGGTCGGTGGCTTCGGCGGCGATGGCGACACCGGCCACCATCGTGAAGCCAAGGACGAGGGCCTTGGTGGAAAATTTCATTGTTCTGGCTCCCTGCTGGAAAAGTCCGATCACTATAAACATGCGAATGAATCTCGGAAGTGACGTTGTCACCCGGCAAGTGGGGCATTTCCCCCAGATCACGGAAAATTGGGACTTGCGGCTGGACTCGGGGCGGGATTGGGCGATATTTGAACAAATCATGAACATTTGCGCGGAGGGGCCGGGGAGGGCCAGAGCAGGGATGGGACGGCGGCGCATTCTTTCGCTTTGGTTTCCGCGACTTGGCGCGGAGCGCGCCCTGCGCCGGGCGCGGGCGGGCATGGCCGGTCTGGCCGGGCCGCTGGCCGTGGTGGCCGAGCGGAACGGGGCGCAGGTGATCGTGTCGGTGTCGGGCGCGGCGGAGGCGGCGGGGGTGAGCCTTGGCCAGCCGCTGCGCGATGCCACCGCGATGTGCCCGGAACTGGCGACGATTCCCGCCGATCCGGCGGCGGAGGCCGCCTTTCTGATGCGGCTGCGGCGCTGGGCGGGGAAGTTCAGCCCTTGGGTGGCGGAAGAGCCGCCGGGGGGACTGGTCGTCGATCTGACGGGGTGCGCGCATCTGTTCGGCGGCGAAGCGGCGCTTCTGGCGCAGGTGGAGGCGGATTGCGCCGAGATGGGGCTGACGCTGCGGGCGGCCATCGCCGATACGGTGGGGGCGGCTTGGGCGCTGTCGCGCCATGCGGGGCAGGGGGTGCAGGTCTTGCGCAGCGGCGATGCGATCCAGCAGGAGGCGCATGCGACACGGTCGAAGGCGGCCAAACGGCGGGGGTGGGAGAAGGGCGGTGCGCTGCCCGTCGCGGGGGCGGGGGCGGTGGGTCCGCGCGGCGTGATCGCGCCCGAGGGGAAGATGCGGCAGGCGCTGGGGCCGCTGCCGGTGGCGGCGCTGCGGTTGGAGCCGGAGGCGGTGGAGGGGCTGGTGCGGCTGGGCCTGCGCCGGGTGGAGGATATCGCGGTGCTGCCGCGCGCGGCGCTGGCGCGGCGCTTCGGGGCGGCGGTGCTGCGGCGGCTGGATCAGGCGCTGGGGCTGGAACCCGAGCCGGTGACGCCTGCGGGGGCACCTTTGCATTTCGCGGCGCGGATCAGCCTGCCGGAGCCGATCGGGCTGCTGGCGGATGTGGAGGCGGCGGTGGACCGGCTGCTGCCCGTGCTGTGCGCCCGGCTGCGCAAGCAGGGGCATGGTGCGCGGCGGGTGCGGCTGGAGGCGGTGCGCAGCGATGGGGGCGTGCAGGTGGCCGAGGTGGGGCTGGCCCGCGCCTCGGACCGGGAGGATCGGATACGGCCCCTGCTGGCGATGAAGCTGCCCGATCTGGAGGCGGGGTTCGGCTTTGACATGATCCGGCTTGAGGCGGTGGCGGTGGAGCGGCTGGCCCCGATGCAGCATCGCAGCCCGGCGGTGACGGGGACGGTGGCGGCGGCCCCGCAGGATGGCGGGTTGGACGATCTGCTGGGCAAGCTGGGCGTGCGGCTGGGGGCCGAGGCGGTGACGCGCTTCCATCCCGGCGACAGCCATGTGCCGGAGAAGGGGGCGCAGGTCCTGGCCGCCGCATGGTCGGCCCCCTTTGCGGGGGAGTGGCCCGTGCGGGGCAAGCGGCCCTTGGTGCTGTTCCGGCCCGAACCCCTGGGCGCGCCGGAGGATGACCCGACGCCGCCCGCCCGGTTCCGCTGGCGGCGGCGCGAGATGGTCACGCGCTTTGCCGTGGGGCCCGAGCGGATCGCGCCGGAATGGTGGCTGGACGATCCCGACTGGCGATCCGGCCCGCGCGATTACTGGCGGGTGGAGACGGAGGGGGGCGAGCGGCTGTGGCTGTTCTATGCCCATGGGGGCGATGTGACGGGAGGGTGGTTCTGTCACGGGGGGGAGTGAGGGGCGGTGCGTGGGGACCACGCACCCTACGGCCTGTCAGCGGGGCGGAGTGAACCCCGCTTTATGGGTGAAGCGGCACCTTGACGGGCGGAGGCGGGCGTGACCTCGTCTAAACGGACTGGGATGGGGGAGGGACGGCATGGACCTGCACCGCGTGGCGGCGCGGCTGGATGTGGAGGACGCTGATCTTTCACGATCGCGGTTCAACGATGCGAACTTGTCCCAGACGATCTTTGCGCGGGTCACCCTTGCGGGGGCGCGGATCAGCGACGCCAATATGTCGGGCTGCCGAGTCTATAATGCCACGCTGTCGGGCGCGGTGTTTGAAAATGTCGATTTGTCGGGTGTCGTGCTGAAGGACTGCCGTCTGACAGGCGTGATGATCGACGGTGTGCCGCTGGAGGCGATGATGGCCGCCTATCGGCAGGCGACTGGGGGGTGACGGGGGCAAGCGGCCCATGGGACGGGGTGGGGGAGGCGCGCATGGGTTGGACCTTGCATCTGTTGAACGCGCGGGGGCGGCTTTCGGCCATCGAGCATGAGCTGCGCGCCGCGCTGGCGGAGGCCGAGGCGCGGCTGGGCGAGGTGGTGCCTGCCGTGGCGCTGGATGTGGTCATCCGGGCGCTGGATCATCCGATGCCGCCTGAGCTGCGCGTGACGGGGGCCTCTTATGGGCCGGGGCGGATGGAGTTGGGGATCGACATGACGCAGGGGGGTGCGGAGGGGCTGCGGCACGAGTTGCTGAAGACGGTCTATCACGAGTTCCACCACATCCTGCGCTGGGACGGGCCGGGATATGGCGAAACGCTGGGTGCGGCGCTGGTGTCCGAAGGGCTGGCGCAGGTCTTTGTGCATGAGATGATGGAGTGCCCGCCGGAACCTTGGGAAGTGATGCCGCCGGGGGTGGACCTGCGGGCGCTATGCCTGCGGGCGCATGCGGAGTTTGACGCAACCGGCTATGACCATGAGGCGTGGTTCTTCGGCGCGGACGATCCGCAGGACGGAGCCGGTTATGCGCTGGGACGCATGCTGGTGGAGCGGGTTCTGGCGACACGGCCGGGGGCAACCGCGCTGGGTATGGCGGGGGAACCTGCGGCGGGGTTTCGCGAGGCGCTTCTGGTCCTTGAGTGATCGGTGGTGATCCTAGCGCAGCGCCTGCAGCAGGGCCGGTGACGGCTGGCCGGTGACGGGCAGGCCTTGCGACGCCTGAAAGGCGCGGATGGCGGTTTCGGTGTTCTTGCCGATCACCCCGTCGGTGCCCTGCGTATCGAAGCCGCGCGCCGTGAGGCGCTGTTGCACGGTGATGCGGTCGGCCTTGGTCAGGCCATTGGCATCGGGCGGGAAGCTGCCGCGCAGGGGGCCTGCGCCTGCGATGCGGTCAGACAGATGGCCCACGCCGATGGCATAGGCATCGGAGTTGTTGTAGCGCTTGATCACCCGGAAATTGGCGGTGGTCGCGAATTGCGGGCCCCCTGCCTGCGGCTGGATCACGGTGCCCGAAGGGGCGCCGCCGCCTACCTCGCCACCCCAGCGCAAGCCACGGGACCAGCCATTGCGCTGCAGATAGGCCGCGGCCGAGGCCAGCGCGTCGGAGGGATCTTCCGACCAGATGTCGCGCCGCCCGTCGCCTGTGTAATCGACGGCGAATTCCAGATAGGAAGTGGGGATGAACTGGGTATGGCCCATCGCCCCCGCCCAACTGCCCGTCATCCGCGCGGCGGGGATGTCGCCGTTCTGCAGGATGCGCAGCGCGGCGGTCAGCTGCTGTTCGAAGAAGGCGCCCCGGCGGCCGTCGAAGGCCAAGGTGGAGGTGGCCGAGATCACCGGCACGTCGCCGCGTCTTTCGCCGTAGAAGCTTTCCAGCCCCCAGATCGCGGTGATGACCTCTGCCTCGACCCCATAGCGGGCCTGCAAGTCCAGAAGCAGGCCGCGATGGCGGTCAAGAGCGGCGCGGCCCTTGGCGACCCGTTCGTCTGAGACGGCGATGGAGAGGTAATCTTCAAGGCTGCGGGAGGTTTCGGTCTGGTTGCGGTCGCGGGTGATGACGCCGGGCAAGAAGCCGGCATCGCGAAAGGCGACCGACAATGTGGGTTGCGCGATGCCGCGGGCGGCGGCGCGGTCGCGGAAGGCTGCGACCCAGTCGTCATAGGCGGGATTGCGTATCGGGCGCAGGTCATCGGGCAGGGGCTGCGCGGCGCGGCTGCCGCCTGTCGGCAGGCTTTGCGTGCAGGCGGAGAGTCCGAGGCCAATAAGGCCCAATCCAAAGGTGCGACGGTCAATCTGCACGGGTCTACTCACACTGCCAAAATTCCCAGCGATTGTGGCGCTGGATCGCCGTGCAGACAATGGCTTGTTGCCGCGCAAGGGCCATGGCGGCGGATGCGTGCCGGTTTTCGGCAAGAGGGGGCGACTTTAGGGCCGCCCCTTCGCCTTGGTCCGGTCAGATCGCCTTGAGCAGCGCTTCGCCGCCCGAGATTTCGCAAACCCCGGGGCTTTCTTCCAGATGCAGCGCCTTGACCACGCCATCCTCGGCATAAAGCGCATAGCGCTTGGACCGCGCGAGCAGGCCCACCGGGGGCGCGTCGAAGGCAAGGCCCACAGCCTTGGTGAAGCTGCTATCCGCATCAGCCAGCATGGAGAGGCCGGCGGTTGCGGCACCCGTGGCCTCACCCCAAGCCTTCATCACGAAGGGATCGTTGACGGAGACGCAGATGATCTCTTCCACGCCCTTGGCCGCGAACCCGTCCTTGGTGCGGATGAAGCTGGGCACATGGGCAGAGTGGCAGGTGGGGGTGAAGGCGCCGGGAACGGCGAAGATCACGACCTTGCGGCCTTTGGTCAGCGTGGAGATGGACACCTGTTCGGCCCCGCCGTCGCCCATGCGAATGAGCGTGGCTTCGGGCAGCGTCTGGCCTACGGAAATCGTCATTCTTCGTCCCTCGTGTCGTTGCGTTTCACTGATCGGGGGATATAGGGTCCGGCCCGGGCTTCGGCCAGATGGAAACGGGGGCGAATGATGGCGCATGTGGTGATCGTGGGGGCGGGGCAGGCGGGGGCTGCCTGTGCGGCGAAGCTGCGCGCGCTGGGCTTTGACGGCGCGGTAACGATCATCGGCGAGGAAGCCGCGCCGCCCTATCAGCGGCCGCCTTTGTCGAAGGCCTATCTCTTGGGCGAGATGGAGGAGGAGCGGCTGTGGCTGCGGGCGGCGGAATTCTATGCCGATCAAGGGATTGGCTTGCGTCTTGGGGCAACGGTCGAGGCGATCGACATAGGCGCGCGGACGGTGACCGTGGGCGGCGAGGTCGTGCCATATGACGAGCTGGTGCTGACCACGGGGTCGGTGCCGCGGCGGCTGCCTGCGGCCATCGGGGGCGATCTGGGCGGGGTCTATACCGTGCGGACGCTGGCCGATGTGGATGCGATGCGGGGCGAGTTCTTGGCCGGGCGGCGGCTGGTGATCGTGGGCGGCGGCTATATCGGGCTGGAGGCGGCGGCGGTGGGGGCCAAGCTGGGGCTGGATGTCACCGTTTTGGAGATGGCGCCGCGCATCCTGCAACGGGTGGCGGCGCCGGAGACATCGGATTTCTTCCGCGCGCTGCATGCGGCGAGGGGGGTGAAAATCCTTGAGTCCACGGGGCTTGAGCGGTTGCTGGGCGAGGGGCGGGTGACGGGGGTCCGGCTTTCGGATGGGCGGGAGTTGCCTGCGGATTTCGTGATCGCAGGGGTGGGGATCGTGCCTGCCACCGCGCTGGCCGAGGCGGCGGGGATCGCGGTGGAAAACGGGATTGCCTGCGATGCGATGGGGCGGACATCGGCCCCCCATGTCTGGGCGGCGGGGGATTGCGCGTCCTTCCCATGGAAGGGCGGACGGTTGCGGCTGGAATCGGTGGGCAATGCCATCGACATGGCCGAGGCGGTGGCAGAAAACATCTGTGGTACGGCAAAGCCTTACGAGGCGCGGCCGTGGTTCTGGTCGGATCAGTACGACTGCAAATTGCAGATCGCGGGGCTGAACACGGGCTATGACCGGATCGTCACGCGGCCGGGCGAGGGGGGGGCGGTGTCCTTCTGGTATTATCGCGGGGCGGACCTGCTGGCGGTGGACGCGATGAATGACAGCCGCGCCTATATGGTGGGCAAGCGGTTGATCGAGATGGGGAAATCCCCGGCTGCCGAGCTGGTGGCGGACCCGGCGACCGAGTTGAAGGGCTTGCTGAAGGGATGAGGATCATCGGCGGCCAGTTCCGGGGGCTGCATCTGGCGCCCGTGGGTGAGGGGGATGCGAAGGCGCATCTGCGCCCCACCTCTGACCGGGTGCGGGAGTCGCTGTTCAACCTGTTGATAAATGGCGGTTATGGCGATCCGATCACCGGGGCGCGGGTGCTGGACCTGTTTGCCGGGACCGGGGCCTTGGGGTTGGAGGCGATCTCTCGGGGTGCGGCGCGGGCGGCCTTTGTGGATGACGGGGCGGCGGCGCGGGCGCTTTTGCGGCGCAACATTGAACTGACGCGGACGATGGGCGTGACGGATGTCTGGCGGCGCGATGCGACGCGGATGGGGCCGAACCGGGGGGCGGGATATTCGCTGGTGTTTCTGGACCCACCGTACCGGATGGGGCTGGGGGAAAAGGCGCTTTTGTCCTGCGTCGAGGGGGGGTGGATTGCGCCCGAAGCATTGGTGGTTTGGGAGGAAGGGGTGGCCCCGGACGTTCCGCAAGGTTTTGAAATGCTTGATCAAAGAGCCTATGGGGATACGGTCGTCAGCATCCTGAGGGCTGCGGAATGAGGCCTGCGGCGGTGATCTTTGACTGTGACGGGGTGGTCGTGGACAGCGAGCATCCGACGCTGATCATGGTGCGCGACGATCTGGAGCGGTACGGGCTGCCCTTGACCATGGAGGATTTGGAGGCCGGCTATATCGGCGGGACGGTGGAGAGCGTGGCGCAGAAGGCGCGGGCCAATGGGGCGCGGCTGCCCGAGGATTGGGTCAGCGATTTCTATGAGCGGATGTATGCCATGCTGCGGGCGTCTGTCCCGCTGATCCCCGGGGTGCTGGGGGTGCTGGATGCCCTTGATAAGGCTGGGATTCCCTTTGCGATGGGGTCGAACGGGACGCCGGAGAAGATGCAGATCACGCTGGGCCAGCATGGGTTGGTGGAGCGGTTCAGGGGGCATCTTTATTCGGGGCAGGCCTTGGGCAAGCCCAAGCCCGCGCCGGACCTGTTCCTGCATGCGGCGGGGCGGTTGGGGGTTCCGGCAGCGGATTGCGTGGTGATCGAGGACAGCGCGGCGGGGGCGCGTGCGGCGCGTCTGGCCGGGATGCGCTGCCATGGCTATGCGCCGAAAGGGGTGCATGCGGCACTGGAGGCGGAGGGGGCGATCCTGTTTAGGGATATGGCGGAATTGCCCGGGATTCTGGGGGTTTAGCCGTCAGAGCCTGTGCCCTGTTTTGTGCCGCCTTTTGTGCAGCAAAGTGTACATACAAATCTGGGCAGAGTGGCGGGCGGATTCGTGGTTAAGGGTGCGCAGATGCACAGGTAGGATGGGCAGGATTGCCCATCCTACGGGACAAGGGGCGAAATCTGACGCAGATTTCGTGGCGATTTTTGGCGCGGAAATCGGGGATGGGCCGGATGGCCCATCCTACGGACGGCCGGGCTTGCCCGATGCGGAGGGGCGGAACCTGCGGACCCGGAACTTGCGTCAAATTCCGGCGCGGTTCCTGCGTCAGGAACCGCCTTGCGGGAAGATCGTCAGGATCTGGTCGAGGGGTTTTTTCCGCTTGGCCACGGCAGGGACGGTGGCATCCTCGGACGGCCAGCCGACGGGCAGGATCATCACGGGCTTTTCGTGATCGGGGCGGCCCAGCAGGGGGCCCAAGAATTTCATCGGGTTGGGCGTGTGTTCGAGGCAGACGAGGCCTGCGTGATGCAGCGCGGCGATGAGGAAACCGGTGGCCAGACCCACGCTTTCCGGGACGTAGTAGTTCTTGTAGCGGGTGCCGTCATGGGTCACGCCGTAGCGCTGGGCGAAGACGACGATCAGCCATGGCGCATCGGTGAGATGGGGTTTTTCCGCCCCCGTTCCGATGGGTTCCAGCGCGGCGAGCCATTCATCGCCTGCGGCGCCTGCATAGAAGGCGCGTTCCTCTTCTTCGGCCCCGTCGCGGATGCGGGCCTTCAGCGCTGGGTCGGATATGGCCACGAAATGCCATGGCTGATGGTTCGCACCCGAGGGCGCGGTGCCCGCGGTGGCGATGCAGGTTTCGATCACCTCCCTTGGCACGGGGCGGGTGGAGAAGTGGCGGACGGAGTGGCGTTTCTTCATATAGGCGAGGAAGGCTTGCGCATCGGCCAGCGCCAGATCGTCGGGTTTCTGCACGCGGTCGGGCAGCGGGAGCGGTTGATAGGTCACCTCGCCCTTGCGATACATCTTAGCCCCCTCCGATCAATGCCCCTGCAGCGAAGACCAGAGCACCGCCCACGACAACCTGCAAGGCCGCGCGGAGGAAGGGGGTTTCCATGAAGCGGTTCTGGATCCAGGCGATGGCCCAGAGTTCCACGAAGACGACCACCATCGCGATGATCGTGGCGGTCCAGAAATCGGGGATCAAATAGGGCAGGGCGTGGCCCATGCCGCCCAGCGTCGTCATCACGCCGGAGGCGAGGCCGCGTTTCCATGGGCTGCCGCGCCCGGAAAGGACCCCGTCATCATGCGCGGCCTCGGTGAAGCCCATGCTTATTCCGGCGCCGACGGAGGCGGCGGTGCCGACGAGGAATGTCGTCCATGTGTCCTGCGTGGCGAAGGCGGTGGCGAAGATGGGCGCGAGGGTGGAGACGGAGCCATCCATCAGCCCCGCAAGCCCCGGCTGCACCCATGTCAGGATGAATTGGCGGCGGGCGGTGAAATCCTCTTCCGTCCGCGCGTCATCGGTGAGGTGTTTGTCGGTCAGTTCGCCCGCCTTGCGTTCGTGGCCTGCTTCGGCGGCGGCGAGATCGCCCAAGAGTTTGCGCGTGGCGGCGTCCTGCGTGGACCCGGCGGCGCGGGTGTAGAAGTGCTGCGCCTCTTGCTCCATCGCCGCCGCCTCGCCCCGGATGGTGGCGAGGGGGAGGTTGGCGGAGAGCCAGATGGGTTTGCGGGCGTAATGGCCCGCCACATGTTCGCGGCGGATCAGGGGGATGACCTCGCCGAAGCGGGTGCGGTGCAGGTCGATCAGGCGCTGGCGGTGCTGATCTTCCTCGGCGGCCATGCCGTCGAAAATGGCGGCGGAGGCGGGAAATTCGCCGCGCAGCCTTTCGCCGTAGGAGCGGTAGATGCGGGCGTCATCCTCTTCCGACGAGATGGCGAGGGCGAGGATTTCCTGTTCGCTGAGATCGGAAAAGCGGCGGCGGGTGGAAAGGCCGGGGATCATGGGGCACCGGATGATTTAGAATGATTCTAAGGTTAGTGCTTTCGCGTTTGGCCGCAAGGTGAAAAAGTGAACCGATTGGTTCAGAATGGGGTTGAAGGCGGGGGTGGATTGGCCATATTGGAGAGGTGAACGAAACAGTTCATTTCAGGAGATGACCAGATGACACGCATCCTTTCCCTTGCCCTGATCTCTGCGCTGGCTGTGACGCCGATGTTGACGGCCCCGGCGGCGGCGGGCGGGATCGTCTTTGATCTGCCCAATCTGACTTGGCCGGAGGGGACGGCCGTCCCGCAGACGGGCAAGGATGTCGTGCTGGGGACGAAATCGGCGACGAGGGGCTGAGGCGCGTCAGTCGATCGGGCGGATCAGGCGCTTTTCCAGCACCTTGAGGACGGCGGCCAGATCATGGCCCCGGCGCAGGATCTGCCCGTCCATGCCCACGACGGCATACATGCCTTGGCGGGCGCGCAGTTTGGGGCGTTTCTCGATCCGGTAGAGCGGATGTTCGGCGGTGCGGCGGAAGACGGAGAAGACGGCCAGATCGCGCAGCGAGGCGATGCCGTAGTCGCGCCATTCGCCCATCGCCACCATGCGCCCATAGAGGGTGAGGATGGTCGAGAGTTCATGCCGGTCGAAGCTGACCTGTTCGGACAGGCGCTCTGAGATCGGGAAAGGGGTTGGCGGGTTGACCGACATGGGGCCAAGCTTACCCCCTTGGCGCGGCAAATCAAGCCAAGGGCTGCGATGCGGTCTGTGGACGGCCTTGGACCTGCCGCGAAGACTCCGCGAATATTCCTTGATCCGATCCGATTTCCGCCCTGTTGTTCCGTCAGAAGAGGATCAGACGACGACGCGGGGTCGGTATGACAGCCCCCACCAAGCACCGGGTCCGCTGCGTTGTTCATTATCGGAGGCCCCCGTCGAAGCGCGGCGGGGGCCTTTCGGTTTTCCGGGGCAAGGTCAGCCGGGAAAGCCGGGGGCGGCGCGGAGGATGCCCGTTTCGCGGCCGCGCCAGTTCTTTTGCACCGCATCGAGGCGTTTCTTGGCGGCGGGGTGGTTGGCGTCGAGGACGCCGAGTTTGACCAACAGCGCGGTGATCGCGCCTTCGGCGCCGCGGGTGCCGCCGTCGGTGACTTTCAGCGCGATGCCCATTTGGCGTTCCGGCACAATGGCGATGAAGACGGCCTCGGCCCCGGTCTTGATCGCCACGCGGCCCTCCATCGCGCGCATCAGTTCGGTGCAGGCGCGGCCTTCGCCCGCGACCATTTCCGGGTAGTGCGCCATGGCGCGGGTCAGGCGGTGCATCGCGCGGTCGCGGGCATCGCCCGTGCCCGTGGCTGTGGCGAAGCGCGCCATGGCGCGGGCAAGGCCGTGGACGGAGGTGGCGAAGTTGGGGGCAGAGCAGCCGTCGATGCCATAGCCGGGGGAGGTTTCGCCCGTCACCTCTTCATGCGCCTGTTTGGCGGCGCGTTGGACGGGGTGGTCCACCTCGACATATTCCGCGTCGCCCTTCAGGTGGCGGTTGAGGGTGAGGAAGCCTGCATGTTTGCCCGAGCAGTTGTTGTGGCACTGGCAGGGCTTTTCGTCCGCCTTGATGAGGCGGTTCCGTTCGGCGGTGTCATAGGGTTCATGCGCGCCGCAGCGCAGATCGGCATCGGAGAGGCCAAGGTCGGCAAGCCAGCGGGTGACGGCCTCGGTATGGATCGCCGCGCCCTGATGGGAGGCGCAGGCCAGCGCGATCTGCCGGTCGGTGAGGCCGTGTGCCTCGGCCGCGCCGGATTCGAGGAGGGGCAGGGCCTGGATCATCTTGCAGGAGGAGCGGGGGAAGATCACGGCGCCCGGATCGCCCCAGCTTTCGACGATGTCGCCGGATGCGTCGCAGATCACGGCGTGACCGGCATGGGTGCTTTCCAGAAGCGAGCCGCGCCAAAGCTCGATCATCGGGTGGGGGGCGGGCATGATCGGGAATCCTTGCTCACAGATGCGCGAATTGTTGCCCATGGGGCTTTCGCGCAATGGTCTTCATCGGTTACAAGGGGATATCGAGTTGGCAAGGTCCGCGCCACAGGAAAAGGCCCGTCTATCCGTAGGGTAGCGAGGGCGGTGGGCGGATGAGAGGCAAATGCGGAGGCCCGACCCCATGACCACCCTGTTCGGCCGCGTCGCTGGCGCTGCTTTGATTGCGGCGACCGTTTCGTTTGCGGCCCCTGTGACGGTGTTTGCGCAGGAATCCGACAACCGCGTGGCGGTGACGTCGGACTGGAACGTCTTCACCGAAGAGGAACCGAAGGAATGCTGGGGCGTGACCGTCCCGAAGGAGACGGTCAACACCCGCGACGGGCAGCCGGTTTCGGTGCGGCGCGGCGATATCCTGCTGTTCGTGACCTTCCGGCCCGGGCGTCCGGGCGAGGTGTCCTTTACCGGCGGCTATCCTTTCGCCAACGGGTCGACCGTGCAGATGGAAGTGGATGGCAATGCCTATGACCTGTTCACCGATGGCGAATGGGCGTGGCCCGCGACGCCGGAGGCGGATGCGCAGCTGCTCGCGGCGATGAAGGCGGGGTCGACGGCGGTGCTTTCGGCCCGGTCGGACCGGGGCACGCAGACCAAGGATACTTTCAGCCTGCGCGGTTTCACCGCCGCAATGACCGAGGCCGAGACGCGCTGCCAGTAAGGGCCTGCGCGGCAGGAACGGATTTGGGCCCCCGCTTCGGGGGCCTTTTCGTTTCAGTCTGGCGTCAGGAGGCGGGCGAGGATGCGGGCGTCATGGTCCTGCCCGCCGAAGAAGATGGCGAGGATGCGGAGCGTTTGCCTGTCTTCGATCAGGTCGAAATAGAAGATGGTCCGGTCCTTGGTAACGCGGCGAATACCCGGCCCGTAACCGGGAAGGCGCGTGCCCTGATAGGGCGCACGCGTCAGGGCTTTGGCGGAAGTCAGTATCTTCTGGACTCTCGACTGGCCCATCGAGAGAGCGCGTTCTGCCGACTCTCCGCGGTCCAAGGCATTCAACTCGATAAAGCGACCTATAACGTCTAGGTCACGTAGCGCACTGGTAACGAACTCATGCCTCCAAACCACGTTCCTTTCGCCTTTCCTTGAACATGGCTTCGATCCGCTGAGCCATTTCCTCGGGTGAGATCGATGGTTCCTGCCGTCGCTGTTGCAGGAGGAGACGGAGCGCCTCGGTTTCGTCGGATTCGCGCTGGACCAGTTCCAGCCCGTGCTGGATCACCGCGCTGAGGCTGCTGTAGCGGCCTTCGGCGACGAGGCGGCGGGCGAAGGCATCTTGCTGGTCGGTCAGGGAGATGGAGGATTTGACGGTCATCTTCAGGCTCTCTCCGGTGCTACTGAGTAGTATGTGGGGCGGGTGGGCAGGGGTCAAGGCGGGGGCGCGGGGGGTGGCTTTCGTTTTTCGGGCGAATCCCCTATATCAACGCCTTCCCTGCCGTTCAGGACAAAGACCCATGACCGCAAATGCGCCCATCACGCAGGACGTTCTGACCCTTCCGCGCAAGCTGCCGGAGGGGGGGAAGACCAATATCGTCGGACTGACGCGCGAGCAGTTGCGGGACGCTTTGGTCGCGGCGGGAACGCCCGAGAAACAGGCCAAGATGCGGCTGGGGCAGATCTGGCAATGGGTCTATCACTTCGGCATCCGCGATTTCGCGGCGATGACCAATCTGGCGAAGGATTACCGCGCCCTGCTGGCCGATCATTTCGTGATCGAGGTGCCGGAGGTGGTGTCGCGCCAGATTTCCGCCGATGGGACCCGGAAATATCTGGTGCGGATCGCGGGCGGGCATGAGGTGGAGACGGTCTATATCCCGGAGGAGAACCGGGGGACGCTGTGCATTTCATCCCAGGTGGGGTGCACGCTGACCTGTTCCTTCTGCCATACCGGGACGCAGAAACTGGTGCGGAACCTGACCGCGGGCGAGATCGTGGGGCAGGTCATGCTGGCGCGCGACGATCTGGGCGAATGGCCGAAGCCGGGGGAGCCCAAGGACGAGACGCGGCTGGTGTCCAATGTCGTCCTGATGGGGATGGGCGAGCCGCTGTATAATTTCGAGAATGTCCGGGATGCCATGAAAGTGGTGATGGACAATGAAGGGCTGACGCTGTCGCGGCGGCGGATCACTTTGTCCACATCGGGCATCGTGCCTGAGATTGCGCGGACGGCGGAGGAGATCGGCTGTCTGCTGGCGGTGTCCTTCCACGCCACGACCGATGAGGTGCGGGACAGGCTGGTGCCAGTCAACAAGAAGTGGAACATCGCCACGCTGCTGGAGGCGCTGCGGGACTATCCGCGCCTGTCGAATTCCGAGCGGATCACCTTTGAATACGTGATGCTGAAGGGCGTGAATGACAGCGATGCGGATGCGCGGCGGCTGGTGAAGCTGATCGCGGGGATTCCGGCGAAGATCAACCTGATCCCCTTCAACGAATGGCCCGGCGCGCCTTATGAGCGGTCGGATTGGGAGCGGATCGAGGCCTTTGCCGACATCATCTACAAGGCGGGCTATGCAAGCCCGATCCGCACCCCGCGCGGCGAGGATATCATGGCGGCCTGCGGGCAGTTGAAATCGGCCACGGAACGGGCGCGGAAATCGGCGCGCGAGATTGCCGCGGAGGCGGGTCTGTCCGGCTGAGCCCTTGCGGGCAGGGGCGCGGGCGGGGCAGGATGCGTGCAGCATCCGGCCAAGGGAGGCGCCCATGGGCAAGCCGATCATCCACCACATCCCCGTCTGCCCCTTTTCGCAGCGGGTGGAGATATTGCTGGCGCTGAAGGGGCTGCGCGACGCCGTGGAGTTCCGCGTGGTGGATATCACGCGCCCGCGTGACCCGGAGTTGCTGGCCAAGACGCGGGGGACGACGGCGCTTCCGGTGCTGGAGTTGGAGGATGGGCGCATCCTGAAGGAAAGCCTCGTCCTGATGCGCTATTTCGAAGAGCGGTTCCCCGAGGTGCCGGTGGCGCGGACCGATCCTTACGAACGGGCGGTGGAGCGGTTGTTCATCACCCGCGAAGGGCCGTTCGGGAATGCGGGCTATCTTTACGTGATGAACCGCGACCGGGCGCAGGCTGCGGCGAAGCGGCAGGCGCTGCTGGATCAATACGCTTGGCTGGATGACATGCTGCGGCATCACAGTCCGGATGGGGTGTTCCTGTTCGACCGCTTCGGTTGGGCGGAGGCGGTCTATACCCCCTTGATGATGCGGTTCTGGTTTCTGGACTATTACGAGGGGTTCGCCCTGCCCGACGATCCGGCATTCGCCCGCGTGGCGCGGTGGCGGGAGGCCTGTCTGGCGCATCCGGCGGCGCAGCAGGTAACGGCGGAAGAGATCGTGAAGCTGTACTACGACTATGCCGTGGGCAAGGGGAACGGGGCGCTGCCAGAGGGGCGGGCGCTGTCCTCCTTTGTGTTCCAGCCGGATTGGCGCGGGCGGCCGATGCCACCCAAGGACAAGTACGACCGGATCGCGTCGGATGCGGAACTGGGGCTGGTCTGACGATCTTCGTCAGGGTGAGGCGGCCCGGATGGAATATTTGGGTTGAAATTGGATTGAAATGGAATAGAGGTTCCGCTCAGGGGCTTCGGGTTCCGAAGGGGGGATCATGCCGGATCATGCGGGGACGGTGGCCGTCATCACGGGCGGGGGGCAGGGCCTTGGTCTGGCCATCGCGCAGCGGCTGGTGGCCGAGGGGTGCCGGAAGCTGGTGATTTCGGGCCGGGATGTGACGAAGGGCGAAGCGGCGGCGGAAGGCTTGCGCGCCAGTGGCGCGGATGCGCGGTTCCTGCCTGCTGACATGGCGGATGCGGGGCAGGCGGCGGAACTGGTGGAGCGGGCGCTGATGCGGTTCGGTCCGGTGAATGCGCTGGTCAATGCGGCGGCGTCCACGGCGCGCGGGTCAATCCTTGAGACGACGCCCGAGGGGTGGGACGAATTGATGGACACCAATGCCAAGGGGCCGTTCTTTGCCCTGCAGCGCTTTGCGCAGGCGGCGGTGGCGGCAGGCCATCCGGCATCGGCGGTGAATATCGTGACGATGAGCAGCCATTGCGGGCAGCCCTTCCTTGCGGGCTATTCGGCCAGCAAGGCGGCGCTGGCCAATATCACGAAGAACAGCGCCAACGCTCTGCGCGCCCATCGCATCCGGGTGAACGGGGTGAATGTGGGCTGGATGGACACGCCGGGGGAGGATGCGATCCAGCGGCAGTTCCACGGGGCGGGGCCGGACTGGCTGCCCAAGGCGGAGGCGGCGCAGCCCTTCGGGATGCTGGTGAAGCCGGGCCATGTGGCGGGGCTGGTGTCCTATCTGCTGTCGGCGGAGTCGGGCGTGATGACCGGGGCGCTGGTGGATTTCGATCAGAATGTGAATGGGGCCTATGGGGCATGACGCCTTGCGGGCGATGAACAGGCCGAGAGTGGCGAAGGAGTGAGGCAAATGGCGATCAGGTTCGGGCTTTTGGGCGCGGGGCGCATCGGCAAGGTGCATGCAAAGGCGGTGACGGGCGATGCGCAGGCAAAGCTGGTGGCGGTGGCGGATGCCATGCCTGCGGCGGCGCAGGCGATTGCGGATCAATATGGCTGCGACGTGCGGACGATCGAGGCGATCGAAGCGGCAAAGGACATCGACGCGGTGGTGATCTGCACGCCGACGGATACCCATGCCGACCTGATCGAGCGGTTCGTGAAGGCGGGCAAGGCCGTCTTCTGCGAGAAGCCCATCGACCTGAGCCTCGCCCGCGTGAAGGCCTGTCTGGAGGTGGTGCGGGCGCATAAGGGGACGCTGATGGTGGGCTTCAACCGCCGCTTCGACCCGCATTTCCGCGCGGTGCGGGCGGAGATCGACAAGGGCACGGTGGGCGATGTTGAGATGGTGGTGATCACCAGCCGCGACCCCGGCGCGCCGCCGGTGGATTATATCAAGCGGTCGGGCGGCATCTTCCGCGACATGACGATCCATGATTTCGACATGGCGCGGTTCCTGCTGGGCGAGGAGATCACCGAGGTGGTGGCCACGGCGGCGGTGCTGGTCGATCCGGCCATCGGCGTGGCGGGGGATTTCGACAGCGTTCAGGTTCTGTTGAAGACGGCCAGTGGGCGGCAGGCGATGATCTCCAACAGCCGTCGCGCGACCTATGGTTATGACCAGCGGATCGAAGTGCATGGCTCCAAAGGGGCCGTGTCGGCGGAAAACCAGCGCCCGGTGTCCATCGAAGTGGCGACGGGGGCGGGCTATACGCGCCCGCCGCTGCACGACTTCTTTATGACCCGCTATACCGAGGCCTATGCAGCCGAGATCGCCACCTTCATCGCGGCGATGGCCGGAACGGGCAAGGCGGAACCCACGGGCGAGGACGGGCTGATCGCGCTGGCCTTGGCCGATGCGGCGGTGAAATCCGTCGCCGAGGGGCGGGTGGTGAAACTGTCGGAAGTTCTGTGATCTTTCGGCTGGGGCGGGGTTTCCCGCCCGATGGACGCCGCGCCTTGCGCGGCGTTTTTCATTCGGGTGATGGGCCAATGGCCCATCCTACGGCGCGGGGTGAACCTGCGGACGTTCCGCCCCGAGATGGGCGTGGAAGGTGAGTATTTGGGCCAAGATGAAGGGCAGAGAGCGCGGTTTTCGCTGCGCAGCATAGTGCGGAATTGCTGCGGTTTTCGCTGCGCAGCAAATGTTCAATTTCAATTGTTTAGTTGGTGAGCAGGCTATAGGTTGCTGCGGTTTCGCTGCGGTTCGTCACGGTGATCGTCAGCGTGGCGTTTTCGGTCAGCCGGAAGCTGCAGAAGGCGCGGTCTGTGGGGGCGGTGTCGAGGCAGATCGGGCTGTCTTCGGCCCCTGTGACAGCGAGGTCGAGATTGGCCTTGCCGTCGCCCAAGAGGCCCAGTTCAGCGGGCGCTTCGGCGAAGAAGGGGATCTGCCAGACATGGGTTTCGCCGGCGCCGATGCCACGGGTGGCGCGGATCACGGTGAGGGCGGGGGTGCGGGAAACCTCGGCCACTGTGCGGGCGGCGAGGTCGGTGGCAAGGTCATCCTCCTGCGCCAGCGCCTTGGCGGCGGTGAACATCACATCCGCCGTGGGATAGGCGGCAGGGACGGGTTCGCCGGGGGGCGTGGGGGCGCGGTCGCTGTCGGTGGCGGCGATGCCCGCGGCAAGGCGGGCGGCGGCGAGGGTGGCAAGTGGGTCCTTGCGGGCGAGGCCGAGGTCGAAGAGGGCATGGGCCTGCAGGAGCTGCGCCACCGCGCCGCCGTCGCGGGGGCTGGGGGGCGTGTCCTGAGCCCCGGCAGGCAGGGCGAGGAAGAGGGCGGTCAGGAAGGGAATCGCGGAGCGGGTCATGACGCGACCTTGGCATTGCGGGCGGCTGCGGGAAAGGGGCGGGGGTTCCGCTTCACGCGGCTTTGCGGTTAGGTGTCGTTTGGAATGGAGGACCCCGGAATGGACGCGCGCGCGATATTGGAGCGGCTGATCGCCTTCGACACGGTGAGCCATCGGCCCAACCGGGCGCTGATGGATTGGGTGGCGGGGCTGCTGGTCGAGGCGGGGGTGGAGGCGCTGCTGATCCCGGATGAGACGGGCGGGAAGTGCAACCTTTATGCGACGGTGGGGCCTGCGGATGTGGGCGGGGTGATGCTGTCGGGGCATACCGATGTGGTGCCGGTCGAGGGGCAGGCTTGGACCTATCCGCCCTTTGAATTGACCGAGGCCGGGGGGCGGCTTTACGGGCGCGGGACGGCGGATATGAAGGGGTTCGTCGCCTGCGCGATTGCCGCCGTGCTGGACGCGGCGCGGCGGGAGTTGCGGGTGCCGCTGCATCTGGCGCTGTCTTTTGACGAGGAGATCGGCTGCATGGGGGTGCGGTCGATGATCGAGATGCTGGAAGGGGCCCCTGTGCGGCCGCGCATGTGCATCGTGGGGGAGCCGACCGGAATGGCGGTGGCGACCGGGCATAAGGGGAAGGTGGCGCTGCGTGCGACCTGTGTGGGGCGGGAAGGGCATTCGGCGCTGGCGCCGCTGGCGCTGAACGCGCTGCATCTGGCGGCGGATTTCGTGGGCGTGCTGCGCGGCGTGCAGGCGCGGGTGGCGGCGGAAGGGATGCGCGATGGCGATTATGACGTGCCCTACACCACGCTGCATGTGGGCAAGCTGAATGGCGGCGTGCAGGTGAACATCGTGCCCAATCTGGCGGTGGCGGATTGGGAGATAAGGTCGTTGGCCGGGGAGGATGTTGCGGGGCTGATCGACGAGGTCCGGGCGGGGTGCGAGGCGGTGGTGGCGCCGTTCAGGGCGGAGTTTCCGGAGGCGGAGATTAGGATCGAGCGGTTGTGGGATTATCCTGGCCTTGGGACGCCATCGGATGCGGGGGTGGTGCAGTTCGTGAAGGGGCTGACCGGGGCGAACGGGACGATCAAGGTGGCCTTTGGCACGGAAGGGGGCCTTTTTGACGCGCGGCTGGGGGTGCCGACGGTGATCTGCGGACCGGGGTCCATGGCGCAGGGGCACAAGCCGGATGAATATGTGAGCGTGGAGCAGATGGGGCGCTGCGGCGCGATGCTGGCGGCGCTGGTCGCTGCCTGCGAGGCGGGGTTCTGATGGCGGTGAAGCTGGAGCGGCTGGCGGATGTGCTGGCGCTGGATTTCGACGAGATCATCGATGTGCGGTCGCCTGCGGAATGGGCGGAGGATCATGTGCCGGGGGCGGTATCGCTGCCGGTGCTGGATGATGCCGAACGGGCGCGGGTGGGGACGATCTACAAGCAGGTGAGCCCGTTTTCGGCGCGCAAGATCGGCGCGGCGCTGGTGGCGAAGAATGCCGCGGCGCATCTGGAGGGGCCCTTGGCGGAGAAGCCGGGGGGATGGCGGCCCTTGGTCTATTGCTGGCGGGGCGGGCAGCGGTCGGGGAGTTTCGCGTCGATCCTTGCCCAGATCGGCTGGCGGGTGGAGGTGCTGCAGGGCGGCTATAAGGCATGGCGGCGGCTGGTGGTGGATGCGCTTTATACCGACGCCTTTCCCTTCCGGCTGGTGGTGCTGGACGGAAACACTGGGTCGGCCAAGACCGAGGTGCTGAACCTTTTGCCTGCGCGGGGGGTGCAGGTGGTGGATCTGGAGGGGCTGGCGAACCATCGCGGGTCGCTGTTCGGGCATATGGGGGAACAGCCGAGCCAGAAGGCCTTTGAGGGGCGGCTGGCGTTGGCGCTCGCGCGGCTTGATCCGTCGCGGCCGGTGGTGGTGGAGGCGGAAAGCGCCAAGGTGGGCGAGTGCCGCCTGCCGCCGAAGCTGTGGCGGGCGATGGTGGAGGCGCCGCGGGTTGCGATTGCAGCACCGCGGGCGGCGCGGGCCGGATATCTGGTGCGGGCCTATGCCGATCTGGTGGCGGATGTGGCGCGGCTGGACGGGGTGGTGGCGTCACTGGCGCTGGCCCATCCGCGCGAGGTGATCGCAGAGTGGCGGGCGATGGTGGCGGAGGGGCGGTTTGTCGATCTGGCCGAAGGGTTGATGGAGCGGCATTACGACCCGCGCTATGGCAAGCACCGGGCGCGAATGGCGGTGCCCTTTACCGAGGTGGCGGTGGAGGGGCTGGACGAGCTGGGCGCGATTGCCGACCGTGTCGCGGGGGCGGTGACCGGGCTGTGATGCGGAGCGCCGCGCGAAGAGTGCGCGGCGCGTTCCTTTTGCCTCGCCTGCGCGGACTTCGCCGCTTGGCTCAGGTTTTTTTGAGTATTTGGGCCAAGATGAAGGGCAACGGATGCCTCTTCATCTTGGGAAAAATACTCATTCTTGCGACGGTCGTCCTTTAGCCTACGGTCAGGTAGGGGGGGCCGTCGGTGACATGACCGATGATCGTGGCGGGTTCGCCTGCGGCGTGGAGCGCGGCGAGGGCGTTGTTTGCCTGATCGGGCGGCAGGGCGGCCAGCAGGGGGCCTGCGGTTTGCGGGTCGAAAAGGAGGGCCGCGCGGGGGGTGTTGGGCGCGGTGAGGCGGCCAGCCGTGGCGGCGCGGTTGGCGGGGGCGATGCTGGAGGCGATGCCCTGGGCTGCCAGCGCCTCGGCCCCCGCAAGAAGGGGGAGGGCGGCGAGGTCGATCGTGGCGGCGGTGTGTGACGCCTCCATCATCTCAAGCAGGTGGCCGGCGAGGCCGAAACCGGTGATGTCGGTCATCGCGCTTGCATAGGGGGCAAGGAGGCGGGCGGCGGTGCCTTGGGGGCGGGACATTGCGGCCCAAGCGGCGGCGACATGGGGGCCGAGCAGATCGCGCGGCAGGCGGGTCAGCGCCATCTCGGCGGCCATGAGCGTGCCAGAGCCGAGCGACTTGGTCAGGAGCAACGCGTCGCCGGGGCGTGCGCCGCCTTTGGTGACGGGGTGGTCGGTCAGGCCCGTCAGGGTGAAGCCGATGGTGAGTTCGGCGCCGATGCTGGTATGGCCGCCGACGATTTCGGCCCCTTCGGCGGTGAAGAGGGCGGCGGCTTCTTCCATGATCTCGGCCAGCATGTCGGATTGCAGGGCGGGGGCGAGGCGCGGGAGCGTGATCTGCGCCAGCGCCGCCTGTGGGGCGGCGCCCATGGCCCAGATATCGCCCATGGCATGGATGGCGGTGATGCGGGCCATGAGGCGAGGGTCGTTCAGGCTGGCCCGCAGGTGATCGGTGGTGATGATTTGAGCGCCTGTCCCGTGGCGCAGGATGGCGGCATCGTCGCCTGCGCCTGTGATCACGTCCGGGCGGGCGGGTCCGGGCAGGGTGACGAGGCTGGCAGCCAGAGTGCCGGGGCCGACCTTGGCGCCGCAGCCGCCGCAGAGGGGTTTGTCGCCCATCGCCTCGGCCAGTCCGATGGCGGCGGGGTTGGGCAGGCGGCGGGTGGGCGTGGGGTAGGCGTCGAACTTCGCCATGAAGGCGCGGTCGATGCGGTCTTTCAGCCACCACAGCGCACGGCCGCCGGAGCGGAGGCCGAACTTATCGGCCACCGCCTCTTTGCCGCCCAGCGAGACGAGTTTCAGATAATCGCGCTGCGGGTGGTAAGGGCGTAGGGGTCGGCCCGTGGCCAGAGCGCGCAGGTTGTGCAGCAGGATGGGGGCGGCGCGCACGGCGTAGACGCCCGCCTTGGGGCGGGGGGCGTGGCTGAGGTGGGCGCAGTCGCCTGCGGCGAAGATCGCAGGGTCGGAGGTTTGGAGCGTGGGCGAGACGGCGAGGAAGCCATCTTGCAGGCTGAGGCCGGTTTGGGTGAGCCAACCCTGCGGCTGGGTGCCTGCGGTGGAGAGGGTGAAATCCGAGGGCAGGCGCGTGCCGTCGGAGAGGGTGACGTGATCGGGGCCGATGGCGGTGGCGGTGGTGCCGCTGCGCAGCGTGATGCCTTCGGCGGTGAGGCGCGACAGGAGCGTGGCACGGGCGCGGGGGCCGATGTTGGGTAGCGCCGTGTCGGCGCGTTCAAGGAGCGTGATGCGCGGGGTGCGGCCCGTGGCCCGCAGGCGGTGGGCGGAGGCGAGCGCCAGTTCCACGCCGCCGATCCCGGCGCCAATGAGGGTGAGGGCAGGTTCCGCGGGGGCGGTGGAGAGGAAGGTTTCCCAGCGCAGGGCATAGTCGCCCAAGGGCTTGGCCGCGGCGGCATGCTCGGCGAAGCCCGGCAGGCCGGGAAGGCCGGAGCCGATGCCGATGTCGAGCGAAGCGATGTCAAAGCGCAGGGGCGGGCGGTTTGCCAGATGGATGCGGCGGGTGGTTGTGTCGAGGCCCGTGGCGCGGTCGAGGATCAGCCTTGCGCCTGCGAAACGGGCGAGGCGGACGAGATCGATCATGATCTCGTCCCGCCGGTAATGGCCTGCGACATGGCCCGGGAGCATGCCTGTGTAGGGGGCGATGGGATTGGGGTCGATCAGGGTGAGGCGGAGGCCGGGGATCGGGTCCATGGCCCACATCCGCAGGACCAGCGCATGGGCATGGCCGCCGCCGATGAGGACGATGTCCTGAACGAGGGGGAAGGGGTCTTCATGCATCATTGCGGTTGTCCGTCGGTCGCGGCGGACCCTAGGCCGGATCGGCGGGAATGGCGAGGGGGGCGGGATGCGGCGGGTTGGCCTTTCGGCAGCCGGCCGGGTGTTGCGGGTGGCGGGCGGGCAGCCTAGGCTGGCCCCATGTCGACGCGCCAGAGGATCGGGGTCACCACGCGGCAGCGGCTGCACCTGACGGTGGGGCTGCATGCGTCCATCCGCGTGCTGAAGGCGGATGCGGCGGGGCTGGCGCGGTATCTGGAGGAACAGGCGGCGGAGAATCCGGCGCTGATCCTGCGGCCTTCGGCGATGGGGGAATGGCTGCCGCGATGGGATGGGGCGCTGCGGGGCACCGGATCGGGCGAGGCACTGGATCAGGTGGAGGGCGCGGGGCCGAGCCTGATGGCCCATGTGTCGGGCTGGATCGCGCGGCAACGGATGGGGGCCGAGGATCAGCGGATCGCGCTGGCGCTGACCGAAGGGTTGGAGCCGTCGGGATGGCTGGGCGTGGCGACGGACGTGGTGGCGGCGGAACTGGGCCTGCCGGAGGTGCGGGTGGCGCTGGTTCTGGCGCGGTTGCAGCGGATCGAACCGGCGGGGCTGTTCGCGCGGTCGCTGGCGGAGTGCCTGCTGTTGCAGGCGGAGGCGGACGGGGATGCGGACCCAGTGCTGCGCGGGGTGATCGCCGATCTGGACCTTGTGGCGGCGGGCGATGTCGGGCGCTTGGCGCGCAAGCTGGTGGTCAGCGAGAGCGAGGTGATGGCGGCGATCCGGCAGTTGCGGGGGATGAACCCCAAGCCCGGCGCGCAGTTCGACATGCAATCCGCCCCGGTGCGCGAGCCGGACCTGATCGCCCGGAAGGGAATGGAAGGCTGGATGGTGTCGCTGAACCGGTCGTCCCTGCCCGAGATCGCGGTCAAGCCGGGACGGGGCGAGGGGCAGGGCGCAGCGCGGGCGGTGCTGCGGCTGGTGGAGGCGCGCAATAACACGCTTTTGCGTGTGGGGCGCGAGATCCTGCGGCGGCAGGAGGCGGCGTTGGATCATGGGGCGAGCCGTCTGGTGCCGATGACGATGGCCGAGGTGGGCGCGGCGGTTGATCTGCATGAAAGCACGGTGAGCCGGGTCGTGGCGGGGACGAGCGTGGACACGCCGAAGGGGCCTTTGTGGCTGCGGGCGCTGTTTTCGGGGTCGATGGGGGGCGAGGGGGCGTCCGATATCTCGGCCGCGGCACTTAGGGCGCGGCTGGCCGAGATGGTGGCAGCGGAGGATCGGACGCGGCCCCTGTCGGACGAGGCGCTGGTGGTGGCGCTGCAGGCAGAGGGCGCGGTGGTGGCACGGCGGACGGTTTCGAAATACCGCGAAATGATGGGCATCGCGCCCGCGCGGCTGCGCCGCATCCCGGGCAAGCGACGGCGCTGAGGGCGGGGGGCGACGCGGAAAGGTCGCCTTCGGGGGTGATCTTCGCGCCCTTTCGCCTTAAGTGCCGGGGCGACAGGGGCCGCAATAGGGCCTCGGCAGGCAGGACGAGCGACGGCGATGGCGTATTTTCTGGGCGTGGATACCGGCGGCACCTACACGGATGCGGTCATCGTGGACGAGGCCGCGACGAAGGTGATCGGGTCGGCCAAGTCGCTGACCACGCGGGGGGATCTGGCGCTGGGCGTGGGCCGGGCGGTGGATGCCGCGTTGGCAGAGGCCGGGGTGAAGCCGGGCGAGGTGGCGCTGGTGTCGCTGTCCACCACGCTGGCCACCAATGCTCTGGTCGAGGGTCAGGGGGGCCGGGTCGCGCTGGTCTTCATCGGGTTTGATGCCGCCGATCTGGAGCGTGGTGGGTTGATCGAGGCCCTGAAGGGCGATCCAGTGATCCGGCTTGCGGGCGGGCATACCCATGCCGGGACGGAGGCCGCGCCCTTGGACCTTTCGCGGCTGGAGGCGGAGGTGGCCGCGCTGGCCGATCAGGTGATGGGCTTCGCGGTGGCGGCGAGTTTCGCCACCCGGAACCCGGCGCATGAGATGGCGGCGCGCGATCTGATCCGGCGGGTGACGGGGCGACCCGTGACCTGTTCGCATGAGCTGTCGGCCAATCTGAACGGGCCGAAGCGGGCGCTGACGGCGGTGCTGAACGCGCGGCTGATCGGGATGATCGACCGGCTGGTGGCGGCCTGCGAGCGGCATCTGGAGGCGATCGGCGTGCAGGCGCCGCTGATGGTGGTGCGTGGCGACGGGGCGCTGATTTCCGCCGCGATGGTGCGGGAACGGCCGATCGAGACGATCCTTTCCGGCCCTGCGGCGAGCATCGTGGGCGCGCGCTGGCTGACGGGCGAGAAGGACGCGCTGGTGTCCGACATCGGCGGCACCACGACGGATGTGGCGCTGCTGCGCGACGGGCTGCCCGAAATCGACCCGCAGGGCGCGCGGGTGGGCGGGTTCCGCACGATGGTCGAGGCGGTGGCGATGCGCACCACCGGCCTTGGCGGCGACAGCGAGGTGCATCTGATCACCGAGGGACTGGATGGCGGGCTGCGGCTTGGGCCGCGGCGGTTGGTGCCCGTGTCGCTTTTGGCGGTGGAGCATGGGGCGATGGTCCATGCGGCGCTGGACCGCTGGCTTTCGGCCGAGGCGGTGGGGGAGTTCGACGGGCGCTTCGCTATTCCCATGGGCGGGAATGCGGGCGGCCTTGGCCCGCGTGATGTGGCGGTGCTGGGGCGGTTGGTGCAGCCCATGCCGGTGGCGCAGGTGCTGACCTCGCGGCTGGAGGTGGCGGCGTTGGAGCGGTTGGTGGCGCGGGGGCTGGTGATGATTTCCGGCGTGACGCCATCGGATGCGAGCCATGTTCTGGGCCGTCTGGCGGCGTGGGATGGGGTAGCGGCGGAGAAGGCGGTGCGCCTGCTGGCGCGGCGGCGCAACGGGCGGGGCGAGCGGTTCGCGACCGACGCGCGGGTCTTTGCGCAGGCGATCATCGACCAGTTGACGGCGCAGACGGTGGACTGCCTGCTGGAGGCGGCCTTTGGCGAGGATCCCGCCTTTGCGGGTGAGGCGCCGGAGGCGCTGGCGCGGCATCCGCTGATGCGGGCGGGGCTGGCGCAGCATCGCGGCGTGGTGGAAATCTCGGCGCGGCTGGGGGTGCCGGTGATCGGCCTCGGAGCCTCGGCCCCATCCTATTACGGCGCGGTGGGCGAGCGGTTGGGGGCAAGGATGGTGCTGCCGGAGCATGCCGGCGTGGCCAACGCCATCGGCGCGGTGGTCGGGCAGGTAAGCCAGCGGGTGAGCGGGCTGGTCAGCAGCCCTGCCGAGGGGCGGTTCGTGGCGCATCTGGCGGACGGGTTGCAGGCGTTCAACAGCCGTGAGGCGGCGCTGGAGGCGATGGAAGCCGCGCTGGTGGCCGAGGCGATGGCGCGCGCCCGGGCCGCCGGGGCGGAAGAGGTGCAGGTCCGCGTGGCGCGGGACGTGAAAGAGGCGGAGGTAGAGGGTCGGTCGATGTTCATCGAGGCGACGGTGAGCGCCACCGCCTCTGGCCGCCCGCGCGTGGCGCATGGCTAGGGGGCGCATGGCGGAAGGATGGTGGCTTGACGCCATTCATGGGAGTCTGTAGGGACGCCCGCAGTGGCTAGGTAGCTCAGTTGGTTAGAGCACATGACTCATAATCATGGGGTCGGGGGTTCGAGTCCCCCCCTCGCCACCAAATCCATCCTCGGATAGCTGTGAAGAAAGCCGGAAATCCTTGTGATATAAGGGATTTCAGGATGTAACGCGCCAAGCTTTTCGTGTCCGATCCGGCGGCATCGATCCCTATCGGGGGTATCTGCAGGGGATGCGCCCTCAGGCGCGCGGGGAGCGTGGCCCCGATCATGCCGCTGAGTGACGGGTGGATTCGATCCATGGGGCCTTGGGGCCTAGGCTTCAAGGTCGGTGAATTCGGTGCCTTGGACCTGTTGGTGCAGAAGGCAGGATCGCCTTGTCTGCGCCGACCTTGTGCGCCGACCCCGGGGAAAGACCCGGGATCGGCGGTTTCGGATGATCGGTGTCAATCCGCCCAGATACGGTTCGGGGCGTCCGTCTGCCCCTTCTCTTCTGCGGCCGAGGTGCACCATGCCGCCGCATCGGTGGAGGCGATGGCAAGATTGCCGCCAAGGAAGGTGCCCAGCACCAGCATGATCACCGACCGCATGTGAAGCTGCGCGTCTTCGTCCATGGCGTTGAATGCGGCATCGTCCGGATAGGCCGCCGCCAGCACACCGCCAAAGCGGGTGTCATCGATGGCATAGCCCTCGCAGGTCAGGACGACGGCCTTCTGATGCGCGACATCCTTCAGGACCTGCACCTGCGCCTCGTTCAGGGTGCCTTCCGCAAGGACCGATGCCTCAAGGGCCACGGCTCCGTCGATCTTGATCGACAGCGGCATCTCTTCGGCAAAGGCAACCACGGGCAGGGCTGCCACCATCAGGGGTGCAAGCGCACGAAACAGGATCGGTGTCATCCGAAAACCCTCCGGGTTGCCCAAGCGGAATAGTTGCCACGCTGATAGCAGGTGCGGGCGCGGCTGTAGCAGGTCACGCCGGGCAGATCGGCCGGGTAGAAGGCCGTGTCGGTTGAATAGTCGAAGCGGTGATTGGCCCCGTTCTTTCGCGCGGCATTGGCGATCAGCGCACCGAGGATCGCCCCGGCGATGACGGCGTCCGTCTTCTTGTCGGCCATGGCCGGTGGTGGATTGGCGGTGGCGGCGACGAGGGCTGTCGCCAGAATGAGCGATAGGCGGCGCATGGGTTGCTCTCCTTCGGGTTGGGGTTCGGGTGATCACGCCTGCAGACCCATCCTGAGTGCCGATCTTGTGCGGCATTGGCTATCCGGAACGCGAATGCGCCGGCCAGCGCCCCGATCAATCCGTCGCGGGCTGAGCCGAAGTCTTGCTTTGCGTCTGAGGCAGGTCGATGCAATACTTAAGTATAGTTAACGGCACGCTAATTCCGGGACTCTGACCGTGATCTCTGTCCGAACGACCGAATTCAACACGGCCAACGGTGCCGATCGGGCCTTCGATTCCACCATGTTCAGCCGGACGAACGCTTTTGCGCTGTTGGATGACAAGGGCCGGATCAAGGTGGAGACGGCAGAGTTGCAATCGGGTGGCCTGAAGGTGAGTCGCGTCCGTTCCACCGGGCATTTTGTCGATCTGGCGGAAGAGACGGCGGTGACGGCCCTGCTGCCGCAGACGGGTCATTTGCGGGTGCGTGTCGCGGCGGCGGAATACCGGATCGCCTCGCGGGCAATGTGCATCTTTGGCCCGAACGAGCGGCGCACGCGGGCGCAGGCCCCTTCGGGCGCGGGGCTTTTTCATGCGAATGCGCTGATGATCCCGCAGGCGAGGTTGCGCGATCTGGAGCAGGCGGCGCGCGATCCGGATGCAGCATGGACAGGTTTTCCGGATGGATTGCCGCTGGCCGCAAAGCACCCCGAGGTGCGGCGCTTGTCGGATCTGCTGGGATATATCACTCAGCAATTCGACGATGGCCTGCCGCTTTCGCCCAAGGCCGCCGCGGCGCTGGCCGTGCTGATCGAAGAGCTTCTCTCGGACCTCATCCATCAATCGACCGAGGTGCTGCGGGAGGAGCGGGCCCTGCCTGCAGCGTGGCTTCGGGTGCGGATGGCCGAGGAGTTCATGCGCGCGCGCAGTGACGAGCCCTTGTCAATGGCAGAGGTGGCGCGCGAGGTCGGCGTCGGACTGCGAAGCCTGCAGCTTGCCTTTTTGGAGGTGCGGGCCATGGGTCCGCGCGACGTGCTGTTGCAGATGCGGCTTGAACGGGCGCATGAGCGGCTGCGGGTCGCGGGGCCTGCGGATACGGTGACGAGCATCGCGCTGGATTGCGGCTTTGCCCATCTGGGCCGCTTCCCTGCCGCCTACCGGATTGCGTTCGGCGAGTTGCCGACGGAAACGCTGGCGCGCAGCCGTCGGCGGCTGTGCTAGCCGGGCGGAAGCACGAATTTCGGCTTCAGACTGGCAAGGCAGGCGGTATCCGGTGCCGCCTCGGGCCGTTCGATGAAGGCGATGCCGATATCCTTGACGCATTGCGAGAAGATGATGGCGCCATGCCCGGCTTCGGGCACCTCGATCACCTGCGCCCGTGACAGGGTCTCCGCGGCGTGGCGGGCATCAACCGACGAGGTCTGCGTATCGTTCAGCCCGTAGACGACCATGGTCGGGATGTCGCTTGAAACGGGCGTCAGGAATTCAGGGCGGGGTGCGGGGGGCAGAAGCGGACACAGGGTATACATCGTCGCATCCGCCTTGTTCGACTGCGTCAGCCATGGCCATTTGAGCGAGGCGTTAAAAGCTGCATATCCTTCGGCGCTGTTGAACGGCATCTGTTCCTGACAGGCGATCACCATCAGGTCGAGAAGGCCCATCATGGCGGCATAGGCCTTGCGCGCATCGCCCGAGACTGCGGCAAAGACCGCCCGGACATCTGCTTCGGTCATCAGATCGACAAGGGCGAGGAGGGGCGGCAGATCGGTGGCGGGCAGCCGCGGTTCGATCAGGGCGCGAAGCCCGTCGCGCGACGGTGTCTGCGTGGCGAGGCCGGCATAGGCGACCACGAAGTCGAGCATCGCCTCGCGCGAGCCGGTGGAGGTGATCGAGCGCGTCACCTCGGCATCGAAGCGGGTGGCGAGGTCTGTTGCGCCCGATTGGCTGCGCCCCAGCGAATCCGACAGCGCCGAGAGGGCGGCCGCGATGGCGGCATCATCCGTGCGTTCGGCGGCGGCATGGTCGAGCAGCAGCGTCGCCAGCGCCTTTTGCTCCGGCGTCAGCTTCGCGGCAGCGGTGGCCAGCCGCTCGGCGCTGGTGGGAAGCTTGCGCGTGCCGCCCGTGGTCAGCATATCCCATGTCGTCGTCTCACCCCGGTCCAATTCCGTCAGGATCAGCGGCACATGGGCGGTGATCTGCGGCCATGCGCCGGGGCTGTTGCGGCCATCGAAGAGGTCGATCAGGGCCTTCAGCGTGATCTCGGCCCGTCCGCGCGATGCCGGAATCGGGTTGGCTTGCAGCTTCTCAGCCACGCGGACAAGCGTGCCCTCAAGGTCCGGATAGGCGGCAGCACAGGGCGGATCGGCGGCGCATTGGTCCAGCGTGGCTTGAATGGATTCCTGCAGCGGCTTGATGTTTTCGTCATAGCCTTTCACGTCGGGTGGAAAGACGCTGTCGATTACGACCGACCGGGTGCCTTCGGGGGCGGACCGCATCACCTCCAGCGCCAGTTGGGTGCCGTAGGAAATGCCGTAGAGATTCCATTCCGGATAGCCCAACGCGCGCATCAGGGCCTGCGTGTCATAGGCATTCTGGGTGGTGTTATAGGCCGTGATGTCGCCGCTCTTGGCCTTCATCTCATCGATGCATTGGGCGAAAAGCTCGGCTTCGGGCATGGACTCGGGCACGGCGCCCGGTGCCATGAGTGAAACGATGTTGGCGCCCAGCGTATCAAGGCAGAGCACCATGTCGGATGACAGGCCCGCCGCGCGCTGGTCGAAGGTGACAAGATCGCGCCGCATGCGGAACTGGTCGAAGATCGGCACGACGATGGACCACAGGTCCTTGACCGTGCCGCTGCCCGGGCCGCCATGCAGATAGACGACCGGATCAGGGGCGGGGCTTTGCGTGCGCGCCTTCAGCACCGCGAAGGCCAGCTTGATACGGCGACTGTCGTCCTTGCCATGCACCTCCGGCACCTCCACGCGCCCGCAGATGACGGTCTGGCCTTCCACTTCGCCCGCAGGCAGGGGACGAGGGCAGGCCTCGACCGTCACCGGATAGCGGGTATCGGCACCCCCGGCGTGGATGGTGGCGAAATCGGTCGGGCTTGCCGTGCCGGACACCAAGGCCATCACGGCGGCGACGATCTGATCGGGGGTCATGGGGCGGCCTTTTCGCTGATGCTGCGATCTGTTTAGGCGATGCCCGAGTCGCCGCTATCCGCAACGCGAAGCACCGCTCCGAAACGCTGGGATTTCGCGTTTCGGATAGGCGGGGCGCGGCAAAGGCGGGACAGTGTGGCACTTGTTCAGGAATGCCAGACATGACCCCCGACCAGATCGTCGCCTTCGTCCTTGCGTTGACGGCGCCCGCGCCTGTCGATCCGCTCTTTCCTGTCATTGCCGCAGGTGGGGCTGATCCGCGCTTTCCGGTGGTGGCCGCCCCTTGCCCGCGCCCACTGGCCCCGTTCGAGATCGAGGGCCGCACCGTGGCCTGTGGCAAGATCAGCGTGCCGGAGGATCATGAGGCTCCGGAGGGCCGCCGGATTGATCTGAGCTTCATGATTTACAAGTCGCGCTCGGTCTCGCCCGCGCCGGATGCGGTGGTGCATCTGCATGGCGGCCCCGGTGTGGGGATCGTGGCGCGCACCTCGATCACCACCACCTTCTTTGAACATCTGCGCGGCCGCCGCGATGTGGTGGCTTTCGATCAGCGTGGGGTGGATCAGTCGGCTGCAGCCGAGACGCGCTGCTTTGACACGCTGGCCTCGGACCCCGAAGCGCTGGTGCAGGCGACGAAGGGAGTGGGGGACACGATCGCCCTGACGCGCCAGATGACCCGGGCCTGTCTGGATGAAATCGCGGCCTCGGGTGCGGACATCACCAAGATCAACACATGGCAGAATGCGCAGGATGTGCAGGCGGTGATGCACACGCTGGGCTATCCGGTCTACAATATCTACGGGATTTCCTATGGCACCAAGCTGGGGCAGGAGGTGATGCGCTCTGCCCCTGACGGATTGCGGTCGGTGGTGTTGGATTCGGTCGCGCCTGTGCAGGTGCCTATCTACGACACGCTGGCCCTGCCCCATGCCGAGGCGATCCAAGGCATCTTTGACGCCTGCACGGCGGATTCGAAATGCGCCGCCGCCTATCCGGACCTGAGGGCCCGCTTCTGGACCTTGATCGGCAAGCTGGAGACGCAACCGATCAAGACACCAGAAGGCGACATCGACGCCGAGGCGCTTTTTGGCCTTGTCGATACCCGCAACAACTGGAAGGCGCAGTTGCAGGGGATGACGGGGTACATCCCGAAAGTCGTGGCGGAACTGGAACAGGGGGATGCAACGACTTTCCTTGCCTTGACCGGGGGAAAGATCGTCCTTCACCCCACACCGGAAAGCGCGCTTGCCGGGCTGACGGGGCTGGATGCCGATGCGATGGCCTTCGCTGAAACCGCGCTGCGGCTGGCGATGGCGGGGCAGCAGAACACCAAGATGGTCGAGGCGATGCTGACGCGGCTGGAGGCCGACCGGGCCGCCGCCGCCAGCGGGGCGGGGCTGGTGGATGAGTTTGAGGCGGCGCTTCTCGATGCCGCGCAGGCCCTGCCCGACCAACCCGCCCGCGTGGGTTTTGCGGCAGATTACTTGCGGCTGCGAACCGGTGCGGCCACGCGGGTGGCATTGACGGCGATGCTACGACGCCATTTTGGCGCCGAGACGCTGGCTCGGCTGGAAACGCTGGCGGGGATGCTGGACGACGGGCAGGTGGCGCAGGTCTTTGCCCGGGTCGGGGCCGACAATGCGGCCCTTGACCGGGTGCTTCTGGAAGGGTTCCAGACCCAGATGTTCGCCTGTCAGGAGGATATGGACATCAATTCGCCCGAAGGGGCCGCCGCCGTCAGCCTGCGCCTGCAATCCGAGTTTGGCTGGCCCAAAAGCCTGACGGACATGTATGAAGGGCTGCTGAACGCCACTTTCTACGACCTGTGCAAGGAATTCACGCCCCAGCCCCGGCCCGGCTTCCATGATCCGGTCACCGCCGCCATCCCGACCTTGGTGATGCAGGGTGCGTTCGACACCCAGACCGCGCCGAGTTGGGGCGCGTTGATGGTGTCGTCGCTGCCGAAGGGGCGGTTGGTGTTCCTGCCCGAAAGCGGCCACGGCACGCTGGCCTTTTCGCAATGCGCCAAGGATATCGGCGCGGCCTTCCTTGAAAACCCCGAAGCAGCGTTGGATGCGTCATGTGCGGACGATCTGGTGCCTGCCTTCCTTCTTCCTGACGGGACATGGTCGAAATGAAGCTGACAGCCCTAGTTGCGATTGGCGTCTATCTGATCTGGCAGGCGATCGGCCTCGGCATCCAGAAATTCGGAAGCGGATCGGAAGAGATCGATCTTCTCGACCTCGTGAAACATGGCATCTCGCCCTCCCTCGGGGCGGCGAGCCTGTTCCTTCTGGCGACCGTTTTGGTGATGCGCTGGTGGCGCGAGGTCGGTCTGGCCCAAGGCCCGCAGCGCGGCACGCTCAAGGTGATCTGGCCGTGGCTTCTGTTCCTTGCGCTCTTTGCGGTCAGCGCGCTGGGGGCCGGGATGCCGCCCGCAACGGTGACGCTGTTCATCCTTGCCAATACGATGATGGTCGGCTGGTCCGAAGAGGTGATGTTCCGCGGCATCATTCTGCGCGGTCTGTTCCGCAGTGGCGGCATCTGGGTGGCGATCTTTGGGTCGTCGGTCCTGTTCGGGGCGATACATGTGCTCAACGTCTTTTTGACCGGGGATCTGCGGGGGGCGGTGATTCAGGCAGGTGCCGCCTTCCTGTCGGGTATCTTCCTTGCCGCTGTGCGGCTGCGGACAGGCTCGCTCTGGACCGGGATCGTGCTGCATGGGCTGTGGGATGCGGGCACCTTCTTCATCGCCGCAGGGGGCGCTGCGGCAGCCGGGGCAGCGGCAGGTCCGACCGCGTTCGGCGACTATGGCAGCATCGTGATGAGCTTGCCGCTGTTCCTGCTGGGCCTTTACTTTCTGCGCCATGCCGGGCGCGATTACGGCAAGGATTACGCCTGATGCGCGCCGCCGTCCTTGCCGCCTGCCTGATCGCAGGCCCCGCTTTGGCCGGGGAGGCGCCCGGCAAGCCGTCCACCGATCCAAACCCCATCGTGACGATCGAAGGGGATACGCTGACCTATATCGGCGGCATCAACGCGGCGGGCCTGACCGCGCTGAGCGAGGCTGTGCGCGACCTGCCGCGCGGGCAGGTCACCAAGATGCTGGTCAATTCCGGCGGCGGGGATACCAAGGTCGGGATCTATATCGGATCGATCGTCGCGGACCTGAAGCCCGATCTGACCATCGAGGTCGGCTGCTTTTCTTCCTGTGCCAACTTCATCGCCCCTGCTGCCGCCAGCATCACGATCCGCGAGAATGCCTTCCTTGGCTGGCATGGCAACGATCGCGGGTTTCAGATCGTGGCAGAGCAGAAAGGGATCACCCTGCGCGAGCATCTGCGCGCCTCTGTCGCGGCTGGGGCTGCGGAGAGCGGCACCGACATAGAGGCATGGCTGGACGAGGCGGTGCCGACGCTGGAGGCGCTGATCGTCGAAGAGGCGGCGCTGTATGATCGGATCGGCCTGCCCAACGACACCTTCGCCATCTGCGGCGTGGGCGACCGGTTCGAGAACCGTCTGAGTGGCGATCAGCTGGGCTGGGGATTTTCCATCGCGGATATGGCGCGCCTTGGCCTGCCTCCGGTGCGTTACGAAGGGCCGGGCGCCTATGAGGAAAGTCCGGCCTTCCGGCACTGGCTGATCCAATTGACGCCGGAGGAGTGCCAGCCCTGACATATATAGAGGGCGGCACCTTTCGGTACCGCCCCTGCATAGGTCCAGCGCCAAGAGCGACGGGCGCGCAGTTCGGTTCCATTCAATCCTCGGTGGACCCCGGATCGGTCGCGGTGCAGGCGATGCGGCGACCGCTCGCGTTCTCGCGCAGGATGATATCGGTGAAGCCGGGGCGCAGGGGGCTCACGACCTCGACCTTGGAGGGCAGGCCGACCATCTCTTTGCAGGCCGCCATCGCCGTATTCGAGATGGTGGTTGCGCCTGCTGGAGCAGCGGCTGTGATGGCCAGCCCAAGGCAGAGCGCCGAGGAGTTAAGAAACTTCATTCGGTCCGCCGGTGCCGGTGGTATTCATCATCCTCTGAAGGTGAAGGTCGGAGTTGAGTCAGGCAGGGGTGGTTTTGTCCCGGCTTATCGGTTGCAGGAGGATCTCGCGCCCGACGGCGCAGAGCGGGAGGCGGCGGGCGATTGATGTGCTGCCCCGCGACCCTATCTGATGCCGGGCGGTGCATGGCGCCGTTGTTCGGGACGACCTTTCCTTCATGCCGCTTGACCTTGCCCTTGCCCTTCCCGGTGCGCTTGAGACCCTGACCGGGGGGTCTTTCTATGACCGGCGGCTGGTCGACTCGCTGCGGGGAGCGGGGCACGGGGTGGCGGTGGTGACGCTGCCTGACGGGTTTCCCGATCCCGGCGCGGCGGCGATGGCATCAGCGGTGGCACAGATTGCGGCGCAGCCTGCGGGACGGGTGGTGATTGTGGACGGGCTCGCCTTCGGGGCGCTGCCGACGGCGGCTGTGGCAGGGATCACCGCGCCCTTGGTGGCGCTGGTGCATCATCCCTTGGCGATGGAGCCGGGGTTGGACCCGGCGGTGGCCGAGGCGCTGTGGCGGCGGGAGCGGGACAATCTGGCGCTGGCCCGCCATGTGCTGGTGCCAAGCGGGCATGTGGCGGGGCTTTTGGTTGCGCGCTATGGCGTGCCTCGGGCGCGGATCGAAGTGCTGGAGCCGGGGGTGGATCGGCCTGCCGCAGCCGAGGTGGCGAGGGCGGTGCCGCCGCTGATCCTGTCGGTCGGGCTGCTGGACCCGCGCAAGGGGCATGATGTCCTGATCACGGCGCTGGAGGGTCTGGGGGATCTGGACTGGCAGGCGGTGATCGCCGGGACTCCGCGTGATGCTGCGCATGTGGAGGCGCTTGAGTCACAGCTGGCGGCGTCGCCCTTGCGCGGGCGCATCCGGCTGGCAGGGCGGGTGTCGATGGAGGAGCGGGATCGGCTTTATGCGCAGGCATCCGTCTTCGCGCTGGCGACGCGTTATGAGGGCTATGGGATCGTCTTCAACGAGGCGCTGTTGGCGGGGCTGCCCATTGTGAGTTGCCGGGCAGGCGCGGTGCCGGACACGGTGCCTGCGGAGGCGGGGTTGCTGGTGCCGCCGGATGATCCGGTAGCCTTTGCGGCGGCGCTTCGGGCGGTGCTGACGGATGCGGCGCGGCGGGCAGCGATGGCCGGGGCCGCGCGGCGGGCAGGGGCGGCACTGCCGGGATGGGATGCGGTGGCGCGCCGGGCGGCGGAGGTCTTGGCGCAGGTGGTGGCGGGGGTGCGGGCGTGACGAAGTGGGAAGACGAACTGGCGTTGGCCGTGGCGGCGGCCGAGGATGCAGGGGTGGCGCTGCTCCGCCATCACCGGGCGCGTGATCGGCTGCGGGTGGAGGAGAAGCGCGCGGGCGACTTTGTGTCGGAGGCGGATCGCGAGGCCGAGGCACTTTTGAAGCGGCGGCTTCTGGGGGCGCGGCCGGGGGATGGCTGGCTGGGCGAGGAGATGGGGGAAGAAGCGGGACAGGGGCGGCGCTGGGTCGTCGATCCGCTGGACGGGACCACGAATTTCCTGCGCGGCCTGCCCTATTGGTGCGTGTCTGTCGCGCTGGAGGTGGAGGGGCGGCCTTTGCTGGGGGTGATCCATGACCCGCTGCATGGCGAGACTTTTGCCGCCGCGCCGGGGACGGGGCTGCGGGTGAATGGACGCATCCTGCCTGCCGTGGCGCGGGCGGGGATGTCGGGGGCGCTGTTCGGGACGGGGATCCCGTTCGGGGGCATGGCGCATATCGAAGACCATGCCGCCGATATCGCGCGGCTGATGCCGCATTGCGCCGGGGTGCGGCGGACGGGGGCCTCGGCGCTTGATCTCGCCTATGTGGCGGCGGGGCGGCTGGACGGGTTCTGGGAGCGGCGGCTGCGGCCTTGGGATGTGGCGGCGGGGCTGGCGCTGATGGCGGAGGCGGGCGTGCGGGTGGAAGGCGTGACGTTGGGTGAGGACCCGTGGGAGACGGGCAGCGTGCTCTGTGCGACGCCCGCTTTGTTTGACGCCTTTGCCGTGCTGGTGCGGGGCGGTCAGGACAGCCGGGCGTAGAGATCGCCGGAGCGGGCGGTGGGCGGAAGGCCTTGCAGCCACGCCGCCGTGGCGGTGCCGTCGCGCCAGTCGGACCAGAGGAAGCGGCCGCTTTCGCCCGCGACGGAGTTGAAGCGGTAGGGGCCAAGCTCGGCAAGCCGCGCGATGACGCGGAGCGTGCTGTCGGGCAAGGGTGGCAGGTATTCGATCGAGATCAGCGGGACGGGTTGGGAGAGGCCGGAGAGCACGTCAAGCTCGAACCCCTCCACGTCGATCTTGATGTAGTCGGGGCGGCCATGGGTGGCGATCAGGCGGTCGAGCGTGGTGACCTGCACGGTTTGCCGCCGGTCCCAGCGGACATGGCCGAAGCCGGGGGCCGCGCCTGCGGTTTCGGCGAAATCGGGTTGCAGGGTGGAGACGGTGGGGTGGAGCGCGGAGACGGCCATTTCTGCGGTGGTTTCGCGAGGGCCGAGGGCGGCTTCGATCAGGGTGATGTCGCGGGGCAGGGTGCGGCGCAGGAAGCGGGCGAAGGCGGCCTGCGGTTCGACGGCCACGACCCGCGCGCCCGCCGCGCGCAGGACGCGGGCGCGGCTCCCGACATGGGCGCCCACGTCGAAGGCCAGCGCCCCGGCGGGCAGGAGGGCCGCGTAGAAGCGGCGCAGGGCGATCAGGCGCAGCGGGTTGTGATAGATCACCAGCGACCGGGCGAGGCCGAGCGTGGTGGAGATGTCCATGGTCATGTCTGGCCTTTGCTTTCGCCTGCACTGGGCAGGATAGGACGCGGAACCACGGGTCGAGGCAAGCGGGCCGCGAAAGCGGGCATCTGACGGAAACGTGATCGGGCGCGCGAAAATCCGTCATCGCGGTGTCACGGGTCTTGTTCGGGGCGGGGAAAGACTACCTTGAGCAGCGGGTGTCAAGGCTGGGAGAGGCATGAAAAGCAACGCCAATTTCCGGGCCGAAGGGCAGGCCGCGCCGGGTGGCGATTCCCTTGGGCTTGCGCCGGGGGATCGGATGGCGTCACCTGCGACGGTTCATCATCGGCGGGAGGCGGGGCTGGAGCGGGACGCGGATCACCGGATGGCGCTGTGGTGCGAAGGCGCGGGACGCGCGGCGCTGCGGCCCGGTGCGATGGGCGAAGGCTTGGCCTGCCGCGCGCTGTATTCGGGGATCAGCCGGGGAACCGAGCGGCTGGTCTTCGAGGGCCGGGTGCCGGAGGCAGAACGGGTGCGGATGCGTGCGCCGTTTCAGGAGGGGGAGTTTCCCCATCCGGTGAAGTACGGCTATGCGATGGTGGCCGAGGTGACGGAAGGGCCGATGGCGGGGCGGGCGGTCTTTGCGCTGCATCCCCATCAGCGCGGGTTCCGGCTGCCCGAGGCGGCGTTGGTGCCCGTGCCCGAGGGTGTGCCGCCTGCGCGGGCGGTGCTGGCCGCGAACATGGAGACAGCGCTGAACGTGATCTGGGACAGCGGCGCGGGGCCGGGGGATCGGATCGCCGTGGTGGGCGCGGGCGTCGTGGGGGCGTTGGTGGGATACCTTGCGGCGCGGCTGCCGGGGGCGGAGGTGGTGCTGGTGGACCGACTGACTGCGCGCGCGCCGTTGGCGGCGGGCCTTGGGTGCGGTTTCGCCTTGCCGGGGGAGGCAACGGGCGCGCGCGACGTGGTGATCCACACGAGCGCGAGTGCCGCCGGGCTGGAGACGGCGATCGGTCTTGCGGGACCTGAAGCGGCGGTGGTGGAGGCGAGCTGGTATGGCGCAGGGGCGGTGCCCGTGGCGCTGGGCGGGGCGTTCCACAGCCAAAGGCTGCGGCTGATTGGGTCGCAGGTGGGGCAGGTGCCGCCGGCCCGCGCGCCGCGCTGGACCTATCGGCGGCGGTTGGAAAAGGCGCTGGAGTTATTGCGCGATCCGGTGCTGGAGGCGCTGATATCCGGCGAGACGCCCTTTGCCGAGATGGCCGAGGACTATGGGCGCGTGCTGACCGATCCTGAAACCTTGTGCCACCGCATTCGTTATTGACCCAAACCGACAGACCGGAAGGACCGACCGATGTATGCCGTCGAAGTGAGAGACCATATCATGATCGCCCATAGCCTGCCTTCGCCCGTTTTTGGGCCGGCGCAGGGGATGCATGGGGCGACTTTTACGGTCGATGCGGCCTTCTTTGCCGAGGATATCGATGATCACGGTTTGGTGGTGGATATCGGGCTGGCGGTGGAGGCCTTGGCGGCGGTGCTGACGCCGCTGCGCTATCGCAATCTGGACGAGGTGCCGGAGTTCAAAGGCAAGTTCACCACGACCGAGTTCCTCTGCGGGGTGATCCACAAGGGGATGGCCGCGCGGCTGCGGGCGGGCGATTTGAAGGATGGCGGCCGGGTGAAGCGGCTGCGGATCACTTTGCACGAAAGCCACATGGCCCGGGCGTGGTGCGAAGGGGACATCTGAGGGATGGGGTTTTCCGCCGACTGGCTGTCCCTGCGCGAACCCGCCGACCATGCGGCGCGGGATGCTGCCTTGATGGCCGAGGCGGCGGGGTTGGCCGGGGCGCGGCCCGTGGTCGTGGACCTTGGCGCGGGGACGGGGTCCACGCGGCGGGCCTTTGGCGCAGCTCTGCCCGAGGGCGCCGTCTGGCGGATGGTGGAGGGGGATGCGGCGCTGTTGTCGCTCTGCTCGGGCGAGCGGCATCTCATGGACCTGCGCGATCTGGCGGCGCTGCCCTTGGCGGGGGCGACGCTGGTGACGGCGTCGGCGCTGCTGGACCTTGTGTCGGAAGCGTGGCTGGCGGGGCTGGTGCAGGTTCTGGCGGCGCGGCGGCTGCCGTTTCTGGCGGCGCTGAGCTATGACGGGCGGATGGCATGGGACCCGGCGGATGGCGGGGATGCGGGCGTGACGGCGGCCTTCAATCGGCACCAGCGGGGCGACAAGGGCTTTGGTCCGGCGCTGGGGCCTGACGCCGTGGCACGGGCGGCAGCGCTGTTCGAAGCGGCGGGGTATCGCGTGCGCCTTGCTGACAGCCCGTGGCGGATCGGCCCGGATCAGGCGGCGCTTGGCGCGGCGCTGCTGGAGGGCATCGCGGCGGCGGCGGAGGAGGCGGGTGTGGCGGTGGATGAGGCGGCGCGCTGGTTGGCGGCGCGGCGGGCGATGCTGGGTCAGGGGGCGATGGTGATCGGCCATTTGGACCTGCTGGCAGTGCCGCCAGGAAGGGAGGCGCGCGATGCAGACGGTTGAGGTGACGCCGCGGGTCTGGGACCGCATCCTTGCGCTGCGGGAGGGCCGGGGCTGTGCCTGCTGCGGGCGCTGGAGCGCGGGGGAGCGGGCGGCGCTGTCGCTTTATGCGCCGCTCGCCCGGCGCGATCTGGGGCCGGTGACGGTGGCGCAGATCGGGCAGTCGCTGGATGGGCGGATTGCGACGGTTTCGGGGGATGCGAAGGATATTTCCGGGCCAGACGGGTTGGCCCACCTGCACCGCATGCGGGCGCTGGTCGATGGGGTGCTGATCGGGGCGCGGACGGCGCTGCATGACCGGCCACGGCTGACGGTGCGGATGTGCAAGGGCGAGAACCCGGCACGCATCCTGTTGGACCCGCGCGGGCGGGTGCCGGATGACATGGAGATCTTCCGCGAGGATGGAGCGCGGCGGATCGTGGTGCAGGCCGTGGATCGGCCGCGCCCGGAGGGGGTGGAAGTGGTCCATCTGCCCGAAGGCGAGGGGTGGTTCGCGCCGGGGGACATTCTGGCGGCGCTGCAGGCGCGGGGGATCGCGACGCTGCTGGTCGAAGGTGGCGGGATCACCATCGGGCGGTTCTTGGAGGCGGGGTTGCTGACGCGGTTGCAGGTGGCGATTTCGCCGCTGCTGATCGGGGCGGGGCCTGCAAGCCTCACGCTGCGCGATCCGGTGGCGCGGTTGGCGGATGCGATCCGGCCCGAGGCGCGGACCTACGGGCTGGGGCCGGAGGTCGTTTTCGATTGCGCGCTGGTGCCAGAAGCGGTTGCGGCCTGGGCGCCGATCCATGCCGCGCCGGTGGTGGCGGCGGGGGGGCTGTGAGGTGGTGGCCTTAGCCCTGCGGCGGCCAGATGCGCGCCCAGAGGCCGTCGCGGCGCAGGCCGTGATGGATGGCCGCGCCGATATGGGCAAGGAGGAGCGCCATCAGAGCATAGCCGCCATATTCGTGCACGGTCTTCGCCGCTGTGGCGAGGGTGTCGGAGCGCGGGACGAAGGTGGGCAGGCCAAGACGATCCAGCGCCTCGATCGGGAAGCCGCCCGCGCGGACGCGGATATAGCCCGAGAGGGGCAGCAGCAGCATCAGCGCGTAAAGAGTGGCGTGGCTGGCCTCGGCGATGCGGCGCTGGAGGGCGGGGATGCTGGCAGGCAGGGCGGGTGCGCCCCGGCGCAGGCGGAGGGCAAGGCGCAGGGTGACGAGGACCAGGAGCAGTGTGCCGATGTTCTTGTGGCCGATGAAGAGCGCGTTCTGAAGACCGCGCGGCAGGCCGGATTGCACCATGATGAGGCCCGCCACGATCATCGGCAGGATGAGCGCCGCGATGATCCAGTGCAGCCAGCGTTGGGCGGGGGTATAGCCTTGGGGCATCGGTTCCCTCCGTCGGGGGTGACATGGGGCAGGTAGAGGCTGGCATCGGCGGTTCAAGGGGCTTGCCCGAGGGTGTGATCCCGGCGGGGGGCTTGGCGCTGCTTCTGGCGTTGGCGGTCGGCGCGATGGGCGGGACCGGGGCTGCGCTCCTGGCGGTGGCGGGGATGGTGGCTGTGCTGGCCTTCGTGATGCGGCAGGCGGGGCGGCATTATCCGCATGCGCGCTTCGGCGGGTGCAATGCGGTGACGCTGGCGCGGGCGGGCGCGGTGGCGGGGCTGGCGGCGTTGATGATCGCGGAACCGGGTGGTTGGGCGGTGCTGGCGGTGGCGGCGGTGGCGCTGGCCGCAGATGGGGTGGATGGGTGGCTGGCGCGGCGGAGCGGCCTGTCCTCGGCCTTTGGGGCGCGGTTCGACATGGAGGTGGATGCGGCGCTGGCGGCGGTGCTTGCGGGGCACCTATGGCTGTCGGGGCAGACCGGAGTGGAAATCCTTGCGCTGGGCCTGATGCGTTATGTCTTTGTCGCCGGGTTCTTGCCCTTTCCGTGGCTGGCCGCGCCCTTGCCGCCAAAGTTCGGGCGCAAGGCGGCTTGCGTGGTGCAGATCGCGGCGCTGATCCTGTTGCAGGCGCCGGGCTGGCCGGAGGGTGTGGCGCGGGTGATCGGCTGGGCGGCGGTGGCGGTGCTGGGCTGGTCCTTCGGGCGGGATGTGCTGTGGCTGTGGCGGAACCGGGGATGAGGCAGGGACTCGCGCTGCTGCTGTCAGCTTTGGTCCTGCATCTGGTGCTGGTGCAGCCCAACCATCCAGACGCGGTGACGTGGCGGGCGCTGATCCTGTTTCCGCTGGAACTGCCCGTGCTGCTGCTGGGGCTGGCGCTGTTGGGCGACGGGCGCGCAGGGCGGTGGCTGCGGCGGGGTCTGGCGGGTCTGCTGGTTCTGGTGATCGCGGCGAAGGCGGCGGATATGGCGATGTTCGTGGCCTTTGGCCGGGGGTTCAACCCGGTGGGGGACCGGATGCTGGCCGGGGCGGGGGTGAACCTGCTGACGGGGTCGGCGGGGCCTGTGGTGGCGGTGGCGGCGGTGCTGGGGCTGGTCGTGCTGGTCGGCGGGCTGTTTTGGCTGCTGGAGCGGGCGATGGCCACTTGGGCGCGGGCGGGGCTGCTGGTGCAGCCTCTGGCGCGGCGGTTGGCGGGGGGCGTGGCGCTGACGCTGGCGCTGGTTGCGACCTATGAGGTGGCGGGGATCATGAACCGCTGGCAGATGCCATGGAACCCGCCGGGCGCCGCCTTTACCGCGCGGGTGGCGGCGGAGGAGGTGCGGCTGGTGTTTCGCGCAGGGGCCGCGATGCGCGAGTTCCGCGCGGCGGCAGAGGCCGATCCCCTGCTTGGGCGGACGGACCTTCTGGACCGGATCGACCGGGATGTGGTGGTCGTCTTCATCGAAAGCTATGGGCGGGCGAGCGTGGAAGGGCCACTTTTCGCCGAGACGACGCAGGGCGTTCTAACCAAGGGGGAGGCCGCGCTGGCGGCGCGGGGGGTAGCGATGCGGTCGGGCTATCTGGCCTCATCCACCCGGGGCGGGCAGAGCTGGCTGGCCCATGCCACCTTTGCCAGCGGCCTGCGGGTGAGCGATCAGCTGCGCTATCAGGCCCTGCTGGCGAGCGGGCGAGAGGGGCTGTTCCACATCGCGCAAAGAGCGGGGTTCGAGACGGGGGCGGTGATGCCGGCCATCACCATGGCCTGGCCGGAAGGGGAGAAGAAGGGGTTCGACCGCATCTTTCCGGCGGCGGAACTGGGATACAAGGGCCTGCCCTTCAACTGGGTGACGATGCCGGATCAGTATACATTGGCGGCCTTTGACCGGTTGCTGGGGGTGGCGGGAGAGGGTCGGCGGTTCTCGCAGGTGGTGCTGATTTCGTCACATGCGCCCTGGGTGCCGGTGCCGCGTCTGGTGCCATGGGAGGAGGTGGGCGACGGCCGCATCTTCGACGCGATGGCGCAAGAGGGCGATCCGCCCGCCGTGGTGTGGCGCGACCGGGATCGGGTGCGGGACCAGTATCGCCAGTCGGTGGCCTATTCTGTGGAGGTGGTGCTGGACTGGCTGGCGCGGATGGACCCGGAGCGGATGCCGCTGACCTTTGTGCTGGGCGATCATCAGGCGGCGGGGTTCGTCGCAGGTGAGGATCGGCTGGATGTGCCGCTGCATGTGATCGGGCCTGCGGCCTTGGTGGAGCGGGTGGCGGAGTGGGGTTTTGCGCCGGGGCTGGTGCCGCCGGTCGAGATGATCCCTCTGCCGATGCAGGCGATGCGGGACCGGATCGTGGCGGCTTATAGTTCGGTGGCCTTGCCATGAGGGTGCTGCGCGGGGTGCTGGCGGTGCTGCTGCTGGGGCTGCTTCTGTGGTTTGTGGACTGGCGGGCGGTGCTGGGCATTCTGCAGCGGGCGGAGCCGGGATGGCTGTTGCTGGCGGCGGGGCTTCTGGTGGCGCAGACGGCGGTGTCGGCGCTGCGCTGGCGGTTGGTGGCGGCGCGGCTGGGGCAGCGGATCGCGATGGGCCATGCGCTGCGTGAGTATTTTCTGGCGCAGGCGGGGAACATGGCCTTGCCGGGGGGCGTGGCGGGCGATGCGGCGCGGGCCGTCCGTGCGCGGGCCGAAGTGGGGCTGGAACGGGCCGGGATGGCGGTGGTGCTGGAACGGGCGGCGGGGCAGGTGGCGTTGGTTGTGGTGACGGCGGTGGGGGTTGGCGCGGTGACGCTGGTGCCCGGCGGGATGGAGGTGCCGGGGGCGGTGATCTGGGTGCTGCTGCTGGTGGTCGGGGGGGTTGGGCTGACGCTGGTGGGTCTGTCGCGGATGGCGGGGCAACGGGCGGCGGTGGCGCGGTGGCGTCAGGGGGTGCGCGTGGCGATTTTGGCGCGCGAGGTGCGGGGCCTGCAGGCGGGGCTGAGCCTTGGGACGGTCGCACTGAACCTTGTGGCCTTCTGGGCGGCGGCGGCGGCGGTGGGGGTGTGGCTGCCCCTTGGCGCGGCGCTGGTGGTGCTGCCGCTGGTGCTGTTTGCGATGCTGGTGCCGCTGACGGTGGGCGGTTGGGGGTTGCGGGAAGGGGCGGCCGTCGCACTGTTTCCGCTGGCGGGGGCCAGCGGGGCGGAAGGCTTTGCCGCCAGCGCCGCCTTCGGGGCGGTGTTCACCCTGACGGCGCTGGTGGGGCTGATCCTGATGCTTCGGCCCGTGCGGGTGGCGTGACGGTCAGGTGCTGCGGCTGAGGCCGTTGATGATCTGATCTAGGTCCAGCCGCCGCACGGGTTTGGGCAGATTGGCCCGGAAACCTGCGGCGAGATAGCTTTCCAACTGATGAGGCTGGGCATTGGCCGTGATCGTCAGCGCAGGCGGGGCCGGGGCGCGGGCGGCCTTGGCGCGGACCTCGATCTGTTTCAGCGCGGCGATGCCGTCCAACTCGGGCATAGAGATATCGAAGCAGAGCAGGTCGAACTGGTTCGGTTCCCATTTTTCGACCGCCTCGCGCCCGGTTTCGGCGGTGGTCACGACGTGACCAAGGCGGCGCAGGAAGCTGGTGAGGATTTGCAGGTTGATCGGATTGTCATCGGCAAGCAGCACGCGCAGCCCGCCCGTCATGGATGAAGTGGTCATGTTAGTCCCCCTGTTGAATTTGAATTCACGAATGGGCCAACGACGCGAGTTGTGGCGAAATTAGGGCAGGGTGGCCTTTGGCGATCGGCTGCTGTTGTATGGCCGCATGAAAAGGCCAGAGGAGAGGGTTTGATGACGGAAGGATGGCTTGGCCTGAATGACGGGCGCGCGATGCCGCAGCTGGGTTTCGGTCTGTGGCAGGTTCCGGCGGATCAGACCGCGCGGGTGGTGCGCGAGGGCGTGGCAGCGGGATACCGGCTGATCGACGGCGCGGCGATCTATGGCAACGAGGCGGGCCTAGGCGAAGGGCTGCGCAGCATAGAGGTGCCGCGCGATCAGGTCTTTGTCACCACCAAGGTGTGGAATGACCGGCAGGGGACGGCAGAGACGCGCCGCGCGGTGGAGGAGAGCCTTGCCCGGATCGGCGTGCCGCAGGTGGATCTGATGCTGATCCACTGGCCCTGTCCAGAGCGGGGGCGGTTCCTCGACACGTGGAAGACGCTGATCGCATTGCGGAAGGAGGGGAAGGTCGCCTCGATCGGGGTGTCGAACTTCCGCGTGGCGGATCTGGAGCGGATCATCGGCGAGACGGGGGTGGTGCCGGTTTTGAACCAGATCGAGTTGCATCCCCGCCTGCAGCAGGCGGAATTGCGGGCCTTCCACGCGCAGCACGGGATCGTCACGCAAAGCTGGACGCCGCTGGGGCAGGGGCGATCCTTCGAGGCGGCGCCCGTCCGGGCGGCGGCGGCGCGCGTGGGGAAAAGCCCGGCGCAGGTGATCCTGCGTTGGCATCTGCAACTGGGCTGTTCGGTCATCCCGCGGTCGACGCGGGCAGCGGGGCTGGCCGAGAATATCGACATCTTCGACTTTGCGCTGACCGAGGCGGAGATGGCGGCCATCGCCACGCTGGAGGCGGGCGAGCGGACGGGACCGGACCCCGCGACCTTCAACTAACCTTCGGGGGTTTCGGCCAGTATTGCCGGGCGGCGGCCAGCGCGAATTGCAGGGCAAGGCCGCCCGCGATGATCAGGGTATCGGCGAGGAAGTCTTCGCCCGTCACATGCTTTACGCCTTGCAGCCCGATGCAGAGCACCGATCCCAGCGCGAAGACGGGCAGCGCCTGACGGCCCAAGAGTTCGAAGGGTGCTGCCAGCCAATGCGCGCAGGCGCGGCGGATGAAGGCGAAGGACGACAGGAAATAGGCCAGCGCGAGGATGTGCAGCAGGCGCGGTCCTGCGACATAGGTCTTGTCGAAGGCGGTGATGTTCCACGGCAGGTGGAAGGTTTCCTTGGCGAGCCAGAGGGTCTGGCCCGTCACTTTGGACACCGCCGGGATCTGCACCGACAGCGCGGCATAGAGCAGGAAGAGCCCGGTCGCGATCTGCAGCCAGAGGCGGATGGGGACAAGGCGGCGGCCGTCCTTCAGCATGACGCCGGTCACGAGGCCAGTGACGAAGATCACCTGCCATGTCAGCGGGTTGAAGAACCACACGCCCGAGGTGGGAAAGTTGGGCGGGCCGAGGCGCCAATAGCCCGCCGCCATCCAGACAGCGACCGAGGCGGCCAGCAGCCAGAGCGGCCAGCGCCATGCCGCGAAAAAGAGCAGGGGCGAGACGGCCAGCAGCACGAGGTAGAGCGGCAGGATGTTCACATAGCCGAATTGGTGGGTAAGGATCACAAGGCCGATCAGGGTGCGCAGCGGATCGAGCCAGACCCATTTGATCTGGTTCTCGAACAGGACTTCGGAATTGCCGAGCCAGACCGCCACGGCAGAGGCCGCGGCCAGCGCCGCGAAGGTGGTGAGGATATGGACGAGGTAGAGAGTCCAGACCCGGTGCCAGACGCGGGCGACCCCGGTCCAGAGGCGCATGGAGACGGCGCGGAAATCGGCGGAATAGGCAAGGCCCGCGGCGATGCCGGACATCATCACGAAGCCTTCGGCGGCATCAGAGAAGCCGAAGTTGCGGGTGGTCCATTCCTCGTAGGCGTTGCCGGGGACGTGGTTGATGAAGATCATCACGAGGCAGAGGCCGCGGAACACGTCGAGCCTTGGGTCGCGGGTCGAGGATGGCCGGGAAGGGATGGGCTGGGAAGGCGAAGGCATGGGTCACCAGAGCGCCCGACGGGGCGCGTCGGGCGGGCTATTGCCCGCTTCGTGACGGTTCTGCAAGGGTTGCATGACAGGTCCGGCAGAATGCCGCGCGGCAGGCGGAGGCCTTTCGGCGGTCAGGCGGCGTTGCGGTCTTCGAGGCTTTCGTCCCAGCGCGCGAGAATGGCGTCGTGCAGGCGCATCACTGGGGCGGGGGTGATTTCGGTTTCGGTGGTGAAGAGCAGGCTGCGGCTGGGGCGCGAGGACCACGAGATCAGGAGCGGTGCCAGCACCATGGGCAGGGCCACGGGCATCAGCCAGAGCACGAGTTCCGGCGACAGCCATTGCGCCATGACCAGCACCACGCCGCCAGTGGTGACGATCCAGTGTGAGGCGGCCCATGCATCGCGGAAGGACAGCGTGCCGTCGCCGCGCGACTGGGCAGGCCAGCCGCCATCGGCCCCGCGCAGCACCTGCAGGACCGAGCGGGTCTGGAACATCAGGAAGATCGGCGCGGTGAGAGAGGAGAAGAGGAGCTCCGTCAGCGTCGATTGCAGGGCGCGCAGGCCGCCGCCGAAGCCCCGCGCGCGGCCGCGCAGGGCTGCGTCGAGCAGGATGAGGAGTTTCGGCAGGAACAGCAGGCCACCGATGCCGACGGCCAGCGCCAGCGCTTTGGACACCTGACTGACCGGAAGCACCGGGAAGGGCCAGTATTCGATGGGAAAATAGTCAATCGGCGGCGCGAAAAGCGGCGCGGCGATGGAGGCGGCAAGGAAGGCCAGCCAGAAGACCGGGGCGATATAGGCGAGGATGCCCTGCAGGAAGACGAAGCGGCTCCACGCCTTCAGGCCGGGGGCGAGGAGGAGGCGGGAATGCTGCAGGTTGCCTTGGCACCAGCGGCGGTCGCGCTTGGCATGGTCGATGATGTTTTCGGGGGCTTCCTCATAGCTGCCCTGCAGATCGTCATCCACCCGCACCGTCCAGCCCGCGCGGGCGAGAAGGGCCGCCTCGACATAGTCATGGCTGAGGATGTGGCCGCCGAAGGGAGGTTTGCCCGAGAGTTCCGGCAGGCCGCAGCTTTCGGCGAAGGCGCGCATGCGGACGATGGCGTTGTGGCCCCAGAAGGGGCCGGTGCGGCCCTGCATCATGGCAAGGCCACGGGCGAAGACGGGAGAATAGAAGCCGCCTGCGAATTGCATGATGCGCCCGAAGCGGGAGCGGGCGCGGATCACCTTGGGCAGGGTCTGGAGAAGGCCGAGATCGGGCGCGGCCTCCATCCGGCGGACCATTTCCACCATGGTCGCGCCTTCCATCAGGCTGTCGGCATCAAGGATGATGGCGTAGGTATAGGCCCCGCCTGCGCGTTTGATGAAATCCTCGATGTTCCCCGCTTTGCGCCCTTTGTTCGAGGTGCGACGGCGGTAGAAGATGCGCCCTTCGCCATGGGTGTCGGCCAGCAGGCGCAGGAACCAGATGCGTTCGCGCGCCGCCACTTCGTCATTGCGGGTGTCCGACAGGATGGCGAAGTGGAAGCGGTCGCCATGGCCCGTGGCGCGCAGCGAAGCCTCCATCGCGGCGATGCGGGCAAAGGTGGCGACGGGGTCTTCGTTGTAGGCCGGGACAAGGATCGCCGTCATGGCGCGGAGCGGGCCCGGATCGCGCGGCACGGCAGGGGGGCGGGTGGTCAGGCCCGCAAGGGCGGTGAAGGCCCCCCAAGCCAGCCAAAAGGTGGAGGCGAATATCAGCGCCGCGCGCAGCACGTCGAAGGCATCGAAACCGTCCGAGGCGCCGAATTGCAGGAAGACAACGAAGCCAAGCCCTGCGGCAAGAAGTGAGGCCGTCAGGGTGAGGGTGCGTGTCGCATACACCCGGCGCAAAGGGGCGGCGGTGGCCCCCATGCCCTATGACCCGGCCTTGCCCATGCGCCGCGGACGGGCGCGCAGAAGAGCCGAGAAAAGCCCCTCGCGCGGGGCGGGTTCGAGCGTCTGGAGCGGCATGGCAAGGGGTGCGTGCGGCAAAGCGCCCAGCTCTTCGGCAAGGCGGTCCAGATCGAATTGGTCCGGCTTCGCGAGATCCATCATGCTGCGTTGATCCACTGATAGAGCCAGTTTTCGGTCAGTTTGCGGTCGAAGCCCGCGAGATGGGCCGCCAGTTCGACAACCGCGCCGTCGGCGGCGGAAATGTCGATGACGAGACGCCAGATATCGCTATCCGGAATCTTTTCGACCACGGTTCCCGTGATCTCACCATTGGCAATCGTTACGACGGCTTTGATGTCGGAGTCGGGTTCCATCCCGCCGATCAGGCCGCCCTTGTAGTCCACGACGAATTTGCGTGTGCCCTGCTGCACCTCGACCCCGGCGAAACCGCCATGGCCCGAGCGCGTTTCAAAGACATAGGCCAGAGGATCGCCCGAGTCATGCGGCAGGTCGCCCCAATGCATCCGATAGGCGAATTCCCGTGCATCGCCCGCCTTGGCCGGCGCTTCGGGCACCCAATAGGCGACGATGTTATCATTCGCCTCGAGGTCGGAGGGAATCTCGACCAGACGGACATGGCCGTTGCCCCAGTCGCCCAACGGTTCGATGTCCAGCGAGGGGCGGCGTTCATAGCGGGAGTGAGTGTCCTGATAGCTGTCGAAGAAGCGGTCGCGCTGATGCAGACCAAAGCGGCGCGGTGCGGTTTCGGCGAAATAGCTGCCCGTCAGTTGCGGCGGGTTGTTGAGGGGCCGCCAGATCACATCGCCATCGGCGCGCAGGATGCGCAGCCCGTCGCTGTCATGCACATTGGGGCGGAAATCGTCGAATTCGGCGCGGTTCTTTTCCGAGAAGAGGAACATGGAGGTGAGGGGGGCAACGCCCAACTCGGCCACGTCCTGACGGAAGAAGAGGCGGCAGGTGACGTCCATCACGGTTTCCGTGCCGGGTGTGATGACGAAGCGATAGGCGCCCGTCACGCTGGGCCCTTCCAGCGTGGCATAGACGGTGATGCTGTCGCCGCCCGAGGTGTCGCGTTCGGTGTAGAAGCGCGAGAAGCGGGGGAATTCCTCGCCCTGCGCGGTGGCGGTGTTGAGCGCGAGGCCGCGGGCCGAGATGCCATAGGCCGAGTTGCGGCCGAGGGCCCGGAAGTAGGACGCGCCGACGAAGGCCACCAATTCATCCCACTTGTCCGGGCGGTTGAGAGGGTGGTTCAGCCGAAAGCCCGCAACGCCGGGCAGTTCGGCATGGGCCGGGACACGATCTGCCAGTTCGTTGAGATATTCGAAATCGTCGGTGGAGAAGAGCATCTCGGACGCCAGTCCGTCTTCGACTTCGAAGAGACGCACGGGTTCGGGGAAGAGCCAGCCCATGTGGAAGGCGGCAAGGCGGAAGCGCGTCGCTTCGTCCTTCCAGCGGGCGCGAGAATCGGCAAAGCGGATCAGGCGGTAATCATCGTAATCGAGGTCGCCGAGAAAGCCTTCTGGCGCAGGCGCGGTGGCATGCGGCTGGGTGGAAAGCGCGCGCATCTCTTCGGTGAGCAGATCGAAGGAGAATTGCTGCGCTGCCGCAATCTCTGGGGTTGCGGGGGCGTCGGTGGTCGTTTCTTGGGCAAGCGTGCGGACGGGCAGTGCCACGAGCGCCGCAGGCAGCGTGGCGGCTGCAACGGAGAGCAGGGCCCGGCGAGAGAGCGGGGCATTCAGAGGGCTGTTCATCGGCATAGAGGTCTATAACCCAAAGGTTTTTCCCGCGCATGGGGCCTGCGCGACTCAGCGCGGCATATAGGGCGGAGGGAAGGCCGACTGCAAGGCGCGTTCAACCGGCCGTGATCGGCGCGGCGTGAAATTGCCGCGCCAAGGCGTTGGAGTCGCACATTTATTGCGCAGAAACCATGCTGCAGGTGCAAAATGATGCGGGGCGGCGGCAGAAGGGCCGGGGACGGGGCATGGCAGAAAGGATGTCGCCCATCCGTTTGGCCACGTATGCGCCTTTTCGGCATCGGGTTAGGAACCGGAAGCGTGCCGTTACGAAGACTTACGCCTGAGGTGAGCCATGCTTGATGATGCGGAGACCGGACGATCCGGCCCGCAAGGGCTTTTTTCCGCCCTTGCGGAACCGCAGTATGCTCGCTTCCCCCAGCGGTTGTCGGCCAATCCATGGCGCGAGGGTGCGACCTTCGCCGCCGTGATGATCGGTCTGTCTGTGCTGCTGACGCTGGCGCAGGCAAGGGCCGATACCAACGGTGCCATCGTCGATCTTCTTCCAAGCGAGGCCGTCTTTCCCCTTTTGATGGGGGCGGCGCTGTTTCCGCTGCGATACATCTGGGTGGCGGTGGGCACCTATGCGCTTGCCTTCCTCGCGTCGGCGGTGCTGCGGCTGTGGCTGGAACCGGCCTATCTGCCCGACGGGGTTGCGGTCTTTCCGGTGCTGGCCTTCGGGCTGGTGCTGAATGCGCTTCCGGCTTTGGCGGCGGGGCTTTTCGGGCGCTGGCTGGTGGCGACAGTACAGGCGCGCGGGCTTCCGGGCCGCGCGGGGCGTGAGGACACGCTGCTGCTGGTCGGGACGGTGGCGGCCTATATCCTGCTGGCCTTGGCGATGGTGCCCGTTGTGGTGGCGACGCTGTACGATCCCGGCTGGATCACGCCGCTTGGCGGGGGCAGCGACCTGACTGAGGCGGGCCTGTTCCGCGCGGCGCGGATCGGTCTGTGCGGGATGGCGCTGATGCTGTTGCTGATGGATCGGCCGGATCGGCGCAACATGACGGTGGCGTTGGCGATCCAGCCTGCCTTCATCGTGCTGGGCATGCTGCGGGTGGAAGGCTTTGCGGTGCATCCCACGTTGGACGTGGTGATGCTGGCGCTGGCCGTGGCGCTGATGGCGCCCGCCTATGCGGCGGTGGTGGCCAATGTGATGGGCGTGGTGGTCTATGTCGTCATCACGGGCGAGTTTCTGGTGCAGATCCCCATCACCTCGGTCGATGTGCTGCGGCTGGAGGTGGCCTCGGTTCTGCTGATGGCGCTGGTCTGCCTGCTGCTGCTGTTGCGGCACAGGACGCTTTTGGAGCGGCGGCAGAGCCGCGAGACCATCGCGCGGCTGGAGCGGGTGCAGGAACTGGCGACGGTGGGCTATTTCGTGCTGGACCTGAGCAACAATCAGGTGCGGGTGGACGGGGTGGCGGCGGGCATCCTCGGCACAGCCCAGAAATTCGATCTGGGCCTGTTCCTGCGCCGGGTGCATCCGCAGGATGGGGCGGCCATCGTGGCCGCGATTTCGGACCTTTCGCTGGGGGAGCGGACGCTGTCCTTCCAACTGTCGCCCGGTCCGGTCTGGGGGGGCGAGGAAGCGGCCCGCTTCATCAGCATGCATGGCTGGTTCGAGGAACGCGCCGGGGCGGTGATCTATGCCTATGGTGTGCTGATCGACCTGACATCGGACCATCGGCGTGAGATGGCGCTGGCCGATGCGCTGGCCTCTCTGTCGGAACAGCAGAACCGGCAGACGCAGATGTTCTCGATCGTGTCGCACGAGTTGCGGACGCCGGCCTCTGTCATTTCGATGCTGGTGGAGGAACTGGACGCAGGCGCCAGCTGGGAAGAGATGGGACCGCGGATGCGGTCGGTGAGCGGGCAGCTTCTTTCCGTTTTGGCCGACATGCGTCAGACGGTGCGACCGGAGGAGAACCTGCCCGTGCGGATCGAGACGGTCCGGCCGAGCGAGATCGCCGAGACGGTGCGAAACACCTTCCTTCTGATGGCCGAGGCGAAGGGTGTCGAGATCGGGCTGGACCTGTCGCCCATCGCCTGGATGCCGCGGATGACGGATCGGGTGCGGCTGGTGCAGGCGCTGTCGAACCTTGTGAAGAACGCGATCCTGCATTCCGAATGCGGGCGCATCATCATCGGCTATGTCGAAGAGCAGGGTCCCGTCGCGCTGTGGCGGGTGATGGATGACGGCATGGGCGTGCCGGAAGAGGCGCGGGCGACGCTGTTCGAACCGTTCCGCCGGGGCGACGGTCTTGGCACGGCGCGAACGGACGGGTCGGGGCTTGGCCTCTATGTCACCAAATCGTCCATCGAGCTTCTGGGCGGGACTGTCGCCTATGTGCCCGACGTCTCGGGCGGGTCGATCTTTGAACTGCGGGTGCCGATGGCGGTGCCCGCCGAGGCGGAGGGGAGTGCAGCCCCTGAAGCGGTGACAAAGCAGCCGGGCCAGCGGGGGCGCATCCTGATGGCCGAGGACAGCGAGCTTATCGGCGAACTGCTGGTGGCGCGGCTGAACCGGCTGTTTGAGGAAGTCGTCTGGGTCAAGAACGGGGCGGATGCGCTGGCTGCCTACAAGGTGATCCAGCCGGATGTGGTGCTGACCGATCTCTTCATGCCCGAACTGGGCGGGGACGACCTGACCTCCACCCTGCGGGAGCGGGGGGCGGATTGCCTGATCATCGGGATGACCGCGGCCGCCATCGGGGATGAGCGGACCCGGTTCGAGGAGGCGGGGACCGATCTGGTGCTGACCAAGCCGGTCTCTACCCGCCAGTTGCTGGAGGTGCTGGACCGGCTGGAAGCCCGCGCCCGCGCCCGTGCCGCCGCGGTGAAGTGAGGCGGGTGAATCAGGGCTGCTGCCGCTCTGCCTCGGAGCGGAGCAGGCCCATGAGTTCGGTCACAGATTTGCGATAGCGTTCGTCGATGAGGCGGCCTTCGGCATCGAAGGCGCTGCGGGAATTGGCGACGAGCACTTCCGGCCCGGTCAGGAGGCGGGGGCGGAAAGGGGTGAGGCAGAGGCGGAGGGAGTATTGCGACCTTTCGCCCCCGGCGCGGCCATCGGCGGCAGAGAGGATCGCCACCGGCTTGTCGCGCCAGGCCGCGCCGGGCACGCGGGAGACCCAGTCAAGCGCGTTCTTCAGCACGCCCGGAAGCGCCTTGTTGTATTCGGGCGTGGCGATGACGATGGCATCGGCGGCCTTGATCTGGGCATGCAGGCGCAGGACGGGCTCGGGAAAGCCTTCTGCGATTTCAAGGTCTTCGTCGAAGAGAGGCAGGCGCAGGTCGGCCTCGGTGTGGAGCGCCTCGCCGAAGGCGCGGCGGGCTTCGGCGAGAAGAAGACGGTTGGTCGAGGCGGCGCGGAGCGCGCCGGGGATGCCGAGGAGGGTGAGCATGTCGCGGGCCTTCGTGATCTGGTTCCGGTCGGGAAGGTATGCGGTTAACCCGCCGCTGCAAGGGCGGAAGGCCGCGCATCGGCTGTGCCGCAAGCTGTGCCGCCTTTTGTGCCGCAAACTGTGGGCACGCAGCGGGCGCTGGGGTCAGGGATCGTTAGGGTTAACGATCTGCAGGGGGTGGCGGTTCGGGGTGGCTGGGATGGGCAGGACTGCCCATCCTACGGTGCGAGGTGTCTGGGGAGGGCTGGGCCATAGGGACGGGGGTCGGCGGGACGGGGGTGTCGGTCGAGGGTCATTTTGGAGGATTGGGTTGGCAGGATGGGCAGGGCTGCCCATCCTACGCGGTGGAGGGTCGGGAGGCCGAGGGGTCGGATTGGACGCTGCCGTGAGGGGCGCGTGGCGGTTGTGCGGTCTGCAGAGCATGTCTGGGGCGGGAGATGGGCAAGATTGCCCATCCTACGGTGTGGGGTGTCTGGGGAGGGCTGGGCGATTGGGACGGATGTCGGCGGGACGGGGGAGTCTGTCGTGCGTCATTTTGGAAAACGCGCGGGGCGGGATGGGCAGGGCTGCCCATCCTACGGGGTGGAGGGTTGGGAGGCCGAGGGGTCGGATTGGGCGCTGCTGAGAGGGGTTCTTGGCGATTGTGCGGTCTGCAGAGAATGTGCGGGGCGGGAGATGGGCAGGATTGCCCATCCTACGGGGGTAGGTGTCTGTAGAGGGCTGGGCGATTGGGACGGATGTCGGCGGGACGGGGGAGTCTGTCGTGCGTCATTTTGGAAAACGCGCGGGGCGGGATGGGCAGGACTGCCCATCCTACGGGGTGGACGGTTGGGAGGCCGAGGGGGCGGATTGGGCGCTGCCGTAAGGGGCGCGTGGCGGTTGTGCGGTCTGGAGAGAATGTGTGGTGGTGAGATGGGCAGGATTGCCCATCCTACGGGGGAAGGTGTCTGGGGAGGGCTGGGCCATTGGGACGGAGGTCGGCGGGAATGGGGTGTCGGTCGAGGGTCATTTTGGAAAACGCGCGGGGCGGGATGGGCAGGGCTGCCCATCCTACGGGGTGGAGGGTTGGGAGGCCGAGGGGTCGGATTGGGCGCTGCTGAGAGGGGTTCTTGGCGATTGTGCGGTCTGCAGAGAATGTGCGGGGCGGGAGATGGGCAGGATTGCCCATCCTACGGGGGTAGGTGTCTGTAGAGGGCTGGGCGATTGGGACGGAGGTCGGCGGGACGGGGGAGTCTGTCGTGCGTCATTTTGGAAACCGCGCGGGGCGGGATGGCGGGTTGGAAGGCGGAGCGGTCGGCGTGGACGTTGCCGGGAGGGGCGCGTGGCAGTGCTGCGGGCCGCAGAACGGCGAAGAGGGGCTAATGGGCGGGACTGGCCATCCTAGCCGACGAGTGGTCGGCGGAAGGTGAGCGTGGTGGTGCGGTCGTAGCCGGGATGCGCGGTGGCGGCGGTCTGGACGAAGCCGAGCCTTTGGAAGATCGTGTGGTTTGCGGTGAGTTCCACCCGTGTCTGGAGTTCCAGCGCGGGCAGGCCGAGGGCGCGGGCGCGGGTTTCGGCGCGGCTGAGAAGGGCGCGGCCATGGCCCTTGCCCTGATGCGCCGGGTCCACAGCGAGTTTGCCGACATAGAGGGCTTCGGCCCTTGGGGTGAGGAAGAGGCAGGCGATGGCGGGGCGGCCGATCACCCAGACCTCTCCGCTGCGGGCCTGATCGGCGATGGCTGCAGGCGTCAGGCTGTGGAGCGAGGAGGGCGGGTCGATCACCCCCTCCATTCCGGCGAAAGCCCGTTGAATGAGGGCGAGGAGCGCCGGCCAGTCGTAGGGATCAACCGCCTGATGCGGTGTCATGGCGGGGCAGGCCGTCGTGGAGATCGGCCCAGCTTTGGGCTTCGGCGAAATGGACATGGGCGGTTGGTCGATAGGTGCCCGGTCGGTCGAGCGTGCCTGCATAGAGATGCGTTTCACCGGGGAAGCGGGTGGAGCGATAGGCCAATGGTGTGCCGCAACGGGGGCAGAAGAGGCGGTCCACATCCGGGGAGGAGCGATAGGTGGCGGGGGTGCCCCGGCTCCAGCGCCACGTGCCATCGGCCAGACCGAAGAAGGAGGCGAAGGCGGAGCCAGTGGCGCGGCGGCAGCTGTCGCAATGGCAGTGCATCTGCCAGAGCGGCGGGTCATCGGCGGTATAGGCGATGGCGCCGCAGAGGCAGCGGCCAGTGATGGGCGGGTGCATGGCGCGAGGGTAGCGCGGGGCGAGGGGCCGGTAAACCGGGATCGGGGCGCTGCATGCGATGACCTAGCGATGGGGGCGGGCGGCGCGGGGAGGTTTGAGTATTTGAACCAAGATGAAGCAGGAGCGTGGATTTCCGACGGGTCGCGGCGGGGGTGCGTTGGACGGGTCTGGCGGGGATTTGGGCGTGGATGACCTTGGGGTCGGGGCAGATGCCGGGGGGCGGCAGTGTTTGACCGGGGTGAAGACGGGGGCGTTGCCGGTTGCGGCGGCACACGTGCCGGGCGATGGGTGCGGTCCGGTCCGGGGGAAGACGCCAGGATCTGGACATCGCCCGACAGAACACGGCGGGAGGAAAGGGAGGGCTGGGTGGCCGTCGCGGACCTGCGCGTGGGGGTGTGTTGGGGCGGGCGCGCGCAATATCTTGGGGATAAGCGTCTGGTCGGGCCGATATGCGGTGTGCGGGCGGTTGACGGGACAGGGGAACGGTCGGACGATGCGGGTTTGACGGAATCAATCTTGGATTATCGCCCTTGCGTTTCACCAAGCTGCGCCTGAACGGGTTCAAGAGCTTTGTCGACCCCACGGATTTGGTGATCCATGAGGGGCTGACGGGTGTGGTCGGGCCCAATGGCTGTGGCAAGTCGAACCTGCTGGAGGCGCTCCGCTGGGTGATGGGCGAGAACCGCCCGACGGCGATGCGCGGCGGCGGGATGGAGGATGTGATCTTTGCCGGGGCGGCCACCCGGCCCGCGCGGCATTTCGCGGAAGTGGCGCTGGTTATCGACAATCAGGAGCGGCTCGCCCCGTCGGGCTTTAACGATGCCGACCAGATCGAGATCGTGCGGCGGATCACGCGGGATGCGGGGTCGGCCTATAAGGCCAATGCCAAGGATGTGCGGGCGCGGGATGTGCAGATGCTGTTTGCCGATGCCTCGACGGGGAGCCATTCCCCGGCGCTGGTGCGGCAGGGGCAAATCTCGGAACTGATCAACGCCAAGCCGAAAGCGCGCAGGCGGGTGCTGGAAGAGGCGGCGGGAATCTCGGGCCTTTATGCGCGGCGGCATGAGGCGGAGCTGAAGCTGCAGGGGGCAGAGCAGAACCTGACCCGCGTGGATGACGTGCTGGAGCAGTTGGCGCAGCAATTGTCGACCCTGAACCGGCAGGCCAAGCAGGCGGCGCGCTATCGCGAGATCGGCGAGGAGTTGCGGCGGGCGGAGGGGATGCTGCTGTACCGGCGCTGGCGCGAGGCCGAGATGGCGCGGCTGGAGGCCGAGGGCGTGCTGCGGGAGCGGCTGGTGGCGGCCAGTCAGGCGGAGGCGGCGGCGCGGGCGGCGGGCAAGGGGCGCGAGGGGCGCGAGGATGTGCTGCCCGGTCGGCGGGAGGAGGAGGCGATTGCCAGTGCCATCCTGCAGCGGCTGGCCGTGCAGCGGGACGGGCTGGCCGAGCAGGAGGCGCGGGCGCGCGCGATGATCGAGACGCTGCGCGGGCGGATCGAGCAGTTGGTGCGCGACATGGAGCGCGAGGCGGGGTTGAACCGGGATGCCGGGGAGACGATCTCGCGGCTGGATTGGGAGATCGAGCAGCTGGCGCGGGCCCATGAGGGGCATGAGGATCGGCTGGCCGAGGCGGCGGAGGCGGCCCGCGAGGCGGGGGCGATCCTTGGGGATCGCGAGGCGCTGCTGTCGCAGGCGACGGAGGATAGCGCGCGGCTGGTGGCGCGGCACCAATCGGCGCAACGGATGCTGAGCGACACGCGCGGGGTGCTGGAAAAGGCCGAGGGGCAGGCTGTGGCCGCGCGGGAGGCCGTCGAGGGCGCGGTGGAGGCGCTGGCCTTCGCGTCGGAGGCGTTCGAGGCGGCGGAAGAGGCGCAGGAATTGGCCGTGGCGCAGGCGGAGGAATCCGAGGCGCTGTTGGAAAAGGCCGAGGCGGCGCGGGCCGAGACGCAAGGGCGCGAGGCCGAGGCGCGGGCGGCGCGATCGGCGGCGGAGGGTGAGGCCAATGCGCTGCGCGCCGAGGTGGCGGCGCTGGCGCGGCTGGTGGAGCGGGAGGCGAGCGCGGGGACGCAGCTTCTGGATCGGCTGGAGGTGGAGCCGGGCTTTGAGAAGGCCTTGGGTGCGGCGCTGGCCGATGATTTGCGCGCGCCGGAGGTGGGCAGTGATGGGCGGTCGGGCTGGGCGATGCTGGCCGACTATGACAGGCCGCAGGCCCTGCCGGGTGGCGTGGCACGGCTGTCGGCGCATGTGAAAGCCCCCGGCGTGCTGGCGCGGCGGCTGGGGCAGATCGGGCTGGTCGACCGGGCGCAGGGGGCGGCCTTGCAGGCGGCGCTGCTGCCGGGGCAGCGGCTGGTGAGCCGGGAGGGCGACCTTTGGCGCTGGGACGGGTTCCGGGCGGGGGCGGAGGATGCGCCTTCGGCCGCCGCGCTGCGGCTGCAGCAGCTGAACCGGCTGGTGCAGTTGAAGCGCGATCTGGAGGATGTGGCGGCGCGGGCCGAAGGGGCGCGACAGGCGCATGAGGCGTTGCAGGCGCGGCTGGCCGATCTGGCGCGGGCCGATCAGATGGCGCGGGAGGCGCGGCGGGCGGCCGATGGCCGGGTGACCGAAGCGAACCGCGCGGCGGCGCGGGCAGAGGCGGACAAGTCCATTGCGGGCGGCAAGCTGGAAGCGGCGCGGCTGGCCGTGGCGCGGTTCGAGGATGAGGCGATGGCGGCGCGGGCGCGGCTGCGCGAGGCCGAAGCCGCGATGGGTGATCTGGGCGATGTGGAGGCCGCGCGCTATGCCGTAGAGGCGGCGAAGGTCGCGGTGGAGGCGGCCCGGCTGGCCATGCTGACGCGGCGGTCGGCGCATGACGAGTTGCGTCGCGAGGGCGAGGCGCGGGTCAGGCGGCGGCAGGAGGCGGTGAAGGAACTGTCGGGCTGGAAGCACCGGCTGGAGACGGCGGAGCGGCGCATCGCGGAACTGGCGGAGCGGAAGGCCGAGACGGAAGAGGAACTGGCCGAGGCCAGCGCCGCGCCGGAAGAGATTGCCATCAAGCGCGAGGAACTGGCCGAGGCGATTGCCGCGGCGGAAGAGCGGCGGCGGGTGGCGGCGGATGCGCTGGCCGAAGCGGAGGGCGCGCTGCGCGAGGCGCAGATGGCCGAGCGCGAGGCCGAACGCGCGGCGGGCGAGGCGCGGGAGGCGCGCGCGCGGGCCGAGGCACGGATGGATGCCGCGCGCGAGACGGTGGCCTATGCCAGCGAGCGCATCTTCGAAGAGACAGAGAGCACGCCGGAGCAGTTATTGGACACGTTGAAGGCAGACCCGGAGAAGATGCCGGATGCCGAGACGCTGGACACCGAGGTGAACCGGTTGAAACGGCAGCGCGAGGCGCTGGGGGCGGTGAACCTGCGCGCCGAAGAAGATGCCAAGGCGGTGTCGGAGGAATACGACACGCTGGTGACCGAGAAGGTCGATCTGGAAGAGGCGATCAAGAAGCTGCGCGCCGGGATCGCTGGGTTGAACCGCGAGGGGCGTGAGCGGCTGCTGACGGCCTTTGAGCAGGTGAATGCGAATTTCTCCACCCTGTTCACCCATCTCTTCGGCGGGGGCGAGGCGCGGCTGGTGCTTGTGGAGTCGGACGACCCTCTGGAGGCGGGGCTGGAGATCATGTGCCAGCCGCCGGGAAAGAAGCTGGCCACCCTGTCGCTTTTGTCCGGGGGCGAGCAGACGCTGACGGCGCTGGCGCTGATCTTCGGGGTGTTTTTGGCGAACCCCGCGCCGATCTGCGTGCTGGACGAGGTGGATGCGCCCTTGGACGATGCCAACGTGACGCGCTTCTGCGACCTTCTGGACGAGATGGCGCGGCGCACGGATACGCGGTTCCTGATCATCACGCACCACGCGGTGACGATGGCGCGGATGGACCGGCTGTTCGGGGTGACGATGCAGGAGCAGGGGGTGAGCCAGCTTGTGTCGGTTGATCTGAAGAAGGCCGAGGCATTGGTTGCGTGATGGGGGTCGCGTGACAGGGCTGGAGGAGGCGCTGGTCGCGGCGGGCTTCGTGGGTGTGGAGCGGGTGGGGGACGTGGTCTTTGCCCGGGACGGGGCCGAGGCGCCGGAATTCACGGTGGAGGGGCTGCGCTTCGCGTTGCGGTTTCCAGTGCGGGCGGGCGAGGCCGAACGGACAGTTTGGATGAGGGCGCATCCGGCCGGGCGGCTGGACATTGTCGAGGGCGAGACGCGACTGGTGATGGTGCTGCCCGAGGGGGCCGATCTGGCCAAGGCGTTGGCCGTCTGGCGTGGGTTGGTGCGGGCCTGCGCGAGGGCTGCGGTGGGCTGGCGGCGGCGAGAGCGGCCTTTGCACGGGATGTGATCCCTAAGATTTTATTCATCCTCGCCTTCTAGGGTTTCCGCATCGCAATCCTTTGCGATGATCGGAGGTGATAAGGCTGAAGATAGAGGCCTATCGAAAATGGATGGTGATCATCGCGGCGGGAACGCTGCTGGTTTCCATTCTGCGCCTTTGGATCGGGTGATAGGCCCGTGAAAAAGGAAACCCGGCGCAGGTAGCAACTGCGCCGGGTTCTTTATCAGATGATGAGTCTGAAGATCGCCTATCGAGACCCAAAGATGTGCCGTCTGGCGTTCCCTGTAAAGACCCACCCTGTGGTTTGGTTAATGGGCGGTTGCCGGGTTGCGGCGCGCGGGCTGCGGCACGGCCTGTGACCTGTTGGAGGTTCTCTATCCCCATCCCGAGCCTTCCCCTGTCGCATGTCGGAAATGGGATTGCGGCGGGGCGTGGCTGCGGGGCAGGGTGGCGGCGTAGGTCGGGGGGTGGATATGCGCGATCCTGTGGTACAGCGGTTCATCGAGGCGTCGGAGGCGGCAGTGATGGCGGCGGCTGAGCCGGGATCGCCCGCTGAGGCCGTGGCGCGCGAGGTCTTCGGGCGGTGTCGCGCACGGGTCGGACGGGCGCAGGAGGTGCCGCCCGCCATGCTGCCAGTCTGCGGTTGGCTGGAGGAGGCGCTGGACAGCGCGACGGAGGGGCCGCGCCGGGCGGTGGCCGATGCGCTGGAGGCGATGGTGGACAAGCTGGAATGGGAGCGGCGGGATGCGGCCGATCCGGCCAATCGCAGCTTTTACGATGGCCATGCGAATGCGCTGATCCTTGGCCCCGGCGGGTATGAGGAGCGGGACGATCTTTGGGTGGGCGTCACGCTGATGGCGCCGGGAGTGACCTATGTGGATCACAAGCATCCTCCGGCGGAGGTCTATCTGTCGCTGGCCCCCGGCGAGTGGTGGAATGCCGAGATGGACTGGACCGATCCGGGGATGGAGCGGCTGATCTATAACCCGCCGGGCATCCTGCATGCGATGCGGTCGGGGGATCGGCCTTTCCTCGCGCTGTGGTATCTGCCGCTTTAGAGCGCGTCGAGCAGGGCGCGCGTAGGCCAGGCATCGGCGGGCAAGCCGAGGCGGGCCTGTTCCTTCTGCACGGCGATGCGGGTGGCGGCCCCGAGGATGCCGTCGATGGCGCCCACGTCATGACCGAGGGCGGCGAGTTTTTCCTGCAGCACCTTCATCTCATCCCCGGAGAGGGCCGGGTCGGGATTGCCCGCGCGGTAGGGATCTGCCCCCATCAGGCGTGTGGCGAAATAGGCGGCGGTGGTGACGTAGACGAAGCTTTTGTTCCACTCGAACAGGGTGCGGAAGTTCGGATAGGCGAGAAAGGCGGGGCCGTTCCTGCCTTGCGGCAGCAGGATGGAGGCGGGCAGACCGTTGGGGAGGACGCCCGCGCGCAGTTGCACGCCCATCGCGGCCCATTGTTCGGCGGGAAGTTCGGTTTCCAGCCCGGTGAGCGACCAGTCGAAGGTTTCGGGCAGGATCACCTCTTGCAACCAAGGTTGGCCCGCCTGCCAGCCGTGATGCTGCAGCATGCGCGCGCCCGACAAGAGCGCATCGGGGACGGAGGTCTTGAGTGTGATGAGCCCGTCGCCATCGCCATCGACCCCGCGGGCGAGGATGTCGCCGGGGAGCATCTGGACCATTCCGATCTCGCCCGCCCAAGCGCCGGTGGTGTTCAGGTCAAACTCGCCCAAGCGGTGCATTTCGAGGGCGGCGAAGACCTGCGGCTGGAACAGCTCGGGGCGGCGGCAGTCATGGGCGAGGGTGACGAGGGCGCGGCGGGTTTCGAAATCGCCCTGCACCGCGCCATAATCCGTCTCGAACGCCCAGAAGGCGAGGAGGATGCCGCGCGAGACGCCGTATTCCTGTTCCGCCCGGGCGAAGATCGCATCCCATTGTTCGGAGAGGGTGCGGCCCCGGATGAGGCGGTCCTTGGAGATCAGGCTTTGCGAGAAGTCGAGAAAGCTTTTGCGAAAGACGCCTTGGGAACGGTCGGCCTTGAGCACGCGGGGATCGGGGGAGAGGCCTGCGAAGAAGGCATCCGCGGTTTCGGGGGGGATGCCGCGCGCGGTGGCCTCGGCCTTCATCGCGCGGGTCCAGTTGGCGAATTCGCCGCCGCAGGGTACATCTGCCATCGCAGGGGTGGCGAGGGCGGCGATCAGGGCGGCGATGAGGGCGGGGCGCATGGTTTTCTCCGTTGACCCGGTCAGGGTAGGCGGGTGGCACTGGGCGCGCAATCGTGTGGCGATCAGAAGAGCGCGATAAGGGCGGTGAGGGCCAGCATCGCCCCCCATGCCCGCCAGAGGGCGGAGACGGCGGCATCGATCTGGTCCGGGCCGGGGTCGCGGCGGCCTTCCGGCCAGACCCAAGGGTAATCGCGCATCTCGCCGTGATAGGCGCGGGGGCCGGAAAGGGCGGTGTTCAGGATCACGGCCATGGCCGCCTCGGGCCAGCCGGCATTCGGCGAACGGTGGAGGGGCGCGTCGCGCAGGATCGGGCGCGGGTCCGTCCAGCCATGGGTGAGGGCGAGGAGGAGCGCGGTCAGGCGCGCGGGGATCAGGTTCAGCAGATCGTCGAAGCGGGCGGCGGCCCAGCCGAATTCCTCATGCCTTGGGGTGCGGTGGCCGATCATGCTGTCGGCGGTGTTGGCGATCTTGTAGAGCATCAGGCCCGGAAGGCCTGCGATGAGGAACCAGAAGGCGGGGGCGATGACGCCGTCCGACAGGTTTTCGGCCGCGCTTTCGATGGCGGCGCGGGAGATGGCGGGATCGTCGAGGCTGGCCGTGTCACGGCCCACGATCATGGACACGGCGCGGCGGCCCCCTTCGGTGGAGAGGCGCAGCGCGTCGGCCACGGCCTGCACATGCTGCACGAGCGATTTCTGCGCAAGAAGGATGGCGGCGGCGATGACTTCGAAGATGCCGAAATCGGGGATTTCGTGGATGAGCCAGCCGAGGGTGATCGCCGCGAGGCCGAGGGCGGCCATGGTGGCGGTGCCTTTGAGGCGTTTCTGCGCGCCTTTGTTGAAACGCTGGTCCATCCAGCCGATGGCGCGGCCCATGAGGACAGCCGGGTGGGGGAAGCGGTCCCAGAGCCATTTCGGTTCGCCCAAGGCTGCGTCGAGGAGGAGGGCGGGGAGGAGGAGGGTCGCGCTCATGTCAGGGCATGCTCCAGCCGGGACCAGCCATCGCCGTCGGGCAGGCCGAGGCGCAGCCAGCGGGTGGAATAGGGGAAGATACGAGACAGGATGCGGTGGCGGGCGAGGCGGTCCTGCCAAGCGGCGGCATCGGGCGTGTCATAGAGGCGGAAGAGGGTGGTGCCGCCGAGGGCGGTGAGGCCAGCGGATACCATGAGGGCGTCGAGGCGCTGTGAGTCTGTTGCGAGGCGGGCGCGGGTGGCGTCGGCCCATGCGGGATCGTTCAGCGCAGCGGTGGCGATGGCCAGCGTCGGGCCGGGGACGGCCCAAGGTCCGATCATGGGTTTCAGGCGGTCGATGAGGGCCGGGTCGCCGATGGCGAAGCCGAGGCGGGCCCCGGCGAGGCCCCAGAACTTGCCAAAGCTTTTCAGGATCAGCGTGCCGGGGCGGGTGGCGTCGCCCATATGGGTGGCGTCGGGCGTGACGTCGCAGAAGCTTTCGTCGATCACGCGGAAGGGGCTTTGGGGCGCGGGGTGAAGGCGGCCATCAGGGTTGTTGGGGTGGACGATGACGGTGGCTTCGGTCGCGTCATCGGTCACGGTCCAGCCGCAGGCGCGGAAGGCGCGGGCGTGTTCGTTGTAGGTCGGCGCGGGGATGGCGACCTGCCCCGACGGCAAAAGCGCGGGGATGCGGGCGATGAGGGCCGAGGCGCCGGGGGCGGCGATGAGGGCGGCGGCGTCGGGGATGGCCCAGAAGCGGCGGGCGGCCTGTTCCAGCGCGGCGAAGGCTTTGCTGTCGGGCAGCGCGGTCCATGCGTCGGGGGGGAGGGAAGGGATCGGGTAGGGGCGCGGGTTGATGCCGGTGGAGAGGTCGAGCCAATCGGCGCGGCTGCCGCCCCAGCGGGCGCAGGCGGCATCGATGCCGCCGCCGTGATCGGGGTCTGCGATTCGCGTCTTTGGCCTGTCCATGCGGGGCAAGAACCCGATTGCGCGGTGCAAGTCCACCGCGCTTTCGCGGGACAGGCGGCGGGCTTCGGGGCGATTTCCGGCGGAAAAGCGGGGCTTGCGGCTTTTGCGCCACGCTTCGTTAACATCACGGTCATGTCTTTCCGTTTCCTTGATTTGGCCCGGATGCGGATCAGACTTATTCCCAAGGAGGACGCCGCGATGTTCGAATTCCTGTCGCAAGAGATCCGGGAGGGGCTGGAGGCCGCGCGCAAGCGGGACCTCAAGCGCAAATCGCGGCTGCGGGCGCAGGTGGGCGGGGCGGTTTTCCCGGTGCTGCGTTTCTGGGATGAGGGCTTTGCGCTGGATGCCAAGCTGACACCGCATCTGCGGGGGCTGGTCGATGTCTATGACGGGGCCAACCACATCTTTCAGTGCCTGATCATCGCCTCGGTCGAGGAGAACGGCGAACTGATCTGCGAATTCAAGCGGTCCACCGCCGTGCTGGATCGGCCTGCGCTGGATTACTGGCGCGACGAGAACGCGCCTGTCGGTTACCTGCCGCGCGCCTGAAGGCTGGATTCGACGCGGAAGCCGGGGGGGATGCTGTCCTGCCCGTTGAGGATGAGGTCGGCCATGGTGGCGGCGACCTTGGGGGCCATGCCGAAGCCGATCTTGAAGCCGCCATTGGCGATGTAATGGCCGGGTCTGCCGGGCCATTCCCCCAGCATGGGCGCGCGGGAACGGGCGCGGGGGCGGATGCCTGCCCAGCGGTCGAGGATTTTCGCGTCGCTCAGGATCGGTAGGGCAGCGCGGGCGCGGGCGAGGATGTCGTCAAGCTGGGCGTCGGTTTCCGTCGGGTCGGTCCAGTCGTTTTCGGAGGTGGAGCCGATGGCAGTGGTGCCGTCGGCATGGGGGACGATGTGGAGCTGGTCGGCGAAAAGCTGGGGCAGGTCGCGGGCGTCGTGGTCGAAGAGGAGGGCCTGACCCTTGACGCCCGCGCCGACGGGTTGGTTCAGCGCCTCGTTCAGGGCGAGAAGGCCGGGATAGCCGGTGGCCCAGAGGGTGGGGCCTTCGGGTGCAGCGGTGCCGAGGGTCACTTCGGCCCCTGTGGCGCGCAGCGCGTCGGTCAGGGCGGCGGCGGCGCGGCGGGGATGCAGGCGGGCGGTCAGCGTGTCGTGGATGAGGTATCCCGTGGGGCTGTGCGGTTCCCAAGCCGCGCCGGTAGCGGGGATGACGCGCCACTGGGCGCGGCCTTGCCAGAGGGTTTCGGATTCCGCGATCCGGGCGCGGGCATTGGCCAGCGCGCGGTCGTCCGCGATGGGTTGCAGGCGGCCGGATTGCAGATAGCCGGGATCGGTGCCGCCGGTGGCGGCCACCTCGGCCCACCAAGAGGGGGCCATGAGGAGGCTTTCCAGTTGGAACTGCTTTTTGTCGTTCCAGTTTTCCGGCACATGCGGGGCCAGCGCGCCGACGAGCCCGCCGGAGGAGCCTGCGCCGATGCGGTGGCGTTCGATCAGCCGGACGCGGGCGCCGCGACGGGCCGCTTCCCAGGCGCAGGCGAGGCCGAAGATGCCGCCCCCCATCACCGTCAGATCGACCCTTGCCATTCCGCCTGCCCTTGCCCATGGTCCGCCGCGATTTCCGGATTTAGGGCATATGGGCGGCGGGGAACAGGGAGCGGAGGGTCTGGACTGGCGCGAGGGGATCGTGCCCGTGTCGCGCCGCTTCGATGACCCCTACTTTTCCTTGGCCGACGGGCTGGCGGAAACGCGGCATGTGTTTCTGGAAGGAAATGGTCTGCCGGGTCGGCTGCGGGATGGGTTCCATGTGGCGGAACTGGGATTCGGAACCGGGCTGAACCTGCTGGCGCTGTGGATCGCGTGGCAGGGGGCGGGCGCGCCGGGGGTGCTGCGGTTCACATCCTTTGAGGCCTATCCCTTGACGGCAGAGGAGATGGCACGGGCCTTGGCGGCCTTTCCCGAGGCGGCGGCGGTGGCGGGGCCGTTCCTTGCGCAATGGGGCGCGGGCGCGCGGGTGATCGATCTGCCGGGGCTGCGGGCGGAGGTGGTGATCGGCGATGCGCGCGAGACGCTGCCCGCATGGGAGGGCGTCGCGGACGCGTGGTTTCTGGACGGGTTTTCGCCCGCGAAGAACCCCGAACTGTGGTCTGACGACCTGATGGTGGCGGTGGCGGCGCATACCGCGCCGGGCGGCACATTCGCCACCTATACGGCGGCGGGGCATGTGCGGCGGGCACTGGCGGCGGCGGGGTTTGCGGTCGAACGGCGGCCGGGGCATGGAAGGAAGCGGCACATGACGGCGGGGCATCTGGCGGAGCGGCGGGAATGAGCCGCAACCGCAGGGCGGGCATCTGGCTGATGATTGCCGCCGTGGCGGCCTTTGCCGCGCAGGACGGGTTTTCGCGCCATCTGGCCAGCGAATACAACACGCTGATGATCGTGATGGTGCGCTATTGGGTCTTTGCGGGCTTTGTGCTGTTCCTTGCGATGCGGCGGCCCGAAGGGTTTCGCGCCGCGGTGGTGACGAAGCGGCCCTTCACCCATGGCCTGCGTGGCACGCTGTTGGTGGCGGAGGTCTGCCTGATCGTCTGGGGCTATACGCTGATCGGTCTGATCGAGAGCCATGCGGTGTTTGCCATCTGCCCGCTGCTGATCGCGGCGCTGTCGGGGCCGCTGCTGGGGGAAAAGGTCGGCTGGCAGCGCTGGGCGGCGATCGGGGCGGGGATGGTGGGGGTGCTGATCATCCTGCGGCCCACGTCGGGGGTGTTTTCTTGGCCTGCGCTTCTGCCCTTCGCGGCGGCGCTGATGTTTGCGCTGTATTCGATCCTGACCCGCAAGACGGCGCGGGATGAGCCGGTGTTTGCGGGCTTTTTCTGGGCGGGGATCATCGGGGCGGGGTTCATGACCCTGCTGGGCCTGCCCAATTGGGAACCCGTGGCGGGGGTGGATCTGGCCTTTCTGGCCGTCTATTGCGCGCTGGCGATCCTGTCGCATTGGCTGCTGACGAAATGCTATGAGATGGCGGAGGCGAATGTGGTGCAGCCCTATGCCTATCTGCAGATCGTGTTCGTCACGATCATCGGCATATTGGTCTATGACGAGGTGCTGGCCCCGGCTGTCGCCTTGGGGACGGCGGTGGTCGTGGCGGCGGGGCTTTATGCGCTGCTGCAGGAAAGAGGCAGGAAGGTCGCGGGATGAGCGGGCAGGCGACGGCGCAGAACACGCGGCTGGGCATCTGGCTGATGGTGGCGACGACGGTCGTCTTTTCGGTGCAGGACGGCATTTCGCGCCATCTGGCGGAGGCCTACAACGTCTACATGGTGGTGATGATCCGCTTTTGGTTCTTTGCCGTCTTCGTGATGCTGCTGGCGGCGCGGGACAAGGGCGGGATCGCGGCTGCGGTGAAGTCGCAATTCCCGTGGTTGCAGGTGGCGCGGGGGTTGCTGCTGGTGACCGAGGTCTGCGTAATGGTCATTGCCTTCGTCAAGCTGGGGCTGGTGGAAAGCCATGCGGTGTTCACCTGCTATCCGCTGCTGATCGCGGCGCTATCGGGGCCTCTGCTGGGGGAGAAGGTGGGGTGGCGGCGCTGGACGGCGATCCTGATCGGGTTCGTGGGCGTGCTGATCATCCTGCAGCCGGGCTATGCGGTGTTTTCGCCTTGGGCGCTGGTGCCGCTGCTCTCGGCCTTCCTGTTCGCCGTCTACGGGCTGCTGACGCGCTATGTGGCGCGGGGGGACAGCGCGGCGGTGTCGTTTTTCTGGACGGGCACGGTGGGGGCGGCGGCGATGACGCTGGTCGGCATGTGGTTCTGGGAGCCGATGACGGGCGCGGATTGGGGCTGGATGCTGACCCTGTGCTGCACGGCCTGCCTTGGGCATTGGCTGCTGATCAAGGCTTTTGCGGTGGCCGAGGCGTCGGCTATCCAGCCCTTTGCCTATCTGCAACTGGTCTGGGCATCGGGGATCGGGCTGTTCCTGTTCGGCGAGGATCTGCGGACCAATGTCGCCATCGGCGCGGGGCTGGTGGTGGCGGCGGGGGTTTTCACCCTGTGGCGGCAGCGGGTGAAGGCGCAGCAGGGCGAGGCTTAGGGCGCGACGCGGCGGGCGAGGCGGTCGATCAGCCGGGCGCGCGCCTCGGGCAGGGGGCGGCCGTTCAGCATCGGGCCCAGTTCGCGGTTCAGGAAATGACCCGTCAGGGCGAGGGCTTCGGCAATCTCGCGCGCAGAGGCGGGGCCTTGTCCCAAGAGGACGGGGGGCAGGGGGAGCAGGCGGCTGGCCCAGTCGCCCGCACCGTGGCGGCTGACGGCGCGGCCGGTTTTGGGGGAGACATAGGCGAGGTCGTCGCGTGATCCGGTGACGGCGCAGGTGGCGAGGTCGAGGCCGAAGCCGATCTCCTCTAGAAGCAGAAGTTCCCAGCGCAGATAGGCTGGCGGCCAGTCGAGACCTGCGTCGAGTGCGTCGAGAAGCGGCAGGGTGGCGGCGTGCAGGAGGGGATGGGGTTCGCGTTCGGCAAGGGCCACGCGCAGCATGGCGCAGACGGCGTTGAGGCCTGCAAGGGCAAGCGGATCGGACAGCAGGGCGGCGCGGGCGCGGAGGGGTTCGACGGTGAAGATGCCCAGGTGATCATCCAGCCGCGCGCGCCATGTGACCTGCACCTGCGCGCCGGGTTGCAAGAGGGGTGCGATGCGGCGGGACGTGCCGCCGCGCACGACCCCGGCATGGCGGCCATGATTGCTTGTGAAGACCTCGATGATCGCCGCGCTTTCGCCGTGGGGTCTGACCGACAGGAGCGCGCCTTCGTCCCGCCATTCCATGCGCCCGACTATCTTCGCAAGGTCGGGCAAGGGCAAGTCAGTCGGCAAGACCCGGTTGATCGAGAAGGGTGCGCCCCTGCCTGTCTTCCACCTCGATCACCCAGAGATCGGGGTCACGGTCGCGCTGGCGGCGGAGGGTGGCGTCCACCTCGGCCTCGGGCCCTTCGGCCAGCGTCACCCAGACGCGCGCGCCCGTCATCAGGTCATAGCTGCGCTGCACCGCCTTGGCCTGCCCGTCCAGCGTTGCGCATTTCACGATGACTGCGCCTGCGGTCGCATCGCCTTTGGCGGTGACATAGACGGGGATATCGGCCAGCCGCAGGCGGGTGAGATAGGCGGAGACCCAGAGGTCGGTCGTCAGGCGCACCGGATGCCCCTTCATCTTGGCGGAAATACTCTCTGGGGGTCCGGGGGGCGAAGCGCCCCCGGGGCATCCATCCCGCGACTCAGTCGCCATCCTTGAAATCCAGCCCCATTTCCGAATAGCGCTCGGCCTCTTCCAGCCAGTTGGGGCGGACCTTCACGGTGAGGAAGAGGTGGACGGGGCGGTCGAGGAAGGTGGCGATTTCGGCCCGTGCTTGGCTTCCGATGGCCTTGATGGTTTCGCCTTTGGCCCCCAGCAGGATGCCCTTGTGGCCGTCGCGGGCGACATAGACCACCTGATCGATGCGGGTGGAGCCGTCGGGACGATCCTCCCATTTCTCTGTCTCGACTGTCAGCTGGTAAGGCAGTTCCTCATGCAGGCGGAGGGTCAGCTTTTCGCGCGTCATCTCGGCCGCGATCATGCGCATGGGCAGGTCTGCGATCTGGTCTTCGGGATAGAACCACGGGCCTGCGGGAATCTCGGCCGCCAGCCATTCGCGCAGGTCATCCACGCCATAGCCGCGTTCGGCGCTGATGAGGAAGGTCTTGGCGAAGGGGAAGGCATCGTTGAGCTTGGCGGTCAGGGCGAGGAGGGTTTCGGCCTTGACCTTGTCGATCTTGTTCACCGCCAGCGCCACGGTGGCGGTGGAGGGGATCTTGTCCTTCAGGTTGTCGATGATGGCCTGCACGCCGTCGGTCAGGCCGCGATGTGCCTCGACCAGCAGGACGATGATATCGGCATCGGCGGCCCCGCCCCATGCGGCGGCGACCATCGCGCGGTCAAGGCGGCGGCGCGGGCGGAAGAGGCCGGGCGTGTCGACGAAGACGATCTGGGACTGGCCTTCCATGCAGACGCCCCGGATACGGGCGCGGGTGGTCTGCACCTTGTGGGTGACGATGGAGACCTTGGCCCCGACCATCCGGTTCAGCAGAGTGGATTTCCCGGCATTGGGTTCGCCGATCAGGGCGACGAAGCCGGCGCGGGTTTCGGTATCGGTCATTCCTGTTGCTCCATGCGCGCCAGAAGGGCGCGGGCGGCGGCTTGTTCGGCGGCGCGTTTGCCCGTGGCGGTGCCGGGGGCGGTTTCGCCTGTGGCGAGGCGGGCCTCGACGGTGAAGACGGGCTGGTGATCGGGGCCGGTGCGGGCGGTTTCAAGATAGGTGGGGGGCGGCAGGCCACGGGCCTGCGCCCATTCCTGCAAGGTGGATTTCGGATCGCGGGTGTCGGCCTTGGCGGCGCTGGCGATGCGGTCGCCCCAGAGGCGCAGGACGGTATCGCGGGCGGCGTCGAAGCCTGCATCCAGATAGATCGCGGCGATCACCGCCTCGAGCGCGTCGCCCAAGAGCGCCTCTTTCCGCCGCCCGCCCGAGAGCATTTCGGAGCGGCCGAGTTTCAGCACATCGCCAAGGCCCACCTCGCGGGCAATCTCGGCGCAGGTTTCCTGCCGGACGAGGGCGTTGAAGCGGGGCGCCAATTGGCCTTCGGCGGCGCTGCCGTCCTGTTGGAACAGCGCGGTGGCGATGGAGAGGCCGAGGACGCGGTCGCCCAGAAACTCCAACCTCTCGTTCGAAGGCCTTGTGGGCGAGGACAGCGAGGCATGGGTGACGGCGCGCGCCAGAAGCTCGGGTCGGCGGAAGTCGTGCCCGATGCGGGTGGCGAAGGCGGCAAGGTCTGCCGCCAGCTTGACGCGCTGGCCGCTCACTCGACCGCCTTAAAGAAGCGGTCGGCGCGCCATGTCCAGAAGAAGAGCATGGAACGTCCGGCGGAGGAGAAGATGATCCGGTCGGCGCGGCCGATCAGGTTTTCGGCGGGCACGAAGCCCACGCCGCCGACGGCCTGACCGAAGCGGCTGTCTTGGCTGTTGTCGCGGTTGTCGCCAAGGAAGAAGTAATGGCCTGCGGGCACGGTGAAGACATCGGTGTTGTCGGCAAAGCCTGCCTCATCGATGTTCAGGACATTGTGCTGACGCCCGCCGGGAAGCGTTTCGGTGTAGCGCGACGAGGTGCAGATGCCGCCTTCGCCTACGGGGCCGTTCTCGCAGCGCGGCAACTGGCCCATCGGGCCCTGCTTTTCATAGATTTCCTCGAAGGTGCCGGCATCGGTCTGGGGGACCATCTCGCCGTTGAGGAAGAGGATGCCGTTCTGCATCTGCACGGTGTCGCCCGGCAGGCCGACGAGGCGCTTGATGAAATCGGTGCCGTTCACCGGGTGGCGGAAGACCACCACATCGCCGCGTTCGGGTTCACCTGCGAAGAGGCGGCCCGAGATGGGGCAGGCCGAGAAGGGACAGGAATAGCGGGAATAGCCATAGGCCATCTTGTTGACGAAGAGGAAGTCGCCGATCAGCAGCGTGTCCTTCATGGAGCCGGAGGGAATCCAGAAGGGTTGGAAGAACAGGGTGCGGAAGGCCCCTGCGATGACCAGCGCCCAGATCACGGTCTTGATCGTTTCGACGATGCCGCTTTCGCTTTTGGCCTTGCTGCCTGCCATGGGTCCACTCTGCTTCATGTTTCCCGCCTTTGCGGGTCGGGGTTCATTGCGCGTTGGGCGCGGGGGAGTCAAGTTCTGCGGGCGCGCGGAGGGGGCGGGCCTCGATCACGACGAAGGCCTGCGCCCATGGGTGGTCGTCGGTCAGGGTGACGTGGATGACGGCCTCGTGACCCGCTGGCGTCATGTCGCGGAGCCGCTCGGCGGCCCAGCCGGTGACATGCATGACGGGCTGGCCGGAGCGGAGGTTGGTCACCGCCATGTCCTTCCACGAGATGCCCATGCGCAGCCCGGTGCCAAGCGCCTTGGAACAGGCCTCTTTCGCGGCCCAGCGTTTGGCATAGGTGGCGGCGATGGCGCGGGGGCGGCCTTCGGCCTTGCGCTGTTCGCGTTCGGTGAAGACACGCTCTTTGAAGCGGTCGCCGAAGCGGGCGAGCGTCGCCTCGATCCGTTCGATATTGGCGAGATCGGTGCCGATGCCGAGGATCATGCGGTCAGGCCTGCCCTTCGCGCGCGGCGTCCATGCGGCGGCGCATTTCCTCGATGGCGGGGCCGAGGCCGCGGAAGATCGCCTCGCCGATCAGGAAATGGCCGATGTTAAGCTCCATCACCTCGGGCATTGCGGCGATTGGGGCCACGTTGTCATAGGTCAGGCCGTGGCCGGCATGGACTTCGAGGCCGAGGGCATGAGCGAGCTTGGCGCCCCGGCGGAGGCCTTCGAGTTCTTCGGCGGCGGCGTCGTCATGGCCGTCGGCAAGGAGTTCGGAATAGTGGCCTGTGTGGAGTTCCACCACCGCCGCGCCGATCTTGGCGGAGGCTTCGATCTGGCGGGGGTCGTGGCCGATGAACATGGAGACGCGGGCGCCTGCCTCGCGCAAGGGGGCGATGTAATCGGTCAGGCGGGCCAGATCGCCCGCGACGTCAAGGCCGCCTTCGGTGGTGCGTTCCTCGCGCTTTTCCGGGACGAGGCAGACGGCGTGGGGTTTGTGGCGGAGCGCGATGGTCTGCATTTCCGCCGTCGCGGCGCATTCGAAGTTGAGCGGGATGGAGAGGCCCGCGACCAGCGCCTCGATATCGGCGTCGCGGATGTGGCGGCGGTCTTCGCGCAGGTGGGCGGTGATGCCGTCTGCGCCCGCCGCTTCGGCCAGCAAAGCCGCGCGGAGCGGTTCGGGCCAGGTGGAGCCGCGGGCGTTGCGGACGGTGGCGACGTGGTCAATGTTCACGCCGAGACGGAGGCGCCCGAGGGGTTTCATGGCCGTGGCCTTTCTCTTGATCGCGTTCGTGGTCGAGTCGGAGGGAGATTAGGCCGGACCGGAGGCGTCGTCATCCCCCGGACCGCGGGACGCATCGCCGCGATGCGTGAGCTTGGCGGCGGCGGCGGCGATCGCTTCGCGCAATTTGTGGCGGCGCTCGTTGCGTTCCTTTGATTTCGCGGCGCGGGCCTTCTGATAGGCGGTCACCAGCGGGATGGTGAGCCAGTAGAAGACGAGCGAGAGCAAAAGGCCGGGGCCGAGCGCGCCGAGGAAATAGGGCAGGTAAATCTCGTGCCAGAACTGGGCGAGGCCGTCCCATTGTGTGTGTTCGGGGCCGAACAGGGCCTTGACGTTGAACCACAGATCGGAGCCGGCATTGGCGAAGGCCCCGCCGATGTATTCAGGCGACAGGGGTTTCTGGATGCCGAGCATCCAGTGGCCCAGTGTCATGGCGAGGACGGCGAAGAAGGGCGTGGTGATCGGGTTGGTGTTGAAGGTGGCCAGAAGGGCGGCCAGAAGATTGCCCTTCACGGCGCGTGAGGCGAGCCATGCGGCGATGAACTGCATCCCCGGCAGGGGCAGGAAGCCCACCATGGAGCCCGCGAAGACCCCTCGCGCGATGCGGTGCGGGCTGTCGGGCAGGCGGCGCATGCGGTGCAGGACATATTGGGTGGCGCGCCTGAAGCCGCCTTGGGGATAGACCATCTCGCGGGTCCATCCCCAGAGGGAACGAGGATTGCGCCGCTTGAAAACCAAGTCTCTCTCCCAATGGCCCGGTTAGGGCTTTCGCGTCATATCGCGGTGACGTGAAATCTGGGCGACATCGGTCTCGGCCTCCAGCGCGGTCATGACCATGTGCAGATGTTCGACATCGCGAAGGTCCACATCGACGATGAGTCGATAATAGTCCGGCTTGCGGTCTGTAAACCTCAGGTCGGAGATATTGGCCTTCTGTTCGCCGATCAAGGTGCAGATGCGCCCCAGTACCCCGGCATCGTTCGATATGGTTATCTCGAGGCTGACGGTGTGGACGGCGGCATGGCGGCCGGAATGCCAGTGCAGATCGACCCAGCGGCCGGGCTGTTCTTCGAATTCCTCTAGGGCCGGGCAGTCGATGGCGTGGACCACAACGCCTTGGCCGCGATAGGTGATGCCGACGATACGTTCTCCGGGCACCGGCTGGCAGCAGGGCGCGCGGCGGAAGGATTGGTCATCCGAGAGGCCCACAACGGGGCGGGAGGCATCCACCTCGTCATCCTGCGCGCGGGCGAGTTCGGGGTAGAGGGTTTCGATCACGCGGCGGGCCGTGATTTCGGCGGAGCCCAAGCGGGCGAGGAGGTCGGTTTCATCGGCAAGCCCCAGCATCTTTGCCGCTGTGCGCAGCGCCTTGTCGGTGGCCTTCTTGCCCACGTGGTCGAAGGCCGCGCGGGCCAGTTCCTGACCGAGCTTGACGAAGCGGCCCCTGTCTTCCTCGCGCAGGGACTTGCGGATGGCGGCTTTGGCGCGGCCCGTGGTGACGATGTCGATCCAGCTGGCCTGCGGGCGCTGGCCTTCGGCGGTGATGATCTCGACGCTTTGGCCGTTTTTCAGGCGGGTCCAGAGGGGGACGCGGATGCCGTCCACCTTGGCCGAGACGCAGGAATTGCCGATGCGGGTGTGGATGGCATAGGCGTAGTCGAGGGGGGTGGCCCCGCGCGGCAACTGCACCACGTCGCCCTTGGGCGTGAAGCAGAAGACCTGATCGGAGTACATCTCCATCTTCACATGTTCGAGGAATTCGTCGTGATCCTCGGCATCGAAGCGTTCGGTGAGGGTGGCGATCCATTTCGCGGGATCGACGGCGAAGGGGTTCTGGGCGCGGACGCCTTCGCGGTAGGACCAATGGGCGGCGACGCCTGCCTCGGCCACTTCGTGCATCTCGCGGGTGCGGATCTGGACTTCGACGCGCTTGCCGTCGCGGCCCGAGACGGTGGTGTGGATAGAGCGGTAGCCGTTCGATTTCGGCTGGCTGATGTAATCCTTGAACCGGCCCGGCACGGCGCGCCAGCGTTGGTGTATCACGCCAAGGATGCGGTAGCAGTCGGCAACCGACCCGCAGATCACGCGGAAACCGTAGATGTCGGAGAGGCGGGAGAAGGCGAGGTCCTTCTCCTGCATCTTGCGCCAGATGGAATAGGGTTTCTTGGCGCGACCGTAGACATCGGCCTCGATCTGCACTTTTTCGAGTTCGTTGCGGATGTCGGCGGTGATCTTGTGGACGACATCGCCCGCCTCGCGCTGGAGCGTGATGAAGCGGCGGATGATGGAATTGCGCGCCTCGGGGTTGAGGACGCGGAAGGCGAGGTCTTCGAGTTCCTCGCGCATCCATTGCATGCCCATGCGGCCCGCGAGGGGGGCGAAGATTTCCATCGTCTCGCGCGCCTTCTGGGCCTGCTTTTCCGGCTTCATCGACTTGATCGTCCGCATGTTGTGCAGACGGTCGGCCAGTTTCACGAGGATGACGCGCAGGTCCTTGGACATGGCCATGAAGAGCTTGCGGAAGTTTTCCGCCTGCTGGCTTTGCGCAGAAGACAGTTGGAGGTTGGTGAGTTTGGTGACGCCATCGACAAGCTCGGCCACCTCTTCGCCGAACATCTGGGTGATGTCGGTATAGGTGGAGCGGGTATCTTCGATGGTGTCGTGCAGAAGGGCGGTGATGATCGTGGCGTCATCCAGCCGCTGTTCAGTCAGGATGGCGGCGACGGCGACAGGATGGGTGAAGTAGGGTTCGCCCGATTTGCGGAACTGGCCGTCATGCATCTGTTTTCCGTAGGCATAGGCCTTGCGGATCAGATCGGCATTGGTGCGCGGGTTGTAGTTCCGGACGAGGGCGATGAGGTCTTCGACGTCGATCATCACCGCCCCGCTGGACGGGCCTGAGCCCGGATCAGTTGTCGCCTTGCGCTTCCATCAGGGCACGCAGCAGCTTTTCCTCGGACATGTCGTCCTGCATCGGGCGGTCGATCTCGCCCGACATCAGAAGCGCCATCTGGTCTTCTTCGGGTTCGTCGACTTCGATCTGGGTCTGGTGCGATTCGATCATGCGTTCGCGCAGAACCTCGGCCGACTGGGTTTCCTCAGCGATCTCGCGCAGGGCGACGACGGGGTTCTTGTCGTTGTCGCGGTCGATCGTGAGCGGGGAACCGGCGGCGATCTCGCGGGCGCGGTGCGCGGCGAGCATCACCAGTTCGAAGCGGTTCGGCACCTTGTCAACGCAATCTTCGACCGTCACGCGGGCCATGGGCGACTCCAGTTCGGATGGGGGGCATGGAAGCGCCTATCTAGTCGCATCAAACTGGCTTGACAAGCGCTGAATCTGGGAGAAGCGGCCGGACTTCGGCGCGGTCGGTGGCGGGCAAGTCGGCCAGCATGGCGGCGACGGTTCGGCCGGTGACGGGATGGGTCCATTCCGGGGCAACGTCGTGGAGCGGCACGAGGACGAAGGCGCGGTCCTGCAGGCGGGGATGGGGCAGGATCAGGCGGTCGGGTGTTTCACGGCGCTGAAGGGCGGGGTCGAGGTCGCGCCAGAGGGCAAAGGTGGCCGGATCGGGGGCAATGGCGGACCCGAAGGCGATGAGGTCGAGGTCGAGCGTGCGCATGCCCCAGCGGGTGTCGCGGCGACGGCCGAAGCGGGCCTCTACTTCATGCAATAGGGCGAGGGTGCGGGCGGCGTCCCATCCGGATGGAATAGAGGCGGCGGCGGCGGCGTTCACATAATCAGGCCCTGCCCCGGCGGGAAAGCAGGGCGTGGCATAGAGGGGGCTGAGATGAAGTGTTGAAAGACCTTCCTGACGCAAGGCATCGGCCGCCATCAGCAGCGTCTGCGCAGGTGGTGCGTCCTTGTACGGCAAGTTCGCGCCGAGGGCGATCAGGAGCACTTCGTCAATAATGATCAATCTGGTAGCCTTTCGTATAGCCGAACTTGAATGGATTCATCTTTTCCGAGTAACGTGGTCTTGTTCACCGGTCGTTTTCTTTTTCCGCTGTAGACCACTCGCAGAAAATCTTCCGGCGTGCAGTTTTTTTGAGGGGAACTCATAATGTTTTACAAGGACGAACGGCTTGCGCTGTTCATCGACGGATCGAACCTTTACGCAGCGGCCAAGGCGCTTGGTTTCGATATAGACTACAAGCTTCTGCGGCAGGAGTTCATGCGCCGGGGGAAGCTGTTGCGGGCCTTCTACTACACGGCGCTTCTGGAGAATGACGATTATTCCCCGATCCGTCCGCTGGTGGACTGGCTGCATTACAACGGCTTCACCATGGTGACGAAACCGGCCAAGGAATACACCGACAGCCAAGGGCGGCGGAAGGTCAAGGGGAACATGGATATCGAGCTGACGGTCGATGCCATGGAACTTGCGCCGCGCGTGGATCATATCGTTCTGTTCTCGGGCGACGGGGATTTTCGCCCGCTGGTGGAAAGTCTGCAGCGGCAGGGGGTGCGGGTGTCGGTCGTGTCGACAATCCGCAGCCAGCCGCCGATGATCGCGGACGAACTGCGTCGGCAGGCGGACAATTTCATCGAACTGGACGAGTTGCGCGAAGTCATCGGTCGGCCGCCGCGGGAACCGCGCCCGGCCGAACGTGAAGAGGCCATTGTCGACGTCAAGTGACTGGGAACGTGGCCATGGAAGGCGAGGCGGGGGAGGCAGAGGCCCCCGTCGCCGCTGTCGAGCGGGCGGGTGGCAAACCTGACCGGGTGATCCATTATACCCAAGATTATGACGATGCGCTGGTCTGGGAACGGGCCTCGCCCCCCCATCGCAAGCGGGACAAGGTGGCGCTGTTTGCGGCTTTGTTCGCGGGGCTGGGCCTGTTGCAGATGCTGGGCGGCGTGATGAAGGACCTGACGCTTCTGCATTCGGCGCCGACGGCGGCGCTGCTGATGGCGGCGCCCTTTGCGCTTGTCATCCTGTTGCAGCGGCGCGACCTGCGGCAGCGGGCACAGCGGCGGGCCGATCAGCGGACGGGCGCGCGGTTGGAGATCTGGGGCGACCGGCTGGTGGAGTACCGCGACGACCGGAAGGAGCCGCTGGCCTTTGGCGCGCTGTCGCTGCGCGAGGTGCGCGAGACGGCGGGGCATGTCTTCCTGTCCACCGGGCAGGACGTGATGATCGTGCCGACGCGGGCCTTTCTGAGCCCGGAGGCCAAATCCGCCTTCGCGGCCGAGTGGCAGGCGAAGATTGACTGATCCGCGGCGCGGGCAGCCCTTGCGGTGCCGCGCGCGGCGCGCCATCTGCGCGGGATGATCTTTGGTTCCGCCCTGCTTGGATTGTTCCTTGCCGCCTTCGTGGCCGCGACACCCGTCCCCTTTCAATCCGAGATCATCTTTGGCGGCATGGTTGCGGCGGAACCGGAGCGGTTCTGGCTTATCCTGACCGTGGCTTCGGTGGGCAACGTGCTGGGGTCTTGCGTGAACTATGCCATCGGGCGGGGGCTGGCCGGGCTGACCCTGCCGCCGCGGTTCCGGATTCCCGAGGCGGCGATGCTGCGGGCGGAGGGGTGGTTCCGGCGCTGGGGCGTGTGGTCGCTGCTGCTGTCGTGGCTGCCCTTGGGGGATGTGCTGACGGTGGTGGCGGGGGCGTTGAAGACTCCGGTCTGGCTATTTGCGGTGCTGGTCACCATCGCCAAGACGGGGCGCTATCTGGTGTTGGGGCTGATCGTGATGGGGGTGATCGGGTGAGCGCGGGCGCCTTCGGTTGGCGGTTTACCGGGGCGGGGTTTCGGCCTATTTCTGCCGTGACGGCCCGAAAGGAAGCGCCATGACCCTGCCCCCTCTGACCCTGTATCTTGCCGCGCCGCGCGGGTTCTGCGCCGGTGTGGACCGGGCGATCAAGATCGTCGAGATGGCGATCGAGAAATGGGGGGCGCCGGTCTATGTGCGCCACGAGATCGTGCACAACAAGTTCGTGGTGGACGGGTTGCGCGCCAAAGGGGCGGTCTTTGTCGAGGAATTGGACGAGTGCCCCTTGGACCGGCCTGTGGTGTTTTCCGCCCATGGCGTGCCCAAGGCCGTGCCCGCCGAAGCGGCGCGGCGCGAGATGATCGCGGTGGATGCGACCTGCCCGCTGGTGACCAAGGTGCATAACGAGGCGGCCCGGCATCACGAGAACGGGTTGCAGATGATCATGATCGGCCATGCGGGGCATCCTGAGACGGTGGGGACCATGGGGCAATTGCCGGAGGGCGAGGTGCTGCTGGTCGAGACGGTGGAGGATGTAGCGGGGCTGGTGGTGCGCGATCCGGCCAAGCTGGCCTTCATCACGCAGACGACACTGTCGGTGGATGATACCGCCGATATCGCGGCGGCGCTGAAGGCGCGGTTCCCGGCGATTTTGGCGCCCGCGCATGATGACATCTGCTATGCGACGACCAACCGCCAGATGGCGGTGAAGGCGATGGCGGGGAAGATCGACGCGCTCTTGGTGATCGGGGCGCCGAATTCTTCGAATTCCAAGCGGCTGGTGGAGGTGGGGGCCAATGCGGGCTGTGCTTACGCGCAACTGATCCAGCGGGCCACGGATATCGATTGGCGCGCGCTGGAGGGTATCCGCAGCATCGGGATCACGGCGGGGGCGAGTGCGCCGGAGGTTCTGGTCAATGAGGTGATCGACGCCTTCCGCGCGCGGTTCGCGACCACGGTGGAGATGGTCGAGACGGCGGTGGAGAATGTGGAGTTCAAGGTGCCGCGCATCCTGCGGGAACCTGCGTGAGCGATTGGGTGGCTTTTGAGGGGGTGGTGGAGCCTGTCGAATGGGGCAAGGCCACCTACACGATCCTGCGGCTGCCCGACGCTGCGGTCGCGGCGCTGGGGGCGGCGAAGCGTGTGGAAGGCGAGATCGCCGAGCATTGGGTGAACCTTGCCCTGTCGCGTGCGCCGGTCGTGGAGGGGGTCTTCCTTTGGGCCGGGGCGTCGCTGCTGGAGCGGACGGGGATCGTGCCGGGAGAACTTTTGGAGGTGCGCCTGCGGCCCGCGCCGGATGATCAGGTGGACACGCCCGAGGATGTGGCCCTTGCGCTGCGGGCGGCGGAGATGACGGCGGTGTGGGAGGGGCTGACGGCTGGCAAGCGGCGCGGGATGCTGTATCAGATCGGCACCGCGAAGACCGCGCCCACGCGGGCCAAGCGCATAGATGCGATGATCCAGAGCCTGACATGACAGCCATTCCCCGTTCCGCCCTGATCCTTGGCCTTGCCGGGCTGATCCCGTTCCTGTGGGGGGCGGCGAATGTGCTGTTCCCGGCGACGGTAGGCTGGGGCGGGCAATGGATGCCGCCCATGTTCATGGGGAGTTACGTGATCCTCACCTATGGAGTGGTGATCCTGTCCTTCATGTCGGGCGTGCTGTGGGGTTTTGCCACCAAGGCCAAGGGGCAGGCGGCGGCGGTGGGTTATGCGCTGTCGGTGATCCCTGCGCTCTGGGCCTTTTTCATGGTGAATGGCGCGCCGGGGGATGCGGCGGTGAACCTGTTCGCGGGCTTTGCGGGGCTTTTGATGCTGGACTATGCCTTTGCGCGGCAGGGATTGGCGCCTGTGTGGTGGATGAGGTTGCGGGTGCTGCTGACAGCGGTGGTTCTGGGCTGTCTGGCGGTGCCGATCCTTCTGGCGTGATCTTTTGCGGAGGCGGTGCAGGGGGCGTTCCGCCCCCTCGTCGCTTCGCTCCTCACCCCCTGAGAGTATTTTTGCCAAGATGAAGCATGGCGTTGCGTTGACGGTCTAGGCGACGCTGCCTAAACGGGGTGAAAAGGAGCCGCCGATGCCAGAGCTTTTCGCCTATACCGACGGGGCCTGTTCGGGCAATCCGGGGCCCGGAGGGTGGGGTGTGTTGCTGATCGCGCGCGAAGGCGGCGCGGTGGTAAAGGAGCGCGAGCTTTCGGGGGGCGAGGCGCTGACCACGAACAACCGGATGGAGTTGCTGGCCGCGATTTCGGCGCTGGAGACGCTGGCGAAGCCGTCGGAAATCACGGTCGTGACCGACAGCGCCTATGTGAAGAACGGCGTGACGGAATGGATCCACGGCTGGAAGCGGAACGGCTGGCGCACGGCGGGCAAGGACCCGGTCAAGAACGCCGAGCTCTGGCAGCGGCTGGATCAGGCGCAGGCGCGGCACAAGGTGCAGTGGCGCTGGATCAAGGGCCATGCGGGGCATGAGGAGAATGAGCGGGCGGATGCGCTGGCGCGCGCCGGGATGGCGCCGTTCAAGCCTGCGAAGGTGTCCGGCGGGAGCGGTGCCGCATGATGGCGCCGGGGCTGGAAGCATCGGTGGCCACGATTTTGCCGGTCTTGGATTATTCGTCGGTCGCGGTCTTTGCACTGACCGGCGCGCTTGTGGCGAGCCGGTCGCAGTTGGACATCGTGGGGTTCATCTTCATCGCTTGCTTGACGGCAGTGGGCGGCGGGACCCTGCGCGATGTGATCCTCGGGCGGCCGCCTGTCTGGATCGGGGACCCAGCGCTGCTGGCGGTGGCGGCTTTGGCGGCAGTGTTGGTGTTCTTCGGGGCGCATCTTCTGGAAAGCCGGTATCGGGCGATCGAATGGCTGGATGCCTTCGCCTTGGCTGTGGCGGTTCCGGCGGGGGTGGGCGTGGCCTTTGCCGAAGGGTTGGGCTGGCCTGTGGTGCTGGTGATGGGGATGGTGACCGGCTGCATGGGCGGGTTGATGCGCGATGTGGTCTGCAACGAGGTGCCGCTGGTGTTGAAGCAGGGTGAGCTTTACGTGACCTGTGCCTTTTGCGGGGCGGGGGTGGCGGTGCTGCTGGCGCTGGTTGGGGCCGAGCTGTGGCAGGCGCTGCTGGCCTGCGCGGTGGTGACGCTGATCTTGCGGGCGGGAAGCCTGGGTTTCGGCTGGCGGCTGCCGGTCTACAGGCCGATGCCGCCGCGACCGGGATCGCCCAAGCGATAGGGCTTGATCAGAGGGCGGGTCTGGCGCAGGCTGGATAGGCGAATGATCGTTCAGGATTTGCCATGGCCCGACCGCGTTCCATCCCCGATGCCGTGATCTATGAGGCTGTTCTCGACCTGCTGGAAGAGCGGGGCGCGGCGGCGGTGTCCTTTGGGGCCGTGTCGGAGGTGGTGGGGTTGGCGCCGCCTTCGCTGGTGCAGCGCTATGGCGACCGGGAGGGGATGCTGCGCGCGGCATTGGCGTATGGTTGGGATCGGGTTGCGGTGGCGACCGAGGCGGCCGAGGGGGCGGAGGAGAGCGCGCAGGGGTTCCTGAAGGCGCTGGGGGCGGCGGTGCGGGCGTCACTGGTCTGGGCATCGTTGGGCGAGGTGGACGCGGCGGAGCGGGCGGCGGCGTGGCGCGCAGGAGTGGAGGCGGCGGTGGCACGCAAGGCCGGATGCAAGGCCGAGGCGGCGGCGATGATCTTTGCCGCGTGGCAGGGGCGAATGCTGTGGGCGGCGGCGGGAGGGCCGGGGTTCCGGCTGCGCGATGCGGTGAAGCGGATCGGCTAGCGCAACCTTTCAGCGCGAGACGTATTTCTGCCAGAGCCAGATCAGGACGATCGCCCCGATCACTGCACCGACGAAGGCCGCGACCCAGCCCGTGACCGAGACGAGGAAGCGAAGGATCCCCCAGCCGACCAGCGCGCCGCCGATCCCGATGGCGATGGTGGTGGGCACGTCGGTCTGAACGCGCATGAAGCGGGTGGCGAGGAAGCCTGCGGCGGCTCCGATGACAATGAGGATGAGGAAGGGCATGGGTGCCTCCGTTCTGTGGGCCGAGTGTGGCGCAGACGGGGCCGTCCGTCCAGACGTCAGTCCAGCCGGGCGGGCAAGGCAAAACCGTTGAGGAAATCCTGCGGGGATTGTGCCTTTTTCCCTTCGCGCTGGGCGAGGGTGATGTCCACGGCATCGGTACCGCAAGCGATGGTGAGGCCGTGCAGGACTGTGCCGGGGGGGCCGTCGCCTTTGGCAAGGCGGGAGCGGAGGAGTTTGATGCGTTCCGTGCCACCCAGGCACCAGGCGCCGGGGAAGGGCGAGAGGGCGCGGATCTGGCGGTCGACCTGTGCTGCGGGGCGGGACCAGTCGATGCGGGATTCCGCCTTGTCGATCTTGGTGGCGTAGGTGATGCCCTCGGAGGGTTGGGGTTCGGGTGTGAGGGTCGGCAGCCGGTCGAGCGCGTCGAGGATGAGGCGTGCGCCCATCTGCGAGAGGCGGTCGTGCAGGTCTTGGGTGGTGTCCTCGGGCCCGATGGGGGTGGCTTCGCGCATCAGGACGGGGCCGGTGTCGAGGCCTGCTTCCATCTGCATGATGCAGATGCCGGTTTCCGCATCGCCCGCCATGATGGCGCGGTGGATGGGGGCCGCACCGCGCCAGCGAGGCAGGAGCGAGGCGTGGATGTTGAGGCAGCCGCGACGGGGCGCGTCAAGGATGGCCTGCGGCAGGATCAGGCCATAGGCGACGACGACGGCCACATCGGCATCCAGCGCGGCGAAGGCGGCCTGTTCATCGGGAGATTTCAGGCTGACGGGATGGCGGACGGGCAGACCGAGCGTTTCGGCGGCGGCATGGACGGGGGTGGGGCGAAGGTCCTTGCCCCGACCGGCGGGGCGAGGGGGTTGGGTGTAGACGGTGACGATGTCATGGCGGGCCGCGAGGGCCTGCAGCACGGGGACCGAAAAATCCGGCGTGCCCATGAAGACGATCCTCACCCGCGCCTCCGCAGCTTTTCCGCCTTGGCGATGAGCATCTTGCGTTTGAGAGGCGAGAGGTGGTCGAAATACATCTTGCCCGCAAGGTGGTCGATCTGATGCTGGACCGAGGTCGCCCAGAGATGGACGAAGTCGCGGTCTTCGACCTCGCCCTTTTCGTTCAGGAAGCGGACGGTCACGGCGCGGGGGCGCTCGATCACCGCCGAGACGCCGGGGAGATTGGGCGAGGCTTCCTCATGCGTGCGGGGCTGGACCGAGGCATGGAGGATTTCGGGGTTCGCCATGCGGATGGCCTGCCCGCGTTCGTCGGAGCAATCCACCACGGCGAGGCGGAGGGGGATGCCGATCTGCACGGCGGCAAGGCCGTAGCCGGGCATGGCATCCATCGTGTCGATCATGTCGGTCCAGATCGCGCGGATTTCGTCGGTGATCGCCGCGACCGTGGCGGCGGGCGCTTTCAGCGCCGGATGGGGCCAAGGCAGGCAGGGGCGGACGGTCATCCGCCCTCTCGCGCGCGTTCGCGTTTCAGTTTCTCCATCTTGCGGGTGATGAGCTGGCGTTTCAGCGGGCCCAGATAGTCGATGAAGAGCTTGCCGTTCAGATGGTCGATCTCGTGCTGGATGCAGGTGGCCCAGAGACCCGCGAATTGTTCTTCTTGCGGTTTGCCGTCGAGACCCATCCAGCGGACGCGCACCTCGGCGGGGCGCTGCACATCGGCATATTGGTCGGGGATCGAGAGGCAGCCTTCCTCGTAGGTCGAAAGCTCTTCGGAGGACCATGTGATTTCGGGGTTGAAGAGGACGAGGGGGCGGGGCTTTTCATTCTCGCCCTTCACGCAATCCATGACGACGAGGCGGCGGGTGATGCCGATCTGTGGCGCTGCCAGCCCAATGCCGGGGGCATCGTACATGGTCTGCAGCATGTCTTCGGCCAGTTTGCCCATGTCGGGCGTGATCTCGGCGACAGGTTCGCAGAGTTTCTTGAGGCGCGGGTCGGGATGGATCAGGATGGGGCGGATCATGTGGGTTGGATAGCGGAAAAGGCCCCGTGGGTGCAATGGCGGGACGGGGGTGACGGGTTCGGCAGTTTTGTCGGACTTTTCGTCCAAAATAGAAGTTAATATTGGAAATTTGTTCCATCATGAATTCACATTATGGAACATTGTATCGGCATCAATTTCCTGATTGGAACGTATGTTCTGCCTTGCTATTCCTGCCACAGGCAGCTTGGACAGAGGGCGGACATGGACTTTGACACCCCGATCAACCGCATCGGCACCCATTGCGTGAAATGGGACATGATGGAGAAGTTCTACGGCGTTCCGGCCGAGGGCGGGTTGGCGATGTGGGTGGCGGATATGGAGTTCCGTCCCCCGGCCATCGTCCAGCAGGCGGTGGAGCGGATGGCCGCGCATGGGGTCTACGGCTATTTCGGGGATGACCGCGCCTATCTGGAGGCGATCCAGTGGTGGATGAAGACGCGGCACGGCTGGGACGTGGCGACGGGGGATATCTTCACCACGCATGGGCTGGTGAACGGGACGGGGCTGTGCCTTGAGGCCTTTACCGCGCCGGGGGATGGGGTGGTGCTGACGACGCCCGTCTACCACGCCTTTGCCCGCACGATCAAAGCAGCGGGGCGCGAGGTGCGGGAATGTCCGCTGACGTTGACCGATGGGCGCTATGAGATGGATTTCGACGCCTGGGACGGGTTGATGACGGGGCGGGAGCGGATGTTCATGCTCTGCTCGCCGCACAATCCCGGCGGGCGGGTCTGGACGGCGGCGGAGTTGCGCGGTGTGGCAGCGTTTTGCCAGCGGCATGATCTGATTCTGGTGTCGGACGAGATCCATCACGATCTGGTTTTTCCGGGGCAGCGGCATGTGCCAATGCCCTTGGCTGCGCCAGAGATCGCGGACCGGCTGGTCATGATGACGGCCACGACCAAGACCTTCAACATCGCTGGCAGCCATACCGGGAATGTGATCATCGCAGATCCCGTGTTGAAGGCGAAGTTCGCGGCCAAGATCATGGCCTTGGGTATTTCGGGGAACAGTTTCGGGATGCATATGGCGACGGCGGCCTATAGCCACGAGGGGGCGCAGTGGGTCGATGCGCTGATGGCCTATCTGGAAGGGAACAGGCAGGTCTTTGACGCCGGGATGGCGGATGTTCCGGGTCTGCGGTCCATGCCGCTGGAGGCAACCTATCTGGCGTGGCTGGATTTTTCCGGCACGGGGATGGAGGCGAAGGAATTCATCACGCGGGTGGAGAAAGAGGCGCGGATCGCCACCAACCACGGCGCGAGCTTCGGCACGGGCGGCGAGAGTTTCCTGCGGTTCAACATCGCGGCCCCGCGCGCGATGGTGGTGGAGGCGGTGGAGCGCATGCAGGCGGCGTTCCGCGATCTGCAATAGCGGTTATTGAGCGGCGCCGCATGCGCGGCATTCCTTTGCCCTTCCGCCGGGGACTTCGCCCCGCCGGAAGGGGTGGGGGGCTGCCGCCCCCGCGGCCGCTGCGCGCCTATCCGGCCCGATGGCATGGCCATCGGGCGTTCGGCGCTGACGATCTTTCACGGGAAGATCGTCCGGGCGCGCCTCACCCCCGCGCGTCTTTTTGCCAAGATGAAGGGGCTTAGCCTGTGGGTTGCTGGCCGCCCGTGGCTTCGGTGACCCGGTCGGCGGCGGCGCGGACGAGGGTGCCGAGGCGGGCGGCATCCGAGAGGCCCATGCGGAAGGCAGGGCCACTGACCGAGAGGCCCGCGACAGGTTCGCCATGGGCATTGAAGATGGGGGCGGCGACGCAGCGCATGCCTTCGGCGCGTTCCTGATCGTCGATGGCGAAGCCCCGGTCGCGGGTGCGGGCCAGATCGCGCAGAAGGGCGGTTTCTGAGGTATTGGTGAGGGAGGTGAAGCGTTCGAGGCCCTTGCGGGCGAGGATGCCTTTCACCTTTTCCTCCGGATACCAGGCCAGCAGCGCCTTGCCGATGCCGGAGACATGCATGGGTGCCATGGTGCCGGGAGGAAAGAAGGCGCGAATGGCCTGATGGGTTTCGACTTGGCTGAGGAAGAGGACTTCGTCGCCTACCTCTACCCCCAGATTGGCGGTTTCGCCTGTCTCGCGCATGAGCCCGTCCATCGCGGCGCGGGCGCGTTCCACGACCTTTGTCCGGCGTAGGAAGGCCGAGCCGACGCGGAAGGCGCCGGGGCCGATATGCCAGACCTGCGCGGGATCTTGGGATTCGACCATGCCATGGGCTTGCAGGGTGACGAGGGCGCGAAAGACGGTGGCGACCGCCTGACCGGAGGTTTCGGCAAGTTCTGAAAGCGTCAGGCCGGGATGGGCTGCAAGCAGGGAGAGAAGTCCCAGCGCACGGTCGAGCGCCTGAACGGTGTTCTGGTCGGTCTTGTCGTGAAAGGCCTTGGGTCGGCCGCGGGGTTTCGTGGGCATGAAGAAGCGTCCGGTTCACATGAAAAAGCGCAAGCTTTTGATTTTATGAGGGGATGATTGGATTTCAAGGTAATGAAAAATGTTTTCGAAAAAATTGTGTGATGGGTTTGCGGGGGGTAGCTTGCGCCTATCCCCAACCGAGGTGGCCGATATGTCCTTTCAGAATCCCGTCTTCATTCCCGGTCCGACCAATATCCCCGAGGCGATCCGCAAAGCCTGCGACATGCCGACGCTGGACCACCGCTCTGCCGCCTTCGGCAAGCTGTTCCGGCCTGCGGCGGCGGGTGTGCGGCGGGTGCTGGGGATGGCGGGGGGCGAGGTGATCATCCTGCCGTCGACCGGGACGGGCGGCTGGGAGGCCGCGATCACCAACACGCTGTCGCCGGGGGATCGGGTTCTGGCCGCGCGGTTCGGGATGTTCAGCCATCGCTGGATCGATCTGTGCCAGCGGCATGGGCTGGAGGTGGAGATCATCGAGACGCCTTGGGGGCAGGGCGCGCCCGTGGCGGCGATCGAGGCGGCGCTGCGGGCGGACAAGGCAGGCCGGATCAAGGCGGTGCTGGCCACGCATAACGAGACGGCGACGGGGGTGCGTTCGGATATCGCCGGGATACGGCGCGCCATGGATGCTGCGGGGCATGGGGCGATGCTGTTTGTGGATGGCGTGTCGTCGATCGGGTCGATGCCCTTTGACATGGCCGGATGGGGAGTAGATATCGCCGTGGCGGGCAGCCAGAAGGGATTCATGCTGCCGGCGGGTCTGGCGATCCTTGGGGTGTCCGACAAGGCGCTGGCGGCGATGGAGGGGGCGACGCTTCCCCGGACCTTCTTTGATTTCCGCGACATGCTTAAAAGCTATGCGGGCGGTGGCTATCCTTACACGCCGGCGGTCGGGTTGATCGCCGGTCTCGCGAAATCCGTCGAGATGCTGGAGGAGGAGGGACTGGATCAGGTCTATGCCCGCCATGCGCGGTTGGCGGAAGGGGTTCGGCGTGCGGTGGCGGCATGGGGGATGCGGCCCTGCGCGGCATCAAGCGATCTGTATTCCGATACGGTGACGGCGGTGGTGGTGCCTGCCGGGTGCAATGGCACGGACATCGTGAAACTGGCGGCGGAGAAATACGGCGTGGCCTTCGGGGTGGGGCTGGGCGAGGTGGCGGGGAAGGTGTTCCGCATCGGGCATCTGGGGATGCTGACGGATGTGATGGTGCTGGGTGGCCTTGCCACGGCCGAAATGTGCATGGCCGATCTGGGCTGGGGTGTTCGGCTGGGATCGGGCGTGGCGGCGGCGGCGGAGTTCTATCGCGGGTCGGCGGTGCCGATGGCCATGGCGGCGGAGTGAGGGGGCGGCAATGAAGGATTTTCAGGGATTGAGCGTGCCAACCTATGAGGATGTGGTGGCGGCCCATGCGCGGATCGCGCCACATATCCACCGGACCCCGGTATTGACCTCGTCCTTCCTGAACGAACTGACCGGGGCGGAGCTGTTCTTCAAATGCGAGAACTTCCAGAAGGCCGGGGCGTTTAAGGTGCGGGGGGCGTCGAATGCCGTCTTCGGTCTGCGCGAGGATCAGCTGGAGCGCGGGGTGGCCACGCATTCCAGCGGGAACCATGCGTTAAGCCTTTCCTATGCGGCGGGACGGCGGGGGATTCCCTGTACAGTGGTGATGCCGAGGACGGCGCCGCAGGCCAAGAAGGATGCGGTGCGCGGCTATGGCGGGGTGATCGTGGAATGCGAGCCGTCGACGTCCAGCCGCGAGGCGGTCTTTGCCGAGGTGCAGGCGCGCACGGGGGCGGATTTCGTGCATCCCTACAACGATCCGCGCGTGATCGCCGGGCAAGGGACCTGTTCACGCGAGTTGATGGAGCAGGTAGAGGGGCTGGACGCTGTGGTGGCCCCGATCGGCGGGGGCGGGATGATTTCGGGCACCTGCCTGACGCTGTCGGCCATCGCGCCCAAGGTGGAGATTTTCGCGGCCGAGCCGCTGAACGCCGATGATGCGGCGCGCAGTTTCCGGGCGGGCCATATCATTGCGGATGATGCGCCCGATACGGTGGCCGACGGGTTGAAGGTGCCGCTGAAGGAGCTGACTTGGCATTTCGTGAAAACCTACGCGACCGATGTCCTGACCGCGACGGAGGAGGAGATTGTGGAGGCGATGAAGCTGCACTGGAAGCGGATGAAGATCGTGATCGAGGCCAGCTGTTCCGTGCCGCTGGCCGTGATCCTGAAGAACCCGGATCGGTTCCGGGGCAAGCGGGTCGGAGTGATTCTGACCGGTGGGAATGTGGATCTGGACAGGCTGCCTTGGATGAAGGGGTGAGGATATGAACGCGCCGGTGAAACTCGATGGGTTGGAAGTGGGCTATGATATCCCCGCGCTGCCGGGGATGGATGAGGCGGATATCCAGACGCCCTGCCTTGTGCTAGATTTGGATGCGCTGGAGCGCAACATCGTCAAGATGGGGCGGTTCGCGCAGGAGATGGGCGTGCGGCACCGGGTGCATGGCAAGATGCACAAATCGGTGGATGTGGCCCTGCTACAGGAACGGCTGGGCGGATCGGTGGGCGTCTGCTGCCAGAAGGTGAGCGAGGCGGAGGTCTTTGCGCGGGGCGGCATCAAGGATGTGCTGGTCAGCAATCAGGTGCGCGATCCGGCCAAGATCGACCGTCTGGCGCGTATCCCGAAGCTGGGTGCGCGGGCGATCTGCTGTGTCGATGATCCGGCCAATGTGGCGGACCTGTCGGCGGCGGCGGTGAGGCACGGGACAACGGTGGAATGTCTGGTGGAGATCGACTGCGGCGCGGGGCGCTGTGGCGTGACGACGACGCCTGCGGTGGTGGCTTTGGCCAAGGCCATCGACGCCGCGCCGGGGCTGAAATTCGCGGGCATTCAGGCCTATCAGGGCGCGATGCAGCACATGGACAGGTATGAGGACCGCAAGGCCAAGATCGACATCGCGGTCGCCATGGTGCGCGATGCGGTGGAGGCGTTGAAGGCCGAGGGGCTGGAGTGTGACATCGTCGGCGGTGGCGGCACGGGGTCCTATTATTTCGAAGGGAACTCTGGGGTCTATAACGAGCTGCAATGCGGATCCTACGCCTTCATGGATGCGGATTACGGGCGCATTCTGGACAAGGACGGCAAGCGCATCGATCAGGGAGAGTGGGAAAACGCGCTGTTCATCCTGACCTCGGTCATGAGCCATGCGAAGGTGGATCGGGCGATCTGCGATGCGGGGCTGAAGGCGCAGTCGGTGGACAGCGGGCTGCCGGTGATCTTTGGGCGGACGGATGTGAAATACATCAAGTGCAGCGACGAGCACGGGGTGATCGACGATCCGGCAGGCGTGCTGAAGGTGAACGACAAGCTGCGGCTGGTGCCGGGGCATTGCGACCCGACCTGCAACGTCCATGACTGGTATGTGGGCGTCCGGAACGGGAAGGTTGAGGTGGTCTGGCCCGTCTCGGCGCGCGGGAAGGCCTACTGAACCACGTCCGACACTGAGAAACAGGGGGGGGTGCGGGGGGAGCGTGGCTCCCCCCGCCTGCCCGGTCGAAGCCTTTTGCTGACAAGGATGCCCTATGCTGATCGTTCCCGAGGCGCTGATTGCCGACCTCGTTTCGCCCGAGGATGCCTATACGGCGGTGGCGGCCACCTTTGCCGCGATGGCGCGGGGGGAGGCTTACAACTTCCCCGTGGTGCGTGAGGCGCTGGGGGAGGGGCGGCAATACGGGTTCAAGTCCGGGCTGGACCGGGCGGGGGGGATGCTGGGCGTGAAGGCGGGGGGGTATTTCCCCGGCAACGCGGGCCGCGGGATCACCAACCACCAATCGACGGTCTATCTGTTCGATCCGGAAAGTGGGCGGCCCACGGCGATGGTCGGTGGCAATCTGCTGACGGCTCGGCGGACGGCGGCGGCTTCGGCCTTGTCCATCGACCGGCTGGCGCGGAAAGACGCGCGGGTGCTGGGCATTGTGGGGGCGGGGCATCAGGCAGGGTTCCAACTGCGCGCGGCGGCGCGGGTCAGGGATTGGGAGCGGGTGATCGCATGGAACCTGCATCCCGAAATGCTGCCCAAGCTGGCGGCGGTGGCGGCGGATCTGGGCCTTCCCTTCGAGGCGGTGGGATTGGAGCGGATGATGGAGGCGGAGGCGATCATCACCATCACCTCTTCGCCTGCGGCGTCGCTGATGGCGGCGCATGTGGGGCCGGGCACCCATCTGGCCTGCATGGGGACGGATACCAGGGGCAAGCAGGAGGTGGAGGTCGCGCTGGTGGCGAAGGCGCGGCTTTACACCGATGAGGTGGCCCAGGCAGTTAGCATCGGCGAGGCGCAGCATGCCGTGGCGGCAGGCCTGGTGGCGGCGGGGGAGATTGTGCCCTTGGGTGCGGTGTTGACCGGGGCGGATGCGGGGCGGCGGTCGGAGGCGGAGATCACGCTGTTCGACGGCACTGGCGTCGGGTTGCAGGATCTGGCGGTGGCGGCTGTGGCCGTGCAGCGCGCGCGGGAGCGCGGGCTGGGTGTGGAGGTCGCGGTCTGACCTTGGCGTAGGATGGGCAATACTGCCCATCCTACGGTTTTGATCATATTTCGTTTCAGGCATTGAACCCCTTGCGGGGCCATGGTCTGACTGGCGCATCGGGCGGGGAGGCTTGGTCATATGCGCGTCTTCATCAACGGGTTCGGGCGGATCGGGCGGTCGGTGCTTCGCGCGGCCTTGCAGACACCTGCGCGATGGCCGGGGCTGGAGATCGTCGGGATCAACGACATCGCCGGGGCGGAGATGTGCGCCTATCTCTTTGAATATGACAGCGTCTTTGGGCCGTGGCGCGGGGCGGTGGCCTTGGAACCCGGTGCTCTGGTGGTGGATGGGCGAGCGATCCCGCTGCACCAGACGCCGGACATTTCGACCCTCGCTCTGGCAGGGGTAGATGTGGTGATGGAATGCACGGGCCGCGCCGATGCGCGGGACGTGGCGGAGCGGGGCCTGCGCGCGGGCGCTGCCCGGGTGCTGGTGTCGGGGCCGTCGAAGGCGGCGGATGTCACCGTGGTGCTGGGGGCGAATGAAGGGGTGTTGGGTGGGCAGGCGATCGTGTCCAATGCCTCTTGCACGACCAATGCGCTGGCGCCGCTGGCACGGCTGATTGATGACAATTGGGGTGTGGTGACGGGATCGATGACGACGATCCATTGCTACACGGGCAGCCAGCCCACGGTGGATGCGCCCGCAGCGGATTATCCGCGGTCGCGGGCGGCGGCGCTGTCGATGGTGCCGACGACGACCTCAGCCAGCCGCTTGCTGGATGTGGTCTTGCCGCAGATTGCGGGGCGGATCGAGGGGTCTGCAGTGCGGGTGCCCACGGCCTCGGTCTCCTGCGTCGATCTTTCGGTGATGACGGCGCGGAAGGTGACGGCGGAGGACGTGAACGCGGCACTGCGGGCGGCGGGGGGCGTGATCGGGGCGACGGATCGGCCGCTCGTGTCCACCGATCTGAGGGCGCGGCCCGAGAGCATCGTCATGGCCTGCCCGGAGACGCGGGTCACCGCCGGGGGGATGCTGCGGGTCTTCGGCTGGTATGACAACGAATGGGGCTTTTCCAACCGCATGCTGGATGTCGCGCGGCTGATGGGGTGATCGCTTCAGGCGATCACGGTCCATGGCGCGGGATAGCGATGTTCCTCAAGGTTCGGGGTGGTGCCGATCCTGTCCACCACGGCGAAAAGGCCGGGGAGGTAGAGGGGTGTGAGCACGCCATGCCATGTGCGGCGATGCAGGTTGATGCCTTGCGCGCCGTCGGTGAGGAAGGCGCGGGGGGTGTGGGCGGGGCTTTCGGCCACGATGACGAGGAAGGGATCGGCGGTCATGGGGAGGAAGGCTTGGCTTCCCTCCGGGTGGCGTTCTATCAGGTCGAAGCGGTAGGGAAGCGCGCGCGGTTCGGCCTTGAAGATGGAGAGGCCTGCGCGGCCATCGGCGCCGAAGTCGAGCAGGGCGCGATCATGGTGACGACGGCAGAGGCCAGCATTGATGAGGCGGAAGTCGCCCGTGGCCTCGAGCACATCGCCGAAAGGGGCGAAGGCGGCGGCGGAGAGGGGTTCGGTGCGGATCGTGGTCATGTCGCGCCTTGTGGCTGGTGTCGGACCGGGGGTTTTGCACCCCCGGACCCCCGCAGGATATTTTTCGACAGAAGATGAGGGCTGTCGGTTTGTCTGCCGTCACCGGGGCGGGCCGAAGGCACCCGGTCCACGCAGTTTGGCGTGGCGATTGACATCCTTGTAAAGGAGATAGCGGAAGGGACCCGGTCCCGCCGCGTAGCAGGCTTGCGGGCAGAAGGCGCGCAGCCACATGAAATCGCCCGCCTCCACCTCCACCCAGTCGGTGTTGAGTTTGTAGACAGCCTTGCCTTCGAGGACGAAGAGCCCGTGTTCCATGACATGGGTTTCTTCAAACGGGATCAGGCCGCCCGGCTGGAAGGTGACGATGTTCACATGGGCGTCATGGCGCAGGTCGGCGGGATCGGCGAAGCGGGTGGTGGCCCAGCGCCCCTGCGTGTCGGGCATGGCGATCGGGGCCAAGTCGCGTTCGTTGATCAGGATCGGGTCGGGCGCGGGCAGGCCGGGGGCGGGTTCGTAGAGTTTGCGCAGCCAGTGGAAGCGGGTGGGTTCGGACCCTTCGGCAAGGAGTGTCCAGTGTGTGCCGGGGGGGATGTAGGCATAGGAGCCCGCCTCCACCTCTTGCGCCTGATCGCCGATGGTGAGGGTGGCGAGGCCGTGGGTGAAGAAGAGCCAGTGTTCCGCCCCCGTTTCCGGATCGGGCGCGTCGGAGCCGCCGCCGGGGGCGACCTCCATCACATATTGGCTGAAGGTTTCGGAAAAGCCTGTCATGGGCCGGGCGATCAGCCAGAGGCGGGTCTTGGCCCAGCCGGGAAGGGAGGAGGTGACAATGTCGGAGAAGACGCCTTTGGGCAGGAAGGCATAGGCCGTGGTGAAGATGGCGCGGCCGGTCATCAGGCTGGTCTGCGGGGGCAGGCCGCCCGTCGGGGCGTAATATCCGGTCATGGCAGGATGTCCTTGAGGCGCAGTTCGGCGATGCGTTCGACTTGTCGGCAGGCGGTGACGAATTCGGTCGCAGTGTCGTTGCCGATGCGGGTGGCGAAGGCCTGCAGGATGGAGGCCTTGCTGTTGTCGCGCACGGCGATGATGAAGGGGAAGCCATGCTTGGCCACATAGGCGGTGTTGAGCCGCTGGAAGGTGGCGCGTTCGTCATCTGTCAGCGCGTCAAGCGCGGCGCTGGCCTGTTCTGCGGTGGATTCGGGGGTGAGGCGTTTCGCGGCGGCGAGTTTGCCTGCAAGATCGGGATGCGCGCGCAGCACGGCGAGGCGCTGGTCGGGCGATGCGCTGCGGAAGATGCGGGCGAGCGCATTGTGCAGGCCCGTGGCGCAGTCGTGCGCGGGGCCGAGTTCGAGCGACCATGCACCTTCGGCGATCCATGGCGAATGTTCGAAGATGCCGCCGAAACGTGCGACGAAACGGTCCTTGGTCATTTGCGAGGGGCGTTCGATGCGGCGGTGGGGCTGGGTGGCGGACCAGTGGCGCGCGATGTCGATGCGCCGGGCGAACCAGACGCCGTCATGGGCGGCGGCATGGTCGAGGAAGCGGATCAGGCCCGCGATCTTGCCCGGGCGGCCGATCAGGCGGCAATGCAGGCCGATGGAGAACATCTTGGCGCGGCCCGCCTGACCTTCGGCATAGAGCGTGTCGAAACTGTCGCGAAGGTAGGTGAAGAACTGTTCGCCCTCGATATAGCCCGGCGCGGTGGCGAAGCGCATGTCGTTGGCCTCGAGCGTGTAGGGGATCACGAGTTGGTCGCGGTCGCCGAGTTCCAGCCAATAGGGCAGGTCGTCATCATAGGTGTCGGAAATCCAGTCGAGGCGGGCGGTTTCCGCCGTAAGGCGCACGGTGTTCATGGAGCAGCGGCCCGTGTACCATCCGCGTGGGGCTTCGCCTGTGACTTCTTCGTGGAGGCGAAAGGATTCCGCGATCTGGGCGCGTTCGACATCCTCGGGCATGTCGCGGTGATCGACCCATTTCAGGCCGTGCGAGGCGATTTCCCAGCCTGCCGCTTTCATGGCCGCGACCTGTTCGGGGTTGCGGGCGAGGGCTGAGGTGACGCCGTAGATGGTGACGGGCAGGCCCCGTTCGGTGAAGAGGCGGTGGAGCCGCCAGAACCCCGCCCGCGCGCCGTAATCGTAGAGGGATTCCATGTTCCAATGGCGCTGTCCCGGCCAGGGCTGGGCGCCGGCGATGTCGGACAAAAAGGCTTCGGACTGAGCATCGCCATGCAAAAGGTTGTTCTCGCCCCCCTCTTCGTAATTGAGGACGAGAGAGATCGCGATCTTTGCGCCCCCCGGCCATTGGGCATCGGGCGGGTTGGGGCCGTGGCCCCGGAAATCGCGCGGGTAGCGGTTCACGGTGATGATCCCGGTTTGGGTAGTGCTGCGGCCAGCTTAGGCGGGAAGGGCGGCGGGGTTTATCAAAAAATGCCAGAAAGACCTATCCGGGTGTGATCCTGTCGCGCGAAGCGGCGGGTTGGCGTTAGGATGGGCGGGCAAGGCAGGAGGATCGCATGAGTGGTGGACGGTTGACGACCCATGTTCTGGACACAGGCCGCGGCAAGCCTGCGGCGGGGGTGAAGATCGCGCTTTACCGGGTGAGCGGGAATTCCCATCGCAAAATCGCCGAGACGGTGACCAACGCCGATGGGCGGACGGATGCGCCGATGCTGACGGGGAAGGACTTTGCCGAAGGGACCTATGAGTTGGTCTTCTTTGCCGGGGAGTATCTGCGCGCGACGGGGCAGGCGGGGGAGGGGGTGCTGTTTCTGGACCAAATCCCGATCCGCTTTGGCGTGCCGGACGCGGGGCAGCATTACCATGTGCCGCTGCTGATTTCGCCCTTCGCCTATTCGACCTATCGCGGGTCCTGAGCCAGCGGGTCGAGCCAGTCGATGCCCGTATGGGCGTAGAGGTCGGGGGTGAGGGTGGCGAGTCTTGCCCCGTTGGCGCGCGCGATGGCCGCGTTCTGGGCGCAGGCCATGGGAATGCGGATGCCCGCGCGGCTGCTGCGGGCGAGGATCGCGGCAAGGTCGCGGGCGGCGGCGCTGTCGAGCGGCAGGACACGGCCTGCGAAATCTTCGCCCACCATCGCGTCGATCTGGGCGATGCTGCGCTGACGCTTTCCTTCCGGCAGGCGGGCGGCGGCGGCGAGAAGCTCTGCCTCGGTCACGGTGGAGATGTGGAGGAGCGTGGCGGGATGGCGCGCGAACCAGCGGAAGAGGCGCGGGTCGGGGTCGGGCGCCATCAGCGAGGACAGGATCGGCGTATCGAGCAGGATCATCGTTAGGCCCGGTCGAGAAGCGGGAGCGCCTCGCCCAGATCGGCGAAGCGGGCAGCGATGGCGGCGCCCAGATCGGCGCGGGGATCGACGGCGCCCACGGCGAGACGGAGGATGTCGCGGGCCTCTTCTTCCATCGAGCGGCCATGGGTGGCGGCGCGCAGCTTGAGCCGGGCCTTTACGTCGTCTTCGAGGTTGCGGATGATGATACTTGCCATGGTGGCCGGATTCCCCCTGTCGCGCTGACTGGGATAACGGCTGATATCGTCGATATCTTAGGCTGGCATAGCTTTGCGGCGCTGGACCCCGCCTGCAGCGGTGGCGATGCGCAGGAGGCGGCGGCGGTCGTGGGCAAGGGCGGCGTCGATGAGGCCGGACAGGAGGCCGCGCTCCTTGAGACACGGGCCAAGGCGGGAATGGGTTAGGCCGGGAAAGAGCAAGTGGTCTGTTCCCGGCTGCTGTGGGAAACCCAAGGCCTGATCGCGGTCATCGTCGAGGGCGTGGAAGAGGACCGTCCAAGGGCCTTTGGTCAAGGCAGGGGGGCCGGGATCGGTAAGGCGGGCTGTCCATGCGGACCAGCGGGGATCGTGCAGGTGGGATTGCGGGCCGATGGCGAGGATCGCGTCGAAGGGCACATGGGCGGCGGCGCGTAGGGCCATGGTTGCGCCCATGGAGGAACCGATGGCGAGGTGGCGCTGGGCGGGGCCAGCGGCGGCAAGGGCACGGTGGAGGATGTCCGGGAAGGCGGGGTCAAGGCCCCAGCTGCGGCTTGCGTCCATGAGGAAGAGCGCGCGGCGGCCCTGTGCGCGGCTGGAGGCCACGAATTCGGGCGAGGGCGGGCGGGTCGGATCGTGGCCGATGCTGGCGAAGGCAAGGATGAGGTCGGGGCCTGCGCCCTCGGCCATATCCACGCGCCAAGGGGGCGCGTCGATCAAGGTCGTCAGGGTCATGGGGTGGCGAGGGCGGGCAGTCCGGCCATGCGCGCGGCCATATCCGCCTTGATGCGGGTGACGATGTAATCGGTGAAGAGCCGGACCTTTGGGTCCTTGAGCCTGCGGTGCTGCGACAGGACGGAAAGCTGCGTCGGCAGCGGCGGTGTGGCGGTGGCGACGGGGATCAGTGTGCCGTCCTTCAGATGTTCGGCCACCTCGAAGATCGGTTTCAGCACGATCCCGTGGCTGTCCAGCGCCCAGCCCGTCAGCACGTCGCCATCATCGGATTCGTACGGGCCTGCGATTTCGAAGCGGCGGGGGCCTTCGGGCGTTTGCAGCGTCCATTGGAATTCCTTTGCGCCGGGGAAGCGGAGGTTGAGGCAATCATGCCGGTCCTGCACCAGCGCCGCGCCATCGGCGGGCATGCCGCGCCGGGCGACATAGGCGGGGGCGGCGCAGAGGATGCGGGGGCATTCTGCGATGAGGCGGACTTTGAGGGTGGAATCCTCCAGCAGCCCAAGGTGGAAGGCGATATCGAGCCCTTCGGCTGTGACGTCGATCACCCGGTCCGAGAGGCGCAGGCGCAGGTCGATCTGGGGGTAGAGGTCCTTGAAGGCCGGAACATGGGGCGCGATGAACCGCCGCCCGATGCCCAAGGGCGCCGCGATGAAGAGCGTGCCACGTGGATTCTGGGTCACGTCCATCACGGCGGCCTCTGCCTCGTCGATCGTGTCCAGCACGCGGCGCGCGCCGTCATAGAAGATGCGGCCGTTTTCGGTGGGTTGTAGACTGCGGGTGGTGCGGTTGAAGAGGCGGACGCCGAGATGCTTTTCCAGTTCCGAGATGCGGGCAGAGGCGACGGCGGGCGAGCAGCGTTGGTCGCGGGCCGCCGCACTCATGCTGCCCAATTCGTAGACACGCACGAACATTCTGATGTTGTTCACATAGGACATGGCCGCCGCGCCCCATTCTTTGCCGGGATTTGAAAGTGATTGGGCATTTGAAGGATTAACAGGGGAATGCGGGGCGGTATAGCCTTTCGGTAAACGGACAAAGGGACGCGCGCCGATGGAAGGCATCTATGACTGGGCCGTGCTGTGGGAATGGGTGGAGATCGCGGCGCGCTGGACGCATGTGATCACGGCGATCGCATGGATCGGGTCATCCTTCTATTTCATCGCGCTGGACCTTGGCCTGCGGAAGGCACCGGGGATGCCGGAACTTGCGCATGGCGAGGAATGGCAGGTCCATGGTGGGGGATTTTATCACATCCAGAAATACCTTGTGGCCCCTGAGCGGCTGCCTGAGCATCTGACGTGGTTCAAATGGGAAAGCTATGCGACGTGGCTGTCGGGTTTCGCCATGCTGGTGCTTGTCTATTACCTTGGCGCAGACCTGTACCTGATCGACCCGACGGTGATGGAGTTGCAGGTCTGGCAGGCGGTGGCGATCTCGCTTGCCTCGCTGGCCTTCGGCTGGGCGGTCTATACGACGCTCTGCCGGGTTTTCGTGAATGCCAATCAGACCGTCCTGATGGTGGCGCTATTCGTTGTGCTGGTGGCGATGTCCTGGGGATATGCGCAGGTGTTTTCGGGGCGGGCGGCGTTGCTGCATCTGGGGGCGTTCACGGCGACGATCATGTCGGCCAACGTGTTCATGGTGATCATCCCGAACCAGAAGATCGTGGTGGCCGATCTGAAGGCGGGGCGGGTGCCGGACCCGAAATACGGCAAGATCGCCAAGCAGCGCAGCACGCATAACAATTACCTGACGCTGCCTGTCCTGTTTCTGATGCTGTCGAACCATTACCCCTTGGTCTTTGCCACGGAGTGGAACTGGCTGATTGCGTCGCTGGTCTTTCTGATGGGCGTGACGATCCGGCACTGGTTCAACACGCGGCATGCGCGGAAGGGCAGCCCGCATTGGACTTGGGCGGCGACGGCGGTCCTGTTCCTGATCATCGCGTGGCTGTCTACTGCGCCGATGAAGGGTGTTGCCGCAGAGGAGGGCGCGGAGGTGTCGGGTGCGGCACTCACCTACGCCTCGGCCAGCGGGTTTGAGGATGTGGTTGGCATCGTGCAGGGGCGCTGTGCCATGTGCCATGCGGCGGAACCTGTCTGGGAGGGGATGTATTGGCCGCCAAAGGGGGTTGTGCTGGAGACGCCTGCACAGATCGCGCAGGAGGCGCGGCGCATCTATCTGCAGGCGGGCGTGTCGCATGCCATGCCGCCGGGGAACCTGAGCTACATGGAGCCTGCGGAACGGGCGGCTATCGTGCAGTGGTTTCGCAGCGCGGGCAGGGGCGGCATTGACGGCTAGTCGCGGGTGAAGCGCCAGACGGTGTGCTGGCGGTAGTCCTGCCCCGGTTCCAGCGTGATGGAGGGGAAGCCCGTATGGTTGGGCGCGTCGGGCCAGTTCTGCGCCTCGATCGCGAAACCCTCATAGGCGCTGCGTCCCGGGCGGAAGGCATTGCGCCCGTCATAGACCTGCAGCCCCGGTTCGGTGGTTGAGACGACAAGGCCGATGCCGGTTTGCCCGGTCAGGCGAAGGGCTTCGCGCAGGGGGCCGGGGGCGGTGCCGAGGACGTAGCAATTGTCGAAGACATCGACACCCGGTTCGATCCGGCGGGCCTTGCGGAGGTCCATCGGCGTGCCGTCGACGGCCGCGATCTCGCCGCTGGGGGTGAAGTCGGGGGTGGTGGGAAGGTAGCTGTCGGCGGCGATCATCAGGCGGTGGCCTGCCCATGTCGGGGTGCCGTCGAGATTCCAGTAGCTGTGGTTGGCGAAGTTCACGGGGGTGGTGCGGTCGGTGGAGGCATGGACCTGCAAATGCAGGCTGGCCCCGTCGACATGCCAAAGGGCGGTGATGCGGCGGTTGCCGGGAAAGCCCCCTTCGCCATCGGGCAGGTCGAGTTCAAGGCGGAGGCTGTCTTCGGTGACCTCGGCCAGACGCCAGACCTTCAGATGTGTGCCTGCGCTGCCGGAATGAAGGCAATGCTTGCCGTCCTGATTGGCCTCGAACCGCAACTCCTGCCCTGCGATGGTGGCGCGGGCATTGGTGAAGCGGTTGACCACAGGGCCGATCAGTGAGCCGTGATAGCACATGCCGTTTTCGTAATCCGACAGACGGTCGGAGCCGAGGGTGAGGTTACGCGCCGCCCCTTCAAGCCACACGCCCTGCAGAACCGCGCCCCATGTGAGGATCGACACGGTCAGCCCGTCACGACCGATGGTGATGCGCTGCACCCCTTCGCCCCGCGCGGTTCTTCCGAAGGGCGTGATGCCCAGTTGCCGATCCGCCATGCGATCCCCCCTTGCCGTCTGCAAGTGGTGACTTCGGACGGCGCGTGGGTCAAGGCGTCAGGAGGTCTGAACGCAATCGACCATTGTCTCGGCCAAGGATCGGAGAAGGCCGGCATAGGCCCCCGGCCCGGGGTCCTGCAGCGACCCGTTCGGATCGAGGGCGCCGCCGATGCGCGCGCCGGTGCCTTCTGCCAGTTGTTCGACGAGGGCGGGATCATGCTGCGCTTCGGGGAAGAGGCAGACGGGGGTGCCAGCGGCCACGCCGTCGCGCAGTTCGGCAAGGCGTGCCGCTCCCGGGGCCGTGGCATCGCCCAAGGCGATGGAGCCGAAGATATCAAGGCCGTAATGGGCGGCGAGATAGCCGTAGGCATCGTGATAGACGACGATGGGTTTTCCCTGCAGGGGGGCGAGGGTGGTGGCGAGTTCGGCGTCGAGGGTGGCGATTTCGGCGGCGGCGGTCTGCGCATTGGCCGTGTAGGTTGCGGCGTTGGCGGGGTCGAGTTTGCCAAGTTCGTCGGCGATGGCCTTAAGCCAGAGTTGCGCATTGGCCGGGTCGAGCCAGGCGTGGGGATCCAGGCCGTCATGGCTGTGGCCGTGATCGTGGTCATGGGAGACTTCGGCGGTTTCCTCATGTCCGTGGTCGTGGCCATGGTCATGCGCGGCATCGGCGGTTTCTTCATGCCCATGGTCGTGACCGTGATCGTGCCCGTGGTCATCGACGGCGGTTTTCTCTTCGGCGCCATGGTCTTGCCCGTGGTCATGGCCAGCATGGGCGCCGTCTTCGGAGAATTCGCGGGTTTCCGTGCCCGGCACGGTGAGAAGGCCCAGCCGCGCGGAGCCTTCGCCCAACCCGTCAAGCGCGCGGTCGAGCCAAGGGGTGAGTTCGGGGCCGATCCAGACGACGAGATCGGCCTCGGCCAGACCGGCGGCCTGCGAAGGACGAAGCTGGAAATCATGTTCCGACGCCCCGCGTTCCAGCAGAAGGTCCGGCGTGCCCAGATCGCCCATCACCTGCGCGACAAGGGAATGGACGGGATGGATGTCGGTGACGACGCGCGGCACTTCGGCCGTGGCGGGAAGGGCGGTGGCGAGGGTGGCAAAGGCGGAGGAGATGATATAACGCATCGGGATGGCCCTTCCTGTGCTGTGTTGTGCGGCCTATGTATGTTATAAGATAACATGTCAAGAGGCCCCCATGGCGCATGAGCATGATCATTCCGAGGCCTGCCCCGGTTGCGCTGCGCCGCCGCAGGTGGCCTTTGCGCGCCATGACCACAGCCATTGCGCAGGCGACGTGCTGGCGCGGGCCGAGGCGCTTGCCGCTGCGCAGGGCGCACGGTTGACGCCGGTCCGGCGGCGGGTGCTGGAGATCCTGCTGGAGGAACATCGCGCGCTGGGGGCTTATGACGTGTTGCAGCGGCTTGCGGCGGAGGGGTTCGGGAACCAGCCGCCGGTGGCCTATCGCGCGCTGGATTTTCTGGTGGAGAACGGGCTGGCGCATCGCATCCGCCGTCTGAACGCCTTTGCAGCCTGCATGCATCCGGGCGAGGATCATGCGCCGGTTTTCCTGATCTGCCGCGAGTGCAACCATGTGGCCGAGGCCCCGGCGGCCCCGGTGCGTGCGGCGTTGGAGACGGTGGCGGCGGGGCTGGGCTTCACGGTGGAGCGGTCGAATATCGAGGCGCTGGGCCTGTGCCCGGCCTGCCGGGAGGCCTGAACATGGGCGCGCTGATCGGGGCGGAACGGCTGTCGGTGACGCTGGAGGCGCAGCCGGTGCTTACAGATGTCAGCCTGTCGGTGCAGCCGGGCGAGATCGTGACGATCCTTGGTCCCAACGGATCGGGGAAGTCGACGCTGCTGCGGGCGCTGCTGGGCATCGTTCCGGCGAGCGGGGGGCGGGTCACGCAGAGGCCGGGGCTGGTGGTGGGCTATGTGCCGCAGCGGTTGGCCGTGGATCGGACCATGCCGATGACGGTGCGGCGGTTTCTGTCGCTGCCGCGCCGGGTGGGGGATGCGGAGGCGGCGGCGGCGCTGATCCGTGTCGGTCTGCCCGAGGTGGCAGGGCGGCAGATGGCGGATCTGTCGGGCGGGCAGTTCCAGCGGGTGCTGCTGGCACGGGCGCTGCTGTCGGAGCCGGATATCCTGATTCTGGATGAGCCGACGCAAGGGCTGGACCAGCCCGGTGAGGCGGCCTTCTACCGGCTGATCGAAGAGGTCCGGCGCGAGACGGGCGTGGCGGTGTTGATGGTGAGCCATGACCTGCATGTCGTCATGGCCGCCTCGGACCGGGTGATCTGCCTGAACGGTCATATCTGCTGCGAGGGGACGCCGCGCGTGGTGTCCACCGCGCCGGAATACCGCGCGCTGTTCGGGCTGGGCACGCAGGGGGCGCTGGCGCTTTATCAGCATGTGCATGACCACAGCCATGATGGCGGGCATGACCATGCCTATCACGATCATCACCACCACGACCATGATCACCACCATGCTTGACGATTTCCTGATCCGCGCGGCGCTGGCCGGGGTGGGGCTGTCGCTGGCGACGGGGCCGCTGGGGTCTTTCGTCGTGTGGCGGCGGATGGCCTATTTCGGGGATGCGACGTCGCATGCGGCGATCCTTGGGGTGGCGCTGGCGCTGGCCACCGATTTGCCGGTGACCTTTGGCACGCTGGTGGTGGCGCTGGCCATGGCCTTTATCGTGGCGACATTGGCGGCGCGGGGCTGGGCGATGGACACAACGCTGGGGGTTCTGGCGCATTCGGCGCTGGCCTTCGGGTTGGTGGCGGTCAGTTTCGTGCCCGGCGCACGGACGGACCTGTCGGCATGGCTGTTCGGCGATATCCTTGCCGTGACGCGGGGGGATCTCGCGCTGGTCTGGGGGGGGGCGGCGGTGGTGCTGGGCCTGCTGGTCTGGCGGTGGCAGGCGCTTCTCACCTCGACCCTGAATGAGGATCTGGCCCATGCCTCGGGCCTGAATCCAGCGCGGGAGCGGTTGGTGCTGACATTGGCGCTGGCCGTGGTCGTGGCCGTGGCGATCAAGGTGGTGGGGGCATTGCTGATCGCGGCCATGCTGATCATCCCGGCGGCGGCGGCGCGCGGGCTGGCACGGACGCCCGAGGCGATGGCGGCCATCGCTGTGGTAATCGGGGCCGGATCGGCGATAGCGGGGCTGCAACTGTCGCTCTGGCAGGACACACCGGCAGGGCCGTCGATCATCGCGGCGGCGGCGGTGTTGTTCGCGCTGTCGGCGATGTTCGGGCGGGTGGGGCGGCGCTAGGCCTGCCATCCCGCGCAGGTCGCGGATTTTACAGCCATGTCGCTTTTGTCTGCCAAGGGTCGGGTTGACTTGCCCTGTTCCTGCGCGTTCGGGCAGATAAGGGGCAAACACCTTTCCGCGGAGTCGCCCCATGAAGACCCATGTCAAAGCCCTTGTTGTCGGCGGCGGTGCCGTCGGGAACGGCATCGCCTATCACCTTGCCAAGGCAGGCTGGGACACGATGCTGGTGGAGCGGGACGAGTTGACCGCAGGCTCCACCTGGCATGCGGCGGGGCTGCTGCCCTTGTTCAACATGAGCTATGCGACCACGCATATCCACAAATACAGCGTCGATTTCTACAAGGGGCTGGAGGCCGAGACGGGGCTGAACCCCGGCTTCTACGTGGTTGGGAACCTGCGGATGGCCCAGCGGCAGGAGCGGATGGATGAATACATGCTCTATTCGTCCGTCGCCGAGACGGCCGGGGTCTATCACGAATTCCTGACGCCGAAAGAGATCAAGGATCGCTGGCCGCTGGTGCGGACGGAGGATCTGGTCGGCGCGCTCTATCACCCGCAGGACGGATACATCAATCCGGCGGATGTGACGCAGGCGATGGCCAAGGGCGCGCGGCAGCTGGGTGCCACGATCGAGCGGAAGATTCAGGTCGACGGCTATCGCTGGACGGGCAGCGAATGGATCGTGTCGGTCACCAAGATGGAAGACCGGGGCGGCAATCTGGTGCCGACGGAAGAGAAGTACGACATCCATGCCGAGCATGTCGTGACAGCGACCGGCAACCACGCACAGCGGACGGCGCGGCTTTTGGGGATCAAGATCCCGGCCATTCCGGTGGAGCATCAGTACATCGTCACCGAACCGGACCCGGCGCTGGTGGAATGGCGCAAGACCAATCCGCAGCACCCTGTGCTGCGCGACGCCGATGCCAAGTGGTATGTGCGCGAAGAACGGGGCGGCTGGATCCTTGGGCCCTATGAGCGGAACGCCCCGGCGCGGTTCCTGTATGACGTGCCGCAGTCGTTCCGGGCCGACCTCTTCCCGCTGGATCTGGAGCGGATCGAGGCGGAATACATGTCGATGATCCACCGCTTGCCCAGTTCGGAAACCGTGGGTCTGAAAGACGATTACAACGGCCCGATCTGCTATACGCCGGACGGCAACCCGCTGGTCGGGCCCGTGCCGGGCTTGCGCAACATGTGGATCGCGGAAGGCTTCAGCTTTGGCATCACGGCGGCGGGTGGGACGGGGTACTACCTTGCCCAGATGATGACCGAAGGCGAGGCCGAGATCGACATGGCGAGCCTTGATCCCAAGCGCTACGGCAACTGGATGACGACGGAATATGCCGCGCGCAAGAATGAGGAATGCTATGAGCATGTCTTCATCCTGCATCACCCGGATGAAGAGCGTGAGGCCTGCCGCCCGCTGCGCACCGCGCCGAACTATGACGCCCAGATCGCTTTGGGCGCGCAGATGGGGCAGGTGAACGGCTGGGAACGGCCGAACTACTATGGGCCGAAGGATGCGCCTGCCACCTTCGACCATGACGGGCGGTCGTTCCGGCGCGGGACGTGGTGGCCCTTTGCGGAGGCCGAGGCGCAGGCCGTTCGCAACACAGCGGGGATCATCGATGCCACCGCCTTCACCAAGCACCTGTGCCGCGGGCCGGGGGCGACGGCCTTCCTTGACTGGTTCACCTGCAACAAGCTGCCGAATGTGGGCCGGATCAACCTGACCTATGCACTGACCGATCATGGCACCACGCGGACGGAATACACGATCGTCCGGCTGAAGGAGAATGAGTACTACCTGATCTCCGCCGGGGCATGGACGGCCTATGATGCCGATTTCCTGATCAAGTCCGCCGAAGACTGGATGGCGCAGGGTGGCGGCCATATCGATATCCATGACATCACCACGCAATGGGGTGTCTTTGCGCTGGCAGGTCCCAACAGCCGCGCGATCCTGAAGGAGATCGTCAAGGACGCTGATCCTGAGACGGTGCTGGGCAACAAGCGCTTTCCTTGGCTGAGCTATCGCGACATCGAACTGGGCATGTGCCCGGTGCGCGCGGTCCGCGTGGCCTATACGGGTGAGTTGGGCTGGGAGCTGCATCATCCGGTGGAGATGGGGCGGTATCTGTGGAACCTGATCTGGTCGGTGGGTGAAAAGCACGGGTTGAAACCCGTGGGCGCGCGGGCGCAGAACTGGCTGCGGCAGGAGAAATCCTATCGCGCCTTCGGCAACGAGCTTGGCCGGGACGCCACGCCCCTTGAGGCGGCGCTGGATCGGTTCGTGGACCTGTCGAAGGAGTTCCGGGGCAAGGCGAAGATGCTGGAGACCGGCATCCGCAGCAAATGCGTGACGTTGCTGATCGACGGGCCGGCTGACACCGATCCTTGGGGGAAAGAGGCCCTTCTTCTGAACGGCGAGAAGGTGGGGCGTCTGACGTCGGGTGGATGGTCGGTGGCCTTTGGCAAGCAGATCGGCATGGGCTATGTCCGCCCCGATCTGGCGGCAGTGGGGACGAAGCTGAAGGTCAAGATCCTGCGGCAGGAATGGGATGCCGTGGTGACCGAGGACAGCCCCTTCGACCCGAAGAACGAACGTATCCGCATCGACGGCTAAGGTCGCTGGCGGCACGAAGGCAAGGGGGCATCGGACGCGGGTCCGGTGCCCTTTGTCTTTGCAGGCGCGCGTTCCATCCGTTTGACGGGGTGGTCGCATCCCTTCGCTGCAGGGCCTGCGCTAACGACTTTGCACGGCCGGCCGTTCTGGAGGCATCGGAGATATCATCCATCGCGTTTCGACGGATACGGAAAGGATCGGACCATGGCAGCAACGGCGGGCACGGGCAAGGCAGGCAAGGCGGATGCGTCGGTGGAGACGCTCGCTTCGGGGATCGGGGTGTTGCAGACCCTTGACCATCTGACGAACCCGGTGATGCTGGCCGATCCCGACATGATTGTGCGCTTCGTGAACGAAGCGGGCTACCAGATGTTCGAAGCCATCGAGGATGACATCCGTCAGGATCTGCCGCATTTCACCGCGCGCGATGTGGTGGGCAAGTCGATCGACTTCTTTCACAAGAACCCGTCCTACCAGCGCGGGATCATGACGGATCTGGCCGCGCCGCATGATGGCAAGTTCACCATCGGCGGACGCAAGCTGTCCTTCCGTGCGATCCCGCATCGGGACGCTTCGGGCCAACTGGTTGGGATGTTGGTGGAATGGCAGGACCGGACCGTCATTGCCGAGAACGAGGCGCAGGTGGCGGGACTCGTGTCGGCGCTGGGAAAAATGGCCAAGGCGCATGAGGACGGGTTCATCCATGACTACATGGACAGCAGCGGGTTCAACGCAGATTTCGCGGCTGCGGTTTCCGCAGTGAACAAGATGGTGCTGGACCACATCGCCACAAAGCGCAAGATCATTGCCTGCGCCGAGGCCTATGCCGAAGGCCGTTTCGACTACGTGCTGGAACGGTTCAGCGGGGATCGCGGTTTCATCAACGAGGCGATGGACGCCATCGCCGATAGCTTCCGCCGGACGATCAAGGAGATTCAGGCGATGTCGCAGGACATCGTGGATGGCCGTCTGGACCGGGATATCCGGCCGCAGGACTTCCCGGGCGATTTCCGGTTGGTCGCGGAGGCCTTTGAGCGGGCCTATGATGCCCTGAACGGGACTTTCGCGCAGATCGGGACGCAGGTGCAGCAGGTTTCCGCGACGGTCGGGCAGATCGCGTCGAGCGCGCAGATGCTGGCCGACAATTCGCAGGTGCAAAGCACGTCGGTGGATGAAATCTCGGCCTCGGCGGAAGAGACGGATGCGCAGGTGCGGGCCAATGCCTCGGCTGCGAATTTGGCGAGCCATCGCGCGGGGTCGGCATCGACCGCGACGCGCGAAGGGCAGGAAAAGGTGGGCGGTATGGTGCAGGCCATGGAGGCGATCCGCACCTCTTCGGACGATATCGCAAAGATCATCAAGGTGATCGACGAGATCGCTTTCCAGACCAACCTGCTGGCGCTGAACGCGGCGGTGGAGGCGGCGCGGGCCGGCCAATATGGCCGTGGCTTTGCTGTCGTTGCGCAGGAAGTGCGCAATCTCGCCGGGCGGTCCGCGCGTGCCGCGCGCGAAAGCAGCGAGTTGATCGAGGATGCGGCGCAGCGTGTGGCTTCGGGTGTGTCGATCGCGGATGAAACGCAGCGCGCCTTTGCCCGGATCGCGCATGACATTTCCGAAGTGGAATCGCTGGTTGGCAGCATCGCCTCGTCGGGTGACGAACAATCGCGGGCGGTGGCGCAAATCACCACGGCCATCGGCGAGGTGGCCAATACCGCGACGACCACCAGCAGTCAGGCAGAACAGTTGGCCGCCGGGGCGGCGGAGCTGCAATCTTCGTCCGAGGCGATGCGGAAGGCGATCGATCACTTCCGTCTGCGGCCGGGCGCAAAGACCGGGGGCAAGCTGGACCTGAGCGGGGTTCCTGCCGGGCTGATGAGCCAGATCAACGCGATGCTGGCCAGCCGGGGGATCGCGGCGGAGTGACGGTCACGGGTGGCGGTTGGCCGCCAGCCATGCCGCCCACTGAGCCGCGTTGCCGTCGAAGACATTGATATCCACCTCTCCGGCGATGCCGGGGATGAGGCCGGTCGAGGTGTATTGCCAAAAGCTCCAATGCCGCCCTCCATAGACTTCGTCGGGATGGGCGGCGACGGAGCGCAGCCAGAACGGATAGGGGCCGACGCGCCACATCTGATTCTCGCGGTAAAAATCCACGGTGGAATAGATGATGGGGCGCTGGCCGTAATGCGCCTGAACGATGTCGAGGAAGATCTTCGCCTCGGATCGGATCACGTCGGGCGCGCGGCGGATGGTGCAGGTGGGCGAGAAGGGCGTCCATTCCATGTCGAGCACGGGCGGCAGGGCGCCGGGGCTGCGCGGGACGTTGCGGATGAAGAAGGCGGCTTGTTCGGCGGCGGGTCGGCAGTGGTAGAAGAAGTGATAGGCCCCGCGCGGCACACCAGCGCGCGCCGCACCGCGCCAGTTCTGGCGGAACATCGGATCGACCAGATCACCGCCCTCGGTGGCCTTGATGAAGGCGAAGTTGACGCCACTGGCGCGCGCCTTTGGCCAGTCGATGGAGGTCTGGAAGCGGGCCACGTCGATGCCGTGGACTTCGTGCCTCTCTGGGCCATTGCCTCCGAAGCTGACTGGCTTTGCATCGCCGAAGTTCGGGCGGATCACGGCGGTAGGATCCTGCGGCGCAACGCGCAGGCCGCCGGTGGAGACCGTGGGCGACGGAGCCGGGCCCGAAGCGACGCAGGCAGTCAGCACGAGGGCGAGGGCGAGGGCAAGCGCGGTGCGGATCATGCGGTGATGCTGACCGATCCGGGGCGGGCTGTCACCGCCGAAAATGCCGCCCTGCGCTGCGCCGCCTATTCCGCAGCGATGGCAGGGGCGGCAAGCTCGTCCCAGCAGGCCAGCGCATGGGCGGCATACATCAGCGCCGGACCGCCGCCCATCTGGATGGACATGGCCAGCACATCCCCCAACTCGTCACGCGAGGCGCCGGATTTCATCAGCGCTTCGATATGGAAGTTGATGCAGGGTTCGCAGCGCTGGCTGATGGCGATGGCGAGCGCGATGTATTCCTTTTCCTTGAATGACAGCGGGCCATTCTCTTTGACCGCCTTGGACAAGGTGCCGAAGCCTGCGGCGGCATCTGGGATCAACTTGTTCATCGCGCGGATTTCACCCCGCATATCGGCGATCTTGGATTTGTAGCTCATGGCGCGGCCCTTTCCTTTGGGCCGAGGGTTAGGGGCAGGGTAAGGCCTGCGCCTTGATCTGGGTCAAAACATTCACTTTTGGGAATGTTTATCCAAAACGGGCTGGGTCCAGCGCGGCAACCAGTCCGGAGGACAGGGCGGTGGCGCGGCCGCCGATCAGATCGGCGGCAAGGCGGCTGGCGGCGGGGCAGGTCTGGAAGCCATAGCCGCCTTGGCCTGCCAGCCAGAAGAAGGATGGCTCGCGCGCATCGCGCCCGATCACCAGCACCCGGTCGGGCGAGAAGGTGCGCAGGCCCGCCCAGTTGGAGATCAGACGAGTGACGGGTTCGGTGACCATCTCTTCGTAACGGGCAAGACCCTCGGCCAGCACCATGTCGTCGGCCCAAGCGTCATGCGGGATTTGCGGGTCTTCTTCGGCGGGCGAGACGATCAGGGCGCCCGCGTCAGGTTTGGCATACCACGCCTCGCCCGCGCCGAAGAGCATGGGCCATTTGCTGATATCAAGGCCGCCGGGGGCGGGGATGCGCGCCATGGAGCGGCGGTTGGGGGTAAAGCCCAGCGGGCGGATGCCGGCCATCGTGGCGACCTCATCCACCCATGCGCCTGCGGCATTGATGAGAAGTCTGCCGGTAAACTCACCTGCGGCGGTGGTGACGGTCCAGCCTGCGTCTCCCTTGGCGATGGCGGTGACGCGGGCGCCCGTGACGATCTGGGCACCGCGCAACTTTGCCTCGCGCGCAAAGCCCTGCAGCAGAAGGTCGGTATCGATGTCCCAGGCATGGTCGGCATAGGCGGCCATCGCCACGCTGTCTGGGTTCAGGATCGGGACGATAGCGCGCGCCTCGTCAAACGTGCAGCGGGTCATCTGCATGTCGCGGACTTCGGTGTCGAAGTCGTCCTTCTGGTCCGGCTTGGCCACGATCATCAGGCCGCGGGGGGAAAGCACGTTTTCGGCAGCCCTGAAATGGTCTTCGGAGGCGAGCGACAGTTCCACCACGGCGGGCGCGCCGTAGCGCGGTTCATAAAGCGCGGCAGAGCGGCCGGAGGCATGATGGGCGAGGGCCGATTCCGCCTCGATCACCGTGACGGAGCCCAGTTCGGACAGGCGGGCGGCAGCAGAGATGCCGGCGATGCCGCCGCCGATGATGAGGAAATCGGTCATGCTTCTTCCAGTCGGTCGGTGGCCGGGGGTGGCGCGGGGTAAAGCGCCGAGAGGCGCGCGCGCAGGTTGGGGGTCATGGGGAAGTCCGCCGCGGCGAGTGAGGGGGCAATCTGATCCGTGCTGCGCGCCGATATCAGCGGTATCACGGGCGTGATCGGGCAGGACATGACCCACGCCACGGCGAGCGTGGCGGGGTGGGTGCCTGCCTCGGCGGCGATCTCGGCAAGGCCTTTGGCGGCGGCGTGCATCGCCTCGGGCGCGTAGCGGGCGGCGTAGCGGCTGTCCTCGGCCAAACGGCCCGCGCCGCCTGCGGCGTATTTCCCGGTCAAGAGGCCGCCGCCCAAGGGGGAATAGGCATGGACGGCAATCTGCTGGTCGGCGCACATCGGCAAAAGTTCCACCTCTGCCTGCCGTTTGACGAGGTTGAACATCGGCTGGATCACATCCACCCGGCTGCCATAGCGGGCGAGGATGGCTTGCGCCTTCATCACCTGCCACGCGGCGAAATTCGACAGGCCGATGCGGGCGATGCGGCCTTTCTGCTGCCATTCGACGAAGAGGGCGAGGGTTTCCTCTAGCGGCGTGCCGGGATCGAAGCGGTGAAGGTAGAGAAGATCGACACCCTCGACGCCAAGGCGGCGGAGGCTTTCTTCGAATTGTCGGGTGAGGTTGGCGCGACCCGCGCCGCCGTCATAGCCTACCTTGGTGGCGATGGAGATGGCGTCGCCCTTGGCGAACCCGCCGAGCAGGCGTTCGGATTGCCCGTTGGTGTAGACATGGGCGGTGTCGAAATGGGTGATCCCTGCGGCACGGCAGGCGTCATAGAGCGCGCGCGAGGCGACGGGATCGGCGCGACCGCCGAATTGCATGCAGCCGAAGGCGAGGGGAGAGGACGGTCTCATGGCGGCGAAACTGCCATGATGCAGGACGGAAGGAAAGCCGGGGGCCGCCGCTTTGGGGACGGCACCCGACATCAGTCGAGATCATCCCTGATGGGTTTCCTTCAGCTTGTCGATCCCCAGCGTTTTGAGTGCGAGGGTTTCGTAGAAGGGTTCGGACACCCCCTTCCTGAGTTTGTGCAGGAAGTACTTCTCGAAGCCGACCTTCGCCATATGCACCCATTTGCCCGACGATGACCAGTTCACGTTGCGGGGCGGAATCTGGGGTTGGGCCACGAAGGCGATGCCTCCATCCCAGAAATCGGCAAGGCAGACGGCGTTCCAGGTGCCGACCTGATCGGGTTCCTTGCCGCGCACGATGTTGCCGATGTTGTGGGCGGTGGCGGTGACCATCGACTCGATCATGAACCCGGTCTTGGGAACGCCGACGGGAACCGGTGTCTGCCCCATTGGCGGGATGGCGACGCAGACGCCGACGGCGAAGATGTTGGGATATTTCGGGTTCTGCTGGTGGCGGTCCACGATGGTGAAGCCGCGCGGGTTGGACAGGCCTTCGATGCCCGCGACGGGCTTGATGCCCCGGAAGGCGGGCAGCATCATGGAAAAGGCGAAGGGCAGTTCTTTTTCGCCTTTCGACGTGCCGTCATCGGCGATCTCTTCCACCGTCATCTTGCCCTGTTCGACCTTTTTCACGCGTGTGGAGGTCATCCACTTGATGTGCTTGGCGCGCATCTCGGATTCTAACAGGCCTTTGGTATCGCCCACCCCGTCAAGGCCGAGATGGCCGATATAGGGTTCTGGCGTGACGAAGGTCATCGGCACGCGGTCGCGCACCTTGGCACGGCGCAGCGCGGTTTCGAGGATGAAGAGGAATTCATAGGCCGGGCCAAAGCAGCTTGCCCCCTGCGCCGCGCCGATGATGACGGGGCCGGGGTTCTTGACCAGCTCGTCGAAGACGAGCTTGGCCTTTTCGGCATGGTCGATATGGCAGACCGATTGGGTGAAACCGCCATGGGGTCCAAACCCTTCGATCTCGTCGAAGGCCAGTTCGGGGCCGGTGGCGATGACGAGATAGTCGTAGGAGACGGACTCGCCGTTCACCAGCGCGATGCGGTGCTCTTCGGGGTGCAGCTTTTCCGCGGCGGCAGGGATGAAGTTGATCCCCTTCTTGGCCATGGTCGGCGAAAGATCGACGGTGATATCTTCCCGGTCGCGCCAGCCGACGGCGATCCACGGGTTCGAGGGAACGAAGTGATAGGTCGGGTCCTTGGTGACCACAGTGACCGTGTCTTCTTTGCGCAGTTGATCCTTCAACTCGTAGGCCATGATGGCCCCGCCAAGACCCGCGCCCAATACGACGACATGCGCCATCCCTTGCCCTCCTGAGTTATGGGTTCGGGGGGCAATATAAATTCAAAAGATAGAATTTGTTTTGATCTGGATCAGTCCCGCGACGATTCTGTCGCTCCGCATGGAAAAAGGCCCGCCGTGGCGGGCCTTTCCCAGATGCGATAATCCTTGCGAGATCAGGACGGGATTTCGCCCGTGATGCCTTCGACGTAGAACATCATCCCCAGCAGGTCGCCATCCGGCGCGACAGCGCCTTCGGCCAGCCACGGGCTTCCGTCCTGCTTGTTGATCGGGCCGGTGAAGGGGTGGTAGGTGCGTGCGGCAATCGCATCGCGCATCGCTTCGGCTTCGGCCTTCACATCTGCGGGGACGGCATCGGTGATCTCGCCGATCTCGACCTCGCCTTCCGGAATGCCCGCCCAGCTGTCAACCTGCGCATAGGTGCCATCCAGCAGTTCCCCGACGCGCTTGACGTAATAGGGTGCCCAGTTGTCGATGATCGAGGAAACGCGCGGGGTTGGCTTGTAATCCGCCATGTCCGACGCCTGACCAAAGCCGATGACCTTGCCGCCGGTCTTGGCAGCCTCGGCCAGCGGCGCGGTGGAATCGGTGTGCGAGGCGATGACGTCCACGCCCTGATCGATCAGCGCCTTGGCCGCATCGGCCTCTTTCGCCGGATCGAACCAGGTGAAGGCCCAGACGATGGACAGTTCAACGTTCGGGTTCACCTTCTTGGCGTGCAGGTAGTAGCTGTTGATCCCCATGATGACTTCGGGGATCGGGAAGGACGCGATGTAGCCGATCTTGTTCGTCTTGGTCATCTTGCCCGCGATATGGCCCTGCACCGCGCGGCCCTCATAGAAGCGCGCGTTGTAGGTGGAGACATTCGGATGCTCGCGCTTGTAGCCGGTCGCATGTTCGAACTTGATATCCGGGAACTTGGCCGCGACCGCATTGGTCGGGTCCATGAAGCCGAAGGAGGTGGTGAAGATGATGTTGCAGCCCGACAGCGCCATCTGCGTCAGCACGCGTTCGGCATCGGCACCTTCGGGAACGTTTTCCTGCCAGACGATTTCGACCTTGTCGCCAAAGGCTTCCTGAACGGCCAGAGCGCCCTCATGATGCTGGAACGTCCATCCGCCATCGCCGATGGGGCCGACATAGACAAAGCCAGCCTTGACCTTTTCCAGACCCTGCGCAAAGGCGACCTTGCCGCCGACCATGCTGGCAAAGCCCAGCGCAGCGCCGCCCTTGAGGATTGTTCTTCTCTGCATTTCTTGCTCCCGGTTGCGGGGTCGGCAGCCGACCCCGGGTTGAGTGTGCCTCATCGCGAGGCGTGGAAGTTCTGGCCCAGCGAGGCGGGGGCATTCAGCGCCGCCTTGCCCTTGCCAGAGGACATGATGACCAGCACGAGGATGGTTATCAGATACGGACTCATCGACAAGTATTCGACCGGGATTCGGGCCCCGGCTGCCTGAAGATTGAGCTGTAGTACCGTTATACCGCCAAAAAGATAGGCGCCAAGCAGGACGCGCCAAGGTTTCCAGCTGGCGAAGACGACAATGGCCAGTGCGATCCAGCCCGCGCCCGCCGTGATGCCGTCGGTCCATTGCGGGACGCGGATCAGGCTGACATAGGCCCCGCCCAAGCCCGCCATCGCGCCGCCGAAGAGGATGGCGAGCACGCGGATCCGGGTGACCTTGTAGCCCAGCGCATGGGCGGCATCGTGGCTTTCGCCCACCGCGCGCAGGATCAGACCCATGCGGGTGTATTTCAGCACCGCCCAGACTGCGGCCACAACGGCGATGGAGACGTAGACCATCCAGTCATGGCTGAAGAGGACCTCGCCCAAGAAGGGGATGTCAGTCAGCGGCCCCATCGGCACCTCGCCCGTGGCGGGTGGCTTGATGCCGACATAGCCCTGCCCGATCATCGACGACAGGCCCAACCCAAAAAGCGTGAGCGCAAGGCCCGTCGCCACCTGATTGGCAAGAAAGACCTGCGTCAGCACGGCAAAGACGAGGGACAGCGCCGCCGCCCCCAAGGCACCGCCGAAGAAGCCCAGAACGGGGCTGCCTGTGCCCACGGCGGTGGCAAAGCCGCAGATCGCGCCCATGATCATCATTCCCTCGACCCCGAGGTTCAGAACGCCTGCCTTTTCCACCACCAACTCGCCGATGGCGGCGAGGATGATCGGGACGGAGGCCACCATGAGCGAGGCGATCAGGATCGCCGGGTTGATGCCGCCGAGATCCATCAGGCCACCTCTCTCTTCGTGCCGAAGCGGATGCGGTAATTGGTCAAGAGGTCCACAGCCAGCAGGAAGAACAAGAGCATCCCCTGAAAGGCCTGGATCGCGGCGGAGGGCAGGGCGAGCATGAAGCTTGCCAGTTCGCCGCCGATATAGGTCAGCGCCATGAGAAGCCCCGCCAGCAGGATGCCGATGGGGTTCAGGCGGCCGAGGAAGGCCACGATGATGGCGGTGAAGCCGTAGCCCACGTTGAAATCGATGCTGATCTGGCCCGAGGGGCCGGCCACTTCGAAAAGGCCCGCCATCCCTGCCAGAGCACCCGAGAGTCCCATGCAGAGGAGGACAAGGCGATTGGGGCTGACACCGGCAAAGCGCGCCGCCTTGGGGGCCTGACCCGCCAGCTTGATATGATAGCCGAGGATGTGGCGCTGCAGCAGGATATAGGCCGCGATGACCACCACGAAAGCCGCGATGACGCCCCAATGCATCCCCGTGCCGGGGATAAGCTCGGGGTTGGCCATTGCGGGAATCTGGCTCAGGTTCCTGCTGCCGGGGAAGCCACCGCCTTCGGGGTTCCGCAGCAGGCCGATGGACATCGAGGCGAGGATGTTCTGCGCCACGTAGACGAGGAGGAGGGAGACGAGGATTTCGTTCGTGTTGAACCGCGTCTTCAGGATTGCCGGGATCATCGCCCAGAGCCAGCCGCCGAAGATACCCGCCACCACCATGAGCGGAAAGACCCAGCGCGTCTCGACGGGATAAAGCGCCAGTCCCACAGCCGCCCCGAAGATCGCGCCCATGATGTACTGGCCTTCGGCGCCGATGTTCCAGATGCCCGCGCGGAACCCGAGCGACAGGCCCACCGCAATCAGGATCAGCGGCCCCGCTTTCACCAGAAGCTGCGGGCGGGAATAGGAGGCGAACTGTTCGTTGAAAAGCGGGTCCCAGAAGATGGTCCGGATCGCCTCGACAGGGTTCTTGCCCAGAAGGGCGAACATGATCCCGCCCGCAATCATCGTCAGGATCACGGCGAGGACGGGCGTGGCCCATTGCCAGAAGGCGCTGGGCGAGGGACGTTTCTCAAGCCGGATCATGCGCGGCCCTCCGCAGCAGCTTGGGAACAAATTCCTTCGAAGGAATTTGCAAAAGTTTTCAAAAACTTTTGGTTCTCAACCCGCATGATGCGCCACCTCCATCCCGTCGGCGCCGCCCATCATCAGGCCGATCTCGTCGATGGTCAGGCCTTCCACCGGGCGGGGCTTTGTCAGCCGCCCCTCGTTGAGTGCGGCGAAATTGTCCGCAATCTCAAGCAGTTCATCGAGGTCTTGGCTGATGACGACAACGGCCGCCCCGGCTGCGGCGCGGTTAAGGATCGCTTGCCGGATCGCGGCGGCCGCAGCGGCATCGACGCCCCATGTGGGCTGGTTGATGACGATGACGCTGGGGTCTTGCGAGAGTTCGCGCCCCACCACGAATTTCTGCAGATTGCCGCCCGAAAGCGCACGGGCGGCGACATGGGTGCCGGGGGTGCGGACGTCGAATTCCTTGACGATGCCCGCCGCAAAGTCGCCTGCCGCGGCCCAGTCGATGAAGCCGCCCTTCACCAGCCCCTTGCGCACCGCGCCGGACAGAAGCGCGTTTTCCACCAGCGACATGTCGGGGGCGGCGGCATGGCCCAACCGTTCTTCAGGCGCGGCGACCAAGCCCACGGCGCGGCGGGCATTCGGCCCGGTGGCCCCCATCGGCTGCCCGTCGATTTGGATGGCCTCGGGTGCCGTGCGAAGTTCGCCGGAGAGCGCCAACAGCAATTCGTCCTGCCCGTTTCCGGCAACACCCGCGATGCCCAGTACTTCGCCCTTCGCCACACGGAAGGAGATGTCCTTCAGGCTGGTGCCGAAGGGGATCGGGGAGGCGACGGAGAGCCCCGCAACTTCCAGCGCCGTGGCCCCTTTGGGTTGGGCTGCGCGCGCGGGGGGCGTGAGGGTCGCGCCGACCATCAATTCCGCCATCTCGCGCGCGGACCGTTCACGCGGCGTGCAGGTCGCCACGACCTTGCCGCGCCGCAAGATTGTCGCTTCGTCGCAGAGCGCGCGGATCTCTTCCAGCTTGTGGCTGATATAGAGGATCGCGGTGCCTTCGGACGACAGTTGGCGGAGGGTCTTGAACAGGATCTCCACCTCTTGTGGGGTCAGGACGGAGGTGGGTTCATCCATGATCAGTAGCTTGGGGTCCTGCAGAAGGCAGCGGATGATTTCGACGCGCTGACGTTCCCCGGCGGAAAGGTCGCCCACCATTCGGCCAGGATCGAGGGGGAGACCGTATTCTTCCGACACCGCCCGGATGCGGGTGGCCAACTCGCGCAGGGGCGGCGGGTTTTCCATGCCCAGCGCGACGTTCTCGGCGACGTTCAGCGCTTCGAACAGGCTGAAATGCTGGAAGACCATGGCCACGCCCGCAGCGCGGGCGGCGCGGGGTTCGGCTGGCTGATAGGGCTGGCCGCGAAAGCGCATCGTGCCGCTGTCGGGTTTGACGAGGCCATAGATCATCTTCACCAGTGTCGATTTGCCCGCGCCGTTCTCTCCCAGAAGGGCGTGGACCTCACCCTCGCTGATGGCGAAGGACACGTCGCTGTTGGCGATGACACCCGGATAGGCCTTGGTTACGCCCGAAACGGCCAGAAGTTCGGGCCTTGGCGTGGGTGCTGTCGCTGTCATCCGGCGTTCTCCTGTCGTGACGCGCCCGGCTGGTTCCGCCGCAGGAAGGCCGTGGCGACCCCCAGGGCAATGGCTTGCGGATGTTTGCCCAAGCCCGGGTCGCCGATGGGGCAGTCGATGCGGGCGATGGTCTGGGCGGGGTGACCGAGTGCCCCGAGGCGCGCCCGGAAGCGCGCCCATTTGGTGGCCGAGCCGATCAGGCCGCAGGTGGTGAAGCCGTGCCCCAGAAGACGGTGGCAAAGCTCGAGGTCGAGCGCGTGCGAGAAGGTGACGATCAGGTGTTCGGCATCCTTTGGGGCGCCTGCCACCGCCTGCGCGGGATCAGGGGCGATCACGCGGGTGACAGACTTGGGGACCGCTTCGGGGAAACGCGCGGCGGCGATGTCCACCCATGTGATCGCGACGTCCGGAAGCGGGGCGAGAACGCCGACCAGCGCGCGCCCGACATGGCCAGCGCCCCAGATCCAGAGAAGGCGGTCGGGCCGGGCGAGGGGTTCGACCATCCAGCCTTGCAGAAGGGCGGGGCGGGGTGCCACGCCTTCGCCGCGTGCGCGGGCGAGCAGGCGCTTGACCGACAGCGGCATGGGGCGGCCATCGACGGGGCGGGCGAAGACGTCGGCCTCGGCTATGGGAAGAGTGGTTTCGGTGAAGACTTCGGTCAGCAGGGTGACCGCCCCGCCGCAGCATTGGCCGAGTTTGGGGCCCAGTGCCTCGCGCGTCAGGAGGGGGCGGGTTTCGGCCAGATGGGCGCGGGCGCGGATAGTGGCCTCATGTTCCAGTGCGCCGCCGCCGATGGTGCCGGATTGGCCATCGGCCCAGACGAGCATGGAGGCCCCCACCTCGCGCGGGCTGGACCCGTCATGCGCGGCGATCACGACGCGGGCGGTGGGGCCATGGGCGGCGATGGCGGCGCGGAGGGCGTCGAGGTCAAGCATCGCCACGCACCCGCTTCACCGCCGCCAGCACCCGTTCCGCCGTAGCGGGCGCGTCCAGCGCCGGGTAGACTGTCCCATCCCCGCAGGCCGCAACCGCATCCGACAGCGCCATCAAAGCCGAGATTCCCAGCATGAAGGGCGGCTCGCCCACGGCCTTGGACTTGCCCACCGTATCCTCGCGGTTGGCCCGACCCCAGAGCGCCACGTTGAAGAGGCGCGGGCGATCCGAACAGGCGGGGATCTTGTAGGTGGAGGGCGCGTGCGTGGTCAGTTTGCCCTTCGCGTCCCAGACAAGTTCCTCGGTCGTGAGCCAGCCTGCGCCTTGCACATAGGCCCCTTCGACCTGTCCGATATCCAGCGCGGGGTTCAGGCTGGTGCCGGTGTCATGCAAAAGGTCGGCCCGCAAGATGCGGTTCTCGCCCGTGAGCGTGTCGATCACCACCTCGGTCACGGCCGCGCCATATGCGAAGTAAAGGAAGGGGCGGCCGGTGCCGCGGACACGATCCCAGACGATCTTGGGCGTGGCATAAAAGCCTGTGGCGGAGAGCGAGACACGGGCCTGATAGGCCCAGCCCGCCACACGGGCGAAATCGTAAGCCTCGCCCGCGACATGGACGAGGCCATCGGTGAAGCGCACCTTTTCGGGCTTGGTCTGATGCTTTTCGGCAAGGAAGGCCGCAAGGCGGGCGCGGATCGTTTCGGCCGCCGCCTTGGCTGCCATACCGTTCAGGTCCGACCCGGAGGAGGCGGCAGTGGCCGATGTATTTGGAACCTTTCCCGTATCCGTCGCAGTGATCTTCACCGCCCCGGCATCCACGCCAAAGACCCCCGCCACGACCTGTGCGACCTTCTGGAAGAGGCCCTGCCCCATTTCCGTCCCGCCATGATTCAACTGGATGGAGCCGTCTTGATAGACATGGACTAATGCCCCGGCCTGATTGAGATGGGTCAGGGTGAAGGAAATGCCGAATTTGACCGGCGTGAGCGCGAGGCCGCGTTTCAGGATCGGGGAGGCGACGTTCCATGCCGCGATCTCAGCCCGTCGCTTGTGATAGTCGCTGGTCCGTTCCAGTTCGGCGACAAGGTCCTGACCGATGAAATCCTCGACGGCCATGTGAAAGGGCGTGGTTTGGACTGGGCCCGGTTCCGCCGCCGCGCGGTAGAAATTGGTGCGGCGCACCTGCAGCGGGTCTTTCCCGAGGGCATGGGCGATGTGGTCCATCACGCGTTCCATCCCCACCATCCCTTGCGGGCCGCCAAAGCCGCGGAAGGCGGTCGCGCTTTGGGTATGGGTTTTCAGGCGGTGGCTTTCGATGCGGATGTCGGGAAGGTGATAGCAGTTGTCGGCATGCAGCATCGCCCGGTCGGCCACAGGCAAGGACAGGTCCTGCGCCCAGCCGCAGCGGAAAAGATGGGTGAATTCCAGCCCTGTCACGCGGCCCTGATCATCGAAGCCCGCGCGGTAGAGGATGCGCAGGTCGTGCCGCTTGCCCGTGATCATCATATCGTCGTCGCGGTCGTAGCGCATCTTGCAGGGCCGCCCGGTGCGGGTGGCCACCACGGCGCAGGCGATGGCGAGCGCGTTGCCCTGACTTTCCTTGCCGCCGAAGCCGCCACCCATGCGGCGCACCTCGACCCTGACACTGCTCATCGGCAGGTGAAGGGCGTGGGCCACCTTGTGCTGGATTTCCGTCGGGTGCTGGGTGGAGGAGAGGATGGTGACATCGCCGCCTTCCTGCGGCAGGCAGGCAGCGACTTGGCCTTCGAGGTAGAAGTGTTCCTGACCGCCCACCTCGAAGCTGCCTTCGACGGTGTGGGGGGCCTTGGCGATGGCGGCGGCGGGGTCGCCCTTTGTCCAGATCACCGGGCCCTGTTCGAAGCGGCTGTTGGCGCCCAGCGCATCGTCCACCGTGAGGAGGGCGGGCAACTCGCGATATGTCACCTTGGCCAGACGCGCGGCGCGGCGGGCGGCGAGGTGGCTGTCAGCGGCGACGAGGAAAAGCGGTTGGCCGAGGTAATTGACCATTCCCGTGGAGAGCAGCGGTTCGTCATGCACCGAGGGGCTGCAATCCGGCATTTCGCTGAAGTCTTCGGCAGAAAGGACGGCCACCACGCCGGGGGCGGCGCGGACGGCGGACAGGTCCATCGCCGTGACCTCGCCATGCGCGATGGTCGAGAGGCCGAAGGCGAGGTGCAGCGCATCGGAGGGCAAGGGAATGTCGTCGATGTAGCGCGCCTGTCCCGTGACATGCAGGGGCGCCGCGTCATGGGGAAGGGATTTGCCCATGGTCATGGCGCGACCTCCAGCACCGAGACGGGGCTACCGTTCAGATCGTGGAAGTAGCGGCGCAAAAGGTTGGCGGCGGTTTCCAAGCGGTAGGCGGCACTGGCGCGCATGTCGGACAGCGGGGTGAAATCCTGCGCGAAGGCGGGCAGGGCGCGGGTGATGGTCGCCTCCTCCCATGGCTGGCCGATCAGGGCTTGTTCGACATGGGCGGCGCGCTTGGGGATGCCTGCCATGCCGCCGAAGGCGATGCGGGCGGCGGTGATGCGGCCATCCTCGATGGTCAGGTTGAAACAGCCGCAGACGGCGGAGATGTCCTGATCAAAGCGCTTGGAAATCTTGTAGCAGCGCAAAGAGGGGGCCTGTTCCGCAAAACTGATCCCGGCCACGAATTCGCCGGGGCGGCGGTCCTGCTTGCGGTAGTCGAGGAAGAAGGACTCGAGCGGGATCGAGCGGAGGTCATCCCCCCGGCGCAGGTGGAGCGTTGCGCCGAGCGCGATCAGCGCGGGCGGGCCGTCGCCGATGGGAGAGCCATTGGCGATGTTGCCGCCGATGGTGGCGGCGTTGCGGACCTGTTCACTGGCATAGCGGCGGAAGAGTTCGGCCAGCGAGGGGAGCCGGTCCTGCACCGCCTCGCGCAGGGCGGCGATCGTCACGGCGGCGCCGACATGGAGCATCCCGCCCTGTCGTTCGATCTGCTGTAGGTCGGTGACGCCGCTCAGGAACGCCACGGGCGCGAGGTCGCGCAGATGCTTCGTCACCCAGAGGCCAACATCGGTGGCCCCGGCGATGAGGGTGGCGTCGGGATGGGCGAGATACCAGTCGGCAAGATCGTCCGAGTTTGTCGGGCGGAAGGCCGGGGGGACAGTCGTCCCCCCGGACCCCCCTGCGCCGTTTCCTGAAGCGTCGATCGGGATGTTGCCGTCGGAAGTGAGTATTTGGGCCAAGATGAAGCTGCGGTCGTTTTCCATCCAGTCGGGGATGGGAGCAGCTGCGGCGGCTTCGGCGGCGCGGATGATGGGGGCATATCCCGTGCAGCGGCAGAGGTTGCCGGCCAGCACATCGTCATGGTCGCGCCGCCCGTTCATCTGGGCCACGGCCATGGAGACCACGAAACCGGGCGTGCAGAAGCCGCATTGCGAGCCGTGATGGGTGACCATTGCCTCTTGCACGGGATGCATCTCGCCCTTTGGGCCGGACAGGCCTTCGACGGTGCGGACGGCCTTGCCGTGCAACTGCGGCAGGAAGAGGATGCAGGCATTCAACGCCCGGCTGCCGCCACCATCCGTGACCATCACGGTGCAGGCCCCGCAATCGCCTTCGTTGCAGCCTTCCTTCGTGCCGCAGAGCCCGCGCGTTTCGCGCAGGAAATCGAGAAGTGTGCGCGTGGGGGCCTCTGCCGCCACCCGGACAGGCGTTCCGTTCAGGAGAAACGCGATCCCTGTCATGGTCCAACCCGCCGCCTTCTCCCCGTTCGAGGCGATTTGCGTGGCCGCCCGATGCGGCGTAAAGCGGGCCACGCGCCCCATGCCCCCCGTTTTCCGGTTCGGGCCTTGTGTCTTCCTAGCAGTGAAGCGCGCCGCTCTGCCACATGGCAAGCGGAACCTTTTTGAAATCCCGCGAAGCAGTTTCCGCTTTTGCCGAAAGACAGGGCGGTCTTTCCCCGCCTGTGACGCTTCGCTAGGCTGCGGTCATGGCAAACATTCCCCGATTCATTCACCTGCGTGTCCATACCGAACATTCGCTGCTGGAAGGCGCGATCCCGGTGAAGAAGTTGGTCAAGCTTTGCGCCGGGGCCGAGATGCCCGCCGTCGCCGTGACAGATACCAACAACATGTTCTGCGCGCTGGAGTTTTCGGTTCTTGCCAAGGAGGCGGGGCTGCAGCCTATCGTGGGCTGTCAGGTGTCCGTCGCGCATGATCCGGCCCAGCCGGGGGAAAAGCTGCGGATGCCCGCGCCCGTGGTGCTGCTGGCGCAGTCCGAGGCGGGTTACATGAACCTGATGAAGCTGAATTCCTGCCTCTATCTGGACAAGGCAGGGCAGCTTAATCAGGTCACTCTGGAAGAGTTGGAGGGTCATTCGGCGGGGCTGATCTGCCTGACGGGCGGGGCCGAGGGGCCGGTGGGGCGGTTTCTGCAGCAGGGGCAAGGAGTCAAGGCGCGGGCGTTGATGGAGCGGCTGGCGGCGGCCTTTGAGAACCGGCTTTACGTGGAACTGCAGCGTCATCCGGGCGATGGGGGGCGGCTGACGGAGGCCGAGGCCGCGACGGAGCGGGGCTTTGTCGAGATGGCCTATGAGATGGGCCTGCCGCTGGTGGCCACCAATGACGTCTATTTCCCGAAATCCGGGATGTACGAGGCGCATGATGCGCTGATCTGCATCGCGGAAGGGGCCTATGTGGACCAGAGCCAGCCGCGCCGTCGCCTGACGCCGCAGCATTACCTGAAGACCGAGGCAGAGATGTGCGCGCTCTTCGCCGATCTGCCTGAAGCCGTTGAAAACACGGTAGAGATCGCGCGGCGCTGCGCCTTTATGGCGGCCAAGCGCAAGCCGATCCTGCCGATCTTTGCCGAGGACGAGGTGCAGGAACTGCGCCGTCAGGCGAATGAGGGTCTGCAGAACAGGCTGGCCGTCATTCCCCATGCTGCGACGGTAGAGGAGTATCAGGCGCGGCTCGACTTCGAGTTGGACATCATCGAGAAGATGGGGTTCCCCGGGTACTTCCTGATCGTGTCCGACTTCATCAAATGGGCCAAGGCGCATGACATCCCCGTGGGGCCGGGGCGGGGGTCGGGGGCGGGGTCTCTGGTGGCCTATGCGCTGACGATCACCGATCTTGACCCCTTGCGCTATGCCCTTCTTTTCGAACGGTTCTTGAACCCGGAGCGGGTGTCGATGCCCGACTTCGACATCGACTTCTGCATGGATCGTCGGGAAGAGGTGATCCGCTACGTGCAGGAGCGGTACGGGCGCGAGAAGGTGGGGCAAATCATCACCTTCGGCGCGCTTTTGTCCAAGGCGGCGGTGCGGGATGTGGGGCGGGTGCTGCAGATGCCCTATGGGCAGGTGGACCGGCTGTCGAAGATGATCCCGCTGGAGGGGGTGAAGCCTGTCTCGATCACCAAGGCCTTGGCCGATGAGCCGCGGCTGCGGGAGGCGGCGAAGGAAGAGGTGGTGGGGCGGCTTCTGACCTATGCCGAGCAGATCGAGGGGCTGTATCGCAACGCCTCCACCCATGCTGCGGGGGTGGTGATCGGGGACCGGCCGCTGGATGAGTTGGTGCCGCTGTATCAGGACCCGCGGTCTGATATGCCTGCCACGCAATTCAACATGAAATGGGTCGAGGCGGCGGGTCTGGTGAAGTTCGACTTCCTTGGCCTGAAGACGCTGACGGTGATCCAGAACGCGCTGGACTTGCTGAAGCTGCGCGGGGTCACACTGGATATCAGCTTGATTCCATTGGACGATAAGCCGACCTACGAGCTTTACGCCGCGGCCAAGACGGTGGCCGTGTTCCAGGTGGAATCCAGCGGCATGATGGATGCGCTGCGGCGGATGAAACCCACCTGCATCGAGGATATCGTGGCGCTGGTGGCGCTCTATCGTCCCGGCCCGATGGAGAACATCCCCGTCTATTGCGAGGTGAAGAACGGGCTGAGGGATCTGGAATCCATCCATCCGACCATCGACCATATTCTGGCAGAGACGCAGGGCATCATCGTCTATCAGGAACAGGTGATGCAGATCGCGCAGGTCATGGCGGGATATTCCCTTGGCGGCGCCGACCTGCTGCGCCGGGCGATGGGGAAAAAGATCGCCGAGGAGATGGCGAAGGAGCGCCCCAAATTCATCGAAGGGGCCAAGGCGACGCATGGGATCGACGCCAAGAAGGCGGGTGAAGTCTTTGACCTGCTGGAGAAATTCGCCAATTACGGGTTCAACAAGTCGCATGCCGCCGCCTATGCGGTGGTGAGCTATCAGACGGCCTATCTGAAGGCCAACTACCCGGTGGAATTCATGGCGGCCGTCATGAATTGCGATATCCACCTGACCGACAAGCTGGCCGTCTACAAGCGCGAGGTGGACAAGCTGGGGCTGACCACGGTGCCGCCCTGCGTGAACCGGTCGCTGGCCACTTTCACGGTGGTGGAGGGGCAGATTGTCTATGCGCTGGGCGCGTTGAAGAATGTGGGCGTTGAGGCGATGAAGATGATCGTCGAGGCGCGGGCTGGCCAAGCCTTTGTTTCCCTTTTCGATTTTGCGCGGCGGGTCGATCTGAAGAAGATCGGGAAGCGGCCGTTGGAGATGCTGGCGCGGGCGGGGGCCTTCGACATTCTGGATGCGAATCGGGCGCGGGTCTTCGAGGGACTTGATTCGCTGGTGGCCTATTCGGCGGCGATCCACGAGGCGAAGGCGTCGTCGCAGGTGTCGCTGTTCGGTGAGGCGGGGGCGGATATCCCGGAACCGCGGCTGGCCAATCGGGGCGATTGGCTGCCCACGGAACGGCTGTCGCAGGAGCATATGGCGATCGGTTTCTATCTGTCGGGGCATCCGCTGGATGACTATATGGCGGCGTTGAAGCGCAAGGAAATCAAGACCTTGGCTGAGGTGACGCGGCTGGCAGAGCGGGGCACCTGCGTGGTGAAGATGGCAGGCTCCGTCTCGTCGCGGCAGGAGCGGAAATCGGCGAAGGGGAACCGCTTTGCCTTTGTGTCGCTGTCCGATCCGACCGGGCTTTATGAGGTGACGGTCTTCTCGGACGTGCTGGAAGCGGCGCGGGATCATCTGGAACCGGGGCGGAACGTGGTGCTGACGGTGCGCGCGGACCCGGATGGCGATTCGGTGAAACTGCTGGCCAATGGGGTGCAACCCATTGATTCCGTTGCCGCCGAGGCGGGGGCGACGGCGCTGCGCATCCATCTGAACCGGGCGGAGGCGGCGGCATCGGTGGCGGCGCTGCTGGCCAAGGTGGAGGGGCGGTCGAAGGCGCAGGTGACGATCTGCGTGCCCGATGAGACGGGGCGCGAGATCGATGTCACATTGCCCGACCCCTATCCCGTGACCCCGCAAATCAAGGGCGCGATAAAGGCGATGCAGGGTGTGGTTCTGGTCGAGGATCTGTGACGGACAAAGGCCGTTGCAGTTTCGATAAATCGCAATCCTGACGGGCGTTTACCTGTCCACAGTGGCGAAAACGACTGTGCCCTGTTTTGTGCCGCATTCTGTGCAGCAAACTGTGGCCACGCGCGCCGGTGGCACGGCCTGTTAACCTTTGCGCGGCGGGGTTGTGCGGGGCCGTTTGGAAGCCGCTTCGTTACACAACTGTCACATTACCTTTGCAGAGGCGTCACGCAGGGGCGGTAGCAGCATCGGTGAAGCGGCGCCCGTGCGGGGGGTCGCGGATCACCGATGGAGAGAGACATGACCTCCCTTAAGCTTACCCTTTCCGCCGTCGCGGTGCTTGCCGGGTCCACCGGCGTGGCGCTGGCGCGCGACAACGTGCAGATCTCTGGTTCTTCGACCGTGCTGCCCTATGCCACCATCGTGGCAGAAGCCTTCGGCGAAAACTTCGAGTTCCCGACCCCGGTCGTGGAAGGTGGTGGTTCGGGCGCGGGCCGCAAGAAGATGTGCGAAGGCGTGGGCGAGAACACCATCGACATCGCCAACTCGTCCAGCCGCATCAGCAAGTCGGACATCGAGCTGTGCACCGCCAATGGCGTGACCGACATCATGGAAGTGCGCTTTGGCTATGACGGGATCGTCTTCGCCTCGAAAGTGGACGGCCCGGAATTCGCCTTCACGCCCGCGCATTGGTACAACGCGCTGGCCGCGCAGGTGATGAAGGACGGCGCGCTGGTCGCAAACCCGAACAAGGCGTGGAACGAAGTCGATGCCGCGCTGCCCGCGCAGGACATTCTGGCCTTCATCCCGGGCACCAAGCACGGCACGCGTGAAGTGTTCGACACCAAGGTGATCGTGGCTGGTTGCGAAGAAACCGGTGCCTTCGAAGCCTTCAAGGCCGCTGCCGGCGGTGACGAGGATGCGGCGGAAGAGCAGTGCATGACGTTGCGCACGGATGGCGTGTCGGTGGACATCGACGGCGACTACACCGAGACGCTGGCCCGTCTGGACGCCAACCCGACCTCGGTCGGCGTGTTCGGCCTGAGCTTCTACCAGAACAACACCGACAAGCTGCGCGTCGCGACGATGTCGGGCGTGGTGCCGTCGGTCGACTCGATCGCTTCGGGCGACTATCCGGTGTCGCGTCCGCTGTTCTTCTACGTCAAGAAGCAGCACATCGGCGTGATCCCCGGCCTGAAGGAATACATCGAGTTCTTCGTGTCGGACGATATGGCTGGCCCGGATGGCCCGCTGGCGGCCTATGGCCTCGTGTCTGACCCGGAACTGGCGGCAACGCAGGCTGCTGTGGCGGCCGAAGAAGTGATGGCCCCGCTGGAATAAGCGGAGCAATTGGGGCGGCGCCAGCAGGCGCCGCCCCGTTTTCCTTTGCCAGCCGGGGGGCGGCATGTCGGTATTTTTGATCCTTACCGTTCTGGGCGTGCTGGCCCTTGCAGGTTTCGTCCTGTCGCGCCAGCGGGCGATGGCCCTTGTGGGCGGTGACGCGCGGCGGCTGCATTCTCGGCCGCAATATTATGGCTGGCACGGGGCGATCATGGCCGGGGTGCCGGCTTTGCTGTTTCTGGCAGTCTGGCAAATCGCCCAGCCGATGGTGATTGAAAGCCGTCTGGAGGGCATGTTCCCGGCCGAGATGGTGCAGGATGACAGCGCGCGCACCCTGCTGTTCGCTGATGTGCGGCGGATCGCGTCGGGGCTGGAGGCGGCAATCGCGTCGGGCGCGATCGGTGCCGATGAGGCGGCGGCGCTGGATGCGGGCGCGGTGCGTGAGCGGCTGGCCGCGACGGGCGTGGCGTTGGGGGCGGATGTGCTGCCCGAGACGCTGGCGGCGGCACAGGAATATCGCGGGCTGGCCACGGTCGGTGCGCTGTGGCGCACGGTGCTGGTTCTGGCTTTGGCCGTTGGCGGGCTGGCCTATGCCATCAAGGCGACGGGGCCGGAGTTCCGGGCCCGCAACCGGGTTGAGGGCGTTGTGCTGGCGCTGCTGATGCTGGCCTCGACCATCGCCATCCTGACGACGGTGGGGATCGTGCTGTCGATGCTGTCGGAGAGCATTCGGTTCTTCGGGCTGTATCCCATTCAGGATTTCTTCTTCGGGCTGACATGGTCGCCCGCCTTTCAGGGCAATTCGCAGCTTGGCCTTCTGCCGCTGCTGTGGGGCACGCTGTATATCACGCTGATTTCGATGCTGGTGGCGGTTCCGGTGGGGCTGTTCGCGGCGATCTATCTGGCAGAGTTCGCCGATCCGCGGGTGCGGTCTGTGGTCAAGCCGCTGATCGAGGTGATTGCGGGGATTCCGACCGTGGTCTTTGGTCTGTTCGCGCTGGTGACGGTGGGGCCCTTGGTGCGCGACTGGCTGGCCGTGCCGACGGGGCTGGGCAATTCGGGATCGTCCGTCATCACGGCGGGGATTGTGATCGGCATTCTGAACATTCCGTTCATCTCGTCGCTGTCGGATGACATCATCACGGCGGTGCCGCAGTCGATGCGGGACGGGTCGCTGGGTCTGGGCGCCACCAAGGCCGAGACGGTGACGCAGGTGGTTCTGCCTGCTGCGCTGCCGGGGATCGTCGGCGCGATCCTGATGGCGACGAGCCGGGCCATTGGCGAGACGATGATCGTGACGATGGGGGCGGGGGCTGCGGCGCAGCTGAACCTGAACCCGTTCGAGGCGATGACGACGATCACGGTGAAGATCGTGAGCCAGCTGACGGGGGATACCGAGTTCAATTCGCCCGAGACGCTGGTGGCCTTTGCGCTGGGGATCTCGCTCTTTGTGATCACGCTGTGCCTGAACGTGTTCGCGCTGTGGATCGTGCGGCGCTATCGGGAGCAATATGAATGAGCGATGTGATGGCAGGGACGCCCGAAGGGGCGCGCGGCGGGTCGCTTCTGGAAGGGAGCGCGCGGACCAAGCGGCGGCGGGCGCGGGAATGGCGGATGAAGGCCTATGGCATCGGGGCCATCGTGTTGAGCCTGTCGACGCTGTTCTTCATGCTGGCGACGATCCTGATGGATGGCGTTTCGGCCTTTCGGCAGGCGACGATCACCTTTCCGCTGACAGTGGATGCGGCGATCGTCGACAAGACGGGCAACCGCAATGTCGAGGAAATGGCGAAGGTCACGACCATCGGCTACAAGCGGCTGCTGAGCCAAGGCTTCGTCGCGCATTTGGCGGCGGCGGGGATCGACACGGCGGGTGTGCCCGAGAAGGATCTGGGCGACATGCTGTCGGATGACGGCCCGGCGCGGCTGCGCGACATGGTGCTGGCCGATCCGTCGCTGGTGGGGCAGGTGGTGGAGGTTTCCGTCTATGCCACAGGGCGGATCGACGGATACCTGAAGGGCCGCGTGACGCGCGAGACGGCGGAGCGGGACACCAATGTGACGCCCGAGCAATTGGACCTTGCCGACAATCTGGTGGCGGCGGGCCTGCTGACCATGCCGTTCAACTGGGGTTTCCTGACCGGGCCAGATGCATCGGACCTGCGGCCCGAGGCATCGGGTCTGGGCGTGGCGATCATCGGGTCGCTGTACATGATGGTGCTGGTGGCGATCTTCACCGTGCCGGTGGGGGTGGCGACGTCGATCTATCTTGAGGAATTCGCGCCGAAGAACCGCTTCACCGACCTGATCGAGGTGAATATCTCGAACCTTGCCGCCGTGCCGTCGATCGTGTTCGGTATTCTTGGCCTTGCGATCTTCATCAACTTCATGGGGCTGCCGCAATCGTCGAGCCTTGTGGGGGCCTTGGTCATCTCACTGATGACGCTGCCCACGATCATCATCGCCACACGGTCGGCGATCCGGGCGGTGCCGCCGTCGATCCGCGAGGCGGCGCTGGGGATTGGGGCGTCGAAGATGCAGCTTGTCTTCCACCATGTGCTGCCCTTGGCCATGCCGGGGATCATGACGGGAACGATCCTTGGCCTTGCCTCGGCATTGGGTGAGACGGCGCCGCTTTTGCTGATCGGGATGGTGGCGTTCGTGACGAACTATCCGGCGGGGCCCTTTGAGGGCGGCGTGATGGACCCGGCGACGGCCCTTCCGGTGCAGGTCTATTCCTGGGCGTCACGGTCTGACCCGGCCTTCATCGAGCGGTCTTCGGGGGCGATCATCGTGCTTTTGGTGTTCCTCGTGATCATGAACGTGGCGGCGATCCTGCTGCGGCGGCGGTTCGAGCGGCGGTGGTGAGGGGGACGGGCGGATGAACGACATGCGTTTGGTGGAGCGGGACGTGAGCAACAGGCAAGCCAAGATCGAGGCGCGCGGGGTGCAGGTGCATTACGGCGAGAAGCACGCGCTGAAGGATGTGGATGTGGCGATCCTTGACCGGACCGTGACCGCCTTTATCGGGCCGTCGGGCTGCGGCAAGTCGACCTTCCTGCGCTGTTTGAACCGGATGAACGACACGGTGGCGAGCGCGAAGGTGTCGGGCAATATCACGCTGGACGGGCAGGATATCTATGATCCGCGCATCGACCCGGTGCAGTTGCGCGCCAAGGTGGGGATGGTGTTCCAGAAGCCGAACCCCTTCCCCAAGTCGATCTATGACAACGTGGCCTACGGGCCGAAGATCCACGGGCTGGCGCGGACCAAGGCGGAACTGGATGAGATCGTCGAGACGTCGCTGAAGAAGGCGGCGCTGTGGAACGAGGTGAAGGATCGGCTGAGCGCCCCCGGCACCGGCCTTTCGGGCGGGCAGCAGCAGCGGCTGTGCATCGCGCGGGCTGTGGCGACGGCGCCGGAGGTTCTGCTTATGGACGAGCCCTGTTCCGCCCTTGACCCCATCGCGACTGCGCAGGTGGAAGAGTTGATCGACGAGTTGCGGACCCATTTTTCCGTCGTGATCGTGACCCATTCGATGCAGCAGGCCGCGCGGGTCAGCCAGAAGACGGCCTTCTTCCATCTGGGCAGCCTCGTCGAATATGGCGAGACGGGGCAGATTTTCACCACCCCGCAGGACCCCCGGACCGAGGCCTATATCACCGGCCGGATCGGCTGAGGGAGGACGCGCGATGAAGGAACCCCATATCCACACCGCCTTTGACCGCGATCTGGAGGCCGTGCAGGCCCATGTGCTGCGGATGGGCGGGTTGGTGGAGCAGGCGCTGTTGGACGCGGCCGAAGCGCTGGAGAAGCGCGACGAGGCGCTGGCCCAGAAGGTGCGGACGGGCGATGCGGCCATCGACGCGCTGGAGCAGCAGATCCAGTCGGAATGCGCGCGGCTTCTTGCGCTGCGGGCGCCGACGGCGGGCGACCTGCGCATGGTGCTGTCGGTGATGCGGATCGCGGCGGCGCTGGAACGTGCGGGGGATTATGCGAAGAACCTTGCCAAGCGGGCGCTGGTCCTGTCGAACATGGCGCCTTTGGATGGCACCACGGCCACGGTACAGCGGATGGCGCGGACGGTGGTGCTGCGGCTGAAAGAGGCGCTGGATGCCTATATCGCGCAGGATGTGGCGGTGGCCGCCGATATCCGCGACCGCGACCGCGAGGTGGACCAGATGTACAACTCGCTGTTCCGCGAGTTGCTGACCCACATGATGGAAGACCCGCGCAACATCAGCGCGGCGATGCATCTGCATTTCATCGCGAAGAACATCGAACGCGTGGGCGACCATGCCACCGCGATCGCCGAGCAGGTGATCTATCTGGCGACCGGCGCCGTGCCCGGGGAAGAGCGGCCCAAGGCCGATATCGTGCCGGATGTTTCGGCGGCCGAGGGGTAGGAACGGATGGAGCGCATCATGGTGCAGCAGCCCAAGGTTCTGTTGGTGGAGGACGAGTTCGCGCAACGCGAAGTGCTGGCCTACAACCTTGAGGCCGAGGGCTTTGACGTGATCCAAGCCGACAATGGCGAGGATGCGCTGCTGCTGGTGGATGAGGATCATCCCGACATGATCATCCTTGACTGGATGATGCCCAAGGTTTCGGGGATCGAGGTCTGCCGCCGCCTGAAGATGCGGCCCGAGACGCGGGGAATACCGGTCATCATGCTGTCGGCGCGGGCCGATGAGGTGGACCGCGTAAGGGGCCTTGAGACGGGGGCGGATGACTATGTCATCAAGCCCTATTCGATGGTGGAGTTGATGGCGCGGGCGAGGGCGCAGATCCGGCGCGTGCGGCCTTCGACGATGGGCGTGGTGCTGGAGTTTGACGGCATCCGGCTGGACACGGAAACGCATCGGGTGTTCCGGGGCGAGAAGGTGCTGAAGCTGGGTCCGACGGAGTTTCGCCTGCTGACGGCCTTCATGGAAAAGCCGGGGCGTGTGTGGTCGCGAGAGCAGTTGCTGGACCGCGTCTGGGGTCGCGACATCTATGTCGACACACGGACGGTGGATGTGCATGTGGGTCGGTTGCGCAAGGCGCTGTGCGTGCATGGCGACGAGGACCCCATCCGCACGGTGCGCGGGTCGGGCTACGCGCTGGGCTGAGTTGCGGTGCGGCGCATCAGGTAGATGTCCATGATCCAGCCGTGATCGGCGCGGGCCTTGGCGCGGGTGGTGCGGATGGTTTCCATGACCTCTGACAGCGGGCCTTGGATCAGGATCTGTTCCGTCATGCCGACATAGGCGCCCCACCAGATGTGGATGCCATCCGGTGCCAGCGCGTCGAAGGCGGCGCCGCTGTCCAGCATGACCACGACCGTATCGGCGGCGGGGGGCCAGCCTGCGGCGCGGAGCTGGCGGCCGGTGGTGATGACCACAGGCTTGGCCAGATCGTTGAGCGGGATGGCATGGGCGGCGCAGAGCGCCTGAATGGCGGTGATGCCGGGGATGACAGTCAGCGTGAGCGGTAGGTGGCGGGCGACGCGATCCGCGATGCGCAGCGTGCTGTCATAGAGCGAGGGGTCGCCCCAGACGAGGAGGGCGACGTTTGGGCCGCCGCCTTGGGCGAGGTGGGTTTCGATTTCCGCCTGCCAGAGGGCGGCGATGGCGTCGTGCCAGTCGTTCACGCGGTTGAGGTAATCGGGCGTGGCCGGATCGCGCGTGGGCAGGTCGAAGGGCGCGATGCGGGTGGCGGGGTTCGTCAGGTTGGCGCGGCAGATCTGCATCCGCAGCCCGGCGAGATCGGCTTTATCGTCGCCCTTGAGCGGGATGAGGATCAGGTCGGCCGCGTTCATGGCGCGCACGGCCTGCCCCGTCACATGGTCGGGGTTGCCGGTGCCGATGCCGATGAGGGTGAGGTGGATCATCGCGTCACGGATCGGCCAGCGGGCCGTAGAGGATCAGGGCCGGCTGGTCGCTGCGCGCCTCGGCCAATTGGGCGGCGAGGGTGGCGACGGTAAGACGGGTGAGCGCCTGTTCGGGATGGGTGACGGCCTCGGCCAGAAGGGCGGGGGTGTCGGGCGGCAGGCCGTGGGCGATGAGTTGGGCGGCCAGCATGGGGAAGGTTCGCTTGCCCATGAAGACGACGGTCGTCGCCTCGGGGTCGGCCAAAGCGGGCCAGTTCAGGTCTTCGGGCAGGCCGCCGGTGACATCGGCGCCGGTGACGAATTGCACGCGGCGGGCGGTCAGGCGGCGGGTGAGCGGGATGCCTGCCGCGGCGGCGGCGGCGCAGGCGGAGGGGACGCCGGGGATGATTTCGTAGTCAATGCCAGCGGCGCGGAGGGCGACGAGTTCCTCCTCCAGCCTGCCGAACAGACCGCCATCGCCGGATTTGAGCCGCACCACCCGCGCGCCGGTGGCGGCGTGATCCACCAGAAGGCGGCTGACATGATCCTGCCGGGGCGAGGGGCGGCCTGCGCGCTTGCCCACCGCGACGAGTTCGGCATTTGGCGCGGCATGGGTGAGGAGGGGGCCGGAGGCGAGATCGTCGAAGAGGATGACATCGGCCTCGGCCAGACGGCGGGCGGCCTTGAGGGTGAGAAGCTCCGGGTCGCCGGGGCCGGAGGAGACGAAGGAGACGAAACCGGGGGTCATTGGGGGGCCTCGGCAGGGGCGATGAGGTGGAAGAAGGTGCCGCTGACGATGCCGCCTTGCGCGTGGCGTTGGTAGGACCCGGTCTCGGCGACATCAACCCCGTTCGCGTCGGTCACATGGGCAAGGGGGGCGTCGGGTTGCGACAGGATCGTGGCATAGTGGAATTCATGGCCGCGCAGGGCGGGGGCATGGGCGAGGCCGGGCAGGGCAACGTGCGGGCGGGCAAGGCGGTAACCCAGATGCATGCGGCGCTTTTCGAAGCTGGTCTCAAGGCCCAGCAGGCCCGCCATGCGGTGGCGCGTGCCGTCCGCCGCCACCAGCCCCGCGCCGAGGGCCATGTAGCCCCCGCATTCGCCATGGACGGGGCGGGTTTCGGCGAAGGCGGCAAGGCCGTCGCGGAAAGTGTCGCAGGCGGCGAGGCGGGGGGCGTGAAGTTCCGGGTACCCGCCGGGCAGCCATGCGACGGTGGCCGTGGGGTCGGGGGTCTGGTCGGCGAGGGGCGAGAAGGGCAGGATGGTCGCGCCTTGGGCGCGCCAGTCGGCCAGAAGATGCGGGTAGACGAAGGAGAAGGCCGCGTCGCGGGCCAGCGCGATGCGTTCGCCGGGGGCAGGGATGGGCTTTGCGCTTGCGGTGGGGGCGCGGGAGGGCGTGGCGGCGGCGCGGATCGCGGCGAGGTCGCAATGGGTGGCGACGAGTTGGCCCAGCGCGTCGAGTTGGGCCGCCAGTTCGGGCAGTTCCTCGGCCTGCACGAGGCCGAGATGGCGGGCGGGCAGGGCGATGTCTGTCCGTTTCGGCAGGGCGCCTAGGACGGGGAGGCCCGCGCGGTCGAAGCCAGCGCGCAGGAGGGATTCGTGGCGGGGTGAGGAGACACGGTTCAGGATCACGCCGCAGAGGCGGACGGCGGGGTCGAAGCGGGCAAGGCCCTGAGCCACGGCGGCGGCAGTCTGGGCCTGACCGCCCACATCGAGGACCAGAAGCACGGGCCAGCCCATGCGGGCGGCGATGTCGGCGCTGGCGCCGTTGCCCGTCTCACCCGGTGTGGCGGTGCCGTCGAAAAGGCCCATGGAGCCTTCGGCCACCACGATATCCGCGCCGGATGCGGTGGCGGCGAGGGTGGCGAGGCGGTTCGGCCCCATCGCCCAGCTGTCGAGGTTGGCCGAGGCGCGGTCCCGCGCGGCGGCGCTGTGGAAGGCGGGGTCGATGTAGTCCGGTCCGCTTTTGAACGGCTGCACAGTCAGGCCCTGCGCGCGGAAAGCCGCGATCAGACCCAGCGCGACGGTCGTCTTGCCGGTGCCCGAGGCGGGGGCCGAGATGAGGAGGCCGGGCGGGGTCATGCGGATTCGGGGAAGCGGGGAGCGGTGCCGACGGGGCGGTAGCGGCGGTCGTAATCGCCTGCGTAGAGGCGGCTTTCGTCAAAATCCTCGGCCCCGAGGGCGTGGCCGACGAGGATGAGGGCGGTGCGTTCCCCTTCGCCGATCTTGGGATCGATGGTCGACAGCGTGGCGCGGTGGATGCGCTGATCGGGCCATGAGGCGCGGAAAACCACAGCGACGGGGCAGTCGGGGCCGTAATGCGGGGTGAGGCGCGCCTGAACGTCGCCCAGCACATGGACCGAGAGGTGGATGGCGAGGGTGGCGCCGGTGCGGGCGAAGTTTTCCAGCGTCTCGCCATCGGGCATGGCGGAGGCGCGGCCCGAGGTGCGGGTGAGGATCACCGATTGTGCGACGCCGGGCAGGGTGAGTTCTGCGCCAAGGGCGGCGGCGGCGGCGGCGAAGGAGGGCACGCCGGGGGTGACGTCATAGGGGATGCCGAGGTCGCGCAGGCGGCGGAGTTGTTCGCCCATTGCGGACCAGACGGAGAGGTCGCCGGAATGCAGGCGGGCCACGTCATGGCCTGCGGCATGGGCGGATTGGATTTCTGCCATGATCTCATCCAGCGACATCGGTGCGGTGTTCACGATCCGCGCGCCGGGGGGGCAGTGGGAGAGGAGTGCTTCGGGCACGAGGCTGCCTGCGTAGAGGCAGACGGGGCAGGCGGCGATGAGGTCGCGGCCCCGCAGGGTGATGAGGTCGGCCGCGCCGGGGCCTGCGCCGATGAAGTGGACGGTCATGGGTTTGGTCCTTGAGAGGTGGCGATGGCGAGCGTGGCCATGCCGTCAGGCGCGGTGATCCGCGCGAGGGTGAGGGTCGCGCCGGGGCCTGCGGCGGCGAGCGCGGCCGCTTCGGCCAGCGAGCCGGTTTGGAAGCGGGCGTTGATGCGTTCGGATTGCGTGGGGGTGGCGATGCCGTCGATGGCGACGGCATGGAGCGGCAGGGCGCGGGTTTGGGCGAGGGCAGTCAGGGCGGGGTGGGTGGCCTTTTCCGTGGCGGTGGCCAGGGCGTCGATAGGCTGACCCGTGGTTTCCTCGGCCCTGTTCAGAAGGGCGGTGAGAGTGGCTTCGGTGGTGGCGGCGCGCAGGCCGATGCCGGCGACGATCATCGCGTCACACTCCATTGCACCACGGGGCGGGCGGCATTCCAGCCGTGGAAGCGGCCCAAGGGGGCGGCCTCGGCCAGATCGATGCGCAGGAGGTGGCCGCCATGGGCAGCGTGGCAGGCGGCGAGGGTGGCCTCTGTCTCCAGCGTGACGCCATTGGCGACGAGGCGGGTGCCGGGGGGAAGGGTGTCCCAGAGATGGGCGTGAAGCGCGGCATCGCCGCCGCCGCCGATGAAGACGGCATCGGGAGCCGGGAGGGTGGCAAGGGCGGCAGGGGCTGTGCCTTCGGTGACGGTCAGGCGGTGTTCGATGCCGAAGGCGGCGGCATTGGCGCGGATATTGGCGGCGCGGTCGGGGCGGGCTTCGACCGCGTGGGAAGTGCCGCCTGCGAGGCACCATTCGACGGAGATGGAACCCGAGCCTGCGCCGATGTCCCAAAGCCTTTCGCCGGGGCGCGGGGCGAGGGCGGAGAGGGTGAGGGCGCGGACGGGGCGGCGGGTGATTTGGCCGTCATTTGCGAACAGATCGTCGGGAAGGCCAGAGGCGCGGGGGAGGCCAGCACTGGCAGGCAAGTCGGTCCCGTCGATGGCGACGGCGAGGGGGGCGGTGAGGTCACCCGGGGTGATGTCTGAGGCGGGGCGGAGGCGTTCGCGGGGACCGCCGAGGGCTTCGCCGACGGTCAGGCGGGCGGCGGCGAAGCCGTTGGCATTGAGGTAGCTTTGCAGGTCGGCCAAGGCGGCGGGGTCGCGCAGGGTGCAGAGCGCGCGGGTGCCACGGGAAAGGACCGGGCGCAGGCGGGTGAAGGGCGCGGCGTGGAGGCCGAGGCAGAGCGTGTCCTCTAGCCGCCAGCCCATGCGGGCGGCGAAGAGGGAGAAGGTGCCTGCGACGGGGTGGGCCTGCCATTCTGACGGCGCAAGGTGGGCGGCGATGGACCCGCCCGCGCCGAACCAGAAGGGATCGCCCGACACCAGCATGGCGGTGGGTTCGCCCCGGTGGGCGAGGAGGGGGGCGAGGTCGAAAGGGATGGGCCATTCTGCGGCCCGTGCGGGGTTGATCCCGGCGAGCGAGAGGTGGCGGGGCGCGCCGAAGACGCGGGTGGCTTGTCCGAGGGCGGTGCGGCTTGCCTCGGACAGGCCCGCCGGTCCATCTTCGCCCAGACCGATGATGGAAAGCCAGGGATCAGCCATGACGCGCGTTCTTTTGCTGGGTGGCACGACGGAGGCCAGCGTTCTGGCCGAAGCGCTGGCCGCGCGGGGGGTGGAGGCGGTGTTTTCCTATGCGGGCCGGACGGAGGCGCCCAAGGCCCAGCCCCTGCCGCAGCGGGTGGGGGGATTTGGCGGGGTGGCGGGGCTGGTGGAGTATCTGCGCGAGGGGCGCTTTACCCATGTGGTGGATGCCACGCATCCCTTCGCCGCGCAGATGAGCCGGAATGCCGTTGCGGCCTGTGCCGAGGCGGGAGTGCCGCTGATCGCGCTGGAGCGGCCTGCGTGGCAGCCCGGGCCGGGGGATGACTGGCTGCGCGTTGCGGATGTGGCGGGGGCGGTGGCCGCGCTGCCCGACCGGGGGGCGCGGGTGTTTCTGGCCATCGGCAAGCAGACGCTGGAGCCGTTCGCCGCGAAGCCCGGCAATTTCTACCTGCTGCGGTTGGTCGATCCGCCGGAGGGGGCGCTGCCTCTGCCGGATGCGGAGGCCGTGATTGCGCGCGGGCCCTTTACGGTGGAGGGGGATGTCGCGCTGATGCGGGTGCATGGGATCACCCATGTCGTGGCCAAGAATGCCGGGGGGGCGGGGGCAGAGGCGAAGCTGGTGGCGGCGCGGGAGTTGGGGGTGCGGGTGGTGATGATCGACCGCCCCGCCCTGCCCGCGCGGCAGGTGGTGGGGGAGGTGGGCGCGGTGCTGGACTGGCTGGGTCATTCGGGCACCGTTTCGGCGGGCACCGAACGGGGGGTGTAGACCCAGCGGCCCACGCGGCGGGTGGCTTCGTTCCCGACGATCACCACGGTGCGCATGTCGGCCATGTCGGGGGTCGCCTCGGCCAGCGTGACGGTGGAGAGCGACTCTTCGGGCGTGGAGACGGCGCGGGCGAAGGTGATCAGGCGGGTGGGTTCGCATTCCTCGCGCAAAATCTCCAGCACGCGGGTGAACTGGTGGGGGCGGGATTTCGAACGCGGGTTGTAGAAGGCCATGGCAAAGCCGCCACGGGCCGCGTGGCGCAGGCGGCGTTCGACTTCGGTGAAGGGTTTGAGGTTGTCGGACAGGTTGATAGCGCAGAAGTCATGGCCCAAGGGCGCACCGGCGCGGGCGGCGGCGGCGAGCATGGCCGTGATCCCGGGCAGGATGCGGATGTCGGTGTCGGCCCGGTCAGGGCGGGCCTCCAACGCCTCGAACAGGGCGGAGGCCATGGCGAAGACGCCGGGATCGCCGGAGGAGACGATGACCACGCGGCGGCCTTCGGCGGCCATGTCGAGCGCGGCCTGCGCGCGGTCCAGCTCCACCCTGTTGTCGGAGGGGTGGAGCGTCAGGCCGGGGCGCGGCGCGATGCGGGCGACATAGGGGATATAGCCCACGATATCGGTCGCCTCGGCCAGCGCGGCGGTCACTTCGGGGGTGACGAGGGCATCTGCGCCGGGGCCGAGGCCTGCGACGGTGACATGGCCTGATGGTGTCATTCCTCGGCCTCCGTCAGGGGGCGGCGGCCGTGGCCGTGGACAAGGACGATCGCGAAATAGGGGCAGTCGGTGGCGTCCACCTCGGCCAGACGGGCGATGCGCTGGTTGGGCATGGTGCCGCGTTCGACGAGCCATGCGTCATCAAGGCGGCCCGCTATTTCCAACGCTCGGCGGACGCGGGGCAGGTTGCGGCCCGTCTTCATGATGGCCAGCGCATCGGCGGCGCGGATGTGGCGGATGAGGTCCTCTTCCGGCAGTGTGCCCATGAGGACCGAGAGCACGTCATCGCCCCATGTGATCGGTTCGCCCGTGGCGTTCCAGCAGCCGACCATGCCGGGGATGCCGGGGATCACCTCCACCGTCATGCGGTCGCGCAGGCGGATGTGCAGATGCATGAAGGAGCCATAGAGGAAGGGATCGCCTTCGCAGAGGACGACGATGTCATGGCCTTCTTGCGCAAGGGTGGCAAGGCGGTCAGCCCAGTCATCGTAGAAATCCGCCAGCAGGCGGTTGTAGTCGGGGCTGTCGAAGGGAATTTCGGTGGTGACGGGGTATTCCATCGCCAGTTCCACCGCATCGGGGTGCAGCATGCCGTCCACGATCCGCCGCGCCTGACCCTGACGGCCGGGCTTGCGGAAATAGGCCACATGCCGCGCCGCGCGGATCGTGCGGTCGGAGCGGACGGAGATCAGGTCCGGGTCGCCGGGGCCAAGCCCGGCGCAGATGATGCGGCCCATCGTCATTCCTTGCGGCTGGCCAGAGCGTTGACGGCGGCCACCGTGATGGCGGACCCGCCGAGGCGGCCCTTGACGATCACGCTGGCGGCGGGCGGGGCGGCCATGAGCGCATCCTTCGATTCCGCCGCACCGATGAAACCCACGGGGCAGCCGATGATGGCGGCGGGGCGGGGGCAGGCCGGGTCTTCCAGCATGTTAAGAAGGTGGAAAAGCGCGGTGGGGGCGTTGCCGATGGCGACGACCGCGCCCTGAAGGTGGGGGCGCCAGAGTTCGAGGGCTGCGGCGGAGCGGGTGGTTCTCATCTGTGCCGCCAGCGGGGGAACGGCGGGATCGTGCAGGGTGCAGATCACCTCGTTCTTCGCGGGCAGGCGAGGGCGGGTGATGCCTTCGGACACCATGCGCGCGTCGCAGAGTATCGGCGCGCCGGATTCCAGCGCGGCACGGGCAGCGATGGCCATGCCTTGGGTGAAGTGGACATAGGCTTCCAGCCCAACCATGCCTGCGGCGTGGATCATGCGGACGACGACGATCTCTTCTTCCGGGGTGAAGCGGGCGAGGTCGGCCTCGGCCCGGATGGTGGCGAAGGACTGTTCGTAAATCTTCGCGCCGTCGGTTTCGTAGATGTGAGGCATCAGAACAGTCCTTTCAGGTCGATGCGCGTGGCATCGAGAGCGCGGGCGCTGGGCGCGTCCTGCGCGGTGCCGTGGCGGATGACGTCAAAGCCATCGGCAGTGGCGACGAGGGTAAGGTCGGCAGGCCCCGGATGGGCGCAGCCCTTGGCGCAGCCGGAGATATGCAGGCGGCGGCCTTCGGGGACCTGCGGCGCGAGGCGGCGGGCGAGGGGGCGGATTTTGGCAAGGGCCTGAAGGCAGCCGGGGGCGCCGGTGCAGGCCTCTACCCTCCGTAGCGGATCGTCGGGGGAGAGGATCAGGCCGGGCAGGGTGGGGAGGGTAGTCGCGCCTTCGATCAGGACCATGCGCCACGGGGTGATGCGGAGGTCGCCGAGGGTGGCAAGCTGGGTGAGGGTGTCGGCGGTCATCTGGCCGAATTCGAGCGCGACGAGCGCGCCTTGGGGCACAAGGCCGGGGCCGGGGGGTGTTTGCGGGGGCGCGGGTTGGGCGGTGAGGGGGGTGTCGGGGCGGTGGCCGCGCGCGATATGGGCGGCCATGCGGCCCCGGCCATCGGTGACTCCTCCGGTTTCGGTGAACCAGCGGGCAAGGGCGATGGCTTGGGCGGGGGCGGTCTCAGTGGTGACAGGGGCGCCTGTGGGCAGGCCGTCGGGGCGCAGGATGAGGGTGCCGTCAGTGCTGCGTTCAAGGCGGATGTCGCCGGCGGTGGCGGTCAGGATTGGGGCGGGGCCTGTGTCGATGACGAAGCCAAATTTGCCGGGCAGGGGTGGGGCGTCGGCCAGCGCTGCCGCGAGCGCGGCGGCCAGCGCATCGGTCGCGGCATCGGCGAAGGGGGTGACGAGGATATTGCGGCGGGTTTCCGACAGGATGTCGGGGTCGATCAGACCAAGCGCGCGGAGGTCGTCAATCAGGGCGGGGTGGCTGTCTGCCGTCACGCCGCGCAATTGGACATTGCCGCGCGCCGACAGGTCGATCAGCCCGTTGCCGTGGCGGGCGGCGGCCTGCGCCACGCCTGCCGCTTGGGCGCGGGTCAGGCGGCCACCCGTGGGGCGGACGCGGACCACGAGGCCGTCGCCCGATGCCATCGGGCGCAATGCACCGGGGCACCATCCCTGCACGGTGAAGGCGGGCGTCATGGTGCGACCTCCAGCGTGGCGGCGATGGAGTTGCGGCGGGTGACCCAAAGCCCAGCCTCGGCCAGTCGGCGGAACATGTCGCGCAGGGCGGCGAGGGCGGCGGGGTTTTCACGCTCCATGAAGTTGGCGATGTCGTCGCGGCCCAAGGTCGCGTCGTGGTAGAGGTCGAAGAGATGCGGCGGCACCACGCCCGCGAGATGGGCGAAGGCGGCCATGTGGTCGAGTGTGGCGGCAATCTCGGCCGCGCCGCGGAAGCCGTGGGCGGCCATGCCATCGGCCCATGCCGGATCGGCGGCGCGGGCGCGGACGACGCGGGCGATTTCCTCGGTCAGGCTGCGGGCGCGGGGGCGGTCGGGCTGCGTGGCGTCAAGGTGGTAGAGCGCGGGCTGCGCGGCCCCAAGACGCGACAGGGCGGCGGCGAAGCCTGCCTCATGCGCGGCATAGTCGGCGGCGAGCAGCAGGTCGCTTTCGGGCAGGTCCTGCGCGTGAACGAAGCTGTCGGCGGCGCGGAGGCGGGATTCGAGGGCGGCGCGGTCGTTCTTGGACTGCCCGTCGATGCCGATGGACCATGAGGAGGCGGCGATCCATGCCTCGCCCGCCGCGGCGCGGGCCTCAGCGGTGAAGTCGTCGAGTTGCGCCATCATGCCGAGGCCGTATTGGCCGGGCTTCGGGCCGAAGACGCGGGCGGCGCGGGCGCGATAGGGGTTGTCCTCCGGCGCCTCATCCCGTTCGGCGAGGGCCTGCGCCCCGGTTTCGAACAGGGTGGCAAGGCCGGGGAAGACATCACGGAACAGGCCCGAGACGCGGAGGGTGACGTCGATCCGGGGGCGGTTCAGGAGGGCCAGCGGGATGATCTCCACCCCCGAGACGCGGCCCGATCCGGCATCCCAGACGGGGGCGAGGCCGGCGAGGTGGAGGGCCATGGCAAACTCTTCGCCCGCTGTGCGCATGGTGGCGCTGCCCCAGAGATCGACGACAAGGCCCTTAGGCCAGTCGCCGTGATCCTGCAGATGGCGGCGGAGAAGCTCTTCGGCGAGTTTCACCCCTTGGGCCTGCGCGGCGCGGCTGGGCACGGCGCGGGGATCGACGGCGAAGAGGTTGCGCCCGGTGGGCAGGACGTCTGAGCGGCCCCGCGCCGGAGAGCCGGAGGGGCCGGGGGCGACGCGGCGGCCGGAGAGGGCGCGAATGAGGCCGTCGCGTTCCTGCGGCCCGCATTGGCCGCGACCGAGGATGTGCAGCCCTTCGCCATATTGGCTTTCCTTGATGTCGCAGACGAAGCGATCGATCCGGGTGATGGCCTCGGCGGCGGAGGCGGTGGCGGGGAGGCCGAGATCGGCCTCCACCCCAAGGGCCTGCGCTTCGGCCCGTATGGAGGCGATCAGCCTGTCACGGCGGGCAGGATCAAGACCATCGGCTGTGGAATACTCGTCCAGAAGCCGTTCGAGGCCGTGCATCCCTTCGGGCAGGGCGGCGGCACGCAGGGGCGGCGGCAGGTGGCCAAGGGTGAGCGCGCCGATGCGGCGCTTGGCCTGCGCGGCCTCGCCCGGATCATTCACGATGAAGGGGTAGATGATGGGGAGGGGGCCGATCAGTGCCTCGGGCCAGCAGGTGGCAGAGAGGGCGACGGATTTCCCCGGCAGCCATTCCAGCGTGCCATGCGCGCCCATATGGACGAGGGCGTGCAGGCCTTGCGACCGGAGCCAGAGGTAGAAGGCGACATAGGCGTGGCGGGGAACGCGCGAGAGGTCGTGATATTCGCCGTCGCGCAGGGCGACCTCGCCCCGTTCGGGTTGCAGCGCGATGAGGGCTGCGCCGCGCTGCTGGGCGGCGAAGTGGAAGGCGTGGCCGTCGCAGGCGGGGTCTTGTTCGGGGGCGCCCCACGCGGCGGTGAGGGCGTCTTGCAGCGCATCGGGCAGTGTGGCGAGGGCGGCGCGGTAGTCTGAAAGCGGCCATGCCAGCGTTTCGGTCATCAGCGCCGTGCCGAGGTTTGTGGCGGGTTCGACGGCGTGGCCTGCGGTGGCGAGGTCTTCAAGCAGCACCTCGGTCGAGGCCAGCGCATCGAGGCCCACGGCATGGGCCAGTTGATGCGCGCGGCCGGGATAGGTGGAGAGGACCACGGCAAGGCGGCGGTCAGGGGCGGGGGTGGTGGCAAGGCGGTGCCAAGCGGTGACGCGGGCGGTGACGGCGGCGATGCCTGCCGCATCGGCGCGATGGGCGAAGCGCGAGAATTGCAGGTCGGGGTCGCGCTTGCCGGGGGTTTTGAAGGAGGCGAGGCCTGCGAAAAGGCGACCGTCCACTTCGGGCAGGACGACATGCATGGCGAGGTCGGCGGGCGATAGACCCCGGTCGGAACTGGCCCAGTCGCGGCGGCGGGCGGTGGAGAGGGCGATCTGGAAGACCGGGAAATCGCCCGCATCGAAGGGGGTGGAGCCGTCATCGGCGCGGGCCGAGAAGGCGGTGGCATTGACCACGGCGGCGGGTTGCAGGCGGGTCAGGTGTGGGGCAAGCCAGTCGGCGAAGCCCGGCACCTTGAGCGAGGGGGCGAAGACGCCCGTCGCGGCAAAGCCCGCGCTGCGGAGCGCGCGGATCAGCGTGTCGATCGTGTCGGTATCGGCGGCGGTGAGGTAGCTGCGGTAGAAGCTGACAAGGACGGTCGGTTCTGCGCCCGTCTCGGGGGGCGGGATCACGCCAAGGTCAGGGTCGTAGAAGCCGAAATCGGGCATCCGCTTGTCGCCCGGAACGGGCGGGGCATAGAGGCCCGCGGCCAGCGCCAGTTGCGCGAGCGCCGCCTGTGCCGCCACCGCGCCCCCGGCATCGCAGAGCGCCTGCAGGCGGCGCAGGGTGGAGACGGGCAGGGTGGAGGCGGCATCTAGCGCCGGATCGGGCCGCCCGTCGGCGGGGAGGATGGCGAGGGCCAGCCCCTTCCTTTGGGCCAGATCGCGGATGGAGGCGATGCCGTAGGGCCAGTACGCCTCGCCCCCGATCAGGCGGATCAGGATGGCGCGGGCGCCGGACAGGGTGCGGTCGAGATAGGTGTCGACCGAGACGGGATGGCGGAGCGCCACGATGTTCTGCAGCCGTGTGGGCGGCAGCGTGCCGCCCGCCCGGTGCCAGCCTGCCGCGAAGGCGCCGAGGTCGCTGTCGGAAAAGGACAGCACCACAAGATCGGCGGGGTCTTGGCCCGGATCATAGGGTGTGTCGGCTGTTTCCAGACCGTGACTTTCGCGGAAGACGACGTGCATGGCGCGGGATCAGACCCCCAATTGGCGGCGGATCGCCGCTTTGTCGATGTCATCATGTTCGGCGATGACGACGAGGCGCGACTGGCGCGGGGTGGTTCCCCAAGGGCGGTCGAACTGGTGCCGAACGCGTTCGCCCACGGCTTGCAGCAGCAGGCGCATCGGGCGGCCCTCTACGGCGACATAACCCTTCACGCGCAGGATTTTCTGTTCACGGGCAAGGGCTTGGACCCGGGCGACGAGGTCGTCGATATCAGCCACTTCGGGCAGGTCGATTACGACGCTGTCGAAATCGTCATGTTCGTGGTCGTCATGGCCATCGTGATGGGACGGGCGGGCGGCGATGTCATCCTCGGCGGCGGCATTGAGGCCAAGGATCACGCGCGGGTCGATGCTGCCATCGGTGACGTGGATGATCGGCAGGCGGCGGGGCGTTTCCGCCTCGATCACCGCGCGGGCGGCGGCGAGGCCCTCTTCGCCCGCAAGATCGGCCTTGGTGAGGAGGATGATGTCGGCGCAGGCGATCTGATCCTCGAACACTTCGGACAGGGGCGTTTCGTGATCGAGGCTGTCATCGGCGGCGCGCTGGGCATCCACGGCGGCCGGATCGGGGGCGAAGCGGCCTGCGGCGACGGCTTCGGCATCGGCCAGCGCGACAACCCCATCCACCGTGATGCGCGAGCGGATCGCGGGCCAGTCGAAGGCCTTGAGCAGCGGCTTGGGCAAGGCAAGGCCGGAGGTTTCGATCAGGATGTGGTCGGGGCGCTGGGGCAGGGCCATGAGCGCCTCGATCGTGGGGATGAAATCGTCGGCCACGGTGCAGCAGATGCAGCCATTGGCAAGCTCGACGATGTTCTCCACCGGGCAGCTTTCATCGGCGCAGGATTTGAGGATGTCGCCATCCACGCCCACGGTGCCGAATTCGTTGACGAGGATCGCAAGGCGGCGGCCCTGCGGGTTCTGCATCAGGTGGCGGATCAGCGTTGTCTTTCCCGCGCCGAGAAAGCCGGTGATCACGGTGACGGGGATCTTGGTCAGGTCGGTCATGTCAGGGCTCCATCGGGGGAAGGCGGGCAAGGCTTTGCTTGCGGAAGATGGCGGGGCGGTCACGCCATGGCACGACACCGTTGTCGGAGGCGGCGTAAAGGGCTGCGCCGCGCAGAATTTCATCCACGTCATCCGTGGTCATGCGGCCATAGACATAGGACCACGCGCCGGGTTTCGTGAGCGCGACGGCGCAGCCGTGGTCGCAGCCGGACAGGCATTCGACGGCGCGGATGGTGACCGGGCCGCCGTCATTGGCGGCGGTGAGGGCGTCATGCAGGCGCAGGCCGGGGCAATCCTCGCCCTCAGGCACGGGTTGGCCGGCGCGGCAGGTGGTGCAGACGTGCAGAATGGTGGTCATCCCACCCCCCAAGCTCAAGGTGCCGACGGGGATGGCCTGCGGGCGGGCGCGCGTGACCGCTTCCCGCATCCGAAGGTCGCGGAACACCCCGCCCGCGCGTTTCAGTCTGGCGCTGGCAGGTCTCCCGGCTTGCGGATATCGGGGCGCGGGGGCCCCGGCGCTCTGCCCGCCTTCCCGAACCTTGCGGCCAGTGGCGTGGGGCAGACCTTTCCGGTCACGGTCGCGGGGGCGGCTGCTTTCGGTGCCGTGACCCGATGGGTCGCAAAACCGGTCGCATTCCCTCTTGGCCTGCCTTATGGACAGGCACCAGCGCCTTTATGTGTCCTCCTCTGCCACAAGGGGCGAGACTGTCAAGGAAAAGGAACGGCACCATGAATGACGGGAACGACATGCCCGCCCTTGACGACGCGGCCGAGCTGGCCCGGCATGCGGCGAAGATGGCCAAGAAGAAGGCCGCACGCGACCGGATGATGGCGCAGAAGACCGACGGCAAGGGGCTGATCATCGTGCATACCGGGGCGGGGAAGGGGAAATCCTCCTCCGGTTTTGGCATGATCCTGCGCTGCATCGCGCATGGGATGCCCTGCGCGGTGGTGCAGTTCATCAAGGGGGCGTGGGATACCGGCGAACGCCGCCTGATCGAAGGGAATTTCGGCGATCTCTGCGAGTTCCACGCCATGGGCGAGGGGTTCACATGGGAGACGCAGGACAAGGCGCGCGACATCGCGGCGGCCCGCGCCGGGTGGGAGAAGGCGAAGGAGCTGATCCGCGATCCGGATATCCGATTCGTGCTGCTGGACGAGATCAACATCGCGCTGCGCTATGATTACCTCGACATCGCGGACGTGCTGGCCTTTTTGCGCGACGAAAAGCCGCCGATGACGCATGTCTGCCTGACGGGGCGGAACGCGAAGGAGGAGTTGATCGAGATGGCCGATCTGGTGACGGAGATGACGCTGGTGAAGCATCCATTCCGGTCCGGCATCAAGGGCCAGCCGGGGGTGGAGTTCTGAGGCCGTCATGCCAGCGCTGATGATCCAGGGCTGCGGGTCGAATGTCGGCAAATCCATGCTGGTGGCGGGACTGTGCCGCGCGGCGCGGCGGCGGGGGCTTTCGGTCGCGCCCTTCAAGCCGCAGAACATGTCGAACAACGCCGCCGTGACGGCGGACGGGGGCGAGATTGGGCGGGCGCAGGCCCTGCAGGCGCTGGCCTGCGGGCTGGAGCCGCTGGTGGACATGAACCCCGTGCTGCTGAAACCCGAAAGCGAGACGGGGTCGCAGGTCATCGTGCAGGGCAAGCGGCTGACCACGGCGCGGGCGCGGGATTACGCGGCGCTGAAGCCGCAGCTGATGGGCGCGGTTCTGGAAAGCTTTGGCCGGCTGAAGGCGGGCCATGATCTGGTGATCGTGGAAGGTGCGGGCAGCCCGGCGGAGGTGAATCTGCGCCCCGGCGACATCGCCAATATGGGATTCGCCCGGGCGGCGGGGGTGCCCGTGATCCTGACCGGAGATATCGACCGGGGCGGTGTGATCGCGCAGGTCGTCGGCACGCAGGCGGTGATCGATCCGGAGGATGCCGCGATGGTGGCGGGGTTCCTGATCAACAAGTTCCGGGGAGACCCGCGCCTGTTCGATGACGGTTATGCCTTCATCGAGGAACGGACGGGGTGGAAGGGCTTCGGCGTGGTGCCGTGGTTCGGGCAGGCGCATTTGCTGCCCGCCGAGGATGCGCAGGACATTCCCGCCGCGCCATCGGGCGAAGGGGTGGTGATCGCCTGCCTGACCCTGTCGCGGATCGCGAATTTCGACGACCTTGATCCGTTGAAGGCAGAGCCGGGGGTGAAGCTGGTGATGGTGCGAGCGGGTGAGCCGATCCCGGCGGAGGCGCGGCTGGTGATCCTGCCGGGCAGCAAGTCGACGCGGGGGGATCTGGCTTTCCTGCGGGCGCAGGGATGGGACATCGATCTGGCGGCCCATGTGCGGCGGGGGGGGCATGTGCTGGGCATATGCGGGGGGTATCAGATGCTGGGCGCGTCGGTCGCCGATCCGGAGGGGATCGAGGGGCCTGCGGGGGTGACGGCGGGCCTTGGCCTGCTGGCGGTGGAGACAGTGATGACCCCCGACAAGCGGCTGGAGCGGGTGCGGGCGGTGGAGGCGGGCAGCGGCCTGCCCGTGGACGGATACGAGATCCATATCGGGCGGACGGCGGGTGCGGATTGCGCGCGGCCCTTCGCCTTTGTCGAGGGCCGGGCCGAGGGCGCGATAAGCGCGGACGGGCGGATCGTGGGCAGTTACCTGCACGGGCTGTTCGCGTCGGATGATTTCCGAGCGGGCTATCTGGCGCGTCTGGGGATCGCCGCCGCGCCGCGCCGCCATGCCGCCGAAGTGGAGGCAGCGCTGGAGGCGCTGGCCGATCACGTGGAGGCGCATCTGGATGTGCCGGGGCTGTTGCGCGTGGCGGGGGTGGCGGTGTGACGGGGCCTGCGGGTGGTCAGAGCAGGAAATCCTGCGCCGATACCCGTGTGACGCCCGTTAAGGCGATGGCCCAATCGGCGGCGCCGTCGCCGTTCTGATCGCCGAGGAGGCGACCCGAGGCCGCATCGAACCAGAAGGACCGCTGCCCGCCGCCAAGAAGGCCCCGGGTTCCGGCAAAGGCGGTGTCGAAGGCGGAAAGATCGATCCTGTCCACCCCGGTCTGGAAATCGGTGATCGTGTCGGCGCCGCGGCCTGATCCTGCGGTGGCGGGCGAGGTGAAGATGAAGACATCCGCGCCTGCGCCCCCGGTCAACACATCCTGCCCGAGCCCGCCATTCAGCCTGTCATTGCCGCCACCGCCCGACAGCCGGTCGCGCCCCAGCCCGCCGAAGAGCAGGTCGTCGCCATCGCCGCCATCCACGATATCGGCCCCGGCAGCACCTTGTATGACGTCGCTCCCCGCCTCGCCCAGAAGACGGTCCTGCCCGCTGCCGCCGAAGAGGCGGTCATTGCCGAGGCCGCCCCAGAAGCGTTTCTGCCCGGACTGGCCTTCGATCAGGTCGTCGCCGGTACCGCCGCTGACACTGTCATCGCCCGCCCCGGCAAGGATCGTGTCATTGCCGCCAGCGGCGCGGATGAAGTCGTCGCCGGTGCCGACGATCCGGTCTGCACCGGCTGTTCCGTCGATGACCCCGTCCTGCTGCGGCGGCTGGGACGTGGTGCCGACGGCCCGGTCCGCAATCGCGATGGCGAGGCGGTCGATCATCTGCGTGCTGTAATGCAGCGGGTCCTTGAACATGGCCGAGGGTGACAGGCCCGCCGCCCGCGCCACGGCGTCGGGATCGAGTGATAGGATGCGGTCCGACCCGGCATCGAGCTTGCGCTGTTCGGAGATGATGGTGGACCAGTGCAGGCGCGACGGCGCCTCGGGTGCCTGTGCCGAAAGCTGCACCGAGACGACGTCGTAATCCGTCTGCCTGCCGGGCATGGCCGCCTTCAATCCGCCGTCCAGCCGGGACAGGAGCGACTGGAACTGCGCCGCATAGGTTTCGGCCCGGGCGAAGGCGTAGGTGTCTGCCTCGCCCTGCAGCCAGATCAGGCTGCGCAGAGTGGCGTCGGGATTGGCGCGCAGGGTGGAGATCGCGCTGGACAGCAGCGAGTCGCGCAGATCGCCGGACTGGAACCAGTCCGTTCCGGCGCGGCCCCAGGTGAGGGGGGCGCCCGCGCTGGAGACCGAGATGACGATGGCGCCGGGATCACGCGCCAGAAGTTCGGCGCGGATCCGCACCGCCGCGGCGACCGCGTTGCTTTGCCCGGCGATGATGTAGACATTCGGCATCCTGCACCTCCATCGAATGGCGGGATGCTCGGTGCAGAAGGTGTGTAACTTCTTTACGCGCCCCCTGCGGGGCAGGTGCGAAATCCCTTCAAATGAATGTGTTAAGGTTACTGCGCCACGCCGCGCGGATCATCGGTGAGAGCTTGCAGCACCCGCCGCCCATAGGCCTGATTGGCATGGAGGATGTCGTTGCTGCGCTGTGGCCGGGCGAGGTTGACCAGACGCCGCGCCTCGGTCGTGTAGGCGAGGGTTGTGAAGGCGTGCTGCGTGACCGTGTCTTCGGGTTGGCGGTGTAGGTGCGCGCCGAATTGGCGGGCAAGCTGTTCGGTCGCCTCGTGGAAGATGGTGGCGGCGCGGTCGGCAAGCCTGAGGCGGGCCATGCGGCGCAGCCCGGCCCCGGCAGGGGCGGAACGGTCGGTCAGCACGCGCTCGGACGGAAAGGGTTGGGGCAAGAGGTGGATGGGACGGTCGGCCAGCCCCGGCACGGCCCGCAGTTCGGCCATAAGCCGCCCGGCGGTTGAGTTCATCAGGGCTTCGGACAGGGCGAGGCGGAGCACGGTTTCGGTCAGGGCGGGGCGGCCGTCGCGGCCGATCTCGCCCCCCCAATCCAGCACGTCATATTGGTTCAGGACCTGAACCAAGGGGAAGAGGCTGACGCCGCCGCCCACGATCACGAAGGCATCCTGCGCGGCGAGGTCATGGGTGGATGGCTGATCAAGGCGCTGCAGCACGTCGAGGAAGGCGGGTGTGGCGGCGTGGATCGTGGTGCCAGAGAGGGTGTGTTCGGGCGGGCCGCTGCCGGGGCGGACGAAGAAGGCCATTTGCCAATCGGTGGGCCAACCGCCTGCACGCCATGCCTCGATCAGGCAGGCGGCGTGAGAATCGCCAAAGACCAAAAGCCTCATGTCCGGGCCGCCGCGAGCAGGACTTCGTCGCAAAGCTCGGCCGCCGCGGCCTCTTCGGCGCTGGGGCTTTGGGTGGCCACATGGCGGCGCAGGCCCGTCTGGGCGGCGAAGAAGACGTCCATGATGGTTTCCACCACCTCGGGCCGGACTTCGCGCTGGTCGGCGCCGAAGGCATCGCGCAGGCGGGGGTTCTGGGTCGCGATCTCGCAGGAGGGGAAGTAGTCGGCGATCGGGTGGAGGGCGCAGATTTCATCCACCGCGGCGCGCAGCACGGCCTTGGAGCGGGCGGTGGCGGCCAGCACATGGCCGCCCGTCGCGGTGGCCATGAGCGGCACGGGCGAGACGGTGAAGAGGAAGCGCAGGTCGGGGTTCATCGCGGTCAGGAGCGTGATGGTCCGGTCAAGGTCTGCCACCACCTCGGTCCCCCGGGCATTGTGGAAGCGGTGGGCGGGATCGGCGAAGGCTGGGTCCACCACGGCAGGGCAGATCGGGTAGACGGTGCCGGTGCGCGCGTCTTCCCAGCGTTCGGTCAGACCGAGGGTGAAGATGAAGACCTCGGCCTCCAGAAACATCCGCCGCACCTGCGCCAGATGCGACCGCCGCGCGGCACGGGCCAGATCCTGTGAGGCAAAGCCGCCCGGTTCCAGCCGCGGGCGCAGGCCATCAAACCAGCGGCCGTCCTTGTGCCAGAACGCCTCGTCCCGCAGGCGGTCGGCGAAGGCATCCTCGGCCAGTTGGAGGAGTTGGGCGGTGCTGTAGATGTTGCCGAAGCGGGCGGAGAAGAGGCCGAAGCCGAGTTGCGCGGCAGTGGCCATGGAGAGGCCCTGCGGCACGGGTTCAACGTCGATGAAGCGGGCGGAGGAGGCGCGCAATTCGTGCCCGATCTTCTGGGCGAAGCAACTGCCTGCTGTGGCGATGGTGGCCTCGGGGCCGATCAGGAGCCTTGGGTCGTAGATGCCGCGCAGGTGGAAATCTGGTGCCTCAAGGCAGCGTCGCCAGAAGGATTTGTCGGGAAGCGCGGAATAGGACATGAGCGGCACCGATACGGGGGGCCTGCGCGATGCAGGCCGGGAATGGCGGAAGGGTAGGCGGAAGGCGGGGGCTTGTCACCCGGTCCTGTGCGCCTGTGCCGCGGCGGAGATGCCGCGAAGGGCGGGGCGGATGCCGCTTTCGGATTTGACAGCGCTGCGGGCAAGGGCGATGCTATGCGCGATGGTTCCCGGCAGGCCAAAGGCGTGGCCGGGTGAAAAGGGAATACGGTGTGGTGTAGCCATCAGGCGCCGAATCCGTGACTGCCCCCGCAACTGTAAGCGGCGAGCGACCCCCGATGCCACTGCGCCCCCGATGGGTGCGGGAAGGCGGGGCGAGCCGAGACCCGCGAGTCAGGAGACCTGCCATCAAGACCCGATAACCACCGGGCGGGGTGCCCCGGAAGGAGTGTCTGATGGATGCGTCATTGCGGCAGCCCCTTGCCGCGCCAGTTTCCCCTATCGGCGCCGATCTCGGCGCTGGCCCAAGCTTGCGTGCGCTGGCGGCGGATGCCGTGGCGGCTGTGGCCTTGCAGGGCGTCAGTTGGGGGCCGAAGGGGCAAGAAGATATCCTGACGGATGTGAGTTTCGCCGTGCCCGAGGGGCAGGTCGTGGCTGTCTGCGGGGCGAACGGGGCGGGGAAGTCCTCGCTGCTGCGGCTGATCTACCGCCACCACGCGCCGCGCCGGGGCGAAGTGCGGCTGATGGGGCAGGATCTTTGGAAGATGGGCGCGGATGCTGCAGCGCGGCAGGTGGCGGCGGTGCTGCAGGACACGCCGGGCGAGTTGGACCTGACCGTGCGGCAGATCGTGGCGCTGGGCCGCCTACCGCATCGGCGGGGCTGGGGCGCGGGCCTCGCCCGGCCCGAGGCGGGCGCGGCGGTCGAGGCGGCATTGGAGCGGATGGACCTTGCGCGGCTGGCCGAGCGGCGGTTCGCCACCCTGTCGGGGGGCGAGCGGCAGCGGGCGATGGTGGCGCGTGCCCTGGCGCAGGAGCCGCGCGTGATCGTGCTAGACGAGCCGACCAACCATCTGGATATCCGGCATCAACTGGACCTGCTGCATCTCTTGCGCGGGCTGGGGCTGACGGTGATCGCCTCGCTGCATGACCTGACGCTGGCGGCGGGTTTCGCCGACCGCGTGCTGGTGCTGCATGGCGGGCGGCTGTTCGCCGATGGCCCGCCTGCCGCCGCCTTGGACGAGGCGGTGCTTCACGAGGCCTTCCGCGTGCGGGCGGTGGTGGACCGGAGCGGTCCGCGCCCGCGCTTTTCTTTTCATCTGTAATCCTCAAGACGTGAGACACGACCCATGAGCCGTTTTGCTGGCCGTCTGGCCGCCCTTGCCCTGCCTGCCCTGATGATCGCTGCGCCTGCGCTGGCCTATCCGGTGACGGTGGAAAGCTGCAACCGCAGCGTGACCTTCGACGCGGCGCCGGAGCGGGCGATTTCGAACGATGTGAACCTGACCGAGATGATGCTGGTTCTGGGCCTGCGGGACCGGATGGTGGGCTATACCGGCATTTCCGGTTGGAAGACGCTGGACCCCGAAATGCGCGAAGGGGTGGCCGAGATGCCAGAGCTTTCGGCCAAGTATCCCACCAAAGAGGTGCTGGCGGGGGCGGAGGCGGATTTCTTCTTCGCGGGCTGGAATTACGGGATGAAGGTCGGCGGCGAAGTGACCCCCGAGACGCTGGAGCCCTTGGGGATCAAGGTCTATGAGCTGACCGAAAGCTGCATCCATATCGGCCCGAAAGCGCGGTCGAGCATGGAGGACATGTATGCCGATATCCGCAATCTGGGCGCGATCTTCGGCGTGTCGGACCGGGCTGAGGCCTTGATCACGGAATGGACGGCGCGGCTGGAGGCGGCGACAGCGGGGGTAGACCGGAGCCAACCGCTGCGCGTCTTCGTCTATGACAGCGGGGAGGAGGCGCCCTTCACTGCCGGGGCCTATGCGATGCCCACGGCCCTGATCGAAGCGGCGGGGGGGAAGAACATCCTCGACGATCTGGAGAAGAGCTGGGCCGAGGTGGCGTGGGAGCCGGTGATCGAACGCAATCCCGAGGTGATCGTCATCGTGAACTATGGCGATGTGACGGCCGAGCAGAAGATCGCCTTCCTGAAGGGCAACCCGGCCTTTGCCAGCATCGACGCGGTGAAGAACGACCGCTTCGTCGTGCTGGATTATGTCGAGGCGACGCCGGGGCCGCGCAACATCAAGGCCGTCGAAAAGCTGGTCGCCGGGTTCTGGGCCGAGTGAGAGGATGGAGCGTGCCACGCCCTTGACGGGCCGTCTGTTGCGGATCGGTTTGGGCACCGGGTTGGCCGGGGCGGTGGCCTTGGTCATGCTGCTGTCCGTCGCGGTGGCCGTGTCGGTGGGGGCGGTTTCCGTGCCGCTGTCCACCGTCTGGGGCGTGGCGGCGGAACGGGTCCTGCCCGGGGCCGTGGGCGGCGACTGGAGCGCGGGTCAGGCGGCCATCGTCTGGGACATCCGCTTTCCCCGTGTGGTGCTGGCGGGGCTGGTGGGGGCTGGGCTGGGGCTGGTGGGGGCGGCCTTGCAGGCGGTGACGCGCAACCCGCTGGCCGACCCGCATCTGTTGGGGATTTCCTCGGGCGGGGCCTTCGGGGCGATTGCGGCGCTGCTGCATACGGGGATGTTCCTTGGTCTTTTGACCGTGCCGCTGATGGCCTTTGGCGGGGCATTGGCGGCGACTTTGTTGGTCCTTGGCGTGGCGCGAGTGGCGCAGGCCACGAGTGCGGATCGGCTGGTGCTGGCGGGGGTGGCGGTCAGCTTTGTCATCATGGCGGGGGCCAATATCCTGATTTTCCTTGGCGATCCGCGGGCCACGCATACGGTGGTGTTCTGGATGCTGGGCGGGTTGGGGCTGGCGCAATGGGATCATCTGATCTGGCCCTTGGCGGTGCTGCTGCCCTGCGGGCTGTGGCTTTGGGCGCAGGCGGGGCGGTTGAATGCGCTGGCGCTGGGCGATGAGACGGCGGCGAGTTTGGGCATCGAGGTGGGGCGGTTCCGGCTGGCTGTGTTCGTGATGGCCGCGCTGGTGACGGGGGTGATGGTCGCCTTTTCCGGGCTGATCGGGTTCGTCGGACTGATGATGCCGCATCTGGTGCGGCTGGTGGTCGGGGGCGACAACCTGCGCGTCCTACCTGCCTCGGCCCTTGCCGGGGCGGTGTTCCTGATCTGGGCCGATGCGGCGGCGCGGGTGGCGTTGGCGCCAGAGGACCTGCCCATCGGGGTGGTTACAGGCCTGTGCGGGGGGCTGTTCTTCCTGTGGCTGATGGCGCGGCGGGCCTGAGCGGACTACGACCAAGACAGCATTGCCAAGCCCCGCCTTCCTGCCGCAGCCTGACCGGCAGGGGGAGCCTGCCATGTCCGACCTTTCGCATCTGCGGGAAATCGATCAGGTCCTGTCGGGACGGGCTGCGGGGCGGGATGCCTTTGTCGCGCAATCGTGGCGGCGCTGCGTGGAGCAGTACGGGATGGACCCGGCCAAGCCGTCGCCCGCCCATATCGTGACCGAGGCGCGGCTGCGTGAGCACCGCGAGCAATCCGAACGCCTGATCGCCATCGCCCGCAGCGGGCTTGAGGCGCTGTTCCGCCAGATCGCGGGGCAGAAATACGTGCTGCTGCTGGCCGATGCCAAGGGCGTGACGGTGGATTACTTCGGCGATCCCAAGTTCGAGGAGGAGCTGCGGGAGGCGGGCCTTTATCTTGGGTCCGACTGGTCGGAGGATTTGGCGGGGACCTGCGGTGTGGGGTCCTGCATCGTGTCGAAAGAGGCGATCACGATCCACCAGTCGGATCATTTCGACCTGACTCATACGCCCCTGTCCTGCACCGCCGCGCCGATCTTCGACACGGGCGGGAACCTGACGGCGGTGCTGGACATCTCGCTTCTGCGGTCGCCGCAGCCGAAGATCAGCCAGAGCCTTGCCCTGAACCTTGTGAAGGCAAGCGTGCGGCGGGTGGAGATGGCGAACCTCATGGCGATGAACCGGGGCGATTGGGTGCTGCGCTTTTCCACTAGCCCGGAGTTTCTGGATGTGGACCCAGAGGCGGCGGTGGCGCTGGATGGATCAGGGCGGATCATCGGGATGACGCATGGCGCGGAGACGGTGCTGAAGCGGCAGGTGGCGGGCCCGGTGATCGGCGAGCGGATCGACCGTTTCTTCGACCTGTCGGTGGACAGCCTGCCCGACCTGATGCGCGGGCGGCCCACGGAGGAACGCCTGATCCAGCTGCGCGACGGGCAGGGGATGTTCGGCCATGCCATCGCCCCGCAATCGGAGCGGTTCCCCCCGGCGGTGCGCGGCGCGGGGCCGGGGCAGGGCGGGGCCTTTCAGGCCATCGGCGGGCCGGACCCCAAGGTGCAGCGGATCGTGGCCGAGGCGGCCCGGCTGGCGCCCACGCCCATCGCCGTGCTGGTCGCGGGCGAGACGGGGACGGGGAAGGAGCGTCTGGTGCGCGCTATGCATATGGCGCAGGCGGGCAGCCGTCCCTTTGTCACCCTGCCCCCCGCCGCGATGGGCGAGGTGGCCGCGCTGGCCGAGGCGGCGGCGGGCGGGACGCTGTTCATCGACGGGCCGGAGGCGTTTGGCGCGGAGGGGCAGGCGATGCTTCTGGCGGTGGTGGCGGGGTTCGATGCGCTGCCCCTGCGGCGCAGGCCCCGCCTGATCACGGCAAGCGCCGCCGATCTGGGCGCGATGGTGCGGGCGGGGACGTTCCGGGCCGATCTGTTCTTTCGGTTGGCGGCGGTGACGCTGACCCTGCCGCCGTTGCGGTTGCGGCAGGATTTCGACTGGCTGGTGGATCGGATGATGCGGCAGTTCGGGCATCTGCGGCCCGACAGCCTGCGCCTGTCGCCTGCCGCACGGGCGGAATTGCAGGCGCGGCTGTGGCCGGGGAACCTGCGTGAATTGGCCAATACGCTTGAGGTTGCCATCGCCTTGGCCGAGGGGGCGGTGGTCGATCTGCCCGACCTGCCGCCCGCGCCTCTGGCGGTGGCGGAAGAGGGCGAGTCGCTGGCCGAGGTGCTGGCGGCCTGCGGGGGGAACATGTCGCTGGCCGCGCGGCGGTTGGGGGTAAACCGTTCCACCATCCTGCGCCGGGCGCGGCGCGAGGGGCTGTTGCCGCAGTAGCGCCGTCGGATCGTTGCGCGATCTGTTGCGCGTGCAACGCGAGGGCCGGGAAACTTTGTTGCGCGCGGCGTCAGATGCGTCTGTCGCGTGACAGGCGGCGGGGATCGGGCACCCTTTCCGGGACAAGAGCGAAAGGGAGGACGACATGCTTGACACGACTGCGAATGCCGAGGTGCAGACCCTGCTGGATACCTTCGGGGCGGCGCTGGAACGGGGCGACATCGCCGCCGCGACGGACTGCTTTCAGGACGATTGCTATTGGCGCGACCTCGTAACCTTCACATGGAATATCCACACCAGCGAGGGCAAGGCGGCCATTGCAGGGATGCTGACCTCGCAGCTTGCCGCGACGAAGCCCACCGGATGGACGATCGCCGAGGGCGAGACGGCGTCGGAGGACGGCGGCGTGACCACCGCATGGATCGAGTTCGAGACGGGCGTCGCACGGGGCTACGGTCTGGTCCGCCTGATCGGCGGGAAGATCTGGACGCTGCTGACCACGATGGTCGAACTGAAGGGGCATGAGGAACACAAGGGGTTCACCCGCCCGCTGGGCGCCAAGCATGGCGCGGGCAAGCACCGCCCGACATGGAAGGAAGAGCGCGAGGCCGAGGCGCGCGATCTGGGACATGCGACACAGCCCTATGTGGTGATCATCGGCGGCGGGCAGGGCGGCATCGCGTTGGGCGCGCGGCTGCGGCAACTTGGCGTTCCCGCGATCATCATCGAGAAGAACGAACGCCCCGGCGACAGTTGGCGGAACCGGTACAAGTCGCTCTGCCTGCATGACCCGGTGTGGTACGACCACCTGCCCTACATCAAGTTCCCCGAGAACTGGCCCGTCTTCGCGCCGAAGGACAAGATCGGCGACTGGCTGGAGATGTACACGAAGGTCATGGAGTTGAACTACTGGTCCAAGACCACCTGCAAGTCGGCGAAATATGACGAAAAGTCCAAGGAATGGACCATCGTCGTAGAGCGGGACGGCAAGGAGATCACGCTGCGACCCAAGCAACTGGTACTGGCCACGGGCATGTCGGGCAAGGCGAACATGCCGACCTATCCGGGGATGGAGACGTTCAAGGGCGACCAGCATCATTCGTCGCGTCATCCGGGGCCGGATGCCTATCGTGGCAAGAAGGCCGTGGTGATCGGATCCAACAACTCGGCCCATGATATCTGCGCGGCGCTGTGGGAGGGCGATGTGGACGTGACGATGGTGCAGCGGTCGTCCACCCATATCGTGAAGTCCGACACGCTGATGGATATCGGGCTGGGTGCGCTCTATTCCGAACAGGCGGTGCGGTCGGGGATGACGACCGAGAAGGCGGACCTGATCTTCGCCTCGCTGCCCTACAAGATCCTGCACACCTTCCAGATCCCGCTTTACGACAAGATGAAGGAGGTGGATGCCGAGTTCTATGCAGGGCTGGAGAAGGCCGGGTTCTGGCTGGACTGGGGGGCGGACGGGTCCGGCCTGTTCATGAAATACCTGCGGCGCGGGTCGGGCTATTACATCGACGTGGGCGCGAGCCAGTTGATCATCGACGGCAAGATCAAGCTGGCGCATGGCAATGTGCGTGAGATCGTGGCGGATGGCGTGGTGCTGGAGGATGGCACCAAGCTTGAGGCGGATGTGATCGTCTATGCCACGGGCTATGGGTCGATGAACGGCTGGGCGGCGGACCTGATCGGCAAGGATGTGGCCGATAAGGTGGGCAAGTGTTGGGGCCTTGGGTCGGACACACCCAAGGATCCGGGGCCGTGGGTGGGCGAGCAGCGCAACATGTGGAAGCCCACCAAACAAGACGCGCTGTGGTTCCATGGCGGCAACTTGCACCAGTCGCGGCACTATTCGCAGTTCCTGTCACTGCAACTAAAGGCGCGGATGGAAGGGATCGACACGCCGGTCTATGGCGTGCCGGACACCTATCATCTGGGCTGACGGCACGGTTCCGGCGCGGCAGTCACGTCGCGCCGGTCCCCTTCAGCCGCATTTCGAATAGCCGCAGGAGGCGCAGGTCATGCAGCCTTCGACCATGCGCATGTCATAGCTGCCGCAAGAGGAGCAGGCCTTGCCCTTGGGCGCGCCCAGTGCCACCACCTCGGCCTTCGGGTCGGATTTCAGGCCCAGCCCTTCGCCCGCAATGAATCCGATATCTATCAGGTGGCGTTCGATCACGCCCCCGATGGCGGCAAGGATGGAGGGGATGTACCGCCCGTCCATCCATGCCCCGCCGCGCGGATCGAAGACGGCCTTAAGCTCTTCCACCACAAAGGAAATATCGCCACCACGCCGGAAGACGGCGCTGACCATGCGGGTCAGGGCAACGGTCCAGGCGAAGTGTTCCATATTCTTGGAGTTGATGAAGACCTCGAAGGGGCGGCGGTGGCCTGCGATGACGATGTCGTTGATGGTGATGTAGAGCGCGTGTTCCGAACCGGGCCATTTCAGCTTGTAGGTCTGGCCTTCCAGCGCGGCAGGGCGGTCGAGCGGTTCCGACAGATACACGACCTCGGCCCCGTCCTGCGATTGGCGGACGGAGGCGGGGGCCTCTGCCGGGGTCTTTTCGGTGCTTTCCGAGACGGTCAGGACAGAGCCAGTGACATCGTTCGGGCGGTAGGTGGTGCAGCCTTTGCAGCCCTGATCCCAAGCGGCCATATAGACCTCTTTGAAGGCGTCGAAGCTGATATCCTCGGGGCAGTTGATGGTCTTGGAGATGGAGCTGTCGACCCATTTCTGCGCCGCCGCCTGCATGCGGACATGGTCGAGCGGGGGCAGGGTCTGGGCGTTGACGAAATACTCCGGCAGGGGCGCATCGCCGTGTTTTTCGCGCCAGAGGCGGACGGCGTAATCGACGACCTCTTCTTCTGTGCGCGAGCCGTCTTTTTGCAGGACCTTGCGGGTATAGGCATAGGCGAAGACGGGTTCGATGCCCGACGAGACGTTGCCCGCATAAAGGCTGATCGTGCCGGTGGGCGCGATGGAGGTGAGGAGCGCGTTGCGGATGCCATGCTGGCGGATCGCGGCCTTTACGTCCGCGTCCATATGGGCAAGCGCGCCGGAGGCGAGGAACTTGTCGGCATCAAAGAGGGGGAAGGCCCCCTTTTCGCGCGCGAGGTCGGCCGAGGCGAGATAGGCGGCGCGGGCGATGGCGCGCATCCAGTCTTCGGTGATTTCTGCCGCCTTTTCAGAGCCATAGCGCAGGCCCACCATGAGGAGGGCATCGGCCAGACCCGTTACGCCAAGGCCGATGCGGCGTTTCGCCTGCGCCTCTGCCGCCTGCTGCGGCAGGGGGAAGCGGCTGGCATCGACCACGTTATCCATCATCCGCACGGCGGTGCGGACGAGGTGATCGAGCGCGGCCGTGTCGAGGGTTGCGGAAGTGGTGAACGGATCGTTAACCAGTTTCGCCAGATTGATGGAACCCAGAAGGCAGGCGCCATAGGGCGGCAGGGGCTGTTCGCCGCAGGGATTGGTGGCGGCGATGGTTTCGCAATAGGCGAGGTTGTTCATCGCATTGATGCGGTCGATGAAGATCACGCCGGGTTCGGCGAAATCGTAGGTGTTGCGCATGATGCGATTCCACAGATCGCGCGCCTGCACCGTCTTGTAGACCTTGCCGTCGAAGACCAGTTCCCACGGACCATCCGCCTTGACCGCCGCCATGAAGGGATCAGTCACTAGCACGGAGAGGTTGAACATCCGTAAACGCGCGGGGTCCTTTTTCGCCTCGATGAAGGTTTCGATATCGGGGTGGTCGCAGCGCATGGTGGCCATCATGGCGCCGCGGCGGCTGCCGGCGGACATGATGGTGCGGCACATCGCATCCCAGACATCCATGAAGGAAAGCGGACCGGAGGCATCGGCGGCGACGCCCTTCACCTCGGCCCCGCGGGGGCGGATCGTGCTGAAATCATAGCCGATTCCGCCGCCCTGCTGCATTGTCAGCGCGGCCTCTTTCAGCCCGTCGAAGATGCCGCCCATATTGTCGGGGATCGTGCCCATGACGAAGCAGTTGAAGAGCGTGACGGAGCGGCCCGTGCCTGCGCCCGCCGTGATGCGGCCGGCTGGGAGGTATTTGAAATCCTCCAACGCTTTGTAGAATTCATCCTCCCAATGGGCGGGATCGGCCTCCACCTCGGCCAGCGCGCGGGCGATTCGGCGCCATGTATCCTCCACCGTGCCGTCGAGCGGTGTGCCGTCGGCCTCTTTGAAGCGGTATTTCATGTCCCAGATCTGCTCGGCGATGGGGGCGGCGAATCGGGACATGCGATTTTCCCTTGGTTTTGCGGTTTTCGTGGAGGAACGCACAAGATAGGCGCATTGGCGGCATGCGTCAAACCTTGCGGGCGTTAACCTTGAAGCTAGACTCCAGCGCCTGAAACACCGGGGGAATCGTGGGTCACGTCAATATTCTGAAGCTGTGCGTCGGCGCGGACAGTGTCGAGGACCTGACCGATTGGCAGGAGAGCCAGCGGCATCGCTGGCCCAAGGGCTGTGCCGTGCATGTGACGCGGATGTGGCCCAAGCGCGAGGCGGAAGTGCTGGCGGGCGGGTCGCTCTATTGGGTCATCAAGGGGGTGATCCTTGCGCGCCAACGCCTTGTCGGGCTTGAGAAAGTGGAGGGTGCGGACGGCATCCTGCGCTGTGCGCTGGTGCTGGATGCCGAGGTGATCCGGACCGAGGCCGCGCCGCGCAGGCCGTTTCAGGGATGGCGCTATCTGGACCCGGAGGAAAGCCCGCGCGACTTGCCAAAGGGGCGGGCGCGGGAAGAGGCGCTGCCGCCGGAACTGGCACAGGCCTTGGCGGAGATCGGGCTGCGGTAGCGGCGCACGCTGCGTTAAGGGGGCGGGCCGAGACCGGATCGGGGGCCCCTGACATCGGGTGTGCCGGATGTTGTGCCGCATTCTGTGCAGCAAACTGTGGGCACGCGGCGAACGCCCCGTTGAGGGGGCGTTCACCTTGTGGCCAGATCAGAAATTGTTCGGATTGCCGTCGACCAGCGTGCCGGTGCCGTCTTCGGCCCCGTCCTTGATCCATGCGACCTGATCGCCGTTGATCCGGACGCCCCAGCAGCTGGCGCCTTCGCCGTAGTCGAAGCACATCGCATCGCCTTCGACCGTCCATTTGCCGGCATAGCCATCACCCTTGATGGTGCCGTCTTCGGCGTAGAATTCGGTATAGGCGCCCGAGGCGATCATGGAGCCCTGCACGGTTTTGCCGGAGATCGTGCTTTTGATCACGTCCCCCGTGGCGAGGTCCTGCGCGAAGGCGGGCAGGGCGAAGAAGAGGGCGGCGGCGGTGAGGCGAAGATGCATGTGGGATTTCCCTTTCATTAACCTGAACGGGAGCTAGCGCGGGGTGCCTGTCGTCAAGGCAGATGTTCAGAGATCGGCGGGGGCGGCCAGCCCGAGGCGCGCGCAGAGCGTGGCGAGGGTGGCGCGATCCTGCGCGCCCCAATCGGCGGCGCGGGCGAGGAAGAGCACCGCTTGCGATTGGTGGATCAGACCGTCGGACAGGACCTTGAGGTGGTTGGCGCGCAACGTCTCGCCCGTGGAGGTGATGTCGGCGATGGCCTCGGCGGTGAGGTTCTTCACCGTGCCTTCGGTGGCCCCCTGACTGTCGACCAGCTGATAATCCGCCACGCCGTTCTTCGTGAGGAAGTCGCGGACGAGGCGGTGGTATTTCGTGGCGATGCGCAGGCGGTGGCCGTGGGCAGCGCGGAAGGCGGCGGCGGCGGCGTCGAGGTCATCCAGCGTATCGACATCGATCCATGCCACGGGCACGGCGAGGACGAGGTCGGCATGGCCGAAGCCCAAGGGGGCAAGCTCGGCCACCTGCGCGGGCCAGTCGGCCAGCTTGTCGCGCACGAGGTCGGAGCCGGTGACGCCAAGGTGGATGCGGCCTGCGGACAGTTCACGCGGAATCTCGCCTGCGGAGAGGAGGACGAGTTCGACGCCGTCGATCCCATCTACCGCGCCGGAATATTCGCGGTCGTTCCCGGTCTGGCGCATGGCGATGCCGCGCGCGCCAAACCAGTCGAAGGTTTTCTCCATCAGCCGGCCTTTGGAGGGGACGCCGATCTTGAGCATCAGACGGACCCTTTCAGGCGGGCGACGAGGCCGGGGCGGATGACGCCGCCCACGGCGGGGATGGAACGGCCTTGGCCAAGGACGGCGGTCAGCGCGTCATAGCGGCCACCCGAGGCGACGGGGGGAAGGGCGGGGTCTGCTGCGTGGAAGGAGAAGACGAAGCCGTCGTAGTATTCGAGCGACGTGCGACCGTGGGAGGCTTCGAAGGGGAGGGTGGCCGTGTCTGTGCCGAGCGTGTCGAGCGCGTCGAGGCGAGTGGCGAAGCGGTCCACCGCCGGGGCAATGGCGGGCAGCATCGGCGTGATGCCGCGCAGGTGGTTGAGCGCGGCGCGGGCGGGGGCCTGCAGCGAGAGGAGGTCGTAGAGAAGCGCCGCCTCGGGCGCCGCGATTGCGGGCGTGGCGGCATCGTCGATCAGGGCGCGGGCGCGGGCGGCGATGTCTTCGGGCGAGCGGAGGCCGACAAGGGTTCCGGCGGCGAGGGTCAGCGCTTCGGGGCTGTCTTTTTGCAGGTGGTCCAGCAGGGCGGCGCGGGCGGCGGGCATCGGAGCGCGGCCGGAGAAGCGGTCGAGCAGCGCGCGGAAGCGGTTCGGGCGCCAGATGTGGCGCAGGAGGGCCGCCTTGCGGCGGTCGGTGGTCGAAAGGCCGCGCACGGCGGCCATGAGGATGCCGATATCGCCCGTGGCGGCGCGGAGGTTTAGCGGCGCGAGGAGACGGGCGAAGAGGGCGAAGACCTGCGCATCGGCCTGTTCGGGGGCGGTACGGTCGAAAAGTTCGAACCCCACTTGCAGGTATTCATTGGCGCGGGTGCTGTGGCTGTCCTGTTTGCGGAACACCTCGCCCATATAGCAGTAGCGGGCGGGTTCTGCGCCATGGGCCATGTGGGCCTGCACCACGGGGACGGTGAAATCGGGGCGCAGCATCATCTCGCCGCGCAGAGGGTCGGTGGTGACATAGGCGCGGGCGCGGATGTCTTCGCCGTAGAGGTCGAGCAGGGTTTCGGCGGGTTGCAGGATATCGGCCTCGACCGGAAGCGCCCCTTCGGCGCGGAAGGCGGCGAAGAGGATTTCGGCCTCGGCCCGGATGGCGGCCTTCGACGTCATTGCCCCAGCATCTTGCGGACTGCCGCCACCAGATCGGCGCGCGGAACTTCGACTTGGGCGGGGCGGTCCTTCCATTCCTCCAGCGTCGCGTTCTGCGCGATCTGCGCGCCGAGGATGAGGTCCTTGAGGATGACGCTGCCCTTTTCGGCTTCGTTCCCGCCTTGGATCACGGCGATGGGCGAGGCGCGCTTGTCGGCGTATTTGAGTTGGTTGCCGAAGTTCTTGGGGTTGCCCAAGTAGACCTCGGCCCTGATCCCTGCGTTGCGCAGGTCGGCGACCATCGCCATGTAATCGGCCATGCGGTCGCGGTCCATCACGGTGACGACGATGGGGCCTTGGGTATCGGTGCCGATGCGGCCTTTGGCGCGCAGCGCGGCAAGGAGGCGGTCCACGCCGATGGAGACGCCGGTGGCGGGGACGGATTGGCCGGTGAAGCGTTTCACGAGGTCGTCATAGCGGCCCCCGCCCGCGACGGAGCCGAATTGGCGCTTGCGGCCCTTTTCATCAAGGATTTCGAAGGTGAGTTCGGCCTCATACACGGGGCCGGTGTAGTAGCCCAAGCCCCGGACGACGCCGGGGTCGATGAGGATGCGGTCGGGGCCGTAACCTTGACGGTCGAGAAGCTCGGCAATGGTTTCAAGCTCGGCCACGCCCTCCTGCCCGATGGTGGAAGGACCGACCAGTTCCCGCAGGCGGGCGGTGGTTTCAAGCCCGGTGGCGCGGCGGGCGGCCATGAAGGCCATGACGACTTCGGCCTGTTCGGCGGCAAGACCCGCGCCCTTGGTGAAATCGCCGGACTCATCTTTGCGGCCTTCACCCAGCAGGGCGCGGACGCCCGCTTCGCCCAGACGATCAATCTTGTCGATGGCGCGCAGGACGATGCCGCGCTCGGACGCGAAGCGGTCGGGATCGGTGGGGTCGAGGACGCCCGCCACCTCCATCACGCCGTTCAGGACTTTGCGGTTGTTTACCCGCACGATGTAATCGCCGCGCGGAATGCCGGTGGTTTCCAGCGCGTCGGAGAGCATCGCGCAAATCTCGGCATCCGCCGCGACGGAGGGGGCGCCGACGGTGTCGGCATCGCATTGGTAGAACTGGCGGAAGCGGCCAGGTCCCGGCTTTTCGTTGCGCCAGACGGGGCCCATCGCATAGCGGCGATAGGGCGAGGGCAGGTCGTTGCGGAACTGCGCCGCGACGCGCGCGAGGGGGGCGGTTAGGTCATAGCGGAGGGCGAGCCAATCGGCATCCTCGTCCTGCCAAGCGAAGACGCCTTCATTGGGGCGGTCGACATCGGGGAGGAATTTTCCCAAAGCCTCCACCGTTTCGACGGCGGAGGTTTCGAGGGGGTCGAAGCCGTAGCGGTGATAGACCTCGGCCACTTTATCCAGCATGGCTTTGCGTTCGGTGACCTCGGCCCCGAAATAGTCGCGGAACCCTTTGGGGGTTTCGGCGCGGGGGCGGCGGGAGGATTTGTCCTGTGCCATGGGTCGGACCTTCGCTTTCTGTCGCCGCCCGTGTAACGGAAGGGGCAGGACGCGGCAAGCGGCGGAGGGTGCGATGGTGGAGCTGGAAGAACGGGTGGCCCATCTGATGCGGGCGGTGGATGACCTGTCGGATGTGGTGGCGGGCCAAGCGAAGGAGTTGGAGCGGCTGACGCGGCTGGTGACCCTGCTGGTGGAGCGGGAAGCCGAGCGCGAGGCGATGGCGGGCGAGGGGCCTGCCGCGAACGTCAAACCGCCGCATTGGTGAGTTGCATCCCGGCTTGCGGCGCGGCAGGAACGGGACATGGAGCTTTGGAACACCTTGAAGCGGGTGGATTACCCCGCGCTGGCCCTGACCCTAGCCCTTGGTGCGGCGGGAGGAGGGCTGGCGCTGCTGTTGCAGCTGCCGCTGGCGCTGCTGCTGGGGTCGCTGGTGGTGACGGGGGTGATCGCGGCGGCGGGGTGGCGGCCTTTGGGGCGGGCGATCACGCTGCCGATGAAGCTGCGGTCGGCTTTCGTCCCGGTGATCGGGGTGGCGATCGGCGGGGCCTTCACGCCCGAGGTTCTGGGGCAGGCGGGGGCTTGGGGGCCGTCGATGCTGGCGCTGCTGGTCTTTCTGCCGCTGGCGCATGGGATGGGGCTTGCCATCTATCGCCTTGGCGGGTTGCCCAAGCTGGAGAGTTTCTTCGGGGCGGTGCCCGGGGGCCTGATCGAGACGGTGCAGATGGGGGAAGAGGCGGGCGGCGACGTCCGTCTGATGACGGTGCTGCAATTCCTGCGGCTGATCCTGACGATCATTTTCGTGCCGCTGATCTTCATGGGCCTGACGGGGGGCGCGGTCGGATCGGCGAGCGGGGCGGAATTGCCCGCCGCTGCGGTGCCATTGACCGTGCATGAGGTGGTGGTGCTGCTGGCGGCGGGGGGATTGGGCGTCTGGGTGGGGCGGTTGCTGCGTCTGCCAGCCGCGATCATGACGGGACCGATCCTGTTTTCGGCCGTCGCCCATGCGGCGGGTCTGGTGCATGGCGTGCCGCCCGCATGGCTGGTGGGGGTGACGCAGGTGGTGGTGGGCTGCGGTCTGGGTGCGCGCTTTGCCGGGGCGGAGGGCGCGATGCTGTGGCGGGCGGCGCGGCTTGCGGTGGTGAATGCGGTGCTGGCACTGGGCGTGGCCTATGGCTTTGCGGTGATGCTGGCCGATTGGGTGAGCGAGCCGGTGGCGGCGGTCTTTCTGGCCTTTGCGCCGGGGGGATTGGCGGAAATGAGTCTGATCGCGCTCTCGCTTCAGATGAGTGTGGTCTATGTGACGGTGCATCACGTCGCGCGGATCGTGCTGAGCGTGATGATAGCCAAGGGGGCGCGACGGTGGATCGGTTGAAGCGGATGCGGCAGCGGGATTGGGCGCTGGTGTTCGGGCTGGGCTGTGCGGCGGTGGCGGTGGTCCTGTCGCTGCGGGGGCATGTGGGGGCGCAATGGGATGCCTTTATCCTACTGCTTGGGGCGCTGATGCTGTTGCGCGGGGCGGTGGAGGTGCCGGTGACGAGCCGCGCGGAAGGCGTGGTGCGGGCGCTGGTTCTGATCCTGCTGATCTTCGCCTTCGCGGCGGTGAACCGGGCGCAGGGCGGCGTGGCGGGGGCCGTGGCGGGGGTGTTCGGGAACTGGATCCTGTGGGCGGTGGCGGCGCTGCTGATCGCGTTGCCGCTGTTTCGGCGGGGGCTGGGCTGGGGTCTGGCGGGGGCGCGGGCCGGGGTGATCCTTGGGCTGGGGGCGGTGCTGGCGGGGCTGGCGCTGTGGCCCGGCGAAGATGTCCTGCGGCTGCGGCTTTTGGTCGTGGCGGCGGTGCTGGCGCAGGTGGCGCTGATCCTGCCGCAAGGGCGGGGCCTTGGCTGGGGGCTGGCGCTGGGCGTGGCCGGGACGGCGCTCGCGGTGCTGCCGGGGGAGACGGTCTGGCCCGTGGCGGCGCTGCTGCTGCCCTTGGGCGCGGCGCTGGGTCTGTGGCGGGCGGGGCGGGTGAGAGGGTCGGGAAAGAACTGATCGCCGCCGGCTTACACGCGACCGAAGTCGTTCAAGCAAACACCACCTACACCAACCGGCGGCGACCAATGCTGATCTGGTCCTAAACGATCCGGATAAAAAGGGCGTGCTGGATGAACGCGCAGCGCGAATGACGAAATTGACGAATGCGCAGGGCGGGTCTGATGAAAATGGCCATGCTGATAATGGCGAAGCACGGATGTCCGGGCCGGATGCCCAAGCATGTGCGATTTCAGGTGCTTGGCGGCTTTCGGGCGTCGCAGGCCCTGCCGGATTGCGGATTTGACACAGTCCTGCGGGACGATCTGGTGCGGGTCGGTGCATGGGGTGGCGTGCAGGCTTAACAAAGGTTAATCTGTTGCTTGGCCTGGGGGGGCTATTGACTGGATTGACAGATGACCTTGCCCAGATCGGCTTTGGCCGCCCTTTCCGTCTCTGTTGCGCTTGTCGCGACCGCACTGCCCCTCGCCGCGCAGGAGCGGACGACGCTGGGTTGGGGCCGTCTGCTGACCAATGATGCCATCGGAGATGGTGAGGATCGCTGGCGCACCGGGTCTTATGTCCTGAGCTGGGTGCGCGGACCGGACTGGACCGGGGCGCTGCCGGGACAGCCGGGGGCCATTCTGGAATTCCGTCTGCGGGCGGAGACCATCGCCCCGGCGGACTTGATCACCCCTGCGGCGCTGGACCGCCGCTATGTGGGCGCGCTGACGCTGGGGGTGCATACGCATTTCGAAACGCGGGGGATTGAATCGAGCCTTGGGCTCGATGCGGTGATCGTCGGGCCGCAGACCGGGATCAGCGATATCCATGGGGACCTGCACGATCTGCTGGGTCTGGCCCCGCCGACGGTGTTCGGTGCGCAGATCGGCAATGACGTGCTGCCGACGGTGACGGCGGAATTCGGGCGCACGCTGGAGATCGGGCCGCAAGCGCGGCTGCGCCCCTTTGTCGAGATGCAGGCCGGGGCGGAGACACTGTTGCGGGTGGGCGGCGACGTGACCTTCGGCAGCTTTGGTGACGGTGCGCTGATGATCCGGGATTCGACGACGGGGCAGCGCTATCGCGGGACGGGCATCGGTGAGACGGACGGGTTCAGCCTGACCATGGGCGCGGATCTGGCCGAGATCTATGACAGCAACTTCTTCCTGACCGGTGACGCAATCACCCCGTCGGACACCCGCGCCCGGGCGCGTCTGGGGATGCATTGGCAGGGTGGGCAGAACGAGGTCTTCTACGGCGTGACCTGGCTGAGCGAAGAGTTCGAGGAACAGCCCGAGGGGCAGGTGCTGGGCGCTATCAACCTGAGATTGCGCTTCTGATCTCTGCGAAAACGCAGAGTGTTGCGCGGCGGCCATAGCCATTGGTACGTATCGCTGGTAGCCTGTGGGCAGAAAAATATAATACGAGCAGGCAAGACAGGCATGATAGCGGGCTCTCGTGGCACGTTCGTCATCTCCTGGGCGCAGACGGAAGTGGATGGTGTGGCGGGTGCGTCGATCGACCTTTTGACGGTCGGTGCGACGTGGCGCTGGGCGGGTTCGGCTGTGCGTGTGGATGGCACGGCGGACTTTCTTCTTCTGGAGGCGGCCGAAGGAGCGGCGGAAATCAGGAAACGCGCGGCGCGCATGGTGCGCCGGCTGATCGGCACGGCTGTCGGTAAGGCGGAGGCCGGGGAGGAGGACCCCCCGACCGACGACAGCGAAGACTTGCCGGATCAGGGGTTCATCGTCACCGATGGGGTGGCGAGTTATGCGCTGACCATCATCCCGGTGCCCGACAGCGGCACGCGGTTGGTGATGATGCTGGGCGAGGTGCCGCCCGCCAATCGCGACCTGTGGGTGGTGCGGACATCAATCGACCGGGCGCGGGTGGCGGCGGGCGGGCGCGAGGGGGGCGGGGTGATCTGCTTCACCCCCGGTACGCGGATCGCCACGCCCGAGGGGCCGAAGCTTATTCAGGCGCTGCGACCCGGCGAGATGGTGCTGACCAAGGATGACGGGCCGCAGCAGGTGCTGTGGATGGGGCATCGGCGCATGTCGGGCGCGCGGCTTTATGCGATGCCACATCTGCGCCCGATCCGGTTCCGGGCCGGGGCGCTTGGCCTGGATCTGCCGGAGCCGGACCTGATCGTGTCGCCCGCGCATCGGATGCTGCTAAAGGGGGCGGCGGCGCAGGCGCTGTTCGGCACGTCGGAGGTGCTGGTGCGGGCGGAGGACCTGATCAATGACGCCTCGGTCATGGTGGACCATGCGCTGCGCGAGGTCACCTATGTGCATATCCTGCTGGAGCGGCACAACATCGTGTTTGCCAACGGGATCGAGACGGAAAGCTTTCACCCGTCCAACACCGCGCTGGAGATGATCGACATGGATCAGCGGGCGGAGTTGCTGCAGGTGGTGCCCGGGGTCGAACGGCGGCCCGAGGCCTATGGCGATTATGCGCGGCGCAACCTTTCTGCCAGCGAGGCGGCGCTTCTGCGCCATGACATCGCCGCGTGAGGCGGCTGTTGACTCTGCGATGACGGGATGTATAAGCCCCCCGATCCCGGCGTTCTGCGCCGGGGTTTTTCATTGGTGTTGGTGGACCCCGCAAGGGGATGCCTGTCGGGCCCGAAAGGGCCAAAGGACAACGCCCTTCGGCGGGCTGAGGCCCGAAAAGTGGGAACCGGTTTTCGGGAAAGCCGAAAGCCGAACAATCGAAGGAGATCAGCGGTGACGAAACGCACCTCTGCCAAGTACAAGATCGACCGCCGCATGGGCGAGAACATCTGGGGCCGTCCGAAATCCCCGGTGAACAAGCGCGAATACGGCCCCGGCCAGCACGGCCAGCGCCGCAAGAACAAGCTGTCGGACTTCGGCACGCAGCTGCGCGCCAAGCAGAAGCTGAAGGGTTATTACGGCGACCTGACCGAAAAGCAGTTCCGCAAGATCTATGCGGATGCTGAACGGGTGAAGGGCGACACCGGCGAGATGCTGATCGGCCTCCTGGAGCGTCGTCTGGATGCGGTCGTCTACCGCGCCAAGTTCGTGCCGACGATCTTTGCCGCCCGCCAGTTCGTGAACCATGGCCACGTGACCGTGAACGGCAAGCGTGTGAACATCGCCTCGTACCGCGTCAAGGAAGGCGATATCGTCGAAGTGCGCCAGAAGTCCAAGCAGATGGCGCTGGTTCTGGAAGCCGTCGCCCTGACCGAGCGCGACGTTCCGGATTACCTTGAGGTCGACCATTCCAAGATGGTCGCAAAGTTCGTCCGCACCCCGGGTCTGGGCGATGTGCCCTATCCGGTGCAGATGGAACCGAACCTCGTCGTCGAATACTACGCGAAGAACTGATTTCCGCGCCAAGGCGTGGATGGAGGCCCGCCCTTTGTGGCGGGCCTCTTGCTTTTCGGAGGCGGCGTGACAGTTTCGCTGCAAACGGAGGCGGACATGGCGGAACGGCAGACGGCAGAATCGGTTCTGGAGCGCGGCCTTTTTGCCAGCCGCTGGCTGATGGCCCCGATGTATCTGGGCCTGACCGTGGCGCTGTTGATGCTGTTGGTCATCTTCTTTCGTGAGCTGGTCTATTACGTGCCGCAGATGCTGACCCTCAGCCCGGAGAAGACGATCCTTGTCGTTCTCACACTGATCGACCTGACGCTGGCGGCGAACCTTCTGCTGATCGTGATGTTCTCGGGCTATGAGAGTTTCGTGTCGAAATTCGACTTCGATCCGGGCGCGGATCGGCCCGGCTGGATGGGCAAGGTGGATTTCGGCGGGCTGAAGATGAAGCTGATCGCGTCGATCGTGGCGATTTCGGCCATCCACCTGCTGAAGCGGTTCATGGAGATCGGGGACCCGACGACGCCCCCACCGGATGAGGGGCATCTGTTCTGGCTGACCGTGATCCATATGAGTTTCGTCGTCTCGGGCGTGCTGATGGCGCTGATGGATTGGCTGCAAGTCCGGTCTGCGAAGTGAGGGGGGCGGCGATAAACCGTCTGGCCTTGCCCCCCGTGCAAAGCTAGAACCCCGCAGGAACGGGGGAATCTTGCCGACATGACCGACGCCATACGACCGCAGCCCGGTATCCTTGACATCGCCCTTTACGAGGGCGGGAAGGCGCATGTCGCGGGCATGACCAATGTGGTCAAGCTGTCGTCGAACGAGAATCCCTTCGGCCCGTCGGACCGCGCGAAGGAGGCGTTCCAGCGGAGCGTGCACACGCTGCACCGCTATCCATCGACCGACCATGCGTCCTTGCGCGAGGCGATTGCCGAGGTGCACGGTCTGGATGCGGGGCGCGTGATCTGCGGCGTGGGGTCGGACGAGATCATCACCTTTCTGTGCCAGGCCTATGCCGGGCCGAAGGATGAGGTCGTGTTCACCGAGCACGGGTTCCTGATGTATCGCATTTCCGCGCTGGCCGTCGGTGCGACTCCGGTCGAGGTGCGTGAGCGCGAGCGGACCACGGATGTGGATGCGATCCTTGCCGCCTGCAATCGACGCACGAAGATCGTGTTCATCGCCAATCCGAACAATCCGACCGGCACGATGATTTCCAACGCCGAGATCGCGCGGCTGGCGGATGGGCTGCCCCGTCAGGCCATTCTGGTGCTGGACGGGGCCTATGCCGAATATGTCGAAGGCTATGACGGCGGGCTTGCGATCCTTGAGGCGCGGTCCAACGTGTTCATGACGCGGACCTTTTCCAAGATCTACGGTCTGGGCGGGCTGCGGATCGGCTGGGGCTATGGGCCCCGCGCGATCGTCGATGTGCTGAACCGCATCCGGGGGCCGTTCAACCTGTCCTCCACCCAGTTGGAGGCGGCGGAAGCGGCGGTTCGGGATCAGGATTTCGTCAATCGCTGCCGGGCCGAGAATGCGCGGATGCGGCATTGGCTTTCGGTCGCGCTGGCTGAATTGGGGGTGCCGTCGGACACGTCGATGGCCAATTTCGTGCTGGCCCGGTTCGCGAGCGAGGAAGAGGCGATGGCCTGCGATGCCTTCCTTCAGCAGCAGGGGCTGATCGTGCGGCGGGTGGCAGGATACAAGCTGCCGCATTGCCTGCGGATCACCGTGGGGGATGAGGCGTCCTGTCGGCGGGTGGCCCATGCCGTGGCGCAGTTCAAGGGCGTGAAGTGATGGCGGTGATCTATGACCGCGTGGCGCTGATCGGGCTGGGGCTGATCGCCTCGTCCATGGCGCATGCGATGAAGGCCAAGGGTCTGGCGGGCGAGATCGTGGGCTATGCCCGGTCGGCCGAGACGCGGGCGGCGGCGCTGGAGATTGGGTTCTGCGACCGGGTGGAACCCTCGGCGGCCAAGGCCGTGGCGGGGGCTGATCTGGTGGTGTTGGCCGTGCCCGTGGGCGCGATGGGCGAAATTGCCGAAGAGATCGGGCCGCATCTGGCGCCCGGCGCGACGGTCACGGATGTGGGGTCGGTGAAGCAGGCGGTCATCGCCGCCGTGGCCCCGCACATGCCGCATGGGGTGCATTTCATCGCGGGCCACCCCATCGCGGGGACGGAACATTCCGGGCCGCATTCCGGCTTTGCCACGCTGTTCGAAAACCGCTGGTGGCTGCTGACGCCCGAAGGGGCGGAGGGGGCCGCCGTGGCGCGGCTGCGCGCGTTGTGCGAAGGGTTCGGGGCCAAGGTGGATGAGATGGATGCCGCCCATCACGACCTTGTGCTGGCGGTGACCTCTCACACCCCGCACCTGATTGCCTATACGATGGTGGGCGTCGCCGATGACCTGAGCCGGGTGACGGACAGTGAGGTGATCAACTATTCCGCTGCGGGGTTCCGGGATTTCACCCGGATCGCAGCATCGGACCCCACGATGTGGCGGGACGTGTTCCTGACCAACAAGGAGGCGACGCTGGAGATCCTTGGCCGCTTTACCGAAGAGTTGTTCGCGCTGCAGCGGGCGATCCGGCTGGGCGACGGGGAACATCTGCATGCCTATTTCACCCGCACGCGCGCCATCCGGCGCGGGATCATCGAGGCGGGGCAGGATACGGCGGCGCCCGATTTCGGGCGCGTGGCGCTGGCCGCGCCGAAGGGCGGCTGAATGCGGGGGGCGGTCGCCGCGCTCGGCCTGCTGGTCTGCCTGATGGCAGGGGCGGCGGCGGCGCAGGAGATGGCGACATCGCCCCGGCCAATGCCGCGCCCCGGTTCCGAAGCTGCGCCTGTGGCGGCGGCCACGCCCGTGACCGGGGGATTTACCTCGCTGCGCCCGCGTCCGCGCCCTTGGGGGGCGGTGGCGGCAGCCCCTGTTGTGACCGAAGCCCCGATGACTCAGGCGCTGCCACCGCAGCCTTCGGCGCTGCTGGCCGGGGTGCCCGTGCTGCGGCCCCTGCCGCGCCCGGAAGGGCTGGGTCGCAGCGTGGCGCTGGCTGCCTCGGCCCCTGCCCCTGTTGTGGAGCCGGAACGGCGCGGGGGCCTGTTCGGCGGGCTGTTCGGGCGGCGCGACCGGGAGGAACGGGCAGAGCGGGGGGCGTCGGGCGATGGCTTCGTCTGCGGAGATCGCGCGATCCGGGGCGAGGAACTGGCGCGGATCACGTCCAATGTGCGTGGCTGCGGGGTGGAGGAGCCGGTGCGCGTGACGATGGTCGATGGCATCCGCCTGACCACGCCCGCCACCATAGACTGCAATACTGCCCGTGCCCTGAAGGCGTGGATTGACGAGGGGGTGCGCCCCGCTTTCGGGCGGCAGGAGGTGGTGGAGTTGCGCGTCGCGGCAAGCTACATCTGCCGACCGCGCAACAACATCCGGGGCGCGAAGATCAGCGAACATGGCCGGGGCAAGGCCATCGACATCTCTGGGTTCATCCTGTCGAACGGGCGGGAATTGAGCGTGTCAAACGACTATAACCGCCAGATGCGCCGCGCCCATCGCGCGGCCTGCGGCATCTTCGGCACCACACTGGGCCCCGGATCGGATGGCTATCACGAGGACCATCTGCATTTCGACACGGCAAGCCACCGCAGCGGGCCCTATTGCCGCTAGAAGATCTGCGGTGCGGGGCCGAGGGGCAGGGGGCCAAGGCTCATCCATCCCTGCTGAAAGGTGAGGGGCAGGGGCAGCACCTCGGGATTGCCGCCCTGCTGCGCCAAAAGTTCCAGCGCGCGGGTGACTGCGTCGGATTGCGTGGGCTGGATCACGCCTGCGGCAAGGAAAAGCGGCACGAGTTTGCGCCAGTTTTCCACCCGCAGGTCGATGCGGCCTTCTGGGGTGCCATCCGTGGCAGGGGTCAAGCTGCCTGAGGCAGAGAGGACCAGATCGCCCCAGCGGATCAGGCCTTCGCGCAGGGTGATGTCCTGCAGAGCGGGGGCGGTCTGGCCAAGATGGCGGTCAAGGGGGGCGGAGAGGCCGAGGACGCCGTCGATGCGGAGAAGGTCGATGCGTTCCGGCAGATCGGCTGCGGCGAGGCTGGCGGCCATGGCGGCAGGGGGCGAGAGGGTGGTCAGTTCCAGCGCCACTTCCTGCGCGGTGGCCCGGTCCGGCGCGCGGCGCTGGCCGAGGCGCAGGGTGGCCGCCGCAACGTCCCAGCCCGCGCTGGAGGTGAGGGTGAGTGTGTCCGCGGCCAGCGCGCTGCGGTCCAGCTTCAGGTCGGTGCCGGGGACGAGGACGGCGCTGGCCTGAAAGCTGGCCGAGGTCAGCGCCACCTCCTGCCCCGGCAGGGACAGGGTCTGTTCATTCGGCAGGGTGGCGATGATGTGCCACGGCTTCCACGTCATCATGAAGACCTGCGCGAAGGGGGCCTGCCAGCCGAGGCCCGCCGCCGGGTCGGCAAGGCGCGGTTCGGTCACCGTCAGGTCGAAGCGGTTGGGAAAGCCCGCGACGGTGATCCCCTGATGTTCCGCCTGCAGCGGGCCGCTTTCCTGCGCCGTGAACCATCCTGTCACGCCCCGTTCCATGGCCTGCGAGCCCAGATACCAATATCCGGCCCAGAGCCCCGAGACGACAAGGACGACGACGAGAAGTGCCCGCATCTTCAACCCTTTCCTTCGCTTGCGGCCTGCTGTTTACAGGGGGGCGCAGGGGAGGGCCAGTCGGATGGCGGATGCGCTTTGGGTCTTCGGCTATGGATCGCTGATCTGGGATCCGGGTTTTCCGGTGGCCGAACGCGCCGTGGCGCGGCTGGACGGGTGGCATCGGTCCTTCTGCATGCGGTCGATCCACCATCGCGGCAGCGTGGCAGCGCCGGGTCTGGTGCTGGCGCTGGACCGGGCGGCGGGGGCGCATTGCGATGGCGTGGCCTTTCGGGTGGACCCGGGGGCAGAGGCGGCGACCGTGGCCGCGCTGCGCGAGCGGGAGTTGGTGTCGTCGGCCTATCTGGAGATGACGCTGCCCGTGCAGCTGTCAGACGGGCGGGACGTGGTGGCGCTGGCCTATGTGATCGACCCCCATCATGTGCAGTATTGCGGCGGGCTGCCGCTGGAGGAACAGGCGCAGATCATCGCGCGGGCCACGGGCGGACGGGGGCCGAACCGCGATTACCTCTGGTCCACCGCCGCGCATCTGGCCGAGCTTGGCATCGGGGATGACGATCTGGACTGGCTGGCGGGCCGCGTGCGTGACATCGTGACGATGACGCAACACTGATTAGCGATGGCTTGGCAGCGGAGTCCGGCCTGCTATTCTGGCGCGACGAGGCAACGAAGAACGGGCAGGGTTGATGGATAAGCAGCGCGGCGAAGCGTCCCCGACCTTCAGCCAGCCGATCCGGCAGATCGTGATGATGCTGCTGGTCACGGTGCTGGTGGGCAGCGGGGCGTGGCTGATCCACACGCAGGTGACGGGCATCTTCCAGTCAAACCCGTTGGTGAACGGGTTCATTCTTGGGGTGTTCCTGTTGGGCGTGGTCACCTGCTTCTGGCAGGTGCTGATCCTGATCCAGTCTGTCAGCTGGATCGAGGATTTCGTGCGCCACGTGCCGGGCCATGACGCGACCAAGCCGCCACGTCTGCTGGCGCCCTTGGCCTCGCTGTTGCGGTCGCGGGGCGCGAAGATGCAGATTTCGGCGTCTTCGTCCCGGTCGATCCTTGAATCCGTGGCGACGCGGATCGACGAGGCGCGGGACATCACGCGCTATCTGGCCAATCTTCTGGTTTTCCTTGGCCTGCTGGGCACCTTCTACGGGCTTGCCACCACGGTCCCTGCGGTGGTGGACACGATCCGGTCGCTGGCCCCGCAAGAGGGGGAGACAGGTCTGCAGGTCTTTGAAAAGCTGATGTCGGGGCTGGAAAGCCAGTTGGGCGGGATGGGGACGGCGTTTTCCTCATCGCTGCTGGGTCTGGCAGGGTCGCTGGTGATCGGGCTTTTGGAACTGTTCGCAGGCCATGGTCAGAACCGGTTCTTCCGCGAGTTGGAGGAATGGCTGTCCTCGATCACCCGCGTTAGCCTGTCTTCGGGCGAAAGCGAGGGCGGCGACACGGCGGCGATGGCGGCGGTGCTGGATCAGGTGCAGGCGCAGATGGATGCGCTGCAGTCGCTTTATACCCAATCCGACATCACGCGGGTGATGGTGGAGGACAAGATCGACGATCTGGCCCGCGCCATCACCCGCCTGTCGGAACGGCGCGACGGGGGCGGCGGTGGGGCCGAGATGGCGGCGGCGCTGACACGGATCGCCGAAGGGCAGGAGCGGCTGATCGCGGCGGTGTCGGGCGAGGGCGGTGGGGCGCTGGGATCGGATGCGGAAAGCCGGATGCGGCTGCGGTCGATCGATGTGCAACTGCTTAAGATTCTTGAGGAAATGTCGGCCGGGCGCCAAGAGTCCTTGGCCGACCTGCGGGCCGATATCGCGGCGCTGACGGCGGCGATCCGGGGGCTGCGGCAGGGCAATCCGGCAGGGCGGGGCTGACCATGGCCCTGCGGTCGCGGCGCGATTCATCGATCATCTGGCCCGGTTTCGTGGATGCGGTCACCACGCTGTTGATGGTGATGATGTTCGTGCTGACGATCTTTACCGTGATGCAGGTCGTGCTGCGCGACACGATCACCACCCAATCGAACGAGTTGGACAGTCTGACCAGCCAGATCGCACAACTGGCCGATGCGCTGGGCCTTGAACGGCAGCGGGCGGCAGAGTTGGAGGCGGAGGTGGGCAGCCTGACCGCGTCCCTGACCGCCGCGCAGGCGGAGGGGGAGCGGCAGGCGGCGCTGATCACCACGCTGACGGGGCAATTGGCCACGGCGGAGGGGGCGTTGGAGGCGGCAGAGGGGCGCATCGCGTCCTTCGAGGCGCAGGTGGCCAGCCTTCTGGCAGAGCGGGATGCGGCGCGGGGGCAGGTGACGGAGTTGACAGCCTCGGTCCAAGAGCTTGAAGAAGCGCAGAAAAAGCTGATCTCGGAGCAGGAGGCGCTGCAACTTGCGTTGGCGCGGGCGCGGGAGGAAGTGGATGCCAATGCCGAAGCGGCGCGGATGCTGGCCGCGCGGCGGGAGGCGGTGGAGGCGCTGATCGCGTCGCTGCGGACCCGGGCCGAGGGGGCGGAGGCGCGGCTGTCGGACGAGGAGGCGGCGCGGTTGGTGGATGCGGCGGCGCTGGAGGAATTGCGGGCGCGGTTGGCGGGGGCGGATGACGAACTGGCCGCGATGACCCTTGCGCTGGAGGAGCAGAGGAAGCGTGCGGAAGAGACGCTGACGCTGCTGGCGGCGGCGCAGACGGAGGCGGCGCGGGCCGTGGAGGGGCAGACGGAGCGCGATGCGGTGCTGGCCGCGGCTGAGCGGGTGCTGCGCGAAGAACAGGCCAAGTCACTGGAAGCACAGCGAAAAGTGGCGCTGTTGAACGAGCAGATCGCGGCGCTGCGGTCGCAATTGGCGCAGTTGCAGGCCATTCTGGATGAGAGTGCGGCGCGGGATGAGGCGGCGCAGGTGGAGTTGCAGGCGTTGGGCACGCAGTTGAACGCGGCCTTGGCGCAGGTGGCGGCGGAGCAGCGGCGGCGGGCGGAGCTGGAGGCGGCGGAGGCGGCGCGTCTGGCGGCGGAGAATGCCGATCTGGCGCGGTATCGGTCAGAGTTCTTTGGCAAGCTGTCAGAACTTCTGGACGGGCGCGAAGGCGTGCGGGTGGTGGGGGACCGCTTCCTGTTTTCGTCGGAGGTTTTGTTCCAGCCCGGGGCGGCGGAACTGGCGCCCGAGGGACAGGCGCAGATCGCCGGGGTGGTGGAAATCCTGAATGAAATCAGGGGCCAAATCCCGCCCGAGATCGACTGGATCATCCGGGTGGACGGGCATACGGACAATGTGCCGCTGTCGGGTCTGGGTGAGTTTGCGGACAATTGGGAATTGTCGCAGGCCCGCGCGCTGTCGGTTGTGCGCTATATGCAGGAGAGCCTTGGCTTTCCGCCCGACCGTCTTGCGGCGACGGGGTTCGGGGAATATCGGCCCGTGGCCGCGAGCGAGGATGAGCTGGGCCGCGCGCAGAACCGGCGCATCGAATTGAAGCTGACCGAGCGTTAAGACCGCCCATTTTTACAGGAATTTCAGGGGGATGGGTGAAAACCTCTGTGCCCTGTTCTGTGCCGCCTTTTGTGCAGCAAAGTGTACATACAAATTTGAGCAGAGATCGGCTGCTGATTATGGTTAATGGTGCGCTGGTGCGGAGGTGGCCCCTCTCCCCGGCCCTGTCCCCCCGCGGGGGAGAGGGAGAAGGGGGCGTCAGCGCAGGGTGAGGGTTGTCGATTGCCGCCCGAGTTCCAGCCCGTCGCGCGTCAGCACCGCCTCGCCCGTGTAGGCGCCGGGGGCCCAGCCGCCCGCCGGCGTGCGCTTGCCGCCCGCGCGGAAGGCCATGGCCTGCGTGCGGTCGATGGCGACATCCTGACGGAAGACCTCGCCCTCCGGGCCGGTGATGGTCAGGGTGAGGGTGTCGCCCTGTTTCGGGCCGAAATAGGCGGCCCAGAAGACAAGCGCGGGCGCGTCGGGCGGCAGGGTTTCGGGGCTGTCCAGCCCTGCCTTGACGGCCTGCCATTCCGGCACTTCGGTGGCGAAGCCCGCGCCGGTGAAGCCGAAGGGATCATAGGCAATGGGGGTGGCCCAGAGCTGGCCGTCGGTCGGGGCGCCGCAGGCGGGGGCGGCGGCTTCGGGTGTGAAAGGATCGAGGGCCACGCCATCCTTGCGGACGGCGATATGGACATGCGGGAATTCGGTATTACCCGAGAGGCCGACGAGGCCGAGCTGTGTGCCGGTGTCCACCACATCGCCGGTGCGTACGGTGACCGAGCCGCGCTTGAGGTGGCAATACTGGGTCTGCCAGCCGCCGCCGTGATCGACCACCACGCCATTGCCGCAGTCGCGCCCGTCAAGCGGCGGGGCGGCAGGATCGGAGACGAGGATATCGGCCATCCCGTCGCGCATGCCCGTCACGGTGCCGGGGGCGGCGGCGAGGACGGCAACGCCCGCCTCCATCGCGGTGAGGTCGGAGAGAGCGAAATCGGTGCCGTCATGGCCGTTATAGGTGAGATGGCCGCAGGCCAGATCGGCCATGCCGGGGCCGGGGTCGCGGTCGAAATGGTTCTGGATGTGGCAATCGCTGCCCAAGGTGCAGGCGATGGGAAGGCCCAATTCAAAGGCCCCCGCCGGAAGGGCGAGGGCCAAGGTCATTAGTGCCGCGTGACGGATCATTCCGCCGTGAGCAGCGGGGGTTTCTGGCCCGTCAGACGGGGCTTCTGCGGTTCCTGCACCTGCAGGTCAATCGCATCGTCCTTGACCGCCACGCGGACCAGCCCGCCCTTGGTCAGCTTGCCGAAAAGCAGTTCCTCGGCCAGCGGCTTCTTGATGTGTTCCTGGATCACGCGGCCAAGGGGACGCGCGCCCATCTTGTCGTCATAGCCCTTGTCACCCAGCCATTGCGCGGCCTCGGCGGTGAGTTCGATGTGAACGCCCCGATCCAGAAGCTGGGCCTCGAGTTGGAGGACGAATTTCTCGACCACCTGAAGGATGATTTCCTTGCCCAAGGGCGCGAAGGAGATGACGGCATCCAGACGGTTGCGGAATTCCGGCGTGAAGGTCCGTTCGATGGCGGCGGTGTCTTCGCCCGTGCGGCGGTCGCGACCGAAGCCGATGGCGGCCTTGGCCTGTTCCGATGCACCCGCGTTCGAGGTCATGATCAGGATGACGTTGCGGAAATCGACCTGCCGCCCGTTGTGATCGGTCAGCTTGCCGTGGTCCATCACCTGCAAAAGGATGTTGTAGACATCCGGGTGGGCCTTTTCCATTTCATCCAGCAGCAGCACGCAATGGGGATGCTGGTCCACCCCATCGGTGAGCATGCCGCCCTGATCGAAGCCGACATAGCCGGGAGGCGCGCCGATCAGGCGGGAGACGGCGTGTTTCTCCATGTATTCCGACATGTCGAAGCGCAGGAGTTCCACGCCAAGGCTGGAGGCAAGTTGCTTGGCCACTTCGGTCTTGCCGACGCCCGTGGGTCCGGCAAAGAGGTAGTTGCCGATGGGCTTTTCGGGTTCGCGCAGGCCCGCGCGGGCGAGTTTGATGGAGGCGCAGAGAGCCTCTACCGCCTTGTCCTGACCGAACACCACGCGCTTGAGCGTCTTTTCCAGATCGCGCAGGGTTTCTGCATCGTCCTTGGAGACGTTTTTCGGGGGGATGCGGGCGATTTTCGCCACCACCGCCTCGATCTCTTTGGTGCCGAGCGTTTTGCGGCGCTTGCCTTCCGGGAGAAGGTGTTGGGCGGCGCCCGCCTCGTCGATCACGTCGATGGCGCTGTCGGGCAGTTTGCGGTCATTGATGTAGCGGTGCGCGAGTTCCACCGCCGCCTTGATGGCGTCGGCGGTGTAGCGCAGGTCGTGATGTTCCTCGAAATGCGGCTTGAGGCCCATGAGGATCTTGATCGCATCCGGCACCGTGGGTTCGTTCACGTCGATCTTCTGGAAGCGCCGCGACAGGGCGCGGTCCTTTTCGAAGTGCTGACGGAATTCCTTGTAAGTGGTGGAGCCCATGGTGCGCAGCTTGCCGCCCTGAAGCGCGGGCTTCAGGAGGTTGGAGGCATCCATCGCGCCGCCGGAGGTGGCACCTGCGCCGATGACGGTGTGAATCTCGTCGATGAAGAGGATGCCGTCGGGGTGATCCTCCATCTCCTTGACCACGGCCTTGAGGCGTTCTTCGAAGTCACCGCGATAACGGGTGCCTGCGAGCAGCGCGCCCATGTCGAGGCTGTAGATCGTGGCATGGGCCAAAACCTCGGGCACCTCTTTCTTGACGATCTTCCAGGCGAGGCCTTCGGCAATGGCCGTCTTGCCCACGCCGGGGTCGCCCACGAGGAGGGGGTTGTTCTTGCGGCGGCGGCAGAGGACTTGGATCGCCCGCTCCACCTCGGCCTCGCGGCCGATGAGGGGGTCGACGTCGCCCTTGATGGCCTTCACGTTGAGGTCGACGCAGTATTTGGAGAGGGCGGATTCCTTCGCCTCGCCCGCCTCGGCCTTGGGGGTTTCCTGACGCTCTTCCTCGGCGCCCGAGACGGGGCGGCTTTCGCCATAGGACGGGTCCTTGGCGACGCCATGGGCGATGAAGTTGACGGCGTCGTAGCGCGTCATGTCCTGTTCCTGCAGGAAATAGGCGGCGTTGCTTTCGCGTTCGGCGAAGATGGCGACAAGGACGTTGGCCCCCGTCACCTCGTTCCGGCCGGACGACTGCACATGGATCGCGGCGCGCTGGATGACGCGCTGGAAGGCTGCGGTGGGCACGGCCTCGGACCCTTCGACATCTGTGACGAGGGTGGAGAGATCGTCGTCGATGAAGTCGAGCAGGGTCTTGCGCAGCTCGTCAAGGTTGACGGAGCAGGCCTTCATCACCCGCGCGGCATCGGGTTCGTCGATCAGCGCGAGCAGCAGATGTTCCAGCGTCGCCAGTTCGTGGCGGCGGGCATTGGCGAGGGCCAGGGCGCCGTGGATGGCCTGTTCAAGGGTGGTTGAAAACGATGGCACGTTCGTGGTGCTCCTGTCTCTCAGGGCGCGGAGGAGGGTCCTCCGAACCGTGGCCTCATACAGTTAGAGTTCGGCTAATTTCGACCCACTTCAAGGGTTTTCTGGCCGATTTCGTGCTTTCCTGCATAGTGGGCGCAAAATGTGATCATGATGCGGCAGGCGGTGATCAGAACCTGTCCTTTCGCGCGCGGATTTCGGCGAAGGTTTCGGCGTCGGAGGCATCAGGGCGGCCGATGGCGGATTTCAGGCCGGGCAGGTGGGCGCGCAGGAAGGGGTTGGTGTCGCGTTCCTCGGAGAGCGGGACCGGGACGGAGGGGCGGCCATCACGGCGTAGCGCGGCGACCCGGTCGACACGAGAGATAAGCGCGGGGTTGGCGGGTTCAAGGGTCAGGGCGAAACGCAGGTTGCCGGTGGTGTATTCGTGACCCGAGCAGATCAGCGTGTCGCCGGGCAGCGCGGCAAGGCGCGAGAGGGAGGCCCACATCTGAGCGGGCGTGCCTTCGAAGAGGCGGCCGCAGCCTGCGGCCATCAGGCTGTCGCCGGTGAAGGCGAGCTTCGCCGCGGGGATGTGCAGGGCGATATGGCCGATGGTGTGGCCGGGGACGGGGAAGGTTTCCACGGTGCGGCCCGCGAAGGCGAAGGCGCCTTCGTCGGGCAGGGCCGTGTCGAGGGGGGGCAGGCGGTGGGCATCGGCGGCGGCCCCCGTGACCCGCGCGCCGGTTTCCGCGCGCAAGGCGGGCACACCGTCGATATGGTCGCTGTGGTGATGCGTCAGCCAGATGTCGGTCAGCCGCCAGCCGCGATCGGCCAGTGCCGCAAGGATCGGCGCGGCCTCGGGGACATCGACCACGGCGGTCGCGCCGCTGTCCGGATCGTGGACCAGATAGGCGTAGTTGTCCGCAAGGCAGGGGACAGTGACGAGTTCAAGCGGCATGGTCTTTGATCCGATCCTCTGTAGACTGGCCCGCAACGGGGGTCTTGCATGTTCCGCGCCAGATGGGGCGTCATGCGCAGAGTGGACTGGGGAGAGAGCCAGAGGCAATGCATCTTGATGTGCAGGACCTGCGGAACTTCTACTATCGCACCCAGCTGGGCCGCGTGGCGCAGCGGGCGATCCGGGACCGGGTGGTGGACCTGTGGCCGGTGCAGAGCGGGCAGACGGTTGTCGGTTTCGGCTTTGCGGTGCCACTGCTGCGCCCCTATCTGGGCGACAGCCGCCGGGTGATCGGGCTGATGCCTGGGCCGCAGGGTGTGATGCCTTGGCCTGCCGGGATGGAGAATGTGAGCGTCCTGTGCGAAGAGACGCATTGGCCGGTGCCGACGGGGCTGGTGGACCGGCTGGTGATGCTGCACGGGCTGGAAACATCGGAACACCCGACAGCGGTGCTGGAAGAGGCGCATCGCGTGCTGGGGCCGGGGGGGAAGGCGCTGGTCGTGGTGCCGAACCGATCCGGGCTGTGGTCGCGGCGGGACGGGACGCCCTTCGGCTTTGGCCGCCCCTATTCGATGACGCAGCTTGAGACGCAGTTGAAGCGCCACGGCTTCACGCCGGAACGCACCTGCGCCGCACTGTTCGCGCCGCCGTCTTCGGCGCGGTTCTGGCTGCGGACGGCGGATTTCTGGGAAGGGTTCGGTCGCCGCTTTGGCCCCTGGCTGGCGGGGGGCGTCTTGATGGTGGAGGCATCGAAGCAGGTCTATGCCCCCACGCGCGGGGGGCTGGGGGCCTTGGCGCGCAGGCCGTTGAAAGTGCTGGAAGGCGTGGGCAAGGGCGTGCCGGAACCGGCGATGAACCGCGAGGGGGGGTGAGGCCCCCCCCTTTTGGCGCCGCCATCAGGCGAAGGCAACGCCGCGGTTGATGGTCAGGCGGGGGTCGGTCAGCGGGACATTCTGGTTCCAGATGATGGCCACCGTCACGTCACCGACAAGGATTTCGGTGAAGGGATCATCGTTGATGTCATCGTCGGGATCGACCGGCACGAAGCGCGCGGTCAGGGCACCTGTCAGGTCCTTGTCGATGTCGAGGATAAGTTGGTCGCTGTCGGACAGATCCCGGACAACGGCAGGATCGCGGCCTGCGACGACGTGGTCTTCAGCAATTCCGAAGGTGATGCTGTCGTTTCCGTCACCGGAAATGACCGTGCTTCCCATCCATGCGCGGATTGTGTCGTCGCCGACTCCGTCCGTGACCTCGAGGCCTTGGGCATAATCAAGGTCCGAGGTGACGACATCGTTGCCAGCGCCCATATCCATCAAGACCCGAACGGAGCGCAGTTCCGTAGCGGGGGCTGACAGGTCGCTTTGCAGCAGGGCGCTGTCATCCCCATCGCCGCCAAAGAACTCGTCTTCGAAGAAGATGTCCTGTGCCGATGGGGCGAAGGTGCCATCCGAGATGAAGCTGTCATTTCCTGCGCCTCCAAAGACGACGGATCGACCCTCGCTGTCGAGGTAGGTGTCATCACCACCGCCCAAGCCAACGCGCCCAGCGCGCGCGAAATCGCCGCCGGTGACGGAGTCATTGCCTGCCCCCATCATGGCGAGGGGTTGATCCCCGTCCAGCGTGATGGTGTCAGCCGCGCCAGTCCCGGTGGTGATGCTGTCGTAAACGCCCTCGCTGGGCAGAGGCTGAGCATCGGCCATAAACGCAGTGAAGGTGCCACGGCTGAAGGTGAAATCGTCAAGGGTCAGTCCGGTCACACCCTTGAGGATGATCGTCGATTTGTTCAGGCCGGTTTCGAGGGGGCTAACGAACGGCTCTTCCCAAGCAATAGACAAGGTCGTGTCGATGCCGTCATCGGAAAGTTCCAACGCGCTGGGCGTACCCGTCAGTTCGACTTGGATGCGGTCTTCAGACTTGTTGAAGTCAGTGATTGTTGTGGTATCGGACGGATCGGGTGCGAATGAGTTTTCCAAGGTCTGGACATAGAACAGGTCGCTGCCTACGCCGCCGGTGATTTCTCCGCCGATATCGGCAAGCAGCGTGTCATTCCCGGCGTCACCGAAGCCATGCGCACCCTTGCGGACGATGACAATGTCGTCTGCTTCTCCGCCAAACAATTCGATAGGTTCGCCTTGGCCGGACAGGGCCAAACGCATGTCCAAGCGGTCGTTCCCGTCGCCACCAAACAGTTTGCCTGCACCCGTTTCCGATGGATCATTCGGCAGGCCCAGTACAGCGCCCGGAAGGAAGGTAAGCTGGTCATTTCCTTTGTTGCCATAGAGGGTCGTGTTGATGGTGCCCTGCAAGGTGTCGGCGCCCGTGCCCCCAGAGGCGGTGCTGTCATCCACGGCCGTCAACCGGTCATCCCCTTTGCCACCATAGGCGGTGCTGGTATCGGAGGTACGCAGCCCGTCGTCCCCGGAGTCGCCATAAACAACGCTAGAGCCTTCCGCGAAGAAGCCGTCGTTGTCATCGCCGCCGTAAGCGGTGCTGGAGCCGCTTGTAGAGAAGAAATCTGAGCCTGCACCGCCATAGGCGAAGCTTTGGTCGGTCTGGACGAACTCATCGTTGTTTTCGCCCCCGAAGAGGACGCTGTTATCCGCGCCTTCCAACAGGTCTTTGCCAAAGCCGCCATAGCCGGTGCTGCGGTCAGACATGGTGAGTGTGTCCTGCCCGGTATCGCCATAGGCGGTGGCGGTATCGCTGGCGGTGAGGGTGTCGTTCCCGGAAAGGCCGTGGGCGATGTCGTCGCCGGTCAGGATCATGTCGTCGCCACCATCCGTGCCGCGCGGGGCGGAGGGGGTGTTGTTGTCGTCGTCATCATCCCCTGTGCCGCCTCCGCTGTTGCGGTTCGGGTTGGCGGGGTTGCTGTCGGGGGCGTCAGCATCGTCGTCTGACATGAAGCCGATGCCAGCAGCGGCGGCGAAGAGTCCGGCCAGGAGGAAGAAACCCATGAGTCACTCGCACGAAAAACACAAGGCATGAAGAAAATGCTACCAAAGGTTGCGTCGAGTCCAAAAGGGTTTTTTCGGCACGTCGGGCGGGTGATTCTGCGCTGCGGCGAGGGTTATTCGGCGTCGGTCGCGGCGCAAAGAGTCGCAGGGGCGGAGGGTGGGCGCTAAGGCCCCGGAAAAGCTGACCAGAACAGTCACGTTCCGGCGACCTTCCCGGTTGCAGGGTTGGTGGACCTCTGCTAATGACGCCGCGACATCACGAGACGCGGGTCATGGCCCGCGCCCACAGACCCCTTGTGCCCCTGCTTTTCGCATGGGTGCGGGTCCAGACAGCGGAAGGGTTGACGTGTCCGAACCTGCTTCGATCTCCTCCGGCATCGCCGCCAGATATGCCACTGCCCTGTTCGAGTTGGCGAAGGACGACAAGGCCCTGAAATCGCTTGAGGCGGATGCCGAAGCGCTGGGGGCCGCGCTGGAGGCCAGCGCCGATCTGCGCGCGATGATCGCCTCTCCGGTGATCAGCCGCGAGGATCAGGCGGCGGCCATGGCGGCCATCGCCAAGAAGATGAAGCTGTCGGAACTGACGGCAAACACGCTGGCCCTGATGGGCAGCAAGCGCCGCCTCTTCGTGCTGCCGCAACTGGTGGCCGATGTGCAGGCGCGGATCGCCGCCGAGAAGGGTGAAGTGACGGCCGAGGTGACCTCGGCTGCCGCCCTGTCGGCCGATCAGACCAAGAAACTGGCCGCGACGCTGAAGGCGCGTGTCGGCAAGGACGTGAAACTGAAAGTTGCCGTCGATGAAAGCCTCATCGGTGGTCTTGTCGTCAAGCTGGGCTCGACCATGATCGACACGTCGGTTCGGTCGAAGCTCGCGGCTCTCCAGAATGCAATGAAAGAGGTTGGGTGAGATGGGAATCCAGGCTGCTGAGATCTCTGCGATCCTCAAGGAGCAGATCAAGAACTTTGGCAAGGATGCCGAAGTGGCCGAAGTGGGGCGCGTGCTGAGTGTCGGCGACGGGATTGCCCGCGTGCATGGTCTGGACAATGTCCAGGCCGGCGAGATGGTCGAATTCCCCGGCGGCATCCGCGGGATGGCGCTGAACCTTGAAGTCGACAACGTCGGCGTCGTGATCTTCGGGTCGGACCAGGACATCAAAGAAGGCGACGTCGTCAAGCGGACCAAGTCCATCGTGGACGTGCCCGCCGGTGACGCGCTGCTGGGCCGCGTTGTGGACGCGCTGGGCAACCCGATCGACGGCAAGGGCCCGATCGCGGCGACCGAGCGTCGCGTGGCCGACGTGAAGGCCCCGGGCATCATCCCGCGCAAGTCGGTGCATGAGCCTATGGCGACCGGCCTGAAGGCCGTGGACGCGATGATCCCCGTTGGCCGTGGCCAGCGCGAACTGATCATCGGCGACCGCCAGACCGGCAAGACCGCCGTCGCGCTGGACACGATCCTGAACCAGAAGGTCTATAACGAGGCCGCCGGTTCGGATGAATCGAAGAAGCTGTACTGCATCTATGTCGCGATCGGGCAGAAGCGTTCGACCGTGGCGCAGCTGGTGAAGAAGCTGGAAGAGACCGGCGCCATCGCCTACACCATCGTCGTGGCCGCCACCGCGTCGGACCCCGCGCCGATGCAGTTCCTTGCGCCCTATGCCGCAACCTCTATGGCGGAATACTTCCGCGACAATGGCCGCCATGCGCTGATCATCTATGATGACCTGTCCAAGCAGGCCGTGGCCTATCGCCAGATGTCGCTGCTGCTGCGTCGTCCGCCGGGGCGTGAAGCCTATCCGGGTGACGTGTTCTATCTCCACTCGCGCCTGCTGGAGCGGTCGTCGAAGCTGAACGAGGATTTCGGTTCGGGCTCGCTGACGGCGCTGCCGATCATCGAAACGCAGGGCGGCGACGTGTCGGCCTTCATCCCGACCAACGTGATCTCGATCACCGACGGGCAGATCTTCCTTGAAACCGAACTGTTCTATCAGGGCATCCGCCCGGCCGTGAACACCGGTCTGTCGGTGTCGCGCGTGGGGTCTTCGGCGCAAACCTCGGCCATGAAGTCGGTGGCGGGCAAGGTGAAGCTGGAATTGGCGCAGTACCGCGAAATGGCGGCCTTCGCGCAGTTCGGGTCCGACCTTGATGCCGCGACCCAGCAGTTGCTGAACCGTGGCGCGCGTCTGACGGAGCTGATGAAGCAGCCGCAGTATTCGCCGCTGACCAATGCCGAGATCGTCTGCGTCATCTATGCAGGCACCAACGGCTATCTGGACAAGATCGCGGTGAAGGATGTCGGCCGTTTCGAAGCCGGTCTTCTGAAGCATCTGCGCGGCAAGGGCGCTGCGCTGCTGGAAGACATCACCAAGAACGACCGCAAGGTGGCGGGCGATCTGGAAAAGGCGATCCGCGCGGAGCTTGATGCATTCGCCAAAGACTTCGCCTGATTTGGCCCTTGAGGGAGTAGGCAGATGCCCAGCCTGAAGGACCTAAAGAACCGGATCGGAAGCGTGAAGAACACGCGGAAGATCACGAAGGCGATGCAGATGGTCGCGGCGGCGAAGCTTCGCCGCGCCCAAGAGGCTGCGGAAGCGGCGCGCCCCTATGCCGAGCGGATGAATGCCGTGATGGCGGGGCTTGCGGCTTCGGTCGGCAAGTCGTCCTCCGCGCCCCGGCTTTTGGCCGGGACGGGGTCGGACAAGGTGCATCTGCTGGTCGTGATGACCGCAGAGCGCGGGCTGTGCGGCGGCTTCAACTCCACCATCGCGCGTCTGGCGCGGGCGCGGGCGAACGAGTTGCTGGCGGCTGGCAAGACGGTGAAGATCCTGACCGTCGGCAAGAAGGGGCGCGAACAGCTGAAGCGCGACCTGTCGGCCCATTTCGTGGGTCACGTCGATCTGAGCGATGTCAAGCGCGTGGGCTATGCCAACGCGCAGACCATCGCGAAAGACGTGATCGGGCGTTTCGAGGCGGGCGAGTTCGACGTGGCGACGCTGTTCTACAACCGCTTCCAGTCGGTGATCAGCCAGATCCCGACCGCGCAGCAGGTGATCCCCGCGAAGTTCGAAGGCGAGGGCGCGGCCAGCACGCTGTATGACTATGAACCCGGCGAAGAGGCGATCCTTGCGGATTTGCTGCCGCGTGGGGTGGCGACGCAGGTCTTCGCGGCGCTTCTGGAGAACGGGGCGTCCGAGCAGGGCGCGCGGATGTCGGCCATGGACAACGCCACGCGCAATGCGGGCGACATGATCAACAGGCTGACGATCCAGTACAACCGTTCGCGTCAGGCCGCGATCACCAAAGAGCTTATCGAAATCATTTCGGGCGCTGAGGCGCTCTGAGGAACCGGAGAGACAAGATGGCACAAGGCAAAGTCACGCAGGTGATCGGCGCCGTCGTTGACGTGCAGTTCGATGGGGCGCTTCCGGCGATCCTGAACGCGCTCGAGACGGACAACAACGGCAAGAAACTGATCCTCGAGGTCGCGCAGCATCTGGGCGAAAGCACCGTGCGCACCATCGCCATGGACGCGACCGAAGGTCTGGTCCGCGGTGCGGTGGTGAAGGATCTGGGCGCGCCGATTTCGGTTCCGGTGGGCGACGCCACGCTGGGCCGCATTCTGAACGTGATCGGCGAGCCGATCGACGAGAAGGGCCCGATTGCGGCGACCGAGACCCGCGCGATCCACCAGCCCGCCCCGGATTTCGCGGCGCAGGCGACGGAAAGCCAAATCCTCGTCACCGGCATCAAGGTGATCGACCTGCTGGCCCCCTATGCGAAGGGCGGCAAGATCGGCCTCTTCGGCGGCGCGGGCGTGGGCAAGACGGTTCTCATCATGGAACTGATCAACAACATCGCCAAGGTGCACTCGGGCTATTCGGTCTTCGCGGGCGTGGGCGAACGCACCCGGGAAGGCAACGACCTCTATCACGAGATGATGGAATCGGGCGTCATCAAGGTGGACGACCTTGCCTCGTCCAAAGTGGCGCTGGTCTATGGCCAGATGAACGAACCCCCGGGGGCGCGTGCCCGCGTGGCGCTGACCGGCCTGACGCTGGCCGAGCAGTTCCGCGACCAGTCCGGCACCGACGTGCTGTTCTTCGTGGACAACATCTTCCGCTTCACGCAGGCGGGTTCGGAAGTGTCCGCGCTTCTGGGCCGTATCCCGTCGGCCGTGGGCTATCAGCCGACGCTGGCCACCGACATGGGCGCGCTGCAGGAACGCATCACCTCGACCAAGGCGGGGTCCATCACCTCTGTGCAGGCGATCTACGTGCCCGCCGACGACCTTACCGACCCGGCGCCTGCGACGTCCTTCGCGCACCTCGACGCCACCACGGTGTTGTCGCGCGCCATCTCGGAACTTGGCATCTATCCGGCCGTCGACCCGCTCGACTCCACCTCGCGCCTGATGGACCCGCAGATCCTTGGCGAAGAGCATTACAACGTGGCCCGTTCGGTGCAGGGTATCCTTCAGCGCTACAAGTCGCTGCAGGACATCATCGCCATCCTTGGGATGGACGAACTGAGCGAAGAGGACAAGCTGACCGTGGCCCGCGCCCGGAAGATCCAGCGTTTCCTGTCGCAGCCTTTCGACGTGGCGAAGGTCTTCACCGGGTCGGACGGCGTGCAGGTGCCGCTGGAGAAGACCATCGCGTCCTTCAAGGCGGTTGTGGCCGGTGAATATGACCACCTGCCCGAGGCTGCCTTCTACATGGTGGGCGATATCGACGAGGTGATCGCCAAGGCGCAGCGTCTCGCCGCGCAAGCCGCGTAAGAAGGGAACAGGCCGATGGCAGGCACGGTGCAATTCGACCTCGTCTCGCCGGAGCGGAGGCTTGCCTCCGTTGCCGCGACCGAGGTGCAGATCCCGGGGGCCGAGGGTGACCTGACGGCGATGGAGGGGCATGCCCCCACCATCACCACGCTGCGCCCCGGCATCCTGAAGGCGGTCGGTGCGGGCGGGGCCAAGGCCTATGTCGTGACCGGCGGCTTTGCCGAGATCACGGCGGGCACGGTTTCGGTTCTGGCCGAGCGTGCGGTGCCGGTGGAAGAGGCGAATGCGGCGCTGTTCGACGCGCTGCTGGCCGAGGCGAAGAACGCCGCGGCCGGTGCCGAGGACAAGGACACTGCCGACAAGCTGGTCAACGACATGCTGGCGCTGCGCGCGGCGGTCGGGCAGTAAGCAAACGGCGGACGTAGGAAACGCGAAAGGCCCCGTCGCCAAGGCGGGGCCTTCTGCTATGGTGGCACATGTTGTGCAGAGTATGGGGTTGAAGGGTCCAGATGAGAAAGCCGGTGATGAAGCGTCTCTCCCCCAATTCTGTCGGTATTCAGCAGGGCAGCCGGGTGCTGTTTTCTGATTTCGCGACGGATGGGGTGATGTGGACGGGGGATGGCGACCGGGAAAGCCGGTTCACCGTCACGTTCGGAGAGAAGTTCCTTGCCCCTCCGGCCGTGCTGGTGGGCATCTCGCTGTGGGACATGGATCACAAGACCAACATGCGTGCGGACATCACGGCCGAGAATGTGACGGTGTCGGGCTTTCACCTTGTCTTTCGCACATGGGGCGACACGCGCATCGCCCGGGTCCGCGCCGATTGGACAGCGATCGGCCCGGTGCGGGACGAAGAGGATTGGGACATCGCCTAAGGGCGCTGCCGCCGCTTAGCCGCGCTGATACATGCCTTCATAGATCGGAACGAGGGTGTCCGTCTCGAACAGGGACGAGACGGAGGTGCCGTTCCAGATGTTGAGGATGGCCTGCGCGAAGATCGGCGCGGTGGGGACGATGCGGATGTTGCTGGCCGCCTTGACGCGGTCGGTCGGTTCGATCGAGTCGGTGATGACGAGGGATTTCATCACCGAATTCTGCACCCGCTCCACCGCCGGACCCGACAGAACGCCGTGGGTGATGTAGGAATGGACCTCGGTCGCGCCATTCTCCAGCAGCACCTCTGCCGCCTTGCAGAGCGTTCCGGCCGTGTCGCAGATGTCATCGACGATGATGCATTTCTTGCCTTCGACATTGCCGATGACCGTCATGCCCGCGACTTCGCCCGCCTTTTCGCGCCGCTTGTCGACGATGGCGAGGGGGGCGTTGATCCGCTTGGCCAGTTCGCGGGCGCGGGCCACGCCGCCCACGTCGGGCGAGACGATCATCAGATCCTCCATCGCGCCCTTGAAATGGTGTTCGATGTCGAGCGCGAAGACGGGGCTGGCATAGAGGTTGTCGACGGGGATGTCGAAGAAGCCCTGAATCTGCGCCGCGTGCAGGTCGAGGGTCAGGACCCGGTCCACGCCGGAGGTTTCGATCAGGTTCGAGACGAGCTTGGCGCTGATGGGCGTGCGGGCCTTGGCGCGGCGGTCCTGACGGGCATAGCCGAAATAGGGGATCACGGCGGTGATGCGGGCCGCCGAAGAGCGGCGCAGCGCATCGACCATGATGAGAAGTTCCATCAGGTTGTCATTGGCCGGGTTCGAGGTGGGCTGGATGACATACATATCCTCGCCCCGGACGTTTTCGAACACCTCTACGAAAATCTCTTGATCGTTGAACCGTTCGATCCGCGCATCGACGAGGTTCACCGACATGCCGCGATGCATCGACATGCGGCGGGCGATGGATTTCGCAAGCGACAGGTTGGCGTTGCCGGAAATCAGTTTCGGCTCGGTGATGGCGGGCATTTGGCTCTCCGGTGGGCGGCGGATTCGGTGTTGGCCGTCTGTTACCACCGCGTTACGGTCTTGGGAACCGAAGGCAAGCAGGGGCGTGCAAATGGCGCAGATCGATTACTTCTTCACCCCCATTTCCCCTTGGGTCTATCTGGCGGGCGATCGGCTGGAGCGGATCGCGGAGCGGCAGGGGGCGAGCATCCGCTATGTGGCGCTGGACGGGCCCGCGCTGTTTCCGCGGACGGGGGGGCAGGTGCTGGCCGAGCGGCATGAAAGCCGCAAGGCGTACCGGTTGCAGGAACTGGCGCGGTGGTCCAAGCGGCTGGGGATGAAGCTGGACCTGCATCCCTTCTTCTTTCCGGTGAACCCGGCGCCCGCGAGCTATGCCATCATCGCGGCGCAGGCGGCGGGGGGCGGCGATCTGGGGGCTCTGGTACAGGCCTTTCCGCGCGCGGTCTGGGCCGAGGGGCGCAACATCGCCGAGGATGAGGTGGTGAAGGCGATCCTCGCCGAGAACGCGTTCGATCCGGGCGTGGCGGATCGGGGGATGTTCATGGCGGCGGACGTCTATGTGCGGAACCTTGAGGAGGCGGTGGCACGGGGGGTGTTCGGCCTGCCCTTCTATATCGTGGGGGAAGAGAGGTTCTGGGGGCAGGATCGGCTGGACCTGCTGGAGGATCATCTGGCGGGGCGGTGAGTGCCTTTGGGGGGACCCCCTCCCCCGGCCCCTCCCCCGTGAAGAACGGGGGAGGGGAGGGCGCCTTCAGGCGACCGGGGTGGGGGTGGCATCGGTGCAGATGAGTATTTGGGCCAAGATGAAGGGGCGGGTCAGCCCTTGAGATGGGCGAGGAAGCGGTCGACGTGATCCTCGGTCGTGTTCCATGAGGCGACCATGCGGGCGGTTTCGCGGCCCTCTTTCGGGCGGAGGTCGTAATAGACTGCGCCGCCGGCCTGAAGCCGGGCATGGCCGCCGGGTTCCCAATTGGCGAAGACCATATTGGCCTGTGTCGGGTGGGTGAGGGCCGCGCTGTTCATCGCGGCGATGCCGGAGGCGAGGCGCTGGCCCATCCGGTTGGCATGGGCGGCGAGGCGGAGCCAGAGGTCATCTTGCAGATAGGCCTCCATCTGCGCGGAGAGGAAGCGGTGCTTGGAGAAGAGATGCCCGCCGCGTTTGCGCCTGAGTTCCAACTCCCATGATTTGGCGGGGTCGAAGAGGATGACTGCCTCTACCCCCAGAAGCCCGTTTTTGGTGCCCCCGAAGGAGAGCGCGTCGATGCCCGCCTGCCAGGTCATTTCGGCAGGCGTGGCCCCGGTGGCGACAAGGGCATTGGCGAAGCGCGCGCCGTCGAGATGGCAGGGCAGGCCGTGGGATTTGGCGATGGCAGTGAGGGCGGCGATTTCGGCGGGGGTGTAGGTTGTGCCTGCCTCGGTCACATTGGTGAGGGAGAGCGCGCCGCGCTGCACGCCGTGGACGCCGGAGGCGCCGGTGGTGGCGAGGGATTCGGTCAGCGCGGCGGGGGTGATCTTGCCGTGGGGGCCGTCGATCAGCACGAGCTTTGCGCCGTTCGTGAAGAATTCCGGCGCGCCGCATTCGTCTTCGGCGATATGGGCGTGGCGGTGGCAGAAAACCGCGCCCCAAGGCGGGGTGAGTGTGGCAAGGGCCAGCGCATTGGCGGCGGTGCCGGTGGGGACGAGGTGGACCTGCGCCTCGGGCGCGTCGAAGATCTGCCTCAGGCGGGCGGTGACGCGGGCCATGATGTCATCGGCGCCATAGCTGCGAGCGTAGCCTTCATTGGCGTGGGCGAGCGCGGCCATGATCTGGGTCGGTACGCCGGAGGTGTTGTCGGAGGCGAAGAACATCAGGGTTTCTCATCGATGATGTAGTCGTCCCAGTCATCCTCATCGACCTCGAATTCGGGGATGGTCAGGCCGCGCACGGAATTGCCGGAGGCATGGGTGCTTTCGGGATCGCCGGTCAGCAGGGGATGCCAGTCGGGCAGGGGCTTGCCTTCATGAAGCAGACGATAGGCGCAGCTGCGCGGCATCCAATAGGCGATCTTGGGCAGGGTCTTGGGCGTGAGGCGCACGCAATCGGGGACGAATTGGTGGCGGATTTCGTATTGGCTGCACCGGCAGCTTTGACCGTCCAGCAGGCGGCAGGCGATGCGTGTGTAATCCACCTCGCCCGTATCCTCATACTCGATCTTGTTCAGGCAGCATTTGCCGCAGCCGTCACAGAGCGCCTCCCATTCGGGGGGGGTCATCTTGGTGAGGGGAACGGTTTCCCAGAAGCGGGGGCGGAGTTTGTCGGTCATCGCCGGAAGGTGCGACGGGGCGGGGGAAAAGGGAAGGGGTGGGTCAAATTCGTTCGACGGAATTTGCAAATTTCTTCGAAGAAATTTGGGGATTACAGCGCCGTGAGGATCGCGCGGGCCTGGGTGCAGTCGGCCTCCATCTGGGCGATGAGGGCGTCGAGGCTGTCGAATTTCAACTCGGGCCGCAGGAAATCGACGAAGGCGATGGAGAGGTGGTGGCCGTAAAGATCGCCCGCGAAATCGAAGAGGAAGGTTTCAAGGTTGGGACGGTTCTCGCCGAACATGGGCCGTACGCCGAGCGAGGCCGCGCCGATATGCGCCCCGGCCTGCGGGCCGGAGAGGATGTCGACCTTCACCGCATAAACGCCGTGGCGGGGCAGGTGCAGGCCATCGACGGACATGTTGGCGGTGGGATAGCCCAATTCGCGGCCCCGCTTTTCGCCATGGATCACCGCGCCCTCGATCCGGTGCCAATGGCCCAGCATGGCGGCGGCGTCGCGGGGGCGGCCTTCGGACAGGGACTGCCGGATGGCGGTGGAGGACACTTCCCATCCGCCGACGGAAAGGAGGGGGGCGATGGTGACGTCGAAGCCGTGCTGTTGCCCCAGTGCAGTCAGGTCGGCGGCGGTGCCCGCGCGGCCTTTGCCGAAGCAGAAATCCGCGCCGACGACGACATGGGACACGCCCAAGCCTTCGGCCAGCACGTCGCGGGCGAAGGCGTCAGGGGTGAGGGAGGCGAGCGTCTTGTCGAAGTGCAGTTGGTAAAGCTGATCCACGCCCAGCTTGGCAAGGCGGTTGGCGCGGGCCTCGGCATTCATCAGGCGGAAGGGGGGGGCGTCGGGCGCGAAGACCTGACGTGGATGCGGTTCGAAGGTCACGATGCCCAAGGGCGCGCCGGGGCGCCGCGCAAGATCGATCACCGAACGGTGGCCCAGATGGACGCCATCGAAATTGCCCATGGCGACGGAGGCGCCACGGGCCTCGATGCCCAGACCTTGCCAGTGGTGGTGAACGCGCATCTTTCCCCGGGGGCGGGGTGTCCGCCCCGTCAGTGTCAGTCGAACTTGCGCGAGGGTGCCAGAACCAGCGCCTCGCCCTTCAGGACGACGGTATTACCCACGGCGCAGTGGGTTTCAAGGGTGACGCGGCGCTTGGCGTGATCGATCGCGGTCACCTTCACCTCGGCCCGGACGGTATCGCCGGGGCGGACGGGGGCCATGAACTTTAGGCTTTGGCCCAGATAGACGGTGCCATGGCCGGGAAGCTGTTCCCCGATGACGGCGGAGATGAGGCCAGCGGTCAGCATTCCATGGGCGATGCGGCCCTGAAAGATGGTGTCCTGCGCATAGGAATCGTCCAGATGCACGGGGTTCCGGTCGGTGGAGACTTCGGCGAACATCTCGATATCGCGATCGGTCACGGTTTTCAGCAGCGAGCGAGTCATCCCGATTTCGAGATCCTCGATGCAGATGGTGCCGCGGGGCTGATTGTCGATGGCGCGAGCGAACATGGCCGAATCCTTGACTGTGCTGGGGGGACACTAGCCGATGCCGCGCTGCGGCGCAATTCGGTTGGGTAACTTTTTATCCTGAGTGCGACTTTTAGCGCAAGAATGTTGCGAGGTGGGTGCGAAATCTGACACGGAAACCGGGGCGGCGCCGGAGGCGGCGGAATGTGCGTCACAGTCCGCTGCGATGTCCGCGTCAGAAATCGCGTCAGGCGAGGAAGGGGATCCCGTAGGTGGGGGAAAGCTGTTGTGCGTCCAGCCAGGCGCGCAGGCGGGCCGGGTCAGGCTGGGCGGGATCGGGGCCGAATTCATGCGCCGCGATGCCCGCGGTGACGAAGAGCGTGTCGATCCCTTCGCCGATGCCGCCCTGAATGTCGGTCGCGATGCCGTCGCCGATGGCGAGGATGCGCGCCTCGTCCTGCCCGGTCAGGGCAGCAAGGCGGCGGCGGGCGAGGTCGTAGATCGGCGGATGCGGCTTGCCGTAGTAGAGGGCGGTGCCCCCCATCGCCTCATAGGCCTGCGCCAGCGCGCCGGCGCAGAAGAGGCGCCGTTCGCCCAGATCGACGATCAGGTCGGGATTGGCGCAAAGCAGGGTCAGGCCCTTCGCCTTCATCATCAGGAGGCTGGCGCGGTAATCCTCGGGCGTTTCGGTCAGATCGTCTTTCAGGCCGGTGCAGACCACGCCTTCGGCTTCGGCCAAGGGGACGCGGGTGATGGCAAGGGCGGGGGCATCGGCGGGCAGGTCGGTGAAGAAGGTTTCATCCTTGATCGCGCCGATATGGTGGATGCGGGTCCCGACCGCGCCGGACAGCATCGCATATTGGCTGGCGTCGCCGGACGACACGATTTCATCCCAAGCGTCGGTCGGCACGCCGATGCGGGCAAGCTGGGAGATGACGGAGGATTTCGGGCGGGGAGAGTTGGTGAGAAGCAGCACGGTCTTGCCTTGCGCGCGGAAGGCACGCAGGGCGGCGACGGCGGAGGGAAAGGGGGTCTGGCCATTGTGCAGGCAACCCCAGAGATCGCAGAAGACGGCATCATAGCCGTCGGCGATGGAAGCGAGGCTGGGGATGAGGTCTGTCATGGTCTGGCCTTTCCGCGGGATGGCGAGGGAGACCCCCTCCCCGACCCTCCCCCGTGCCGGGGGAGGGAGAGGGCACCCCGGCAGGCCGAGGGCAGGGGCGGCTGTCAGAGCTTCAGCGCTGGGATGATCTGCTTCTTGCGCGACATGATCCCCGGCAGGACGACAGTATCACCCGTAACGGTGCAGCCGAAGGAGGCTTCGGCGATCTGCTTCACAAGGTCATTGGGAACCAGCAGTGTCGCCTCTTCGCGGATGATGTCGACGACGAAGAGCAGCACCTGATCGGCCCCGTCTTCCTTGGCCACGTCGACCATCGATGCCATCAGGCTGTCCTTGCGGTCGAGCACCACCTTGGGCGCGGTGGTTTCCAGCACCGAGACGCGCAACTCTTTGCCCGCGACGGTGTATTCCTTGGAATCCATCCGCAGCAGCGCGGCATCGGAGAAGGCGGAGACGTCGGATTTCGCCTCGAACATCTTGGTGGCGAGGTCGGTGATGTCCACCCCCAGATCGGCGGCGAGTTTCTCGGCCACCGCGCGGTCATGCGGGGTGGTGGTGGGCGAGCGGAATTCCAGCGTGTCGGACAGGATGCAGGAGAGCATCGCGCCCTTGATGGCCTTGGGCGCCTTGGCGACGGCATCGCCCATCAGGTCGTGCATGATGGTCGCGGTGCAGGCGAGCGGGCGGATGGTGATGTCGATCGGCGTCTTGGTCTTGATGCCGCCGACCAGAAGGTGGTGGTCGATGATGCCTTGGATCTTGGCCTCGTTGATCGAGGGGGGCAATTCGGCGGGGTTGTTGGTGTCGACGATGACGACGCTGTCCTCGGCCGTCACGTCGGCGATGATGGCGGGCTGGTCCAGCCCCCAGTGGCGCAGCACGAAGGCCGCTTCGGTATTGGGTTCGCCCAGCAGGACGGGCTTGGCCGGGGTGCCGCGCACCTCGGACAGGTACCATGCCCAGATGATGGGCGAGCCAGTGGAATCGGTGTCGGGGGATTTGTGGCCGAAGACGAGGGTGGTCATGACATGCGCCTTGGATGGGTGATTTTGGCGCGCTTATAGGCAAGGGCTGCGCGCTTGTCACGCTTGGGCGCAGGGAAATGCTGCACTGCGGCAGGAAGGCGCGGCGATCCTGTCCGGTTGATCCGGGGCCGGGGCAGGGGACGGCTTGACCTCGGCCCCGAGGCGCGGTCTAGGTGGCGGCAGTGACGAGGTGGTGCCGTGGTGAAGAGTGTAGCGAGTGAGAGGGAGAATCCGAGGCGCGAAGCGCGCGGTCTGGCCGCCGAATTCGGCACCTCGGTCGAGGTGATGGAGGCCTTCCTGCGCCGGTTCTCGCCGCGCTGGACACGGGCGGACCAGTTCGCCAGCGCCTCTGATGTCATGCTGTTCGTGCATGTCCCCAAGACCGCCGGCATCTCACTGGGCGTCAGCTTGAAGCGCGTCTTCGACAAGGTCCGTCTGGTGGATTGGGCCGATCCGTCGGCTTCGTTCCGGGTGCACATGCGCCATGCGCTGTATCTGCAGACGCAGCGGCCGGTGCGGCAGGCGCTGATCGGCCATTTCGGCTGGCCGGAATTGCAGGTCTGGCGCAGTCAGGACCTGCCGCTGAAATGCGCGACGCTGCTGCGCGATCCGCTGGCGCGGGCGGTGTCGAACTACTTCTACAATTGTTCGGACGCGCATCCCGATCATCTGCGGTTTCGCGAGCAGTTTCCCGATCTGACAAGCTATGTGCGGCAGTTGCCGCTGGATGTGCAGATGACGCAGGCCGTCGGGATGGTGGACAGTTTCGAGCGCGCGCTGGAGAAGTTCATCAGCCATTATAGCTTTCTGGGGGTGACGGAGCATCTTGCGGCCTCGCTCGATCATTTGTCGCGGACGCATGGCTTCGTCCGCCTGAAGGAAAAGCGGATGAATGTGGGCAAGATCAAGCGGCCCGAGACGCTGCCCGAAGAGGTGGCCGATTTCGTCGAACGCAAAAGCCACAACGACATGAAGCTGCATCGTCTGCTGATGCGGCTTTATGCCGGAACCTGAGCGGCGCGGGTCAGACGCGGGTCAGAGCGGCAGGCGCTCTAGCGTGAAGCCCGCCTCTTCCAGAAGGCGCAGCACGCCGGTTTCACCGGGCAGGTGCAGCGCGCCGAAGGCGGCGAAGACCGGGCCTTCGGCGGCGGCGGCCTCGATCACCGGAATCCAGGCGCGGTTGCGGTCGGTCATCAGCACCTGTTCCATGCGGGCGAAATCCTCCGCCACCTGCGCCGGGTCCTGCCCCGGCACGCGCAGCGACAGGGCGCGGGTCAGTTCCCAGATCACCCGCGATTCCCCTTGGAAATAGGCATCCGCCAGCGTGACGGAATAGTCCGCCGAGATCGGTTCGAGGGCGAGGGAGGAGCGGATCATCGCCAGTTGGTCGTCCAACGGCATGGCCTCGAAGAGGCGGAAGACGGTGTCATGGCTTTCCAGCGCCTTGAGCGGAATGCCCTGATCCTGCGCCCGAGCGATCACAAGGCCGTCCAACCCGCCCAGACCTTCCTGCATCCCATCAATACTGCAGGCGGGCAGGGCCAGAAGGATCGAGACATACCAAGGCCGGAACTTCGACACCATGAAGGGTGGCAGTCCGCGTTCGCGCATCGCATCGGCGAGGAGCTGCCATTCCGGATCGCTGAGCGCCTCGCGCAGCGTGGGGCCGTCGTTCTGCACCATCAGCGAGGGGTCGCGCGCCAGATCGGCCATCAGCGCGGCCTCCTCCTCGGGTCCCGCCTCGACGAGGACGGTGGCCGACTGGTCGATCAGCGGGGTGATGCGGTCCATCGTGGCGGCGTGGCGCGGATCGTCGAGGTGATAGGTTCCGATCAGGTGGATGGTCTGGTCGCCCCGCGTGGCGCGCCAGAAATTGCCGCGCGGATGGGGCACCTTGTCCGCCGCATCGAAAAGGGCGCGCCGCTCGGCCTCGGGCATGCTGTCGATCAGGTTCTCGCCCAGACATTCGGCCCGCGCGGGCGCGGCGATGGCAAGGGTCAGACCGAGGGCCAGAAGGATGGCGGAGAGGCGGGGGGTGGACATGGCTGCATCCATGGCGGGAAAGGGTGAGGGAAAGGTGGCATCGCGGGCGGGAGGAAAAAAGGGGGCGTGGTCCCTGTCATCGAATTTTCACGGAAGGCCGGGGGGTGGGGGTGTTGACTCGCACCGGAGCATTGCCTAACTGAAGCGGTGTTGGCACTCAGGTAAGCCGAGTGCTAAAACTCACATGAAGCTGGAACCGTAGGGAGTGTTCTCAGATGGCATTCAAACCGCTGCATGACCGTGTGCTGGTCCGCCGCGTCCAGAGCGACGAAAAGACCAAGGGCGGCCTGATCATCCCCGATACCGCCAAGGAAAAGCCCGCCGAGGGCGAGATCGTCGCCGTGGGCGACGGTGCACGGAAGGATTCGGGCGAACTCATCGCACCGGCCGTGAAATCGGGCGACCGCGTGCTGTTCGGCAAGTGGTCGGGCACCGAAGTGACGGTGAACGGCGAAGAACTGCTGATCATGAAGGAAAGCGACATCCTCGGGATCATCTCCTGAGGACGCGCGGTGCGTGCGAGCACGCACCCTACGGGCCATTGCCCGCATGATCGTTGCAACCAGAATTCAGAGGAGTCAGCACCATGGGTGCCAAAGACGTACGTTTTGATACCGATGCCCGCGACCGCATGCTGCGCGGCGTCAACATCCTTGCCGATGCGGTGAAGGTGACGCTGGGCCCGAAAGGTCGCAACGTCGTGATCGAGAAGAGCTTCGGTTCGCCCCGCATCACCAAGGACGGTGTTTCGGTCGCCAAGGAAATCGAACTGTCCGACAAGTTCGAGAACATGGGCGCGCAGATGGTGAAGGAAGTCGCTTCCCGCACCAATGACGAGGCGGGCGACGGCACCACCACCGCCACCGTTCTGGCCCAGGCCATCGTCAAGGAAGGCATGAAGGCGGTCGCCGCCGGCATGAACCCGATGGACCTGAAGCGCGGGATCGACATGGCCACCACCAAGGTCGTGGAGGCCATCAAGGCCGCCTCGCGCCCGGTGAAGGACAGCGACGAAGTTGCGCAGGTCGGCACCATCTCGGCGAACGGGGAAGCCCAGATCGGCCGCTTCATCGCTGATGCGATGCAGAAGGTCGGCAACGAGGGTGTGATCACCGTCGAAGAGAACAAGGGGATGGAGACGGAAGTCGAAGTCGTCGAAGGCATGCAGTTCGACCGTGGCTACCTGTCGCCCTACTTCGTCACCAATGCCGACAAGATGATCGCGGAACTGGAAGACGCCTTCATCCTGCTGCACGAGAAGAAGCTGTCCTCGCTGCAGCCGATGGTTCCGCTGCTGGAAGCCGTGATCCAGTCGCAGCGTCCGCTGCTGATCATCGCTGAAGACGTGGAAGGCGAAGCGCTGGCGACCCTCGTGGTCAACAAGCTGCGCGGTGGCCTGAAGATCGCCGCCGTCAAGGCGCCGGGCTTCGGTGACCGTCGCAAGGCCATGCTGCAGGACATCGCGATCCTGACCGGTGGTCAGGTCATCTCGGATGATCTGGGCATGAAGCTTGAGTCGGTCACGATCGACATGCTGGGTCGCGCCAAGAAGATCTCGATCAACAAGGACAACACCACGATCGTCGATGGTGCTGGCGACAAGAAAGAGATCGAAGCCCGCGTTGGCCAGATCCGCAACCAGATCGAGGAAACCACCTCGGACTACGACCGTGAAAAGCTGCAGGAGCGTGTGGCCAAGCTGGCGGGCGGCGTTGCCGTCATCCGCGTGGGCGGCATGACCGAGGTTGAGGTGAAGGAGCGTAAGGACCGCGTCGATGACGCGCTGAACGCGACCCGCGCCGCGGTGCAGGAAGGCGTGATCGTCGGCGGCGGCGTGGCGCTGGTGCAGGCGGGCAAGGTGCTGAGCGGCCTGAAGGGCGCGAACAGCGACCAGGATGCCGGGATCGCCATCGTCAAGCGCGCGCTGGAAGCGCCGCTGCGTCAGATTGCGGAAAACGCGGGCGTGGACGGGGCCGTCGTTGCGGGCAAGATCCGCGAAAGCAACGACGTGACCTTCGGCTTCAACGCGCAGACCGAAGAATATGGCGACATGTTCAAGTTCGGCGTGATCGATCCGGCCAAGGTGACGCGCACCGCTCTGGAAGATGCGGCTTCGGTTGCCTCGCTCCTGATCACCACGGAAGCGATGATCGCCGACAAGCCGGCCGACAAGGCCTCGGCCCCCGCTGGTGGCGGCATGCCGGGCGGCATGGATTTCTGATCCGTTCCGGATTGGAGGGGGAAGGGGCGGCCTTTTGGCCGCCCCTTTTCGTTTTTTGGCGCAGGATGGGCCGGATGGCCCATCCTACGGGGGGTGATCCTCTGGCGTGGCGCATCGGGCTGGCCGTGCGGGTGAGTATTTGGGCCAAGATGAAGGGGGGTTTTGCCTTTCCCTTCGCGGCGCTAGGCTGGCGGGCATGAACAGGAATTTCATGATCGCGGCGGCGCTGGCGGCCACTGCCTCGCTCTGTTGGGCGGGGAACTGGGTGCTGGGGCGGGCGATCCGGGCGGATGTGCCGCCTTTCGGGCTGACCTTCTGGCGCTGGGCGCTGGCGGCGGTGATCCTGCTGCCCTTCGCCCTGCCGCGGCTGCGGGGGGATTGGGCGGTGGTGCGGGCGCATCTGCCGCTGGTGGCGGGGATGGCGCTGCTGTCAGCGGCGATGTTCCAGTCGATGACCTATATCGGCCTGCATTCGACCGAGGCGATCAACGGGCTTTTGGTCAGCGCGACCATGCCTGTCTTCATCGTCATCATCGCCTTTGTCGTGCTGCGCGAGCGGTTGACGGCGCGGCAGGCGGCGGGGATTGGGGTAAGTTTCTGCGGTGTGGCCTTCATCATCGCGCGGGGCGAACCGGGGCGTCTGTTGGACCTGCATTTCAACGTGGGGGATGCGTGGATTCTGGCCGCGCTGGTGGTTTGGGGCCTGTATTCCGTTCTGTTGAAGTTCAAACCGAAGGAATTGTCTGCGGTGGGGCTGACCTTCTTCATCGCGTTGATGGGGGCGGGGTTCATCCTGCCCCTGCATCTTTGGGAAGTGGCGCAGGGGATGACCGTGCCGCTGACGGCGGCGGGGATCGGGTCGGTGCTTTACACCGGCATCTTCGCGTCGGTCGTGGCGCTGTTGTCCTATAATGCCGCCGTGGCGCGGATCGGGCCGTCGCGCGCGGTCTTTTTCCTGCATCTGATGCCGGTCTTCGGGGCGGGGCTGGCCGTGGTCTTTCTGGGCGAGCGGTTGGAGGCCTTTCACCTGATTGGTTTCCCCATCGCGCTGGGCGGCGTGCTTTTTGCCACCTCGTCGCCGCCCGCGGTGGCGCGGGGATGAGGCTTTTCCTGCTGACCGCGCTGGTGATGGTGGCCTTTGCCGCCAATTCGGTGCTGAACCGGATGGCGGTGGGGGCGGGCGAGATCGGGGCGGTGGAGTTTGCGCTGGTCCGGCTGGCGGCGGGGGCGATCATCCTGCTGGCGCTGGTCTTTTTGCGGGGCGGGGGCTGGCGGCGGGGCAGCATCGCGGGGGTGGCGGGTCTGACGGTCTATCTGTTCGGCTTTTCGCTGGCCTATGGGCAGTTGGATGCGGGGACCGGGGCGCTTGTCCTGTTCGGGGTGGTGCAGATGACGATGTTCGCGGGCGCCCTGCGCGCGGGCGAGGCGGTGCCTGCGCGGCGTTGGGTAGGGGCGGGGCTGGCCTTGGCGGGGTTGGCGGTGCTGGTGGCGCCTGCAGGTGGGGCGGTGATGGGCTTTGCCGCGATGGCGGCGGCTGGCGTGGGCTGGGGCGTCTATTCGTTGGCGGGCCGGGGGGCGACCGATGCGCTGGCGGCGACGGCGGGGAATTTCACGCTGGCGCTGCTGCCCGCGACCCTGCTGGCGCTGCTGCTCGGGGCCGAGACGGGCGGCGCGACGGCGCGGGGCCTGTGGCTGGCGGTGGTGTCGGGGGCCGTCACATCGGGCCTTGGCTATGCGCTGTGGTATGCGGTGCTGCCCGCGCTGGGGGCCGGCCGCGCCGGGGTGGCGCAACTGACTGTGCCGCTGATCGCGGCGGCGGGGGGCGCAGTGCTGTTGGGCGAGGCGGTGGGGTGGCGCTTTGCCGTGGCGGCGGCGCTGGTGTTGGGCGGTGTGGCTTGGGCGAGCTGGCCTAGAGCGGCTTCGCGAGGCGATGGATGAGGTTGCGGTCATCCTGCCGAGTTAGGCCGGTGGGGCGGAAGCCGTGGCTGTCCCAGAAGGCGCGGCCCCTTGGATTGGCCTCGATCACCGCAAGGTAGAGGGTGGGTGCGCCCGCATCCCGGGCCAGCGTTTCGACATGGGCGAGGAAGCCCGCGCCAAGCCCCTGCCCGCGCAGGCGCGGGGCGAGGATCATCAGCCCCAGATAGGCATCCCCCGGCGCAGGAAAGCCGAAGCTGAGTTCGGCAAGACCCGACAGCCGCCCGTCATGGTAAAGACCAAGACGATGCGAGGCGGCAGGGTCGCAGCCGGGCGGGCATTGGGTGAAGAACTCTTCTGCCGCCTGCGGACCGGGGGCTTCGCCATCGGCGAGCAGCCAGTAATCGGCGGCTTCGTCCAGAAAGGCCGCGACGGCGGCGTGGTCGGCATCGGGGGAAAGGCTGCGGATCATGGGCGGTCTATCCGGAGGATTTCTAGATCGCGCGGGCCGGAGGGTTTGGCCCAGCGCACCACATCGCCGGGGCGCGCGCCCATCAGCGCGCGCGCGAGGGGAGAGTGCGGGGTGATGCGGCCCTGCGCGGCATCCGCCTCATCTTCCCCGGTGATCTGAAAGCGGAGTTCCGCGCCGTCGTCATCAAGGACGGTGACGATCAGGCCAAAGGCGACCTCGGTTGTGGGCAGGGTGGCGGGGTCGATCAGGATGGCAGAGCGCAACCGCGCCTCGATATAGCGGATGTCGCGTTCGGCGGCGGCTTCGGGCAGCTTGTCCAGCCTGTCGGGGCGGGCCTTCAGCGCGGCCAGCCGTGCCTGCGTGTCGCGCAGGCGGGATTGCAGCGCGGCAAGGCCTGCGGGCGTGACATGGTTCGGGTGGGGCGAGATCGGCAGATCGGGCAGCGGGTCCAGCGCACCATCGCCTTCCTTGACGAAGGCGCGGCTCATCGCACGATCCTTTCCAGCGCGTCATAAAGCGGCACTTCGCCCCATGCGGCGGCGGGCAGGCTGTCTGGCTTGAACCGGATGCGGCCCAGCATCAGGTCATCGCGGCTGAAGAAATGGCGGTTGGTGACGATACCTTCGGGGTCTTTCCAGCGCGGGTCGAGCGTGCCACCCGTGATGGTGGCGCGGAAGAACAGGTCGATCTGGTGAAAGCCGGTGGCGGGATCGTGGAATTCGTTCACCATGGCGGGGGCGTGGACGGCGATGGTGAGACCTGTTTCCTCCATCACCTCGCGGGCGAGGTTTTCTGGGATCGACTGGCCGGGATTGAGCCCGCCCCCCGGCGCGCACCAGAGATCGGATTTGCCCGCAGGATAGGCATTGACGAGGAGAAGGCGGTCCTCGTGCAGGATCAGGGCGCGGGCGGCGATGCGATGCGGGCGATAGGGCATGGGATGCAGGGTGGCGCGGGGCGGGGGGTTTGTAAATGGGGACGGGGGGATGAGCGGCGCGCGCCCCCTCTCCCTGACCCTCTCCCCCCGTGCGGGGGAGAGGGGAGGTGCCTTTGCCTGACCGGTCGCGCGGGCGGAGCGGAGGGCGGTGCGTATTTGGGCCAAGATGAAGGGGCCGGATGGGGATTTTCGGGTCGCGCGGTTGGGATTTGGCCTTTCGGTGCGGCGGGTTTAGGGTGGAAGCTATGAGATGGATCGTTGCCCTCCTTCTGGCCGTGGCTGCCCCCGCGCAGGCGGACTGCGTCGTGCTGTTGCACGGGCTGGCGCGGACCTCCACCTCGCTTGTCCCCATGGCGGCGGCGCTGGAGGCGCAGGGGTACCGCGTGGTGAACGAGGGCTATCCCTCGACGACATTTCCCATCGAGGAGCTGGTCCCCCGCGTCGGTGCGGCGGTGGCGCAATGCGGGGCGGAGCGGGTGCATTTCGTGACCCATTCCATGGGCGGGATTCTGGCGCGCGGCTGGCTGGCGGGGCATCGGCCAGAAAGGATGGGGCGGGTGGTGATGCTGGCCCCGCCCAATGGCGGATCGGAACTGGTAGATGCCTTCGGCGATATCGGGGCCTTCGAATGGGTGAATGGCCCAGCGGGGATGGAGCTTGGCACCGGGCCGGGATCGGTGCCAAAGGCCCTGCCCCTGCCGGATTACGAGTTGGGCGTGATCGCCGGCGACCGGTCACTCAACCCGGTCTATTCATCCGTGATTCCGGGGGCGGATGACGGCAAGGTCTCGGTGGACAGTACGCGGGTGAAGGGCATGACAGACCATCTGGTGCTGCCCGTCACCCACACTTTCATGATGATGAACCCCGTGGTCATCGCCGAAGTGGTGGAATTCCTGCGTCACGGGAAGTTCGATCCCGGCATCGGCTATGGCACGGCGGTGGAACGGCTGGGGTGGCCATGAACGCGGATTTCTACGGCGGCGTTTCCAAGCGGGTGTCGCGCTGGACGGGGCGGCCAACAACCTTTCTGCTGGCGCTGGGCGTGATCGCCACATGGATCGTCACGGGGCCGATCTTCGGCTTTTCCGACACGTGGCAGTTAGTGATCAACACCGGCACGACGATCGTGACCTTCCTCATGGTCTTTCTGATCCAGAACACCCAGAACCGCGACACGGCGGCGATCCAGTTGAAGCTGGACGAGCTGATCCGGGCCACCAAGGGCGCGCATAACGCGCTGATGGATCTGGAAGAACTGGAAGAGGCGCAGATCGAGGCCTTCCGCGCCCGGTATGAACAGTTGGCCGCCGGCGCGCGCGTGAAACTGGCGCAGGGCGGGGTGGATACGGACACGCCGGAGGCGTGACCTGCGCGGGCCTTGGCGGTTAGCTCGTGATCCGGTTCACATGGCCCATCTTGCGGCCGGGGCGGGCCTCGGCCTTGCCATAGAGATGCAGCGCGGCGTTGCGTTCCTTGGCGATGGCGGGCACGTGGAGGACGTCGTCCCCGATCAGGTTTTCCATCACCACGTCGGAATGGCGGGAGCCATCGCCGAGGGGCCAGCCCGCGACCGCGCGGATATGCTGTTCGAACTGGTCCACCGCACAGCCGTTCTGTGTCCAATGGCCGGAATTGTGCACGCGCGGCGCGATCTCGTTCACGATCAGGCCAGCGGCGGTGACGAACAACTCCACCCCCATGACACCCACGTAATCCAGCGCGTTCAGGATGCGCGCGGCCAAGAGGATGGCATCGGTGCGCTGGCCGGGCGAGAGGCGGGCCGGAATGGTGGTGGTGGCAAGGATGCCGTCCTTGTGGACATTCTCGCCGGGGTCGTAGCAGGCGACCGATCCGTCCGCGCCGCGGGCGGCGATGACGCTGACCTCGTGGCTGAAGTCGATGAAGCCTTCGAGAACTGCGGGCGCGCCTTGCATCTGGGCAAGGGCCGCTTCGGCATCGTCCGGGCTGCGCAGACGCGCCTGCCCTTTGCCATCATAGCCCAGCCGCGTGGTTTTCAGGATCGCGGGCGTGCCGATGCGGGCGATGGCGTGCTGCAGGTCGGCAAGGCTGTTCACCGCCGCATAGGGGGCGGTGGTCAGGCCCAGCGAGGTAAGGAAATCCTTCTCGGCGATCCGGTCCTGACTGACGGCCAGCGCACGGCGGCCGGGGCGGATGGGATGCGTCGCCTCCAGCACGTCCAGCGCGGCGGTGGGGATGTTCTCGAATTCATAGGTCACCACATCGACCGAAGCGGCAAAGGCGGCCAGCGCGGCGAGGTCGTCATAGGCGGCGGTCGTCACCCGATCCGCCACATGGGCGGCGGGCGGGTTCGCGCTGGGTTCGAAGATATGGGTGCGGAAGCCGAGCCGGGCCGCGGCGACCGACAGCATGCGGCCCAGTTGCCCACCGCCGAGGATGCCGATGGTCGCGCCCATGGGCAGGGGATCAGTCATCCGACGGCTCCTCAGGGATAGAGGCAGAGAGGGCGTCGCGCCATGCCTGCAGCCGCTGGGCCAGCGCGGGGTCGGCAAGCGACAGGATGCCCGCTGCCATCAGCCCCGCATTCGCCGCCCCCGCCGCGCCGATGGCCATGGTGGCGACGGGAAAGCCCTTGGGCATCTGGACGATGGAATAAAGGCTGTCGACACCGGACAGGGCCTTGGTCTGTACCGGAACGCCGATCACGGGAAGACGGGTCTTGGACGCCATCATGCCGGGCAGATGCGCCGCCCCGCCTGCGCCTGCGATGATGACCTTCAGCCCGCGGTCGGCGGCGGTCTTGCCATAGGACCAGAGCCGGTCTGGCGTGCGATGGGCCGAGACGATCTTCGCCTCATAGGAGATGCCCAGTTCCTCAAGGACGCTGGCGGCTTCTTTCATCGTGGCCCAGTCGGATTGCGACCCCATGATGATTCCAACGTCGATGGCCATGCGCGCCCCCGGATTGTGTGGTTGTGGCGGGTATAGTGGATTGGGACGCGGGGGCAAGCAGGGCTTGGCCTATGCGGCAGCGGGTGATGGGCCGGATGGCCCATCCTACGGGCGACGGTATCGCGTAGGATGGGCCATCCGGCCCATCCGCCCCGTCAGGCGATGATGTCGGGGATCAGCTGGTCTTCCAGCTTCACGATCTGGTCTTTCAGCGCGAGTTTCTGCTTTTTCAGCCGACGCAGGGTCAGTTGGTCGGGGCGTCCTGCGGTTTCGAGCGCATGGATCGCCTCGTCCAGATCGCGATGCTCGCGCTTGAGGACTTCCAGACGGACGCGGAGCATGTCTTCGAAGTTCATTTCGCTGGGCGCGTTCATGGCCTTGCCTTTGGCGTGAGTGGCTTCTTTTTCCCTTTCATCAATATAGTGATTCTCTGCCCTTGCGGGAAGGAATCTGTCGGGAAATCGCGGAAATCCGCATCTTCGCCCCTCTGAAGGGGGGCTTGCAGCCCTGCGAAGGGGCCCCCATATTTCATAGGCTGGCGGTTGCCGTGATCGGGACCGCCGGGAATGTCGCTTTGACGAAGGACATGACCGATGACGAAACTGACCTTTGGCACCCACCCCTTCCTGCTAGGCTTCGAACAGCTGGAACGTCTGGTGGAACGCACCGCCAAATCCGCGGAAGGCTATCCGCCCTTCAATATCGAGGCTGTGGCCGAGAATGCCTATCGCATCACGCTCGCCGTGGCCGGGTTCCGCGAAGAGGACCTCGCCATCACGGTGGAGGATCGCCAGCTTGTCGTGCGCGGCCGTCAGGCCGAGGAAACGGGCGAGCGAGTCTATCTGCACCGGGGCATCGCCAGCCGCGCCTTTCAGCGCAGCTTCGTGCTGGCCGACGGGGTAGAGGTGGCGGGGGCCAGCATGGAGCATGGGCTTTTGCACATCGACCTGAAACGGGCCACGCCCGAGACGGTGGTGCAGACCATCGCCATCAGTTCGCGCCCCGGTCGGAAGTGAGGGTCTGTCATGGATACGAAATTTGAAGGACTGCCCGAAGGCGGGTCGCGGATCGTCTATGTGCGGCCCGTGAAGGTGGCCGATCTGCCCGCCGAGGTGCAGGCCCATGCAAGCGGGCTGCAGACGATCTACGCGCTGCATGATGCGACGGACGGCGACCGTCTGGCGCTGGTGCGCGACCGTGCGATGGCCTTTGCTCTGGCGCGGCAGAACGACATGGCGCCGGTGAACGTGCATTGATGCAGTCAGCCGCGCGGCCGTGGTGATGGTGGCGATGGGTTCGGGGTCGCATGGACAAGCGTCTTGCCGTTGAACTGGTCCCCGGATTGGCGTTCATCGCCGGCAGCTTCATGGGCGGTCTGTTCCTAGGGGCCGGGCTTGCGGCTGTAGCGACAGCCGCTGCGGTCTTCTTGCGCTGGCGATGGGACAAATCGCTGCCTTGGCTGGCAATTTCTGTCTTTACCTTGTCCGTGGTCCTTCTGGCGGCCGGTCTTGTCTTTGATGACACGACCTATGTGAAGATAAGTCCGACAATCGGATCGCTGGCATTTGCGGCGATCATCGCGGGCGGCCTTGCCCTGCGGCCAAGCCTTCTGCGCCGGACACTCGGCTACAGCCTGCACATGACCTCGCGCGGGTGGGCCGTCCTGCATGCTGTCTGGATCGGCCTCTCCATCGTCCGGGCGGGGATGAATGAGGTGGTCTGGCGCAATGTGTCAGACGCCCATTGGGCCGTTTACAACGGGCTATCGGATTTCGTCTGGCTGGGCCTGTTCTTCGCCGTGACCTGGTTCGTGGCGAACCGCTTCTGGCTTGAACTGGATGAAGAATGACGGCCCGAGATAGGGCTTGGGGTCAGTTCCCTTCACGGATCAGGACATCACGCCTGCTGACGCGTGTCCCGCACCGTTCCGGATGACCCGGGCGTGATAAGGTTTGAACGCGGTCTTCCGTTGCGGGTAGTCCATCAGGCCGTTCTGTTGCATGATGCGGCCTTCATGCTGGGCGCGTCATGATCACCGAGATCGATGACTACTTCGCCAAGGGCTGCGGGCGCTGCGCGCGGTTCGATACGGCGGACTGTTCCGCCCTGCGCTGGGGCGCGGGGGTGGCTGCGTTGCGGCAGCTTTGCCTTGCGGCGGGGCTGGAGGAGACTGTGAAATGGGGGCATCCCTGCTATGTCCATGTCGGGCGGAACGTGGCGCTGATCGGCGCGCTGCGGGGGGATTTCCGGTTGAGCTTCTTCGATGCCGGGCTGATGGCCGATCCTGAAGGGGTGCTGGAGCGGCAGGGGGCCAATACCCAGCATCCGGACACGATCCGCTTTACCGATCCCGCGCGGGTGGCGGCACTCGCCCCCGTCATCCACGCCTATCTGACTGAGGCGATGGGTCATGCTGCTGCCGGACGTCGCGTGCCGAAAGCGGCGGTCGAGGTGGTCTTGCCGGAAGAGTTGATCGAGGCGCTGGACATGGACCCCGCGCTTGCCGAGGCCTTCCACGCGCTGACGCTGGGGCGGCAGAGGAGTTACGTCATCACCCTGAACGGGGCCAAGGAGGCCGAGACGCGGCGGCGCCGGATCGCGGGGTTCCACGACAAGATTCTGTCAGGCAAGGGCGCGACGGAGCGGTGAAGTTCGCCTTAAAGGGAAAGGCCCCGCCAATGGCGGGGCCTTTGTCACTAGGGCGGGCAGGGTGAACCCTGCGCGTAACCTCAGGCCTTGATCAGGCCCATGCTTTCCAGCTTCAGGATCACCTGCTGGGCGCAGTAATCCACATCCGCGCCTTCGGTGTTCACCACCAGTTCGGCATTGGTCGGCGCTTCATAGGGGTCGGAGATCCCGGTGAATTCCTTGATCTTGCCTTCCCGCGCCAGCTTATACAGTCCCTTGCGGTCGCGGCGTTCGCATTCCTCGATGCTCGTCGCCACATGCACCTCGATGAAGGCGCCAAACGCTTCGATCATCTCGCGCACGGCCCGCCGCGTGGCGGTGTAGGGCGCGATGGGGGCGCAGATGGCGATGCCGCCGTTCTTGGTGATCTCGGATGCGACATAGCCGATGCGGCGGATGTTGATGTCGCGGTGTTCCTTGCTGAACCCAAGCTCCGAGGACAGGTGTTTGCGCACCACGTCCCCGTCGAGCAGCGTGACAGGACGCCCGCCCATCTCCATCAGCTTGACCATCAGCGCGTTGGCGATGGTGGATTTGCCGGAGCCGGACAGGCCCGTGAAGAACACGGTAAAGCCCTGCTTGGCGCGCGGCGGCGAGGTGCGGCGCAGTTCCGTAACGACCTGCGGGAAGGAGAACCAATCGGGGATTTCAAGCCCTTCGCGCAGGCGGCGGCGCAGTTCGGTGCCCGAAATATCGAGGACGGTGGAGCCTTCCGGCACCTCGTCCACGGGGTAATACTGGGCCTTTTCCTGCACATAGACCATCTGTTTGAAATCGACCATTTCGATGCCGATTTCCTTCTGATGTTCCGCCACCAGCGTCTGCGCGGCGTAGGGGTCGTAGAAATCCTTGCCTTGGCTGTTCTTGCCCGGACCGGCATGGTCGCGGCCCACGATGAAATGGGTCAGCCCGTGGTTCTTGCGGATGATGGCATGCCAGAGCGCCTCGCGCGGGCCGCCCATGCGCATGGCAAGGTTCAACAGCGACAGATGCGTGGTGGAGGCGGGGTATTGGTCCAGCACCGCCTCATAGCAGCGGACGCGGGTGAAATGGTCCACGTCGCCCGGTTTCGTCATGCCGACGACGGGGTGGATCAGGAGGTTGGCTTCCGCCTCTTTCGCAGCCCGGAAGGTGAGTTCCTGATGCGCGCGGTGCAGCGGGTTGCGGGTCTGGAAGGCCACGATGCGGCGCCAGCCCATCTTGCGGAAGAAGGCGCGCAGCTCGTTTGGCGTGTCGCGGCGGGCGCGGAAATCGTAATGCACGGGTTGCTGGATGCCGGTGATCGGGCCGCCCAGATAGACCGGGCCCGCCACGTTGTGCAGGTAGTTCACGGCCGGATGGGCAAGGTCATCGGCCCCGAAGACCTTTTCCGCCTCATTCGCCTTGTTCGGAACCCATTTGTCGGTGATCGACAGGATGGCGAGGATGACGCCTTCCTGATCGCGCAGCGCGATGTCCTGACCGGGTTCGATCTTGTCGGCAAAGGCTTGGCTGACATCCAGCGTCACCGGGATCGGCCAGAGCGTGCCGTCGGCGGTGCGCATGGTTTCCACGGTGCCGTTGTAATCGGCTTCGGACTGGAAGCCCTTGAGCGGGTGGAAGCCCCCGTTCATCAGAAGTTCAAGGTCGCAGACCTGACGCGGCGTCAGATCCCACGACGGCAGCGCCGCCGCCTCATGCTTCAGCTTCTGAGCGGATTCGGGCGAGACATAGAGTTCGGGGATCGGGGCAGTGTTGGAGAGCGTCATGCGAAACGGGCCTCTGGGTGATATGCTCTTGGGCGGGAAAGCCCCGCCTTTCGGGGCGCGCTTTACGCCTTCGGCGAACGGATTTCCAGCAAACAAGGGTTAACGGGCGCGAATAGGGCAGAAATGCCGCGCTTGCGCTGCGGTGCGGAACGCTGTTCCAAAGCAACGGGCGGAGCGTGGAGGGCGTTTCCCGCCCTTCCCTCAATGCCGAACGGCCTGCACAGGCCGAACAAAAGTTTTCGAAAACTTTTGCAAATTTCTTCGAAGAAATTTGGGACGTTCGGTCAGTGCCCCGACAGCCAGCGCTCAGCATCCAGCGCCGCCATGCAGCCCATGCCCGCGCTGGTGACGGCCTGACGATAGACATGGTCGGTCAGGTCGCCCGCTGCAAACACGCCGGGGATGGAGGTGCGGGTCGATCCCGGTTCCACCTTCACATAGCCGCCATTGTGCATTTCGAGCTGGTCTTTCACCAGGTCCGAGGCGGGCGAATGGCCGATCGCCACGAAGAAGCCCGCGCAGGGGATGTCCGTCGTTTTGCCTGTGTTCACGTCCCGCGCCCGCACGGCGGTCACGCCCAGCGGCGTCTCGTCGCCCAGCACCTCTTCCACCGTGTGGTTCCACAGGACCGAAACCTTTGGGTTCTTGAACAGCCGGTCCTGCATGATCTTTTCGGCGCGGAAGCTGTCGCGGCGGTGGATCACGGTCACCTTGGTGGCGAAATTGGTCAGGAACAGCGCCTCTTCCACCGCCGTGTTGCCGCCGCCGATCACCACGACCTCTTTGCCGCGATAGAAGAAGCCGTCGCAGGTCGCGCAGGCGGATACGCCAAAGCCTTTGAACTTTTCTTCCGACGGCAGGCCAAGCCAGCGCGCCTGCGCCCCCGTGGCAAGGATGACGGCATCCGCCGTGTAGACTGTGCCGCTGTCGGATTGCGCGGTGAAGGGGCGGTTTTGCAGATCAAGCGCTGTGATGTAATCGGTGATGACTTCCGCCCCCATCGCGCGGGCGTGTTCCTCCATCCGCACCATCAGATCGGGGCCCTGCACATGGGTGTCGCCGGGCCAGTTTTCCACCTCGGTCGTGATGGTCAACTGCCCGCCGGGCTGCAGGCCCTGCACGAGGATGGGTTCCAGCATCGCGCGTGAGGCATAGACGGCAGCCGTATAGCCCGCAGGACCGGAGCCGATGATCAGAACCTTCGTGTGCCGTTGCGCGCCCATCTTCACCCCCGTTCGTGACTGGCCCCACGATATAGGCAAAGCGCGCGGCGGGGGGAAGGGCGCGAAAGGCATGGCGGGGTTGCGCGGATTTTGATCGTTTGTTTGAAACGAAGGTGATTTTTTCTTGCGCGCCGTTGAAACAATATTGCGCGGCGGTCCTGCGGGGCCTATCTAGACCGTCAATCCGGTATGCGATGATAGACCGGAAGAAGGGAACCATGCGCCATGGCCGGATCGAAGCTTGACCCGATCGACCGTCACATCCTTGCCGAATTGCAGGCCGATGGGCGGATGACGAATGTGGAACTGGCCAAGCGGGTGGGCATCTCGGCCCCGCCCTGCCTGCGGCGGGTTCGGACGCTGGAAGAGGCGGGCTATATCAAGGGCTATCACGCCGATATTGACGCGCGCGAACTGGGGTTCGAGGTGCAGGTCTTCGCGATGGTCCGCCTGCAAAGCCAGGCCGAGGCGGACCTGTCCACCTTCGAAGAGCGGTGCCGCAATTGGCCGCTGGTCCGCGAATGCCACATGCTGAACGGTGAGATCGACTTTATCCTGAAATGCGTGGCCCCCGACCTGTCGTCGTTCCAGAGCTTTCTGACTGGCGAGTTGCTGAAGGCCGAAAATGTGGCGACGGTGAAGACCAGCCTCGTCATCCGCTGCGCCAAGGATCAGCCGGGCGTGCCCTTTGATGTGCTAGAGGCGCGGTTGGCGCGCAGCGCTTGAAGCGGGGTTCTTGAATGGCAAAGGCCGGGCAGGGTGCCCGGCCTTTTGCATTCTTTGGCGTGCCGATCAGCGCGCGGCGATGGCGCGCGGCTTCAGGGGGGCGGGAGCGGCCTTCACCGCCTCGGGCCGGCGGCGGGTGCCGCGCTGCCAAGGCAGGTTCGGCATCGGCTCAAGGCTTGCGGCGATCACCGATTTCAGCCAGCGGCGTTCCTTTTTCATCGTCCCTCTCCGTCCGTGATCCGTGGCGGGCCATGTTGCCCGGTTGAGCCAAATCTGCCCCCGGTTTGCGGCAGTGTTTGGGCCGGATCGATGGAAAATGCTGGGCGCGCGGCGCTGCGGAGCGGGCAATTATGGCGGCCGTGCCATGACGCTAAGATGACCGTAAGTCATTGAATTTGCTATTGCGTTTCCACTTTTGCGACAATCGGTCCAGATTGTTTCCGCAAATGCGACAATCCCGTGGCGGGGCCTTGCCGGAATGTCGCCGCAATCACAGCCGGATGGTGGAGATCAGACGCCCGTAATCGGCCTCGCCCGCATGGGTTGTGCGGCGGTAGGAGAAGAATCGCTCCGAATCGCGATAGGTGCAGTGGCGCGTCCATTCCGCATGGCCCACGCCGGCCGCCCGCAGGCGCGACAGGCCAAAGGCGGGCAGGTCAAAGAGATAGCGCCCGTTCTGACCGGCGATGAAGAAGCGCGCATTGGCGCGGTCATCATCGGTGAAGCTTTCAAAGAATTCTGGTCCCACCTCATAAGCGGGCTGGCTGATCGTGGGGCCGATCACGGCGGCGATGCGGTCCCGCCGCGCGCCAAGGCCGACCATCGCCTCCACCGTTGCCTCCAGCACCCCGTCGCGGGTGCCGCGCCATCCGGCATGGGCCGCGCCGATCACCCGTGCCTCTGGATCGGCGAAAAGGACGGGCTGGCAATCGGCGGTCAGCACGCCCAGCGCGATCCCCGGCGTGGCCGTCACCATCGCATCGGCGCGGGGGCGTTCGGCCAAGGGCGCGGCGACATGCACCACATCGGGCGAATGCACCTGATGGATCGAGATCAGGTGATCCGCCGCGACCCCCATCGCCTCGGCCACACGGGCGCGGTTGATCGCCACCACCTCGGCCTGATCCGACGATCCGGGCCCGCAGTTCAGCCCCGCGAAAATGCCCGAAGAGGCCCCACCCTTGCGGGTGAAGAAGCCGTGATGCACGGGCAGGGCGTCGGAGGTGATCTTTTCAAGCATGCTCAGGCGTCAAATCCGGGCGGGGGCGGGAAAGAGGAGGGGTAGAGGGCCAGCGCCTTGAACAGCGAACCCATTTCGGTGGCCCCGGTCAAGCGGCGATGCGCCGCAAGATGCGACTGCAATGCCGCACCCGTCAGCCCGCGCGCCAACCGTTCGGCCCGCGCGCCGATGCCGAGCCGTTCTAGCCACGCGCCTTGTGTGATCATCCGGCTGGCGCGGGCGGGGGCGGAGGCCTGCGCCAGCGCTTCGAAATCCACATGGGCGGTGAGGTCGGCGTCGCCCGGCGCCGCCAGCGGATCGACAAAGCGGTGGTCCCGCAGCGCCTGAAACGTGTCTCCCTGCGAGCGCCAGTCGCCATAGTCGATGATCAGCGCCGCGCCGCCACGCGCAGCGATCCGCGTGCCGATCTGGCCCATGATCGGGGCGGCGGCGGGGCATAGCTCCACCACATCGCCCTCGGCCGTGTCGGCCAGACGGTGCGACAAGGCGGCAAGGGGGGTGGGTGCGGTTTTTCCCAGCGTCAGCCGATCCCCGGCCAGCCCGACCACGGTTTCGGCCCAAGCCTGCCCCTGACGGGTGAACTGGCGGATGGGCAGGGCGTCGAAGAATTCATTGGCGATCAGGAAAAGGGGCGCGTCGGGCAGCGCCTCTACACCGTCGGCCCATGTGACAGGGTGATCCTTCAGCGTGGCGCGCTGCACTTGCCGCAGGGTGGGCGATGCCTCCACCAGCACCACCTGCGCGGCTGCGTGCAACCCCGGCACCCCACGTGTGGCGCGCAGCGCATCGGCCATCAGCGTGCCGCGCCCGGGGCCAAGCTCGGCCAGCGTGAAGGGCGTAGGCGCGCCCTGATCGAGCCAAGCCTGCGCAAGGCAAAGTCCCACCAACTCGCCGAACATTTGGCTGATCTCGGGCGCGGTGGTGAAATCGCCGCCCCGCCCAAAGGGATCGCGCGTGGCGTAATAGCCGTGCTGCGGGTGAAGGAGGCAGTCGGCCATATACTCGGCCAGCGTCATCGGCCCCGTGGCCGCGATCCGGGCCGCAAGGAGGGCGGCCAGCGCCGTCATGCGGTGCTGCGGCGCGCGCGGGCGATGAACCAGATCCCCGCCGCGATCATGGGCAGCGACAGGATCTGCCCCATGGTCAGCCCCCAGCCGCCCATCTGCAGCGCAAGGCCCAGCGGATTGCCCTCGGTGATGAATTGCGCGTCAGGCTGGCGGACGAATTCCACCACAAATCGCCCCGCGCCATAGCCCGCGAAGAACAGCCCCGCGATGCGCCCGGGGGTGGAGAGCCAGCCCTTGCGATAGGTGACATACAGGAGGACGAGGAAAAGGATCAGCCCTTCCAGCATCGCCTCGTAAAGCTGCGAGGGGTGGCGGCCGCACAGGCCCACGACACCGGGGCAGGTCTGCGCCGCCTCGCCGGGGAAGGCCACGCCCCAAGGCAGGGTGGTGGGACGGCCCCAGAGTTCCGCATTGATGAAATTGGCAAGGCGGCCAAGGCCGATGCCGATGGGGGCAACGATGGCCATCAGATCGGCGAGCGACAGCATCGGGATGCCTTCGCGGCGGCAGAACCAGATGCCCGCGACGACGACGCCGAGGAAGCCGCCATGGAAGGACATGCCGCCTTCCCAGATGCGCAGGATCTGCAACGGGTTCTGCAGGTAATAGCCCGGCTGGTAGAAGAGGGCAAAGCCCAGCCGCCCACCAAGCACGACGCCGAGGATGACCCAGGTCAGCAGGTTTTCCACCTGTGCGGGCGTCATGGGCGCCCCCTTCGGCCAAAGCCGGGGGGTGGAGACGATCCGCGCGATGATCTTCCAGCCCGCGACCAGCCCGACGATATAAGCCAGCGCATACCAGCGCAGCGCGAAGGAAAAGCCGCCGAGGTCGATGCGGAAAATCTCGGGCGAGATGTCGGGGAAGGGGATCGGGGACATGCGGCTTCCTCGTGGGGGTCGCGGTGGTTTTCCGGGGAAGGGGGCGGGAAGTCAACCGTCGCGCCGGTCACGGCGGCGTGGGGTCATGGGGCGGGGCACCCCCTCCCCGACCCTCCCCCACGTTGCGGGGGAGGGAGAGGCACCCCGTCCCAGAGCGATGGCGCGGACGGTGGGCGGTGCAAGGTGAGTATTTGTGCCAAGATGAAGCAGGGGTCCCCGCTTGTGCGCTGCCCCGAGCAGGGCCATATAGAGCGCAGGAAAAGGAGTGCCGCGATGCAGACGCGATCCAAGTTCTTCGACGACATGTCGCAGCTGATGACCAATGCCATGGGCGTGGCGCAGGGGGCCAAGACCGAGGCCGAGACGGCGATGAAGGGTCTGGTCGACCGCTGGATGGCCGACCGCGATTTCGTCACGCGCGAGGAATTTGATGCCGTCCGCGCCATGGCCGTGAAGGCGCGCGAAGAAAACGCGGCGCTGGAGGCCCGTCTGGCCGTGCTGGAGGCGAAGTTGGCGGGCGAGGCATCGAAGGCGGCGAAGAAGAAGGCCGAGTGATTTCGGCCGTTTTGCCGGGGTGATGCGGGCGGCCTGCGGGCCGCCTTTTTCGTTGTCTGCCGGCACCTGCGACGAGAGCGCAGACAAATCAGCAGAGCAGAATGACAGGGCGGCTGCGGGTGTGGCTGCCCCTTCCGCTAACCGCCCGGAACGTCTCCCAGACCCAAAACTGGACGCGTGAACGCTGCCGCCACGCGCATAGGTTGCCGCCTTTCGGTTCCCGGACACGCGCGTTCGGCGCAGATCCGCCCGACCGGCTTGTGGAGCGTTTGTCCACAGAAGATTTGGCCAGAATTCGCTTTACAGACTTCCGCTTTCGTCACACCATATCTAGTAAGGGTCACGTCCGGCAAACGCTGACCCTTGCCAGACGCCCAGCTTCTTGTGGGTTCGTACCCGGAAGAAGCGTTATCATGAGGCCGGGTAATGTCGCTTGCGGAAGATTTTCTCACCACCGACGATCTTCATCCGATCGACATCGTTGAAACCTTGGCCGAACATCATGACTGGGAATTCGACCGCGTCACCGATGATCAGATCGCGATGGCCGTGGAAGGGCAGTGGCGAACCTATAGCCTGACGCTCGCATGGTCGGCGCAGGACGAGACGCTGCGCCTGATCTGCACCTTCGAGATGGAACCCCCGGTGGGCCGGATGGGCGCGCTGTTCGACGTGCTGAACCGCTGCAACGATCTGGTATGGACCGGGGCCTTCACCTTTTGGGAAGAGCAGAAGCTGATGGTTTGGCGGCACGGGCTGCTGCTGTCGGGCGGGCAATGCGCGACGGCGGATCAGATCGACCGCTTGATCGGTGCGGCGGTGGCGGCGGCGGAGCGGTTCTATCCGGCCTTTCAGCTTGTCTCTTGGGGTGACAGGACCCCGGCGGATGCCATGAAGGTCGCCATTGCCGAGGCTTACGGGCGCGCCTAACCTGCCCGCCGAATTCAGGCGGGGGACGCGATGGCGTTGGAACGGGTGGCCCAAGACGGGCTGGTTCTTCTGGGATGTGGCAAGATGGGGACGGCCCTGCTCATGGGCTGGCTCAAGGCAGGTGTGCCTGCGGGATCGGTCTGGGTGATCGAACCCAACCCGTCGGATTGGCTGCGCGCGTCGGGGGTGCATCTGAATGTGGGCGTACCTGCGGCCCCTGCCGTGGCGCTGCTGGCGGTGAAACCGCAGATGATGGGCGCGGCGCTGCCCGCGCTGCAGGCGCTGGGCAATGGGACGACGCTGTTCATCTCCATCGCCGCAGGCACGACGATCGCCGCTTTCGAGGCGGCCTTGGGCGACCGCACCCCCATCGTGCGCACCATGCCCAACACGCCTGCGATGGTGAACCGGGGGATCACCGCGCTGTGCCGCAATGCCCATGTGTCAGAGGGCGACATGGCACTGGCCGTGGCGCTGATGGCGGCCGTGGGCGAGACGGTGATCCTTGAGGGCGAGCATCAGATCGACGCGGTGACCGCCGTCTCCGGCTCTGGCCCGGCCTATGTCTTCCATCTGATCGAGGCGCTGGCCGCAGCGGGAGAGGCGGAGGGTCTTTCGCCCGAGGTGGCCATGCAATTGGCCCGCGCCACCGTTTGCGGGTCGGGGGAACTGGCGCATCGGTCGGCGGACAGCGCGGCGCAGCTGCGCGTCAACGTCACCTCGCCGGGCGGCACCACGGCGGCGGCTTTGGCTGTGTTGATGCCGGAATTGCCGGGGCTGATGGCGCGGGCGGTGAAGGCGGCGGCGGATCGCGGGCGGGAGCTGGGCAAGTGACGATCACCTATGATGACTTCCAGAAGGTGGACATCCGCGTGGGCCGGATCGTGCGCGCGGAGCCTTATCCCGAGGCGCGGAAGCCCGCGATCAAGCTCTGGGTCGATTTCGGGCCGGAAATCGGCGAGAAGCGCTCTTCCGCACAGCTCACGCGGCACTATACCCCAGAGGGGCTGCTGGGCCGATTGGTGATGGGGGTGGTGAATTTCCCTCCCCGCCAGATCGGCAAGGTAATGTCCGAGGTGCTGGTGCTGGGCGTTCCGGATGCCGAGGGGGAGGTTGTCCTTCTTGCGCCGGATCAGGATGTGCCGCTGGGGGGGAGGATGTTCTGATGAAGCTTTTGATCACGCGCCGGATGCCGGCGACGGTACTCGCCGCCGCGCAGGCACGGTTCGACGTGACTTTGCGCGCGGAAGAGGCGCGGGTGCTGACGGCCGACGAATTGCGCAGTGCCTTGCGCGATTTCGACGTGGTCATGCCCACGCTCGGCGACCGCTTTTCTGCCGAGGTCTTTGCCGATGTGCCGCAGCCGCGCTGCCGTCTGCTGGCGAATTTCGGGGTGGGCTACAATCACATTGACGTGGAGGCGGCGAAGGCCGCTGGCGTGGCGGTCAGCAACACGCCCGGTGCGGTGACGGATGCTACGGCGGATATCGCGCTGTCGCTGATCCTGATGACGGCGCGGCGGCTGGGCGAGGGGGAGCGTATCCTGCGCGCGGGCCAATGGGTCGGCTGGGGGCCGACGCAGATGCTGGGCACCCATGTCAGCGGGAAGTCCGTCGGGATCATCGGCATGGGGCGTATCGGCAAGGCCATCGCGCGGCGCTGCCATTTCGGCTTTGGCATGGAGGTGGTGTTCCACAACCGCTCGGCGGTGGCCGATGTGGGGCTGCCCGCGCGGCAGGTGGGAATGGCCGAGGCCATGGCGCAGGATTTCGTCGTGGTGGCGGTGCCGGGGGGCAAGGCCACCCATCACCTGATCAACGCGGCGGCCTTTGCCGCGATGAAGCCCTCGGGCATCTTCGTCAACATCGCGCGGGGCGATGTGGTGGATGAGGCGGCGCTGATCGCCACGCTGGCCGAGGGGCGCATCGCAGGGGCGGGCCTTGATGTCTACGAATTCGAACCCAAGGTTCCGCCGGAACTGATGGCGATGGAGAATGTGACGCTGCTGCCCCATCTGGGCACGGCGGCGCTGGAGGTGCGCGAGAACATGGGGATGATGGCGGTCGAGAACCTCATCGCCCATCTGGAGGGGCGCGACCTTCCCAATCGAGTGGGGTGACTATGGCCGCAGGCCCCAAAATTCTTCGAAGAATTTTGACAAGAATTTTCGAAAATTCTTGGGCCGCTGGAGGCGGTGGACGGTGATCCTGTCGCGCGGACGGGGTTACCTCTTCATCCATATCCCCAAGACCGGGGGCACGGCGCTGACGCTGGCGCTGGAGGCCCGCGCCATGAAGGACGACATCCTGATCGGCGACACGCCCAAGGCGCGCGCCCGGCGCGGGCGGCTGAAAGGTCTGCCCGCCAAAGGGCGGCTGTGGAAGCATTCCACGCTGGCCGATCTCGATGGGCTGGTGACGGCGGCAGAGCTTGACGGGCTGTTCCTTCTCACCCTGATCCGCAACCCTTGGGACCGGATGGTCAGCTATTACCACTGGCTGCGCGAACAGGGCTTCGACAGTCCGGCCGTGGCTTTGGCCAAGGCGGTGGATTTCTCCACCTTCCTTGCCCATCCCCAGACGGTGGCCGCCTTCACCGCATGGCCCTATCCCGCCTATCTGCGGGATGCCAATGGTCAGGAACGGACCGCGCTCTATGCCCGGATCGAGCGGCTGGAGGAAGACCTTGCCCCGTTTGAGGCGCATCTGGGCTTTCGCCTGACGCCGCTGCCGCGCGCCAATGACAGCGCGCGCGGGCGGGACTGGCGGCCCTATTATTCCGATGCCGATGCCGCGCGGCTGGCGGCACTTTGCGCGCCAGATATCGCCCGTTTCGGCTATCGTTTCGATCCCGATCCGATCGGTTGATCGTTCCCGATCCGGACACAATCATCCCGGAATTGCCTGTCTTCTGCCCTTTGCGCGTCGAATCCGGCGGGCAATCTGTTTTCATCGACGCTAGCGAGAAGGCATATCCCATGCAGTCCTCGATGATTTCAGGTCAACCGGCGGCCCTGCCCATCCTTGTGGACGGGCTGTCTGCCGCGCTCCGCCTGTCTACCCCCGATGGCTGGATCGAGGCGCGGCGGCTTGTGGCAGGCGATACCGTCCTCACCTTCGAACAGGGCGAGGTCCCGCTGCGCGCCGTGCATTGTTCGCGGCAGGCGGCATGGGTGCCGCCCGCCTTTTGGCCTGTCGTCCTGCCCGCCGGCGCGATGCTGAACGACCAGCCCGTCGAACTGCTGCCCGCGCAGATGGTGCTGCTGGAAAGCGATCTGGCCGAAGACGAATATGGCGAACCCTTCGTGATGGTGCCCGCGCTGGCCCTTGTCGGCTGGAACGGCATCCGCCGCTGCGCCCCGCGCGACACGACGATCGTGCATCTGCAATTCGACACGCCGCAGGTGATCTTTGCCGGGGGCAGCCTGCTTTTGGGCTGCGGCGGGCACGGGTCTGCGGCGGCGAACCTCTTCCGCTGCGACGGGCTGATCACGCTGCGGCTGGCCGAGGCCCGCCGTCTGGTCGCGGACCTGATTGCCGAAGGAAACCGGGCGGCGCGGATCGCCGCCCGTCAGGATGCGGCTCAGGCCGCCTTCGTGGCGTAGCGGCTGGTGTAGAAGCCTTCGCCTTTCGCGGCCATCTCGCGCAGCAGGGCGGGCGCGGTGAACCGCGCGCCTTGCGTGGCGGTCAGGTGATCGCAGATTTCCACCGCCCGCGCGGCCCCGATGATGTCGAGCCACGAGAAGGGCCCGCCCGACCACGGCGCAAAGCCCCAGCCGAGGATCGCGCCGACATCGCCTTCGCGGATATCGGTCAGCACGCCGTCCTCCAGCGCACGCACCGCCTCTAGGACCTGCGCCATCAGCAGGCGATGCTGCACCGTCGTCAGGTCGGGCTGGCTTTCGGCCAGCGGATACTGCGCGGCCAGACCCTCCCACAGCCCCTCGCGCTTGCCCGCTGCGTCATAGGCGTAGAAACCCGCATTGGCCTTTTTCCCCATGCGCCCCTGATCGGCCATCCAGAACAGCACCGCATCGACCGCGCCATCCGGATAGGCATCGCCCATCGCGGCCCGCGTGGCCTTGGCAATCTTCACGCCCAGATCGATGGAGGTTTCATCGACCAGTTGCAGCGGCCCCAAGGGCATGCCCACCAGTTTCGCCGCGTTCTCCACCAGCGCGGGTTCCACCCCTTCGGCCACCATGCGGATGCCTTCGTTGATATAGGGGATGATGCAGCGGTTGGCGTAGAAGAAGCGCGCGTCGTTCACCACGATGGGCGTCTTGCGGATCTGGCGCACGTAATCCAGCGCCTTGGCCACCGCGACATCGCCGGTCTCTTTGCCCCGGATGATCTCCACAAGGTTCATCTTGTCGACGGGCGAGAAGAAATGGATGCCGATGAAGTTCGCGGGCCGCTGGCTGGCCTTGGCAAGGCCCGAGATGGGCAGGGTAGAGGTGTTGGTGGCGAAGATGCAGCCCTCGCCCACCGCCGCCTCAACCTTCGCCGTCACGTCCGCCTTCACCTTCGGGTCTTCAAACACGGCCTCCACAATCAGGTCGCAGCCCGCAAGCGCCGCGTAATCGGTGGTGGCGATGATACGGCCCAGCACCTCGGCCTTCTTCTCGGCCGTGATCTTGCCGCGCTTCATCCCCTTGTCCAAAAGGTCCGCCGAATGGGCCTTGCCGCGATCGGCGGCCTCTTGCGCCGCGTCGATCAGCACCACCTCGATGCCCGCACTGGCGCTGACATAGGCGATGCCCGCCCCCATCATGCCCGCGCCGATCACGCCCACCTTCGCCACCGTCTGATCGGCGACCTTGGGGCGGTTCGCCCCCTTCTCCAGCGCCTCCTTGTTGATAAAGAGCGACCGGATCATGGCCGAAGAAGACGGGTTCATCAGAACAGAGGTGAACCACCGCGCCTCGATCTTCAGCGCGGTGTCGAAGGGGACCAGCGCGCCCTCATAGGCCGCGGAGAGCAGCGCCTTGGCCGCCGGATAGACCCCCATCGTCTTGCCCATGATCATGGCCGACGCGCCGACATAGGTCATGAAGCCCGCCGGATGATAGGGCGCGCCGCCGGGCATCTTGTAGCCCTTGTCGTCCCACGGCTTCACCAGATCGGCGTCTTTGGCCTGCAGCACCCATTCCTTGGCGCGCGAGAGCAACGCGTCGGGCGCCACCACCTCATCCACCAGCCCCGCCGCCTTGGCGGATTTGGGGTCCGAGAGCTTGCCTTCCAGCAGGAAGGGCGCGGCCATCATCGCGCCCATCTTGCGCACCAGCCGCGTCGTGCCGCCCGCGCCGGGGAAGATGCCGACCATGATCTCGGGCAGGCCGATCTTGGCCTTCGGGTTGTCGGCGGCGATGATCCGGTGGCAGGCGAGCGGCAGTTCATAGCCGATCCCCAGCGCCGTGCCGGGCAGGGCCGCAACGATGGGCTTGCCGCCCTTCTTCGTCTTTGGGTCCATTCCGCCCCGTTCGATCTTGCGCAGCACGCCATGCATCTGCATCACGCCATCAAAGATGGCCTGCGCGCCCCCCGCCCGCATCTGGGCGATCACGTTCAGGTCCATCCCGCCCGCGAAATCCTTCTTGCCGGATGTCAGGATGACGCCCTTCACGCCCGCATCGGCCAAGGCCCTGTCGATCAGGCTGTCGAGCAGGGCGAAGCCTTCCGTCGACATGACGTTCATGGACTTCGCCGTGACGTCCCAGGTGATGGTGGCGACGCCGTCTGCGTCCACGGCATAGGTGAAATCGGTCATGGAGTTTCTCCGTAAAGGGTGCCGTCGCGGTGCAGGTAGCGGCGCGCCGCGCCGTCCTTTTCCGTGATCAGGTCATGGTCTGTGTAATGGATGCGGTCGCGGACCGCCCGCGTGCCGATGACAAGGTAGCGGGCGGGTTCCTGGCTGCGATTGTCCAGTCGGTGGCCTAAGGGTTGCCCGGCCGGCCAGCAGGCCACATCGCCCGCACGCAGGGGTGTTTCCCTGTCCTCGACAAGGACGACCTCGCCCGACAGCATCACCACCATCTCATCCTCGGCCTCATGCCAATGCCGATGGCCAGAGCGGGAGCCGGGCGGAAGTTCCTCCAGAAAGGCGCCGAATTGCGTGATCCCGCCCGGATCGGACAGAAGCTGCGCCCGATAGGGGCCGGGACCGGGGCCGAGGATGGGGTGGGTCGGGTTCTCTTCGAACCAGTCGGGTGGGGTGACTTTCGGCATCACGTCCCCCCGGGGAAGGCAACCCCCTCCCCAACCCTCCCCCACAGATGGGGGAGGGAGAGGGAAAGGGCGCGGAAGCGTGCCACTCCCTCCCCCGCAGGCGGGGGAGGGTTGGGGAGGGGGTGCCACATCACCGCGTTTCCTCCGGCGGCAGGTAAGGCGTGCCGTCCTTGTGGGTGAACGTGGCGCTGCCACCTTCGATCACCACCCTCAGGTCCACATCCGAATAGGTGCCCACCTCGCGCGGGGCCTTTGTCCCCACGACAAGGAACCGCGCCGGGGCGTCGCTGCGGTTGATGAAATGATGCCCGTCCGCCACGCCCGCCGGAAAGGCCGCGCAATCGCCCGGGCGCATCACCTCTTCACCCGCATCGGTGACCATGACGCATTCGCCGTCCGTCACCATCACGAACTCGTCCTCATGCAGATGCCAATGGCGCAGCGACGACATTCCCCCCGGCTCCAGCGTCACAAGGTTCACCCCGAATTGCGTCAGCCCCCCCGCCTGCCCCAGCCGCAGCGAGGATCGCCCCGCCATCATCTCGGCATAGGGCGCGGGATAGATCGACCCGGTCTTCACCGGGACGGCGGACAGGTCGAGCTTGGGCATCACACCCTCTCGATGATCGTGGCCGCACCCATGCCCGACGCGATGCAGAGCGTGGCAAGGCCAACACCTTTGCCCGTCCGCTCCAATTCATCCAGCAGGGTGCCGATGATGATCGCCCCCGTCGCGCCCAGCGGATGGCCCATCGCGATGGACCCGCCATTCGGGTTCACCTTGGCCGGGTCCACCTCGAAGGCCTGCAGAAAGCGCAGGACGACCGAAGCGAAGGCCTCATTCACCTCAAAAAGGTCGATGTCGGAAATCGACATGCCTGAATCCTTCAGGATCTTTTCCGTCACCGGCACGGGGCCCGTCAGCATGATGGTCGGGTCCGTCCCGATCTTGGCCGTCGCCCGGATGCGCGCGCGGGGTTTCAACCCGTGGGCGCGCCCGAACTCCGCATTTCCGATCAGGACCGCCGCCGCCCCATCCACGATGCCCGAGGAATTGCCCGCATGGTGGATATGGTCGATCCGCTCCAGATGCGGATATTTCATCAGGGCGATCTTGTCGAAGCCGGGCATTCCCTCGCCCATCTCCTTGAAGCTGGGCTTCAGCGCGCCAAGGCTTTGCATGTCGGTCCCGGGGCGCATGAATTCGTCATGGGACAGGATCGTCAGCCCATTCTGATCCGTCACCGGCACGATGGATTTCGCGAACCGCTTGTCGGCCCAAGCCGCCGCCGCGCGGCGCTGCGATTCCACGGCCAGCGCATCGGCCATGTCGCGGGTGAAACCATATTCCGTGGCGATGATGTCCGCAGAAATCCCCTGCGGCACGAAATAGGTCTTCATCGCCAGCGCCGGGTCCACCGCGATGGCCGCGCCATCGCTGCCCATCGCGACGCGCCCCATCATCTCTACCCCGCCCGCGATATAGGCCGCGCCCGCGCCGCCCTTCACCTGATTGGCCGCAAGGTTCACCGCTTCCATGCCAGATGCGCAGAAGCGGTTGATGGCAAGGCCGGGGATCGACTGGTCAAGCTCCGAGGCCAGCACCGCAGACCGTGCAAGGCAGCCGCCCTGTTCGCCCACCTGCGTGACATTGCCCCAAATCACATCCTCCACCGCGTGGCCCGACAGCCCGTTGCGGGCGGCCAGAGCATCAAGCATCCGGGCCGAGAGCGCGACCGAGGTGACCTCGTGCAGCGCGCCGTCGGGGCGGCCCTTGCCGCGCGGGGAACGGATGGCATCGTAGATAAAGGCGTCGGTCATCGTCGTCTCCTTCATGCCCGCGGGATCACGCCCTGTCGGACGGATTGCCGGGCATCATGTCATAGGGGTGTTTCCAGCCGGGCAAGGCGGCGATGCCGTCCAGCCAACGGTCGATCTGGGGCCAGTCCTTGCGGTCAAAGCCGAAGGGTTCGGGGTAATAAAGGTAGGAACAGCAGGAGAGGTCCGCGATGGTGGGGCCATCCCCCACGATCCAGTCGCGCTCTGTGAGATGGGCGTCGAGAACCGCATAAGCCGCCTTCAGCCGCCCTTGCAGAAAGGGAATCACGCCCTCGGGCCGCTTTTCTGCGGGCAGGAAATTGGACAGGAAACGGCAGGTCCCCACCTGCGTCGACAGCTTGTGATTGTCCCAGAAGAGCCAGCGCAGCACCTCCCGCCGCTCTGCCGCCGAACGCCCGCCCAATTGCCCGGTCTTGGAACTGATGTAGTCGAGGATCACGCCGGATTGCGTCAGCACCGTCTCGCCATCCACCAGCACCGGCACCTCGCCCATCGGATTGAGCGCGCGAAAGGCCGCCCCGCGCGCCTCGCCGTTGAAGAAGTCGACAAAGACAGGCTCCCACTCCGTGCCCGTCATGGTCAGGGCCAGCGCGCATTTGTACGCGTTCCCGCTTTCACCGAAACAGTAGAGTTTCATGGTCATGCGGCCCTCCCAGACCAACCTCCCGGGGGTTTCACCCCCGGACCCCCAGAGTATTTGGGCCAAGATGAAGCAACGGTTTCTTCATCTTTTCCCGTCAGCCTCACCCCAGCGGTACAGGCTGGAGAGCCGATGACCGCCCAAGGTGAAGCGCCGCATCCCGCCCGACGGATAGCCAAGCCCTAGGCACGGGATGCGGCGTGATCTTGCCTCTTCATCTTGGCCCAAATACTCAAAAATCCCCCCTCACCACCCCAGGCTACCGCTTCCGGTCGTCCAGCTCCGAATTGAACAGCCGCAGGCGGTGGGTCAGGTTGTCCTTGTCCATCACAGAGTCGAAATTCTCGAACAGGAAGGACAGCGCCTCGCCCTCATCCAGCCCCGCCTCCTGCGCGAAACGTTTCAGCTTGCGATAGCCGTCTTCCGTCATGGCGACGGGAAAGCGGCGGGTCAGGCGGAAACGCTTGGGCATGGGGCACCTCTGGATCAACGGTCGGGGAGGCAGAATTTTCGGATGAAAATTCTGCGCCCCCGCAGCTTAGAACGCCTCCGCCTTCAGCGCCATCACAGGCTCGGCCCCGCTTTCGATCCGGGCCAGATGCATCGCGCAGGCGGGCAATTGGCGGGCCATGTAATAGCGGCCCGTGGCGATCTTGGCCTCGTAGAAGTCGCGGTCCGCAGCACCTGCATCCAGTGCGGCATAGGCGGCCTTGGCCATCTTCGCCCACATCAGGCCAAGGCAGACATGACCCATCAGATGCATGAAGTCATAGCTGCCCGACAGCGCGGCATTGGGCGATTTCATACCGTTCTGCATGAAATACATCCCCGCCCCCTGCATCGCCTTGGACGCTGCCTTCAGCGGATCAAGGAAGCCAGCCTTCAGCCGCTCATCCCCGTCGTTCTCCTTCAGGAAGGTCTTCACGATCTCGAAGAAGGCCATGACATGCTTGCCGCCATCCGCCGCCAGCTTCCGCGCCACAAGGTCAAGCGCTTGCACCCCATTCGCCCCTTCATAGATCATTGCGATCCGGGCATCGCGGGCGAATTGGGACATGCCCCATTCTTCGATATAGCCATGCCCGCCATAGACCTGCTGCGCCGCCACCGCGACGTCAAAGCCGCGGTCGGTCTGGAACCCCTTGATAACCGGGGTCAGCAGAGAAATCAGCCCCTCCGCCCCCGCATCCCCGGTGCGATGCGCGCGGTCGATCAGCGACGCCCCCCAGAAGGTGAAGGCCCGCGCCCCTTCGACAAAGCTTTTCTGATCCATCAGGTTGCGGCGGATATCCGGGTGCACGATCAGCGGATCGGCAGGCCCGTCGGGGTTCTTCACCCCGGTCACGTCCCGGCCCTGCAGACGGTCCTTGGCATAGGCGAGCGCGTTCTGATAGGCGGCCTCTGCCACCGCATAGCCCTGCACGCCGACGCCGATCCGCGCTTCGTTCATCATGGTGAACATGGCGCGCATGCCCTTGTGCAACTCGCCCAGCAGATAGCCCGTCGCGCCGTCATAGTTCATCACGCAGGTGGCATTGCCGTGGATGCCCATCTTCTCTTCGATCTTGCCGACCGACAGCGCATTGCGCTGCCCCAGCGACCCGTCCGCGTTCACAAGGAATTTCGGCACGATGAAGAGAGAGATACCCTTCGTTCCCTCCCCACCCCCCGGCGCCTTGGCCAGCACGAGGTGGATGATGTTCTCGGCCATGTCATGTTCGCCCGCCGAGATGAAGATTTTCTGCCCGGTGATCTTGTAGCTGCCGTCCGCCTGCGGTTCGGCCTTGCTGCGCATCAGGCCAAGGTCTGTGCCGCAATGCGGTTCGGTCAGGTTCATCGTGCCTGTCCATTCGCAGGACACCATCTTGGGAAGGTAAGTCGCCTTCTGGTCCGCCGTGCCATGGGCATGGATCGCGGAATAGGCGCCATGCGTCAGGCCCTGATACATGTTCAGCGCCATGTTCGACGCGACGAAAATCTCGCCCACCGCCGTGCCCATCAGATAGGGCAGCCCCTGCCCGCCATAATCCGGATCGCAGTCAAGCGCGGTCCAGCCGCCCTCCTTCAACTGCTCGAAGGCCGCCTTGAACCCCGTGGGCGTGCGCACGACGCCATTCTCCAACCGGCACCCTTCGCGGTCGCCCACCGCGTTCAGCGGCGCGAGGACGTCGGAGGCGAGCTTGCCCGCCTCTTCCAGAACGGCGGCGGTGAAACCGGTATCCAGATCGGCATAGCCCGGAATGTCAGAGGCAGTGACCTGCAGCACGTCATGCAGGACGAACTGCATGTCCTTGATCGGCGCGGTATAGCTGGGCATCTGTCGTTCCTCCTTATTCGGCGGCCTTGCGGAAGGCGGCAAGCACGCCAGCCCCCCACGCCATCTGGTCTTTCAATTCCACGATCGCCTCGTCCAATTCCGCGCGCTGGCGTTCCATCTGGGCCAGCCGTTCGGCCGCCACCTCATAGGTGCGGCGCAGCTGCGCCTCCTGCTGGCGGCCTTCGCGGTCATACATGTCCAAAAGCTGCCGGATATCTTCCAGCGAAAAGCCAAAGCGCTTGCCGCGCAGGATCAGCTTCAGCCGCGCGCGGTCGCGATAGCTGTAAAGCCGCGCCGTGCCGCGCCGAAGGGGCGAAAGCAGCTCTTTCGCCTCGTAGAAACGCAGGGTGCGGGGCGTCACCTCAAAGGCGTCGCACATCTCGCGGATGGAAAGAAGCTCGTCCTTGCTGGTCATCTCGGCTCGCGGTGTCATGGGATAGGTCAAACCGGAATCTGGTGATCTGACGCCACCTTACCAGACAAGTTGACGCAAACGTAAACGTAACGTGGCGTCACGAATTCGCGCCCGTCGCGCCGTGCCGAGGCTGGACCTTTGCCCCGCACCTGCCTAGCTTTCGGGGGCGCAATGGAGTGCCGCCATGACCAACCCCCTGCTTGCCCCCTGGACCGCCCCCTTCGGCCTGCCGCCCTTCGCCGCGATCCGGGATGCGGATTTCGCCCCCGCCTTCGATCACGCCTTGGCCGAGGCCCGCGCCGCCATCGCCGCCATCGCCGATCAGGCCGAGGCGCCGACCTATGCCAACACCATCGCCGCGCTGGAACTGGCCGAAGGCACGCTCGACCGCGTGTCGGGCGTCTTCTACAACCTTGCCGGGGCCGACAGCACGGATGCGCGCGAGGCGCTGATGCGCGACCTTGCCCCGAAGATGAGCGCCTTTTCGTCTGAGATCACCAACAACAAACGCCTCTTCGCCCGGATCGAAGACCTCTGGCAGCGCCGCGATGCGCTGGGTCTGGACGCCGAACAGATGCGCGTCCTGACGCTTTATCGTCGGATGTTCGTCCGGTCTGGCGCGGAACTGACGGGGGCGGCCGCGGATCGGCTGACCGAAGTAAAGGCGCGGCTGGCCGTCCTTGGCACGGCCTTCGGGCAGAACCTGCTGGCCGATGAACGCGACTGGTTCATGGTTCTGGCGGAAGAAGACCTCGAAGGCCTGCCCGCCTTCGTCGTCGATGCCGCCCGTGCGGCGGGGAAAGAGCGGGGGCAGAACGGCCCCGTGGTCACCCTAAGCCGCAGCTTGATCGTGCCCTTCCTGCAATTCTCGCCCCGCCGCGATCTGCGGCAGGTGGCCTATGAGGCATGGGTGGCGCGCGGCGCCAACGGCAATGCCCAAGACAACCGCGCCATCGCCGCCGAAATCCTTGCCCTGCGCGAAGAACGGGCAAAGCTTCTGGGCTATGACAGCTTTGCCGCCTTCAAGCTGGAACCCGAAATGGCCAAGACGCCGGATGCGGTGCGTGACCTACTGATGCGGGTCTGGACGCCTGCGCGGGTCAAGGCCCTGTCGGATGCCGCTGTGCTGGAGGGGATGCTGAATGCCGATGGCATCGCCGATGCGCTGGAACCGTGGGACTGGCGCTATTACTCCGAAAAGCGGCGGATGGCGGAACATGACCTCGATGAGGCCGCGCTGAAACCCTATCTGGGGCTAGAGGCGATGCTGGCCGCCATGTTCGGCTGCGCGTCCCGCCTGTTCGGCCTTGAATTCCGCGAAATCGACGGCCCCTTCTATCACGCGGACGTGCGCGGCTGGGAGGTTACCCGCAAGGGCGCGCATGTCGCCGTCTTCCTTGGCGACTACTTCGCCCGCTCTTCCAAACGCTCCGGCGCGTGGTGTTCCGCCATGCGGTCGCAGAAAAAGCTGGGCGGCGATCAGCGGCCCATCGTGGTGAATGTTTGCAACTTCGCCAAGGGCGACCCTGCGCTGCTGTCTTGGGACGATGCTCGGACGCTCTTCCACGAATTCGGCCACGCGCTGCACCAGATGCTGTCGGACGTGACCCACGGCTTCATCTCCGGCACCTCGGTCGCCCGCGACTTCGTGGAACTGCCCAGCCAGCTTTATGAACACTGGCTCGAGGTGCCCGCGGTGCTGGAGGAATATGCCCGCCACTGGCAGACGGGCGACCCCATGCCCGCCGATATGCGCGCCCGGCTTCTGGCGGCGGGCACCTATGATCAGGGCTTTGCCACGGTGGAATTCGTGGCCTCCGCCCTTGTTGACCTTGCCTTCCACGAAGGCGCCGCCCCCGCCGATCCGATGGCCATGCAGGCGCAGGTGCTGGACCAGATCGGCATGCCGCAGGCCATCCGCATGCGCCACGCCACGCCGCATTTCGCGCATGTCTTTTCCGGCGACGGCTATTCGGCAGGCTATTACAGCTACATGTGGTCCGAGGTGATGGATGCCGATGCCTTCGCCGCCTTTGAAGAGGCGGGCGATCCCTTCCACCCCGAAACGGCGGCGCTGCTGGAAAAGCACATCCTCAGCGCGGGCGGGTCGGAAGAGGCCGAGGTTCTCTATACCCGCTTCCGGGGCCGCATGCCGGGGGTCGAGGCGCTGTTGAAGGGCAGGGGCCTGCTCGACGCCGCCTGATCCGGCCTTTCCCTTGGCGCAAGGCGGTGATTTAACCGCCCCGCTAAAGGGAGGGCCCAGTATGACCATCGGCACGAATATCCGCACCTTCTTCGAAGGGCGCTGGCATGACGGCGATATCGCGGTGATGAAGGCCGCCGATCACGGCATCTGGCAGGGCTCGTCGGTCTTTGACGGCGCGCGGATGTTCGACGGGCTGGTCCCCGACCTTGCCCGCCATTGCGCAAGGGTGAATGACAGCGCCCGCGCCCTGATGATCACCCCCACGGTGAACGCCGCCGAGATGGAGGCCATCATCCGCGACGGCCTGCGCGCCTATACCCCCGGCGCGGCGGTCTATATCCGCCCGATGTATTGGGCGATCGACGGGTCCGACCTTGGCGTCGCCCCGGCCCAAGGCAAGACAGGCTTTGCGATCAGCCTTGAACAGGTGGCGATGCCGCCCGCTGCCTTCCAGACCAGCGTCACCCGCACCCGGTTCCGCCGCCCGGTGCTGGAGGACAATGTCTGCAACGCCAAGGCAGGCTGCCTTTACCCCAACAACGCACGGATGCTGGTCGAGGCCAAGGCCAAGGGCTTCGGCAATGCGCTGGTGGCCGATGCGATGGGCAATCTGGCCGAAAGCGCCACGGCCAATGTCTTTCTGGTCAAGGACGGCGCGCTCTTCACCCCCATCCCCAACGGCACCTTCCTTGCGGGCATCACCCGCGCCCGCCACATCGCCAACGCCCGCGCCGCAGGGATCGAGGTGCATGAAACGGTGCTGACCTTCGACGACGCTCATGCGGCGGATGAGGTGTTCCTGTCGGGCAACTTCGCCAAGGTGACCTCGGTCAAGGCCTTCGACGGCACCGAATATCGGACGCGCGCCATGACGGAAAAGATCCGCGGGCTTTACATGGACTGGGCCGCCTCGCAGCCGGTCTGACAGCGAAATCCGACGCAGGTTTCGCGCCGGACACTGATGCAGTTTCCGACCCTAGACTCAGCGTCAAAAACCGCGTCTTGCACGCGACCCGCCCCCCCGGCATGATGCCCCCGCCTTGGGAGATGAAGATGCGGAAATTCCTCGTCGTCCTTGACGACACGCGCGAATGCCTGAACGCCATGCGCTTCGCCGCCCTGCGCGCGGCCCATACCGGGGGCGGCGTCACCATCCTGTCCATCATCCCGCCCGAGGAATATCAGCACTGGATGGGCGTGGCCGACCTGATGCGCGCCGAGGCCCGCGAAAGGATCGAGGCGCATTTCGAGGTCTTCGCCAAATGGATGCGCGACAAGCAGGGGATCAACCCCGAACTGGTGATCCGCGAAGGCGACCCGGTGGTCGAAATCCTCGCACAGGTGAACGAAGACCCGGAAATCGGCGTCCTCGTCCTAGGCGCAGGGACCGAGAAATCCGGCCCCGGCCCGCTGGTCACCCAGATGAGCCGCAATTCCGGCAACCTGCCGATCCCCATCACTATCGTGCCGGGCGATATGTCCAAGGAACGGCTGGAAAGCATCACCTGACCCCGCCTGCCGCGCTGCGGCAAGAATCGGTGACGGACGTGCTGCACTGCGGCATCATCCATACAGGGAGGATGACTGGAAGGAGCATGCCGATGCGCCATCGCCGCCCCTATTCCCTGATCCTGCCCGCCCCCCTGCGCTTGTTGATGCGCCGCGCCACCGATCCGCTGCGCTGCCGCGCGGCCCTCGCCCAGATGTATGCCTATTGGGAGCCTTAGGCCCCTCTACTGCACCTGCGGCCTTGGCGTCAGCCCGGTCTCGGCGGGCAGCACCGGCAGCATCAGCGGCGGCGGGCGCCCCTCCAGCGTGGCCAGAAAGGCCGTGATCGCGTCGGCCTCCGCCTCGGTCAGATCGGCACCCAACTGCGCCCGCCCCATGATCTCCACCGCAAGGGGCAGCGACCAGACGGTGCCCTCGCTGAAATAGGGGGCGGTCAGGGTGACATTGCGCAGCGTTCCGGCGCGATAGAGGTATTGCGCCCCATCCGCCTCTTCCAATGCGAAGCAGGCACCGCTTTCGGGCAGCGACTCGGTCCCCGGCACGCGCGCCACCCGCACGGGGTGATAGCTGTCGCCGCCAAGGTTCACCCCCTGATGGCAGCCCGCGCAGCCCCGGTCGATGAACAGGGCCAGCCCCTCGCGCGCCGCCTCGGACAGGGCGGCATCCTCGCCCCGCAGCCAATCGTCGAATGGCGCGGGCGTCAGCAGCGTGGACGCATAGGCCGCCAGCGCGCGCGCAGCCGTCTCGGGGCGGATCGGGTCCGCCTCGCCGGGGAAGGCCGCCTCGAAGGCCGCCACATACCCTGGCATGGAGGCCAGCACCGCCACCATCCGGTCAGGCGTGGCGATCCGTTCGGCCCGAAAGGGATCGCGCAGGGTGGCGCTGGGCAGGTCCTCGTCCCAGCCCTGCCAGAACCGCGCGCGGTTCAGCATGGCGTTGAAAAGGGTAGGCGCGTTCTGCGGCCCGCTCTGCCAGGCATGGCCCGTCGAGGTCGGGCGGTTCCCGTCGCCCCCCGTTGCCGGATCATGGCAATCGGCACAGGCCGTGGCCCCGTCATCGGCCAGCCGGGGATCGAAGTACAGCATCCGCCCCAGCACCACTTCGGCCTCCGTCACCGGGCGACCGTCCAGCAGCGCGATCCGGTCGGGCAGCGGCGAGAAAAGCGTCAGCGCATGGTCACGCAGGCTGTCGGCCCGGGCCATGGGTGCCGCCAGCACAAGAGACGTGCAGAGCGCGGAAATGAGTCTCATTGCGAGAGTCTACCGCATCCGGCCCGCCCGCGCAAAGCCACGCCGTGCAAAGTTTAGAACGGTTCCAAACTTGACAGGCCCCGCCCGAGGGCGCATATCCGAGGGGAATAGTCGGACAAGCCCCTCGGAGGTGGCGAAATGTTCATCCAGACCGAATCCACCCCCAATCCCGCCACGCTGAAATTCCTGCCCGGCCAGACCGTGCTGGAACTTGGCACCGCCGATTTCCCCAATGCCGAGGCTGCGTCGAAATCGCCGCTGGCGCGGCGCATCTTCGCCACGGGCGGGGTGACGGGCGTCTTCTTCGGCACCGATTTCGTCACCGTGACCAAGGCTGAAAAGGCCGAGTGGGACCATATCAAACCCGCGATCCTTGGCGCGATCATGGAACATTACCAGTCCGGCGCCGCCGTGATCGAAGGCGAGGGCGCCACCGGCGGCCATGCCGAACATACCGGCGAGGATGGCGACATCGTCCGCCAGATCAAGGAACTGCTCGACACCCGCGTCCGTCCTGCCGTGGCGCAGGATGGCGGCGACATCACCTTCCACGGCTTTGACCGGGGCGTGGTCTATCTGCACATGCAAGGCGCCTGCGCGGGTTGCCCGTCTTCGACCCTGACGCTCAAGATGGGGATCGAGAACCTGCTGCGGCATTACATCCCCGAGGTGCTGGAGGTCCGGCCCGTTGCGGCCTGATCCCCTGATTCTGGCCTTCGACACATCGGCCGCGCATTGCGCGGCCGCTTTGCTGTCGGGCGACCGGATCCTGGCCGAGGCATGGGAGCCGATGGACAAAGGGCAAGCCGAACGCCTGCTGCCGCTCTGCGAAGACCTGCTGGCGCAAACCGGGCAGGGCTGGCGCGATCTGTCGGCGCTGGCCGTTGGCACCGGGCCCGGCAATTTCACCGGCATCCGTATCGCGGTGGCAGCGGCGCGCGGGCTGGCCCTGTCGCTGGGCATCCCCGCCATCGGCGTGACGCGACTCGAGGCGCTGGCTCATGGCCTGCCGCGCCCCCTCGCCGTGGTCGAAGATGCCAGACGCGGCGAAATCTACCTGCAGGAATTCGACCATGGCCCAGATGATGCGCGGCTGACCACGCTCTCGGCGCTGCCCCATGAATGCGGCCTAGACCGCTTTACTGGCAGCGCGGCCGAGGCTGCCGTCGCCGCCCTGGGTGGCCGCGCCCTGCCACCCGCCCTGCCGCTCCACCATGCCATCGCCCGCATCGCCGCCACGCGGCTGGGCCAGCCCCAGCCGCGTCCCGCGCCCTTCTACCTGCGCGGGGCCGATGCCGCGCCGCCCTCCGATCCGCCGCCCGTGATCCTGCCGTGACGCCCGCCGATCTCGCCGCGCTGCATGCCCGCGCCTTCACCACGCCCCCGCCATGGTCCGAGGCCGCCTTCGCGGCCTTCCTGACCGATCCGCTTGCCTTTCTGCTGGTCGAAGGGGATGCCGCCTTCCTGCTGGGCCGCGCCGTGGCAGGCGAGGCGGAACTTCTGACCATCGCCGTCGCCCCCGAATCCCGCCGCCGGGGCCTTGGGCGCAAGCTTCTGGCGCGCTTTCTCTATCAGGCCCGCCTGCGCGGGGCGGCCACCGCCTTCCTAGAGGTGGCCGAGGACAACGCCCCCGCCCGCGCGCTCTATGCCGCGCAGGGATTCGCCGAATCCGGCCGCCGCCCGAGCTATTACGCCCGTCCCGATGGCACCCGCATCGGCGCCGTCATGATGCTGCGGACCCTGGCCTGACCGCTTGCCCCTACGTCGCCTGCCCTGCATTTGATCAATAAGTCAAATCGGTCTCATGGCTTCACAATGAGGTGTTGACCCTCCGTTGCGAATCCGCCCTAAACTGTCGGTGAACGGCTGCCCGGCCAAAGGGATGGGTGGCGCGTGAGACGGCTACAGAATAACAACCGGGAGATCCCTATGACCCTCATGAAGCAATTCCTCGGCGCCGCTGCCACTCTGGCGCTGACCGCCGGTGTTGCCACCGCCGAACCCGCCATCATCTTCGACCTTGGCGGCAAGTTCGACAAATCCTTCAACGAAGCCGCCTTCAACGGGGCCGAGCGCTGGGCGCAGGAAACCGGCGGCACCTACAAGGAACTGGAGATGCAGGACGAAGCCCAGCGCGAACAGGCGCTGCGCCGTCTGGCCGAGGCTGGCTCTAACCCCGTCGTCATGACCGGCTTCGCCTTTGGCGATGCGCTGTCCAAGGTTGCGCCGGATTTCCCGGACACCAAATTCGCCATCATCGACATGGTCGTGGATGCGCCGAACGTCAAATCGGTCGTGTTCAACGAACATGAAGGCTCCTACCTCGTCGGCATGATGGCGGGTCTGGCCTCCAAGACCGGGACCGTCGGCTTCATCGGCGGCATGGACATCCCGCTGATCCGCAAATTCGGCTGCGGCTATGCACAGGGCGTCAAGGCCGTGAACCCCGACGCGACCGTCGTGCTGAACATGACCGGCACCACCCCCGCCGCGTGGAACGACCCGGTCAAGGGCGCGGAACTCGCCAAGGGCCAAAAGGCGCAAGGCGCTGACGTGATCTACGCCGCCGCAGGCGGCACGGGCGTGGGCGTGCTGCAGGCCGCTGCCGACGAAGGCATCCTGTCGATCGGCGTGGACAGCAACCAGAACTACATGCATCCCGGCAAGGTCCTGACCTCGATGCTCAAGCGCGTCGACAACGCGGTCTATGAGGCCTTCAAGGAAGGCACCAACCTGACCCCCGGCATCAACGTCATGGGTCTGGCCAATGACGGCGTCGGCTACGCGATGGACGAAAACAACGCCTCTCTTGTGACCCCGGAAATGCAGGCTGCTGTCGACGAAGCGGCGGCAAAGATCAAGTCGGGCGAACTGGTGGTCCACGACTACATGTCCGACAACACCTGCCCGGCGGCGACGTTCTGATCGCCTGACGGCACGCACGACATCATGCCGCGCCAATCCCTTGGCGCGGCATCTTTGCTAAGACTGGCCGAACCCGCACCAAAGACGGGATAGGGAACAGGGGGAACCAAATGGCGGATGCGCGTTACGCCATCGAGCTGAAGGGCATTTCCAAGTCCTTCGGTCCGGTGCAGGCCAACAAGGACATCCACATCGCCGTGCCCAAGGGCACGATCCACGGCATCATCGGCGAAAACGGCGCGGGCAAATCCACGCTGATGTCCATCCTCTACGGTTTCTACCGCGCCGATTCGGGCGAGATATTCATCAACGGCAAAGCCACCACCATCCCCGACAGCCAAAGCGCCATCCGCGCGGGCATCGGCATGGTCTTCCAGCATTTCAAGCTGGTGCAGAATTTCACCGTCCTCGAAAACGTCGTGCTGGGGGCAGAGGAGGGCGCGCTGCTCGCAGGCTCCCTCGCCAAGGCGCGCAAGGTGCTGACAGACCTGTCGCGCGAATACGAACTGGACGTCGATCCCGACGCGGTGATCGAGGATCTCTCCGTCGGCCATCAGCAGCGGGTAGAGATCCTGAAGGCGCTCTACCGCCAAGCCGACATCCTGATCCTTGATGAACCCACCGGCGTGCTGACCCCGGCCGAGGCCGATCACCTCTTCCGCATCCTCAAGGGGCTGCGCGATCAGGGCAAGACCATCATCCTGATCACCCACAAGCTGCGCGAGATCATGGAAACGACCGACAATGTCAGCGTCATGCGGCGCGGCACCATGGTCGATACCGTCAAGACGGCGGAAACCAGCCCCGAGCAACTCGCCGAACTGATGGTGGGCCGCAAGGTGCTGTTGGAGGTGGAAAAGAAGCCCGCCCTTCTGGGCCGCACCGTGCTCAAGGTCGAAGACCTGCGCGTGGTCGATGAACATGGCGTGGAACGCCTGAAAGGCGTCAGCTTCGAAATCCGCTCGGGCGAAATTCTCGGCATCGCAGGCGTCGCCGGAAACGGCCAGTCGGAACTGCTAGAGGCTTTGGGCGGCATCGCGCGCGCTACGGGCAAGGTCACGCTGAACGGGGCCGACCTGCCCCTCTCGGGCAAGGGTGCCGATGGGCGAAGCCGCCGCGCCGCGGGCATCGCCCATGTGCCAGAGGATCGGCAGGCGCTTGGCCTGATCATGGATTTCACCGCGTGGGAGAATGTGGCCTTCGGCTATCACGACGCGCCGGAATACCAGAAGAACAGCCTCTTCATGGACAACGACGCCCTGCGCGCCGATACCGAACGCAAGATGGCCACCTTCGACGTGCGCCCGCCCATCCCGACGCTGGCGGCCAAAAGCTTTTCGGGCGGCAATCAGCAAAAGATCGTCGTTGCGCGGGAAATCGAACGGAACCCCGACCTCCTTCTGGTGGGCCAGCCCACGCGGGGCGTGGATATCGGGGCCATCGAATTCATCCACAAGCAGATCGTCGCCCTGCGCGATCAGGGCAAGGCGATTCTTCTGGTCAGCGTGGAACTTGATGAAATCCGCAGCCTGTCGGACCGCATCGCGGTGATGTTCGACGGCCGCATCATGGGTTTCCGCGACCCCGAGACGACCGATGAACGCGATCTCGGCCTGATGATGGCCGGGATGGCCGGAACAGGAGAGGCCGCCTGATGGAACGCCTGCCGCGCTGGGCCGATGTGGCCCTTGTCCCCCTGATCTCGCTGCTGCTGGCTGCGATCATCGCCGCCCTCGTGATCCTCGCCATCGGGCAGGACCCGTGGGAGGCGATCACCGTCATGGTCCAAGGGTCCGTGATGAACGCCTATGGCTGGGGCTACACGCTTTACTACGCGACCTCCTTCATGTTCACCGGGCTGGCCGTGACCGTGGCCTTCCATGCGGGCCTCTTCAACATCGGCGGCGAGGGGCAGGCGCAGCTTGGCGGCCTCGGTGTCGCGCTCTGCTGCCTGTTCCTGCCTTGGCCGCATTGGTCGCTGGCGCTGATCGGGGCCACCTTCGCCGGGGCCGCCTTCGGCGCGGCATGGGCGGCGGTTCCGGCCTATCTGCAGGCAAAGCGCGGCAGCCATATCGTGATCACCACGATCATGTTCAACTACATCGCCTCGGCCTTCCTGATCTTCATGCTGGTCGATGTGCTGCGCCCCGACGGGCAGATGGACCCGGCCACCGCGAACTTCCCCGAAGCAACGCACCTGCCCACGCTGAACGAAATTCCCGGCCTCAACCTCATCTTCACCTCCGGCGTGCCCGCCAATGTCACGCTCTTCATCGCGCTGGCGATGGCGGTGGTGGTCTGGGCGCTCTTGTGGCGCACGCGGTTGGGCTATGCGATCCGCGCCTATGGCAAATCGGAGCCTGCTGCGCGCTATGCGGGCATCTCGCCCTTCGGGATCATCATGGTCGCCATGATGATCTCGGGCGGTCTGGCCGGAATGATGGCCATCAACAACGTGATGGGTGAGGCGGAACGCCTGCTGGGCAACTCCGCCTCGGGTGCGGGCTTCATCGGCATCGCGGTGGCGCTGATGGGGCGCAACCACCCCGTCGGCGTGGTGCTGGCGGCGCTGCTCTTCGGCTTCCTCTTCCAAGGCGGGGCAGAGCTTGGCCTCTGGACCAAGATCCCGATCGAAATGCGGACGGTGGTCCAAGGCCTTGTCATCCTCTTCACCGGCGCGCTCGACATGATGGTGCGGATGCTGCTGACCTGGATCTTCAACCTGTTCCGCGCGGGACGCATGGCGAAGGGGGCCGCGTGATGGATTACGCCACGCTTCTGCAAATCCTCGACTCCACGATCCGCCTTGCGACGCCGCTGCTCTTCGCCTGCCTCGCCGGGCTTTACTCCGAACGCGCGGGCATCTTCGACATCGGGCTGGAAGGCAAGATGTTGATGGCGGCCATGTCTTCGGCCTCCGTCGCCTTCCTGACGGGGTCGGTCTGGGCGGGGCTGATGGCGGGCATCCTTGCCTCCATGCTGATGGCGGGCATCCACGGCGTCGCCTCCATCACCTTCCGCGGCAATCAACTGATTTCCGGCGTCGCGCTCAATTTCGTGGCCTCCGGCATCACGGTCCTTGTCGCGCAACGCCTCTTCGGCCAAGGCGGCCGCACCCCGCCCTTGGAGGGCGAGGCCCGCTTCAACCCCATCACCCTTCCCTTTGCCGAGGAATTGCAGGGTGTCCCCATCCTCGGCCCGCTCTATTACGAGGTGATCTCAGGCCATTCGCTGCTGGTCTACATCGCTGTCCTGACCGTGCCGCTGACATGGTGGATCCTCTTCCGCACCCGATTTGGCCTGCGCCTGCGCGCGGTGGGCGAAAACCCGGCGGCGGTGGATACGGCGGGGATATCCGTCGTGGGCCTGCGCTTTGCCGCCGTCGCCATCACCGGCATCCTCTGCGGTCTGGCCGGGGCCTATATGGCCACCGCCCTGCAAGCAGGCTTCGGGCGCGAGATGACGGCAGGGCGCGGCTATATCGCGCTGGCCGCGCTGATCTTCGCCAAATGGCGGCCGGTGGCGGCGCTTTGGGCCTGCCTCCTGTTCGGCTTCTTCCAAGCGCTCGCCCTGCGCCCCGACGTGGTGCAGGCCGTGGTACAGGTGAAGATCCCCGTCCCCTTCCTCGACGCGCTGCCCTATGTGCTGACCGTGCTGGTGCTGGCGGGCTTTGTCGGCAAGGCCATCCCGCCGCGCGCGGGGGGCGAACCCTATGTGAAGGAACGTTAAGGTGACCGACACCCTCTCCCTCGTCCGCGCGCGCGCGGGCGCGGCCCCGGTCCGGTTGGGCCTGATCCTCGGCTCTGGCCTTGGCCATCTGGCGGGGGCGGTCGACGGGGTGGCGATCCCTTACGCCGATCTGCCGGGCTTTCCCCATGCGGGCGTGTCGGGGCACAACCCCAACCTCGTGATCGGCGATCTGGAAGGGGTGCGCGTCGCCGTCTTCGGCGCGCGCGAACACTATTACGAAAAGGGCAACCCCGCCGCGATGCGCCCCGCGCTCGACCTGCTGAAGGCCTTGGGTGCGGACAGCCTCATCGCCACCAATGCCGCAGGCTCCCTCCGCCCCGACATCCGCCCCGGCGACCTGATGCTGCTCTCCGACCACATCAACTTCTCCGGCCTCAACCCGCTGATCGGCGAACCCACCGACGCCCGCTTCGTCCCGATGGGAGACGCACACGACCCCACCCTCCGCGCCGCCCTGCAAGCCAGCGCCAAGGCCGAGAACGTCCCCCTCCCCGAAGGCGTCTACGCCTGGTATTCCGGCCCCTCGTTCGAGACCCCCGCCGAAATCCGCGCCATCCGCATCCTTGGCGGCGATGCCGTCGGCATGTCCACGGTGCCCGAAGTCATCCTCGCCCGCTTCCTCGGGCTGAAGGTCGCCGCCATCTCCACCATCACCAACATGGCCGCAGGCCTGTCGGACGAAAAGATCAGCCACGAACACACCAAGGCCATGGCCCCCTTGGGTGCGGCAAAACTGGAACGGGTGTTAAGGCATTTCCTGCGCGGCCTCCGATGAGGCGGGCAAGCGTTTGACTTCACCGCCGAAGGGGCGCAACCCTTTGGCCAGACGTCGCTTCCCCATCGGGCAAGGCCCATGCAACTCTACCTTCCCATCGCCGAGGTCTCGGTCAATGCCTTCCTGCTTTTGGGGCTGGGGGGCATGGTGGGCTTTTTGTCCGGCATGTTCGGCGTGGGCGGCGGCTTTCTGATCACCCCGCTTCTCTTCTTCATCGGGGTTCCGCCCGCCGTCGCCGTGGCGACCGGGGCCAATCAGGTGGTGGCCTCCTCCGTGTCCGGCGTGCTGGCGCAACTGCGCCGCAAAGCGGTGGATTTCCGCATGGGCACCGTGCTTCTGGTGGGCGGGATGGCCGGATCAGGCGTGGGCATCTGGGTCTTTCAATGGATGACGCGACTGGGTCAGGTCGATCTTTTCGTTCAACTCTCCTATGTCCTCTTCCTTGGCCTGATCGGCAGCATGATGCTGCAGGAATCGCTCCGCGCGTGGTTCCGGGCGCAGAAGGGCGGGCCGGTCCGGCGGTCGCATGTGCACACATGGGTGCATGGACTGCCGTTGAAGATGAAGTTCCGCGCCTCGGGCCTTTACATCTCGGTCCTGCCGCCGCTTGCGGTGGGCGCGCTGGTGGGCTTCCTTGCCGCGATCATGGGGGTGGGGGGCGGCTTCGTCATGGTGCCCGCGATGATCTACCTTCTGGGCATGCCCACCAAGGTCGTCGTCGGCACCTCGCTCTTTCAGATCATCTTTGTCACCGCCTTCACCACCTTCATGCATGCCGTCACCAGCCAGACGGTGGATATCCTGCTCGCGCTCCTCCTCATCCTCGGCGGAGTGATCGGCGCGCAGATCGGCACCTCGGTCGGCGTGCGGCTCAAGGCGGAACAGTTGCGCATCCTGCTGGCGCTTCTGGTGCTGGCCGTGTCGGTCAAGATCGCGCTCGACCTTCTCCTCCGCCCGTCCGAGCTTTACTCCGTCATGCCCGGGGTCCTGCCGTGATCCGCCGCGCGCTGGCCCTTCTCTTCGCGCTGCTCGCCCCGCCCGCCACGGCCAGCGAAGGCATCGTCGCGGGCATGAGCCAGAACCGCGTCTCCATCACCGCCAATTTCGACGGGTCCGAGATTCTGATCTACGGCGCGGTCAAGCGCGACGCCCCCGCGCCCGACACCCCGCTCGAGGTGATCATCACCGTCGAAGGCCCGGACAGCCCGGTCACCATCCGCAAGAAGGCCCGCGTCGCGGGCATCTGGGTCAACACCGAAGCCGTCGCCGTGGATGCCGCCCCCTCCTTCTACGCCGTTGCCACCACCGGCCCCCTGCGCTCGATCCTGTCCGAGACGGAGGACCTGCGCCACCGCATCTCGCTCCCCCGCGTGATCCGCGCCGTGGGCGCCGCGACGGAGGCAGGCGACACCGCCAACTTCATCGAGGCGATGCAGCGCATCCGCCTGACCGAAGGCCGCTACCGCGTGCTGCAGGGCGCGGTGGAGTTCACCGAACAAACCCTCTTCCGCGCCGATATCGTGCTGCCCGCCAACCTGACCGAAGGCGAATACCGCGTGCGCATCTTCCTCACCCGCGAGGGGCGCGTCGTCGATGCGCAGACCCGCGTCATCGGCGTCCGGAAAGAGGGGCTGGAACGCCTGCTCTTCAACCTCTCGCGCGAGGCGCCTTGGGCCTATGGCCTGCTGTCGCTTGCACTGGCCGCCTTTGCAGGCTGGGCCGCCTCGGCGGGTTTCCGCCTCCTGCGCGCCTGAAGCCCGGGCCTAAAGCGCAACCAGCGCAAAGCCCAGATGGGTCGCCCCATGGGCCAGCATGGCCCCCTCCAGCCCCTGCCGCAGCAGCGCCACGCCGTAAAGCAGCCCCAGCAGCCCGTTCCAGATCAGGGTCCGCAGCAGCAGGGGCGGCGTCACGACCTCCACCCCCATCGCAACTGCAGGCAGATGGGCCAGCCCGAAAGCCAGCGCCGCCAAAGCCACTGCCGCAGCCAGCGCCGCCTTGCGCGGCATCACCCGCAACAAACCCAGCGCCAGCAGCGCCATCAGCCCCCAGCGAAAGACCACCTCTTCCGTCATCCCGCCATACAGCACGCCCAGCACCACCAACCCCACCCCGCGCCCCTCGCGCAGCGTGGCCACCCCGTCCACCACCCAAAGCGGGGCCAGCGCATGATCGGCCAGCGCCACCGCCACACCCGCCACCAGACCGATCCCGGCCCAAAGCACCATCCCCCGCCCCTCCACCGCCGAGCCAAGCACCAGCGCCGACCGCAGTCCGATCCTCGGCGCGGCCCATGCCCCCGCCAGCGCCATCAGCATCAGCAGGATCGCCGGATTGGCCACCGCCGCCAACCGTGGCACCCCCGGCGGCAGGGTCACAAGGAAGGGCAGGGCGGCAATGCCCGGCAGTCCCATCAGAACGGCCAGCAGCACGCGGGAGGCAAAACGGCCGTGGGTCATGGAGAAAGATCCGTCTGAAAAGCCCCCCGCGCGATGGCAGGGCAAAGGCAAGCCGCGCACCTGCCCGCGCCTGTTGCCCCTGTCAATCCGCCGCGCCCCGTGACGTTGCGGCCTTCGCCTCCGCCCGCCCCGCGACCCGCGCCATCGTCACCGCCCGCGCCGCGTTCAGCACCATCAGCGCAGCCCAGAGGCCGTGATTGCCGAAAGCAGGCGGCAGCACCAGCAGCGCCACGCCATAGATCGCGACCGAAATCGCCATCGTCCGCCGCATCTCGGCCGTCAGCGTGGCCCCGATGAAGATGCCGTCATAAATCCACGAAAACACCCCGATCACCGGCGCCACCACCAGCCAAGGCAGATAGTCCCGCGCCGCCGCCCGCACCTCGGGCGCGGTCGTCATCACATCGATGATCCACGGCCCCGCCAGCCCGAACAGGGCCCCCAGCACCATCGCGCCCGCCACCCCCCACAGCATTGCCATCCGCGCCGCCTGCCGCACCGCCTCGCGTGCCCGCGCCCCCACCGCCTGCCCCACCAACGTCTCGGCCGCAAAGGCGAACCCGTCCAGCGCATAGGCCGTGATCGACAGGAACTGCATCAGTACCTGATTGGCCGCCAGCACCACATCCCCCTGCCGCGCGCCAAGAAAGACAAAGGTGGTGAAACTCGCCTGCAGCAGCACGGACCGGATCATGATGTCGCGGTTGACCGCGAACATCACGCCCAAGGCCGCGCGATTGCCCAGACGCGCCACCGCCGCCCGCCACACGGGCAAAAGCCCGTCGCGGCACAGCCACAGGCCCAGCACCAGCCCGCTCCACTCCGCGATCAGTGTGGCGATGGCCACACCTTCGACGCCCCAGTCCAGACCCAGCACGAACCACAGGTCCAGCGCCACATTCACCCCGTTGATCCAAAGCTGCAGCAGCAACACGCCCCGCGTCCGCTCCACCGCGATCAACCAGCCCGTCACCGCATAGGCGGCAATGGTCGCAGGCGCGCCCCAGATGCGGATGGCAAGGTAATCCCGCGCCAAGGCCTCTACCTCTGCCCCCGCAGGCGCGATGGCAAAGGCCGCGCGGAAAAGCCAACCCTGCGCCAGAACGAACACCACCCCCGCGCCCGCACCGATCAGCAGCGCGCGCAGCAGGATCGCCCCCCGCTCGGCCCGATCGCCCGCCCCATGCGCCTGCGCGGCCAGCCCCGTCGTGCCCATCCGCAAGAAGCCAAACACCCAATAAAGCATGGTCAGGATCACCGCCCCGATCCCCACCGCCCCGATCGGCGCCGCCTCTCCCATCTGCCCCACCACGCCCGTATCCACCGCCCCCAAAAGCGGCACCGTGGCGTTCGAAATCACGATAGGCAGCGCGATCTTCAGCAGGCGGGTATGGGACAGGTCGGTCATGATGGCCCGACAATGACGAAAGGGCAGGGCCGGGGGAAGGGGCCCTCACACCCCCCAAAACCAATATCCCAGATCCAACATATTCACATTTTATATTTCAACCTTGACGAGAGCTAAGCCCGCCCCACGCACGCCCGTAGCACCCTTAAGGGCAGGGAATGACCTGTGGACGGGAAGAAAGAGCGCATCATGCAATCGGACCTGAAGGAACGGCTGGCCTATCTCGGGCTTTCGGATGAGGATCTCGCACTGGCGGGGCGGCATGCGCCCACCCTGATGGCGGAACTGGGGCCCATCCTCGATCGCGCCTATGAAACGATCCTAACGACACCGAAAACCGCGCGCTTCTTTCAGGACAAGGCGCATGCCGAACGGGCCAAGCAGCTGCAGCTGACGCATTGGGGACGCCTCACCTCCGGCAAGATCGATGAGGATTACGTCGCCCTGGTCACCCGCATCGGCCGCATCCATGCCCGCATCGGGCTTGAACCGCGCTGGTATATGGACAGCTACTCGCTGATCTTTCGTGGCATTATCGAGGATGTCTTCCCCCGCCTTCTCTCCTCCGGCCTCTTCGGGCGGATCAAGACGGGGCAGGCGACGCGCCTTCTGTCGATCTACTTCCGCCTCGCCATGCTGGATATGGATTACGGCATTTCGACCTATTTCGAGGCGCTGGATGCCGAACGCCTCGCCAAGGCCGCGCAAGAGCGCGAGATCGCCGATACGCTGGCGGAATCGGTGACCGAGGTTTCGGCCACGATCGAAGAGCTTTCCGCCTCCATCAAGGAAAACGCCACCGCCGCACAGGCCACCAAGAATGCCGCGCTGCGCGTGTCGGACAATGCCGTGGCCGGGGGCGCGGCCGTGCGCTCCACCATGCAGGCGATGGAAGAGATCGCCACCCGCATCAAGGTCGTCAGCGAGATCGCCCGCCAAACCGACCTCCTCGCCCTCAACGCGGCGGTCGAGGCGGCGCGGGCCGGGGCGCAGGGCGCAGGTTTCGCTGTGGTGGCCACCGAAGTGCGCCGACTTGCCGAACGCTCTGCCGAAGCGGCCGCCGAGATCGATACCGCCACGGCCAGCAGCCTGAAGGCCGCCCGCACCGCCGTCACGACCCTGACCCAGCTTGTCCCCGAAATTCAGGAAACCGGCACCCTCGTCGCCTCTATCGCCGATACGTCGGTGGAACAGGCGACCGCGGTGGAAGAGATCAACACCACCGTCCTGCGTCTGTCCGGCCTTGCAGGCGACATCGGCAGCGGCGCCAAAGCGGCGCGCAGCCGCCCTGCGGGCAAGCCCGCCTCCGCCCGGTTCGCACTGGCCAGTTGATCGCAGCGCCGCCGTCCCTTTCCCGGGGCGGCGGGCCTTTGGAACCGCTCCGTGCTGCGCGAAGCGCTCAGTCCCCGCCCCGTCCAAGGCCGCTGTCAGAACCGATATTCGAACCGGATTGTGACCCGGCTTTCCTTCCAGCCCGGCGTGTCGAACTTATAGCTTAGGGTTTCTTCCGGGGGCAGCAGCGATGCCGCCAAACGGCAATTCACCTCGCTCACCCCAAAAATCCCATAATCGGCGCTGCAACTGCTTTCGCGCAGACGGCCACCGATCAAGGTATGCACACTGGTGGTCAGCGTCGCCGCCTCTGACAAACGCAGCCGCCACGTCAGCCCAAGGTGAAGGGCGGGGTCGATGCGGTATTTCTCACCCCGCTCGCCAAACGAAACGCCCCAGATGATCCCAAAATCATCCGACAGTTGCGTCAGCATCAGGACCGTCAGGTCCGGGATGGCGGGCGCATACCAGTCGTAGAACTGCACCACCTCGCCATCGGCAAGCTCATAGCTGTCCCATTTGACGGCGCTCACCTGATCGGACCGCGCCGATCCGGCATAGATGTCCAGCAGATGGGTGTCGCTTGCCGTTGCCGCGCTGGCCTGCAGCAACAGGGCAAACAGCGCCCCCTGCGGCAGGCGCGACCTGCTGGTCGGGCGCAGCGCAGTGCGGCCCTGACGCGGGGATGCTGGTTCGGTCATGCCGCGCGGTTCCGGCCCGGGTGCGCAATTGCACCAGCGCCCGGCAGGGCGGAACGGCCTTGCGGCCTCCCGCTGCCGGGCGCTGGCAAGGGCATCGTCAGCGGATGCTGGACGGTGCGATGGCGCGCGACAGGCTCGCCTCGCCGCGCCCATGGATCGCGGCGCTGTAATTGTTGATCGTGTCGCTGCGCGCGGTATCCAGCAGCCGGTTGGTGATCTGCACCGGGGTCGCCGTGGTGAACTTGCTGCCCAGCACCGCCGCATAGCCCGAAACGATCGGCGCGGCGAAGGACGTGCCGTAAAGGCCCGTCAGATCACCCCGCACCCCGACGCTCAGGAACTGCCGCTGGACGGCGGCATTGCTGCCCGCGAAGTTGGAATAGCTGGCAAGGTTCGCCCGGTTGTTCACCGCGCCATTGCGATCAAGCGCCCCAACGAAGATCGTCGACGCGGTGCCGACCAGCGCAAGGTTCAGGTAATCCACATTGCCCGACCGGTTCGCCGCCCCCACCGCGACCGCGTCATTCCCGGCGGCCTTGGCGATCACGGCACTTCCGGCCCGCGCATAGTTGATGAGCGAGGTTTCCTGCGCCGACCACCGGATCTGCGTGTGGCTGAAACCCGCTCTGGCCATCATGCCATAGCTCAGGTTGACCACGTTCAAACGCTTCGCCGTCAGCGCCACGGTCCGGGCCGAGTTGAAGTCATGCGTTGCCATCGTGCTGGACGGGGCGATCATAGATGCTTCAAGCCGCGTCCATTCACCATGGCGCAGCGATTGCCGACCCGTGCCAAGGTCCCCGATGCTGCGGCTCGCGCTCGAGAAATCATCAACCACGGTGATGGTGACACCCTGTCCGCGGAACCCCGAAGCCCAAGCCCCCGCCACATCCCCGTGCATCCAAGACCGCAGGGTGGGCAGCGGCGCGGCTGCGGTCCGCGTCGTCCGGGTTGTCACCGTCTCGGGGCTGAAGTCGGTGCGGCCCATCGCCTCCACCTTGGCGCCCGATGCGGAAGCACTGGCACCCAGCGTCACGCCCAAGGCGCGGTGCTGCGGAACCGGGCTGAACTGGATCTGGTCCGAAAGGGCAGGGCGGATCGCGCCGGGGCCGACCAGCGCCGCGCAAAGCGCAGCCCCAGCCAGGGCAAAACGAAAACGCATCAAGAGATCTCCAATGGCAGTTGAAAGGTCTACTGCTGCGTGAACGGCGCGCGTCATCCCCATTTTAGCGGAATCGCGGCATCAGCAAGAACCGCGCCACCTGTCCTGCATGGCCACCGGAAAACCGCCCGCGTCTTCTGCTGATGCTGTCCCAGACGCCACCAACCCAAGGTCGCCCGCCCAGATCGGCGGCGACCTATGCCTCTGGCATCAGGAAATGCCCGGTGCCTTGCGCAAACAGCTTCGCGCGGTTGTCCTGCCACGCTTCCACATGCACGCTCGCATAGCGCCGTCCCGACCGATTCACCCGCGCCCGCGCATAGGCGTCGCGCGGCAGGCCCGTGCGCAGATAATCCACCGTGAAGTCGATCGTCTTGGGCAGGCGCAGCGGCCTGTCCGCAATCGCGGCGGGGTCGAGCTTGCCCGCCTCCATCTCTTCCCACAGGATCGACCACGACAACTCGATGATCGCCGCCACCTCAAGGAAGGCCGCCGTCACGCCGCCATGCAAGGCGGGCAGGGATGGGTTCCCGATCAGCTTTTCGTCAAACGGCAGGATCGCCGTCAATTCATCTCCCCGGCGGTCGAACTGGATGCCCAGATACTGGATATAGGGCACCCCCGACAGCAACGCCTTCAGCGCCCCGTCACGCCGCTGCTTGATCACCTGCACGGGTTCCAGCCTCTCGCGGGTCATTCCACCCCCCTCGGCCGATCCAGCGTGAAGGCCCCCGTCGCCGCCGCCACCGGGCGGGTCTCGTCCTCATCCGTCGCCGTCACCCGGACAAAGGCCACCGACCGCGTCACGTGATAGCAGTCCGCCCGCGCCGTGATCGCCTGCCCCGGCGTCGCCGCGCGGAAATAGTCGATCCGCAGGTCCAGCGTCGCGGTCGAGACAGGGGCCGACGGATGGCACATCACCGCCGCCCCGCTGGCCGTATCCATCAGCGCCGACACCGCGCCCCCGTGCAGCACGCCCGTCGCCGGATCGCCCACAAAGCGCGCGTCATAGGGCATGGTCATCACGACCTTCCCCTCGCCAAGGCTTTCCAGCCGCATCCCCAGCGCCCGCGAATGGGGGATCGCCTCGATGAACCGCCGCGCCAGCGCGACCACTGCCTCTGCCGTAACGTCAGACATTGCCAAACCCCTTCCGCCCCCATAATCGCGCCCCGCCGCCCAAGCGCAACCCCGGCCCGGCCTTTCCCTCGCGGCAATTCGTTGCGCCAAAGGCCTCATCGGCCTATGCTCCAGCCAAGGAGATGCCCCATGTCCGACACCCGCCTCAGCTTCAAGGAGATGTGCGCCCGGTTCGACGTGACGCCGCGCACCCTGCGCTATTACGAATATATCGAACTGCTGCAGCCCGAAAAGGAAGGCCGCGCCCGCTTTTACGGCCCGCGCGAGGTGGCGCGCATGACGCTCATCCTGCGCGGCCGCCGCTTTGGCTTCAGCCTTGAAGAAATCCGCCAATGGCTGCTGATCTACCGCCAAAAGGGCACGCGGCCGCAGCTGGAAACCTGGCTCAAACTCGCCGACCGCCAGCTTGACGCGCTGGATCGCCAGATCACCGACCTCACCGCCGCCAAGGAAGACCTGCGCAGCCTGCGCGCCACGGCGGAAGAGGAACTTTCCCGCCTGCCCCCCGACGCTTAGCGCGTCTCGCGCGCCTTAAGCCGCAACTCCAGCCGCCGCATCATCAGCGAAAGCCCGATCGTCATGGTCAGATAGATCAGCGCGGCCACGTTGTAGGTTTCGAAATACTTGAAATTCCCCGCCGCCGTGACCTTGGCCAATTGCGTGATGTCCCCCACGCCCAGCACGGACACCAGCGAACTGTCCTTCACCATCGCCACGAAATCATTGCCCAAGGGCGGCAGGATCATGCGAAAGGCCTGCGGAAAGGTGATGTGGCGGAACCGCTGCCACCCGTTCAGGCCAAGTGCCTGCGCCGCCTCCACCTGCCCCTTGTCCACCGCCTGCAGGCCCGCGCGGAAAATCTCGGCCAGAAAGGCCGCATAGGCCAGAACCAGCGCCAGCACCGCCCGCCACAGTAGCGGGAAATCCCGCGTGCGTACAGGCTCCGCCCCCAACGGCTCCAGCACCGCATTGATCCCCGCCACCGCCAAGGGCGACAGCACAAAGGCCACGTACAAGAGCAGCACGATGATCGGGACGCCCCGCATCACCTCGATATACAGACGGCACAGCTGACGCAGGATCAGGAACCGCGACAGGCAGCCCACCGCCAGCGCCAGCCCCAGAAGGCAGGCCCCCAGATAGGCCACCACCGACACCATCACCGTGATCCAGATGCCCTTGGTCAGGGTGGACAGCACGGCGGAATACTCCGGGTTGGCCAGCACCTCGTAGAACAGCCACAGCCCGACCCCGGACACGAGGACAAGCCACCACGGAAAATCCTTCTCCGGCAGCGGATTCGGCGTCATGCGACAGGCCCCCAAGGGAAAGGCCGATATGAAAAAGGCCCCGGCATTGCCTCCGGGGCCTCGATGTCACTGGCGAAAGGGATCATTCGCCCATCTTGTATTCAAGGAACCACTTGGTGTTCAGCGCGTCCAGCGTGCCATCCGCCTTCATGCTGGCAATCGCCGCGTTGATCGGCGCGACAAGGTCGGACCCCTTGGGGAAGATGAAGCCGAAATCCTCGGCCCCCAGCGCTTCGCCGATGATCTTCAGCCCGCCGTCCGAGGCCGACACATAGCCGTTCGCCGCCGTGCTGTCGGACAGGACAAGATCCACGTCGCCCGCGCGCAGCGCCTCAAGCCCCGCGCCAAAGGTTTCGAACTTCACGATGCGCGGGTTTTCCTCGTTGCCGTCCAGCACCTCATAGACGCCCACATAGAAGGGCGTCGTGCCCGGCTGCGCCGCCATCAGAAGATCGGCATTGGCCGCGAAAGAGGCCGCGTCGGTGAACCGCTCCTCATCGCCCCGCACCATCATCAGCATTTCCGACCGCATATAGGCGTCCGAGAAATCCACCTTGTCCTTGCGGTCGTCACGGATCGTGATGCCGGTCATGCCAAGGTCGAACTGGCCTTCCGACACTGCCGGGATCATCGCATCCCACGAGATGTTCTCGTACTTGACGGTGATGTTCAGCCGCTTGGCGATCTCGGCCATGGCATCATATTCCCAGCCGATCGCATTGCCGTCCTTGTCGAGGAATTGCAGCGGCGGATAGGCGTTCTCGGTCACCACCACAACCTCGCGCCCGCCCAGATCGGGCACGTCCTGCGCAAAGGCGGTGGCGGTCAGGCCAAGGGTCAGCGTCAGGGCGCTCGTCACTCCGGTGGCCCATGCAGTCAGCGTCATCGGTTTTCTCCCCGTTGGATCATCCATTCTGGCCGCAGACTATGCTGTGCGGTCCCGGTCCTGTCCAGAGAAGGCGATGCCGAATCGGGGGGCAAAGATGGTTAAATCTTCCTTCCTGCCGCGTGCGTGGCCACAGTTTGCTGCACAAAAGGCGGCACAGAACAGGGCACAGCCGTTTTCGCCTCTTGGCCCCGGTAAATGCAGCGTTCTCAGGTGCTTGCGCCGCAGGCCGGGCAGTCGGCCCGGCGCTTGACCGAAATCACCCGCGTCTCGGCAAAAAGCGCGTCATGGATCATCAATCGGCCCTTTAGCGTCTCGCCCGCCCCGGTGATCTGCTTCACCGCCTCCATCGCCATGATCGACCCGATCACCCCGGGCAGCGGCGCCGCCACCCCCGCCTCGGCGCAGCTTGGCACCATGCCGGGGGCCGGGCGGGTGGGAAAGACGCATTCATAACAGGGCCCGCCCTGCGCGGGATGAAACAGCGACACCTGCCCCTCCCATTGCGTGATCGCCCCTGAAATCAGGGGCTTACCCATCTCCACCGCCACGCGGTTGACCATGTAGCGCGTGTCGAAATTGTCCGTCCCGTCAAGGATCAGGTCATAATCGGCAAACAGAGCGCGCGCCGTCTCCTGATCCAGCCGCCGCCTATAGGGGCGGATCTCGATGAAAGGGTTGATGGCGCGCAGCGCGATCTCGGCGGAAAAGACCTTGGGCATCCCGATCCGCGCATCGGCATGGATGATCTGCCGCTGCAGGTTCGACCCATCCACCATGTCATCATCGACAAGGCCAAGAACGCCCACCCCCGCCCCCGCCAGATACATCAGCGCAGGCGATCCAAGGCCCCCTGCGCCAATGACCAAAACTTTGGAATCCTTCAGCTTTCTCTGCCCCGGCCCGCCAATCTCGCGCAGGATGATGTGCCGCGCATAGCGGTCCAGCTCGGCCGGACGGAAGGCCCCCGAAGGCGCGGGCACCTTCGTCGGTGCCGCCTTGGCGCGCAGCCGGGACACCAGCCCGCGATAGCCCAACACAATCCCCGCCACCACGCCCAAGGCCAGCCAGACCCGCGCCTCGCCCCCGGTCGAGACGCGCAGCGGATGCCCGTCCGGCAGCAGCAGATGCAGCCCCACCACGCCCAGCCACAGCATCAGGATCATCCCCAGCCGCAGCCGCACCGGGACCTTCATCAGCGCCCCGATCCCCCACAGCGCGCCCGCCATCGCAAGGACAAGGATCATCTTTTGCCCGTCGACCCAAAACCGCCCACGCCCCGCGCCGTGTCCGACAGGGTCTCAACCTCTTGGAATTGCACCTGAATCACTGGGGCCACGATCATTTGCGCGATGCGGTCGCCATGCCGGATCGTATAGGGCTCCGCCCCCAGATTGATCAGCGCCACGCCCAAAGGGCCACGATAATCGCTGTCGATGGTTCCCGGCGTGTTGGGCAGGGTGATGCCATGCTTCAGCGCCAACCCGGACCGGGGCCGGATCTGCATCTCGAACCCCGGCGGGATTTCCACCCGCAACCCCGTCGGCACCACCGCCCGCTGCATCGGCGCCAAGGTGAATCCGGCCTCGCGATCCCCGGGCAGCAGATTGGCCCGGATATCCGCCCCCGCCGATCCCGGCGTCTCATAGGCCGGAAGGCCGAGCGTTCGGTCGGCCCAATCCTCCCACAGCAGTTTAAGGACGGTCATGCCCAACCCCTTGCGACACCAAAAGTTTTCGAAAACTTTTGCAAAATTCTTCGAAGAATTTTGGTCACCCCAGCGCCTCCGCGATGCGCAGGGCCAGCCGCCGCGCGACCTCGTCTTTCGGCAGGCGCGGCCAAGGCTCCGCCCCTGCCGCCGTGATCAGCGTGACCGCATTCTCCGTCCCGCCCATGATCCCCGTCCCGGGCGACACGTCATTGGCCACGATCCAGTCGCAGCCCTTGCGCGCCCGCTTTGCCTGCGCATGGGCCAGAACGTCATCGGTTTCGGCGGCGAAGCCCACCACCAGCTTTGGCCTGCGGTCCAGCGATTGCGCCACCGATTTCAGGATGTCGGGGTTTTCGGCAAACTCCAGAACCGGCGCGGCCGCGCCCGCCACCTTCTTGATCTTGCTGCCGGATTCCGCGGCCACACGCCAATCCGCCACCGCCGCCGCCATCACGGCGGCGTCCGCCGGCAGCGCGGCCTCCACCGCCTCCAGCATGGCCCGCGCTGTTTCCACCCGCACCACCTGCACGCCCTCCGGCGGCGGCACCACCGCTGGCCCCGTGACAAAGGTCACCCGCGCGCCCAGATCGCGCAGCGCGGCGGCAATCGCCGTCCCCTGCGCGCCCGAGGAACGGTTGGCGATGTAGCGCACCGGATCGATGGGCTCATGCGTCGGCCCGGATGTCACCAGCACATGCCGCCCCGTCAGCGGCCCATCCGCCAAGGCCGCCTTGATCGCGGACAGGATCGCCGCAGGCTCTGCCATCCGCCCCGGCCCGAATTCGCCGCAGGCCATCTCGCCTTCGTCCGGGCCGATGAACCGCACGCCATCCCCGTGCAAAGTCGCGATATTCCGCTGCGTCGCCGGATGCTGCCACATCCGCACGTTCATCGCGGGGGCCACCATCACCGGCGTATCGGTCGCCAAAAGCAAGGTCGAGGCAAGGTCATCCGCCCGTCCCTGCGCCATCTTCGCCATCAGATCCGCCGTCGCCGGGGCCACGACCAGAAGGTCGGCCACACGCGACAATTGGATATGGCCCATCTCGGCCTCATCCGTCAGGTCGAAAAGCGCGGTATAGACCTTCTCCCCCGCCAGCGCCGATACCGACAGCGGCGTCACGAATTCCGCCCCTGCCTTGGTCAGCACCGGCGTCACCGCCGCCCCCGCTTTCTTCAGCAGCCGGATCAGGTCCAGCGCCTTGTAGGCGGCGATGCCGCCGCCGATGATCAGAAGGATGCGCTTGCCGGTCAGCATGGCGATGCTCCAATGGCCCCGGTCAAGGTGTAGGGGGCAGGGGCGCGGAACTCAACTGTTCCGCGCACTCAGCCCTCGGTCGATCCGAAGGCCGCGCAAGGATCGCCCCGTCCCGCGACCCCATCGGTGATCAGCCACAGGTCATGCGGCGGCCGCTCCTCGGGCACCGTTTCCATCTGGCCCACCGACAGTACCGTCACCTCGGGCGCGGCACGGCGCAGGACTGCAGGCACCCCGATATCCGTCCGTGCATGTTCCACCCCGGTGATCACCACGACAGGCCCGCCCGTCTCGCGCAGCGCACGCAGCGCGGCCTCGGCCAAGGTGGCGTCGCGCAGCCGCTGCGCCTCTACCATCCCCGGCAGCGCCTCGCGCGGCATGGCAAAGCAATGGGCGGCCAGCATCGCCTCTTCCTGTTCGGCTTGCACCTCTTGCGGAAAAGGCTCGGTCAGCCCAAACCGCGCCGCATCCGGCCCGAAGGCCGCCACCGCCCCGTCGCGCACCGCCATGCGCACCACGGATCGCGGTAGATCGCCCGCATAGATGCGGGCCCCCGGCGCAGCGGTGAAGAGCGGATGGTACATGGTGAAATCCGGCCAACCCCGCGCCTCCCATTCCGTGGCGGCTTCCACGGCCTCGGCATCGGTCAGGTCTGTGGGCAAGGCCGCAATCTGCGCCTCTCCCAGCATCTCGAAGACAAGTGCGCTGGGTTCCACGGCCTTAACGGCGCGCGCCTGATGGGCATGATGGGCAGGATTGTCGTGCACTTCACCCAGCACCACGACATCCACCTCCGGCAGACGGTCCAGCGCATCGGGCCCGATCTCGCGCGCTGCAGCCGCCCCGCCAAGCGACAGGGCCAGCAGCAGAGGGGTGGCAAGACGCCTCACGACAGCAGCGCGTAAACCTCGCGCGACTGCGATTCAAGGTTCCGGCGCATCTTGGCAAACGCGGCTGCTTCCAACTGACGCACCCGCTCCTTCGACAGCCCAAGCTCTTCGCCAAGGCTCTCCAGCGTCCGGGGTTCGTCCTTCAGCTTGCGCTCCGCCACGATATAGCGTTCCCGCGCATTCAGCGACTGCATCGCCTTCACCAGCCACGACCGCAGCCGTTCGGCATCATGCGCGCCTTCCACGGCCTCGGCCGCCTGCACGCCGTCATCCTCCAGCGCGTCGATCCATTCCCGCCCGTCCTCGTCCGACGACTGCGTCGCATTCAGCGAGAAGTCGGACCCCGACAGCCGCCCTTCCATCATCTCAACATCCGCCAGCGGCACGCCGACCTCGGTCGCAACAAGCTGGCGCAGCTGGAACTGGTCCAGCGTTTCGCCCCGTGCCGCCGCCTCGCGCTCCAGCTTGGCCTGCACGCGACGCAGGTTGAAGAACAGCGCTTTCTGGCTGCTGGTGGACCCCGTCCGCACCATGGACCAATTGCGCATCACGTAATCCTGAATCGATGCCTTGATCCACCACACCGCATAGGTGGAAAACCGCACCCCGCGATCCGGATCGAACTTGTCGGCGGCCTTCATCAGGCCAAGGCTCGCCTCTTGGATCAGATCATTCATCGGCGCGCCATAGCGGCGGAACTTCGCGGCCATGCTGATGGCAAGGCGCATATAGGCCGTCACCAGCCGATGCAGCGCCTGTTCGTCGCGCTGATCGCGCCACGCATAGGCAAGACGCAACTCCGTCTCTGCATCAAGAAGTTCCGCCCGCATCGCTTGGCGAGACATCGTTTGATCGGTATATCCGTCGAGTGCCATCGAAACCCCCAGTCAGATAACGCGCTTCGGCCTGTTTGTTGCCGTTTTGTGAATTCTACGGGTCGGACGTGAAACTGGATCAATGCCGGACGAAACTTTCTTGCTTCCCCCTCTCAGCCTCGTGATCGGCGGCGCGCGCTCCGGCAAATCGGGGCTGGCGGAACGCCTTGTCAGCGGCAGCGGCCTTGTCCGCCGCTACATCGCCACTGCCGAGGCGTGGGATGACGAGATGCGCGCACGCATCGCCCGTCACCGGGCCGACCGTGGGCAGGGCTGGATCACGGTCGAGGCCCCGCTGGACCTGACCACCGCCCTTTCTCAGGCACAGGCAGGCGAGGTGGTGCTGGTCGATTGCGCCACGCTCTGGCTGACCAATCACCTTCTGGCCGAACATGATCTGGCGCAGAAGGCACAAGACCTGCTGGACGCCCTCGCCGCCTGCGCCGCCCCCGTGGTTGTGGTGTCGAACGAGGTGGGTTGGGGCATCGTGCCCGACAATGCGCTGGCCCGCACCTTCCGCGATGCGCAAGGCCGCCTGAACCAGCAGATTGCCGCGCAGGCGGGGCTGGTGGTGGGCGTTATGGCAGGGTTGCCCATGGTGCTGAAGGGGCGGCTGCCCGCATGGATGTGACCCGGCTCTGGTGGGTGCGGCACGGACCCACGCATGAAAAGACCATGGTGGGCTGGCGCGACGTGCCTGCCGATCTGTCCGACACGGCGGCGCTTGCCCGCCTGAACGCGCATCTGCCAGATCAGGCGCTGCTCATCTCCTCCGACCTGATCCGCGCCGTGGCCACCGCCGATGCCTTGGCGCAGGGCCGGACGCGGCTGCCCCACCATCCCGGCCTGCGCGAACTCCATTTCGGCGATTGGGACGGGCGCGCATGGGACGACATCGCCCGGACCCATCCGGAGCTTTCCTTCGCCTATTGGGATGATCCCGGCCATCACGCCCCCCCGGGCGGCGAAAGCTGGAACGAAGCCGCCGCCCGCGTCAGCGCCGCAACCGATGCGCTGATCGCCGCGCATAGGGGGCGCGACCTGATCCTCGTCGCCCATTTCGGCGCGATCCTGACGCAGGTGCAGCGCGCCAAGGGCTGCGCGGCGGTCGAGGTCTTTGCCCATCGCATCGACAACCTCTCCGTCACCCGCATCGACCTTGGCCCGCAGGGCTGGCACCTCGGTCCGATCAATCACCTTGCGTGATGGGATGCATCAGCAATCGGCGTTTCCCGCCGGGCGCGCGCCCCGCTAAGGTCGCGGCAAACAGGGGGACAAAATGACCTACGACCTCGTCATCGGCGACCGCGCCTATTCGTCATGGAGCCTGCGGGGCTGGCTCTTCTTCGATGCCTTCGGCTTGTCCGTGACGCTGCACCGCGCGCGGCTTTACACTGACGAATTGCCAAACCTCCTGAAATCCTTCCACCCCGCCCGCACCGCCCCCACGATGCGCACGCCCGAAGGCGCGGTCGTCCCCGAAACCATCGCGATTGCCGAAGAACTCGCCTCCCGCCACCCGGAGGCAGGCCTTTGGCCGACGGACCCAAAGGCCCGTGCCATCGCCCGCGCGGTGGCGGCAGAGATGCACGCAGGCTTCACCGCGCTCCGCTCTCACTGCCCGATGAACCTGCGGGTCAGCTATACCGACTGCGCCCCCCCGCCCGAGGTGCTGGCCGATCTCGCCCGTCTCGACACGATCTGGTCATGGGCGCGGGCAGAGACGGGCAGCCAAACCCCATGGCTCTGCGGCCCCTATTCGGTGGCGGATGCCATGTTCGCCCCGGTCGCCACCCGCATCGCCACCTACAACCTGCCCGTCACCCCCGCCGCGATGGCCTATGTGCAGGCCCACCTTGCCCATCCGTCTTTCCGCCGCTGGCGCGCGATGGGGTTGGTCGACGGCCCAGATCAGGACTTCTACCGTCGCGATTACCCCCGCCGCGACTGGCCGGGGCCGAAACCGTTGTCCGCCCGGGCGGTGGAGGGGTCGCAGGCCGAAAACACCCTCTGCCCCTATTCCGGCGCGCCCGTCACCCACGTGCTGGAACTGGATGGCCGCCGCTTCGGCTTCTGCAACGCTTTCTGCCGCGACAAGACCGTGGCCGACCCCGAAGCTTGGCCCGCCTTCATGGCCCTTTACCGTTCGTAAACCATTCCACCGCTAGCCTCGTCCAAAAGGGCAGGGGTGGCATGCTGGCACGGGCCTTCACAGTGGCCTTCGAAGGGGTCGAGGCGCGGATGGTCGAGGTGCAATGCGCCGTCGCCCCCGGCATGCCCGCTTTCGGCATCGTCGGCCTGCCCGACAAAGCCGTGTCCGAGGCGCGCGAACGGGTCCGCGCGGCGCTCTCGGCCCTCTCCATCGCGCTGCCCTCGCGGCGCATCACGGTGAACCTCGCCCCCGCCGATCTGCCCAAGGAAGGGGCGCATTTCGACCTGCCCATCGCGCTCGCCCTGCTGGCAGCGCTGGAGATCATCCCCAAGGACAGCGTCGAACGCACTGTTGCGCTGGGCGAGCTATCGCTCGACGGTCGCCTCCTGCCCGTGATCGGCGCGCTGCCCGCCGCCCTTGCGGCGGCGGAAGAGGACCGCGCCCTCCTCTGCCCCCGCGCCTCTGGGGCCGAGGCGGCCTGGGTCGGCGCGGTGCAGGTGCTGGCCGCGGCCTCGCTCGATCAGGTGGTGCGCCACTATACCGGGCAATCCCCCCTGACCCCCGCCGAGGCGGGCGAAGTGCAGGATGGCCCCACCTCGCGCGATCTGGCCGAGGTGAAGGGGCAGGAACGCGCCAAGCGCGCACTGGAAATCGCCGCCGCAGGCCGCCACCACATGCTGATGGTCGGCACGCCGGGATCGGGGAAATCCATGCTCGCCGCCCGCCTGCCGGGCCTGCTGCCGCCCCTTTCGGCACCTGAGGCGTTGGAAACCTCCATGATCCACTCGCTGGCGGGCCTCATCTCCGAAGGCGGCATCTCGCGCCGCCGGCCTTTTCGCGAACCGCACCACACCGCGTCGATGGCCGCCATTGTGGGCGGCGGCAAGGGTGCCAAGCCGGGCGAGATCAGCCTCGCCCATAACGGCGTCCTCTTCCTCGACGAATTCCCCGAATTCGCCCGCCCCGTCCTCGAAACCCTCCGCCAGCCCATCGAGACGGGCGAGGTCGTCGTCGCCCGCGCCAATGCCCATGTCCGCTATCCGTGCCGCTTCCTCTTGATCGCCGCCGCCAACCCTTGCCGCTGCGGCTATCTCACCGATCCGGCCCGCGCCTGCACCAAGGCGCCGCTCTGCGGCGAAGACTACCTCGGCCGCATCTCTGGGCCGCTGATGGACCGCTTCGATCTGCGGGTAGAGGTGCCCCCGGTCGCGTGGCAGGACCTCGACCTCGCCGCCACGGGCGAAAGCTCTGCCACCGTCGCCGCCCGCGTCGCCGCCGCCCGCGCGCGACAGACGCAGCGCTTCGCTGCCCATCCCGGCCTGCGCGTCAATGCCGATATGGAAGGGCGGCTCTTGGAGGACACCGCCACCCCCGATGCCGAGGGCCGCGCCTTCCTGACCCGGGCGGCGGAACGCTTCGGCCTGACCGCGCGCGGCTATCACCGCATCCTGCGCGTGGCCCGCACCATCGCCGATCTGGACGAAAGCGCCGATGTCCGCCTGCCGCATCTGGCCGAGGCCGTCAGCTACCGCCTCGTCCTCGGCCCGCAGGGCTGACGAAGAATTTTCGGACGAAAATTCTTCGCCCCCTCACCCCGCCCGTTTCGCCTCGATCACCTCCCAGATGCGGGCCGCGCCATTGGTGCCGTCGAACCGCTCCAACTCCTGCAACCCGGTGGGTGAGGTCACGTTGATCTCGGTCAGCCAGTCGCCGATCACGTCGATGCCGACGAAGACCTGCCCCTTCTCGCGCAGCACCGGGCCGATGCGGGCGCAGATCTCCAGATCCCGCGCCGTTAGCCCGATCTTCTCGGGCCGCCCGCCCACATGCATGTTCGACCGGGTCTCGCCCGCCTGCGGCACGCGGTTGATCGCCCCGATCGGTTCACCATCGACAAGGATCACCCGCTTGTCGCCCTTGGCCACATCGGGCAGGAACTTCTGCACGATCAGCGGCTCGCGGCTCATGCCGGTGAACAGCTCATGCAGCGAGGCGAGATTGCGGTCGTTCGGGTCCAGCCGGAACACCCCCGCGCCACCATTGCCATAGAGCGGCTTCAGGATGATGTCGCCATGCCGCGCCTTGAAAGCGCGGATCGTGGCCAGATCGCGGGCGATGGCCGTCGGCGGCGTCAAATCGGGAAAGCGCAACACCAGAAGCTTTTCGGGTGAGTTTCGCACCCAGAAGGGATCGTTGACCACAAGTGTCCCGGGATGGATCATCTCCAGCAGATGGGTGGTCGTGATGTAGCCCATGTCGAAAGGCGGGTCCTGCCGCAGCCAGACCACGTCGAATTCCGCCAGATCGACCTCCGTCTCAGGCCCATAGGTGACATGGTTTCCGACCTCCCGCCGCAGTTCGATCGGAAAGCCACGTGCCGTCACCCGCCCCTCGACGAAAGCCAGCTTGTCGGGCGTGTAGAAGAACAACTCATGCCCGCGCGCCTGCGCTTCCAGCGCGATGCGAAAGGTGGAATCGGCATTGATGTTCACCGATCCGATCGGGTCCATCTGGAAGGCGACCTTCAGGGGCATGTCTCACTCCGCGCTGTGCCGCCCCTTGATGGCGCAAGCCCGAAGCGGATGCAAACCCCCGCGCCGCACAGGCCCTGCGCGCGCCATGCACCGCAGTCGGTTCGCGGCATCTTCTGGGCGACCTTGTCGCCACGAACGATCCACCCTCTTCAGCACATCCACGCGTCGCGGATCACCTTCACCCGGCCCGCCCCATCGACCAGCGCCACATCCAGCCGCACATCCGTCAGTTGCCCGCCCGGTTCCCCGGCCAGAAACTCCGTCGCTGCATCCCAGATGCGTTGCATCTGACGGGGTCCCAGATGCGCCAGCGCAGCGTCATGCGTGCTGCTCTGCTTCACTTCGATGAAGATCACCTTTTCACCATCACGCGCAATCAGGTCGATCTCGCCCGCCTGCCCGCGCCAGCGCCGGGCGCAGACCGCTTCCCCCGCATCTTCGTATTGGCGCGCGACCTGATCCTCGGCGGCCTGCCCCGCATGAAAGGCCATCGCACCCCGTGCCCGCCGCCCATTGACGCCGTTGGGCACCGCCGGACTGCCCCCCGCCAAACTGAAAAACTGCATCGGATCGGCCCGATATCCCATCCTCGCTCTCCCTTACTTCCCTCCGACTCACCTTGAACCAGAAAAGCGAATTTTCCCCTAATCCCCTTTCCCCTTTCGCAGCGCGGCTTGATACACGTCGCGCCGGGGCAGATCGAAGGCTTCCGCCACCATCGCGGCGGCATCTTTCACGCTCATCCGCCCCATCGCCTCGTCCAGAGCCGCCTCCCATGTCGCGGTTTCGGCTATTTCGGGCGCGGCGCGGTCGACCAGAACGACCACCTCGCCCTTCACCTCTTCTTCGGCCAGATCGGTGGCAAGCCGCTCCAGCGGCCCTCGCCGAACTTCTTCGAACCGCTTGGTCAGTTCCCGGCAGATGGCCGCCTCCCGCCCGCCGCCCAACCTGTCGGCCAGATCGGCCAGCAGCGCGGGCAGGCGGCGGGGGGATTCGTAGAAGACCAGCGTCGCCTGCACGCCCTTCAGCCCGTCCAGAAACGCCCGCCGCGCGGCCTGTGCCGGGGGCGGAAAGCCTGCGAAGAGAAAGCGGTCCGACGGCAGCCCTGCCACCGCCAGCGCGCAGAGCACCGCCGACGGCCCCGGCGCCGCCGTCACCGGCAGCCCCGCCGCCACCATGGCGCGGGCCAGCGAAAAGCCCGGGTCCGACACCAGCGGTGTGCCCGCCTCGCTCGCATAGGCGACCGATTTCCCTTCGGCCACCGCCGCCACCAGCCGCGTCGCCGCCGCGCCTTCATTATGGTCGTGGCAGGGCACCAAGGGCCGCCCCTCCAGCGGGATGCCGTGAATCTCCATCAGATGCCTGAGCGTGCGCGTGTCTTCCGCCGCCAGCACCTCGGCCGAAGCGAGGATGTCGAGCGCGCGCAGCGTGATGTCGCGCGCCGCCCCGATCGGCGTCGCCACAAGATAGAGCCCGGGCGCCAGCGCCCGCTTCTCCCAGACCGATCCCGGCGGAGTCATGCCCGCTGCCCTCCCGACATTGCCTGCCTTCCCCCTGACAAGTTTACTTCCCAAGTGGAACCCCTTAACCTGCAGGGCGATTTTGCGCGGCGTGTTCCGTTCCGGCCTGCCGCCGCCGCCAAGGGAGTGAGGAAACCACATGTTCTCTGTTTTGCGCACCGCCCGCAAGTCGCTGGGCAAGGCCGTTCTGGCCCTTTCGGCCCTCGCTCTTGCCGCCTGCCAACCCACCTCCGGCCCCGCCGTGTCGCAGGGCGGCCCGGTGCCCGTCGCGCTTCTGGTGCCGTCGGGTTCGGGGCAGGCAAGCGACCAGCTTCTCGCCCGGTCGATCGAGAACGCGGCCCGCATGGCGATCGGTGATCTTGCCGGGGTGCAGATCGACCTGCGCGTCTATCCCACAGCCGGCCAAGCCGCCCAGGCCTCGGCCGCAGCGGCGCAGGCCGTCGCCGACGGGGCGACCGTCATCCTCGGCCCTGTCTTCGCTGAAGAGGCGAATGCGGCCGGACTCGCCGTCGCGGCGGCGGGGGTGAACGTGCTGTCCTTCTCCAACAATCCCGCCATCGCGGGGGGGAATGTCTTCGTCCTCGGCCCCACCTTCGACAACACCGCGCGGCGTCTGGCGGGCTACGCCGTTCGCTCGGGCAAGCCGCAGGTCATGATCATCCATGACCGCAACGCGCAAGGCGAGGCGGGGCGTGCCGCCATTCAGGCAGGCGTCACCGCTGCGGGCGGCAGCGTGGTCGCCACGGGCGGCTACGAATTCTCGCAGAACGGCATCGTGCAGGCGATCCCGCAGCTCGCGGCGCAGGCCAAATCCTCGGGCGCGCAGGCCGTCTTCCTGACGGCTGATACCGCCGGGGCCCTGCCGCTGGTTACGCAACTGCTGTCCGAGAACGGCGTCAACCCCGCCACGGTGCAATACATCGGCCTCACCCGCTGGGACATTCCCGCCGCCACGCTGGCGCTGCCGGGGGTGCAGGGCGGCGTCTTCGCCATGCCCGACCCCGCGCTCTTCGCGCAATATCAGGCGCGCTATCAGGCCACCTTCGGCGAACCGCCGCATCCGGTTTCCGCCATTGCCTATGACGGCATCGCCGCCATCGGCGCGCTGGCCAAGCAGGGCCGCAGCATGGACCGCGCCGCGCTGACCCAAGGCGCGGGCTTCGCGGGCGTCAATGGCGTCTTCCGGCTGCTGGCCAATGGCACGAATGAACGCGGCCTCGCCGTGGCGCGCATCCAGAACAACACCGTCACCGTCGTCGATCCCGCCCCGCGCAGCTTCGGCGGGGCCGGGTTCTGACCGTCTCCCCGCGCCCCAGATCATGACCAAGGCCCAGCCGGCCCGTTCCCGCCAGACGCAGACCGAACGGAGTCAGACCGACCGGTTTTTTCCGGAGGAACCTGTCGGCATGATCCTGCCGGGGCTGCAGATCGTGGATGCCGCCGCCTTGCGCGCGGCCATCCGCGCCGACCTGCCCGCCGCTGCCGATCCCCGCGCCGCCCGCGCCATCGCTGTCCGCCATCTGGCCGAGGCGCGCGCGCGGGGCAACGCCGCGCTGGCCGCAGCCTTCACCGCCCGCCCGCATGAGGCCCGCGCCATGATCCGCGCGCAGGCCCATCTGACCGACATCCTCGTCGCCATCGCCTTCGACATTGCGCGCCACCACCTTCATCCGCTGGCCAACCCGACCGAGGCGGAACGCATGGCGGTTCTTGCCGTGGGCGGCTTCGGCCGGGCCGAGATGGCCCCCCATTCCGACGTCGATCTTCTCTTTCTCACTCCGTGGAAGATCACCCCCTGGGCGGAATCGGTGATCGAATCGATGCTCTACATCCTGTGGGACCTGAAGCTGAAGGTCGGCCACGCCTCGCGCACGGTGAAGGATTGCCTCCGTCTGGGGCGCGAGGATATCACCATCCGCACCGCCCTTCTGGAACACCGCTTCATCGCCGGGTTCGAACCCCTCGCCGTCGATCTGGGCGACCGGCTTTGGGGCGAGTTGTTCCGCAACACCGGCCCCGAATTCATCGACGCGAAACTTGCCGAACGGGCCGAACGCCACCGCCGGCAGGGCGGACAGCGCTACGTCCTTGAACCCAATGTCAAGGAAGGCAAGGGCGGCCTGCGCGATCTGCAGACGCTTTACTGGATCGGGAAATACCTCAACCGCGTCTCCTCCTCCGAAGGCCTTGTCGCCGCCGGGCTTCTGGCGCGCGAGGAATTCGACATCTTCGCCCGCGCTGAGGATTTCCTCTGGGCCGTCCGCTGCCATCTGCACCTGATCACCGGGCGCGCGATGGACCAGCTCACCTTCGATCTGCAGGTCGAGGTGGCCGCCCGCATGGGCTATGACGACAAGGGTGGCCGTCGCGCCGTCGAACACTTCATGCAGGACTATTTCCGCCACGCCACGCGGGTGGGCGAGTTGACCCGCGTCTTCCTGACGGAACTCGAGGCCCGCCACGCCAAGCCCGAAGCCAGCCTCTTCGGCATCTTCAAGCGCACGAAACGGGTGAAACCGGGCTACAAACTGGTGCAGGGGCGGCTCGACCTCGTCGATCCGCGCCGCTTCTTTGCCGACAAACTCAATATCCTGCGCGTCTTCGAAGAGGCGCTGCGCACCGGCTACCTGCTCCACCCCAACGTGATGCGCCAGCTGACAGCGCGGCTCGACCTCATCGATGAGGACATGCAATCCGACCCCGAGGCGGTGCATATCTTCCTCGACCTGCTGCTGAAACACGGCAATCCCGAACGCGCCCTGCGCCGGATGAACGAATTGGGCGTGCTGGCCGCCTTCATTCCCGAATTCGAACCCATCGTCGCGATGATGCAGTTCAACGTCTACCACCACTACACGGTGGACGAACACATCATCCAATGCATCTCGATCCTCGCCCAGATCGAACGGCGCGAGCTGCTGGAAGAACTTCCCGTCGCCTCCGGCATCCTGCAGGCCGGGGTGAACCGCAAGATCCTCTATGTCGCCCTTCTGCTGCATGACATCGGCAAGGGTCGGCCGGAAGACCATTCCATCCTTGGCGCCCAGATCGCCCGCCGGGTCTGCCCGCGCCTTGGCCTGTCGGCCGAGGAGACCGAAACCGTGGAATGGCTGGTCCGCTATCACCTGCTGATGTCCGACACGGCGCAAAAGCGCGACTTGGGCGATCCACGCACGGTGCGCGACTTCGCCAAGGCGGTGAAGACGCGCAAGCGGTTGGACCTTCTCACCGTGCTGACGGTCTGCGACATCCGCGGCGTGGGGCCGGGGACGTGGAACAACTGGAAAGCCATGCTTCTGCGCTCGCTCTACGGCCAGACGACCGAAGCGCTGGAAGGCGGGCTTGAAACCCTCAACCGCGAAAACCGCGAGGACGAGGCAAAGCGCGCCCTGCGCGAGCGCCTCTCCGACTGGTCGGTCGCCGATCTGCGCCACGAGACGGCCCGCCATTATGCGCCCTATTGGCAGGGCCTGCCGACCGATACCCATGTTGTCTTCGCCCGCCTTCTGAAGGATCTGCCCGACAGCGAGATCCGCATCGACCTCCACCCCGACGATGGGCGCGATGCAACGCGCGCCTGTTTCGCGCTGGCCGATCACCCCGGCATCTTCTCGCGCCTTGCGGGGGCCTTGGCTCTGGTGGGGGCGAATGTGGTGGACGCGCGCACCTATACCTCCAAGGACGGCTACGCGACCGCCGTCTTCTGGGTGCAGGACAGCGAGGGCAGGCCGTACGAAGTGGCCCGTCTGCCGCGCCTGTCGCAGATGATCCGCAAAACCCTGAACGGCGAGGTGGTGGCGCGGGATGCGCTGAAGGACCGCGACAAGGTCAAGAAACGCGAACGCGAATTCCGTTTCCCGACCCATATCACCTTCGACAACGAAGGGTCCGACATCTACACGATCATCGAGGTGGACACGCGCGATCGTCCCGGCCTGCTTTATGATCTGACCCGGACGCTGGCCAACAACAACATCTACATCGCCAGCGCCGTGATCGCGACCTTCGGCGCGCAGGTGGTGGACAGCTTCTACGTGAAGGACATGTTCGGCCTCAAACTCCACGCCAAGTCCAAGCAAGAGGCGCTGGACAAGAAACTGCGTCAGGCCATCGCCGAAGGCGCGGAACGGGCGCAGGGGTAGGGGATGCAGCCCATCCGCCTGATCCGCTCCATCCTCACCGTCGGCGGATGGACCCTGCTCTCGCGCGGGGCGGGTTTCGCCCGGGACGTGATGATGGCCGCCTATCTCGGCGCGGGCCCGGTTGCCGAGGCCTTCCTTGTGGCCTTCTCGCTGCCCAACATGTTCCGCCGCTTCTTCGCCGAAGGGGCCTTCAACATGGCCTTCGTGCCGATGTTCTCCAAAAAGCTGGAGGGCGGCGAGGATGCGCAGGGCTTCGCCCGCGATGCCTTCAACGGGCTGGCCGCCGTGCTGATCGTCTTTTCCGTCATCGGCACGCTGGCCATGCCTTGGCTGGTCTGGCTGATGGCTTCGGGCTTCGTGGGCGACGAACGCTTCGACCTTGCCGTCCTTTTCGGGCGCATCTCCTTCGTCTACATCCTCTTCATCTCGCTCGTGGCGCTGCTCTCGGGCGTGTTGAACGCCTTTGGACGCTTCACCGAAGCCAGTTTCGTGCCGGTCCTGATGAACCTGATGTTCATCGCCGCCATGCTGATCGCTGATCGCGCGGGTTGGGACATGGGCCTGACGCTCGCCTGGACTGTGCCGCTGACCGGCATCGCCCAACTCGCCTTCACTTGGGTCAGCGCCCACCGCGCGGGCTTCCGCTTCACCCCCGGCCTGCCGAAACTCACCCCCGACCTCAAACGCCTCGCCCTCATCGCCGCCCCTGCCGTGCTGGCGGGCGGGGTGGTGCAGGTCAATCTGCTGGTGGGCCGTCAGGTCGCCTCCTTCACCGAAGGCGCGGTGGCTTGGCTCTCCTATGCCGACCGTCTCTATCAACTTCCTTTGGGAGTCGTCGCCATCGCCGTGGGCACCGTCCTTCTGCCCGATCTCTCCCGCCGCCTGCGCGCGGGCGATGCCGATGGAGGCCGCGCCTCTTTCAACCGCGGCACCGAGTTTGCGCTCTTCCTCACTCTTCCCGCCGCGGTCGCTCTGGTTGTGATCGCTTTGCCGCTCTGCACCGTCCTCTACCAGCGCGGCGCCTTCGGCCCCGACGATGCAGCGGCCACCGCCCTCGCGCTGGCCGTCTACGGCGCGGGCCTGCCGGCCTTCGTGCTGCACAAGGTCTTCCAGCCGCTCTACTACGCGCGCGAGGACACGCGCAGCCCGTTCCGCTTTGCCGTCTGGTCGATGATCGTCAACGCCGTCATCGCCGTGGGCCTCCTGCCCCTCATCGGCTTTTCCGCCGCTGCGCTGGCCACCACCATCTCCGGCTGGATCATGGTCCTGCAGCTTTGGCACGGCACAAGGAAGATGGGCGACGAGGCCCGCTTCGACGCCCGCTTCCGCCAGCGTCTGCCCCGCATCCTGATCGCCTGCGCCGTCATGGGCGCGGCGCTTTGGGGTGGGATGGTCGCCCTCGGCCCGATGCTCGGCACCGAAGGCTGGCGCTACGCGGCCCTTGCCCTTCTCGTCGGGCTGGGCATGGCCACCTACGCCCTCGCCGCCCTCGCCCTTGGTGCGATGCGGCTGTCTGACATCAAATCCGCCCTGCGGCGTCAGCGCTGACGGATCTTGTCCAGCACGCGGCCCCATCCGCCCGGGCTGACCACGAAAGACAGCAGGAACCCGGCGGCGAACCCCGCCACATCCGCCACCCATTCGTAGCCCCCCCCGAACAACAGCCCGAACAGAAGCTGGATCGCCAGCAGGAACCCGATCAGGCTGAAGGCGCGGTACTTGTTTGCCCCCACTGCCGCCAGATTGACCCAAAGCAGGAAGGTGAACCCGCCAATCAGCCCATAGGTCGCAGGATAGCCCCCGAAAAGCGGCGCCTCGTTCCCCGGCACCAGCATATAGGCGAAGGCCCCTGCCATCGCCGCCCCGAAGAACACCACCAGCACCGCCCACCAGCGGAACACCTCGCCCACCATCTTGCCAAGCGCGAGGAGGATCACCACGACGAACAGCGCATGCGTGGTCGAGCCATGGACGAAGGGATAGGTGACCAGCCGCATCACCTGCAGCAGCGGATACTCCGCCCGATCCATCATCGTCTGCATCAGGGGGGGCGAGAACACGAACCGCTCCAGCGCCTGCAGCCGCCAGCCCGCGCCCTCCATCCCACCGACGATCCCCGCACCGCCCAGACCCACCACCACTTCCATCGCGATCATGGGCAAAGCCAGAACCCAGACGATCGCGGGCAGGGGGTTCAGTGGCGGGGCATTGCGGTCCTGCATCGGGCCTATACTCTTCGATCGGGGGCGGGCGTCGATTGACGCCCCGTCGCCGCATCGTTAAGCGGAAATCCCGACCTTTTCCAGACGGAGCGACATCATGGCCGAGCCGGTCCAAACGCCTCAGGCTTCCTTTCCGACCCGCATCTTCTCGGGGATACAGCCCTCGGGTGGTCTTACCCTTGGCAACTATCTCGGTGCGCTGAAGCGCTTTGTCGAAAAGCAGGACGAGGGGATCGAGACGATTTACTGCATGGTCGACATGCATGCGATCACCGTCTGGCAGGACCCCGAAAAACTGCGCCAGCAGACCCGCGAAGGCGCTGCTGCCTTCATCGCGGCCGGGATCGACCCGGCGCGGTCGATCCTCTTCAACCAAAGCCAGGTTTCGGCCCATGTCGAACTGGGCTGGATCTTCAACTGCATCGCCCGCATGGGCTGGATGAGCCGGATGACCCAGTTCAAGGACAAGGCTGGGAAGAACAGCGAGAATGTCTCGCTGGGCCTTTTTGCCTATCCGTCCCTGATGGCCGCCGATATCCTTGCCTACAAGGCCACCCATGTGCCGGTGGGCGAGGATCAGAAGCAGCATCTGGAACTGACCCGCGACATCGCGATCAAGTTCAACAATGACTACGGGGTGAACTTCTTCCCGGTCGTGGAACCCGTGATCGAAGGGGCCGCCACCCGCGTGATGTCCCTGCGCGACGGCACCAAGAAGATGTCGAAATCCGATCCATCGGACCAGTCGCGCATCAACTTGACCGATGACGCCGACACCATCGCAAAGAAGATCCGCAAGGCCAAGACCGACCCCGAACCGTTGCCCGACACTCTCGATGGGCTGAAGGACCGGCCCGAGGCGCGCAATCTGGTGAACATCTACGCGGCGCTGGCGGGCCATACACCCGAGCAGGTGATCCGCGACTATGCCGGGGCGCAATTCGGCAGCTTCAAGCCTGCGCTGGCGGATCTGGCCGTGGCAAAGCTGGAACCGATCACGCTGGAGATGAACCGCCTGATGCAGGATCCGGGCGAGATTGACCACATCCTTGGGCAAGGCGCGGCCCGCGCCGATGCCATTGCGCGGCCCATCGTCGATCAGGTCTATGATATCATCGGGATGATCCGGTCGCGCCGCGACTGACGGGGAAACAGCCATGGGGGGCGGATGTTCCGGCGCTGGACGCGATATGCCCTGACGCTGGCGCTGGCGGGATCGCTGGCGCTCACCGCCCTCTCGGCCGCCCGCATCGCGCTTGACCCGACCCTGACCCCCCTGCGCGACGCCACGGCGGCAGAGATCACGGCCGCCACCGAAGGCGCGCTCGCCCGTCTTGCCCCCGGCACCCTTCCCGCCCGGATCACCGACCACCTCGCCGCCCCCCGCCGCGACTGGGTGGTGCTGCAGGCGCTGCACGACCTTGCCGCCGATCTGGGCCAGCCCCTGCCTCCCGAACTGCAGGCCGCCTATGACGCGGCTTGGGCCGAGGATTCGGGCTTCTGGGCCAATGCCGCCAATTGCGCGGCCTGCACGCTTGATCCGGCTGCCTGCACCCTGTCGAACTTCCTGATGTGTCAGGCGCCGATCATGCTCACCCCGATCGGTGACCTCGCCACCATCCTCGACGGCGGGATCGACTATATGGCGGGCGAAGACGTGGACCGCATCGCCATTGCCCTCTCTATCGTGGGGCTGGGGGCCACCGCCACGATCATGGCCTCGGGCGGCACCTCGGCGGCGGCGAAACTCGGTGCCTCGGGGATCAAGCTGGCCCGCAGCATGGGCCGCCTCTCGCCCCGCCTCACCGCCGTCATCACCCGCGCCGCGACGGATGGGGTGGACTGGATCGCCCTGCGCCGCGCCCGCAGCCTCGATGATGTGGCCCTCACGCTGCGGGCGGATGCCTTCGCGCCGCTGGTCAGCATCGCTGCCGATCTGGACCGCATCCGCAGGACCACCGACACGACCACTACTCTGCACCTTCTGTCGCGGATCGACGACGCGGCCGAGGCGCGCCGTCTGGCCAACGCGACCGAGGCGCTGGGTCCCCGCATCCTCGCCAAGGCCGAGGTGCTGGGAAAGACCCGCCTGCTGCGTGCCACGGTGCGCGTCACGGGGATCGGCTATGCGCTGGTGGGGGGAATGGTGACGCTTCTCCTTTCCGCCGCGATCCTGTTGGGCAATGCGCTGCAGACCCGCCTTTTCGCCGCGCTGCGCCGGGCCGCCGTGCGGGGCGAAGAGCAAGGTCCATAGCCCCTTCACCTTGGCCCAAATACTCAATCACCACCTCCACAGCACCTCCGTCTACGAGGGGGACCTGAACCAAACACTCGCGTCAGAATGCGGGTCGAAGGGTAAAGAAAGGGTATGCAGCCGGCCCGTCCCTAGCCCTTTCTGCCAGCTTGGTTAACCGCTTCTCACCGTGCGCTGCGTGCCCACAGTTTGCGGCACAAAAGGCGGCACAAAACAGGGCACACCCGTTTTCAGCCCTTGGCAGGAATAAAGGCAGCGTTCGCAGGCACTTGCCCCCGTCGCAGGACCGACGGCGCCACCCCGAACCGCCGACTGAACGCCCGGCTCAGAGTGGAGGGAGAGGAAAACCCCGTCCGCAGCGCCACCTCCGCCAGAGGGTGCCGCGTATCCGTCACCATCCGTCGCGCTGCCTGCAACCGCAGGCCAAGGGCATAGGCGCCGGGGCTTTCGCCAAGATACTGAAGAAAAAGGCTTTCCATGCGCCGCGGGCTTAACCCCACGGCCCGTGCGATGCGCGCCATGGGTTCGGGATCGTCGATCCGCGCCTCCATTCGCGCGATGGCCTCGGCCACCCGCCCGTCCAGCCGCGGGTCACGCTGGGGCGGGGCCACCTGCGGCTCATGCCCCGCGCGCTGCGTGGTCAAAAACGACGCCGCCACCTGCCGCGCCAAGGGCGCCCCGTGCCGCGCCGCGATCAGGTGCAGCATCAGGTCCTGCGCCGGTGCCGCCCCCCCCACCGTCACCCGGTTCCGGTCGATAACATAGCGGTCCGGCAGACACTCCATCTGGGGGAAGGCGGCGGCGAAATCCTCAAGATCTTCCCAGTGGACCGTGGCGCGATAGCCATCCAACAGCCCCGCCCGCGCCATGACCCAAGCCCCCGCATCCACCCCCGCGATCAGCCGGAACCGCGGTGCCATCCGCCGCAAAGCCTGCAGAAACGGCGGTCGCGCCACCTCGGCCTGCCGGTATCCCACGATCACCATCAGCACATCCGCCCCTTCGGCCGAGGCGAGCGGCCCTGCCGACGGCAGTTCGATCCCGCAGGTCAGCGGCACAGGCCGCCCATCCGGCGACACCACGCGCCAGCGATAGGCCTCTTCCCCCAGATGCCGGTTCGCCGCCCGCATCGGATCAAGGACCGAAGCCACCTCAAGGATCGAGGCATGCGGCAGCACCAAGACAGCAAGGGTCAGTGGCGCGCGGGAGGGAAGGAAAATGTTGACGTTTTCGGCCATATGAACTGCGTAAAGCGCAAAGCATTCCGGTGCAAGCCGGGTAATCTGTGCCGAAGACAAGGGAGGATCGCCATGCCGCTCGCCATGAACCGCGAGGTTTTCATCACCTGCGCCGTCACCGGATCAGGGGGGACGCAGGACCGCAGCCCGCATGTTCCGCGCAGCCCAAAACAGATCGCCGACAGCGCCATTGCGGCGGCCAAGGCGGGCGCGGCGGTGGTGCATTGCCATGTCCGCGACCCCGAAACCGGCAAGCCCGCCCGCGACCCCGCGCTCTATCGCGAAGTCACGGAACGCATTCGGGATTCCGACACGGATGTCGTGCTGAACCTGACCGCCGGGATGGGCGGCGACATCTATTTCGAAGGCACCGAAGATATGGGCCGCATCGGCCCGCGCTCCGACATGGCGGGTGCCACGGAACGGGTGGCGCATGTCGTGGAATGCCGTCCGGAAATCTGCACGCTCGACTGCGGCACGATGAACTTCAACGAAGCCGATTACGTCATGGTCAACACCCCCGGCATGTTGCGCGACATGGGTCGCCGGATGACGGCGGCGGGCGTGCGGATCGAGATTGAGGCCTTCGACACGGGCCATCTTTGGCTCGCGAAGGAACTGGTGAAGGAAGGCGTCATCCCTGAACCGGTGCTCGTCCAGCTTTGCATGGGCGTGCCATGGGGCGCGCCCGATGACCTGAACACCTTCATGGCCATGGTGAACAACGTTCCCCAAGGCTGGCACTATTCGGCCTTCAGCCTTGGCCGCAACCAAATGGCTTATGTCGCGGCGGCGGTGCTGGCCGGGGGCAACGTCCGGGTGGGGCTGGAGGATAACCTCTGGCTCGACAAGGGCGTTCTCGCCACCAACGCGCAACTCGTCGAACGCGCGGCGACCATCGTCGAAAACATGGGGGCCCGCGTCATCACCCCCGCCGAAGTGCGCGCCCGGCTAAAGCTGGAAAAGCGCCCGCCCCTGCCGAAGTAAGTGGAGAAGGTCGGCCCCCTCCCACCGCCCCACGCCCTTCTGGCGGCGGGCAAGGTGATCCCTCTGGGACAGGGATGGGTGCTGGAACCGCTGGAGACGGGCTTTCTGCTGAAAAGCCTCGTTCAGGCGGTGCAGCTGCAGGTGACGCCAGAGGAGGCGCAATCCCTGCGGCAAGGCGAGGTGACGGCGGAGTCGCTTGCAGCCCGCGCGGGCGCAGTGCCGACCCACCCGCCGCCGCATGCCCTGCCCGGGGCGGCCATCACGGTGGCCTTCTCGGACGAGGCGATGCGTCTGGCGGGCAAGGACAGGGTGGCGGGCAAGGGCGGCGTGGCCGGGATGCCGCAACATCAGGGCGTCGGGGCGGGGCTGGACCTGCCCGGTGCAACCAAGATCGGGGCGGTGGTGATCGCCCTTCTGCTTTTGGCCCTGATCTGGGTCATATGAGGGAGAAGACGGATATGGCGCGCAAGGCGGGCATCATCGGGGGCGGGGTCATCGGCGGCGGCTGGGCGGCGCGCTTCCTGCTCAATGGCTGGGATGTGGCGGTCTTCGACCCCGACCCGGAAGCCCCGCGCAAGGTGGGCGAGGTCATCGCCAATGCCAAACGCGCGCTTCCTGCCCTGTCGGACGGCCCGATGCCGCCCGAAGGCAAGCTGACCTTCGCCGCCACGATCACCGAAGCGGTGGAAGGCGCGGATTACATTCAGGAATCCGTGTCCGAGCGGCTGGACCTGAAACATCGCGTCTTCGCCCAGATCCAGCAGGTGGCACCGGATACGCCCATTGGTTCCTCCACCTCGGGCTTCAAACCTTCGGAACTCCAGCAGAATGCCGCCAATCCGGCCACGATTTTCGTCGCCCATCCTTTCAACCCGGTCTATCTGCTCCCCCTTGCCGAGATCGTCCCTTCCGCCAAATCCGATCCCGCCCTGATCGAAGGCGCGAAGGAAACGCTGCGCGAGATCGGGATGTTCCCGCTCCATATCCGCAAAGAGATCGACGCCCATATCGCCGACCGCTTCCTCGAGGCGGTCTGGCGCGAGGCGCTCTGGCTCGTGAAGGACGGTATCGCCACGACCGAGGAAATCGACGAAGCGATCCGCATGGGCTTTGGCCTGCGTTGGGGGCAAATGGGCCTGTTCGAGACTTATCGCATTGCAGGCGGCGAGGCGGGGATGAAGCATTTCATGGCCCAGTTCGGCCCCTGCCTGACCTGGCCTTGGACCAAGCTGATGGATGTGCCGGAATTCAACGACGAATTGGTCGACCTGATCGCCGGGCAGTCCGACGCGCAATCGGGCCACCATTCCATCCGCGAGTTGGAACGCATCCGCGACCAGAACCTGATCGGCTTCCTCAAGGTGCTGAAGGACCGCAACTGGGGCGCGGGCAAGGTGCTGCTGGACCATGACGCGCGCCGCCGTCAGGCAATGCCGAACCCGACACCGGACCATGCCCAGCCCATAGAGATGGCGCGCTTGCATGTGCTGCCGGGCTGGATCGACTACAACGGCCACATGACCGAAAGCCGCTACCTTTTCGCCTCCAGCGAGACGGTCGATGCCTTCCTTCGCCATATCGGGGCGGACATCGCCTATGTCGGCACCGGCTACAGCTACTACACCGCCGAAACCCACATCATGCACTTGGGCGAAGCCAAGCTGGGCGAGGCGCTGACCGGCACGGTGCAGGTGCTGCATGCCGATGAAAAGCGGCTGCATGTCTTCGTCCGGATCGTGAAGGGAGACAGCGTGGTGGCCACGCTGGAACAGATGCTGCTGCACGTGGATATGAAGGCGGGAAAGACCTGCGCCGCGCCCGCCGCGATCCTTGACCGGCTGCTGCCGATCGCCGAGGCGCACAAGGCTTTGCCGCGCCCCGAAGCGGCGGGCCGTCACGTCGGGCAGAAGAAGTGACGCGCCGCGTCCTGATCACGGCGGGGGCCAACGGCATCGGGCTGGTGATGGCCCGCGCTTTCGCCGATGCGGGCGATCGGGTCTGGGTGACGGACGTGGACGCCGCCGCCGTGGCTGCCGTGCCGCAAGGCATCCGCGCCACGCGCTGCGATGCCTCGAATGAGGCGCAGATGGTCGCCCTCTTCGCCACCATCGCGGCGGAGTGGGGCGGGCTTGACGTGCTCTGCGCCAATGCCGGGATCAAGGGGCCCACGGCGGGGATCGAGGAGATGGACCTCGCCGAATGGCACACCTGCCTTGCCGTGAACCTCGACGGCGCGATGATCGCGGCCAAGCATGCGGCACGGATGATGAAACCGGCGGGGAGCGGCGTGATGATCTTCACCTCCTCCACCTCCGGCCTCTTCGGCACACCCTTCCGCGCGCCCTATGTGGCGGCGAAATGGGGCGTCATCGGCCTGATGAAGACGGTGGCCATGGAACTTGGCCCGCACGGCATCCGCGCCAATGCGATCTGCCCCGGATCGGTGAACGGCCCCCGCATCGACCGCGTGATCGAGGCAGAGGCGCAGGCGAAGGGGATGACGCCCGACGCCGTCCGTCAAGGCTATGCCAGCGGCACCGCGATGAAGCGGCTGACCGATCCCGAAGACGTCGCCGCCATGGCGCTGTTCCTTGCCTCGGACGGGGCGAAGATGGTGTCGGGGCAAGCGCTTGCCGTCGACGGCATGACCTACAACGTTGATCCGTAAGGAAGACCGCCATGCAATTCGGCCTGACTGAAGAACAGCAGATGATCGTCGACACGACGCGCAGCTTCGTGGAGAACGAGCTTTACCCCCATGAGATGGAGGTGGAACACACGGGCCACCTGCGCATGGACCTGATCAAGCAGATACAGGCCAAAGCCATGCAGGCCGGGCTCTACGCCGCCAACATGCCGGCCGAGGTGGGGGGCGCGGGCCTCGATACCCTCTCTTGGCTGCTCTACGAGAAAGAGTTGGGCAAGGCGAACTACGCCCTGCACTGGACCTGTGTGGCGCGGCCCTCGAACATCCTTCTGGCCGGGACGGAAGAGCAGCGCCAGAAATACCTCTATCCCTGCATCCGGGGCGAGAAATGGGATTGCCTCGCCATGACCGAACCCGGCGCCGGGTCCGACCTGCGAGGGATGAAAGCCAGCGCCCGGCCCGATGGGGATGACTGGGTCCTGAACGGCACCAAGCATTTCATCAGCCATGCCGACCTCGCCGATTTCGCCATCTGCTTCATGGCCAGCGGCGAAGAAGATACCCCGCGCGGCAAGAAGAAGCTGATCACCGCCTTCTTCGTCGACAAGGGCACCCCCGGCTTCACCGTCCGCGACGGCTATCGCAATGTCAGCCACCGGGGATACACCAACGCCATTCTCGAATTCGACAATTGCCGCATCCCGAAAAGCCAGATCCTTGGCGAAGTGCACAAGGGATTCGAAGTTGCCAACACATGGCTCGGTGCCACGCGCCTGCAGGTCGCCGCCACCTGCCTTGGCCGCGCCGAACGCGCGCTGGCCCATGCCGTCCAATACGCGGCAGAGCGCCAGCAATTCGGCCAACAGATCGGCAAGTTCCAGGGCATCAGCTTCAAGCTGGCCGACATGGCGATGGAATTGAAGGCGGCGGAACTCCTCACGTGGGAAGCGGCGTGGAAATTCGATCAGGGCACCGTGACCGAGGCCGATATGAGCATGGCCAAGCTCAAGGCGACCGAGGTGCTGGCCTTCATCGCCGACGAGGCGATCCAGATCCACGGCGGGATGGGCCTGATGGACGACCTGCCGCTGGAACGCATCTGGCGCGACGCGCGGGTAGAACGGATCTGGGAAGGCACCTCGGAAATCCAGCGTCACATCATCAGTCGCCAGATGCTGCGGGCCTATGGCGCGTGACGGCAAACCCCGGGGGCGCTTCGCCCCCCGGACCCCCAGAGGATATTTTTCAACAGATGAAGTAACGGAATGTTAACGCTTCAAGCTCACAGTGACGACACGGTACAGGCGGGGACGCCGATGACCGTAACAGGTGAAGTCCCCCTGTCCGTTGCTCGGGCAGGGGGCGCCTCCTGCCTCTTCATCTGTTCACAAATATCCTCTGGGGGTCCGGGGGGCGAAGCGCCCCCGGGGCCATCCATCTGCGCCGGAGGTTGGGCATGAGGGACCTTCGCCGCCTTCTGCGCCCCCGCTCCATTGCCGTGCTTGGCTCCGGCTGGGCGGCGAATGTCGTCGAACAATGCCGCAAGATGGGGTTCGACGGCCCGGTCTGGCCGGTGCATCCGACGAGGGACAGCATTTCTGGGGTATCATGTTACCGCAGCCTTGCCGACCTTCCCCATGCTCCGGACGCCACTTTCATTGGCGTGAACCGCCATGCCACGCTGGATGTCGTGGCCGAACTCGCCGCGATGGGCGCAGGCGGCGCGACCTGCTTCGCCTCCGGCTGGGAAGAGGCGGGCGAGGCCGATCTTCAGGCCCGTCTGGTGCAGGCGGCAGGCGACATGCCGATCCTTGGCCCCAACTGCTATGGTGTCATCAACTACCTCGACGGCGCGCTTCTCTGGCCCGATCAGCATGGCGGGGTCCGGGTGGATCGCGGGGTGGCGCTTCTGTCGCAATCCTCCAACATCGTCATCAATCTGACGATGCAAGCGCGCGGGCTGCCCGTGGCCTATGTCGCCTGTCTGGGCAATGCCGCGCAGGTGGGTCTGGCAGAACTGGCAGGCGCACTGCTGGCCGATGAACGGGTCACGGCGCTGGGCATGTATGTCGAAGGCATCGACGATGCGGCGGCCTTCGCCGATCTGGCCGAACGCGCACGGGCGGCGGGCAAGGGGATCGTCTGCATCAAGTCGGGCAAGACCGAACTGTCGCGCACGGCGGCAGCCTCGCATACCGCCTCGCTGGCAGGTGGCGGCGCGGCCTCCTCCGCCTTCCTGCGCGCCTGCGGTGTGGCCGAGGTGGCAACCCCCGCCGAACTGATCGAGACGTTGAAGATCTTCCACCATTGCGGCCCGCAGATTGGCCCGCGCCTCTGCTCGCTCTCCTGTTCGGGGGGCGAGGCGGGGCTGGTGGCCGATCTCGCCGCGCCCTTCGGCGTGGATTTCCCGCCGCCGTCAGATGCACAGCGGCAGCGGCTGGGCGACATCCTCGGCCCCATCGTCTTCATCTCCAACCCCTTGGATTATCACACCTTCATCTGGGGCGACGGGCCTCGCACGACGGATGTCTTCACCACAATGCTGGCCGGATACGACGCGGGCATCTTCATCATCGATCCGCCGCGCCCGGACCGCTGCGATCCGTCAAGCTTCATGCCGGCGCTGGATGCCATCGTGGCCGCCGCGCAGAACACGGGCAAGCCCGCCTTCGCCGTCGCCTCTTTGCCTGAGAATTTCGACGAAGCGCTGGCGGTAAAAATGGCCGCGCCGAATGTCGTGCCGATGATGGGTCTGGAAACCGCACTTGGCGCGATCAAAGCCGCGCAGACCGGGCCGAACCGGGGCGGCTGGCGGCCTTGGTCTGTGCTGGGGGACCGCAAACTGCGGATGCGGGATGAGGCGTCGTCCAAGGCGCTGATCGCCGCCGCAGGCGTCGCCGTCCCGCGCTCTGTCACCGCACCGACGCTCGACGACCTAGTGCCGCTCGCTGCAGGTCTGACGGCCCCGCTCGCGATGAAAGGTCTGGGCTTCGCGCACAAGACCGAGGCTGGCGCAGTGCGCCTTGGCCTCACCACGCTGGAGGGCCAAGCTGAGATGGCGGGCGCGCAGGGCTATCTTGCCGAAGAGATGGTCACGGGCGTGGTAGCCGAACTTCTGGTCGGCCTGCGCCGCGACCCGGTCTATGGCGCGACGGTGACGCTGGGCTTCGGCGGCGTCACGGCGGAAGTGCTGGCCGACACCGCGACCCTCGTCCTTCCGGTGACAGAGGAGGAGGTGGCGGCGGCCCTGCGGCGGCTGCGGCTTTGGCCGCTGCTTGACGGCTATCGCGGGCGGCCGAAAGCGGCGGTCGCGGCAGCAGTGCAAGCGGTGATGGACCTGCAGGGGCTGCTGCAGGCCTCCCCGGCGCTGGAAGAGATTGAGATCAACCCGCTGATGCTGACCGCGACAGGCGCGGTGGCGGTGGATGCGGTCATCTGGGAGGAAGCGGAATGAGCGGCATGCAGATGCGGACCGAAGGCCCGATCCGGACCCGGCGCGAGGGCGCGGTGCTGGAGGTGACGCTGGACAGGCCCAAGGCCAATGCCATCGATCTGGCCACCAGCCGGATCATGGGACACGTCTTCCGCGACTTCCGCGACGATGACAGTCTGCGCGTGGCGATCCTGCGGGCGGAAGGGGAGAAGTTCTTCTGCCCGGGCTGGGATCTGAAGGCCGCTGCTGCGGGTGATGCCGTCGATGGCGATTACGGCGTGGGCGGCTTTGGCGGGTTGCAGGAATTGCCGAACCTGAACAAGCCCGTCATCGCCGCCGTGAACGGCATCTGCTGCGGCGGCGGACTGGAACTGGCGCTGTCCTGCGACCTGATCCTTGCCTCCTCCAACGCGACCTTCGCCCTGCCGGAAATCCGGTCGGGCACCGTGGCGGATGCCGCCTCGATCAAGCTGCCCAAGCGCATCCCCTATCACGTGGCGATGGACCTGCTGCTGACCGGGCGCTGGTTCGACGCCGAAGAGGCGCTGCGCTGGGGCATCCTGAAAGAGATCACCACGTCCGAGGATTTGCTGCCCAAGGCATGGGACCTTGCGCGGCTTCTGGAAAGTGGTCCGCCCCTTGTTTACGCCGCGATCAAGGAAGTGGTGCGCGAGGCCGAAGCTCTGCGCTTTCAGGATGCGCTCAACCGGATCACCAAGCGGCAACTGGCTACGGTGGACAGGCTCTATTCCAGTGAAGACCAGTTGGAAGGCGCGCGCGCCTTCGCCGAGAAGCGCGACCCCGTTTGGAAGGGGCGGTGATACGGAAACGACGCGAAACTGTCGCGTAATGTCACGACGCAGCCCCGCCCGTCGCTAGGCTCCGCCGCAAGCAAGAGGTGGGCCATGGTCGACGAGACGGATTACATCATCGTGGGCGCAGGATCGGCGGGCTGCGTGCTGGCCGACCGGCTGACCGCCAGCGGCAAGCACCGCGTGACGGTGCTGGAGGCGGGCGGCAGCGACCGGCGCTTCTTCGTCATGCTGCCTTTGGGCTATGGCAAACTCTTCTACGATCCGGCGGTGAACTGGCTTTACAAGACGGAACCCGATCCCGGGCTGGCGGGCGCGCGCGATCACTGGCCGCGCGGCAAGGTGCTGGGCGGCTCCTCGTCGATCAACGCCATGGTCTATATCCGCGGCCATCGCGCCGATTACGAGGAATGGGAAGCGGCGGGCAATCCCGGCTGGGGCTGGGACGATGTGCTGCAGGCCTATAAGGCGATGGAGGATACCGAGGCCGGGGGGGATGACTTCCGTGGAGCAGGCGGGCCGCTTTTCGTTTCGGCCAACCGCAAGGGGCTGCATCCGTTGGTGAAGGACTACGTGGCGGCCTGCGAAAGTGCGGGCCTGCCGCACAACCCCGATTTCAACGGCGCCGTACAGGAAGGGGCGGGCATCTATCAGATGACCATCCACAAGGCGCGGCGCAATTCGGCGGCGCGGGCCTTCCTGCGCCCGGCGATGAAACGGCCGAATTGCAGGGTGATCACGGGGGCCATGGTCACCCGCGTCCTGATCGAAGAGGGTCGCGCCGTCGGGGTGGAATACGTCCAAGGCGGCCAGACCCGAACCCTGCGCGCCAAGGCTGAGGTGATCCTGTCGGGGGGCGCGATCAACTCACCCCAACTGCTGCAGCTGTCAGGGATCGGGCCGGGGGCTTTGCTGCAATCGCTGGGCATCCAAGTCATGCGCGACAATCCCAATGTGGGCGATCACCTGAGCGATCATCAGGGCATCAACTACACATGGCGGATGAAGGTGCCGACCTACAATGACGAGCTACGCCCGTGGTGGGGCAAGCTGATTGCCGGGATGAAATACGTGCTGGCGGGCGCGGGGCCGCTGGCGAAATCGATCAACCATGCGGGCGGGTTCTTCCGCACCTCGCCCGATCTCGCCCGGCCGAACATGCAGCTTTACATGCAGGCCTTCTCAACCCTCATCCCGCGTGAAGGGGAGCGGCCGATCCTGACCCCCGATCCCTTCCCCGGCATGTCGATCGGTCTGTCGAATTGCCGCCCGACCAGCCGGGGGCATATCCGCATCGCCTCTGCTGACCCATTCTCGCATCCGGTCATTACGGCGAATGCCTTTTCCACGAACCATGACGTGCAGGAGATGCTGCTGGCGGTGAAATACCTGCGCCATCTGGCGGCGCAGCCGGCCCTGACGCGGCTGATCGCCGAGGAATTGCGCCCGGGACCCGAGGTGCAGACGGACGAAGCGTTGATCGCCGATTTCCGCGCGCGGTCGGGCACTGTCTATCACCCGTCCTGTACATGCCGGATGGGGCCGGATGCGGCGACCAGCGTGGTGGATTCGCGTCTTCGCGTGCATGGGGTGGCCGGCCTGCGGGTGATCGATGCGTCGAGTTTCCCCAATCTGATTGCAGGCAACACCAACGCGCCCTCGATGATGATGGGTTGGAAAGGCGCGGAACTGGTTCTGGCCGACGCGCGGTGATCCCGGGCGGAGGTGCCGTCGAAGGGGGCGTCGAACCCCCTTCGACGGCGTTGCCACGGAAGGCTGTTCCCTGTTTCCTCGCCCTTCAGCGTCCTATGGGCTGAGGCGTTTTCTCTTGAGTATTTTTGCCAAGATGAAGGGGCTGTTTGGTCTTCATCTTGGCCCCTATGCCCTGACGTCCCACCATCCCCCCATGCTGACGCCCGGTCATTCGCCGCGCGGGAAGCGCTTGCTGTCCTCTAGAACGTTCAGGTCCATGTGGTTGCGCATGTAGCGTTCCGACGCGGCGCGGAGCGGTTGGTGATCCCAAGGGAAGTAGGCCCCGTTGCGCAGCGCCTCATAGACCACCCAGCGGCGGGCCTGACTTTCCCGCACGGCCGCATCATAGGCGGCAAGGTCCCATCGCGCATCGGCCTCGGCGTGGAAGGCGGCCAGCGATTCGGCATGGGCCGGGTCGGCGGCAAGGTTCCTTCTCTCCTGCGGATCGCTGCCGATGTGGAAGAGCATATCTGGATCGGCATTGCAGCGGATGTATTTCCACGCCCCTTGGCGCAGGCAGACCATCGGGGAGATGCTGCCTTCGGCGGCATATTCCATCGCAACGGGGCTTTCGCGCGGGACGCCCCGGGCCAGGGGAACGAGGTTCTCTCCATCCGTCCACGGCTGGATTTCGGCCATGTCGATGCCTGCCAGCGCGCCGAGCGTGGGGGTGACATCGATGGTCGAGACGGGTGTGTCGATCCGCTGGGGTGTCAGGTCCGGTGCAGCGATCATCAGGGGCACACGGGCGGACCCTTCGAAGAAGTTCATCTTGAACCAAAGACCCCTCTCCCCCAGCATCTCGCCATGGTCCGACAGGAAGAGGATGATCGCCTCTTGCCGCGTCGCCTCGAGCGTGTCGAGAATTTCGCCGATCTTCGCGTCGACGTAGGAGATGTTGGCGAAATAACCCTGCCGCGCGCGCCGGATGTGGTCGTCGGTGATGTCGAAGGCGCGCCAGTCGCAGGCATCCATCAGGCGACGGGAATGGGGGTCCTGATCCTCGTAGGGGATGGTGGCGGGCGGGGTGAGTTCGGCAGCCCCTTCATAAAGATCCCAGTACTTCCGACGTGCGACGAAGGGATCATGCGGATGAGTGAAGCTCACCGTCAGGCACCAGGGTCGGGCATCATGTCCGCGCGACAGGTCATAGAGTTTCTGAACCGCCTGAAAGGCCACGTCATCGTCGTATTCAAGTTGGTTGGTGATCTCTGCCACCCCCGCCCCAGTGACGGAGCCAAGGTTGTGATACCACCAGTCGATCCGTTCGCCCGGCTTGCGGTAGTCCGGGGTCCAGCCGAAATCGGCCGGATATATGTCGGTGGTGAGCCGTTCCTCGAACCCGTGCAACTGATCCGGGCCCACGAAATGCATCTTGCCCGACAGCGCCGTCTGATAGCCCGCGCGGCGCAGGTGATGGGCATAGGTGGGGATGTCAGAGGCGAATTCGGCGGCATTGTCATAGACGCGGGTGCGTTTGGGCAGGGCGCCCGACATGAAGGCCGCGCGGGCCGGGGCGCAGAGCGGCGAGGCCGTGTAGCTGTTGGCGAAACGGACGGATCTTTCGGCGAGACGGCGCAAGTTCGGGGCGTGCAGGAAGGCGGCTGGACCATCGGGGAAGAGCGTTCCGGTCAACTGATCCACCATAAGGATCAGGATATTGGGGCGGCGGGTCACGGCTGTCTCCGGCTGGTTGTTCCAGCCGGACCCTAGGAGAGTGCAGGGCGCCGGACTAGGGCTGATGCGTCCTGTCGTGGCCGTCAGCCGACATCCACGCGGTGCAGGCGAACCCGCGATTTCGGCGCGCGGGTGATGATGCCGCGTGCCTCCAGATCAAGCTGGACGCATTTCATCCACCAACCCGCTTTGGCCCCGCCGGGGAACGGCTGCTGGTCGAGATGCGGCAAGAGGGCGGCCTGCGCCTCGGCCACGGTCGGGCCGGGGGGCCGTCGCGGGCAGGATGGCTAGAAGAGCGGCGCGCATCGCGTCGTACTTCGCGCGGTCGACCTTGGTGACATGGTTGGGCGAGGTGATGTTCCGCACCTCTATCCGGTCGGGCATGGCGTGACCTTTGTCTTGCTGGGCGATCGGAATACGACGCGACGGACCATAGCATGCCTCCCCGCGGCTGGCGCGCGGTTTCGCGCGATCGTGTCGCGTTCGGTGCGCCATCTGCCGCGATCTGGCCGCCAACCCGCCGTGCCGTATCGTCAGATGGACGCAGGACCGGGGAGGAGCCCATGACCATCCGCACCGAATTTCCCTGCCGCATCGTCGAACAGGAGGATATGGGTATCACGCTGCCGGATGGCTGCCGCCTGTCGGCACGGGTCTGGATGCCGGATGACGCCGGGACGCGGCCCGTTCCGGCGGTTCTGGAATACATCCCCTACCGCAAACGGGACGGAACCCTGCCGCGGGACGAAATGATGCATCCCTACGTCGCAGGCCACGGCTATGCCTGCGTGCGGGTGGATATGCGGGGGAATGGCGACAGCGACGGGCTGATGTCCGATGAATACACGCAGGCCGAGATGGATGACGCCGTGGCGGTCATCGACTGGCTGTCGCGCCAACCGTGGTGCAGCGGCGCAGTCGGCATGATGGGCAAGTCATGGGGTGGATTCAACTGCCTGCAGGCCGCCTTCAACCAGCCACCCGCCCTCAAGGCAGTGATTTCCGTCTGTGCCACGACCGACCGCTTTGCCGATGACATCCATTACAAGGGCGGCTGTCTTCTGGGAGAGAATTTTGGCTGGGGGGCGGTGATGCTGTCCTTCTCGTCGCGCCCGCCGGACCCGGCGCTGCGCCCGGACTGGCGCGAGATGTGGATGGCGCGGCTGGAAAGCGAGCCTTGGCTTGCCCCGCGCTGGGCGGACTTTCAAGAGCGGGGGGCCTATTGGAAGCACGGCTCGGTGGGCGAGGACTATGCGCGGATGCAGACGCCCGTCCTGATCTGGGGCGGCTGGGCCGACAATTACATGAACACCGTGGCGCATCTGGTGGAGAACGTGCCCGCGCCCTGCAAGGGGATCGTCGGGCCTTGGGTGCATCAGTATCCGCATACCGCCGTGCCCGGGCCGCAGGTGGGCTTTCTGCAACTGGCAGTGCGCTGGTGGGATCGCTGGCTGAAGGGGATCGCCAACGGGGCCGAGGATGACCCGGCCTACAGTGCATGGATGATGCATTCCGCCCCGCCCGATGCCTCGGCGACGGCGCGCCCGGGGCATTGGGTGGCCGAGGCGGACTGGCCCTCGCCGCGGGTCGCGCCGCGGGTCCTGACCCTTGGGCCGGGGCGTGGCACGGGGTCGTCGCATGGGTCTCTGGGTCCTGACGGCGGGGCCGAGTTCGCGCTGACCATCGCCACGCCACAGCATCTGGGTCTGCAGGCGGGGGAGTTCTTCCCCATGGGCCTGAACGCCGAGATGCCGGGGGATCAGCGCGAGGATGACGCGCTGTCGGTCTGTTTCGACGGTGAGGTGCTGGATGGCGGGCTTGATCTGCTGGGCGCGGCGGAACTGCGCCTGCGGTTGGCATCTGACCGGCCCTTGGGCTTTGTCGTCGCGCGGCTTTGCGATGTGGCGCCCGACGGGTCCTCTGTCCGCATCGCGCATGGGATGCTGAACCTGTGCCATCGGGACAACCGCGAGCATCCGTCGCCGATGGTGCCGGGGCAGGCCGAGGAGGTGGCCTTCTCACTGGATCAGATGGCCTATCGGCTGGCGCCGGGACATCGGCTGCGGCTGGCCTTGTCGAACAGCTATTGGCCCTTCGTCTGGCCATCCCCCGAAGCGGGGCGTTTGACGGTAACGGGGGGAAGCCTGACCCTTCCTGTTCATGCCGGCAGCGCCAACGAATGGACGCCTCCGCCAGCCGAACATGCGGAACCGTGGAAGCATCGGGTGATCCGTGCGGGCCGCACGCGCCGTTTCGTCGAAAGGGACCTGATCACTGGCACATATGCGCTGGTGGTAGAGGATGATCTGGGCGATTCCGAAAATCTGACCCACGGGCTGTGCAGCGGCGAGACGATGAGCGAACGGTGGGAGATCAGGCCCGACGATCCGCTCTCTGCCAAGGCGGTGCATGTCTGGGAACAGCGGCTGTCGCGCGGGGCATGGTCCATCCGCACCCGGGCCGAGGCCGAGATGACGGCAACAGCCACCCATCTGATCCATCGTGCGGTCTTGCGCGCATGGGAAGGGCAGACGCTCGTGTTCGAACGGGCGTGGGACGACAGCGTCCCGCGACGGTTTGTATGAAAATCGTGACCTAGGCATTGGAAAAAACCTTTGCCCCAGCGAGGATTCGCGGGTTACTGATTGAGTAATCAACAAAAAGGCCCACGGGAAAAACATCGGGGCCGCCAACAGGGAGACCACTGGGATGAACTCTGAATTCGACTATCTGCTGAAGCGCGCCGCGCGCGGCCTCATGAGCCGCCGCGAATTCGTTGGCCGCGCCTCGGCACTGGGGATTTCGGCGGCGATGGCGAACACGATGCTCGCCTCGGTCGCATCGGCGCAGCCTGTGAAGGGCGGCGTCCTGCGGGCGGGCGTCCAAGGGGGCGAGTCGACCAACAGCCTCGACCCGGCGCTTGCGGCATCGGACGTGCCGTTCATGATCAACAAGACCTGGGGCGAAATGCTGTGCGATGTCGGCCCCGGTGGCGTCATCGATCCGCGCATTGCCGAAGAGATCTCGTCGAACGCCGATGCGACGGAGTGGAAGTTCAAGATCCGCCAGGGTGTGGAATTCCACGATGGCCGGACGGTCACATCCGAGGATGTGGTGGCATCGCTGAAACGGCACACGGACGAGAAGTCGCAATCCGGCGCCCTCGGCATTGTGCAGGGCATCGCTGAAATGACGGCAGAGGGCGACATGGTCACCCTGAAGCTTGCCGCCGCCAATGCGGACTTGCCCTTCCTGCTGGCCGATTACCACCTTGTGATCCAGCCGGGCGGCGGTGTGGACAACCCGGCCGCCGGCATCGGGACAAACGCCTACAAGGTCGTCTCGAACGAGCCCGGTGTGCGCACCGTGTTCGAGCGGAATCCGAATTACTGGGACAGCTCGCGCGGCCATGCGGACAGCGTCGAGATCCTGACCATCAACGACAACACCGCCCGGACGGCGGCGATCCAGTCGGGTCAGATCCACCTCATGAACCGGATCGACCCGAAGATCGTCGAACTGCTCAAGGGCAATACCGACGTGGTGATCGAACGTGCGGCGGGGCCGGGGCATTACGTCTTCATCATGCATTGCGACAAGGCCCCCTTCGACAACAAGGACCTGCGCAACGCGCTGAAAATGGCGATCAACCGTCAGGAGATGGTGGACAAGATCCTCGGCGGCTACGGCTCGCGCGGGAACGACTTCCCGATCAACGCGGCCTACCCGCTGTTCGACGACTCGATCCCGCAGCGCGAATACGATGCGGCGGCGGCGGCTGAACTCTACAAGGCCTCCGGCCATGACGGATCGCCCATCGTGCTGCGCACCGCACCCGGCGCCTTCCCCGGCGCGGTCGAGGCGGCACAGCTCTTCCAGCAGTCCGCCGCTGCGGCGGGCATCCCGCTGGAGGTGAAGGTGGAGCCCGATGATGGCTACTGGTCCAACGTCTGGAACGTCGAACCGTTCTGCGCCTCGTACTGGGGTGGCCGTCCGGTGCAGGACCAGATGTATTCGACCGCCTACCTCTCCACCGCCGACTGGAACGACACCAAGTTCAAGAACGCCCGCTTCGACGAGCTTCTCGTCGCCGCAAAGGGCGAGCTTGATCAGGCAAAGCGCAAGGCCATGTATTCCGAAATGGCCAACATCCTGCGCGACGAAGGCGGCCTGATCTGCCCGATGTTCAACGACTGGGTCGAAGGCCGTCGGCAGGAAGTCGGTGGCTGGGAAGCGAACCCGCTTGGCACGCTGATGGACGGAACAGCGCTTGCCAAGTGCTGGCTGACCGCCTGATCGGACCGGTGACAGGTGCATCCGGTACTTAAGCTTGTGGTCCAGCGCATTGCGCTGGGCCTACTTCTCTTGTTGGCCGTCTCGCTCCTGATCTTTCTGGGGACCGAGGCGCTTCCTGGGGACGTGGCGCAGGCCATCCTTGGCCAGTCTGCCACGCCGGAGGCCTTGGCAAACCTGCGCGAGTCGCTGGGTCTGAACCGGTCGCCGATCGAGAGATATTTCGACTGGCTTGGCGGCATCCTGACAGGTGATTTCGGCACGGCGCTGACCAACGGGCAGGATATCGGTCAGGCCATCGGACAACGCCTTGGCAACACGCTGTTCCTTGCCGCCTGCGCGGCTGCCATTTCGGTGCCGCTGGCGATCCTTCTGGGCCTTGTCGCGGCGCGCTACAACGGGCGCTGGCCGGACAAGGTGATTTCCGGCGTGACGCTGTCGACGATCTCGCTGCCCGAATTCGTGGCGGCCTATTTCGTGATCTTCCTGCTGACGCAGGTCTTTCCGATCTTCCAGCCCGTCGCCATGGTCTTTCCAGGCATGTCCTTCTGGGAAAGGCTGAACGCCGTGGCCCTACCGGTGATCGTGCTCGTCCTGGTCGTGCTGGCGCACATGATGCGGATGACGCGGGCGGCCATCCTGAACGTGATGCAATCGGCCTATATCGAGACGGCCGAGTTGAAGGGCCTGTCACCGATGCGGGTCATCTGGCAGCATGCCTTTCCCAACGCCATCGCGCCCATTGTTTCGGTCGTGGTCCTGAACCTTGCTTATCTGGTCGTCGGCGTCGTCGTGGTCGAGGTGGTGTTCAGCTATAACGCTCTGGGCCAGTATCTGGTGGACCATGTGGCCAAGCGTGACCTTCCGGTGGTGCAGGCGGTCGGGTTGATCTTCGCGGCTGTCTATATCGGCCTCAACATCCTTGCCGACGTGATCGCCATCGTCGCGAACCCGCGCCTGAGGCACCCGAAATGAAGATGCCGCTTTCCGCCCTGATCGGGTTGATCCTGACCGGTTGCTTCGTCTTCTGCGCCGTCTTCGCTCAGCTCCTTGCGCCCTATCCGCTCGAAGCCATCTCCGGGGGAGTCTGGGAAGGCCCGTCCTCGGCACATTGGCTGGGCACCGACACCATCGGCCGCGATATCCTGAGCCGCCTGATCTACGGCGGCCAGATCACGATATTCGTGGCGCTCGCCTCATCCGTCATCGCTTTCGGGCTTGGGTCCTTCCTTGGCTTTCTGGCGGCTGTCCGGGGCGGCTGGGTCGATCAGGGCCTTTCGCGCGGTGTGGACCTTATGATGGCGATACCCTCGCTGATCGTGGCGCTGGTCGTCCTCTCCGTCCTGCCCCTGAACCTGACGGTTCTAATCCTTGTCATCGGGTTCTTGGACGCGACGCGGGTCTTTCGTCTGGCACGGGCGGTGGCCATGGACATCGCCGTGATGGATTACGTCGAGGCGGCGCGTCTGCGGGGCGAAGGACAAGGCTGGATCATCTTCCGCGAGATTCTGCCCAATGCGCTGTCTCCGCTGGTGGCGGAATTCGGCCTGCGCTTCATCTTCGCGGTGCTGTTCATTTCCACCCTGTCCTTCCTTGGCCTTGGTATCCAGCCGCCCCTTGCGGATTGGGGTGGCATGGTGCGCGAGAACAAGGACGGCCTGATCTACGGTAAATCTGCAGCCCTGATGCCAGCGCTGGCCATCGCGCTCTTGGCGATTTCGGTCAACCTCGTGGCGGATTGGATCCTGTCGCGCACGACGAGCCTGAAAGGGGGGCGCGGTGCCTGATTTTCTGGAGATCAAAAACCTCCGCATCGAGGCAACCGCCTATCCACCGGGAGAGCCGCCGAAGGATCTGGTGCTGGTCGATGACGTTTCCGTCAGTTTGGCCAAAGGCAAAGTGCTGGGCCTGATCGGGGAATCAGGGGCCGGGAAATCCACCATCGGCCTTTCGGCCATGGCCTTTGGCCGGGGTGGCGTGCGGCTGACCGGCGGTGAGATTCTGCTGAATGGCCGTGATATCCGGGGGCTTGCGCCTGCGGGGCTGCGGGCGCTGCGCGGGCGCGAGGTGACCTATGTCGCGCAGTCCGCCGCCGCCGCCTTCAACCCGGCAAAGCGGCTGATGGAGCAGGTGATCGAAACCACTCTCTCGCATGGCGTGATGGGCCGGGCCGAGGCCGAGGCGCGGGCGGTGATGTTGTTCGGCAAGCTGGGCCTGCCCAAACCCGAAACCTTTGGCACCCGCTATCCGCATCAGGTGTCGGGCGGCCAGTTGCAGCGCGCGATGACGGCGATGGCGCTGTGCCCGAAGCCAGACCTCGTGATCTTTGACGAACCGACCACCGCGCTGGACGTGACGACGCAGATTGACGTTCTGGCGGCGATCAAGGAGGCCATCCACGATACAGGTGTGGCTGCGCTATATATCACCCATGACCTTGCGGTGGTGGCGCAGGTGGCCGACGACATCCTCGTCCTGCGGCACGGGAAGAAGGTGGAATACGGCCCGGTGCGGCAGATCATCACCGACCCGCACGAAGACTATACTCGGGCGCTCGTCTCTGTCCGGTCGATCGACCATGAGGAGAAGGCCGAAGCGCCACCCATCCTGTCCGTGCAGAATGTGACGGCGCGCTATTCCGGCACCACCTTTGATGTGCTGAAGAACGTGAGCGTTGATCTTCCCGCTGGGCAAACGCTGGCCGTGGTGGGAGAGAGCGGTTCGGGCAAGTCCACGCTGGCCCGGGCGATAACCGGCCTGCTGCCGCCCTCGGCCGGGCGGATCACCTTTGCCGGACGCGAGTTGTCGCGCGATCTGAAGGCGCGCAGCCGGGATGACCTGCGCGAATTGCAGATGATCTATCAGATGGCCGATGTGGCGATGAACCCACGCCAGACGGTGGGAACGATCATCGGGCGACCGCTGGAATTCTATTTCGGCATGACCGGCGAGACAAAGCGAAAGCGCGTTCAGGAACTGCTCGACCAGATCGAGATGGGCAAAGGCTATATCGACCGCTATCCCGCCGAACTGTCGGGCGGGCAGAAGCAGCGGGTCTGCATCGCCCGCGCGCTGGCCGCCAAGCCCAAGCTGATCATCTGCGACGAGGTAACCTCGGCACTGGATCCGCTGGTGGCGGATGGCATCCTGAAGCTGCTGCTGAACCTGCAGGCGCAGGAAGGAGTGGCCTATCTCTTCATCACGCATGACCTTGCCACGGTGAAGGCCATCGCGGACCGGATCGCGGTGATGTATCGCGGGCAGGTGGTGCGCTACGGATCGAAGACCGACGTGCTGACACCGCCCTTCGACGATTACACCGACCTGCTGCTGTCCTCGGTGCCCGAGATGCGGCTGGGCTGGTTGGAAGAGGTGCTGGCCAACCGCAGGATGGAAAGCGCAGGCAACTGATGGCGCGGAAGCTTTTGCTGATCCTGATCGACGGGGTGCCTTATCGCAATTGGCGTAGGCTCTTTGGCAATCTGGAAGGCTGGGTGCAATCGGGCGAGGCGCGTGTCTGGCGGATGCGGTCGGTGCTGCCCTCGACCTCGGCCTCGTGCTATGCCTCCATCCATACCGGCGTGCCGCCGCAGGTCCATGGCATCTGGGGCAACTACGCGGTGAAGAAGCTGGACTTGCCGGATGTCTTTTCGGAACTGGCCGGCGCGGGCCGCCGGACAGGTGCGGTGACGCACAGCTTCTGGTCGGAATTCTTCCAGCGCGCACCCTTCGATACCGTACGCGACATCGAATATGACGAAGAGGCCGGGCCGATCCATCATGGTCGGTTTCACACCATGGCGGGCTATGGCCACGACAACCAGATGACCCCGTCCGACCACGACCTCTTTGCCACTCTGACGCGGCTTTGCGAGGTGAAGGGAATCGACTACGGGCTCTATCATTCCTGCACTCTCGATAGCATGGGGCATCGGTTCTTTCACGACTGTTCGGAAATGGACCATGCCTGCTATCTGCTTGACGAACAGCTTGCCCCCTTCATCCATCGCTGGCGCAGGGCGGGCTATGAGGTGATCGTGACCGCCGACCACGGGCAGGACGCACGCGGGCATCACGGCGGGGCCGGGGACATGCAGCAGGATTTCGCCTTCTACTATTTCGGTGACTCGGCGATGCCGGCCGGGGATGTGATCCTTGACCAGTTGGCGCTGGCCCCGTCCATCCTGACGCGGATGGGGGTTCCGGTGCCCGCGACCATGCAGGCCAAGCCGTTCTTTGCGCCCTAACCGGCCCGCGGATCAGCCTGCGTAATCGGACGACTCGGCATCCAGCAGGGCGCGCAATTCCCGCAGATGTGCCTCGGCGAAGCCGGGATAGGCCTCCCATTCCTGCGCGGTCTTCTCGGCGATGGCATCGGGCAGCAGGCGCAGCGGGCGGCCTGTCTGCAGGGCGCGGATATAGGTCTCGGCGGCGCGTTCGAAGTAGTAGAGGCGATTGAAGGCCTCGGCCACCGTCTGTCCGATGACGAGGACGCCGTGGTTTCCCATCACCATCGCGATGGTCTTGGGATTGGCCAGGAGGGCGGCGCAGCGGGCGCCTTCCTCTTCGAAGGCCATGCCGCCGTAATGATCATCGATCGCGACCCGGTCGTGGAACATGGCGCTGTTCTGGTCGATGGCGGGCAGGCGGCTGTCGGCGAGGCTGGCAAGTACCGTGGCGTGGATGGAATGGACATGCATCACGCAGCGGGCATGCGGCAGGGCGCGGTGGATCGATCCGTGCAGTCCCCACGCGGTGGGATCGGGCGCGTCTGGGCGGGACATCGTCGACGGGTCGTTCGCATCGATCTCGATCAGACTGGAGGCAGTGATGCGGGCGAAATGGCGGCCATTCGGGTTGATCAGAAAGCGCGAGCCATCCGCATTGACAGCGAGGGAGAAGTGGTTCGCCACAGCCTCGTGCATGTTCAGCTTCGCGGTCCAGCGGAAGGCTGCGGCCATGTCGCACCGCTCATGCCAATGGGTAAGGTTCGGGGTGGGGGCGTTCATGGGGTATCCTCGGGTTCGGGCCATGTGCCCTTGGCCATGGCAGAGAGGGTGCGGGTGATCCGGTCGAAACTGGCGGCGGCGCGCGGGACCGTGCTGCGGGCTCGGAGGTAGCCGTGGACGAGGCCTGGTTCGGTGATCGCGCGGGCGGGGGTGCCTGCGGCGGTCAGGCGGTCGGCATAGGCTGTGGCATCGTCGGCGAGCGGATCACATTCCGCCGCGATGGCGAGCGTGGGCGGCAGGCCAGCGAAATCGCCATCCGAAAGGGGGGCGAAGGTCGGATCGGGGGGCGGTATGGGGGAATCGCCATGGCGGATGCTGCCGTAGAACAGCACGTCGTCGCGCGTCAGCATCGGCGCATGGGCATGGGTAAGGTAGGACCCTGCATCCTTGTCCCCGCCCAGTCCGGGATAGATGAGAACCATCCCCGAAATGCCCAAAGCGCCTTTGCGGCCAATGGCTTGCGCAACGGCGGCGGCGAGGTTGCCGCCTGCGCTGTCGCCCGCCAGTAGGAGCGGTGCGGGGCATTCGGCGGCAATCGCGCGGGTGGCGGCAACGGCGTCAAGATAGGCTGCGGGGTGGGGGTGTTCAGGGCAGAGGCGGTAATCGACCGAGACGACGGTGAGGCCGGTGCGGGCGCAAAGCTCGGCGCAGATGTCGTCATGGCTGTGCAGGCCGCCCACGACGAAGCCACCGCCGTGGAAATAGACCACCGTGCCGCCGCTGCCGGGATAGAGACGGCAGGGGACGCCACCGAAGGAGCGGTCATGGGCGGTGATGCCGGGGGGGTAGCCCTGATGGAAGGCGCTGCAGAGCGCATCGTAGATCGCGCGCTGGTCGGCGATGGAAAGGCTTGCCGTATCAGGGGGGTAGCTGGCCTCGGACCGGCGGATGAAATCCCAGGTCGCGGCATCGATCAGGCGGGAGTAATCGGGGTTCTGCATGGGCTCACTGTGCCGCAGGGCAGGACACAGGGCTAGGCCGGATGCGCCAGATCGGATGTCGCCAATCGGCAGTTCCGAAAGGGGGAGCAGCGCCTTTCGGCGCTGCGCCGTCGTTAAGGATTTGACCCGAAGATCAGGCGAGGGCGAGGTTGGTCGCCGACTCGCGGCCGTCGCGGCCTGCTTCGATGTCGAAGGTCACGGCCTGGCCGTCCTTCAGGCCACGCAGGCCTGCACGTTCCAGAGCGGTGATGTGAACGAACACGTCCTTCTTCCCGCCTTCCGGCGCGATGAAGCCGTAACCCTTTGTTTCATTGAACCATTTCACGGTGCCTTTGGCCATCGTGAAGTCTCCTGTCTAGTCCCCGCCCGCACCGTGCGGCGGCTTGGCCCCGTCAGCCTGGGTCGATGCTGTGGCCGGAAGATCCGAGACAGAAGTCGATTTAGAATAACGTCGCGGGGGACATATGGGCGCGGCGGGTGAGAAAATCAAGAAAATTGGGGTTAATGTTCGGCTTTCGGCGACGATCGGTGGAAATCATTACATTCACAGTATTGAATGTTATGCCGGAGCGGGCTACATCCGCGGCAGGACGGCCCCGTTCCCGTGGCCGAATGGATGGAGTGGACAGAGATGACCCTTGACCGTGCCGTGATGGCCTTTGCCGGTGTGATGGTGTTGATCAGCGTGCTGCTGACGCAGTTCGTTTCGCCTTATTTTCTGTGGTTTACCGTCTTCATCGGGGCGAACCTGATCCAGTCGGCGGTCACCGGTTTCTGCCCGGCGGCGGCGATCATGAAGAAGATGGGCCTGCGTCCGGGCTGCGCTTTCTGACCCGCCACGACGGCACCGCGGCACCCGGTTTACCAAAACTGGCTGGGACGCATTGGCCCGGCAACATTTGTGCCCTGTTTTGTGCCGCCTTTTGTGCAGCAAACTGTGGGCACGCAGCGAACGGTGACTTAATGAAATCGTCTCAGTGAAGGCGGGGTCGCGGCCCCGCCTTAACCGTTTCGAAAGATCGGCATGGCAGAACCGAGCCCCATGTCGACCTACCTTCGCCCCAAGGTGACCGGTGCGCGCATCTTCTTCACGGTCTGTCTGGCCGAGGAGGGGAGCGATCTGCTGACCCATGAGGTGGCGGCGCTGCGGCAGGCAGTGGCGGTGACGAAGGCGGAGCGGCCCTTCGGCATCGCGGCCTGGGTCGTGCTGCCCGACCATATGCATTGCGTCTGGCAGATGCCCTCGGGAGATCGGGATTACGGGACGCGGTGGCGGTTGATCAAGAGCAGGTTTTCAATGGACCTGCCGATCGGTCCTTTACGGCAAAGCCATGTCCGGCGGCAGGAGCGCGGCATCTGGCAGCGACGGTTCTGGGAGCATCATCTGAGGGATGAGCGGGACTTTGCGAACCATGTGAACTATTGCCACGTCGATCCGGTTAAGCACGGCTTCGTCGCGCAGCCGGAGGATTGGCCTTTTTCCTCTGTGCATCGGGCGTAGGGTGCGTGCTTGCACGCACCACCCCGGGGGGCAGGTTTAGGAAGGTGCGTGCGAGCACGCACCCTACGGAAGCTGTGGGTTTGCGGGGTGCGTGCGAGCACGCACCCTACGGGGTTCGGGGTTTCACCCGCCCGTCAGCGCGAGAACTTCTTGTACTTCACCCGCTTGGGCTGCACCGAATCCGGGCCGAGGCGGCGGATCTTGTCGTCCTCGTAATCCTGGAAGTTGCCTTCGAACCATTCCACATGGGCATCGCCTTCGAAGGCGAGGATATGGGTGCAGAGGCGGTCGAGGAAGAAGCGGTCGTGCGAGATGATGACCGCGCAGCCTGCGAATTCTTCGATGGCTGCTTCCAGCGCCTGCAGGGTTTCGACGTCCAGATCGTTGGTCGGTTCGTCGAGCAGAAGGACGTTGCCGCCGGATTTCAGCAGTTTCGCCATATGGACGCGGTTCCTCTCACCGCCCGAGAGGATGCCCACCTTCTTTTGCTGATCCGAGCCCTTGAAGTTGAAAGAGGAGCAATAGGCGCGGCTGTTCACCTCGGCATCGCCCAAGACCACCACGTCGAGCGCATCGGTGATCTCTTCCCAGACGTTCTTGTTGCCGTCGAGCGCGTCGCGCGACTGATCGACATAGGAAAGCTGCACCGTGTCGCCCAGCGTGATCGTGCCGCTGTCGGGCTTTTCTTGCCCGGTGATCATCTTCATCAGCGTGGACTTGCCCGCGCCGTTTGGCCCGATCACGCCCACAATGCCGCCCGGGGGCAGCGAGAAGCTGAGGTTCTCGATCAACTGCTTGTCGCCCAAGGCTTTGGAGACGTTTTCGAATTCGATGACCTTCGACCCAAGGCGCGGCCCATGCGGGATGATGATCTGGGCGCGGCCGACCAGTTCCTTGACCGACTCGTCCGCCATCTTCTCATAGGCTTGGATACGGGCCTTGGATTTGGCCTGACGGGCCTTGGCCCCGGCGCGGATCCATTCGAGTTCCTTTTCCAGCACCTTCTGCTTGGCCTTGTCCTCGCGCGCTTCTTGGGCGAGGCGCTTGGCCTTGGCGTCCAGCCACGAGGAATAGTTGCCTTCATGGGGCAGGCCGCGGCCGCGTTCCAGTTCCAGAATCCACGTCGTGATGTCGTCGAGGAAATAGCGGTCGTGGGTCACGGTCAGGATCGTGCCCTTGTATTCGATCAGGTGCTTTTGCAGCCAAGCGATGGTTTCGGCATCAAGGTGGTTCGTCGGTTCGTCGAGGAGCAGCATGTCGGGCGCCTCAAGCAGCAGCTTGCAGAGCGCGACGCGGCGGCGTTCGCCGCCCGAGAGGGTTTCGACATTGGCGTCATCGGGGGGGCAGCGCAGCGCCTCCATCGCGACGTCGATCTGGCTGTCGAGATCCCAGAGGTTTTCGGCGTCGATCTCGTCCTGCAGCTTGGCCATTTCTTCGGCGGTCTCGTCCGAATAGTTCATGGCCAATTCGTTGTAGCGGTCGAGCTTACCCTGCTTTTCGGCGACGCCGAGTTTGACGTTCTCGCGCACCGTGAGGTTGGGGTCGAGTTGGGGTTCCTGCGGCAGGTAGCCCACCTTGGCGCCCTTGGCGGCCCAGGCCTCGCCTTGAAAATCCTTGTCCCAGCCCGCCATGACGCGCAGCAGGGTGGATTTGCCGGCGCCGTTCACGCCGACGACGCCGATCTTGACGCCGGGCAGGAAGTTGAGGCGGATGTTCTCGAACACCTTCTTGCCGCCGGGATAGGTCTTTGAGACGCCATCCATGTGGTAGACGTATTGATACGAGGCCATCGTGCCGCTCCTGTTCCGGAATCCTTCGGGGTGTCGGGGGACCATGTAGCGATAATGCTGGACAGTGGCAACGTTGGGTGGTTGGGCTTTGCCTTGGAATTTCAGGCGGAGGGGCGGCGTGCGGGCAGGATTCCCCGTGGCGCGGAGGGGGATGGTGATCGGGCTTCTGGGCGGGTCGTTCGATCCGGCGCATGGGGGGCATGTTCACATCACGCGCGAGGCGCTGAAGCGGATGGGGTTGGACCGGGTCTGGTGGCTCGTTTCACCCGGCAATCCGCTGAAGGCGCGGGGGCCTGCGCCCTTGGCGGACCGGATGGCGCGGGCGCGGGCGGTGATGCGCGATCCCCGCGTGGTGGTCAGCGATCTGGAGGCGCGGCTGGGCACGCGGTTCACGGCCGAGACGTTGGAGCGGCTGGCCGCGATCTATCCCGGGGTGCGCTTCGTCTGGCTGATGGGGGCGGACAATCTGGGCCAGTTCCACCGCTGGGAGCGGTGGGGGGACATCCTGCGGATGGTGCCCGTGGGCGTGCTGGCGCGGCCCGGTTGGGGGGTGCGGGGGCGGGTGTCCAAGGCCGCGCGCATCTTCCGGGGTGAGAGGGTGGCGCGGGGAGAAGTGCTGCGGGTGCGGGATGCGCCCGTGTGGTGTTTCGTGAACCTGCCTATGGACGGCTCGTCCTCCACCGCGATCCGGGCGCGGGGGGAATGGCGGGGCTGATGCGCTTGTGATGGCGCGGCGCTTGCCGGGGCGGCGGGGCTTTGGCTAGGGTTCTACGGTCTGGGGTTTCGCTTTCTGGGTTTTCGCTTTCTGGGCGGGAGGATGTGATGGTTTCGCGGCGTGTGGTTCTGGGGGGTGTGCTGGCGGGGCTGGCGGGGCCCGCGCTGGGGGAGGGGCTGGTCGTCAGCCCCCGTCCCGTGGCGCGGCCCGTCGGACGTGCCGAAGGCGGGGTGGCGGTGGCGGGTGCGGCGGAGCCCGGCACGCTGATCGCGGCGGCGAAGCTGGGTGGCGTGGTGGGCTATGCGGTGGCCGAGGCGCGCAGTGGCCGGATTCTGGAGGCGATGGAGGGGCAGACGGCGCTGCCACCTGCGAGTACGGCCAAGGCGGTGACCGCGCTTTATGCGCTGGAGCGGCTGGGGGCGGGGCATCGCTTCGCCACGCAGGTCGTGGCGGCGGGGGCGCTGCGTGGGGGCGTGCTGGAGGGCGATCTGGTCCTGATCGGAACGGGCGACCCGGAGTTGGACACCGACCGGATGGGCGATCTGGCGGCGCGGCTGGCGGCGACGGGGCTGCGCCGGGTGCGGGGGGATTTCCTTTACGTGGACGCCGCGCTGCCCGCGCTGGACGAGATCGCGGGGGACCAGCCGGATCATGTTGGGTATAACCCTGCGATTTCGGGGCTGAACCTGAATTACAACCGCGTGCATTTCGAATGGCGGCGGGCGCAGGGCGGCTGGGGCGTGGCGATGGATGCGCGGGGCGAGCGGTTCGCCCCCCCGGTCAGGATGGCGCGGATGGAGGTGGTGCGGCGGGACGCGCCGCTGTTCACCTATCGGGCGCGGGGCGGGGCCGAGGAATGGACCGTGGCGTCCGAGGCGCTGGGCAAAGGCGGCAGCCGCTGGCTGCCCGTGCGCAACCCGGGGGCCTATGCGGCGGAAGTGTTCCAGACGCTGGCTGCGGCGCAAGGGATCGAATTGCCCGCGCCGAAGCGGGCGGCGCGGGGGCCTGCGGGCGGGCAGGTGCTGGCCGAGCATCGCAGCGATCCCTTGGGCGACATCCTGCGGCGGATGCTGCGCTGGTCGACCAATCTGACGGCGGAGGTGGTGGGGCTGACGGCCTCGGGCGCGGGGGGGCTGCGGGCGTCTGGCGATGCGATGTCGGATTGGGCGCGGGCGCGGCTGGGGGCGGAGGGGCGGTTCGTGGATCATTCCGGCCTTGGCGCGGAGAGCCGGGTCAGCCCGGAAGAAATGGTGCGCGCGCTGGTCGCGGCGCAGGGGACGCAGACGGGCGGGCAGCTGAAAGCGGTGCTGCGCGATCTGGGCATGCGGGACGGCGACGGGGAAGAGATCGACAGCCCCGTGCAGGTGATCGGCAAGACCGGGACGTTGAATTTCGTGTCGGCGCTGGTGGGCTATGTCCAGCCGCCCTCGGGCCGGGAGATGGCCTTTGCGATTTTCTGCGCGGATGCGGCGCGGCGGGATCGGCTGTCGGTGTCGGAGCGGGAGCAGCCCGAGGGCGGCAAGGCCTGGACACGGCGGGCGCGGCGGTTGCAGGGGCAGTTGATCGCGCGCTGGGCGGGGCTTTACGCGTGACTGGCACGGCGGGGATGGGCCGCATGGCCCATCCTACGCCGGGCCTTCGGTAGGATGGGCAGTATTGCCCATCCTACGGGGAAGGCGCGTGGGTTCGGCGCGCAGGGGTTGACGTCGGACCGGGGGGCTATCTGCCCCCCGTCAGCCATCGGGCCGTGAACCTATGGCGACCCGACGGCCGACCCCCGAGGAAATTTTCCGACAGAAGATGGAGGAGCGGAGCCTTGAGCCCGGTCCGCTGTCTGATTAGGGCTTCATATGCCGGACGCGGGCGCCCCATTCGATGGCGGCGGCGTGGAGGCGGTCGACCTTCAATTCCTCACGCACCTCGTCCAGCATCCGCAGTTCCACCTCGTTGTGGTTGCCGTCGGCGGTGACCACGTCGCAGGCCAGCGCATAGGCCGTTTCGTTCAGCCGTTCGGGCAAGGCTTCGCGGATCAGGCCGAAGAGGGCGTCAAGACCGTCTTCCTCTTCGAACAGGTCGAAGACGATCTGGCTGATGCGGCGGATGCGGTCCTGATCGTAATTGGCGAAGACCGGCATGTGGTTCACCATGCGCTGGATCGCCACAAGTTCCGCCGTCCGCATGTTCTGATCGGAGGCCGAGCAGGCGACCATGACGGCGATGAGCGCATCCTGCGCGGACAGGGGGGCGGTGTCGGACATGGCGGTCTCCTTTGCGGTTCGGGCCGGAGATTATTGACGCGATGCGGGGGCGGCAATAGAGGACGGGGGTTGCGGAGGCATGGGGTTTCCGCATCTTCCCTGAGGATTGCCGATGTCTGCCCTGCGTGACGCCGCGATGAAATCGAAAGCCTGGCCCTTTGAAGAGGCGCGCGCGATCCTCAAACGCTATGAGAAGAAGGACCCGGAGAAGGGGCATGTCCTGTTCGAGACGGGTTATGGACCGTCGGGCCTGCCGCATATCGGGACCTTTGGCGAGGTGGCGCGGACGACGATGATCCGCCGCGCCTTTGAGATTGTGTCCGACATTCCGACGCGGCTGATCTGCTTTTCCGATGACCTCGACGGGATGCGGAAGGTGCCGGAGAACGTGCCGCAGCAGGAGATGCTGCGCGGGCATATGCAGAAGCCGTTGACCAGCGTGCCCGATCCCTATGGGGAATTCGAAAGCTTTGGCCACCACAACAATGCGATGCTGCGGCGGTTTCTGGATACCTTCGGGTTCGAATACGAGTTCATCTCGGCCACCGAGTTCTATGGATCGGGCCAGTTCGACGCGGTGCTGCGGCGGGCGGCGGAACGCTATGATGCGATCATGAACATCATGCTGGCGTCTTTGCGCGAGGAGCGGCAGCAGACCTATTCCTGCTTCCTGCCGATTCATCCCGAAACGGGGCGGGTGCTGTACGTCCCGATGAAGAACGTGGATGCGGTGCGGGGCGAGATCACCTTCGATGACGAGGACGGGCGGGAATGGACGCTGCCGGTGACGGGCGGGCATGTGAAGCTGCAGTGGAAGCCGGATTTCGGGGCGCGCTGGGCGGCGCTGGATGTGGATTTCGAGATGTATGGGAAGGACCATTCCACCAACACGCCGATCTATGACGGCATCTGCGAGGTGTTGGGGGGGCGGAAGCCCAATCACATGACCTATGAGCTGTTCCTTGATGATCAGGGGCAGAAGATTTCGAAGTCGAAGGGCAACGGGCTGACCATCGATGAATGGCTGACCTATGCAGCCACCGAAAGCCTGTCTTATTTCATGTATCAAAAGCCCAAGACGGCGAAGCGGATGCATTTCGATGTGATCCCGCGGGCGGTGGATGAATATCACCAGCAGTTGAAGGCCTATCCCACGCAGGATGTGGACGGACAGGTGAACAACCCGGTCTGGCACATCCATGGCGGGAACCCGCCAGAGAGCCGGATGGTGGTGCCGTTCAGCATGCTTCTGAACCTTGCCAGCGTGGCGGGGGCCAAGGATTCCAAGGGCTTGTGGGGCTATATCCGGGCCTATGCGCCGGAGGCATCGCCCGAGACGCATCCCGATCTGGATGCTGCGGCCGGCTTTGCCGTGCGCTACTTTGCCGACAAGATCGCACCCCATCGGGTGTTCCGTCTGCCGGACGAAAAGGAGCGGGCGGCGATGGCCGATCTGCGCGCGCGGCTGGTTGCCTGGGAGGGCGGGCAGGATGCGGATGCGCTGCAATCCATGGTTTTTGCCGTGGGCAAGGAGCACGGGTTCGAGCCGCTGCGCGACTGGTTCAAGGCGCTGTATGAGGTGCTGCTGGGGGCGAGCGAGGGGCCGCGTTTCGGCGGGTTCGTCGCGCTTTACGGGGTGAAGGAAACGGTGGCGCTGATGGATCGGGCGCTGGCGGGGGAGTTGGTTTAACCTTTCGGGATCGTTGGGAAATCTGGCGATCCCGGGGGTCAACGGCTGTGCCCTGTTTTGTGCCGCCTTTTGTGCAGCAAAGTGTTCATACAAATTTCGGCAGGGATCGGCGCGGTTTATTGGTTAAGGGTGCGCAGGCGCACAGAGGGCGCATCGCAGCCTTTGGTGCGTCGTCGTTGACCTGAGGGCGCATTGCCCTAGGCTTCCTTCCGGGGACGCTTTGAGGGAGGCCGCCATGCGCCGCATCGCCTTTGGACTGCTGACTGCGTTGAGCCTGAGCCTGCCTGTCGCCGCGCCCGTCGCCGCGCAGGACAATCCGATCGAACAGACGATCCTGAACCAGATCGAGGCGTTCAAGGCGGATGATTTCGCCACGGCCTTCGACTTTGCCTCGCCGTCGATCAAGTCGATCTTCATGTCGCCGGAGAATTTCGGGGCGATGGTGAAGCAGGGCTATCCGATGGTGCACCGCCCCGGGTCGGTGCGCATGCTGGAGCAGCGCGAGGTGGCCGGGCGGCTGTGGCAGAAGGTGATGATCACCGATCAGGCCGGGAAGACCCATATCCTCGACTATCAGATGGTGGAGGGGCCGGAGGGGTGGCAGATCAACGGCGTGCAGCTGCTGCCGGAGCCGGGCGTGGGGGCGTAAGAGCGGGCCAGCCGCAGCGCGCGGCCCATGACCGTGCGCTGGTCTGACAGACCGTTAACCCTGCCTTGATACCCCTTGCCGCGGGCGAAAACGCGGCGAGGGATGCGCGATGAACAAGGCGGTGACGGAGGGGCTGGCGCTGATGCCGCCGGCCTTTGAGGCGGGGTTGACCCTGTGGTCGCGCGAGGATGGGCTGGCGGGGCAGGGGTCTTGGGCCGGGCAGCCCAATGCGGCCTTTGTTCCGGCGGATCAGGATTTCGGCGGCTGTCTGGAGGTGCAGAAATCCACGGCCACGCTGAAGCTGCGCTGTTTCCAGCGCATCCCCTTTCAGCCGGGGCTGTTTCTGCGCGTCACGGCGCGGGTGAAGTGCCTGTCGGGCGCGTTGCCCACGGTGCGGATCGCGGGCTTTGCGGCGGTGGGGAACGGGTCGAATGTCGCCACGGCGGTGCAGGCGGGGCCGGGGGTCGCGCTGACCACTTACGGGCAGGTGGTCACGGTGAGCGCGATCATCGGATCGGGCAACCGGGGCGGGGTGGACATGGTCTGGGGCACGGCCCCGGTCTATGGCCATCTGGGAATTGATCTGACCGGGCCGGTGGGCGGCGTGGTACGCATCGACGACATCGTGATCGAGGATGCGACCGAGGTCTTCCATCGCAACCTGATGACATGGGTGGATGTGCGCGACTATGGCGCGGTGGGTGACGGGGTGGCCGATGACACGGCGGCCTTCGAGGCGGCGGATGCGGCGGCGGGTCAGCGGTCGGTGTTGGTCTCCGCCGGGACCTATCGGCTGGCGGGGAACGTGACCTTTGAGAGCCATGTCCATTTCGAGGGCAGGGTTACCATGCCCGCGACGGCGCGGCTGACCTGTCGGCGCAACTTTGACCTGAACACCTATGCGGCGGCCTTCGGCGGCGACGAGGCGGGGCTGCGCAAGGCGCTGCAATCGCTGTTCAACTTCAGCGATCATGTGGAGTTCGACCTGTCGGGGCGGCGGGTGCGGCTGGCGGCCCCCTTGGACCTTGCGGCGATCACGGGGCTGTCGGTGTTCAACCTGCGGCGGGTGATCCGCAACGGCCAGTTGGAGGCGCAGGACAGTCCCGCTTGGGATACGGCGGTGGCGACATCGGTGGCGACCTATTCCGTGTCCAACCCGACCCGGCTGACCGGGGTGGCCAATGCGGCCAATATCGCGCTTGGCGCACGGGTCAGCGGGACGGGCGTGGGGCGCGAGGTCTATGTCCGGGCGGTGAACGTGGCGGCGCAGACGGTGGAGTTGAGCCAGCCGCTGTTCGCCGCCGCCGGGACGCGGACCTTCACCTTCCAGCGCTATCGCTACATCCTTGATCTGACGGGTTTTGCCAATCTGAGCCGGTTGGAGATCCGCGAGGTGGAGTTCGACTGTGGCGGTGTGGGCAGCGGGGTGATCCTGCCCGTGGCGGGCATCGCGCTGCGTCTGGACAATTGCGTGTTCAACCGGCCCTTGGACCGGGGGATCAGTTCGCCGGGGTTGGGCTGTCAGGGGCTGATGGTGGACCTGTGCCAGTTCTTGTCGAACGAGCAGTCGCTGCCCGTGCAGAGCCGGACAACCATCGCGCTGAACGTGAATGCCAATGACGCCAAGCTGCGCGAATGCCGGGTGGTGCGTTTCGCCCATTTCGCGGTGCTGGGCGGGACGGGGCATCTGGTCGTGGCCAACCATTTCTTTCAGGGGGACGAGCAGGATGCGGGCCTCCGGCGGGCGGGGATCGTCTTCACCTCGACCCATGCGCGCAGTCTGGTGGTGGGCAACTATATCGACAATTGCTTTATCGAATGGTCGAACGAGCATGATGCCGAACCGGGGTTCAGCAATGAGCTGTCCTTTGGCGGGCTGACGGTGACGGGCAACATCTTCATGGCGAGCGGGGTGAGCACCGCCTTCCGCTGGATCGTGGTGACGCCGCGCGGGCCGGGGCATTTCATCAACGGGCTGATGGTGACGGACAATGCCTTTCGCACGATCAACGGCACGATCGAGCGGGTGGAGGGGGTGGATGACAGTTTTGCCAGCTTGGATGCATCGCGGTTCCGCAACATCACTTTTGAGGCGAATGCCTTCCATTCCATCGACCAGATGACGGTGAGCCCGGTGATCGTGGAACATGTCCAGTCGAGCGCGGCGGAGACATGGGTGGTGCAGCCGGGCCCATGGCTGCCCTTTGCGGGCCGCGCGCGGGTGGTGACGGGCGTGGTGCCCGAGGGGCAGATCAGCAACGCGTCGAACGTGGCGCAATGGGCGATGCCCTTCGCTCTGGTGGAGCAGGGGGTGGCGCGCAACGAGGTGCATCTGCGCTGGCCCGTGGCGGTGCGGGGGCGGGTGCAGGTGACGGTGCGCTGCGACAATCCCCAGTGAGGCTAGCCGAGGTCTTCCGGCGACAGCCGGAAGGCCCGGGCGAAGCCGCCGTTCAGAAGGGCGGAGACGGGGATCAGCCGCACGAAGGCGAAATCGGCGAAATCGACATAGAGTTTCGCCTTGGGCTGATGCGCGAGCCAGTGGTCGCGCAGGGTGGCGCGGGCGGGATCGTCGGGGGCGACGAACTCTGCCCGCGCCTTGACCATGAGACGGGGATGGGTGAGGGGGTCGCCCTTTTCGCCGACCTCGCCCAGCATCACGGCGCAGGCGGGATGGGCCATCAGCGCGGCATGGTGGGGGGCGAGCGCCGAGACGAGGGTGAGAAGCCCGCCACCCGGCGCGCGGCCGATGGCGATGCGGCTGATGCCGGGGGTGCCGTCGGCGGGATCGGTGACGGCGAGGGCGGCATGGGTCGCGCCGTCGATCAGGGACCGGGCGAGGGCGCGGGCTTCGTCATCGGCGGCGGCGACGGGATCGGGGCGGGTCGGCATGGCTGTGGCGTTCCGGTGGTTGACAGGAGGCGGGGCGGGGCGTTGGATGACGGTATCTTATAGGCCAGTGCCGGACCATGACAGACGCAAGCCGCGCCGCCCCAACACCCCCGCCTGACCCGGAGTTCCTGCCCAAGATCGTGACGGTGCTGCGCGAGGGCTATGGCCTGCGCGCCTTGCGGGCGGATGCGCTGGCGGGGCTGACCGTGGCCATCGTGGCGCTGCCCTTGTCGATGGCGATTGCCATCGCCAGCGGGGTGGGGCCGGAGCGGGGGCTTTACACCACCATCGTGGGCGGGTTCCTCGTATCGCTGCTGGGCGGGTCGCGGTATCAGATCGGGGGGCCGGCGGGGGCCTTCATCGTGCTGGTCTCGGCCTGCGTGATGGCGATTGGGGTGGAGGGGTTGATCCTTGCGACCTTCCTGTCGGGGTTCCTGCTGCTGGCGGCGGGGGCGTTGCGATTGGGGACCTATATCCGCTTCATCCCCTATCCGGTGACGGTGGGATTCACCGCCGGGATCGCGGTGATCATCTTTGCCAGCCAGTTGCGCGACCTGTTCGGCCTGACGCTGGCCGCGCCGGAGCCTGCCGAGATCGTGGAGAAGGTGGACGCGCTATGGGCGGCGCGGGGGACGGTGGCAGGGGCGGCGGTGGCGGTGGCCTTGGGCGTGATCGCGGTCATTCAGGGTATGAAGCGCTGGCGGCCGGGGGCGCCCGGCATGCTGATCGCGGTGGCGCTGGCCTCGGCTGTCGTGGCGGGGCTGGGGCTGGAGGTGGAGACCATCGGGTCGAAATTCGGGGAACTGCCGCGCCTGCCGCCTGTGCCGGGACTGCCTGTGATGACGGCGGAGGCGGTGGTCGCGGCGCTGCCTTGGGCGGTGAGCTTTGCCCTGCTGGGGGCGATCGAGTCGCTGCTGTCGGCGGTGGTGGCGGATGGGATGAGCGGGGCGCGCCATCGCAGCAATGCCGAACTGGTGGCGCAAGGCGCGGCGAATGTCGGATCGGCGCTGTTCGGCGGGTTCTGCGTGACGGGGACCATCGCGCGGACCGCGACCAATGTGCGCGCCGGGTCGCGCGGGCCGGTGTCGGGGATGCTGCATGCGCTCTTCGTGCTGGCCTTCATGCTGGTGGCGGCACCCTTGGCCGGGTTCATCCCGCTGGCGGCGCTGGCGGGTGTGCTGGCCGTGGTGGCGTGGAACATGGCCGAGAAGGAAGAGTTCTGGCACCTGCTGCGCGGCAGCCGCGCGGATGCGGCGGTGCTGGTGGTGACCTTCCTTCTGGTGGTGTTCCGCGACCTGACGGAGGGGATCGTGGTGGGGTTCGCGCTGGGCGGCCTTGTCTTCATCGCGCGGATGTCGGAGGCGGCGGAGATGTCGGGCGCGGGCGACGCGCCGGTGGCCGAGCAGGACGGGGACCGGGTGGTGATCCGCCTGCGCGGGCCGTGGTTCTTTGGCGCGGCGGCGCGGCTGGGTTCGGTGCTGGAGCGGATCGCGGACAGGCCGCGCGAATTCGTGGTCGATGTCACGGACGTGCCGATGATCGATTCCTCGGGCGCGCGGGCCTTCCTGCTGTTGGCCCGCCGAATGGCGCGGCGGGGCGGTGTGCTGGTGGTGGTGGGGGCGCGGCCCGGGGTGCGCAAGGTGCTGGATCATCAGGGATTGGCCGCGCCATTGGTGCGGCATCTGCCTGACCTTGCCGCCTTGGACGGGCGGTGATCCGGCGGAGCGCTGACGCGCAAGCCTTTTGGCGTCGTCGGCGCCTGCGCGCCTCCTCCGTTGTTCAGGGGGCCTTCTGCCCCCTCTTGTCCCGCCTTCGGCGTGCCAATTCACCCCCGAGAGTATTTTTGGCCAAGATGAAGGGGAAAGGGCGTGCCGTTAAGGTTAACGGGCTGCGCTGTTTATCTTCTGTCTGCAGGTATCCTTGGGGGGACGGCCGTCGGGGTGCCATCGGTTCAAGGGCTGATGGCTGACGGGGGGCGAAGCGCCCCCGGTCGGCGGATCACGCCGCGAAAGGGTCAGCCGGGTAGGAGACCCCAGTGAGGTAGAGGCCCTGAGGCGGGCAGACGGGGCCGCAGGCGGCGCGGTCCTTCGCCTCGAGCGCCGCCCTGACGTCATCGGGGTGCCAGCTGCCCGCGCCGACGCGTTCCAGCGTGCCGACGATGGAGCGGACCTGATTGTGCAGGAAGCTGCGGGCGCGGAGGTGGAAGCGGATCTCGGTCCCGCCGGGGAGGGGGCGGCTGTCGATGGTCATCTCGTCCAGCGTCTTTACCGGGCTTTTCGACTGGCAGAGGGTGGAGCGGAAGGTGGTGAAATCGTGCAGCCCGATCAGGTGGGCGGCGCCCGCGCGCATGGCGGGAAGGTCGAGCGGGTGCTGGATGTGCCAAGCGCGGCCGCGGTCATGCGTCAGCGGCGCGCGGCGGGTGATGAGGCGGAAGGTGTAGCGGCGTTCCAGCGCCGAGAAGCGGGCGTGGAAGTCTTCGGGCACGCGGGCGGCCTTGAGGATGGCCACGGGCTGGGGCTTGAGGTGGAAGTTGAGCGCCTCGGACAGGCGGAACGGGTCCCAGTCCCGGTGAAGGTCGCAATGGGCGACCTGACCGGTGGCATGGACGCCCGCATCGGTGCGCCCTGCGGCGGCGATGGTGTGGGGGCCGGGTTCAAGCTTGGCCAACGCCTCTTCCACGGCCTGCTGGACGGAAGGTTGCCCCTGCGCCTGACGCTGCCAGCCGTTGAAGGGGGTGCCGTCGTAATCGATGAGAAGGGCGAAGCGGGGCATGGGCTGGGGTTAGCCGATGGGGGGCAGGCTTGTCCACCATGCATGGCCCCCGGGCGATGCCGCCGCTACACAAGGCCTCTGCGCGTGCTTATGTTCGCGGCAGGCACAGGGGAAGCGATTGGTCCTTTCATCCATCACCGACGGCATTGCCCGCAGCATCGAGGGGGCGGCGGCCTCTGTTTCGGAAGCGCTGTTCGAACCGGTGGTGCGGCTGGGGGTGACGGGGTTGAGCCGGGCGGGGAAGACGGTCTTCATCACCGGGCTGGTGGCGAACCTTCTGGACCGGGGGCGGATGCCGCAGCTGCAGGCGCAGGCGGCGGGGCGGATCGAGGCGGTCTGGTTGCAGCCGCAGCCGGACCTGACGCTGCCGCGGTTCGATTATGAAGGGCATCTGGCGGCATTGACCGGCGATGCGCCGCGCTGGCCGGACAGCACGCGGGCGGTGTCTGAGTTGCGGCTGTCCTTTCGGGTGCGGCCAGAGGGGTGGCTGTCGGGGCTGACGGGGCCGCGCGTCGTGCACCTGGACATCGTGGATTATCCCGGCGAGTGGCTTTTGGACCTTGCGCTGCTGGACAAGAGCTATGCCGACTGGTCGGAGGAGGTGCTGTCGCGGCTGGCCAAGCGGGCGGAGGGGGCGGAGTTTCTGGCCACCGCGCGGGCGGAGGATGGGGCGCTGCCTTTTGTCGAGGGGCGGGCGCAGGCTTTGGCGGCGCTGTTCACCGCCTATCTGGGGGGCGCGCGGCAGGCGGGATGGGCGGATTGCACGCCGGGGCGGTTCCTGCTGCCCGGCGATCTGGCGGGGTCGCCCGCGCTGACCTTCGCGCCTTTGCCGAAGCCGGGCGATACGCCACGCGGGTGCCTCTGGCGCGAGATGGAGCGGCGCTTTGAGGGGTACAAGAGCCAGGTGGTGCAGCCCTTCTTTCGCGCGCATTTCGCGCGGATCGATCGGCAGATCGTGCTGGCGGATGTGCTGGGCGCGATCCATCGGGGGCCGCAGGCGCTGGAGGATTTGCGGCGGGTGATGGCGGATGTGCTGGGGGCCTTTCGCCCCGGGCGGAACGGGTGGCTGACGGCGCTTCTGGGCGGCAAGCGGGTGGAGCGCATCCTGTTCGCCGCGACCAAGGCGGATCATCTGCACCACACGCAGCACCCGGCGTTGACCGCGATCATGGAGGCGATGCTGCGCGAGGCGAAGGACCGGGCGGAATTTGCAGGCGCCTTGACCGGGGCGATGTCGCTGGCGGGGTTCCGGGCGACGGTGGAAGAGACGGTGACGCGCGAGGGGCGGGTTCTGGACTGCGTGACCGGGCGGCTGGAGGATGGGCGGGTGGTGGCGATGTATCCGGGGCGGTTGCCGGAGGACCCGGCGCGGCTGCTATCGCCCGCGCGGCAGGGGGCGGAGCGCTGGCTGGAGGCGGAGTTCGGGATGATGAGCTTTGCGCCGCCCTTGCGGATGGCGGTCAAGCCCGGTGAGGGGCCGCCGCATATCCGGCTGGACCGGGCGGTGGAGTTTCTGATCGGAGACCGGCTGTGAGCGCGGACAAGCCCTTTGTGATCGAGCGGGAGGGGGGTGCCGATCCGGCGCTGGCCCCTTCGGTGCCCGAGGTTCTGCCGCAGGGACAGGCGATGCAGGCGGCGCTGCGGGTGGGGGCGGGGCGGCGCGGGTCGGCCTTGGGGCGGTTCGCGCTCTGGGCCTTTGGGGGGCTGTTTTCCTTTGTGCTGTCGGTGGCGGCCTGGGAGTTCGTGACGGGGCTGTTGGCGTCGAACACCCTGCTGGGGACGGTGGCGCTGGTTTTGGTCGGGGCGGCGGTGTTGGCGGCGGTGCTGCTGGCCTTGCGGGAGGCGGCAGGGTTTGCGCGGCTGGGGCGGTTGGATCATCTGCGGGCGCGGGCGGCAGGGGCGGGGACGCTGGCCGAGGCGCGGGCCGTGCTGCGCGATCTGCGGCGGCTTTATGCGGGCCGGGGCGAGTTGCGTTGGGGGCTCGCGAAGGTGGCAGAGCGCGAGGCGGATGTGATGGATGCCGATGCGCTGATCCGGCTGGCGGAGGTGGAGGTGATGGCGCCGCTGGATGCGCAGGCGCGGGCCGAGATCGAGGCGGCGGCGCGGCAAGTGGCGACGGTGACGGCGCTGGTGCCGCTGGCGCTGGCCGATGTGGCGGCGGCGCTGTTCGCCAATCTGCGGATGATCCGGCGGGTGGCGGAAATCTATGGCGGGCGGTCCGGGATGCTGGGGTCGGTGAAGCTGCTGCGTCGGGTCTTCGGGCATCTGGTGGCGACGGGGGCGATTGCGCTGACCGACGATCTGATCGGGTCGGTGGCGGGGGGTGGCCTCTTGTCGAAGCTGTCGCGGCGGTTCGGGGAAGGTGTGGTGAACGGGGCGCTGACGGTGCGGGTGGGGGTGGCGGCGATGGAGATTTGTCGGCCTATGCCCTTTGACGCCCTGCCCAAACCGGGGGTGACCGAGACGGTGGGCCGTGCCCTTGCCGGGTTCTTCGGCAAGGGCGAGGGTCAGGTCTAGAGACCGGCGGCGATGCGGCGGAAGAGGGCGATGTTGCCATCGGCGACGCCCGGGTCTTCGAAGCCACGGTCGGCGGAATTGACGGCGATGACCACGTTGCGGGCGCGGTCGATCCAGATGTACTGGCCATAGATGCCTTGGGCGGTGACCTCGCCCGGTGCAGCGCCGTCGGCGATCCACCATTGATAGCCATAGCCCGCGCCGCCGGGGGCGGAGGGGACGACGGAGGCTTCGACCCAGTCGCGCGGGACGATCTGCTGGCCCTGCCACAGGCCGCCTTGCGCGATCATCTGGCCGAAGCGGGCATAGTCGCGCGTGGTGACGTTCAGGCCGCCGAGGACGAAGGAGACGCCGTAGCCGTCTGTCAGGTAATAGGGCGCCTGTTCGAAGCCCATGGGGGCGAGGATGTGGCGTTCGAGAAGATCGGGGATATCTTCGCCGGTGGCGCCGCGGATGATCATGCCCAAGACATGGGTGTCGATGGAGACGTAATGCCAGCGGCTGCCGGGGTCTGCCTCGCGGTCCTTCAGGCTGGCGGCGAAGCCATCCATGGATTGGCCGAGGGCAAGGACACGGCCCATGCGGTTTATATCGGACCAGAAATCCAAGTAATCCTCGTTGAAGGCGACGCCGGAGGACATGGTGAGGATGTGCCGCACGGTCGCGCCGTCATAGGCGGTACCAGCGAGGTCGGGGACATATTTCGTCACGGGGTCGTCGAGGCTGTCGATATGGCCTTCGGCCAGAACGATGCCGAAAAGGGCCGAGAGGAAGCTTTTCGCCACGCTCCATGAGATGCGGAGGTCATCGGGGCCGGTGCCTTGATGATAGCTTTCATGGACGATCTGGCCGTCTTTCAGGATGACCATGGCGGTGACGCTGCGCTCGGCGATCCAGTCGGCGACATCGGGCGGGAGGGTCGCTTTGGGGCCTTCGGGCAGAGGGCTGACCGGGCCGTCGCCGCGCGAGAGGGGGCGGGTGAGGAAGAGGTCGTCCATGTTGCTGAAGTTCTGGACGATGGTTTCGGGCGCGAAGAGGGAGTTCACGGCCATGAGGCGGGTGATTTCTTCACGCTTCCAGAGGGCGGTGGCGGCGAGCAGGAGGATTATGAGGACGGCGAGGCGAAGGGCGATGCGCATGGTCGGTTCCCTGTTTGCCTGCAGGCTTGGCATGGGCCGCGCGGGTTGCCAAGCGGGGGAATGCCGGATGACGCAAGGGAAGGGGAAAAGGGGAAAGGGGCGTTCCGCCCCCTCTGGGCCTGCGGCCCATTCACCCCCTGAGAGTATTTTCGCCAAGATGAAGGGGGGGGGCGTTAAGGTTAACGGGGTGATTGCTGGGGGGCGGTGGGGGTGCGGGTTCTGGGTTATGGCCTTGGGGGCGTGTCTGGTTGGGCTGTGGCTGGGGGGCGTTTCGATAGGGGTTTGGGCGGCGCGTTAAGGTTAACGGGGTGATTGCTG
>JACVZW010000007.1:0-322479 GCA_014654775.1 Paracoccaceae bacterium | reverse complement strand
GGGGCGTTTCGATAGGGGTTTGGGCGGCGCGTTAAGGTTAACGGGGTGATTGCTGGTGGGGGCTGATGGGGGTGTGGATTCCGGGTTCTGGCATTGGGGCGCGGGCGTGTCTGATTGGGGAGGCGGCTGTGGTTGGGGGGCGTTTCGATAGGGGTTTGGGCGGCGCGTTAAGGTTAACGGGGTGATTGCTGCGGGTGCGGTGGGGGTGCAGGTTCTGGGTTCTGGCCTTGGGGCGCGGGCGTGCCTGGTCGGGGCGGCGGCTGTGGTTGGGGGGCTGGTTGCGGCTGGAGGTGGTGGGGGGCGTTAAGGTTAATGAGTGGGTTAACCCTTTGCGCCGGGGGCGGAGGCGTGGCCTCGGGCGGATATGCTTGGGCCTCGCGAGTGCGGTGGCGTTGGGTGTCGGTGGTCGCCGGGGGCTGTTGCGGCTTGGTGCGGGGCCTGTGGATGTGCCCTGCGTGGACGTGCCATGCGCGGGCGGCTGCCGTTCAGGCCATGGGAGACCACCGCACCCAGCGGCCGTGGAAACAGGCGCGGCCGAGGGGTTCCGTCTGCCCGCCGGGCCAAGTGGTCAGGGTGAGGGCGGCGCCGTCGGGGGTGCCGTCGGCCTCCAATTCTAGATGGGCGAGGGGGGTGGTGGGCGTGGCCTTCGCGCCTGCCATTCGCAGGCTTTCGGTGATCTGCGCGCGGGTGGTGGCGGGGAAATACTGGGCGGCGATGGTGTGGAAGACGATGTGGAGGCGGCCTTGCCGAGGGGTGGCGAGGCGGTGGTCGAGCCACTCGGCGGCATCGGCTTGGGTGATCTTCGGGCGCAAGGCGGCGGCTTCGCGGAGCGCGGCCTCGGTGCGGGTGAGGCGGTCGGGCTGGTCGGGCCAGAGATAGGCAAGCAGGCGGAGGCGGTCGGTTTCGGGGTCGAGCGGGTAGAGGTCGCATCCTGCGCGGTCGGCGATGGTGAGAGGGGTTGCGGGGGGAAGCGGGCCGTCCCAGTCGGGGGCGAGTTGGATCGGACCCGCGCCGAGGGTAAGGCCGGGCAGCGTGAGGGTGCAGCGGTCCCACAGGAGGTTGAGGCCTGCGGAGGCGCCGAGTTCGGAGAGGGTGAGGGGCAGGCCAAAGCGGGCGGTCAGGAGGTGCCCGGCGGCAAGGAGGGGGGCGGAGCGGCGCAGCTCGTTCGTTTGCGGGGGCGTGTCGAGCCAGCGGTCGAGATGCGCCGCATGGCGGTCGATCGCGGCGAGGGCGGCGGGGAAGGGGTCGCGGGCGGCATAGGCATTGGCAAGGGCGGGATCAGTGCCGGTGAGGACGAGGGCATGGAGGCCTGCGGCAAGGCGCAGGGGCAGGGCATCGCCAGCGGGGCCGGGATCGCCTTGCCAGTTCAGGATGCGGTCGGTGAGGGGGCTGCCGGGGCGCAGGGCTGTGGAGAGGCCGTGCAGCAACTTGTCCATCAGGGGCGAGCCGAGGCGGGCGCAGGCGCGGGCCTGCGACCGGAAGGCAGCGCGGATGGTGTCGGCGCGGGCGGAGGTCAGCGGAACTTGTCCATCAGTTTTTGCAGGGCGGTCCGGTCGTCGGGGGCGGTGGGCTGGTCCACGGGGGCGGTCTTCGGCGGCGCGGTTTTGGCGTCCGCCTTGTCCGATGACCGGGGCGGGGCGGTGCGGAGCGCCACCGCGTTCATGAAGCGCGCGGCGTCGCCTTCGGCCAGCGCCGCCGCGCCGTCGGAGATCCCGCGCAGAAGGTCGTCGAGCCAGTCCTGATCGGCCTTGGCGAAATCATGCAGCACATAGGCCGCCACGGCATCCTTGTGGCCGGGATGACCGATCCCCAGCCGCACGCGTGCATAGGCATCGGTCCCGAGTTGGGCATGGATGGAGCGCAGCCCGTTATGGCCCGCATGGCCGCCGCCCTGCTTTACCCGGCACTTGCCGGGGGCGAGGTCCAATTCGTCATGGAAGACGGTCACGGCATCGGGGCCGAGCTTGTAGAATTCGAGCGTGGCGCGGACCGCCTCTCCGGACAGGTTCATGAAGGTCTGGGGTTTGACGAGCAGCACCTTTGCAGACCCGAGGCGGCCTTCGGCGACCTGCGCCTTGAAGGCGGATTTCCACGGGCCGAAGCCGTGATCGGCGGCGATGCGATCCAGCGCCATGAAGCCGATATTGTGGCGGTTGCCCGCGTATTTCGCCCCCGGATTGCCGAGGCCTGCGAAGATTTTCACTGTCCTGCCCTTCCTGCGGTCCTGCGCGACCTTTGCCGCAGTGCCCCCTGCGGTGCAAGCCCGCTGCGAAAAGGAAAGGGGCGCGGCTGATGGATCAGCCGCGCCCCCTAATGCCGTTTCCCGAAGGATCACTCCGACGCGGCGATGCCCGTCGGTGCGGCGATGTTCGCGATGACGAAGTTGCGCGCGATGGTGGGCTTTGCCCCGTTCGGCAGGGTCACATCGTTGATGTGGATGACGTCGCCGATCTGCTTGCCGGTCAGGTCGACCGTGATGTGATCGGGGATGTCGCCCGCGACAACCTCAAGTTCCACTTCCGGACGCACCACGGTGAGCGTGCCGCCGCGCTTCAGGCCCGGCGAGGCTTCGTGGTTGTTGAAGTCCACATGGATGAAGAGGTTGATGCGCGATTCGTCGTGGATGCGCATGAAGTCGACATGGGTCGGAAGGTCCTTGACCACGTCGCGCTGCACGCCGCGGCAGATCACGTGCACTTCCTCGCCACCCTCGATCTTCACATTGAAGAGGGTTTGCAGGAAGCGACCGGCCTTCAGGCGCTTGAGCAGGTAGTAGTATTTCAGCTTGATCGGCGTCGGCTCTTTGCCGTCGCCATAGATGATGCCGGGTACGTAGCCCTCACGACGAGCTTGACGAGCGGCCCCCTTGCCTGTCCCCGTCCGTACCTCGGCCAGAAGATCGGGGATCTCATGAGCCATAGGTTCTCTCCATATATTCATCCGCCGCCCTCCAAGGGTGTGCGGCGCGACCGGGGGGCTATAGCCGCGATTCGGGCCGAAGGAAAGGGAAATTCGGGTCGCGCGTGGCGTGGGGTGGGTCGCGCGCAGGCTTGCCGCCTTATGGGGGGCGGTCTAGCTGTGGCGGGCAGGAGATCACCTTTATGTCCGTGTCCACCACCCTTGTCGCGGCGCGCGCGCCCGTTGCCGCCTTTGCCGCCATGGGCGTGCTGTGGGGGACGTTCGCGGCGGTGCTGCCCGACCTGAAGGCGGCGCTGGAGGTGAACGAGTCGCAGCTGGGCCTGCTGATCCTGCCCACGCCGATTGCCGCCGTAACGGCGATGCTGCTGGCGCCGATGATCGGGGCGATGCTGGGGCGGGTGGCGCTGCCGGTGGCCACGATCCTGATGGCGGCGGCCTTTGCCTTGCCGGGGCAGGCCGGGATGGCGTGGATCTTCCCGCTGGCGATGATGGCCTGCGGGGCGGCGACGGGGCTGACCGATGTGCTGATGAACGCGCGCGTGGCGGCGCTGGAGAATGAGCGCAACCTGCATCTGATGAACCTGTGCCATGCGGCCTACAGCTTTGGCTATGCGGGGGGCGCGTTGGCCACGGGCGCGATGCGGGGCGAGGGTTGGCATCCGGCTTGGGTGATGGGGACGATGGCGGCGGTGGCGGCGGTGCTGGCCCTGTCGACGCTGGAGCGGGACGGGACGATCCACGGGTTGCGGAAGCCCAAGGATGGCACGGCGGGGCGGTTGGGTCTGATCCCGGTGATCGGGGGCGGTATCGTGCTGATCGCCTTCCTGACCGAGAATGCGGCCGAGAACTGGTCGGCGCTGCATATCGAAAAGACGCTGGGCGGCAGCCCGGAGGAAGGCGCGATGGGGCCTGCGGCCTTGGCTCTGACCATGGGCTTCGCGCGGCTGGCGGGGCAGGGGATCGTGCAGAGGGTGGATCCGATCCGGCTGTTGATCGGGGGGGCGTTGGTGTCGGCCTGCGGGGCGCTGGGGGCGGCGTTGGCCACGACACCGATGATGGCCTATGCGGGGTTCATCGTGATGGGGATCGGGTCGTCGGTCATCGCGCCCACGGCCTTTTCCATGGTGGGGCGGCTGGCGGAGCCGGAGGCGCGGGCGCGGGCCGTGGCGCGGGCGACGCTGCTGGGATACTTCGGCTATTTCTTCGGGCCGCCGACGCTGGGCTTCCTTGCCGGGGCCTTCGGGCTGCGGTTTGCCTTCGTCTTTGCGGCGGTGATGCTGCTGACGGTGCTGATCCTTGCGCCGCTAATGGCGCGGCAGCGGCGGGCGCAAACGGCCTGAGCTGCTGCCTGCACTTCATCTGTTTTCAAATATCCTCTGGGGGTCAGCCATCGGGGCGCCATCGGTTCAAAGCCCGATGGCTGACGGGGGCGAAGCGCCCCCGGGGCCAGCCACAGGCGCGACGCCCTAAAGGTAATCGCCTTCGAAATCCTTGGGGATGAGCAGGTTGTGACGGCCGAGGTTTTCCACGGACTTCTCGCCGCAGAGCGCCATGGTGATGTCAAGTTCCTTGCGGATCACCTCCAGCGCCTTGGACACCCCTTCTTCACCCATGGCGCCCAGCCCGTGGATATAGGCGCGGCCGATCATCGTGCCTTTGGCCCCCAGCGCCAGCGCCTTGAGCACGTCCTGACCGGAGCGGATGCCGCTGTCGAGGAAGACTTCGGTCTTGTCGCCCACGGCGCGGACGATGCGGGGCAGCATGCGGATGGAGGACAGCGCGCCGTCCAGCTGCCGCCCGCCATGGTTCGACACGATGATCGCATCGGCCCCGAAATCGGCGGCCTTCATGGCATCCTCTTCGTCAAGGATGCCTTTCAGGATCAGCTTGCCACCCCACTGATCGCGGATGCGGGCGATTTTTGACCAGTCGAGCTTTGGGTCGAACTGTTCGTTGGTCCAGCTCATGAGGCTGGAGAGATCGCCCACGCCCTTGGCATGGCCCACGATGTTGCGGAAGGTGCGCCGTTTGGTGGCGAGCATTTCCAGCGACCATTGCGGCCGGATCGCCATGTCGAGGATGTTCTTCAGCGTCAGGCGCGGGGGGGCAGAGAGGCCGTTCTTGAGGTCCTTGTGCCGCTGGCCGAGGATCTGCAGATCAAGCGTCAGGACGAGGGCCGAACAGCCCGCCTTGCGGGCGCGTTCGATGGCGCTGTCGACGAAGCCTTCGTCCTTCATCACATAAAGCTGGAACCAGAAGGGCGCCTTGGTGTGTTCGGCGATATCCTCGATCGAACAGATGGACATGGTGGAGAGGGTGAAGGGCACGCCCGCCTTTTCGGCGGCGCGGGCGGCCTTGATCTCGCCATCCGCCCGTTGCATGCCGGTCATGCCGACGGGGGCGAGAGCGACGGGCATCGCCACAGATGTGCCGATCATGGTGCTGTCGAGCCGCCTGCCCAGCATGTCTACCGCCACCTTCTGGCGCAGGCGGAGGTGTTGGAAATCCGACGTGTTTTCGCGGAAGGTCTGTTCGGTGTAGCTGCCGCTTTCGCAGTAATCGTAGAACATCTTCGGCGTCCGCCGCTTGTGCAGGCGTTTGAGATCGTCGATGCAGGTGATGACGGGCATGGGCGCGCTCCGATTGGTTACCTTTGCTTACCAATTCCGGGGGGCTGCGGCAAGGGTGCGGGCAGGTGGTGCGAGGTCGCACCGGGTGGTGCGGTGTTGGCATGCAACTTGCTGCGGCAGGGGCATCGGCACAAAGGCCCCCTGACATGACGGAACCCCAAAGATGACGGAAACCCTGACACCTGTTCTGACCCTGATCGCGGCCATCTCAGCGGCCCATCACACCGCGCAGCGCCTTGTGGAGGCGCGGCTGCCCAAGGGGCTGGCGGCGGCGCAGTTCGCAGTGCTGGAGCGGTTGATCCGGCTGGGCGAGGGGCAGACGCCACGGTCCATCGCGGCGGCCTTCGGCTGGCCGAAGACGAGCATGTCGCACACTCTGGCGGTGCTGGAGGGGCGCGGTCTGGTGCGGCTGGAGCCCAATCCGCGCGACGGGCGGTCGAAATGCCTGTGGCTGACGCCGAAGGGGCGCACGCTGGCCATGACGGGGGTGACGGCGGTGGAGCAAGACATGGCGCGCATCGCCGGGCTGGCCCCGATCGAGGCGATGGAGGCGCTGGCGAGCGACCTCGCCTCGCTGGCCGAGCGGCTGGAGGATCAGCGGCGGTTCCCGGAAGCGGCCTGAGGGCAGAGGCCCGGGAAAGGACGTCAGTCGGCGGTGCGGATGCCGGGGAAGATGGAGGCGATCCAGTCAAGCTGTGTCGAGACGCGGCTGAGGCCGGAGATGGACCCATAGACGGAATCGTCGCCCCATGTGTTGGTGGCGACGATGGCCCATCCTTGCCGCGTTTCGATCCATGACGCGCCGCCGCTGTCGCCGCTGCCGAGGATGCCTTCCATCGCGTCCACGGGTTCGGCGTCGCCCATGATCGAGGCATCGCCCGCCTCGCTGTCGAAGTCGATGATCAGGCTGTTGAAGCCGTTTTCGCCATCCACCTCGTCCACGATGTTGCGGGCGGCGGCGGGTGTTTCGCCGTCGAAATCGTAATAATCGTCGGCTTCGCCCGATGATCCTGTCCCGCGCGAGCCGTAGCCGGTGATCGTCACCACGCGGCCCAATTCGTCGCGCCCGGCATAGAGGCGGGGCTGGCGACCTGCGTCCGTGACGGGTGTGGAGAGGACCACGATGGCCATGTCGTAGCCGGAGGTGCTGTCGTCATCCGGGTCGTAGCCGGGGTGGATATGCAGGGCGACGGCGTCATAGGCGGTGCCGTCGCGCGACCAGTAGACCCATGCGGAGGGATCCGCGTCCGCGCCGTAATTGTGGGCGGCGGTCAGCAGGTAGCCGTGGTCGCGGTCGTTGCCGATCCACGTCGCGGAGCCGCCGTAGCTGGTGCCGTCATGCAGACCGAAGATGGCTGCGAATTGCGGCTGCATCGCAAGGGCGACATGGGCCGAGAAGCCGTCCGCGGGGGAGTCTTGGTCGCCGCCCTGCGCCAACCATGTGCTGTCGAGGATGACCACAGCGCCGGTCGGCAGAGCCGGCAGGGAGAGGCAGAGGGCGATCAGGGCCGTCGCAGCGGGGCGGGTCGTGACGTGGCGCATGGGGGCAATCGTGCAATCATCAACAAGCAAGAGGGTGGTGGACGGTCAGGCAGAATGGGCGCCTGCGGCCAGCGCCGCGACCTTGGCCAGAACCTGCGCGACGGGCATGCCGGAGCCAATGTCCTTGACGATGGCCGAGCCTACGACGCAGCCATCGGCCACAGAGGCGATGGCGCGGGCGGAGTCGGGCGTGTTGATGCCGAAGCCCACGATCACGGGCAGATCGGTGGCGGCCTTGATGCGCGCCACTTCCGGGGCCACGTCGGTGGCCTGAGCCGCCGCCGCACCCGTGATCCCGGTGATGGAGACGTAATAGACGAAGCCCGAGGTGTTCTGCAGCACCGTAGGCAGGCGCTTGGCATCGGTCGTGGGGGTGGCGAGGCGGATGAAGTTGATCCCGGCCTTCTGGGCGGGGATGCACAGCTCGTCATCCTCTTCCGGCGGCAGGTCGACGATGATGAGGCCGTCGATGCCTGCCTCTTTCGCCTCCGACAGGAAGCGGTCGACGCCGCGCGAATAGATCGGGTTGTAATAGCCCATCAGGACGATGGGGGTGGTCTGATCGCCCGCGCGGAAGGCGCGGACCACGCCCAAGACGGCATCCATCGTCATGCCCTTGTCGAGCGCCCGCTGCCCGGCAAGCTGGATCGTCGGGCCATCGGCCATGGGATCGGTGAAGGGCAAGCCAAGCTCGATGATGTCGACGCCCGCGGCGGGCAGGCCCTGCATCACGGCCAGCGAGGTTTCCGCATCCGGATCGCCGCCCATGATATAGCTGACGAAGGCCTTTTTGCCCTCGGCCCGGAGGCGCGCGAAGGTGGCGTCGATTCTGGTCATCTGGCTGGCCCCGTCCCCTGTGTCTTGCGGGCGGTTTTGCCGGAGGTGGGGGGAAAGATCAATGGGCGGTGGGGCGGGGGGCGGCGGCGGAACCGGGGGTCCCCCCCGGACCCCCGGAGTATTTTGGCCAAGATGAAGGCAGGTGGCAGGAAAGGCCGTTCCCGGGGGAACTTGCTATGGGCGGGGCGGCCCACTAGAAGCGGCGCGACGGGCAGCGGGTGCGGCAAGGAGAGCGGGCGATGGGTTTCAAGATGGGGATCGTGGGTCTGCCGAATGTCGGCAAATCGACCCTGTTCAACGCGCTGACGCGGACGGCGGCGGCGCAGGCGGCCAATTTCCCCTTCTGCACCATCGAGCCCAATGTGGGCGAGGTGGCGGTGCCTGATGCGCGGCTGGACAAGCTGGCGGCGATTGCCAGTTCCAAGCAGATCATCCCCACGCGGATGACCTTTGTGGATATTGCGGGTCTGGTGCGGGGCGCATCGAAGGGCGAGGGCTTGGGCAACCAGTTCCTCGCCAATATCCGGGAATGCGACTCGATCGCCCATGTGCTGCGCTGTTTCGAGGATGGCGACATCACCCATGTGGAGGGGCGCATCGACCCGGTCGCCGATGCCGAGACGATCGAGACGGAGCTGATGCTGGCGGACCTCGAGTCGATCGAGCGGCGGCGGGCAAACCTTGCGCGCAAGCTGAAGGGTGGGGACAAGGAGTCGCTGGATCAGGACCGGTTGCTGGCGCAAGCGCAGGCGGTGCTGGAGGCAGGCAAGCCCGCGCGCACGGTGGCCGTGGCCGAGGATGACCGGCGGGCGTGGCGGCTGCTGCAATTGCTGACGGCCAAGCCCGTGCTTTACGTCTGCAATGTCGAAGAGGCGAAGGCCGCCACCGGCAACAGCCAATCCGACCGGGTGGCCGAGATGGCCCGCGCGCAGGGGGCGGCGACGGTCGTGATTTCGGCCCGGATCGAGGAAGAGCTGGCGCAGCTGCCCGAAGACGAGGCGGCGATGTTCCTTGAGGAGATGGGGTTGCACGAGGCGGGGTTGGACCGGCTGATCCGGGCAGGATACGAGTTGCTGGGCTTGCAGACCTATTTCACCGTGGGGCCGAAAGAGGCCCGCGCCTGGACGATTACCAAGGGCACGCTGGCCCCGCAGGCGGCCGGGGTGATCCACGGAGATTTCGAGAAGGGCTTCATCCGCGCCGAGACCATCGCCTATGACGACTACATCGCCGGAAACGGCGAAGCGGGGGCGAAGGAGGCGGGCAAGTTCCGGGTCGAGGGCAAGACCTATGAGGTCAAGGACGGCGACGTCCTGCATTTCCTGTTCAACGGCTAAGGCGCGGGTTTTGTCCCCGCCTTTCCGCTTGCCCCTCTCCTCGGCCCTCGATAAACGGGTCGACGGAGACGTGGCCGAGTGGTCGAAGGCACACCCCTGCTAAGGGTGCAGACGGGGAACCGTCTCGAGGGTTCGAATCCCTTCGTCTCCGCCACCTTCCCATGACTATTCGGCAAGAAAAGCTAAAGCTGCGCCGCCGCTTGGCAGAAATGGTTTTCAATCGATTGGTCTACCTTCGGAGGATAGATCATGGCGCGACCGCCAGATCAAAGCATTGTGACCCTCGGGTTTATGCGCGGATGAGCGTTCCCGCAGGACACACTCCGCCCGACCCCACTGAACAATGCTGAATGTCGATGCCGCTTTCCTTAAGAAATGCGTTGACCTCGATTTCATGTTTCGTGACGACTTCGGACAGCCACTCCTGAAAGGATAGCTCGGCAGCGGTATGCAACCGCCCCGCGCGGTCGAAGAGCGAATAGCACTGCTCGCTTTCCAGCCCGTAACGAAAGGGCAGGGCCAGCCGTCCTGCGCGAATGGAGGGGAAGGCCAGAATGGTGTCGCCGATAGTTATGCCGCCGCCCGTCAGCGCGGTCGAAAGACACAGCGATGTTTCGTTGAAGTGGGTCATATCGCGGGCTGGGCCGGGATGGTTGAGGCCGGTCTTGGTGAACCAGCTGTCCCAGACATTGTAATTGCCATCGATCAGGAGTTGGGCATCAATAAGGGCCCCCTCGCCACTGACGTGCTCTGACGCGTATTCCGGGGTACAGACGACCAAATCGTACCAGCGGCACAAGATCCTTTCGCGCAAGCCGGGACAGGGCGTCGCGCCAAAATGGCCGTAGAATATTCGGAAGTTGAAGTCCTCTTCCAACCGCATCCTGCCATTCCTTTCGGCCACGACCTCGACCGAGACACCGGGATTCCGCAGCAGGAACTGGCCGATATGTCCTGCCAAAAAGGAAGAAGCGAAATCGCGGTCGACCAAGATGCGGATGACATTGGTCAGCGTCCTGCCCTGACTTTGGCGTTCCAGCGAGGCGGCGATCTGACCGAAAGCCTGCCCCACGTCATGTGCAAGGTCCTGTCCTGCCGCAGTCAGCTGGACGGCATTGCCAAGACGGACCATCAGGGCGCAGTCCAACATCTGCTCGAGTTGCTTGATCTGCTTGCTGATGGCCGGTCGAGTTACCCCCAGTTCGCTGGCGGCGGCTGTAAGCGAGCCGCTTCGGGCCGCGGCCTCGAAGGCGCGAAGGGCGGTCAGGGGGAGTCTCGCCGGCATAGATCGATGGCCCTCGGTAACCTGAGGTTACCCTCTGGCACTATTATTGATTCGGCAATTGATAAAGCCGCCCTTAACCTTTCCGAGTGTGGCGTCGCGTCAGGCGGTGTCAGCGCTGACAGGGGGAGAGTTGCGTGGAGCTTCCGATAAAGTTCTCGCCTACCGGTCCGGAAGGCTGGTTGGCGCAGCACGATGTGCCACAGGAGACGGCGACATTCATCAGTGGCACGCCGATGGGGGCGGATCATTCCTACTTTGATCGGGCGAACCCAAAGTATCGCATGGGGATCTGGCGCTCGCAGCCCTACACCGAGTTCTATGAAAGCTACGCCGCCGACGAGTTCATGGTCGTGCTTGACGGCGAAGTCACGCTTGAGGCCGAGGGCTTCGCCGAGACCTACCGCAAGGGCGATGCCTTCTTCGTACCCAAGGGGTTCCGGGGCTACTGGCGGCAGGATCAGCCGATGCTGAAGTACTACGTGATCATCGAATGACCGGGCCTGCATGACATGGCTGCCAAGGGTGAGGTCTACGATTATGTGATAATCGGCGCAGGCTCGGCCGGGTCAGTGCTGGCGCGGCGGTTGGCAGAGGATGCAGGGGTAAGCATCCTCGTTCTAGAGGCGGGGGGCAGCGACCGGTCGGTGATCGTCGCCATGCCCGCCGCCCTGACCATGCCGATGAACACCAAGCGCTTCAACTGGGGCATGGTGACAGAGCCGGAGCCGGGATTGGCGGGTCGTCGGATCAACCTGCCCCGGGGCAAGGGAATGGGCGGGTCATCGTCGATCAACGGCATGTGCTATGTGCGCGGCAACCCGATGGATTACGAGTTGTGGGAGGCCAAGGGCGCGACCGGCTGGAACTGGGCCAATGTGCTGCCCTATTTCCAGAAGATGGAGCGCGTTCAGGGCGGCGGGCCCTATCGCGGCACTGACGGGCCCTTGCGCGTGACGCGCGGTCCCGAGGTGAACCCGCTCTATCACGCTTTTGTCGATGCGGCGGTGGCCGCAGGCTATCCCCGCAGCGCCAACATGAACGAGGTCCAGCACGAAGGCTTTGGCCCGATGGAGATGTCTGTGGGTGACGGCATGCGTGCCTCGGCCGCACGGGCCTACCTGCGGCCCGCCCTGAAGAATCCGCAGGTGCGGTTGGTCACCGGGGCCATGGTCAAGCGCATTCTCTTCGACGGCAAGACCGCCGTCGGCGTGGAATACCTGCGCAACCGCCGGGTCGAGGTCGCCCGCGCCCGCCGGGAAGTCATCCTAAGCGCTGGGTCCATCATGTCGCCCGTGATCCTGAAACGCTCGGGGATAGGACCGGCGCAGGAACTGGCCGATCACGGCATTCCCGTCCTGCAGGCAAGCGCTGGGGTCGGCGAGAACCTGATGGATCATCTGGAGCTTTATGTTCAATACGCCTGCACCAAGCCCGTCTCGCTGTTTCCGTGGATGTCTTTGCCCGGCAAGGCACTGATCGGGATGAAGTGGCTGGCCACCCGCAAAGGGCTTGGCGCAACCAACCATTTCGAGACCGGCGGGCATATCCGCAGCCGTGCGGGCCTCGTCTATCCCGACATCCAGTTCCACTTCTTGCCTTTGGCGATTTCCTATGACGGGAAGTCGCTGGCCAAGGGCCATGGCTTTCAGGTCCATGTCGGCACGAAACGATCGAAAAGCCGGGGCTGGGTGCGGCTTCGCGACGCCGACCCGCACAGCCTGCCGCGCGTGCAGTTCAACTACATGACCCATGAAGAGGACTGGCAGGAGATGCGGGCCTGCATCCGCCTCAGTCGCGAGATCTTTGCTCAGGCGCCGATGGCTGACTATGCCGGGGCGGAACTTGCCCCGGGGCCGGAAGCGCAGTCCGATGACGCTCTGGATGATTTCATCCGCCGCAAGGTCGAAAGCGCCTATCACCCCTGCGGCACCTGTCGCATGGGCACCGATCCGCTGGCTGTTGTGGACCCCGAATGCCGGGTGATCGGCGTTTCGAACCTGCGGGTGGTCGATGCCTCGATCATGCCGCAGGCGACCGCGGGCGATTTAAACGGCCCGACCATCATGCTGGCCGAACGTGCCGCCGACATCATCCGGGGAATGACCCTGCCCGCAGCGGAAGATGCCCCGATCATGGCCGATCACGACTGGCAAAACCGCCAGAGGGGACCCGAGATTGCCCGTAACTACGCTGATGACAGGGGTGCCCTGCGAGCGCAACTCTTGTCGGAAATGACACTATAAGAACAACAGGGAGATGAAGATGACGCGCAAGACGAGACTTGGCCTTCTGGCCGCCACACTGGCCTTTGGGGCGCCCCACTTTGCGCTGGCCGAGGCGCCTGAATCCCCCGATCCGATCAAGATCGCGGTAAACGAATGGACCGGACAGGTGCTGTCCGCCACCATCGTGGGCGAAGTGCTTAAGAAGATGGGGTACAACGTCGAGCTGGTCATCGCCGGAGCGCTGCCGCAGCTTGCCGCCATCGAGCAGGGCGAGTTGGACCTAAACCCAGAGGTCTGGGACAACTCGGTGACCGAGGCCTATACCAACGGCCTCGCATCCGGCGCGATCATCGCTGCGGGCCCCCTCGGGCTGGAACCGCGCGAAGGCTGGATCTATCCGCCCTATATGGAAGAGCTTTGCCCCGGCCTGCCGAACTACCTGGCGCTTTATGACTGCGCGATGGCTTTCGGGACTGCGGAAACCTTCCCGAACGGGCGACTGGTTGGCTATCCGGCCGATTGGGGCACCCGCGACATCGATGTCGTCAAGGCCATCGGCCTGCCGTTCAACGTCGTGCCGGGCGGCAGTGAAGGCGCGATGCTCGCCGAGCTGAAAAGCGCGATCGCGGCCAAGGAGCCGATCCTGATGATGTTCTGGGAACCGCATTGGATCTTTGCCGAAACCGAGTTGAAGTTCGTCGAATGGAACGCGGTCGAGGGCGAGTGCATCGAGGAAACGCAGGTCAAGGAAACCGCATGCGGATTCGCGCAGGCCGAGGCGCAGAAGATCCACAGTGACGACTTTGCGGCCAAGTTTCCGGCAGCGGCGGCGATGGTGGCGAAGTTCACCCTCAACAACGCCGATCACAATGCCATGATCCTTGAGGTCGATCAGAAAGGCCGTACGGTCGAGGAACTGGCCGCCGAATGGATGGTCAAGAACGAGCCCGTCTGGACCACCTGGATTAAGTAGTCCGCATGATCAGTCGCCCGGGCCTCTTGCGGCCCGGGTGAACCGCCCGGCCCGCCCGGTCGAGCCTGACTTCCATTGCAGGAACCTACGATGCCCGGACCTGTCAAGCTGTCGTGCCGCCACCTTTGGAAAGTCTACGGGCCTGATCCGGCGCGCTTTTTCGCACGGGAAGGCGCTGCACCAGACGCCTTAGCCGCAGAAATGCGCGCGGCGGGCCACATCCCGGCGGCCATCGATGTGGGATTTGATGTCCATGTCGGCGAGACCTTCGTCATCATGGGCCTGTCCGGTTCGGGCAAGTCAACGGTGATCCGCTGCCTCTCGCGCCTTATTGAGCCTGAGGCTGGTCAAGTCTTGCTGGACGGGCAGGACCTTCTGGCCAAGTCCGACCGCGACCTCATCGAGATCAGACGGCACAAAATGGGGATGGTGTTCCAGAACTTCGGCCTGCTGCCGCATCTGACGGTGATCGAGAACATCTCCTTCCCCTTGCGCCTGCAGGGCTTGTCAGCGGCCGAGCAGCGCGACCGCGCGGCGCATGTCATCGATCTGGTGGGGCTGAAGGGACGGGAGCAGTCTTATCCGGGGCAGTTGTCGGGTGGCCAGCAACAGCGCGTCGGCATCGCGCGGTCCTTGGCGGTGGAGCCGGAGCTGTGGTTCCTCGACGAACCCTTTAGCGCGCTTGATCCCCTTATCCGTCGCCAGATGCAGGACGAATTCCTGCGCATCCAGCGCGTGCTGAAGAAGTCCATCGTCTTCATCACCCATGATTTCCTTGAGGCGCTTCGCATCGCCGACCGCATGGCGATTATGCGTGACGGTCGCGTGGTACAGATCGGCACGCCCGAGGAGCTGATCCTGAACCCCGCCGACGACTATGTCGCCCAGTTCACCGGAGAGGTTCCCCGGATCAAGATCCTCCGCGCTCATCAATGCGCGGTCTTCATGGCCAACCGTCCCGATAACCTGCCGCGCATCGCCCCCGAAGACAGGATCGAGGGCCTGATGTCCAAACTTGCCGCCAGTTCTGCGGGTCTGGACGTGGTGGACTCGGGGGGCGCCTATCTCGGCACGGTGACCGCGGCATCTCTGGTCGGGACCCTTGGTCGGGTCGAGGGGACGAGCCCTTCGCGCGTGGCGCATGGCTGAAGCGTCGATGGCCAGAAAGACCGACGGGCGGACCCTGCTGATCTGGTGTCTGGTTCTGGCGTCGGTTCTGGTCCTCGCGCTGTTGCAGCCGCGTGTTCCCGACCTCAAGGCCTATCCGTCGGCCTGGACGCTGCCGGTCGTCGATTGGTTGAACATCGGCATGGATTGGGTCGTCGGCGTCTTCAAGCCCGTCTTCCGTGCTCTCTCCGCGGTCATGGACTACCCGCTGGTATGGACGTCCGCCTTTCTTGGCTGGCTGCCCTGGTCGGTCGGGACGGTCATTGCCGTGATGATCGGCTACCGTGCGGGCGGCTGGCCGCTGGCGACGTTCACCTTGGGCACGCTGGTCTACATCCTGCTGATGGGGCTTTGGCCCGAAACGATGAACTCGCTCGCCTTGGTTGCCGTCTCCGTGCCACTGGCCGTGGCCCTCGGCTTCGGTCTGGGCGTCTGGGGGTTTCAATCTCCCCGGGCCGAGCGTCTGCTGACACCACTGATGGACATCACCCAGACCGTCCCGGCCTTTGCCTACCTGCTGCCGATCCTGATCCTCTTCGGCTTTGGCCCGGTGGTGGGTTTGATTGCCGGGATCATTTTTGCCTTTCCGCCCATGGTGAAGAACACCATCGTGGGTCTCCGCGAGGTGCCTGCGGACATCATCGAAAGTGGCTTGATGTCGGGTGCGACGAGGTGGCAACTGTTCTTCCTCGTGCGGTGCCGCGCGGGCCTGCGCCAGATCCTTCTGGGCGTGAACCAGACCACGATGGCAGCCCTTAACATGATCATCGTGGCCTCGATCATCGGCGGGTCCGAGGATATCGGCTGGCGGGTCCTATCGACCCTGCGCAAGGCGGAGTTCGGCGAAAGTCTGGTGGCGGGCATCGTCATCGCCTTGATGGCGATGGTGCTGGACCGCATCACCCATGGGCTGGCCACACGCGCGCCCGACATGTCGCCGCCGCAAGGCTTTGTCGGACGCCACCGCTTTGCCTTGGCGGTTCTCGGTATGGCGGTGCTGGTCCATCTTGCTACCCTCGCCCTGCCTGCCCTGCGCAGCTGGCCCGCGGCCTGGACTTTCGATCCGGCTGGCCCGCTCAACACCGGGATTGAGGCGTTTGTTCTCTGGGCAAAGCCCGTGCTTGATGCGGTCAAGAACTTCATCATCTTCACGCTGGTCCTGCCCTTGAAGATCGGGCTTCTGAACGTCGTCGGACCCTTCACCTGGGGCTTTACCGCGACCGTCTGGCACGCTGCGGCCTATGCGGCCCTCGTTGCCGTCGGCGCGGGATATGCCCTGTCGCGCGGTCGAGCCGGGCTTGCCGTCGCGATCGCCAGCCTTGGACTGATCATGTTCTTCGGTCTGACCAACCTGACCTGGCCGGGGGCGACCCTTCTGCTGATCTGGTTCGGCTATCGGTCAGGCGGCACGCGGCTGGCGCTTTGGACGGCGGCGGCAGTGGCTTTCATGCTGCTGACGGGCAGCTATGAAAAGGCGGTCCTGTCGGTGCAGCTTTGCGGTCTGGCGGTGCTCGCGTCCTTCCTGATCGGCACCGGCCTTGGCATCGCAGCGGCCGAGAGCGACGGCTTTTCCCGCATCCTCCGCCCGATCAACGACACGTTGCAGACGATGCCGGTGTTCGTCCTGCTGATCCCGGTGATCATGATCTTCAAGATTGGCGAATTCTCGGCCCTCCTGGCGATCATCGCCTATGCCGTCGTCGCGCCGATCCGCTATGCCGAATACGGCTTGCGCAATGTGCCGAAGGACGTGATCGAGGCTGCGACCAGCATGGGAGCGACACGGTCGCAGCTCTTGTGGCGGGTTAAGGTGCCACTGGCGATGCCCAATATCATGCTGGGCCTGAACCAAGCGATCATGTTCGGGATTTCTATGCTGGTGATTACCGCGCTGGTGGGCACGGACGAGTTGGGACAGGTCATCTACATCGGGCTCTCGAAGGGCAATTTCGGCATCGGCTTCCTCGCGGGGATCGCGATGGCGGTGATCGCTCTCTTGGCCGATCAGTTCTGCCGAGCCTGGCAAAGGCGGATAGACGCGAAGCTGGAAGGTGCTGCATGAAGATCATCTATTCGGACGCCCACAAGGCGCATGTGGGCGCACTGGAAATGCGCGGCGATGGGTTCGTGCCAATGGCCGAATGCCCCGAGCGCATGGACGTCATCCTGTCGGCGCTCTCCGAGGCGGGATTGCGCGATGTGGAGACGGCAAGACCCCATGGACTGGCCGAGGCCCTTCGCATCCATGACCCCGACTTCCTGACATTTCTGGAAACCGCCTATCCCCTGTGGGAGAAACGCCACGGTCCCAGCCGCGCCGTTTTTGCCCGGACGTTTGGGATGCGCGGCTTGGCGCAGAAGCCGCAGATGGACAACATCGACGCGATGTTGTCGGCCTATACCTTCGACATCTTCTCGCCCTTCATGCCGGGCACTTGGACGGCGATCCGCTCGGCATTGGATGTGACCTTGACGGCCGCCGCTGTGGTGCAGTCGGGCGCGCGCGCGGCTTTCGCCCTGTGCCGTCCGCCCGGCCACCATGCCTCGGGCGATCTGGCGGGGGGGTATTGCTATCTGAACAACGCCGCCATCGCGGCCCAGATGTTCCTTGATCAGGGGGCAGCGCGGGTGGCGATTCTGGACATCGACTATCACCACGGCAATGGCACGCAGCGCATCTTTTATGACCGCGATGACGTGCTGTTCGTCTCGCTGCATGGACGGCCGGAAGAGGAGTATCCCTTCCTTCTAGGCTTTGCCCATGAAACCGGCGGAGGACGTGGAGACGGGTTCAACCTGAACCTGCCCATGCCGCCCGGCACCCGCATCGACACCTATCTGCCAGCAATGCAGGCCGCCGCCACCCGTATCCGGGCCTATGCGCCAGATGTTCTGGTCCTGTCGCTGGGGGTTGATACCTTCGACGGCGATCCGGTGGGCGGGTTCTGCCTGCAGACGCCCGATTACCTGCGTCTGGGGCAAGTCATCGCCGGGCTCGGGCTGCCGACGCTCTTCGTGATGGAAGGCGGCTATGCAATCGCCCCCTTAGGACAGAATGTTACCAATGTTCTGACCGGCTATCTGCAAGGCTAGGCCCAGAAGGAGAGACGGGAATGATGTTCACGACCCAAGCCATGGTCATGCGCCAAACAGGCGGGCCGGAGGTGTTGGAGTATCGCATGCATGACCTTGCCTTTGACCCTGAAGGGAGCGAAGTGCTGGTCAAGCTGGTCGCGGCAGGCGTGAACCCGGCAGATACCTTCTTTCGCAGTCTGGGCCCCTATGTCGGCGCTGCCGAGGGTTGCGTGCTGGGCCATGACGGCGCAGGCATCGTGCAGGCGGTCGGCAGGGGTGCGACAGAGTTTGCGCCGGGGGATCGTGTTTGCTTCTGTCATGGTGGGGTTGGTGGCCCTGCGGGCACCTACGCCCGCCATGCGGTCGTGCCAGCCGATTGTCTTGTCCGGGTACCTGACGGTGTTGCCCTTGAGGATGCGGCTGCCATCGCGCTCGTCTTCATCACAGGGTGGGAGGCTATGGTCGAACGCGCTAGGGTCGGACAGGGTGATCTGGTGCTGATCCATGCTGGGGCGGGCGGCACGGGGCAGATGGCTACCCAGATCGCCCGTGCCATGGGCGCGCGCGTGGCCACCACTGTGAGTTCGGCAGAGAAGGCCAAGCTGTCTGTGGCCGCGGGGGCTGAACTGGCTATCCGCTACAGGGATGAGGATTTCGGTGCGGCCGTGATGGACTGGAGCGGTGGCGACGGCGTCCGGGCCGTTCTCGACAACATCGGGGGAGACGGGTTTCTGAAAAGTCTGCGGGTGCTGCAGCCCTATGGCCATGTCGTCACCCTGATGGGCATGCTGGGCGATTTGCCCGATGGCACGGCCTATAATGGTAACCTGACCATCCACAATGTGATGATGTTGACTCCGATGTGGAAGGGGTTGCGACCTCATCTGATCCGTCAGGCGGCGATCCTGCAGAGGGCGATGGACTGGCTTGCCGAAGGCAAGGTCTTCGTGCGCATTCAGGACCGCTTCGCTCTGGACAGGGCTGCCGATGCGCATCGACTTCTGGAAAGTGCGGGCGGCAGCGGAAAGATTGTCCTGACCGTGCCGGCCGACTGACACAAGAGCATCCAGCCGGCGGGCGCTGGCTCCACAGCCGAAGACATGCGGCGATCTGACATCGAACAAAGGACAGCAGGGGCCATGACAGATGATCCGTTCACGCAGGCCGCCAATTGGGACTTTCCGGTTCCGATCAAGTATGGGCCCGGGCGGCTGGCCGAGGTGGGCGCGCTTTGCGCCGCTGCCGGATGTCGCAAGCCTCTGATCGTGACGGACCGGGCAACCGCGAAGCTGCCCTTCGTGGAGATCCTTCGCGGCCATTTGGCCTTGGCGGGATTAGCGCATGGCACCTTCTCAGATGTCTCGCCCAATCCGACCGACGTCGAGGTTGCTGCGGGCAAGGCGGCCTTTCTCGCCCATGGACATGACGGCATCATCGCCCTTGGCGGCGGGTCGGGGATGGATGCGGGCAAGGCGATCAGCCTTGTGCTGAACAGCTCGCGCGACCTGTGGGATTTCGACTATAACCTGACGCCGCCGACCGACATCGGCAAAGCCGACTTCGTTCCACTTCTCTGCGTGCCCACCACCTCGGGCACGGGGGCTGAAACGGAAAGCACGGCGATGATCACTGACACCAAGCGGGGGATCAAGGGTTGTGTCTGGCATCCGGCGCAGAAGCCCTTCGCCGCGGTGCTGGACCCGGACCTGACCATCGGTCTGCCCCGCAACCTGACTGCCTGGACCGGCTGCGATGCGCTGACCCACGCCATCGAGGCCTATTGCGTGCCAAGCTTTCATCCTATGTGCGACGGCATCGCCTTGCAGGCCTTAGGAATGATACACCACGCGCTGCCTCTGGCGCTTGAAAACCCCGCCTCGATCCAGGCGAGGGGGGTGATGCTGACCGGCTCCTGCCTTGCCGGGGTGGCCTTCCTTAAGGGGTTGGGGATGGTCCACGCCATCAGCCACATGATTGGTGCCGAGTTCGACACCCAGCATGGGCTGACCAATGCCGTGCTGTTGCCTGCGGTCTTGCGGTTCAACGCCCCCGTAATCGGGCCGAAAGTGGCGCCGATGTGTCAGGCCATGGGATTGGCCGCCACGGATTTCGAGGCATTCTACGCGGCGGTTTGCCGGCTTCTGGACCATTGCGACATCCCCCGGTCCCTTGCCGAGATTGGCGTCACGGCGGACCGTATTGAAAGCGTCGCCGCCAAGGCGATGACGGACACGGCAGCGGGAACCAATCCACGGCCATTCAGCCTTGGCGAGGTGACGGTCGTGATCCGCGAGTCCCTGACCCATGCGCGGTAGGCATCCATGACCACCCGGACCGCAATCATCACCGGCGGCACGACAGGCATCGGCCTCGCCTGCGCGAAGGCGCTGATCGCGCGGGGGCACGATGTGGCGATCGGGGCAAGGCGGGCGGGCGATGGCGCCGTCCAATCGTCGGTGCGCGATGTGCTTGGCACTGAGGTCCTGTTGGCTGCACTGGATGTGGTCGACCGCGCCTCAGTCGATGGCTTCGTTGCCCGAGTCGTGGACGCCCTTGGGGCGCCCGCCATTCTGGTCAACGCCGCCGGAATCTATCATGAGGCATTCCTGCACGACCATTCCGACGCGGCATGGGACGACCAGATCGAGGTCAACCTGTCGGGTGCTTTCCGCATGACCCGCGCCGTCATGCCCCACATGATCGCCGCAGGCTGGGGCCGGATCGCCAACATCGCGTCAACCGCCGGAAGCAAGGGCGAACGCGGCTATGCGGCCTATTGCGCCTCGAAGGCCGGGCTGATCGGCCTCAGCAAGGCCACGGCGGTGGAGGGTGCGCCGCATGGCATTTCCTGCATCGCGGTCAGCCCGACCTGGGTGGAAACGCCGATGATGGAGAATGCTTTCGACCGCATCGCAACGGCACAAGGCATCCCGCGTGACGCTGCACGGGCCGTGATCGCCGGATCGAACCCGCAAGGACGCATCGTCCAGCCGGCGGAGGTTGCCGCTCTGGTGGATTTCTTCTGCTCGGACTCTGCCCTCGGTTTGACCAATGTCGACATCCAGATCAATGCCGGCGCGGATTGGTAGATCATGCCCTTCACGACACTCCGCCTCACCGATCGCGTCTCGCTTATTCAGGAAACCGGTGTCGCCAACTTCCTGCGCTGCAACATCTGGCATGTGCGCGGGCGTGACTGCGATCTGGTCATCGACACTGGCATGGGACTTGGGCCGCTGAAGGATTGGGTGCGGCGTGACAGCGACCGTCCGCTGAAGGCCATCTGTACCCATTGCCATTTCGACCACATGGGCAGCCTGCACGAATTCGACTGCCGCCTTGGCCACAGGGCCGAGGCGCATGTCTTCGCCGACCCGACGGCCGATGCCGTCGTGTATTCCGGCGATTGGGCAAGGATCGAGATCGTCAGCCCGCAGGCTCACCCCGATTTCCTGCCCGAAACATGGACCATTACACCCGCCCCCCTGACCGGTCATCTGGACGAGGGCGATGTCCTTGACCTTGGTGACGTGGCCTATCAGGTCCTGCACGTGCCTGGCCATTCACCCGGGTCCATCGCGCTGTGGGACCGGAAATCTCGCACCGTCTTTTCCGGCGATGCCGTCTATGACGGCGATTTGCTGGATGCACTTTACCATTCGGATCCCGCGACCTACCGCCTGACACTTGAGCGCCTGCGCGATCTGGACGCCGAGGTTTTCCATGGCGGCCACTATCCGTCCTTCGGGAAGGCGCGCCTGCGCGAGATCGTCGATGCCTATCTCCGCGGTGGGCAGACCATGGGCAGCGTGGGCGACTGGTACGATGGCATGAAGGCCGCGATGGATGATGCCTATGCCGCGCAGGATTGGAGCAAGGCCATAGATGCGTGACGCGCAGATACAAAGACGTGCCTCGCTGGCGCTGGTTCTCGGCGCTTCGGTCTGGGGCCTTTACTGGCTACCCCTGCGCGAGATGAACCGCCTTGGGATCGAGGGAACTTGGGGCGTTGTATTCTTCAACTTCTGCCCCCTGCTGGTTCTGCTGCCGCTGATGATCTGGAAGCGCGTCAACATCTGGACCAGTCCCGGCCCCGCCCTATTCATCGGCCTGATGACGGGAGTGGCGATGGGCATTTACTCGACCGCCATGGTGATCGCACCGGTGATCCGGGTGACGATGGAATTCTACCTCACCGCGGTTTGGTCAACGATCATCGGTGTGATCTGGCTGTCGGAGCGGCTTGACCTGCGCCGCGTGGCGACGGTGGTGGCGGGCCTGTTCGGCCTTTTTCTCCTGATCGCCGGAGCGTCGGATGCAGAGCAATCCGCCTTCGGCCTTGGCGATGTGCTCGCCCTAGCATCCGGTGTTCTCTGGGCCTTCGGGGCGGCGGGGATGAAACGCTGGCCGGGCGAAAAGCTGTTGGCAACGTCGTTCTACCAGTTCGTGTTCGCGGTTCTCGCGGGGGCTGTCCTTGCCCATCTGCTGTTTCCGGGCACGGCCCCGGCGCCCACACAATTGCTGGACGTTTTGCCTTTGGCATTCGTCGGCTCCGCCATGCTCCTGTTGCCAAGCATCATGGCCATCTTCTGGGCCAGTCGCGTGCTTTTCCCAGGCCGCGCCGCGATCCTCATGATGTCGGAGGCACTGGTCGCAACGGTCAGCGCCACGCTGTTGCTGCCCGAAGAGACGATGACCCTGATGCAATGGACCGGGGGGGCGATTGTGCTGCTCGCCTGTCTCCTGGGAAGCTGAATTGGATACGCGAAGGCTCGTTTCCCGATGACCTGATCCGGTGTTGCCGGAAGAGCTTTGACCTTGGGCGTTCATACCGTTTTGTCGGCGGCCAGACGTCGGTAACGGGGGTGTCCCGGTCTAGCCGTTCTGCACAGAAGACACAGAGGCGCTGTCAGAGGAACTCTTTCTGAGGCGACCCGGGCACGCTCCGCCGCTCTCGCCGGCGCGGCCTGCATGCGGCCTTATCCCGGCTGGGGCAAGGGAAACGGAGACTGGTTCGCATTTGTCTGACAGCACCGCCACCTGACCCTGAATCACATATAAATCGTTGTGCTGGGATCGCAGGTTTCCTGAGGTCGCACGCGACGTGAAACGACTGACGTCGTTGGTTAAAGCAGAAGCCGATACGCGGTGGAGCCGGGGCCTGCGTCTTGGGCGACAGGGACGCTTCCACGACACGCACAGGCGGCATTCGGATCAAGGCCCCTCGGCCAGATGGGGTTTGTGGCCCGCGCCATCTCGGCCCGGCTCACTTTCCGCGACATCGGCTGCGGGCCGTTCCAGTCGTCCTTTGTGACCAGAGGATCGCGGATCAGCGCTGCATGCGCGTTCAGCGGTCGCAGGGCAGGACGGGGGAGACGCCCGTTTCTGGCGGGGGGCTATCTTCTGTCGGCGTTCAGGAATGTCTTGCTGATGGCACTGCGCAGATCATCGAGCCGGAAGGGTTTGGTCAGCCGCGGGGCATCCCGGATCACCGGGTCTTCGCACGGATTGCGGCCATATCCGGTGCAGAGCAGAAAGGGGATGCCCCGCGCGACGAGTTCCTCTACGGCCGGGGTTATGCGGCCACCATGCAGGTTCATGTCGAGCAGTGCGCCGTCAAAGTCGTCGCGGCCGATCGCTTTGAGCACCGCGTCGACCGTGGCCACCGGTCCCACGATCTGGCATCCGATCTCGCGCAGCATGTTTTCGAGCATCAGAAGGACGAGCAGTTCGTCCTCGGCGACAAGGATGCGCAGCCCTTGGAGTTTTCCGTCGTCAGGCGGCATGGATCAGCTCTCTTTTTCGCTGCGGGGGGCGGTGCGCTGTTTGAACGGAAAGGCGATGTCGCAGCAGAGGCCCTCTGGCCGGAAATGCAGCGCGATCGTGCCGCTGAGTTGATGGGTGATGCTGCGTTCGATCAGCGTCGAGCCGAAACCCTTGCGGGTTGGCGGTGCGACGGTCGGGCCGCCGCTTTCGGTCCAAGTGAGTGCGACCCACTTGCCGTCGGCCCTTGCATCCAGCCGCCATGTCACCTCTAGACGGCCGCTGTCGCGGGACAGCGCGCCGTATTTCACCGCATTGGTCGCAAGCTCGTTCAGGACCATGGCCATCGTGACGCCCACCTCGGGTGTGACGTTCAGTTTCGGCCCGGTGAAGGTGATCTGGTCGCCCCGGCCAAGCGGTTCCATGGTGCGACGGACAAGCTGGCCCAGATCGGCACCGGTCCAGTTCTCGGTCACCAGCAGGTCATGGACCCGGGCGAGAGAGTGCAGACGTCCCTCGAAGGCTGCTTCGAACTGTTCCAGCGTGTCGCTCTGGCGCAGGGTCTGCAAACAGATCGACTGCACCATCGCGAGCATGTTCTTCACGCGGTGGCTGAGTTCGCTGATGAGGGTCTGGCGCAGGGCATCGGCGTCATGGCGTTCGGTCACATCCTCGATCGCAAGCAGGATCAGTTCGGACCGCCCGTCGCTGTGGGCCAGCTTGCGCGCGTTCAGAAGCATGTGCCGCCGCCCGCGTTTGGGGAAGACATGTTCGATCTTGTAGCCGTCGAAGGGCTGTCCGTCGCTGAGGACCTTGCGCAGCAACTGCCGCAGTTCGGGGATGTCCCATGCGCCGTGGTCCAGTTCCTGAAGGAGGTGGTTCTCGGACTCGGCGGCCGGGCAGTTGAACGCCTCGCAGAAGGCGGGATTGAGCGAGCGGACCCGCAGATCGGAATCCAGCACCAGAACCGGGTGCCGGACGGTGCTGATGATCGCCTCGGCAAAGAGGCGGGCTTCGTTGATCGCATCCTGTGCCAGCTTGTGGTCGGTGATGTCCACGAAGGCGATGACGACGCCTGCGATGCGGTCGTCCTGCGTGCGGTAGGGAAGGACGCGGCGTAGATACCAGCGTCCTGTGCTGCTGCGCACCTCGGCATCGATTCCCGTCAGCTTTTGCAGCACCGTTTCGGCATCGCGCAGCAGGGTCTCGTCCTTGACCTTCCAGGCGAAGTGGGCGACCGGGCGGCCGACATCCGTGTCGACCAGAGCCAGCAGTTCCTTGCTGCTGGGGGAAAACCACTTGATGCGGAATTCCTTGTCGAGAAACACGGTCGCGATCTCGCTGCTGGCCAGCAGGTTGTTCAACGTGTCCGTGGTGTCCGCCAGTTCTTGGTTTTTGTCGTGAAGCTGGCTGTTGACGGTCTGAAGTTCTTCGTTGAAGGACTGGAGTTCTTCCTTGGACGTCTCCAGTTCTTCGTTGGTCGACTGAAGCTCCTCGTTCATCGAGGTCACTTCCTCGTTCGCGGCCTTGAGTTCTTCGTTCGTCGTTTCGAATTGCTGGATCGTGTCTTTCAGTTCGGCGCGGGCCGAGGCGAGTTCATCCTCGAAGGCCTGCTGAAGGATCTGGCGATCGGCCTCATCCGCGACGGTGGTTCCGGGCGGCAGATCGACCGGGCGGAAGCTGACCAAGAGCAGATTGTCGGAGGGATCGGGCAAGGGCATCACCGAGACTGCGACCGCCTGCTCGCGATTGCCGTGCCGAACCACGGCGCGGAAATCGATGGGACGCGTTTTCTCGACCGCTTCGCGGACGGCGTGGCGCAGCTTGGCGCGCAGGCCGTGCCGGGCCATCGCCATGAGATCGCGGCTCGGCTCTCCCGGCGGGGGTTCGAGGTAGTCACCTGTCGATCCGTGGATCCAGACGACCTGTCCGTTCCGCTCGATCAGAACCGAAGCAGGGGCAAAACGCTCCAGCAGCGCGCGCTGCGCGACATCGACGATGCGCTGCATGGGGCGGCCGGTGTCAGGCATGGCCGACTCCTCATTGTTGGTGGGCATGGTGCGGCCCCTTAGAAGTGGAAAGTCGAGGATGTCATGGCGCGTTCCGCCGATGCGGCGGAAGATGCGCCATTTCTTTGACACCGTCTCGAAAAGGTCTTCGCGCCCGGACACGCCTTCGGAATTGCCGACGAGCAGGTGACCGCCCGGCCGCAAGGCGAAATGCATCAAGGCGAGGGCACGCCTCTGCGCCACGGGTTGCAGATAGATCAGAAGGTTGCGGCAACTGATCAGGTCGATGCGCGAGAAGGGCGGATCGCGCAGCAGGTTGTGGGCCGCAAACACCACCATGCCGCGCAGATCTTCCACCACGCGGTAGGACCCATCGTCCATAATGTCGAAATGGCGCTCCAGCAGGGGCGGCGGGATCGCTGCCACGGCGGCTTCGGAATAGAGGCCCGCCCGGGCCACCGTCAGATTGTCCTCGCGCCCGTCGGTGGCGAAGAGCTTGATTTCGAACTGCTTGTTCGCGGCCTCGGCGCGGGCGGCCAGAAGCATGGCGAGCGTATAGGCTTCCTCGCCGGTCGCGCAGGCCGGCACCCAGAGGCGGACGGAGGCACCGTTGTCGCATCCGGCGACCAGCGGGGTCAGGACTGTTTCGTCCAGCGCCGCCCATGCCTCCGGGTCGCGGAAAAAGCCGGTGACGTTGATCATCAGGTCGCGGCCAAGCGCTTCGATCTCGTCGGGGCGGGACGCGAGGAGGTCGAGATAGGCGCTGATCGTCTGAAGGTTGGACAGCCCCATGCGCCGGTGGATGCGCCGGGTCAGCGTGCTGCGCTTGTAGAGCCGGAAATCCTGCCCGGCGTGCTTTCTAAGCAGGGCCAGAACCGGATCTATTGCCAGGTCGCCCGATGCCGCATTCTCTGGAAGGTCGGCGCCTGCGGCATAGGCATGACGGGAATAGCGCAACAGGACATCGGGCATCTGTGCCGGTGCAAGGACATGGTCGGACAGGTCGGCCGCGATCGCGCTGCGCGGCATGGCCCCGAACCGGGCGGTCGCCGGGTCCTGCACGATGATGCAGCCGCCTTGGCTGCGGACCTCTTTCAGGCCTTCCGTGCCGTCATTCCCGGTTCCCGACAGCACGATGCAGATCGCCCCGGACTGCCGCCCGCTTGCCAGCGACTCGAACAACTCGTTGATTGGGTAGCGGGCCCCCCGCCGCTCGGTCGGTTCCGCCAGCCGCAGATGGCCGCCATCAACTGTCAGCGAGGCGGCAGGCGGGATGACGTAGATATGGTTCGGCTCGATCACCGCGCCGTCCGTGGCTTCGGACACGGTCATTGCGTTGTGCTTGGACAGGACGTCGGCAAGCCCGCTTTCCCGCGTCGGGTCCAGATGCATCACCACGAGGAAGGCCATCCCGCTTTCGGCGGGCATCGCATCGAAGAGACTGATCAGCGCCTCGATCCCGCCAGCCGAAGCCCCGATGCCGACGACCGGGCAGAGGGTGTTCCGGTCGGCCGTCGTTTCGGCGGGCGTCTTCTCGGACCCTTGCCCAGCATGCACCGGGGCGGCGCGATTGGTGGGAGTCCGTTTCAAACGTGTTCCAGTTCCGTTTTCTTTGGCTCTGCATAGCGACTGGCACGACAGGAGGGTGACATGTCCCGGTGCCGTGCGTTGCCTTGGGCACGTCGGGGGAAAATGGTCACTCTGACACGTTAACACGGTCACGCGGGGTTGCACATCCTGCATTCCACCGACCGCCCGCAGCAGCGCCCCGGAAGCGGGCCTGCCGCGACGGGCCGATCCCGTCGTCGCAGGGTGTTGGCGATGCGACCGCCCTCCGGCCAAAAGCCCCGCAGTGCGGGATGGCGATGCCGTGGCGCGCCCGGTCCTGTCAGGGTCCGTCGGGCTGTGCCACGGGGTCCTTTTCCGGCAATGGGTCCGGTGGCTTCTGTCGGATCCAGAACCCGACCAACAGCATGGTCACCGTTGCGGCCAGCGGCCCGAGGATGAACCCCGGCGGACCAAAGAGCAGCAGGCCGCCGATGATCGCGATGAAGGCGGGGATGGTGTGCAGGCGCAGCCGATTGCCGACGAACATCGGCCGCAGCACGTTGTCGATCCCGCCGACCACGATCGCGCCCCATACGGCCAGAATGAGGGCGCGTATCCAGCCGCCATCGATAACGAGAAGAAGGGCCGCCGGAAACCAGACGACAAAGGCGCCAAGGACCGGCACGAGGGACAGAAGCCCCATCACCAGTCCCCAGAGGAGCGGGGTGGGCAGGCCAAGCACCCAGAAGACCAGACCGCCGAGGCTGCCTTGTACGGCGGCGACGGCAAGCGTTCCGTAGACTGTCGCATGGATGGTTTCTGCGACCCGCTGCAGCAGTTTCTCCGTCTCGGTCCTGCCGAGGGGGAGCCACGACACGATCATCGCCTTGGCCGCCAGCCTGTCGCGCAGGACATAGAAGAGCAGGTAGAAGGTGATGAGGGCTTCGACCGCCTGCAACACCGACCCCCTGAGGAAGCTGGCCCCGAGGTTGCTGAGCCAGCTTGCAAGGTTGGCCATCATGGATGGCAGATCGAATTGGCGGTTGATCCATGTTCCGAAAGGCGAAAGGGCGGGGTGGCTGTCGAGCAGGGCCTGCAACTCGCCCTTCTCGACGCGGAGTTGCAGGGCGAGGATGCCTGAGGCGGCCTCGGTGATCAGGCGTTCGGCCACGAACACCGCCGGAACGACGACGACGACCGCCACCATGGTCGTCGACAGCAGAGCGGCGATGTCGGGGTGTCGGGTCATCCGTTCGATGCGCGCGTGAAGCGGTGCGAAGAGGATCGCCAGCGTCAGCGCCCAAGTGATCGCGCCGAGGAACGGCCATGCGATCAGGAGGCAGAGGCAGACACCGGCAAGGCTGGCCAATGCGAGGGCAGAGCGTCCGAAACGGCTGCTGCGGGGGAAGCGGGGTTTTGCGTTCATCGGCTCGGTCCCTGAGCGCATCCTGTGGAAGCGGCTTGCGGGTGGCGTAGGGGCCAGTACCGCCCCACCGCCCCCAAGGGACGGGACTGGGCGCAGGACATCACGCGGATGGGCCTGCGCGACGGCGCGGGCCACGAAGAGGGGGCGAGGTTGGGCACGGCATTCTTCCCCCGTAAGGCAGGGACGAGACTAGCCCCATGGGACCTGCCGCGCGTTGCTGCAGGTTACGGTGCGGCGCCTGTTGCCTGCGGCCTATGCGCCGGGGCAGACGGGCGAATGCTGGGCGGGTGATCCACATCAATACGCCGGGCGGAGGCGGGGGCTATTCGTGGGTCCTGCACAAAGGCCCCGGTGCGTTCCATGGAAAATCTGCTGCTCTCGGACAGTCTTGCCCTGAACCTCGTCAGCGCGGTTGCCGTCGGCGCCCTGATCGGCGCGGAACGCGAGCGGCGCAAGGGCGAAGGTCCGACACGATCTCCGGCTGGTATCCGGACCTTCACGATCACGTCGCTGTCCGGCGCTGTCGCCTTTAGCCTTGGGGGGGCGGTGCTGCTGGGTGTTCTGACGGCAGGCGTCGCCGTGCTTGCTGCGGTCTCCTACTGGCGCGCGCAAGATGAAGACCCGGGGCTGACCACGGAGATCGTGCTTGTCCTGACGGCGTTGCTCGGGGGGATGTGCATGCAGGCGCCCCAGACGGCGGCGGCAATTGCGGTAACGGTGGCGGCGCTTCTTTACGCCAAGGCCTGGCTGCATAACCTTGTCATCACCGTGATCTCGAAGGACGAGCTTGATGACGCCCTGATCTTCGCGGCGGCGACGCTGGTGATCCTGCCTTTGGTGCCGGATCGGCCGATGGGGCCGTATCTGGCGCTGAATCCGCAATCGCTCTGGATTGTGATTGTGCTGGTCATGGCGATCAGTGCGGCGGGCTATGTCGCCGTACGCCTGTTGGGGGCGCGGTTCGGATTGCCGCTGGCGGGGGCGATCTCGGGCTTCATTTCCAGCACTGCGGCGATCGGAGCAATGGGCGTTCGGGCGCGCAAATCCGACGCGGTCTTGGCGGCCTGTGTCGCGGGGGCTGTGCTTTCGACGGTGGCGACGATCCTGCAGATGGCGCTGGTTGTGGCCGCCACGAGCATGCCGACCCTATTGCGCCTGTCGGGCCCGCTGCTGCTGGCCGGGGGCTGTGCTGCGGCCTACGGGGCCGTCTTCACCTTTCTGGCTGCGCGGCATTCGGGCGGCGATGCCGCGCCGACCGGCGGCGTCCTAAGCCTGAAGACGGCGCTGGCCTTCGGGTCGATCCTTGCCGTCATCCTTGTGATCTCGGCCGGGCTACAGGACCGCTATGGCCATACGGGCCTGTTATTGGCGGCGATGGCGGCGGGACTGGTGGACACCCATGCGGCGGCCATATCGGTGGCCACCTTGGTGGCGTCGGGCAAGATCACGCCGGATGATGCCGTGCTTCCGATCCTTGCGGGTCTGACCTCTAACACCCTGACCAAGATCGTCATGGCGGCAGCGACGGGGGGATGGGCTTTCGCCCTGCGGGTCGTGCCCGGTCTGGTGCTGGTGGCGATGGTGGGTTGGGCGGGCATGTTCCCCGCCCTGTTCTGGCAATGACCTTCGCCGTGGCGCGACGGGCGGCTGCACCTGCAGATCCAAGTGAGTGCGCGCTGCCGGGGCGGGCGTAGCATTCCTTGCGGTTCGGCAAAGCGGACCGAGCGCCGGGATAGCACGCGAGGAGCATGGGAATGAACTGGGATCAGGTCGAAGGCAAATCGAAGCAGGTGCAGGGCAAGGCCATCGAGAAGTGGGGCAAGCTGACGAATGACGATCTGGATCAGATTTCAGGAAGGCGGGACCAGCTCGTCGGCAAGATTCAAGAGCGCTACGGGCTGGTCAAGGAAGCCGCGGAACGCGAAGTCGACGATTGGACGCGCGGTTTCTGACAGGCGGCCGAGGGCGGAATTCTCAGAAGAGGGATGAGGAGAAATGAACAATCTGATCTGGCTTGTCGGAGCCATCGTCATCATCCTGTTCGTGCTTGGCTATTTCGGATTGAAGTGACGGCGCGCCCGTTGCGGCTCTTGGCCGGTCCCAGGCGATCTTGTCGGTCGTGTTATCTGTCCGGTGGGGCGCGGCGGCCCCGGTACAAGGTGCCATCGCCCAAGGGCGGCTGCGGTCATCTTGCCCACGCCCCCCTTGCCCCTGACGAGGACGTCACGCTTGGGACTGTTCGTGATCACATCCCGTGCTGCCTCTGCCTTGCGGCTGAGTGGCAGCGGGGTCGGTGGTGCGTCGAGGACCTGCATTGGGCTTGGGCGAAAAGGCAGGCCGGAACGCGGTTTGTGGGAGGCGAAAGCCCCTTTAGGTCACGGGATTGCGTGTTGGGCAGGGGCAGGGTCGCGCGTCAGCACGCGGCCTGAGTGCCGTGTCGTTATCCGCCTGCTTTGCGAGGGCGTGACCCCGGCCCCTGCCGCCTTGTGGGGCGCGGATCACTCGGCCGCGATATCGGGGCGTTCGACGGGGCTGCTGTCGAGGCGTTCCGTACGTACGGCAACGACAAGTGCATCGCCGCCGAGGCGGGCCAGCAGATCGACGACGCGCGGCATGGCGGGAAAGCGGTGTTCGGCGAAGGTCGTGCCATCGGTCGAGGTCTGGATGATGGTGACCATCCGATCCGCCAGAGCGGTGCGCCGTCCGTTGCGGGCACGTTCCAGCAAGCTCTCTGTCGGTTGCTTGCGGGTGGAAAGAAGAGAGACACGGTTCTCGGTCATCGCAATGCCCGTTGTGCAATGTGGGCATGACGCCAGCCGGGCGAGGTGAACGCTGCCGGATGGCAGAGAACGGCGTTACCCGGGCAAGAGATGTGGCTGCATGTTTGTCCCACTCGTTAACCCGGGCCAACAGCGGCCCGAACCACAAATATGGCAAAAAAACGGCAGTTCTACGATTGGCATTTGGTCCGATCTCGTGGCGGCATTTGGTCGGAAAAGGTCTGAAAACTGCCACTTATTGATTAATATCATATGCTTATTCGCGCAATGGTGGCGCGCGGGGCGTATCGAGGCCCCGAGGGGCCTGCCTTAATCCTGCCCGATTCGTGCCGCATTTCCCTGCCCGGCCACATGCGCCGCGGCGCGGGTGGAGGCAATACGACAGGCGGTGGCGAGGTCGGTGCCCCGGGCCCGTTCGGCGGCGAGCGTGCCGCAGAAGCAATCGCCCGCGCCATGGGTGCTGACCACCTCGACGGGGGTCGCGGGCAGGGTGAGCGACGTGCCCTCTGGGGTGACGAGGGCAAGGCCATGTCCGCCCGCCGTCACGATAACGGCCTGTCCGGGCCGGGCCAGCGCGCGGGCGGCCTGTTCGGCGGTAGCAAGGTCGCGCACTTCGTCTGCGCCCATCATCGCGGCCTCGACGGCGTTCACGATGAGGATGTCGACGGCGGCGCGCAATGCCGCGGGCAGGGGGCGGGCGGGGGCGGCGTTCAAGAGGACGGGCAGGCCGCGGCGTCGGGCCTCGGTCGCGGCGGCGAGGTTGATGGCTTCGGCCACCTCGTTCTGCAGCAGGACGAGGGCGACGTCTTGCCAGAGTGCCGCATCCTGCAGACGGGCCGGATCGAGTGCGAGGTTCGCGCCCGAGACGATGGTGGCGGCATAGTCGCCGTTCGGAAGGGCGAGGGCCACGCTCATCCCCGAGCCGTGGTCAGGTAGGGTGGTGACGAAGCGGTCATCCACCCCGCCCGCCGCGAGCGCGGCGCGCAGGACGCGGCCGAAGTCATCCTCGCCCACCGCGCCGAACATGCGGGCCGCGATCCCGGCGTGGGCGGCGGCGACGGCCTGATTGCCGCCCTTGCCGCCGAACTTGGGATACCAGCGCCGCCCGACAGCGGTTTCGTCGGGACGTGGCAGGTGATCCGTCTCGATCATAATGTCGTGGTGGAGCGAGCCTGCGACGAGGACAGTGGGCGTGGTGGGCATGGGCGGTCCTTTCGCGGCGCTGCGGGGTGATCCTGTCGCCTGTGGCGGCGGGGTCAAGGGGGGTGTCAGCCCTGCAGTGTGGTCACCTTGCGAGCCTGCGCGCGATCCTTGCCCAAACGGCGTTCGCGCCAAATGATCAGGATGCCCGCGAGGATGATGAGGGCCGCGCCCGCCAGCATGGGCAGCGTGGGCATCTCGGCGAAGACGAACCAGCCGATGGCGAGGGCAAAGAGCATCGAGGCATAGTCGAAGGGGGCGACCAGCGAGGCATCCGCCTCGCGGTAGCTGGAAGTGAGGAGGATCTGGCCGATGCCGCCCAAAAGCCCCGCTCCGATCAGAAGGGCCAGTTCAAAGGGTTCCGGCCAGACCCAGCCGAAGGGGAGGGTGACCAGCGACAGGAGCGTGGCGGTCAGCGAGAAGTAGAAGACGATGGCGGGGGTCTTTTCCGTCTGCACCAGTTTGCGCACGAAGACCTGAGCAAGCGCCGCGAAGACCGCCCCGCCCAGCACCAGCATGGCGCCGAAGGCTTCGGCATGACCTGCGCCGCCGTCGAGGACCGTGAGGCGGGGCGACAGGACGATCAGCACGCCCACCATCCCCAGCGCCACGCAGGAGAGGCGGAAGAGGCGCACGTCTTCGCCCAGAAACATCGCGGCGAAGGCGACGGTCAGCAGGGGGGCGGCGTAGCCGATGGCGGTGACCTCGGGCAAGGGCAGGTAGCCGAGGCCTGCAAAGCCAAGGCCCATAGCGCAGGTGCCCGCGAAGCCGCGCCAGACATGGCCCATCGGGTGAACAGCCCGCAGCCCTGTGGCCAATTCGCGCCGCAGCATGAGCCAGACCACGATGACGGGAATCGCGAAGGCGGAGCGGAAGAAGACGGCCTGCCCCGCCGGCACATGGTCGGCCGTGGCCTTGATCATCGCCGCCATCACGATGAAGACGAGGACCGAGCCAAGCTTGAAGGCGATGCCGCGCAGGGGGCGCATGGGAGTCTTTCGGGGGTTTCTCCGGGCTTGGCCCGGTTGGACCATCGTTTCGCGGGCGGTGCAAGGGTTTGCAGTCGGGGGGGCTGGACGGGGGGCGGGGCTTGGGCTTTGCTGTGGGGAAAGGAGTGTCCCATGCCGCAGATTGCCCCGAGTGCCGCCCTTTCCGACCGCATCGCGCAGGGGCGCGGGCAGGTGCCTGCCGATCTGGTGCTGCGGGGGGGCAGGGTGTTTGATCTGATCACCGGGGACCTGGTCGAGACGGATGTCGCGATGTGTGGCGACACGATCGTGGGGGTGTTCGGGGATTATGAGGGGAAGCGGGTCATCGATGTGACGGGCAAGGTGCTGGTGCCGGGGTTCATCGACACGCATCTGCATATCGAATCCTCGCTGGTGACGCCCTTCGAATTCGACCGCTGCGTGACGCCGCGGGGGGTGACGACAGCGATTTGCGACCCGCATGAGATCGCCAATGTCTGCGGGTTGGAGGGGATCGGGTATTTCCTTGAGGCGTCAGGCCGGACCTTGATGGACATACGGGTGCAGCTGTCCTCTTGCGTGCCGTCCACGCATATGGAGACGGCGGGCGCGCGGCTGGAGGCGGCGGACCTGATCCCGTTGATGGATCATCCGAGGGGCATCGGTCTGGCGGAGTTCATGAATTTTCCGGGCGTCCTGATGCAGGACCCCGGTTGTATGGCCAAGCTTGCGGCATGGCAGGGGCGGCATATCGACGGGCATGCGCCTTTGCTGCGCGGGAATGACCTGAACGGCTATATCGCGGCGGGGATACGGACGGAGCATGAGGCGACATCCGCCGAGGAGGCCTTGGAGAAGCTGCGCAAGGGGATGCGGGTGCTGATCCGCGAAGGATCGGTGTCCAAGGACCTGCACGCGCTGGCGCCTTTGCTGGTGGAGCGGTTTGCGCCCTATCTCTGCCTCTGCACCGATGACCGCAACCCGCTGGATATCGCGGAACATGGGCATCTGGACCATATGATCCGGACGGCCATCGCGCTGGGGGCGGAGCCTTTGGCGGTCTATCGTGCCGCGAGCCTGTCGGCGGCAGAGGCCTTTGGGTTGAAGGACCGGGGGCTGATCGCGCCGGGGAAACGGGCGGATATCGCAGTGATCGACAGTCTGGAAGGCTGCCATGCCGCGCAGGTCTTTGCGGGTGGGGTGGAGGTGACGGAGGCGGCCTTTGCCGACCGGGCGGTGATCCCGCCCGTGGCGCGGCATTCGGTGAAGGCGGGACGGGTGGAGGCGCATCATTTCCGCTGTGGCGGCAACCGGGTGGAGACGCCGGTGATCGGTATTCTGCCCGGCAAGATCATCACCGAACATCTGACCTTCGACATCGCGCCGCAGGATGGCGACAAGCGGCCCGATCCGCAGCGCGACCTGATCCGCATCGCGGTGATCGAGCGGCATGGGAAGAACGGCAACCGCGCCACAGGTTTCGTTCAGGGCTTCGGGCTGAAGCGAGGGGCGATTGCGTCCACCGTCTGCCATGACCATCACAATATTGCAGTGGTTGGCGCGGATTATGCCGACATGGCGCTGGCGGCGAACCGTCTGGGCGAGATCGAGGGGGGCTTCGTGGTGGTCGAAGGGGGGCGGGTGTTGGCGGAACTGGCGCTGCCCGTGGCGGGGCTGATGAGCCTTGAGCCGTTTGAGGTGGTGCGGGAAGGGCTGGTCGCCCTGCGCGCGGCGGCGGCGGGCTTGGGCGTGGTGCTGGAGGAACCGTTCCTGCAGCTGGCCTTCCTCGCTCTGCCGGTGATCCCGCATCTGAAGATCACCGATCATGGGATGGTGGATGTCGATCGGTTCGAGGTCATCCCCTGACAACTGCGTGCTTGGCGCACAGGAAGGGGCGGCATGGGGTTGCATCCCCCGGTCGGAATGCCGAGTTTGGGCGGGGCGGAGAGAGGGGTTTTGTTTCGATGGGCCGGGGACGGAAGATCGCCAAGCGCTTTCGCGGGATCGAAGGCCCGCAGCCCGAGGGCAAGAAGCGCTTTTCCCAGATCCTCGACGCCATCGGGGCGGATGAGCGGCGCGAGCGGGTTTCGGTATCCGATCTGATGCGGGCGATGGATGCCCGCGCGGTGGCGGCGCTGATCCTTCTCTTTGCGCTGCCGAATGTGGTGCCGACACCGCCCGGCACGTCCTCGATCCTTGGACTGCCGCTGCTGTATCTGACGGCGCAGATGATGCTGGGCAAGCTGCCATGGCTGCCCGCGATCATCGCAGACAGGTCGATGACTCGGGCGGATTTCAATGCCTTTGTCGGGCGCGTCACGCCGCTTTTGGCGCGGGCGGAGCGGCTGTTGAAGCCGCGGCTTCTGTTCATCACCTCGGCCTTGGGAGAACGGATCATCGGCGGGCTTTGCCTTGTGCTGGCCATCGTGCTGGCCATGCCGATTCCCTTGGGCAACATGCTGCCGGCCTTTGCGATTTCGCTGATGGCCTTGGGGGTGCTGGAACGCGACGGGCTGTGGGTGATCTTCGGCGCGGTGATGGGCGTACTGTCGATGATCGTGGTGTCGGGCGTGGTCTGGGCACTGGCGAAGGCGGCGCTGTTCCTGATCCTGAACGCCTTCTAATCCGCCTCGGGCAGGGGAAAGCGGCAGCGGATGACATGGCCCTTGCCTGTGGCGGCGGGGGCGAAGTCGAGCGTGGCCCCGAAAAGCCGGGCGATTTCGGCCACCACCGCAAGGCCTAGGCCATGGGTGCCCTGCGCGGCGTCAGTGCGCAGGTCCTGACGGGCGATGAGGCGGGGGATGGCGTCGGGTGGCAGGCCGGGGCCGTCATCCTCTACCTCCAGCACGGGGCCTGCGGGCGTGGCAAGCGCGCGGACGGTGATCGTGGCGCGGGGTCCTGCATAGCGGATGGCGTTGTCAACGAGGTTGGTCAGGAGTTCCGCGCAGAGGACGGGGTCGGCGCGGGTGATGAGCGTGTCATCGCCTTCATAGCCGAGATCGTGGCCGAAGCGCGTGGCTTCGGGGATCGCCTCGGCGGTGGTGGCGCGGGCGATGGCAGCGATATCCGTGTCGGGCAGGGCGCGGCGGGCAGCGGCGGCGTCGATCCGGGCGAGCATGAGGAGTTGCGCCAGCACCCGTTCGGCCCGGATCAGCGCGGTTTCCGCCTTGGCGATGCCGTCGCGGCTTTCGGGCCCGCCCCGCGCAATCAGGGCCAGCTGTGCGCGCACGGTGGCAAGCGGGGTGCGAAGTTGATGCCCTGCATTGCCGGTGAAGTTGCGCAGCGCCGCCACTGCGCCGTCGAGCCGCTGCATGAAGCTGTTCATCGCCTCGATCGGGCTGGCAACTTCGGAGGGGATGTCGGCCTGCAGCGGGCTGAGGTCATCGGGCGCGCGGGCGGCAAGAGTGCGGGCCAGCCGGTCGAGCGGGCGCAGCGCAATGGTCACGGTGACCCAGACGATCAGCGCGGCCCCGGCGGCAAGGCCCGCAAGGCGGAGCGCCGAGCGCAGCAGGATCGACTGCGCCAGCGCGTCGCGGGCGCGTGTGGATTCGGCCACGGTGACGGAGAAGGGCAGCACATCCTCGCCTGTCGAGACCTTGCCATAGCGGGTGGCGATGCGCAGGCGGGTGTCCTTGAAGGTGCCGTCAGCGAAGCCCGTCTCGGCCCCCTCAGGCCGGGGGGCGAGGGCGAGGCCTTCATAGCCAGTGAGAAAGCCATCGGGGCCGTCGACGCGGTAGAAGACCTGATCCTCGGCAGCGGAGGCGAGCATGTCGAGGGCGGAATAGGGGATGTCGACCTCGATCATGCCGGAAAGATCGACGCTAACGCGTTCGGCGATGGCGAGGGTGGAGCCTGCCAGCACGCGGTCTGAGACGCCCTGCGCGGTGCGGCGCGCCTCGACCCATGTATCGGCAAGGGCGATGAGGCCAAGGAACAGTGTGGAGACGAGCAGCCAGCCCAGAAGGCGGCGGCGCAGCGACCCGCGGGCGAAGACGGGCAGGGCGGTCATGCGCCGGGGCCCTTGTCGATGTAATAGCCGATGCCGCGCGCCGTGCGCAGCGTCACCCCGTGGGGGGCAAGACGGCGGCGCAGGCGCGAGACATATTGTTCGATCGCGTTGTCCGACAGGCTGTCATCCAGCGAGGTGAGGGACTGGACGATGGTTTCCTTGCTGACCACCTTGCCCGCGCGCGTGAAGAGAAGTTCCAGCAGCGCGAGTTCGCGGGCGGGCAGGTCGATTGGGCCGTCGGGCGTGAAGAAGCGGCGCGAGATGAGGTCGAAGGTGACTTCGCCCAAGGTCAGGCTGGAGGCGCGCAAGCCCGCCTGACGGCGCAGGAGCGAGCGCACCCGCGCCTCGAATTCGGCCACGTCGAAGGGTTTGGTCAGGTAGTCGTCCGCGCCGAGGTTGAGGCCGCGCACACGGTCTTCGGGCGCGCCGCGCGCCGTCAGGATCATCACGGCGGCATCGTCCGAGCGCGCGCGCATGGCGCGCAGGACGGCGAGGCCGTCCATTTCCGGCAGGTTGAGGTCGAGGATCACCAGATCGAAGCGTTCCACTGCCCCCAGCGCCTCGGCCGAAGCGCCGTCATGGACGGTGTCCACGGCATAGCCCGCCGCGAGCAGAAGCGTGGTCAGCGCCTCGGCCAGGGGGCGGTCATCTTCGACAAGCATGATGCGCATGGGGTCCTCCGGCCCGGCAGAGTAGGGGGGAATGGCGGCGTTGTGAACCGGGCGGGGTTGAGGCAAGCTGTCGGACATGAGGGGGATCCTGCCGTTCCTGTTGGCCTTGGCCTTCGCGTGGCCCGCGCGGGGGGAGGTGTTCCTGTTCGCTGCCCCCTCCGGGGCGGCGGAGCGGGAGTTGACCATCTATTCCACGCTGGACGAGGGGCTGGCCGCGCCGATGATCGAGGCGTTTCAGACGCAGTATCCGGATGTGGCGGTGCGCTATGAGGATCTGCTGACGGGGCAGATCCGCGACCGGGTGCGGGACGAGACGGATGGCGCTGGGGTGACGGCGGATTTCGTCTTTTCCTCGGGCATGGATTTGCAGATGAGTTTGGCCAATGACGGCTATGCCTTGGCCGTACGGCCCGATGCGGCGCGGGATTGGCCGGATTGGGCGCAATGGCAGGATCGGGCCTATGCCCTGACCTTTGAACCTGCGGTGCTTGTCTATCACCGCCCCAGCTTTCCGGAAGGCCCGCCGCAATCGCGGCTGGCGCTGATGGATTGGCTGAAGGCGCAGCCGGAAGGCGCTGGGGGGGCGGTGGGGACCTATGACATCACGCGGTCGGCGCTGGGCTATCTGTTCCTTGCCCGCGACGAGGAGCGGTTCGCCGATATCTGGACGCTGGTGCGGGCCATGGCGCGCGCCGGGCTGGAGGTGTTTCCCACCAGTCAGGACATCATCGACCGGGTGGCCGATGGGCGGCTGAAGCTGGGCTACAACATCCTTGGGTCGTACGCCGCCGATCAGGCGCGGCAGCGGCCCGAGATCGGGCTGGTGCTCTTGAAGGATTTCACGGTGGTCGTGTCGCGCGTGGCACTGGTGCCGAGGGCGGCGCGGAACCCCGATCTGGGCGAGGCCTTCCTTGGGTTCCTGATGAGCCGCGAGGGGCAGGAGGTTCTGGCGCGCAAGCTGCGCCTTCCGGCAGTGTCACTGGAAGTGTCGGACGGCAACAGCGCGCGGATGATGCAGGCGGTCTTGGGGGCGCAGTTGCAGCCCGTGGGGGTCAGCCCCGGGTTGCTGGTCTATCTGGATCAGGCCAAGCGGCGGCGACTGCTGGCGCGGTGGGATGACGCTCTGACGGGACGCTAGGCGCGTGTCAGGTTGATGACAGGTTTCTGTGATTGCCTGACACTTGGGAGGCACGAGGAGGTGCCCACCAAGGGAATCATCCCGGGCATGACCCGGGAAATGGGAGGAGACTAGCTATGAAACACGCCCTTTTCGGCGCGATGGTTGCGGCTGCGCTGGCGATGCCGGCCTTTGCCAATGATTACACGATCATGGCCCCGGCCAGCCCCGGCGGCGGGTGGGATTCCACCGCGCGCACCATGCAGGAAGTGATGCAGGCGGAAGGCATTTCGTCCAACGTTCAGGTGACGAACGTCCCCGGCGCGGGCGGCACCGTGGGCCTTGCGCAATTCGTCGCAAGCGCGTCGGGCGATCCGTCGCAGCTGATCGTCGGCGGCTATGTGATGGTCGGCGCGATCCTGACCAATGCCTCGCCCGTGTCGCTGGCCGATGTCACGCCCATCGCGCGGCTGACCGGCGAAGCGGTGGCGATCGTGGTTCCGGCGGCGTCGCCCATTCAGGATATCAAGGGTCTGGTGGATGCGATGGCCGCCGATCCGGGTGCCGTAAGCTGGGCCGGTGGGTCGGCGGGCGGCGTGGACCACATCACCGTGGGCCTGCTGGCCAAGGCGGCGGGTGTGGACCCGACCAAGATCAACTACATCGCCTTCTCGGGCGGTGGCGAGGCGACGGCGGCGATCCTGGGCAATCAGGTAACGGCGGGTATCTCGGGTCTGGGCGAGTTCCTGCCGCAGGTGCAGGCGGGCACGATGCGCCTTCTGGCGGTGTCGTCGGATGCGCGGATCGACGGTGTGGATGCGCCGACGCTGTCCGAAGCGGGCTATGATGTTGTTGTGCAGAACTGGCGCATGGTCGCCGCTGCCCCGGGCCTGAGCGACGAGCAGAAGGCGCAGGTTGCGGCCGACATCGAAAAGCTGGCGAAATCCGCGGGTTGGCAGAAGGCGCTGGCCGATAAGGGCTGGGCCGACACCTACCTCGCTGGGGCCGATTTCGACGCGCAGCTTGCCAAAGAGATCGAGGCCACGACCGCCGTCCTCAAGGACATCGGCCTGGTGCAATGACACCGAATGGTGCATCCGGACGCCGCCCCGATGGGGCGGCGTTCATCATCGCCTTGGGCCTTGTGGCGCTTGGCGCGCTGCTGGTCTGGGATGGCGGGCGGATACCTGACAAGGCGGGTTATTCCGGCGTGGGGCCGGGGGATGTGCCGAAGCTGATCGGTTATGCCCTTGTCCTTTTGGGGATCGGGACGGCCATCGAAGGCTGGCGCAATCCGGGGCCGAAGCGTGCGAAGCAGCATCCCGTGCCACTTTTGTGGCTGCTGGGCGGGATGGTGGTGATGGTGGCGAGCATCCACACGATCGGGTTCGTGCTGGGATCGACCATCCTTTTCACCTGCGCAGCAGCGGCTTTTGGTGAGCGGCGGTTCCATGTCGCCATCCCTTCGGGCCTTGGGCTTGGGCTTTTCATCTATGCCGTTTTCGACGTTCTGCTGCAGTTGAACCTGCCGGGCGGGCCGATCGAAATGGCGATCTTCGGGCGCTGAGATGGATACGTTTTCCTTTCTGATGCAGGGGCTTGCGACGGCGTTCGAACCGATGATGCTGCTTTATGCGCTGATCGGGGTGACGCTGGGCACAGCGGTCGGCGTGCTGCCGGGGATCGGGCCTGCGCTGACGGTGGCGCTGCTTCTGCCAGTCACCTATGGGCTGGACGCGGCAGGGTCGCTGATCATGTTCGCGGGCATCTATTACGGCGGGATGTATGGAGGATCGACGACGTCGATCCTGCTGAACACGCCCGGAGAAAGCGCATCGGTCATCACCGCGCTGGAAGGGAACAAGATGGCCCGATCCGGGCGTGGGGGGCCTGCCTTGGCGACCGCCGCGATCGGGTCTTTCGTGGCGGGATTGATCGCGACGCTGCTGCTGGCTTTCCTTGCGCCGCATGTGGTGAAACTCGCGCTCGTCTTCGGGCCGCGGGAGTATTTCGCGCTGATGGTGCTGGCCTTTGTCACCGTTTCGGCCGCCTTCGGGGAAAGCGCGCTGAAGGGATTGGTGTCTCTTTTCATAGGCTTGGCGCTGGCGATGGTCGGGATCGACCAGTTGACGGGGCAGACGCGGTTGTCCTTCGGGGTGCCGCAACTGCTGGACGGGATCGAGGTGACGACGCTGGCGGTGGCGATGTTCGCGCTGGGTGAGGCGCTGTTCGTGGCGGCGCAGGGGCCGGGGAATGAGGGGGCGGTGCTGGCGATCAAGGGGCGCGTGAAGATGACGGCGCAGGATTGGTCGCGGTCGTGGAAGGCGTGGCTGCGGGGCACGGGGATCGGATTTCCCATTGGGTCGATGCCTGCCGGGGGGGCGGATATCGCGTCCTTCCTGTCCTATGCGACGGAGCGGAACCTGACCAAGCACCCGGAAGAATTCGGCAAAGGCGCCATCGAGGGGGTTGCGGGACCGGAGGCTGCGAACAATGCCGCCGCTGCCGGGACGCTGGTGCCGCTGCTGACGCTGGGCCTGCCCACGACGGCGACGGCGGCGATCATGCTGGCGGGGTTTCAGCAGTTCGGGCTGCAGCCCGGGCCGCTGTTGTTTGTCACGGCGCCGGACCTTGTCTGGGGGCTGATCGCGTCGCTGTTGGTGGCTAACGTCATGCTTTTGGTGCTGAATTTGCCGCTGATCCGGTTCTGGATCCTGCTGTTGAAGATCCCGCAGCCCTGGCTTTACGGCGGTATCCTTGTCTTTGCGACGCTGGGCACGCTGGGGGTGAATCCGTCGCCTGTGGAACTGACCATGCTCGTCCTGTTCGGGACGCTGGGCTATCTGATGCGGCTTTACGGCTATCCCATCGCGCCGGTGGTGGTGGGGTTGATCCTTGGGCCGATGGCGGAGCAGCAGTTGCGCCGCGCGCTGTCGATTTCGCAGGGGGATCCGATGACCTTGGTGCAGTCGCCCATTGCGGCGGTGCTGCTGGCGCTGGCGGCGGTGGCGCTGATCCTGCCGATGATCCTGCGGGCGCGGGGACGGGGGGATGTGCTGGCACAGGTGGGGCAGGCAGAGGACTGAGACGGGGGCAGCGGAAAACGGTTAAGACAACCGTTTTCCGCCGCCTTTTCAAGGAATTGCCCGAAAACGGCTGTGCCCTGTTTTGTGCCGCCTTTTGTGCAGCAAAGTGTGCATACCGATTTATGCGAGAGATAGGCCGACGGTATGGTTAACCGTGCGATGATGCACAGAAACCCGCGCGGCGGGGATCAGAGCAGGGGCGGGTTCGCGCTGCCGAAGAATTCGACCGTGGTGAAGCAGAGGACGCTGTCGCCGATGTTTTCCAGATCATGGGTCATCGACTCGCCCTTGCCGAAGGTGAAGTGGCGGGTGTCGCCCAGATCATAGCTGACTTCCGCCACGCGCCCATCGGCATAGCGCGACCGGGCGCGGCCCGGGGTGGTGGCGGTCCAGAAGTAATCTTGCACATGGGTGTGGAATGGCAGCCGTTCGCCCGGCTGCAATTCGATCAGCCAGACGCGGACGCGGTCGCTTTCCGAGACGATCCGGCTGCCGACGCGGCCATTGCTGCGGCCTGCCTCAAGTTCGGCCAGAAGGGCAGGGGTCCAGTGCGGACCCGAAAACTCTTGCGGCGGGGTATGGGGCGTCATCGCGTCCTCCGGTTCGAGATTGCTTCTTATTTATAGTGCGATAAATAGAGGGAGGCCAGAGGAAAGGGAGCGGCGGGATGACGGGGAAGGCGCTGGTCTGCGGCGGGTCGATCGGGGGGCTGTTCGCGGCGGCGGCCCTGCGGCGCGTGGGCTGGCAAGTGGAGGTTTTCGAGCGGACGGGGGTGGAGCTTTCGGGGCGCGGGGCGGGGATCGTCACGCATGACGTGCTGACCTCGGTGCTGGAAGCGGTGGGGGTTGATGTGGCCGATCTGGGCGTGGCGGTGACGGATCGGGTGACGTGGGATCTGGCGGGGAACGAGGTCGGGCGGTTGCGCCTGCCGCAGGTGGTGACGTCATGGGACCGCATCCATCGGAGCCTGCGGCAGTTGATGCCGGAGGGGACGCATCATCTGGGCCGGGCCGTGGCGGGCTATGCGCAGGACGCGGACGGGGTGACGTTGCGCTTTGCCGACGGGGGCGAGGCGCGGGGCGACGTGCTGGTGGGGGCGGACGGGTTCCGGTCTGCGATCCGGGCGCAGATGCTGCCCGAGGTGCAACCTGTCTATTCCGGCTATGTGGTCTGGCGGACCTTGGCGCATGAGGCCGATCTGCCCGAGGCGATCCGGGCGGAGGTGTTCCCGCATTTCGGCTTTCATCTGCCGACGGGCGGCGAATTCATCGGCTATCCCATCGCGGGGCCGGGGAACGATCTGCGGCCGGGGCATCGGCGCTATAACTTCGTCTGGTATGTGCCGGTGGAGCCGCGACGCTTGCGCGATATGCTGACGGATGCGGAGGGCGTGCTGCATTCCGTGTCGATCCCGCCGCCCCTGGTGCGGGACGATGTGGTGGCTGCGATGAAAGCCGATGCCGAGGCGCGGTTGGCGCGGCCCTTCGTGGACATCCTGCGGGCGGGTGAGCGGCCCTTCTTCACGCCGATCTACGATCATGTGTCGCCCGTGATGGCCGAGGGGCGGGTGGCGCTGGTCGGGGATGCGGCCTGCGTGGCCCGGCCCCATGTGGGGATGGGGGTGACGAAGGCCGCCTGCGATGCGCTGGCCTTGGCGCGGCATCTGTCGGGCGGGGGGGATGTGGCGGCGGCGCTGGCGGCCTATTCGGCCGAGCGGGTGCCAGAGGCGCAGAAGGCATGGGCGCGGTCGCGCCGGCTGGGGGCCTATCTATTTGACGACCCGCCGGGGGGCAATGCGGATGGAGCGAACAACCGCCATCTGGACGAGATCATGCGCGAGACGGCGGTGATGGTGATTTAGGGGGGGTGTGGGGGGGCCGGAAGCGGCCCCCCCGCCGCGCTGTGGTCACACGCGCAGTTCTTCGTAGCTGGTGGCGACATGGGCTTGCCATGCCGGGCGCGCCTGCAACCGCGCGACCCAAGCGGCGATCTTTGGATCGGCGGCGATCAGGTCGGGGGCGAGATCGTTCAGCCGATACATCAGGCTGCCGGGGCCGATGTCGGCCATGCTGAAATCCGCGCCCGCCAGCCGCCCCTGATCGTCGATCCCTCGGGCGAGTTCGGTCAGGGCGGCGGCGATGTCCTTCTTCGCGGCCTCTTGTGCCGGGACGCTCTGCTGATCGGCGGGGGTGCGGACCAGTTGCCAGAACAGCCGGATGAAGGGCGGTTGCAGCACGGTCGAGGTGAAGTCGAGCCATGAGTCGGACGCGGCCATCGCGGCGGGCGTGGCGAGGTGCAGCGCGTGGCCCGCGGGGGCGTGCCAGAGGCCCAGATGGCGCAGGATGGCGTGGCTGTCCCAGATCGCGAGGGGGCCGTCCTGTAGGACGGGCACCTTGCGGGTGGGGGTGAGGGCGACGAATTCCGCCCCATCGGTGCCGCCGTAGCGGCCGCCGACGATGCGGTGGTCGTAAGGCAGGCCCAGTTCTGCCAGCGCCCAGAGCGCCTTCTGCACATTGGCCGAGCTAGCGCGGCCCCAGAGGATGAGGGTCATTTGATCGCCTGCGGATTGATGGGGGAGCCTGCAGCGCCGGGGATGTGAAGGGGCGGGGCGGTGAAGAAGAATTCATAGACCCCGTCGGCGGCGCAGTCTTCGGCCAGTTCCTTGACGTAGAAAATCTCGCCCATGGAGATCCCGATGGCGGGGATGACGACCCAGTGCCAGGGCTGGTTCGCCTCGTCGCATTCGTTGGGGCGGACCTCGCAGCCCCAGGTATCGGCGCAGATCGCGGCGATGTCGTGCTGGCGGATCCAGTAGGCGGTTTCAAAGGCCAGACCGGGGGCATCGCCGCCCGCGTAACCCGTCCAGTCGGCGGCGGCGAGGCAGCGTTCCTGATGGCCGGTGCGGACGATGACGAAATCGCCTTTGCGGATTTCGACGCCTTGGGCGGCGGCGCAGCCGTCCAGATCGGCATTGGTGACGGGATAGCCGTCGGGCAGGCTGTCCAGCCCTTTCCAGCGCGCGATGTCGAGGAGGACGCCGCGGCCCACCATCTTGTCGCGGACATGTTCGATGCCAAGACGGGCGGCGCCTGCGACGGTCACGTCGGTGGCCGGGTAGCCATTATACATCTTGTCATCGAGGAAGATGTGGCAGAGCGCGTCCCATTGGGTGGAGCCCTGACAGGGCAGGTTGATCGCGTCATCTGCGTAGCGGAGGTACTTCTTGCCGTCGCCATCCTGCGCGCCGATCACTGCATCGGTGCCGGTGGCGAGCATTTGGTGGATCATGTTCCAGCGCCCGCCGAAGAGGCCGGATTGGATCTTTTCCTTGAGGTTGAGGCCGAGGGCGAAGGTCTTGCCCTTGCGGATCAGGCCCGCGGCGCGGACGACGTCTTCGGGGGAGACGTTGTTGAGCGTGCCGATCTGGTCATCCGGCCCCCAGCGGCCCCAGTTCGAAAGCTCTTTCGCGGCCTTGTAGATGTCGTCGCGGGTGTATTTCGGCATGGTCATCCTCCCCTTCTGTCTGGCGTTATTTATCGACTGAAAAATAAAAATGCGATAGCGTCAATGGGCATGACGGCGGGCATGACGGCGGGCATGACGGCGGGCGGGGCTGGGGAAACCTGCCGCGACCTTGCCCGGGAGCGACGGAATTTGGTATCAGGAGAGCAAGCGCGCGCTTTGGGGCGCTGTGGAAGGGTTGGCGATGAAGGATGAACGGCCGGAGGGGACGCCGGCGCCGCGACGGCGGCGGCTGCCGTCTGACGAGCGGCGGCGGGAATTCGTCACGCGGGCGGTGGAGTTCTTTGCCGAGGAAGGGTTCGAGAGTTCGACGCGCGGGCTGGCCAAGCGGCTGGGCGTGACGCAGCCGCTGCTGTACCGCTATTTCCCCAGCAAGGAAGACCTGATCCACGAGGTCTATGAGACGGTCTATGTGAACCGCTGGCGGCCGGAATGGGCGGGGCTGATCGGGGATCGGTCGCGGCCCTTGGCGGATCGGCTGAACGAGTTCTACAATGCCTATACGGAAGTGATCTTCAACCGGGAATGGATGCGGATTTACCTGTTTTCCGGGCTGAAGGGCGTGGACATCAACCGCCGCTACATGCAGCTGGTACGGCAGCGCATTCTGGAGCCCATCGTCATGGAGGCGCGGGCCGAAGCGGGGCTGCCGGAGGCGGTGCCGCGCGATGACGAGGTGGAGTTTGCCTGGGTCATGCACGGGGGCATCTTCTATTACGGAGTGCGCGATCTGATCTATGAAAGCTGCGTCTCTGCCGACAAGCAGCAGGTGATCGCGGATGCGGTGGCGGCCTTTCTGCATGGGCTGGCGCTGAAGCGCGGGTGATTTCGGGACAGTTCGACTATGGGGCCGTTTTCGGGGATGGAAACGGGCTTGTCAGATGCTGTCCGACGGTTAAGTTATAGATCGATAAACAAGGCGGGGTCGGCGCGGCGGGAGGGTCGCGCTTGCACCGGGCTGGGGGGCGCATGAAGGCGGCGGAGTTCGGATATCTGCGACCGGGGCGGATGGAGGAGGCTTTGCAAGCCTTGGCCGCAGGCGAGGGGGCGGCGATGCCCTTGGCCGGGGGGCAGAGCCTGATGCCGATGATGAATTTCCGCGTGGCGATGCCCGAGACGCTGGTCGATCTGGCCGCGCTGGCGGAGTTGCGGGGCATCCATGACGCGGGCGAGCGGGTGGTGATCGGGGCAATGACGCGCTGGTCGGAGTTGATGGCGTCAGGCTTGATCGCGGCTGAGGTGCCGCTTCTGGCGCGCGCGCTGCCCGAGATCGCGCATCCCGCCATCCGCAACCGGGGCACGATCGGCGGGTCGGTCGCGCTGGCCGATCCGGCGGCGGAGGTGCCTGCGGTGCTGCTGGCGCTGGCGGGGGTAGTTGTGCTGCGGTCGCTGGCGGGCGAGCGGCGCGTGGCGGCCGGGGATTTCTTCCTTGGCCATTACGAGACGGCGCGGGCGGCGGATGAGTTGATCGTCGCGCTTGAGGTGCCTAAGGCGCGCGGCTTGCGCCACGGGTTCCATGAGATTGGGCGGCGGCATGGGGATTTCGCCTTGGCGGGCGCCGCGCTGGCCGTGGCGGTGGAGGGTGCGCGGGTGATGGAGGCGCGGATCGCGCTGTTCGGCGTGGCGGATCGGGCGCTGCGCGCGACGGGTGCGGAGGCGGCCTTGCGCGGCGCGGTGCTGGGCGATGGCACGGCCCTGGACCGGGCGGTGGCGGCGCTGGCGGAGATCGATTTCGCGGGGGACATCCATGCCTCGGCCCCGATGCGGCGGCATCTGGCGGGGGTGGCCCTGCGGCGGGCATGGGCGGAGGGCGTGGCATGACGGGGATGGCGCGGCTGACCTGCCGGGTGAATGGCGAAGAGGTGCGGGCGGAGGTGCCCGTGCGGCGGAACCTGCTGGATTTCCTGCGCAATGATCTGGGGCTGACGGGCAGCCATGCGGGATGTGAGCATGGGGTCTGCGGGGCCTGCACGATCCTTGTGGACGGGGTGACGGTGCGCGGCTGCCTGATGCTGGCGGTGCAGGCGGAGGGTGCCGAGGTGGTGACGGTGGAGGGGCTGGCCGAGAGCGGGCGGTCGGCGGCGCTGGCGGCGGCCTTCACGGCGCGCAACGCCCTGCAATGCGGGTTCTGCACGCCGGGGATGATCGCCTCGGCCCTTGAATACATCGACGGCGGCGGGGGGCCGGATCGTGCGGCGATCCGGGCGCATCTGTCGGGGAATTACTGTCGCTGCACGGGCTATCAGGCCGTGGTGGATGCGGTCTGCGACGTGATCGGGGGGGCGGCGAAATGACGGGGCCTGCGACGATCTTCGACCGTCCCAACCGCTATATCGGGACGGCGGAGCCGCGCGCCGATGCGGCGCGGCTGCTGCAGGGCCGGGGGCGGTTTGTCGATGACATCCAACTGCCGCGGATGGTGCATGCGGCCTTTCTGCGCAGCCCACATGCGCATGCGCGGATCGTTTCGCTGGACGTCGCGGCGGCGCGGGCGATGCCGGGGGTGGCGGCGGTCTGGACCGGGGCCGAGATGGCGGCGCATGTGACGCCATGGGTGGGCGTGCTGACCCATCTGGCGGGGCTGCGGTCGCCGCCGCAGCCTGCGCTGGCGGTGGATGTGGTGCGCTGGCAGGGGGAGCCTGTGGCGATGGTGGTGGCGGCGACCCGCGCCGAGGCCGAGGATGCGGTGGAGCGGATCGAGGCGGACTATGACCCCCTGCCTGCCGCCGTGCGGATGGAGGAGGCGCTGTCGCCCGACGCGCCGGTGATCCATCCGGAGTTCGGGTCGAACCTTGCTTGGGAGCGGCGGGTGGAGACGGGGGACATGGCGGCGGCCATGGCCCAGCCGGGCGTGACGGTGGTGGAGCGGACCTTCCGCTTTGGCCGCCACACGGGTGTGACGCTGGAACCCCGCGCGACAGTGATGGACTACGATCCGGCGGAGGACCGTCTGACCATGCATTATTCGGGGCAGGCCCCGCATATGATGCAGGTCGTGTTGTCGCGGCATCTGGGGCTGCCGGAAGAGAATATCCGCGTCATCTCAAACGACGTGGGCGGCAGTTTCGGGATCAAGATTCACACCTATGGCGATGAGATCGCGGTGGGCGCGGCGGCGCGGCTGCTGCGCCGTCCGGTGAAGTTCGTGGCGGACCGGATGGAAAGCTTCATGACCGATATCCATGCCCGGGACCACGTGGTGACGGGGCGGATCGGCGTGCATGCGGATGGCCGCATCGCGGGGCTGGAGATCGACGATCTGACCGGGATCGGGCCGTTTTCGATGTATCCCCGCACCTCGGCCATCGAATGCAATCAGGTGCTGAACCTGACGGGCGCGCCCTATCGGATGGAGGCCTATCGCGCGCGGGGGCGGGTGGTGTTCCAGAACAAGAACATGATGTGCCAGTACCGCGCGGTGGGCCATCCGATCGCCATGGCGGTGGCGGATGGGCTGCTGGACGAGGCGGGCCGTGCGCTGGGCATGGACCCGGTTGTGATCCGGCAGCGGAACCTGATCGCGGATGACGCCTATCCCACGACATCGGCGAGCGGTATGAAGTTGGATGACCTGTCGCATCAGAAGACGCTGGCCAAGCTGGTGGAGGTGATGGGGTACGAGGCCCTGCGCGCCGATCAGGCGGCGGCGCGAGCGCGGGGGGTGCATCGTGGCATCGGCATCCTGTCGATGGTGGAGGTGACGAACCCTTCGCCCATGTTCTACGGCATCGGCGGCGCGCCGATTGCCAGTCAGGACGGGGCGACGGTGCGGCTGGATGCGGGCGGGGCCTTGCATATCTCGTCTTCGGTGACGGAGCAGGGGCAGGGGACGAATGCCATCCTTGCCCAGATCGCGGCGGGGGTGTTCGGCGTCGATATCGGGCGGGTGAAGGTGACCACGGGCGACACGGCGACGGTGCCCTATGGCGGGGGCACTTGGGCATCCCGCGGGGCGGGGATCGGCGGCGAGGCGATGCTGCTGGCGGCGCATGCGCTGAAGGAGCAGGTGCTGGAGGTGGCGGGCGTCATGCTGCAGGCGGGGGTGGAGAGCCTTGATATCCGCGCGGGCAAGATCGTGGATGAGGCCACGGGGGCGGAGCGGATGGGTTTGGCCGATCTGGCGCGCACCGTGTATTATCGGGGCAATGAGTTGCCCGCCGACCTGAAGCCGGAATTGGTGGCCACGCGGCATTACCGGGTGTCGGATATGCCCTTTGTCTTCACCAACGGGGCGATGGGGGCCTATGTGGAGGTGGATACCGATACGGGCTTTACCAAGGTGCTGGGTTTCTGGGCGGTGGAGGATTGCGGGCGGGTGATCAACCCGATGCTGGTGGATGAACAGGTGCGCGGCGGGGTGGTGCAGGGGATCGGTGGCGCGCTGTATGAGGAATGCCTTTACGATGATCAGGGGCAACTGCTGAACACGACGATGGCGGATTATCTGGTGCCAATGGCGGCGGAGATGCCGGATATCGTGGTGGCGCATGTGGAGACGCCGACCAAGACGTCGATCCTTGGCGCGAAGGGGGCAGGAGAGGCCGGGACGGGCGGCGCGCCGGGGGCGATTCTGAACGCGGTGAATGATGCGCTGGCGCCCTTGGGGGCGAGCGTCTGGCAGATGCCCATCACGCCGGAGCGGGTGCTGCGGGCGCTGGGGGTGGTGGCGGATTGATCGGCGCCTTGGCTGCGGTGGTTTATTCCGCCGTCCAGCCGCCATCGACGATGAGATGGGTGCCGGTGATCAGGGCGGCGGCGTCGGAGGCGAGGAAAGTGATGGGACCCATGAGATCCTCGACCTCTCCCAATCGGCCGAGCTTGATCTTGGACAGGATCCACGCTTTGCGTTCGGGGTTATTGAGCGTTTGTTCGGCCAAGGGCGTGCGGATGAAGGTGGGGCAGAGCGTGTTGACGCGGATGCCGTGGGGCGCCCATTCCAGCGCCATCGCCTTGGTCATCCCTTCCAGCGCGTGCTTGTTCGCGCAGTAGACGGCGCGGTCGGGGCCGCCGACATGGCCCATCTGGCTGCTGATGTTGATCAGGCTGCCGGTTTTTCCGGCGGCGATCAGGCCGCGCGCCACCTCGCGCGTCAGGAAATAGGCTGCGCGGAGGTTGAGGGACATGGCGGCGTCGTAATCCTCGGGCGTGGTGTCCAGCGCCGGGGAATGGCGGGCGAGACCTGCGGAATTCACGAGGATGTCGAAGGGGCCGTGGGCCGCAACCATCGCGGCGGTGGCGGCAAGGTCGGTGATGTCGAGTGCGGTCGCATGGGCCTCTGCGCCGCTGGCGCGGAGGGCGTCGCGGAGGGTTTCCAGTTCGGCGGTGCGGCGGGAGACGAGGTGGACCGTTGCGCCCGCCTCGGCCAGCGCGGCGGCGGCGGCGAGGCCGATGCCGGAGGAGGCCCCGGTGACCAGCGCGCGGCGGCCGTCAAGGCGGAAGGATGGGGTGCGGGGAAGGGTCATTCCGCCGCCGCGCCATAGGGGACGTTCTGCCCGCCATAGCGGCGGACGCGGATGTTGCATTGTTCGGCATGGCCGACGAAGCCTTCGAGCATGCACAGGCGCGAGCCGTAGGCGCCGATCATCGCCGCCGCCTCGTCCGTGGTGACGCGCTGATAGCTGTGGGTCTTGAGGAACTTGCCGACCCAGAGACCGCCTGTATAGCGGCCCGCCTTGCGGGTGGGCAGCGTGTGGTTGGTGCCGATAACCTTGTCGCCATTGGCCACATTGGTCCGGGGCCCAAGGAAGAGCGCGCCGTAGCTGTGCATGTGTGCCAGAAACCAGTCGTCGCGGTCGGTCATCACCTGCACATGTTCGGAGGCGATGAAATTGGCCTCGGACAGCATTTCTTCGTAGGTGTCGCAGAGCACCACCTCGCCGTAGTCGCGCCAACTGACGGCGGCGGTTTCGGCGGTGGGCAGGATGGTCAGCAGGCGGTCGATTTCGGCCATCGTCGCAAGGGCGAGCTTGCGGGAATTGGTGATCAGAACGGCAGGCGAGTTGTAGCCGTGTTCGGCCTGACCGAGGAGGTCGGTGGCGCAAAGTTCGGCATCCACGGTGTCATCGGCGATGACCATGGTTTCGGTCGGGCCTGCGAAAAGGTCGATGCCGACGCGACCGAAAAGCTGGCGCTTGGCTTCGGCCACATAGGCGTTGCCGGGACCGACCAGCATGTCGACGGCCTTGATGGTTTCGGTGCCGATCGCCATAGCGCCGACGGCCTGCATGCCGCCGAGGACGTAGATTTCATGCGCGCCGCCCATATGCATGGCGGCGACGATGGCGGGATGGGGTTCGCCCTTCACGGGCGGGGCGGAGGCGATGATGCGCGGCACGCTCGCCACGGCGGCGGTGAGGACGGACATATGGGCACTGGCGACCATGGGGAATTTGCCCCCCGGCACATAGCAGCCCACCGATTGCACGGGGATGTTGCGATGGCCGAGGATCACACCGGGGAGGGTTTCCACCTCGATATCCTGCAGGGCTGCGCGCTGGGCCTGTGCGAAGCTGCGGATCTGGGTTTGGGCGAAGCGGATATCCTCCATGTCGCGGGGGGCGACCTTTTGCATCGCGGCCTCGATTTCCGAGGGCGTCAGGCGGAAGGCGGGGGGATCGTAACGGTCGAACTTCACGGACAGGTCGCGGATGGCGGCGTCGCCGCGCGCCTCGATATCCGCCAGCACGGTTTCGACGGTGGCGCGGACAGCGGCGTCATCCTCGGCGCGTTGGTCGGCGGGCTTGCCACGCTTGAGATAGGTGATGGTCATGGGGTTTCCCCTTGGTCAGTAGAGCGTCGGGTCAGAGCATGACGCGCGGCAGCCAGTTGGCGAGTTGCGGGATCAGCAGCACGAGGAAGGCTGCGACAAGGATCAGGAGGCAGTAGGGTGTGGCGCCTGTGAAGATCTTGGCCAGCGTGGCCGATGGATCGTTCACCGAGCCGCGCACGGTATAGACAAGGATGCCGAAGGGCGGGGTCAGCAGCCCGGCTTCGATCACAAGAATGCCGAAGATGGCGAAGGCGAGCGGGTCGATCCCCATGCCCATAGCGAGGGGGGCGAAGATCGGCACGGTCAGCAGGATGATCGAGACGGAGTCGATCAGCATGCCGAGGATCAGCCAGATCAGCGCCATGAGGAGGAGGATCATCATCGGCGACAGGTCGGCGCCAAGGAAGAGGCCTTGGATGTAGTTCACCCCGCCGCCCATGGCGAGAAGGCGGGAATACATCTGCGCGGTGATCAGAAGGATCATGATCGGCGCGGTGGTGCGGCCCGCCTGAAAGAGCGAGTCCATGAATTCCTTGCTGCGCATCCCCTTGAACAGCCCGATGATAAGGGCACCGACCGCGCCGAAGGCGGCGGCCTCAGTCGGCGTGAAGGCCCCGGTCCAGATGCCGCCGATCACCAGAAGGACGAGGGCAAGGATGCCCAAGCCACCGACGAGTTCGGACCGCGTCTCGGCCTGCGTGGCGGGGACGATGGGGGTGTCGAAGCGGGGGGCGATGGCGGGGTTCCGGCTGGCCGCGACGATGACGTAAAGCGCGAAGAGCGCGGCGAGCAGCAGCCCCGGCACGATGCCCGCGACGAAGAGGGCGCCCACGCTCATCTCCGTCAGGATGGCCCAGACGATGAGGAGGACGGAAGGCGGGATCAGCATGCCGAGGCAGGCCGATCCGGCAACGACGCCGAGGGAGAAGGTCTGCTTGTAGCCTGCCTTGCGCATTTCCGGATAGGCGATGCGCGAGAAGGCGGCGGCGGCGGCGATGGAGACGCCGGTGACGGCGGCGAAGATGGTGTTGCCTGCGATGGTGGCGATGGCGAGGCGCCCCGGCAGGCGGCGCAGGCCACGGTCGCAGATGCGGTAGAGATCACCCGCCGCGCCGGAGCGCGAGATGAAGTCGCCCATCAGCACGAAGAGGGGAATGACGGCGAAGATGTCTTTGCGGATTGCCTCATAGGCCGTCAGCCCAAGGATGGAGAGCGCGATGTCGAGATCGCCCATCATCAGCCAGACGCCGAGGAAGGAACAGACCGCCAGCGCGATGGCGATATGGAAGCCGCCGAGGATCAGGAGGATCAGGAGGCCCAGCATCCACAGGACGATATCGCCGCCCATCAGGCATTCCCCCCGCGTTCGGAGCCGCGGATGGCACCCGGCGCCTCTTCTTCGTTCTGCAGACGGCCAGCGAGATCGAGCGCGATCATCCAGAGATAGGCCAGAACGGTGAGGGCAGAGAGCGCGATGATGATCGCGCGCACGGGCCATGTGGGAACGCGGAGCGCCCCTTCGCCTTCGTATTCGCCGATGCGGTAGGCGGTCTGGAATTCGGGCCAGCTGGCCGCGACGAGGGCGGCGAAGAGAGCCGCGCCGAGCAGGGCGGCGAGCACGCGCATCAGGCGGCGCAGGACGGGCGGCAAGAGGCCGACGAGAATGGGCGTGCGCAGCATGGAGCCGGAGTAGATGGCCAGCGGCAATTGCAGAAAGGTGATGGCAACCACCGAATTCTGCAGGATTTCCTTGGTGCCGGGCACGGGCGCGTTGAAGAGTCCGCGCCCCAGCGCATCGGCGCAGACCGTGAAGGCCAGCGCGAGGATCCAGAAGCAGGACAGGATGTGAAGCCCCCGTGCGAGGGTGATGTTCGCGTTCATGGATCCCTCCCCGACCCTGCCGCAAAGCGCTTTGGCGTTGGACGCTAATCCAAGATCAGGATGGGTCAAGAGCAAATTAGCGTTCGATAAATAAGATTGCCGGAGGGCGATCGTCGGTCTTGACCGGATAGCGATTCTGTGGGGGAATGCAGTCGTTTAGCGAGCGATAAATAAGCGGTGCGGCTGTGATGGGGCGGGGAGGCCCCTGACGTTTCCGCTTGTTCAGAACAGGGAGGAGTACGTGATGACTGCGCGTTTTGCGGGGATTTTCATGGGTGTGGCGGCGCTTTCGCTTGCCGCGCCGGTGGCGGCGGAGACCTTCACGCTGCGGATCGGGGCAGGGCACCCGAACGGGCCCACGGTCTATGTCAACGACATGGCCAATTTCTTCGTGCCCGAGGTGAAGCGCCGGGTGGCCGAAGAGACGGAGCACGAGATCGAATTCGTGGAAGGCTATGGCGGGGCCATCGCCGGGGTGGCCGATACCTTCGAGGCGGTGCAGAGCGGGCTGCTGGACATCGGCGGGTTCTGCATGTGCTTCGAGACCTCCAAGCTGTACCTGCACAACTTCCCCTATTACGCGCCCTTCGGGCCGCAGGATTCCGTGCAGGCGATGCAGACCGTGCGGCAGGTCTATAACGAGGTGCCGTGGCTGACCGAGTCCTTCGAAAAGGATTACGGGCAGGTGCTGCTGGGGCTGCATGGCTGGGACAACTATCATCTCGGCACGGTGGAGCCGTGGTCCACGCTGGAAGATCTGAAAGGCGTCAAGATCGCGGGCGCGGGGCCGAACTTGCCATGGCTGGAGACGGCGGGGACGGTGCCGGTGCAATCGGCGCTGCCCGACGGCTATATGTCGCTGCAGACCGGGGTCTATTCGGGCTGGATCATGTTCCCCTCGGGCTATCTGGGGTTCAAGTTCCATGAGCCTGCGCCGAACTTCACCTTGATCGGCTTTGGTGCGATGGGGGTGAATGCGCTGACGATGAACGCGGCCACCCTGTCGCGGCTGCCCGAGGATGTGCAGGCGATCATCCGCGAGGTGGGTGCGCAATATGAGGCGGCGGCGGGTGCGAACCTGAACGCGGCGCAGGAGCGCGGCCTGACCGGGCTGAAGGAGGCGGGGGCCAATATCGTAGAACTGTCGCCCGAAGCGCGGCAGGCCTGGGCCGAGACGATGGCGGGCTTCCCGGCGCGGATGGCGGCGGATGGCGACGGGCGCGACATGCCCGCGTCGCAGGTCCTTAAGGCCTATATCGCGGCGGTGAGCGCGGCCGGTTACACGTGGCCTGTCGAATACAAGATCGACTGATGCGGCGGGGCGCGGGCCGGGTGCCCGCGCCCCCCACCTTTCCTGACGTCACGGATGGACTGCCCCATGATCCTGTCGGACCGAATTCCCTATGTCGCGGCCCCCGATCGCCCGCGCCTGACCCTGCCTGACGGCGCGCGGGTGGCAGTCTGGGTGATCGTGAATGTCGAACATTGGAACATCACGCGGGCCATGCCGCGCACGGTTCTGCCGCCGCCGATGGGCCAGCCGCTGCTGCCCGATGTGCCGAATTGGTCATGGCATGAATACGGGATGCGGGCGGGGTTCTGGCGGCAGCATCAGGCGCTGACCTCGCGCGGGATTCCGGCGGTTCTCGCGCTGAACGGAAAGGTCTGTGACAGCTATCCGCGCGTGGCCGAGGCCGCGCTGGAGGCGGGGTGGGAGTTCATGGGCCATGGCTATGAGCAGGGGCCCATGCATCGGCTGGAGGATCAGCATGACGCGATCCGCCGCGCGCAGGACCGGATCGAGGCCTTCTGCGGATACCGCCCGCGTAGCTGGGAAAGCCCCGGCCTGACCGAGACGGAGGCGACGCTGGACCTGCTGCGCGCCGAAGGGGTGGAGTATGTGGCCGATTGGGTGATCGACGATCTGCCGCAGCGGATCGAGACGCCGCACGGGCCGATCACCACGGTGCCCTATACGGTGGAGATGAACGACATCACCGTCTTTGCCCTGCAGCAGCACAGCGCCGAGGAATTCCTGACGCGGGGCATGGCGCAATTTGACCGGCTGCATGCGGAGGGGGCGCAGAATGCGCGGGTGATGGCGATCTCTATCCACCCCTATATCACCGGGGTGCCGCACCGCATTGGGGTGCTGGAGCGGCTTCTGGATTACATCGGCGAGAAGGGCGGGGCGAAGTTCATGACCGCCTCGCAGATCGGCGACTGGTACGGGGCCGAGATGGCGCGGGTCGGTTAACCCGGGGTCAGGCCGTGGAAGGCGCCGCGCTGGAAGACGAGGGGCGCGCCATCGCGCCGGCGCAGGGTGAGGACCTCGGCGACGATGATTTCATGGTCGCCGCCGGGATGGCGGGCCACGGTGCGGCATTCGACATGGGCCAGAGCACCCGTCAGGAGCGGTGCGCCGGTGAGGCCGGTTTCTGTGGCGATGCCCGTGAACTTGTCATCTGAGGGCCGTGCGAATTGCAGCGCGATCTGGCGCTGTTCCTCGGCGAGGATGTTGACGGCGAAATGGTCGGTGCTGCGGAAGGCGTGCAGGCTGGGGGCCTTGAGCGCAAGGCTCCACAGGATCAGGGGCGGGTCGAGCGAGACGGTGTTGAAGGACGAGGCGGTGACGCCGATGCGGGTGCCATCGGCGGTGGTGAGGGTCATCACGGTCACGCCGGTGGGGAAGGCCCCCATCACGTCGCGGTACAGCGACGGGTCGGGGTGGCGAAGGTCCGTCATCGCCGGGGCGGTGAGCGTGGCCGGGTTCACCACTTGCATGGCGGTCTCCTGTCTGTCCTGTTCTGCGCGAGGGTAAAGATAGGGCAGGACAGCCATCGCAAGTAATAATAAGATTTTCACCCAGCCATGAGGAACGGTGATAGCCATGAACTTTCGTCAGCTTGCCACCTTCGTGGGCATCTATGAGGACGGGTCCTTCAACAAGGCGGCGCGGCGGTTGAACGCCACGCAGTCGGGCCTGTCGGTGCAGATCCGCAATCTGGAAGAGACGATGGGGACCGCGCTGTTCGAACGGTCGGCCAAGGGGGTGCAGCCGACACTGGCGGGGCGCAGGCTTTATGCGACGGCGGTGGAAGTGTTGCGGCAGTTGGATCGGGTAGGGCTGGAGTTGCGCGATCTGTCGGGGCAGATCACCGGGCCCTTGCGGGTGGGGCTGATGCCCACCTTCACGCGGGGCCTGCTGGCGCCGGTGCTGAGCGGGTATATGGCCGAGCATCCGAATGTGGAGGTGTCGGTGGTGGAGGCCTATTCGGCCGTGTTGATGGACAAGGTGGCCGAGGGCGAGGTGGATTTCGCCGTGGTGCCGCGCAGCGGGGAGCGGGACGGCATCCGCACAAGGCCGCTGGGTGAGGATCGGGAGATCCTTGTCACGCGGGCGGGGGGGAAGCTGAAGCATCTGGAACCCGCGCGGCTGGCTGAATTGCCGCCGCTGAACCTTGTTCTGCCACTGAAGGGGAATGCCCGGCGGGATCGGCTGGACCGGGCGTTTGAGACGATGGGGGTGAAGGTGAATTCCATCCTCGCGATGGATGCGATGATTGCGACCTTGGATTTCGTCGCCAGTTCGGACTATGCGACGATCCTGCCGCAGACGATCTGCGGCAAGGATCTGGAGGGGCGGCTGCGCTGGCTGCATCCGATCGTGGATCCGGTTCTCACGGTGGGCTATGCGATCATCGAACCCGCCCGCCGCGCGCCGATCCCGGCGGCGACCGAATTCATCACCCATTTGGAGGCCGAATACCGCCGCAGCGCGCGGCAATGGGACGAGATCATCGCCTCGATCCCGCGCCGATAGGGGTATCACAGGATACGATGGGGCCTATAGAAATTTATCGTTTCTTCTGAATATCCCTTTCCCGCTAGCGTGAGGGTTCGGCGCAACGCGGAGAGGACCCGATGCAACTTGGCTTTTTCACCATGCCCATCCACCCGCTGGACAAGGACTGGCGGCAATGCCTGCACGAGGATCGGGATGCCTTCGTGCTGGCCGACGAGTTGGATTTCGCGGAGGCCTATGTCGGCGAGCATGTGACGGACAAGGCGGAGAACATCACTTCGTCGGTTGTCTTCATCGCGGCTCTGGTGGACCGGGTGAAGAAGATGCGGCTGGGCACGGGGACGGTGAACCTGCCCAACACCCACCCCGCGCATGTCGCGTCGCAGATCGCGATGCTGGATCACCTGCTGGACGGGCGGTTCAATTTCGGGATCAGCCCCGGTGGGCTGCTGTCGGATGCGGAGATTTTCGGGAATCTCGACAATGACCGGAACGCGATGTTCCTTGAGGCGATCGACATGGTGCTGGCGCTGTGGCGGGAGAAGCCGCCCTATGCGCTGAAGGGGCGGTTCTGGAACATCACGACGGAACGCACGATCATGGAAGAGATCGGGCAGGGCATCGTGGGCCAGCCCTTGCAGCGGCCGCATCCGCCCATCGTGGTGACGGCGGTCGCGCCCTTTTCCAAGGGCGTGACGGCGGCGGCGGCGCGGGGGTGGGATCCGATCTCGGCCAATTTCCTGATGCCGCGATGGGTGGCGACGCATAAGGACAGCTATATCGAGGGCTGCGCACAGGGCGGGCGGACGGCGGATCTGGCGAATTGGCGGGTGGCGAAGTCGGTTTTTGTGGCCAAGGACATGGCGACGGCGCGCGACTATGCGCTGAGCCCGAACAGCCCCTATGTGTTCTATTACCGCCAACTTCTGACCAAGCTGAAAAAGAACGGACGGGCGAACCTGTTCAAGGATGACCCATCCATGCCGGATGAGGCGGTGACGCTGGATTACGTTCTGGATCGGCTGGTCTGCTATGGCACGCCGGACAAGGTGGCGGATGAGCTTTTGTCCTTCCGCGAGGAGGTGGGGCGCTTTGGCACGCTGCTTTATGCGGGGCATGACTGGGCCGATGTGGGGCTGGCGCGGACATCGATGCGCCTGATGGCCGAAGAGGTGCTGCCGCGCGTCAACGACGCCGAGAAGGTGGCGGAGGCCGCGGAATGAGCCGGATCACCGTCGATGCGGGCGGGGTGGCTCTTTCGGCGCAGGTGGACGGGGCGGCGGGAAAGCCGTGGCTTTTGCTGTCGAACTCTTTGGCTGCCGACCTGACGATGTGGGATGACCAGATCGCCCATCTGACCCGCACGCATCGTGTACTGCGCTATGACACGCGGGGGCATGGCGAGAGCGGTGCGCCTTCGGGGCCGTACTCTTTTGACGATCTGGTGGCGGATATGGCCGCCCTTCTGGATCATGTGGGGGCAGAGCGGGCCGATGTGATGGGCCTGTCGCTGGGCGGCATGACGGCGCTGGGGCTGGGTCTTGCCCATCCGGCGCGGGTGCGGCGGATGGTGGTCTGCGACGCGCGGGCCGATGCGCCGCCGCCCTTTGTCCAAAGCTGGGATGATCGGATCGCCGCGATCCGGGCGGGCGGTATGGCATCGATCGTGGAGGGGACGCTGGCGCGGTGGTTCACGCCTGCGGCGGACCCGGCGGTTCCCGCGCGGGCGAAGGCGATGATCCTTGCCACCTCGCCCATCGGATATGAGGGTTGCGCGGGTGCGTTGAAGCGGCTGGATTACCTGCGGCATCTGGGCGGGATGACGGTGCCCGTGCGGTACATCGTGGGGGCCGAGGATATGGGCGCGCCGCCAGCGGTGATGCGGGCGATGGCCGAAGCGACCCCGGGGGCATCCTTTGCCGAGATCGCGGGCACGGCGCATGTGCCCAATATGGAGAACCCGGCGGCCTTTGCGGCGGCGCTGGGGGATTATCTGGAGGCGGCATGATCACCGTCGGGCTGATCGGGCTGGGGATCATGGGGATGGCCTATGCGGGCAATCTGTCCCGCAAGGGGTTTGGCCTTGTGGGGTTCGACCCGGTGCCCGAGGCGCGGGCGCGGTTGGCTGCATTTCCCGACGCGGTGGCGGTGGACAGCGCGGCGGAGGTCGCGGCGCGGGCGGATGTGATCCTGATGGCGCTGCCCAGCGTGGCGGCGCTGGAGGCGGTGGTGGCCGAGATGGCCCCGGCCCTGCGCCCCGGTCAGGTGGTGGCGGAGATGGGCACGCTTCCCATCCCCGCGAAGGAGGTCGCGCGCGACCAGATGGCGGAACGCGGGGCTGTGCTGCTGGATTGTCCCGTGTCTGGCACTGGGGCGCAGGCAGAGAAGGGCGATCTGGTCGTCTACCTTTCGGGGCCGGAGGCGGCGGGGGCGCGGCTTCGCCCGGTGCTGGAGGCGATTGCCAAGGATGTGCGGGCGGTCGGCCCCTTTGGCAACGGGATGAAGTTGAAGCTGGTGGCGAACCTGCTGGTGTCGATCCACAACCTGGCCACGGCAGAGGCGCTGCTGTTTGCAGAGCGGCAGGGGTTGGACTTGCGGATGGTCTATGACGCGCTGGCAGGCGGGGGCGCGGCGACGTCGCGGATGTTCGAGGTGCGGGGTCCGCTGATGATCGAGGGGCGGTATGAGCCGGCCACGATGAAGATGGATGTCTATATGAAGGATGTGGCGCTGATCCTTGAACAGGCGCGGGCGGTGGATGCGCCCATCCCCCTGATGGCGGCGACGGTGCCCTATTACGAGGCGGGGCTGGCACAGGGGCGGGCCAAGCAGGACACGGCGGCGCTGTTCGCCGTGCTGACGCAATTGGCGGGAGAGGGCGCGTGATGCTGACTCTGGAGATCGCGGATCTGATCGCGGATGGCACGCTGGCGGCGGGGCGGGAGAAGGGGGCGCAGCCTTTGACCGTGGTGGTGCTGGATGCGGGCGGGCATGTGGTGGTGGCCAAGCGGGCCGACAATTCCGGCATCCTGCGGATCGAGATTGCCACGGGCAAGGCCTATGGCGCGCTGGGCTTTGGCCTGCCGAGCCGGGTTCTGTATGCGCGGGCGCAGGAAAACGCGAATTTCTTCAACGCGGTGGCGATGGCTTCAGGCGGGCGGCTGGTGCCGAACCCAGGCGGCGTGCTGTTGCGGGACACGGCGGGCCGGATCGTGGGGGCCGTGGGGGTGAGCGGGGATACCGCGGATATGGACGAGGTCTGCGCTTTGGCGGGGATCGAGGGCTGTGGCCTGACGGGGGATGTCGGGCGCGGCTGACGGGGAGGGCTGCCGCCCTTGCGGGGGTGGCAGTTGGGGATGCGAAGGGGACGGAAGATGTTGAATGTGGCCGTGATCGGCCTTGGCTGGTGGGGGAAGACGATCACCCGCCGTCTGGCCGGATCCGAGGAGTTGCGCGTCGTGCGGGCGGTGGACCTGTTCCCCGAGCGGCATGGCGACTATGCGGCCGAGCATAGCATCCCGGTGGGGGCCAGCTATGACGAGGTGCTGGCCGATCCGGGGGTGGATGTGGTCGTTCTGTGCACGCCCAACAGCCTGCACACGGGGCAAGTGGCGGCGGCGGCGCGGGCGGGCAAGCATGTGTTCTGCGAAAAGCCGCTGGCGCTGACCCGGGCCGAGGCGGAGGCGAGCGTGGCGATCTGTGCTGCGCATGGGGTGCAGCTGGGCATCGGGCATGAGCGGCGGTTCGAACTGGCCATGCAGGAGATCGAGCGGCTGGTGCGGTCGGGTGCCTTGGGCACGATCATGCATGCGGAGTCGAGCTTTTCCCATGACAAGCTGATCAACGTGCCGCCGAGTGATTGGCGGCGAAGCGCCAAGGAAAGCCCGGCGGCGGGGATGACGGCGATGGGGATCCATCTGTCGGACGCCTATGTGAACCTGTTCGGCCCCGTGGCCGAGGTGCAGGCGATGACCGCACGTCGGGTGTTGGAGGGCGAGAATGGCGATGTGGTGAGCGCCCTGCTGCGGCATGAGAGCGGGGTCACGACCTATTTGAACGCGATCCTCTACACGCCGCTGTATCTGCGCTTTGCCGTCTTTGGCACGAAGGCTTGGGTGGAGTATCGCAACGAGACGCATCCCGACACGCCGGGGCCTTCGACCCTTGTGATGCAGGTGACGGGAGAGCCCGCGCAGGTGACGACCTATGACTGGACCGATTCGGTGCGGGCCAATCTGGACCAGTTCGCCCGCGCTATCCGAGGGGTGGAGGCCTATGCCTTCACCGATGCGCAGAAGATCGGGAATATCGCGGTGGTGGAGGCGGTGGTGAAGTCCGCCGCCACTGGTGAAACCGTGCGCCTTGGCGCAGCGGGGGCGTGATTGGGGCTTGACGGGTGATGGATGGGTCGCAAGAGTTACTGATATATCACGAGGGGCTGAATTCCGTGAATCTGGCGCGCAATCGGGTGTTTCAGGAGATGCGGCAAGACATCCTGTCTTGCCGCCTTGCCCCGGGCATGGAATTGCGCGAGCAGGATCTGGCGCAGCGCTTCGGCACGTCGAAGTCACCTGTGCGCGACGCGATGCAGAAGCTGGAGCGTGAGGGGCTGGTGGAGATCGCGCCGCGGCAAGGGCATCGGGTGGCGCCCGTGTCCATGGCCGATGCGGGGGATCTGATCGATCTGCGGCAGGTGCTGGAATCGGCGGCGATCCGCCTTGCGGCAGAGCGGGCGGAAGAAGCGGATCTGCGCGCGCTTGACCGGTTCCGTTCGGGCGATACCTCAAGTCTCCGGGCCTATGCGGAGTATAACCGGGCCTTTCATTCGGAACTGGCGCGGCTGTCGGGCAACGGGCGGATCGCGTCGGAACTGGCGCGGTTGATGGAAGGGTATGAGCGGATGTGTGTCCTGTCTCTGTCCAATCCGACCGGACCGGACTGGTGGGCACGGCCTTTGGCCGACCATAACGAGATCATCGATGCCCTGCAGGCGCGCGACGCCGGGCGGGCACAACTGTGGTCGCGCCGTCATACGGCGCGCTCTGAAGCGGCGATCCTGCGGGGATTGCGGAGCCGCGCCGTAACCGAGTGACACTGCCGCTGCGGCCCGATCCGGGGCCAAGGCCTGTTTGAGTTGGTGAGATATCAGGACTGCAAACGACAAGACCGACTGAGATCGGAGGCGACAATGAACAAGATCGCGAGGGAGGTTGAAACCCAGATGTCCAAGGCGGGCGAGGGGGCCGGGACGGTGATCTCGGGGCGACTGGTCGGGAAGACCTTCGCCAATGGCGCGGTCGTGGCGCTGGAAGGGGCGAGTTTCGATATCGCGCAGGGGGATTTCGTGTCGCTGGTCGGTCCGTCGGGCTGTGGCAAGTCCACGCTGCTGCGGATGGTGGCGGGGCTGATCGAGCGGACCTCTGGCACGCTGACGGTGCATGGCGAGCCGGTGAAGGGGCCGCGCCGGGACGTGGGGCTGATGTTCCAGAAGGCGACGCTGCTGGATTGGCGCACCTCGCTGGAGAATGTGCTGCTGCCGACCGAGATGGTGCGTAAGCCCACGCAGGCCGACGAAGATGAGGCGATCGCACTGTTGAACATGGTGGGGCTGAAGGATTTCGTCTTTTCCTTCCCCAGCCAGCTTTCGGGCGGGATGCAGCAGCGCGTGGCGCTGGCGCGGCTGTTGAAGACCGGGGCGGATATCCTGCTGCTGGACGAACCGTTTGGCGCGCTGGACGAATTCACGCGCGAGCGGCTGAACCTTGAGCTGATGCGGATCGTGGCGGAGGTGAAGGCCACCACGCTGTTCGTGACCCACAATATCGGCGAGGCGATCTTTCTGGCCGACAAGGTGATGGTGATGACCCCGCGTCCGGGCCGTCTGGCGCGGATGGTGGAGGTGCCTTTTGCAAGGCCCCGCCCGGCGGAATTGCAACTGACGCCGGAGTTCAATGCGCTGGTGGCGGAAGTGCGCGACATTCTGGGGACGCATTGATGGCGCTGGCAGCGGATATGGCACCCGATGCCGCCCGCCTGAAATGGCGGCGCAGGGGCAATCATGCGGCGATCTTCCTTGGCCTGCTGGCGCTATGGCAGGGCGGGTCTTCGGCGGGGCTTTTGGACCCGTTGTTCTTTCCGGCGCCCTTGGACATTCTGGCGTCCTTCTGGCGGATCTACGTGTCGCAGGGGAATGTCTGGTATCACCTCTATGTGTCGCTGAGCCTTGTGCTGGCGGGGTTTACAGCTGGGTCGATCCTTGGCGTGGGCCTCGGGGCGGTGGTGGGGATGAACGCCACGGTGCGGCGGTTCCTGCAGCCCTATGTGATCGTGTTGGAGGCCACGCCGCGCATCGCGGTGGCGCCGCTGTTGATCGCGGCGCTGGGCTTTGGCCCGCAGTCGAAGATCGCCATCATCATGCTGGTCTGCTTTTTCGCGCCCTTCATCAACACGCTGTCGGGGGTCATCAACGTCAACCGCGACCGGATGGAATTGATGCGGTCGTTGGGGGCGTCAAAGATGCAGATGCTGCGCAAGTTGGTGCTGCCCGATGCCATTCCGGTGATCATGGCGGGCGAGCGGCTGGCGATGACCTCGGCCCTGTCAGGTGTGCTGGTGGCGGAGTTCATCCAGCGCGATCAGGGGATCGGGGCGCTGATCCTGACCTATACGCGCAACCTGAACATGGCTTCGGCCTTTGCCTGCATCCTGACGCTGACGGCGATCGGCTTTCTGATCTTCAAGGGGATGGAGATGGTCGATCACCATGTCGCCTATTGGAAGAACGAGACCGGGATGAAGCGGATGACGGAGAAGCGGGCGCGGGTCTGGGCTGGGCGTCGCGGGGGGGTGGCCCATGCGTGATGCGAGTTTCGGAGCGGCCTACTGGGCCGGGCGGATCGCGCCGCATCTGGTGATCTTCGCCGCGCTGATCACGCTTTGGGAGGTGGCGGTCGCGCAGGGCTGGATCACGTCGATCATGATCCCGCGCCCGAGCAAGATCGGCGTGGCCATCGCAAATCTCTACGTGATCAAGGGCACGATCTGGGAGCATTTCTTCATCACGCTGGGCGAAGCGGTGTTCGGTTTCCTGATCGGGGCGGCGGTGGCGATCCTGTTGGCGCTGTTCTCGTCGCTGTCCGAGCGGTTTGAACGTTATGTGTCGCCCTATGCGGTGGTGTTGAACGTGACGCCGGGGATCGCGCTGACGCCACTGATCATCGCGTGGTTCGGCTATGGAATGGGGTCGAAGATCGCCTTGGCGGCGGTGATCTGCTTCTTCCCGATCTTTGTGAACACGCTGACCGGGCTGCGCCAGATGGACCCGGATCGGGAAGAATTGTTCCGGTCGCTGGGCGCGACGGAGCGGCAGGTCTTCTTCAAGGCGCGGGTGCCTGCGGCGCTGCCGCTGATGTTTGCGGGGATGAAGATCGGGCTGACCACGGCGCTGATCGGGGCGGTGGTGGCGGAATTCGCGCAGGCCACGGCTGGGGTGGGCGTGCTGATGGCGCGGGCGTCTTTCGCGCTGGACATGGCGGGGTCGCTGGCGGCGCTGCTGAGCATGACGCTGATGGGGCTCTTGCTGTTTTACGGAATGGAATTGCTCGACGACAGGGTCGTCTTCTGGCGGCGGGAAGCGCGCATGTCTGCGGTGTCGCGCGCGAAGGCCCGGGCGTGGATGGCACGCCGCGGGCAGAGGGACGAAAAGAAAAACATGGGAGGAGAGACAACATGAACACGTTCAAGGCGCTTACCGTTTCGGCGCTGCTGGCGGCCACGGCCCTGCCGGTGGCGGCGCAGGAGATGACGACAGTCAACATGATCAACCCGCTGCCGCGGTCCACCAACTTCTTCCCGCTGGTGGTGGCCGAGGCGCTGGGCTACTTCGCCGAGGAAGGGGTGGAGGTGAACCTGCTGCCCTCCGACACCTCGATCCCCTATGTGGCCTTCGTGCAGAATGGTCAGGCGGATCTGGCGATGCTGGACCCGGTCGAGACCATCAACGCGCGGCTGGCGGGAGCGAATATCGCCACCGTCTATGAGGTGATGCAGAACGCGCCGGAAGCCATCGGCGTGCTGGACACGAGCGCCTATGACTCGGTCGATGATCTGGTCGGCACGACGGTCGGTCTGGTGTCGGACCGCGACCGCGCCTTCCTGCAGGCCGCGCTTGATGTGGTCGGCAAGTCGATCGACGATGTGGAGACCGTGGTTCTGGGCGAGAGCGGGCCGACGCTGGCCGCCGCCATCCGTGACGGGCAGGTGTCTGCCATCTCGGGGGCTGCGCCGGATTGGATCGCGCTGAACGCGAACGGGATCAATGTGCGGCTGATCACGCCTGAGGAACTGCTGGCGAGCCCGGCGAATACCTTCGCCGCTGCGGTGGACACGATGGAAGAGAAGCGTCCGGCGATGGAAGGCTTCATGCGCGCATGGTCCAAGGGCATGTATGTCGCCAAGGTGAACCCCGAGATGGTGGCGCAGGCGCTGCGTCTGGGCGTTCCGGCTGAGTGGGAGAACGAGGCGGCGGGTCAGCTGTTCCTTGACATGTCGATCGGGATGAACCTCTCGACCACCGAGCGGTTGGGCGATCTGCAGACGGATGTCTGGACCGCGCTGCAGCCGCGTCTGCTGTCTTCGGGCGCGATCCCGGAGCAGGTGGATGTGGCCACCTTCCTGAACGACGCCTATATCGCTGCGGCGAATGACTTCGACCGCGCCGAGGTGGAGGCCGAGGCCGCCGCTTGGCTGGAAGCGAACAAGTAAGCACGGCCTTTCGGGGCGGTCCCTGCGGGGGCCGCCCCGTTCTTCCTGCCCCAACTTCCTGCCCCAACTTCCTGCCCTGTCCGGTGGCCCGTCGCAGGCCCGCCGCAGGGGTGTTTTTGCAAGAGATCGACGAGGACAGCATATGACGCACACCGTTATCGACACGCGCGACCGCGGCGACAGCCACAACCGCTATGGGCCGACGGCGGGCCGGGCCTTTCCCGAGGGGAAGAAGCGGCTGGACAGCCGGACGATCGACATGCACGCGCATGTGCTTATCCCCGAGGCAATGGCCTATATCGCCCCGCACAACGACCCGATGAAGATCGCGATGGTCAAGCATTCCAATGCCGAGACGCGCGGCATCAATATGCAGCAGGACAAGGACCGCACGCTGGCCATGACCGATCTGGATGACCGGATGCGGGTGCTGGATGCGATGGGGATCGATTTCCAGCTGGTCGCGCCGCCGCCGCCGCAGTGTTTCTACCATATCCCGGTGGAACATGCCGTGGTCGCCTCGCGCATGGTGAATGACGGGCTGGCGGGATGGGTGGGCAAGCGGCCTGACCGTCTGGCGGCGCTGGGAACCGTGCCGCTGCACGACCCGGCTGAGGCGGTGGTGGAACTGACCCGCTGCATGGGCGAGTTGGGCATGAAGGGCGTCGAGGTCCTGACCAATGTGAACGGCAAGGAACTGGCCGATCCGGAGTTTGCCCCCTTCTGGCAAAAGGCGGAGGAGTTGGGCGCGCTGGTGATGATCCACCCGAACGGGTTCACCGGTGGGGAGCGGTTCAGCGATTACTACTTCTCGAACGTGATCGGGAACCCGCTGGAGACGACGGTCGCGCTGCATCACCTGATCTTTTCGGGCACGCTGGAGCGGATGCCGGATCTGAAGATCCTCGCCGTCCACGGGGGCGGGTATCTGCCTGCCTATTCGGGGCGGATCGATCACGCTTGGGGCGCGCGGCGGGATTGCAATGCGGGGCTGCCCAAGCCGCCGACGCATTACCTGCGCAAGATCTATTTCGACAATGTGGTCTTCTCGCCCCATCAGTTGGAATACCTTGTGAAGGTCTATGGCGCGGACAAGATCGTGATGGGGACGGATTACCCCTATGACATGGCGGATTACGATCCGGTGGAGCATGTCATCAGCGCGGGCCTGTCGGCCGGGGACACCGCCAAGGTGGCGGGCGGTACGGCGGCGCGGCTGCTGGGGCTGGAGTGATCTTGCACAGCTAGGCGCAAAGGCCCGGCGGGGAAACCTGCCGGGCCTTTCGCCTTACATACGCGAAAGAAGAAGCCCCGCCATGACGAGGGCGAGGCCTGCGACGCGGGGCCATGTGATTTCCTGCACCGGAAGGCCGAAGGCTCCGATCCGGTCGAGGATCAGCGCCATGGCAAGCTGGGCGAAGATGGTGGCGGCAGCGGCGGTGAGCGCGCCGGTCTGCGGGATCGCCCAGATCAGCGAGACGATGTAGCAGGCCCCGAGCGCGCCACCGACGAAGGCCCAGAGGGGCGTGATCGTCAGCGCCCCGTCCTGCGGGCTGCTGCCACGGATCAGGTTGACGATCAGCAGAACAAGGAAGCCCACGAAGAAGTTGATGCAGGCGGCGATGACAGGATCGCCCAAGCCGCGCGCAAGGGCGGCATTGATCGGGGCCTGAATGGCCAGCACGGACCCTGCCCCCAGAAGGGCGAGGATCGGCAGAAGATGGGCCATCTGCATCGGCCTTACCCCTGCGCTGGGAAAGGATCGGCCGCGCCCTCGGGCAGGGGCACGTGGAAGGCGTTAATCGTCATCGAGATAAGGGTGTAGTAGCCGAGGATGCCTGTCAGATCGACCACGCCCTGCAGGCCGAGCGCCGCTTCGGCGCGGGCATAGGTGGCGTCGCTGACCGCGCGGTGGCGGTGGAGTTCGGCGGCGAAGTCATGCACGGCGGCGGCGGTGTCGGACAGGCCTTCGGGGCGGCGGCCCTGACGGATCGCCTCGATCACATCAGGGGCCAACCCGGCCTTGGCGGCGATCGGGGCGTGGACGGCCCATTCGAAGCCCGATTGCCAGAAGGCCCCGGTGACGAGGATGGCCAGTTCGCTGAGATCGGGCGTCAGGGTGGTGCCGTAGCGGCAGAAGGCCCCCAGCGCCTGTGCCTTGTCGGCAAGGCCGGGGCTGTGCAGCCAGACGCGAAGCGGGCCTTCGACGATGCCGCGCGGGCCGTTCAGGATGGCGTCGTAGATGGGCTTTTGCGCCGGGGTGAGGGCGGTTTCGTCAAGGATGGGGGGGCGGGGCATGGCGTGTCCTTGCAGCGTCAGGGGCGCGCGGCGCGCAGGGCGGCCCAGTCAAGCGCGGTGATCGTCATGGCGTCGCGCCCGGCGATGGGGCCTGCGGCGGCGGCGGTGAAGGCGTCGCGGGCGGCGGCGGTGACGGGCATGGCCTGCCCCTGCGCGTTGGCGGTTGCGACCATGTGGGACAGGTCCTTGGCGGCCCCCTTCGCCTCGAACGAAAGGCCGGGCTCGCCCGTGCCCGCCAGAAGGGCGGCCAGTTCGCCCGCACGGTGCTTGACCGCCATGCAGGCCCCTGAGGTATCGGCCATCAGATCGGCCAACTGTTCGGGCGTCATGTCAAGATCGGCGACCAGACCCATCGCCTCGCGCAGGGCCTGCCAATAGACGAGAAGGGGCAGGTTGACGGCGAGTTTCAGCCGCGCGCCCGCGCCCAAGGGGCCGGCATGTTCAATCCGGCGGCAAAGATGGGCGAGGGTGGAACGCGCGAGGGCGACGGCCGCCGCGCTGCCGCCGACAAGGCCCAGAAGGCGGCCTTCGCGGGCCGGGCCGATGGTGCCGCCAACCGGGCATTCGACAAGGTCCGCCCCCTTGGCCGCCACGGTCCGGCCCAGTGCGAGGATGGCGTCGGGGCCGATGGTGGACATCTCGATAAAGAGCTTGCCGGTGACATCGCCGGATAGAAGGCCATGGGGACCGGAATAAACCTGATCCACCGCCGGGGCGTCATAGAGCATGGTGATGATCGTGTCGCAGGCCTCGGCCAGCGCGGCGGGGCTGTCGGCCAGCCTTGCGCCACGCGCGACAAGCGGGGCGGCCTTGGCCGGATCGCGGTTCCAGACGACCAGATCGACGCCCTGCGCCAGAAGCCGTTCAGCCATTGCCGCGCCCATGCGGCCAAGGCCGCAGATGCCGTGAGTCATGAGTCCCCCCTGTTCCTGCGCGCCTGCGGTCAGTCCACCACAGGCTTGCGTGTGAGCCCGCGCATGATCTGGGCGCGCGAGCGTTCGACATGGTCGCGCACCAGCCGTGCGGCGAGCCGCCCGTTGCGGGCCTGCAGCGCGTCGATGATGGCGTTGTGATCGGCGAGCGGGGTGTCAAACCCGCCCTCGCGCGACAGAAGCGTGAGCGAGACGATGGCGAGGCGGTCGTAGAATTCCATCACGCGGACGGTTTCCTCGGACAGGCGACGGTTGCCGGACATCTGGGCCAGCGTGGCATGGAAGCGGCGGTTGTAATCGGCGAAGGCACGGATGCCGTCGCCCTCGCAGTGGCGCAACGTGTCGAGGGCGGCGAGTTCCTCGGGTTCCGCCCGCCGCGCGACCTTTGTGACCACAGCGCATTCGAGGACGGCGCGCAATTCGAGGATGTCTTCGGCATCACGCATGGAGACGGGGCGGACGCGATGGCCGCGCCGGGGTTCGATCTCGATCAGACCTTCGAATTCCAGCTTCTGCATCGCATCGCGCACCGGGGTCTTGGACACGCCGTAGCGCAGGGCGAGATCGGCCTCGCGCAACTCTTCGCCCGGTTTGAGTTCGCAGGTCAGGATATCCTGACGGACAAGCTGAAAAACGCGGTCACGCTCTAGAATCATTGCCATTTTTCACCCGGTGATATTTCACCAGACTAGGCCGAGGGGGGATTTCCGGTCAAGCCGAAGCGGGCCACGCAGCCGCCGGATCGTTTCTGTTTCGTGGCGGGATTGTTTCTGTTTCGGGGCGAGATTGGCTTTGCGTAAATCATCCTTAAGTTGAATTCTTCATCCATGGGTAGAACTCGGAGGGGTGGATGATGAAGGCAGGGTTCCTTGCGGCACTGGCGGCCGCGACGGTTCTTTCGGCGTCGGACGGGCAGGCCGCGACCTATGATTTTGCGGGGTCATGGATGGTGGAGGACGGCCCATTTTGGGCAGACCAGCCGCTGGCCTATACCGGGCAAGAGGCGGCGGCGCTGCTGTTCGGTGGTGCGCCGGGGGATTACGTGATCTCGACCATCGACGCGCTGGTGGCGAATATCAACTTTAAGGCGTGGTACAGCATCCTTGGCGTGCCGGGCGGTTTCGAACTGGCACAGGATCTTGATCAGGCGCTTCCGTCGGGCCTGTATTACGACGGAGCGTCCTTTATCCGAGGCCTGATGACGAACCCGGCCTCGTCCTTTGTCTGGGACAATGCGCAGGGGGTGGAGTACACGAACTACGCCTTCCGAGTGTCGGAAGTGCCGCTGCCTGCGGCGGGCTTCCTGCTGATCGGCGCACTGGGCGGGCTGGTGCTTCTGCGGCGGCGCGGGGCAATGGCCTGAACCACGCGGACCACGATGAAACGGACGGGCGCGCCGAAAAGCGCGCCCGTTTCCATTCGCGTTGACGCATCAATGCAGTGCAGGTTCCGAACCTGCGCAAGTCAGCGGCGGGCGATGCAACGGGTGCGGTCGAGGATTATGTTTGGTGGAGCCACGGGGAATCGAACCCCGGACCTCTTGAATGCCATTCAAGCGCTCTCCCATCTGAGCTATGACCCCACCGGAGGTCGAAGCGTTTCCGCTTCGATGGGCAAGGCGTCACCGCCTTGTTGGGCCGCTGTCTAGTGGAGGGCGCGGTGGGGTGCAAGGGGAAAAACGCGGGGTCTTTCCGACTTTTGCAGGGCACCGCAGCCCCCCGGCAGACGGCGTGTCAGACTTCTTCCTCGTCGCCGGCCACATCGGCCAGATCGTCGAGCGAGACGTTGTCATCGGCATCGTCTTCGAGCAGATCATCGTCCAGTTCGGTGTCGTCGGCGACCCCGGACTCGAGCAGTTCGTCATCGGCTTCCAGATCGTCGACGAGCACATCCTCATCCTTTTCGGGGATGACGCGGCTGATGGCGGCGGCGGCCATCTTGCGGCGGGCGGATTCGATATCCACCACTTCGCCCGTGTAAGGCGACACGATCGGATTGCGGTTCAGGTCATAAAAGCGCTTGCCGGTCGTCGGGCAGATGCGCTTGGTACCCCATTCTTCCTTGGGCATGGTCGTTCCCTTTTGTGGCGGCCCTGAAACTCGCGGAATCAGGCGCGCCGATGGTCAGGCTGGGTTGTCCAGAGTCGTGGTCGCTTGCCACACCGCAGGGCGGGTGTCAAAGGCTTTTGCAGCCGTTGCAGCCTGTCGGGAAGTGGCTATCCTTGGCGCGCAAATCAAGAGGTTGCGGATGCCAGTCCTTCCCGGATCGCCGCCGGTGGAAATCGTGTTGAAACGGTCGGCCCGAGCGCGGCGATTCTCGCTGCGCGTGTCGCGGCTGGACGGGCGGGTGACGTTGTCCTTGCCGGCCCGCGCGAGAGAGGCGGAGGCGATGGCCTTTGCGCGGGCGCAGGAGGGATGGCTGCGCGAGACACTTGCGGGCATGCCCACGCGCGAAGGGGTGGGGATCGGGTCGGTGATCCCGGTGGAGGGGCGGCTCTTGCGGCTGGTTCCCGGCGCAGGGCGTGGGGTGCGGGTGGAGGGGGAGGCGCTGCTGATCCCCGGCGATCCGGCGCAGGCGGGCGTTCGGGCGGGGGCCTTCCTTAAGGCCATGGCGCGGGACCGGCTGGTGGCGGCTTCGGACCGCCATGCGGCGGCGATCGGGCGGCAGGTCACGCGGGTCACATTGCGTGACACGCGGTCGCGCTGGGGGTCCTGCGCAGCGGATGGGGCGCTGATGTATTCTTGGCGGCTGGTGATGGCACCGCCTGCGGTGCTGGATTACGTGGCTGCACATGAGGTGGCGCATCTGCTGGAGATGAACCATTCGGCCCGCTTCTGGGCGGTGGTGGAGCGGCTATATCCCGGCTGGCAAGCGCAGCGGAAATGGCTGCACGCGGAAGGGCAGGCGCTGCATGGCTTTCGTTTCGGGGATTGATTTCCGCGCCATGGCGGTGCTTGGCTAGTGCCCATGCCGATAACCCCGCGCCAGACCGACCCCAATGCCGCCGCGCATGAGCGGCTGTACCGGAACCTGCGCCAGCAGGTGATGCATGGCGAATTGCCGCCCGGGCAGGCGATGACGCTGCGGGGCTTGGGCAAGCAGTTCGGCGTCAGCATGACGCCCGCCCGTGAGGCGGTGCGGCGGCTGGTGGCAGAGGGGGCTTTGACGCTGTCGTCATCAGGCCGCATCTCGACCCCGGAACTGACGCCCGAGCGGATTGAGGAATTGGCCGCGATCCGGGCGCTCTTGGAGCCGGAGATGGCGGCGCGGGCACTGCCGCGGGCGCATTTCGCGCTGATCGAGCGGCTGGCGGCGATCAATGCGCTGAATGCCGAGGCCGTGGTGAAGCAGGATGCGGTGGCCTATGTGCGCACCAATCTGGAGTTTCACCGCACGCTCTATCTGCGCGCGCAGGCCCCCGCGATGCTGGCCATCTGCGAGACGGTCTGGTTGCAGTTGGGCCCGACGATGCGGGCGCTGTATTCGAAGCTGCGCCGGAAGGAACCGCCGCAGCATCACCGCATGATTTTGGCCGCGCTGAAGGCGGGGGATGAGCCGGGGTTGCGGCTGGCGGTGCGGACGGATGTCACGCAGGGGCTGCGGCATCTGGCGGGATGAACAGAGGATGCGGATTTCGCCCCTGATGCTGCTGATGGCAGCGGTCACCATCGTTGGGTCCAATTCGCTGGCCCTGTCGCCCATCGCGCTGGAGATCGGGCGGGGCTTCGGCGGGGCGAGCGCACAGGAGGTGCTGGTGGCGGCTGCGCTGTTCGGGGCAGGGACGGCGGCGGCGGCAGTGGGGATCGCGCCTTTCGCCGATCGGATTGGGCTGTCGCGGGCGCTGTTTCTGGCGCTTGCCATACTGGTGGCGGGGATGGTGGGGACGGCGCTGGCGCCGACGCTGCCCGTGGTCTGGGCGGCGCAGGCGGTGGCGGGGCTGGGGTCAGGCGTGGCCTTGCCCGCGACCTATGGGCTGGCCGCCGAAATCGCGCCGAAGGGGCGAGAGAGCACCTTTCTGGGCCGGGTGCTGATGGGTTGGACGCTGTCGCTGGTCTTCGGGGCCTCGGCCGCCGCGTTGATCGCGGAGGTGGCGGGGTGGCGGGCGGTGCATGGGGTGCTGGCGGCGCTGGGGCTGCTGGTGCTGGGGGCGATGGCGATGTCGCCGCGGATGGGCGAGGTGCGGGCGGCGCAGGGGGCATCGCCCTGGGCGGCGCTGCGGGTGCCGGGGATCGGGGCGGCGCTGGGGGTGGTGGGGGGCTACATGGCGGCCTTCTACGGGCTTTACGCCTACGTGGCGCCGCATCTTCAGGCGGGGCTGGGTTGGCCCGTCTGGATGGCGGGGGCGGTGCCCCTCGTTTATGGGATCGGGTTCGGGCTGGCCTCGCTGGGCGATCCGTGGATCGACCGGTTCGGGGCGCGGCGGGTGGCGCCTTGGGTCTTTGGCCTGCTGGTGCTGCAATATCTGGCGCTGGCGGCGGTGGCGGGAAGCGCTTGGGCGCTTGTCGTGCTGTGCCTGAGTTGGGGAATGATCAACCATCTGGGGCTGAACCTGATCGTGGGGCGGCTGGCAGCGCTGGACCCCACGCGGCGGGGGGCGGTACTGGGGCTGAATTCCGGCGTCACCTATCTGGCGATGTTTCTGGCGACGGCGGGGTTCGGCTGGGTAGAGGCTTGGGCGGGTTTTGCGGCCTGCGCGGTACTGTCGGCGGCGCTGGTTTTTCCGGCGCTGGGGCATGCGCTGCGGCGGTAAGGGCGGGGGGACAGCCGTCCCCCCGCACCCCCCTTTGGCGCGAAAAGCCCCGGCGGAGCGCGGGTGGACGCCGGGGCATTTTGAGTATTTGGGCCAAGATGAAGGGGCTTGACCCTGTTGGGCATCAGGCGTGGATCGCTCCGTCGCCGCAGGCGAGCGCGGCTTCGCGCACCGCCTCAGAGTAGGTGGGATGCGCATGGCAGGTGAGGGCAAGGTCCTGCGCTGAGGCCCCGAATTCCATCGCAACGCAGATTTCGTGGATCAGGTCGCCTGCCATCGGGCCGATGATATGCGCACCGAGGATGCGGTCCGTCGCCTTGTCCGCAAGGATCTTGACGAAGCCGTCGCCTTGGAACACGGCCTTGGCGCGGCCATTGCCCATGAAGGAGAACTTGCCGACCTTATAGGCGCGGCCTTCTTCTTTCAGCTGTTCCTCGGTCTTGCCGACATTGGCCACTTCGGGCGTGGTGTAGATCACGCCGGGGATCACGTCGTAATTCACATGGCCCGATTTGCCGGCAAGGATTTCGGCCAGCGCCATCCCTTCATCCTCGGCCTTGTGGGCGAGCATGGGGCCCGTGATCGCGTCGCCGATGGCGTAGAGGCCCTTGATATTGGTGGCGAAATGGTCGTCGGTCTTGACTTGGCCACGAGGCAGCATCTCGACCCCGAGCGCCTCGAGCCCGAGACCCGCGACATAGGGGCGGCGGCCTGTGGCGACGAGGACGGTGTCGGCCTCGAGCGTGGCTTCGCTGTCGTCCTTGCGGAGCTTGTAGCGGATGGTTGCGCCCTTTTTCCCCTTGTCCACGCCTTGCACGGCGGCGCCGAGGATGAATTTGAGGCCTTGTTTCGAGAGGATGCGCTGGAAGGTCTTGGCGACTTCGGCATCCATGCCGGGGGTGATGGCGTCAAGATATTCGATCACCGTCACCTCCGCCCCGAGCCGAGCGTAGACGGAGCCCATCTCAAGCCCGATGACGCCCGCGCCGATCACCACCAGTCTGGCCGGGATTTTTTCGAGGGTCAGGGCACCTGTCGAGGTGACGACGACCTTCTCGTCGATCGTGACGCCGGGGAGGGGGGAGGACTCGGAACCCGTTGCGATCACGATGTTCTTGGCCGTATGGACCTCTTCTCCCACCTTGACCTGACCGGGGGCGGGGATGCTGCCCCAGCCTTTCAGCCATGTCACCTTGTTCTTCTTGAAGAGGAATTCGATGCCCTTGGTGTTCTGGCCGATCACATCGTCCTTGTAGCCGAGCATACGCACCCAATCGACCGTGGGCTTGGCGCCCATGATGCCCATTTTCTCAAAGTTCTCATGCACTTCATGCAGGTGATGGGTGGCATTCAGCAGCGCCTTGGACGGGATGCAGCCGACGTTGAGGCAGGTGCCGCCGAGCGTGTCGCGCCCTTCGACCACGGCGGCCTTCAGCCCCAGCTGCGCGCAGCGGATGGCGCAGACATAGCCGCCGGGGCCGCCGCCGATGATGATGACGTCAAACTCAGCCATGGGTCGGTTCCTTCCTTATCCTGTCGTCTGTGCTGTGCCGGACTCTGTGCCGCACCATGTGCAGACGACTGTGCGTAGAAATCATGTCAGATCAGCGCGGCCAGCATGAGGCCGAGCGTGGCGAACCAGCCCACCGCCCAGATGACCGAGCGCCAGAGACGCCAGCCGAGCGCATAGGCCGGGATGTAGAGAAGCCGCGCACCGAGATAGGCGAAGGCGCAGGCGGCGGTGAAGGCGGTGGACTGGTCCGAGAGAGTGACCACGACCACGGCGAGGGTGAAGAGGATCAGCCCTTCGAAATGGTTGTTGAGCGCCCGCTGCAGGCGGGCCGTGACGGTAGAGAAGGGCCGTTCGGGCGGCATGTCGCGGGGGCCGGAGGTATAGCGTGTGCCGACCTCCAGATTGGCCGGGACGGCGAAGAGGATGAACTGCACCATCTGCAGGAGGCCGGCGAGGGTGAGGGCGGTGAGTTCGGGGGTCATCATGTGCTTCGGTTGGGGCGATGCAAGGCGGGGGCTGCGCCCCGCCCTGCGGTAGGATGGGCAATATTGCCCATCCTACGGGTCAGAGGTCCATGAGCAATCGGCGCGGGTCTTCCAGCGCATCCTTGACGCGGACGAGGAAGGTCACGGCACCTTTGCCGTCGACGATGCGGTGGTCGTAGGAGAGGGCGAGATACATCATCGGGCGGATGACGATCTGGCCGTTCACGACCACGGGGCGGTCCTGAATCTTGTGCATCCCGAGGATGCCCGATTGCGGCGGGTTCAGGATCGGCGAGGACATGAGCGAGCCGTAGACGCCGCCGTTGGAGATGGTGAAGGACCCGCCCTGCATCTCGGCCATCGACAGTTTGCCGTCGCGGGCGCGGATGCCCAGTTCGGCGATCTTCTTCTCGATGGCGGCGAAGCCCATCTGATCGGCGTCACGCAGGACCGGGACGACGAGGCCCGAGGGCGTGCCCACGGCCACGCCCATATGGACGTAGTTCTTGTAGACGATGTCAGTGCCGTCGATTTCGGCATTGACCTCGGGCACCTCTTTCAGGGCGTGGGTGCAGGCCTTCACGAAGAAGGACATGAAGCCCATTTTCACCCCGTGCTTCTTTTCAAAAGCGTCTTTGTAGGTGTTGCGCAACTCCATGATGCCGGACATGTCGACCTCGTTATAGGTCGTGAGCATCGCGGCGGTGTTCTGCGCGTCCTTCAGGCGGCGGGCGATGGTCTGGCGCAGGCGGGTCATTTTGACCCGCTCTTCCCGGGCGGCATCGTCGGCGGGGACGGGCGCGCGGGGGAGGGCGGCGGGGGCGGGCGCAGGCGCCACGGCGGCGGCCGCGGCACCAGAGGCCCCGGCCACGGTGCGGGCGACGTCTTCCTTCATCACGCGGCCGTCTCGGCCGGTCGCCTGTACCTGATCGCGGGAGAGGCCTGCCTCGGCCATCGCCTTTTTGGCGGCGGGGGCGTCTTCGACATCCTTGGCCGCCGGGGCGGGGGCAGGGGCGGCGGCGGGCGCGGGCGCGGCCTTGGCGGCGGGCGCGGGCGCTGCGGCGGCCCCGCCTTCCGTCATGATCGCAAGGCGCGCATTGGCGGCCACGGTCGCGCCTTCGGGGGCGAGGATTTCGGCCAGCGTGCCGGACACGGGGGCGGGCACTTCGACCGAGACCTTGTCGGTCTCGAGTTCACACAGCATTTCGTCCTGCTTCACGTAATCGCCGGGCTTCTTGAACCAGGTCGAAACGGTCGCTTCGGACACGCTTTCGCCAAGGGCTGGCACCATAACATCGGTCATTTTCGGTTCCTCCGCGCCGCTTCGGGGCGCCAATCGGTGGGTCTGGCCCGCGCCGGGGTGGCGCGGGCGGGATGGGATCAGGCGGTCTGCCCAAGGGCTTCGTTCACCAGCGTCTCCTGTTCCGCCTTGTGGCGCGAGGCGAGACCCGTGGCAGGCGAGGCGGAGGCGGCACGACCGGCATAGGTGGCGCGGCTGTTCTTCGCACCAATGCGGGTAAGCACCCATTCGAGATTGGGTTCCACAAAGCTCCAGCCGCCTTGGTTCTTGGGTTCTTCCTGACACCAGACGATCTGGGCGCCCTTGAAGCGTTCCAGTTCCTTGACCATGGCCATGGCGGGGAAGGGGTAGAACTGTTCCAGACGCAGGAGATAGACATCCTCTAGCCCGCGCTTGTCGCGTTCGGCCAGCAGGTCGTAATAGACCTTGCCCGAGCAGATCACGACGCGCTTGATCTTGGCGTCGGGCTTCAGCGTCAGCTCGGAATGGCCCTTCTGCGCATCGTCCCAAAGGACGCGGTGGAAGGTGGATCCGGTGGTGAAGTCTTCTGCATCGCTGACACAGAGCGGATGGCGCAGGAGCGATTTCGGCGTCATCAGAACGAGCGGCTTGCGGAAGCTGCGGTGGATTTGGCGGCGCAGGATGTGGAAGTAGTTCGCCGGGGTGGAGCAGTTGGCGACGATCCAATTGTCTTCGGCCGACAACTGCAGGAAGCGTTCGAGGCGGGCGGAGGAATGTTCCGGCCCCTGACCTTCGAAGCCATGCGGCAGCAGCATCACGAGGCCCGACATGCGCAGCCATTTGCGTTCGCCCGAGTTGATGAACTGGTCGAACATGATCTGCGCGCCATTGGCGAAGTCGCCGAACTGCGCCTCCCACATCACCAGCGCGTTGGGTTCGGCCAGCGAATAGCCGTATTCAAACCCGAGCACCGCATATTCCGAGAGCATGGAATCGATCACCTCATACCGCGCTTGCCCTGCGCGGATGTGGTTGAGCGGGTAGTGGCGTTCTTCCGTGCTTTGGTCGATGAAGGCGGAGTGGCGCTGCGAGAAGGTGCCGCGGGTGCAATCCTGCCCGGACAGGCGGACGGGGAAGCCTTCGACGGCCAGCGAGCCGAAGGCGAGCGCCTCGGCGGTGGCCCAGTCAAAGCCCTTGCCGGTCTCGAACATCTTGACCTTGGCTTCCAGTTGGCGCGCCACGGTCTTGTGGATGTCGAACCCGTCGGGGATGCGGGTCAGCGCGGTGCCGATCTCTTTCATCGTGTCGGGTTTGATCGCGGTCTGGCCGGGCTGGTATTCCTCTTTCTCGCGGTCCAGCCCCGACCAGCGGCCATCGAGCCAATCGGCCTTGTTCGGCTTGAAGTTCTTGCCGATCTCGAATTCCTCGTTCAGGCGCGCCTGGAAGGCGGCCTTCATATCCTCGATCTCGCCTTCCGGGATGAGGCCGTCCTTGACGAGACGTTCGGTATAGAGCTGCAGCGTGGTCTTCTGCTTTTTGATCCGGGTGTACATTGCCGGGTTGGTGAACATCGGCTCGTCGCCTTCGTTATGGCCGAAGCGGCGATAGCAGAAGATGTCGAGCACCACGTCCTTGTGGAACTTTTGCCGGAATTCGATGGCCACGCGGGCGGCGTGGACCACGGCTTCGGGATCGTCGCCGTTGACGTGGAAGATCGGCGCCTCGACCATCAGGGCGATGTCGGTGGGATAGGGGCTGCTGCGCGAGAAATGCGGCGCGGTGGTGAAGCCGATCTGGTTGTTCACCACGACGTGGATCGTGCCGCCCGTGCGGTGGCCGCGCAGGCCGGAGAGGCCGAAGCATTCCGCCACCACGCCCTGACCTGCGAAGGCCGCATCGCCATGCAGGAGGATCGGCAGGACGGAGGAGCGGGTGGTCTGATCGCCCAGCTGATCCTGCTTGGCGCGGACCTTGCCGAGGACGACAGGGTTTACCGCCTCAAGGTGCGAGGGGTTGGCGGTCAGCGACAGGTGGACGGTGTTGCCGTCGAATGTCCGGTCGGAGGAGGCCCCAAGGTGGTATTTTACGTCGCCTGAGCCATCCACATCCTCGGGCTTGTAAGAGCCGCCTTGGAATTCGTGGAAGATGGCGCGGTAGGGTTTCTGCATCACATTGGCGAGGACCGAGAGGCGGCCCCGATGCGGCATGCCGATGACGATATCCTTCACGCCGAGCGCACCGCCCCGCTTGATGATCTGTTCCATCGCGGGGATGAGCGCCTCGCCCCCGTCAAGGCCGAAGCGCTTGGTCCCCATGTATTTGACATGGAGGAACTTTTCGAACCCTTCCGCCTCGACCAGCTTGTTGAGGATGGCGCGGCGGCCTTCACGGGTGAAGGCGATTTCCTTGCCGTAGCCTTCGATCCGCTCCTTGAGCCAAGAGGCCTGTTCGGGGTCGGAGATGTGCATGTACTGCAGGGCGAAGGTGCCGCAATAGGTGCGGCGCACGATCTCGATGATCTGGCGCATCGAGGCCATTTCCAGACCCAGCACCTTGTCGATGAAGATCGGGCGGTCCATGTCGGCCTCGGTGAAGCCGTAGGAGGCGGGATCGAGTTCCGGATGCGGGGTGGTTTCGCGCATCCCCAGCGGATCGAGATCGGCCACAAGATGGCCGCGGATCCGGTAGGCGCGGATGATCATCAGAGCGCGGATGCTATCGAGCACGGCGCGCTGCAACTGCGCATCGGAAAGGGAGACGCCCTTTTCGGCGGCCTTGTCGGCGATCTTGGCGGCGGCGGCCTTGGCCTCCTTTGCGGGCGGCGCGGGCCATTCGCCGGTGAGCGCGGCGGTCAGGTCATCGGCAGGCGACGGCGGCCAGTCGGCGCGCGCCCATGAGGGGCCGGCGGCCTGACGCTTGGCGTCAAGGTCGCTGTCGCCCATGGCGCGGAAGAATTCGGCCCATGCCGCATCGACCGCGTTCGGGTCCTGCGCGTAGCGGGCCTGAAGCTGATCGATGTATTCCGCGTTGTGCCCCTGCAGGAAGCTGGAGGCGTGGAACTGGTCGTTGGGCGTGTGCTCGGTCATGGATGCACCTCGGGGGCGTGAAGGGAATTGGGCCTTGCCACGGTTTGGCTGGAGGGCCGGACGAAAATGGGGTCACGGGTTGCGGTCGGGTTCGGCATCAGGACGGCACCTTCCGATGTGGGCCGACCGATGCGACGAGATCGGTCAGCGTGGTGACGATGAGGTTCTCGACTGCCTCGCGAGAATGGGTCGCCTGCTGCAGCGCGCGCAAGGTCGCGCCCTGACGGGCGGCCCGAGCCGGATCGGCAAGAAGGTCGATGCAGGCTTGCGCGAACCCGGCCGGATCTGAGGCGACGCTGAGGGCGCGCTCGATCTCGGGGCCGAAGCCGCCGGAGGCGAAGGCGGTGCTGACGACGGGGCGGCCATAGGCACAGGCCTCGATCACTTTGATCTGGGAGCCCGCGCCCTCGAGGATGGGGCAGATCGCGGCGCGGGCCTGCCCGTATTCCGGGGCGAGGTCATCGACGCCGCCCACCACCTCGACCCCGGGCTGTGCGGCGAGGTCGGCAGGAAGGGCGGACCAGTCGCCAAGCCCCACAATCCGGAACCGCGCGGCGGGCCGGGCAGCCCGAATGGCGGGCCAGCAGGCCCGCAGGAACCATGTCACGCCGGCGAGGTTGGGGCGGTGACCAGCACTGCCGACGAAGAGGAGGGTTTCGGTGGTCCCTTCGACCAGAACCATGGCAGTTGGATCCGGGGCAAGGAAGGGGACGTTCGGCATGACGAACTGTGACGGGGTCGCTATGTCAAAAAAGTCGTCTGCCTTGGCGAGGAAAAGGATCGAGGCGCGTGACAGTGTGCCCTGCAACGCTTTCACGAAGCGGCGGCGCCAAAGGAGCCCAGTAAGGTTGCTGAGCAGGGTGCCCAGTCTGCGACGGATTTGCAGGTCGATCTTGTGGTCGTCGCGATCGTCAATGTCGAGACAGGTGAAGAGACCGCGTTCGGGACAGGCACGAAGGCCGGTTATCGCAAATGTGCGCGCATAGCGCGCAGCGACGATCCGCGGTCCGGTCGAGGGTCCTGCATCATCCCACTGGTCAAATTCGCGCAGGATCGCTGCCGACAGAGCTTCCTGTGTTGCGAAGGTACGGCCGGGAAACAGGAAGCGGTTGACGGCCAGAAGTGCCCGAAGCGCTGCATTTGCCGGTGGAGCCGCCATCGCGAGCGTCGTGAAAGAAACGACCCGACGGGCTCCGGGGAAAAAGACTTCGGCCCCGTCGACCCCTCGCTCGGAAAGAATGATCACGACGACGTCGCCGACCTTCTTCAGCGCGTCGAATAGGATGCCAGATCGCTGACCGCCGCCGGTTCTGGGATGAATCGCACCGACCGGCAGAACAAGAACCACCGCTGCCGCCAGTGGGGCGGCAGTCTTTAGTGACGGGCGTCCTGACTGGCTCAATTCTGGTTCCATCGCGCGGCGCGGTCCCCGATCCTGTCCTAGTTCATTTCATCTGCCCGAACACCGCGCCGTGGAGGGCGCGGTTGGGTTCGGCTTGGCCGAGGGATGTCCAGGCGGCGAGGGCGAGCAGCCCGAGCAGGGCGAGGAAAGACGCCATGACCGTCTTCGTGCGGATGTCCATCGTCGTCTCCTCCATCGCCCTGTTCCTTTACTTGCCGATCGCCTTCATCACCGCCTCGCCCAGCGTCGCGGGGCTGTCGGCCACCACGATGCCTGCGGCGCGCATCGCCTCGATCTTCGACTCCGCGTCGCCCTTGCCCCCTGCAACGATCGCGCCAGCATGACCCATGCGACGGCCGGGCGGGGCGGTGCGGCCCGCGATAAAGCCCGCGCAAGGCTTGGCGCGGCCGCGTTTCGCCTCATCCATGAGGAACTGCGCGGCCTCTTCTTCGGCGCTGCCACCGATTTCGCCGATCATGATGATCGACTGGGTTTCGGGGTCGGCGAGGAACATTTCCAGCACGTCGATATGTTCGGTGCCCTTGATCGGGTCGCCGCCGATGCCCACGGCAGAGGACTGGCCGAGGCCGAGGTCGGTGGTCTGCTTGACGGCCTCATAGGTGAGCGTGCCGGAGCGCGAGACCACGCCGACCGAGCCGCGCTGGTGGATGTGGCCGGGCATGATGCCGATCTTGCAGGCACCCGGCGTGATCACGCCGGGGCAGTTCGGCCCGATCAGGCGGGATTTCGACCCTTCCAGCGCGCGCTTCACCTTCATCATGTCCAGCACCGGGATGCCTTCGGTGATGCAGACGATCAATTCCATCTCGGCATCGATCGCCTCGAGGATACTGTCTGCGGCGAAGGGCGGGGGGACGTAGATCACGGTGGCGTTGGCCTGCGTTGTGGCCTTCGCTTCATGCACGGAATCGAATACCGGCAGGTTAAGATGCGTGCTGCCGCCTTTGCCTGGTGTGACCCCGCCGACCATCTTGGTCCCGTAGGCGATGGCCTGTTCGGAGTGGAAGGTGCCTTGGCTGCCGGTGAAGCCCTGACAAATGACGCGGGTGTTTTCGTTGACGAGAACGGCCATTGGATTACCCCTTCACCGCTTTGACGATCTTCTGGGCGGCGTCCGACAGGTTGTCGGCAGCGATCACGTTCAGACCGGATTTGTTGATGATCTCTTTGCCGAGCTCGACATTCGTGCCTTCGAGGCGGACGACGAGCGGCACCTTGAGGCCCACCTCCTTGACCGCAGCGATCACGCCTTCGGCGATGATGTCGCAGCGCATGATGCCGCCGAAGATGTTGACGAGGATGCCTTTGACGTTCGGGTCGGAGGTGATGATCTTGAAGGCTTCGGTGACCTTTTCCTTCGTGGCCCCCCCGCCCACGTCAAGGAAGTTCGCGGGTTCGGCCCCGTAGAGCTTGATGATGTCCATCGTGGCCATGGCAAGGCCCGCGCCGTTGACCATACAGCCGATCTCGCCATCCAGCGCGATGTAGTTGAGGTCGAATTTCGAGGCGGCGAGTTCCTTGGGGTCTTCCTCGGTCTCGTCGCGGAGCGCGGCAATCTCGGGGTGCCGGTAGAGGGCGTTGCTATCAAAACCCATCTTGGCGTCGAGGCATTTCAGGTTGCCGTTGGTCATGACCACCAGCGGGTTGATCTCCAGCATCTCCATGTCCTTTTCGACGAATAGCTTGTAGAGGTTCTTCACCAGCTGGACGCATTGCTTGACCTGCTGTCCTTCGAGCTTCAGCGCGAAGGCCACGCGGCGACCGTGGAAGTCTGACAGTCCGGTGGCGGGATCGACGGCGAAGGAGACGATCTTTTCCGGCGTGTCATGGGCCACATCCTCGATCGACATGCCGCCTTCGGTGGATGCGACGAAGGAGATGCGTGAGGTTTGGCGGTCGATCAGGATGGCGAGGTAGAGTTCCCGCGCGATGTCAGAGCCGTCTTCGATATAGATGCGGTTGACCTGCTTGCCCGCCGGGCCGGTCTGGATGGTGACAAGGGTGCGGCCCAGCATTTGGCGGGCGAATTGGTCGGCTTCGGCGACGGAGCGGGCGAGGCGGACGCCGCCCTTTTCGCCGGCCTCGGGTTCCTTGAAGCTGCCCTTGCCGCGACCGCCTGCGTGAATCTGGGCCTTCACCACCCAGAGCGGGCCGTCGAGTTCGCCTGCCGCCGCCTTCGCCTCTTCCGCCTTCAGGACCACGCGGCCATCCGAGACCGGGACGCCGTATTGGCGCAGGAGCGCCTTGGCCTGATATTCGTGGATGTTCATCTGAGCCGTCCCATCGCTGTGGTTTTGCGGTGGAATGCCATGGAACGGGGTGGGGATGAAACGGTATTCTATGGTATGCCGTCGTTTCCGGCGAAAAAACGGCATTTTGTGATCACACGTCGAAAAAGTGTGATCACAACGGTGAAACCGTTAGCGATAAAGGATGATTCGCGGGGGGCTATCCGTCCGGATGGGCCATACAGCCCATCCTACGGGGCGAGCGGATCGGCGGTGAACATCACCTGCCCGCGCGGCAGGCGATGGGGATGGGCGGTGGCGGCAAAGCCTGCGGCAGTGGCGATGGCGGTCACATGCTGCTCTGTCAAGTGCCAAGGAAAGCGGTCGGGATGGGTGACGACGCCGTCGGGCTGGCGGTGGGGCCCCGCATGGCCTTCGGGGGCGAGGAAGGCGGTGAAGATGATCCGGCGCAGGCGCGGGAAGCGGGGGCGGAGGTTGGTTAAAGCAGTGTGAAGATCTTGCGCCGGGAGGTGGGTGAAGACGGCGAAGGCGAGGGCGAAGGTGATGCTGTCGGGGATGTCGGGGTAGGTGAAGGCGGCGTCTTCGATCAGATGGTCCTGCGGCAAGCGGTTTCGGGTAGGGTCGTCCAGTTCGGTTTCCCAACCCTTAAGCATCAGGGCGCGGGAGGCGTCGGTGGCCCAATAGGCCGCCACCTGTGGGGCGAGGTGGCGACCGAGGCGGAGGGCGCCCGCGCCGATGTCGAGGAGGTGGTCGTCCGGGGTCAGGCCGTGCAGGGTGAGGAGCGGCAGCACGATGCGCGGGGTTTCGTCCCAGCGGCCGCCGACGATGTCGCGGTGGCGGCCGTCGCGCAGGGCCTTGTCGTAGAAGCCGGGGGCGGCGTAGGGGGAGGGGTGTTTCATCGTAGGATGGGCAGCATTGCCCATCCTACCTGTGCTGCGCCGCGGCGCGGCGCAGAAGGGCGAGCATCAGGTCCGAGGCGCGTTCCATGTCCTGCACCGAGACCCATTCCAGTGGCCCGTGAATTTCCTGCATGCCTGTGAAGAGGTTGGGGCAGGGGACGCCCATTTCGGTGAGCCTTGACCCATCGGTGCCGCCGCGGATGGGGACGGAGATGGGGTCAAGGCCGATGTCGCGGCAGGCGTCCTGCGCCAGCGTCACGGGGCGCATGTCCTTTTCCAACCAATAGCGCATGTTGCGATATTGCGGCGTGATGGTGCAGGTGATGCGGGCGCGGGGTTCGCCTGCCTGCACGGCATCACAGACGGCGCGGAGGATTTTCCCTTTCGCCTCAAGTCCATCGCGTTCGAAATCGCGCAGGATGAAGCGGAGCGTCATGGCGGAGGAGCCGCCTGCCATCTCGGTTGCATGGAGGAAGCCGTCGCGGCCATCGGTGAGTTCGGGGAGCATCGTGTGCTGCGGCAGCGCCGCGATGATCTTGGCGGCGAGGTGGATGGCGTTGACCATCTTGCCCTTGGCCCAGCCCGGATGGATCGAGACGCCTTCGATTTTGACCTCTGCCCCGTCGGCGGAGAAGGTTTCATATTCGATTTCGCCCGCCTCGCCGCCGTCGAAGGTATAGGCCCAGTCGACGGCGAGGTCTTGCGGAAGGCGCTTGTCGACGCCGCGACCGATTTCTTCGTCTGGTGTGAAGGCGAGGCGGATAGGGCCGTGGGGGATGGCCGGGTCTTTCAGGAGCGTTTCGGCGGTGTGAAGGAGGATGGCGATGCCGGCCTTGTCATCGGCTCCAAGGAGGGTGGTGCCGGAGGCGGTGATGATGTCATGGCCCAGCTTTTTCAACAGGTTGGGTGAGGATTCTGGGGTGAGAGTGAGGGTCGGATCGTCAGGATAGCTGATCGCGCCGCCGTTGTAGCCGCGGATGAGGCGGGGTTTCACGCCGGTGGCGTTGAACTGGGGGGCGGTGTCCATATGGGCGAGGAAGCCGATGGTGGGGCCTTCTGCCGTTGCAGGAATGGTGGCCAGCACGGTGCCGTAATCGGTGAGGCGGATATCGGCGGCGCCGATCTGCTTGAGTTCCTCGACCAGCAGAATGGCAAGGGTCAGTTGGATTGCGGTGGAGGGTTGCGACGGGCTGTCGGCATCGGATTGTGTGTCGATGGCGCAGTAGCGCATCAGGCGGGCGGCGAGGTCTTCGGTGCGTGCGGTCATTCTGCGATCTCCCTTGGCGGGATGTGGCGGCTGCGGCGGGGGGAAGTCAATCTGTTGCGGGATTTTGTTTTGGTTTCAGTTGGTTGGGGAAAAACGGTTGTGCCGGATGTTGTGCCGCATTCTGTGCAGCAAAGTGTACATACAAATTCGGAGAGAGTGGCGCAGGGAATCGTGGTTAATGGTGCGGTGCTGCACAGGTTGGCCTTGGGGAGGATGGGCCGGATGGCCCATCCTACGGGTCGACGTTGGTCGTAGGATGGGCCTTTCGGCCCATCTTCCCCTTCAGTTCAGCCAGACTGCCATCAGCATCGCGTCGCCGCCCATCATGCCCTGAAAGCGCGACCAGCTTTCGGCGCTGACGGTTTCGCCCTGTTCCAGATAGGGCAGGGCACCTGCGCCCTGTATCCAGTCCTTCACGTCGATCGGCGCGGGGTCGGTGAACATGCGGCCGAGGTTCACGCCTGCGCCGTCGCCCAGACGCCAGTAGGGGATCAGTTTCTCGCCCTTCAGCAGCGCCTCGCCATCGGCGAGGACGGCGAGCCATGTCGCCCCCGTCGCGGGCGGCAGCGTGAGGCCGAGGGCCGAGGTCTGACGGGCATTGGGGAGCCATTCGGCGTTGTTGTCGGTCTCGCCCTCCACCGCTGCCCAGAAGGCGCGGTTCGCGGCCACCATGGACAGGAATTGGTCGCGGGCGGCGGTCAGGCGGGCGGCGTCGGGCTGTTGGTCCAGCGCTTCGAGGATCACCCAGAGCGCGTCGAGGCCGGGGGCGAACAGGTCGTATTCAGAGAAGGCGGGGGGCGACAGCGCGGCCATGCCGTCGCGCGTGGCGGCGGCGCGGGTGAGGGCGTCGGTCGGATCATAGGCGAGGACGGTGTTGGCCACGCCTTCGAGAAGATGGGTATAGGCCGCAAGCCATGCCGCATCGGCGCGGTCGAAGCGGATCACGGGGGCGGGGGCGGCGGGATCGCGGTCGAACCAGCGGAAACCGAGAAGGCTGGGGCCGAGGAGTTGCAGCAGGTCTTCGTCGGGGCTGCGCGTGCCGTCGGCGTTGACGTCGAACCAGAGGTCGGCAAGGCGGATTTCGACGGTGAAGTCTGGGCCGGTGTCGAGGCCTTGCAAGGGGTCGCGGGCGGCGGCCATGTCGGTGGCGGCCTGTGCGAAGAGGGCGGCGACGTCGCCGGGTTGGAAGACTGCCTCGGGAGCGGCGCCTGCGTTGAGGCGCAGGAGGGGCAGCATCCCGGTGGGGTCATCCATCCCAGTGCGGTAGCGGGTTTGGAAGGTGGTCTCGATCGCGCGCAGGAAGCGGATGCCGCCAAGGGCGAAGCGGTCGGCTTCGGTTGCGGCGGGCAGGGCGGCGAGGCGGGCCTCGGTGGCGGTGAGGCCCTGCGCCGCGATCTCGGCCGAGAGGTCCTGTGCGAGGGCGGGAAGCGGGGCGAGGAACAGGGTGGCGAGGAAAAGGGTTTTGGGAGAAAGGGGCATGGGGGCCTCCGTCAGGGGGTGGCCGAATGGGGGGGCCGTCTGCGCAGGGCCATTTGCGCAGGGCCGTCGGGGGACGGCCGCGCGGGGATCAGTCCTGCGACTTGCGCGCCTCGGCGGCGGCCTTCATGCGGGCCAGGAGTTCGGCCTTTTTCGCCTCGGCCTTGGTGTCGCCCTTGGGCGCGCCGCGGCGGGGTTGGTCGAGCGGGTGGTGGCTGTCTTTGGCGGCTTTGGGATTGCCGTTCTTGCCGTAGTCCATGGGGCAGGCCTTTCAGAAAGGAAGAAGGGCGTTCCTTGCGGAACGCCCCCTTGGGTTAGCATGGGTTTGGCGATCAGGCCAGCGACGGGTCGATGCCCTTGCAGGCGGCGACGAGGCCTTTCACGGCGTCGATGGACTTGTCCATCATCGCCTGTTCGGCGGCGTTGAGCTTGATGTCGACGATGCGTTCGATGCCGCCCGCGCCGATGATGGTGGGGACGCCCACATACATGCCATCAAGCCCGTAGGCGCCTTTCACATAGGCCGCGCAGGGCAGGAGGCGCTTTTGATCCTTGAGGAAGGCCTCGGCCATTTCGATGGCCGAGGTGGCGGGGGCGTAGAAGGCGGAACCGGTCTTCAAGAGACCCACGATTTCCGCCCCGCCGTCGCGCGTGCGCTGCACGATGGCGTCGAGCTTGTCCTGCGTGGTCCAGCCCATCTGCACCAGATCGGGCAGCGGGATGCCCGCGACGGTGGAGTAGCGCACCAGCGGGACCATCGTGTCGCCATGGCCGCCGAGGACGAAGGCGGTGACGTCACGCATGGAGACGTTGAATTCGACCGAGAGGAAGTGACGGAAGCGCGCGGAGTCGAGCACGCCCGCCATGCCCACGACCATGTGGTGCGGGAGCCCTGAGAATTCGCGCAGCGCCCAGACCATTGCGTCGAGCGGGTTGGTGATGCAGATCACGAAGGCGCCGGGGGCGTGGGCCTTGATGCCTTCGCCCACCGACTTCATCACCTTGAGGTTGATGCCGAGCAGGTCGTCACGGCTCATGCCCGGCTTGCGCGGCACGCCTGCGGTGACGATGCAGACATCGGCCCCTGCGATATCCGCATAGTCGTTGGTGCCCTTCATAGTGGCGTCGAAGCCTTCGGAGGGACCCGACTGCGCGATGTCGAGCGACTTGCCCTGCGGGGTGCCTTCGGCGATGTCGAAGAGCACCACATCGCCGAGTTCCTTGATGGCGGCGAGATGGGCGAGCGTGCCGCCGATCTGGCCGGCGCCGATGAGGGCGATCTTGGGTCGTGCCATGGTCCGGATCCTCCGTTCGGAATGAGTCGCGTGGTTTGCTACGCCCCTCTGCGCCGTCTGGCAAGCGTTCCGGTGACTGTTCGGTATACAATTGCATGCGGCAAATGCGGCATCACGGTCCGGGGGGTGGTGGTGATGGCGCGGTGTTTGCGCTAAAGCCCGCAGGCAGGGTGCGGGGGCAGGAATGGACGGTCCGGGATTCTGGATGGCGGCGGTGGCGGCGGCGGTCTGCGTGGGTGCGGGCAAGGGCGGCATTCCCATCGTGGGCATGCTGAGCGTGCCGATCCTTGCCTTGACCATCAGCCCGGTGACGGCGGCGGGTCTGCTGCTGCCGGTCTATGTGGTGTCGGACATGTTCGGGCTTTGGGCCTATCGGCGGGATTTCGACGGGCGGGTGCTGGCGATCATGCTGCCCGGCGCGCTGGTGGGGATCGGGGTGGGCTGGGCGGCGGCTTCGGTCGTGCCGGAGAACTGGGTGCGGGTGCTGGTTGGGGTGATCGGGATCACCTTTGCGCTGAACCTGATCCTGCGGGGGCGGCCGGATGGCCCGCCGCGACGGGCAGAGGTGGCGCCGGGGCTGTTCTGGGGCGCGGTGGCGGGGTTCACGAGTTTCGTCAGCCATTCGGGCGGGCCACCCTATCAGGTCTATACCCTGCCGTTGAAGATGACCAAGACGGTCTTTGCGGGCACATCGACCATCGCCTTCGCGGTGATCAATGCGGCGAAGCTGATCCCCTATTGGCATCTGGGGCAGTTGACGGCGGCCAATATGAAGGTGGCGCTGATGCTGATGCCCGTGGCGGCGGGGGCGGTCTTTGCGGGGGTCTGGCTGGTGAAGATATTGCCGGACAAGCTGTTCTTCCGGCTGGTGATCTGGGCGCTTCTGATCCTGTCGGTGCAGCTGCTTTGGACAGGGCTGCGCGGCTGAGGTAGGGTTTTTGCTGCGCTGCGGCAATTTTGGTCTTGCCGAAACTTCCGGAATGGTGCCTTTGGACGAAAGAATCTTTCGTGGAGGCGAATCCTATGACCCGGCCTTACCGTTCTGTCCTCTATATCCCCGGGTCGAAGGAGCGGGCGCTGGAAAAGGCGCGCGACCTTGCCGTCGATGCGATCATCTTCGATCTGGAGGATGCCGTCGCACCGGAGGAGAAGGCGGCGGCGCGGGCGACGCTGGCGCGGTTTCTGGACGAGGTGGAGTATGCCCCACGCGCCCGGATCGTGCGGGTCAACGGGTTCGACACTCCTTGGGGACGGGACGATGCGGCGGCCTTCGCGGCCCATCCGGGGGTGGAGGCGATCCTTGTGCCCAAGGTGAACGGGCCTGCCGATCTGGATGCCGTGGCGGCGGTGGCGGGGGACAAGCCGCTTTGGGCGATGATGGAGACGGCGGCGGGGATGCTGAATGCCGCCGCAATCGCGGCCCATCCCCGGCTGGAGGGGATGGTGATGGGAACGAACGATCTGGCCAAGGAGTTGGGCAGCCGGTTCCGCGCAGACCGGATGCCGTTGATAACGGGGCTGGGGCTGTGCCTGCTGGCGGCGAAGGCGCAGGGTCGGGTGATCGTGGACGGGGTCTACAACGCGTTCCGGGATGAGGCGGGGCTGCGCGCGGAGTGCGCGCAGGGGCGCGACATGGGGTTTGACGGCAAGACGCTGATCCATCCCGCGCAGGTGGAGATCGCCAACGCCGCCTTCGCGCCGAGCGCGGAGGAGGTGGATCTGGCCGAGCGCCAGATCGCCGCCTTCAACGCGGCGCAAGCGCAGGGGCAAGGCGTGGCGGTGTTGGACGGGCGGATCGTCGAGAACCTGCATGTGGTGAGCGCGCAGGCGCTGCTGGCCAAGGCGCGGGTCATCGCGCAGCAGCGAATTGCGGTCGGGGCCGATTGAGGGCAGGGTGCGCCTCGTCGGTAGCCAGGAGGTATGAGCGATGACCCTGTTGATCCTTGGCGTGGCCCTGTGGTGGGCGGCGCATCTGTTCAAGCGTGTGGCGCCGGGGGCGCGGGCGGGCCTTGGCGATGCCGGCAAAGGGCTGGTGGCGGTGGCGGTGCTGGCCTCGGTCGTGATGATGTATTTCGGCTATGGCGCGGCGCGGCCTGAGGCGGCGGTCTGGTGGGGGCGCAACCCGGCGCTGGTGGGCATCAACAACCTGCTGATGGTCTTTGCGGTTTATCTCTATGCGGCGTCGGGCGCGAAGTCGGCGCTCGCGCGGAAGATCCGGCATCCGCAGCTTATCGCGGTGAAGACTTGGGCGCTGGCGCATCTTCTGGTGAATGGCGATCTGCCGTCGGTCATCCTGTTCGGGGGGCTGCTGGCTTGGGCGGTGGTGTCGGTCATCCTGATCAACCGCGCGCAGCGGGACTGGACCCCGCCGGTGGCCAAGCCCGGGGCGGAAGTGAAGGCCATCGTGGCGACGGCGGTGGTCACGGTCGTGATCATGCTGATCCACAACTGGCTGGGCTATCAGCCTTGGGGCTGATCTGGGGGATGAGGGGATGAAGCTTTATCGGTTCCTGTCGGAGGATGACACCTCGGCCTTCTGCCACAAGGTGACGGCGGCCTTGAACAAGGGCTGGGAGCTGCATGGCGACCCCAGCTATGCCTTCGACGCGGCCCGCGGCGTGATGCGCTGCGGGCAGGCGGTGGTGAAGGAGGTGCCGGGCACCTACAGCCCGGAGGTGAAGCTGGGCGAACTGTAAGATGGGCAGTATTGCCCATCCTACGGGTGGAACGTGGGACGGGTAGGATGGGCAGGATTGCCCATCCTACAGGTGGAGACGGGTGATGAAGACCAATCCGGGGCGGTTTTTCGAGGAGTATCGGCTGGGCGAGACCATCGTCCATGCGGTGCCGCGCACGATTTCGGGCGGGGAGCGGGCGCTTTACCACGCGCTCTACCCGGCGCGGGGGGCGATCTTTTCCTCGGACGAATTCGCCCGGGGTTGCGGGCTGCCTGCGGCGCCCCTTGATGACCTGATCGCCTTCCATGTGGTCTTCGGCAAGACCGTGCCGGATATCAGCCTGAATGCCGTGGCGAATCTCGGCTATGCCGAGGGGCGCTGGCTGGGGCAGGTCTATCCGGGCGACACGCTGCGGTCGGAATCCACTGTGATTGGGCTGAAGGAGAATTCCAACGGCAAGTCGGGCGTCGTCTATGTGCGGACGCGGGGCATCAACCAGCGCGACGAGGTGGTGCTGGAATATGTCCGCTGGGTCATGGTGAAGAAGGCGCGTCTGGACGCGCCCGCGCCTGCGGCGGTGACGCCTTCGCTGGCCCCGGTGGTGGTGCCTGAGGCACTTGTGGTGCCCAAGCGGCTGGATTTCACGCGCTATGATTTCGCACTGGCCGGTGAGCGGCACCGCTGGGGCGATTACGCGGTGGGCGAGCGGATCGAGCATGTCGACGGGGTGACGGTGGAGGAAGCCGATCACCTGATGGCGACGCGGCTGTGGCAGAACACGTCGAAGGTCCATTTCGACGTGACGCAGCGCGAGGATGGGCGGAGGTTGATCTATGGCGGGCATGTGATCAGCCTTGCCCGCGCGCTGTCCTTCAACGGGCTGGCCAATGCGCAGATGATGGTGGCGCTGAATGCGGGCGCCCATGCCAATCCCTGTTTCGCGGGCGATACGGTGCGGGCTTGGTCCGAGGTGCTGGACCGCGCCGAGACAGAGGCACCGGGGGTTGGCGCGCTGCGGCTGCGGCTTGTGGCGGTCAAGGATGGGGCGGCGCCCTTCGCCCTAAAGGGTGCGGATGGGAAGTATCTGCCGGAGGTTCTGCTGGACCTCGATTACTGGGCGTTGGTGCCGGTCTGATCGGGCCTCTGGCCGCGTTTGTGATCACAAAACTGGCGACTTGACCTTCGGTTTGGTTCACGCATGATGCGGGGCATGTTGCGCGTTCTCGGTTCCCTTCTGGTGTCGCTCTGTCTCTCTTCGGCTGCGGTCGCGGAGGGTCTTTGGTCAGGCGGGGGGCAGGCGGAGGGCACGGGCGGCGTCTGGTCCAAGAGCAAGGCGGAGGCAGAGGCAGCGGGCGAAGCGCCCGACCTGACCGATGCGGAATGGCATGTCCGCGACGTGATGCTGGCGATCTTCTACCACGAGATGGGGCACGCGCTGATCGACGTCATGCAGCTGCCGGTGCTGGGGCTGGAGGAGGACGCGGCGGATGTGCTGTCGGTCGTGATGATCGACCGGTTATGGGATGCCGAATCGTCCGAGGCCAAGGTTGCGGCGGCGGCAAGTTTCTGGGCGACGAGCGCGTTGGAGACGGCAGAAGCGGGCTATGAGCCCGCCTTCTGGGGTGTGCATTCGCCGGATGAGCGGCGCTATTTCACTTATCTTTGCCTCTATTACGGGGGCGCGCCGGATGAGCGCGAGGCGCTGGCGGTGGAGTTCGGCCTGCCCGAGGACCGCGCGGTGACCTGTGCGGATGAGTTCGACCTCGCCGCGTCGTCCTGGGGTGTTTATCTGGACGAGCTGGAAGCGGCGGGGCCGGGGGAAAGCCTTGTGTGGATGGGCGCAAGGGAGCCTGCAGATTTCGTCGAGGCGGCGATTCTGGAAGAGGTGGAGTACCTGAATTCCATCTGGACGCTGCCGGAAGCGGTGGGCGTGCAGGTCGGCCCTTGCGAGGAGGCGAATGCCTTCTACGATCCCGGTGAGAAGATGATCACCATGTGCAGCGAGTTGGCGGACTATGTCCTGTCCACCGCGCCGATGGAGTGAGGTATCTGTGATCACGGATTTTCCGGGTGTGATCACAAACCAAAAAATTTAGCGAGTTTAGCGCCAACATTATGCCTCTGCGGCGTTCTGAAGCGTGACTTGGCTATAAAATCCGCTATTCAAACACGTCATAAAGCCAAGAGAGCGCGCCCGCCGGTCCGATCGGACGGGCAAGCCAGCGACGAAGGGAACCGAGATGGCTGATGTGAAGCGGGTCGAACGGCCCCTTTCTCCGCACTTGCAGATTTACCGTCCGCAGCTGACCTCCATCACTTCGATCCTGACGCGGATCACCGGCAACGGGTTGATCGTAGGGACGATGCTGGCGGTGTGGTGGCTGCTGGCGGCGGCGACCTCGCCCGAATACTTCGCCATCGCCGATGCGGTGGCGACAAGCTGGTTCGGCGATCTGGTCTTTACCCTGTCGGCTTGGGCGCTGTGGTACCACTACCTCGCGGGGATCCGGCACCTGATCTATGACGCGGGCAAGGGGCTGGACATCCCGACGGCGGAAAAGCTGGGCTGGGCCTGCATCATCGGGTCGGTCGTGCTGACGATCCTCACCATCATCATCGTGTAAGGGGGGCGGGGGATGCGTTACCTGACCGACCGCAAGCGCGCCATGGGCAAGGGCGCGGGGCATAGCGGGACCGAACATCACTGGTACATGCAGGTGAGCGCGGTGGCGCTGGCCTTCCTGCTGCCGGTCTGGGTCTTTATCTTTGGCCGCGCCTTGGGACAGGGGCACGAGGCGGTGCTGGACACCTTTGCGCGGCCCTTTCCAGCCATCGTGACGGGGCTGGTGCTGTTCGTGTCGATGCGCCATTTCGCCAAGGGCGCGCAGATGATGATCGAGGACTATGCGCGGGGCCACACGAAGAAGGCTCTCGTGATCGCGGCGATTTCGCTTTCCTACGTGGTGATGGCGACGGGGTTCTATGCCCTTGTCCGCATCGCGCTTTGAGATTTGGGGCTGAGATGACGGCTTATCCGTATGAAGTGCATGACTATGACGTGGTCGTGGTGGGGGCAGGTGGCGCTGGCTTGCGCGCGACTTTGGGCATGGCAGAGCAGGGGCTGCGCACGGCCTGCGTGACGAAGGTGTTTCCGACGCGGTCGCATACGGTGGCGGCGCAGGGCGGGATCGCGGCGTCGCTGGGGAATATGGGACCCGACTCGTGGCAGTGGCACATGTACGACACCGTGAAAGGGTCGGACTGGCTGGGCGATACGGATGCGATGGAGTATTTGGCGCGCGAGGCGCCCAAGGCCGTGTATGAGCTGGAGCATTACGGGGTGCCGTTTTCCCGCACGGAAGAGGGCAAAATCTACCAGCGCCCCTTTGGTGGGCATACGACCGAGTTCGGGGAAGGCCCGCCGGTGCAGCGCACCTGTGCCGCCGCCGACAGGACAGGGCATGCGATCCTGCACACGCTTTATGGCCAGTCGCTGAAGAACAATGCGGAGTTCTTCATCGAGTATTTCGCGCTGGACCTGATCATCACGGATGGGGCCTGTACGGGTGTCGTGGCGTGGAAGCTGGATGACGGCACGATCCATGTCTTCAACGCCAAGATGGTGGTGCTGGCGACGGGTGGCTATGGCCGGGCCTATTTCAGCGCGACCTCGGCGCATACCTGCACAGGCGATGGCGGCGGGATGGTGGCGCGGGCCGGGTTGCCGCTGCAGGACATGGAATTCGTGCAGTTCCATCCGACGGGCATCTATGGGTCGGGCTGCCTGATCACGGAAGGCGCGCGGGGCGAGGGTGGCTATCTGACCAACGCCAATGGCGAGCGGTTCATGGAGCGCTATGCGCCGCATTACAAGGACCTCGCGCCGCGCGACTATGTCAGCCGCTGCATGACGCTGGAGATTCGCGAAGGGCGGGGCGTGGGCGCGAATGGCGACCATATCCACCTGCACCTGAACCATCTGCCGAAAGAGACGCTGGAGTTGCGCCTGCCGGGGATTTCGGAATCCGCGCGCATCTTTGCAGGCGTGGACCTGACAAAGGAGCCGATCCCGGTGCTGCCGACCGTGCATTACAACATGGGCGGCATTCCGACGAATTACTGGGGCGAGGTGCTGGCCCCCACGGCGGATGATCCCGACCGCATTTTCCCGGGCCTGATGGCGGTGGGCGAGGCGGGCTGTGCGAGCGTGCATGGCGCGAACCGGCTGGGGTCGAACAGCCTGATCGACCTTGTGGTGTTCGGGCGTGCGGCCGCGATCCGGGCAGGCCAGATCGTGGACCCGAAGGCCCCTGTCGCCCCGGTGAACAAAGCCGAGGTTGACAAGGCCCTGACGCGCTTTGACGCGGTGCGCCATGCGAATGGCGCGACGCCCACGGCGGCGCTGCGGCTGGAGATGCAGAAGACCATGCAGTCTGATGCGGCTGTGTTCCGCGCCGAGGCGACGTTGGCCGAGGGCGAGCGGAAGATGACCGCGATTGCGGGCAAGATGGGCGATCTGAAGGTCACGGACCGGTCGCTGGTCTGGAACAGCGACCTTATGGAGACGCTGGAATTGGCCAACCTGATGCCCAATGCGCTGGCCACGATCTATGGCGCGCATGCGCGGACCGAGAGCCGGGGGGCGCATGCCCATGAGGACCATCCGCAGCGCGATGATGCCAATTGGCGCAAGCATTCGCTGGCTTGGATCGACGGGGACAAGGTCACGCTTGGGTATCGGGGCGTGCATGTCGATCCGCTGACGACGGAAGCGGAGGGCGGCATCAGCCTGAAGAAGATCGCGCCTGCGGAGCGGAAGTTCTGATGGGACTTCTGGTAGGGCATTCGGCGGGGAAGCGCCGCCCCGGTCGCGCCATGGCGCGGCGGGGCTGCGGTTCGCGGCGCGGGCGTGGCAGGATGCGGGAAACCCCTGCAACCGGAGGCCTGTCCATGCGCCCGACCCTGATGCTCGCCCTTCTTCCCCTAACCCTTGCCGCCTGTTCGCCGCAGGACATGGCCGACAAGGTGGCGCGGCGCACGGCGGAGACCGTGGTCAGGCCCATCGTGGATGACCGGCTGGCTGGACCGCAGGCGGGGGCGGCAACAGCTTGCGTGGTGCAGAACGCGAGCGCGGCGGAGATCCAGTCGCTGGTGCGGGATGTGGGGGTCTATGCCGGAACCTCGACCGAGGCGGTGGTCTGGTCCATCGTGGCGCGGGCCGAGACGCAATCCTGCCTTGCCGCCAATGGCGTGGCCTTGGGGGTGTGATGCGGGCGCTGTGGCTGATCCCCCTTGTGGCGCTGGTGGCCTGCGGGCCGATCCCCGTGCAGCGGGCGGAACAGCAATGCCTTGGCCGCGCGCAACTGGCGGCGAAGCCGCGCGGCATGGTCAGTGCGGGTGTCACCTCGGGCGGGAATGCGACCGGGGGGCTGAAGCTGGAAGTGTCGTCGGATTACCTTTTGGGCCGCGATCCTTCGGCGGTCTTCGATACCTGCGTCTATCAGAAATCGGGCGTGCCGCCGACGCGGCCGCTCTATTCATTCCCGGAATGGAAGGGATAAGTCATGGTCCAGTTCACGCTTCCCAAGAACAGCAAGGTGCGCACCGGCAAGACATGGCCGAAGCCTGCGGGCAAGAATGTGCGGAAGTTCCAGATCTATCGCTGGAACCCGGATGACGGCGAGAACCCGCGCGTGGACACGTATTTCTTGGACATGGATACCTGCGGGCCGATGGTTCTGGACGCGCTGATCAAGATCAAGAATGAGATCGACCCGACGCTGACCTTCCGCCGGTCCTGCCGCGAGGGGATCTGCGGGTCCTGTGCGATGAACATCGACGGGATCAACACGCTGGCCTGCATCTATGGGCTGGACGAGGTGAAGGGGGATGTGAAGATCTATCCCCTGCCGCATATGCCGGTGATCAAGGACCTGATCCCCGACTTGACCCATTTCTACGCCCAGCATGCGAGCATCATGCCGTGGCTGGAGACGAAGACGAACCGCCCCGCGAAGGAATGGCGCCAGTCGATCGAGGATCGCAAGAAGCTGGACGGGCTTTATGAATGCGTGATGTGCGCGTCCTGTTCCACCTCTTGCCCGAGCTATTGGTGGAACAGCGACAAGTATCTGGGGCCTGCGGCGCTGCTGCATGCCTATCGCTGGATCATCGATTCACGCGACGAGGCGACGCCGGAGCGGCTGGACCAGCTGGAGGATCCGTTCAAGCTGTATCGTTGCCACACGATCATGAACTGCGCCAAGACCTGCCCCAAGGGGCTGAACCCGGCGAAGGCGATTGCCGAGATCAAGAAGATGATGGTGGAGCGGGTGGTCTGATCGCCCCCTTCACGGCACTGGGCAAGGCCGGGGGTGACCCCGGCCTTTTCCTTTAGCGGCCCACGCCTTCGTAGATTTCGAAGCCCGCCGCCAGCGCGTCATCGCGGTTGTAGATGTTGCGCAGGTCGGCCATGCGTGGGGTGTTCATCTTGCGCGCCAGCTTGCCCAGATCGAGGGCGCGGAACTCGTTCCATTCCGTCAGGATCACCACCACATCGGCACCCTGCGCGGCCTGATAGGCGTTTTCCACCCACCGGACATGGGGCAGGAGCGCCTCGCCTTCACGCTGGCCTTCCGGGTCGGTGACCCGGACCTTGGCCCCCAGACCGACCAGCGCGGGCACGATGGTGAGCGAGGGCGCATCGCGCATGTCGTCGGTGTTGGGCTTGAAGGTGACGCCGAGGATGCCGATGGTCTTGCCGTTCACCGTGCCGTCGAGCAGATCGACGATCTTGTCGAGCATGCGGGCCTTGACCTGATCATTGACCTTGATGACGGTCTCTACGATCTGCATGGGCACCGCATGTTCCTGCCCGATGCGGGCCAAGGCTTTGGTGTCCTTGGGGAAGCAGGAGCCGCCATAGCCGGGGCCGGCATGGAGGAACTTGTTGCCGATCCGGCCGTCGAGGCCAATGCCCTTGGCCACTGATTTCACATCCGCGCCGACCCGTTCGCACAGCGCGGCGATTTCGTTGATGAAGGTGATCTTTGTCGCGAGGAAGGCGTTGGCGGCGTATTTGATCATCTCTGCCGACTCGAGGCCGGTGAAAACGATGGGAAATTCGCGCAGGAAGAGGGGGCGGTAGATGTCGGACATCACCTTTTGGGCGCGGTCATTCTCCACCCCCACCACCACACGGTCTGGGCGCATGAAATCGTCGATCGCGGCGCCTTCACGCAGGAATTCGGGGTTGGAGGCGATGTCGAACTCGGCAGAGGGGTTGGCGGCGCGGACGGCCTCGGCCACCTTGCGGTTGGTGCCGACGGGCACGGTGGATTTGGTGACAACCACGGTATAGCCCGTCATGGCGCGGCCGATCTCTTCTGCCGCAGCCATGACGTAGCGCAGGTCGGCATGGCCGTCGCCGCGCCTTGTGGGGGTGCCCACGGCGATGAAGACGGCATCTGCGCCGTCCACCGCCTGCGCCAGATCGAGCGAGAAGGACAGGCGACCTGCGGCCACGTTCTTGGCCATCAGGTCCTGAAGGCCCGGTTCGAAGATCGGTACCTCGCCCGCGCGGAGGCGGTCGATCTTGCTGGGGTCCTTGTCGACGCAGATCACGTCATGGCCGAAGTCGGAAAAACACACACCCGAGACGAGCCCGACATACCCCGTCCCGATCATCGCAATCTTCATTCTTGCACCCTCGTTGCCCGGGCCCTGTGCCACGCGCCCTGCCTGTGTAGGACAGCGCGATTCGCGCTGTCAAACGCTGCGGCGCGGCAGAGTGGGGCAGGTGGCGCAGAAAGGACCGTCCCGCATCAGGCTTGACGCAGCCAGATCGCCGGGGCGGCGGAACTGGAGATCTCGGCCGGATTCCACGTCCAGAGGCTTGGGGCGGGGCTGCCCCAGGCATGGGTGCGGCGCAGCACCTTGCGCGCCGTGGTCACGGGCGCGGTGGCGCCGTTCAGATCGGGCGTTGCGGTTGCGGGCCATGTCGAAAGCGTGGCGGTGGAGGAGGTGCGCAGACCCAGCCAGACCGTGCGCCCCTGCCGGAGGGACAGCGCGACAGTGGCCGCCTTGGCCCCCGTGGTGGAGAGATCGAGATCGTCGGATTCCAGAAGCAGCGCGCCGGGGCGGCCGTGGCTTTCGGCAGTGTAGATCACCACGCGGGCCAGCGCCCCGGCAAGGGCGGTGGTGCAGTTGATGACCAGACGGTCCACCGTCAGATCGGCGCGCGGCAGGAAGGGATAGAGGTCGAGCCGCCCCGCCGCCCCGGCCAGCGTGCCGAGCGTGGTGCCGCCCGCCCCGGTGGTGGTGAGGATCAGCTCTCCCGCAGGGGGGGTGAGGAAGGGCATATGCCCCTGCCCGTCGAGGCGGAGGGTCTGCCCGCCCAGCCGGACAGAGAGCTGCATCCCTTCATGCCAGAGGGCGCCATCAGGCAGGCCCTGCGGGGCGGTCGGCTGGGATTGCAGGATCACCGGGCGGGCCAGCGTGGCGCGGCCCGTGGCGGGATCGGCGGTCAGGACGGGCTGGAAGGCGGTGCCGTCGGCGCTGACCTTCAGGGAGAAGGCATCCTCGCCCACAAGGCCGAATTCGGCGCGGCCTGACCAGCCGGTCTGGAACAGAAGGCTGGCCGTGTCGCCCGGGGTGGCCTTGTTCAGCTTGAGTTGGTGCCCCTGCCCGGAATGGGTGAAGAGCGTGGCGGGCGAGGCGACGGCAAGGCGGTTCTGCGCATCCGGCGAGGTGGCGATGCCGAGGCGGGGCAGGGTTTCGGGAGAGGCGAAGGCCGCCTGCCAGCCCGTGCCGTCATGCGCCAGCGTGAGGTTTTCGGCCAGAACCCGCGCCTGCCAGCCGGGGCGAGGGTCGAGGAAGACCCATATGCCGCCCCAGAAGGCGGCGACCTTCCCCTCTTGCCCCGCCCAGATACCGGTGGCGGAAGGTCCGACGATGTGGCGGTCGCCTTCGGCGGGCAGGGCGGGTGGGGCGCTGCGCGTGCGGTCCAGCACGGCGAGATGGACGAGGATGTCGAGCAGGCGCAGCGATTCGTTATGGGTGACATGCTTTTGCGCCTGCGCGGGCAGGATCAGCGGCAGGGACAGGAGCGGGGTGGCATCGTCGGACATCGGGTTTCCTTTCGGCCATGCGTTGCGCGGGGAAGGATCGGCGGCGATGGTGAACGGTTTCCAAAGAGGGCGCGCGGGGCCTATCGCCCGCCTGTCGGCCCCGCTAGTCTTTCGCCGGACCGGGTGTGGAAAGGAGTTCGTGAGTGGCGGATCATGTGTTGGTGACGGGGGGCGCTGGCTTTATCGGCGCACATGCCTGCAAGGCGTTGAAGCGGGCAGGCTATGTGCCGGTGGCCTTTGACAACCTGTCGACGGGTTGGGAGGGGGCGGTGAAGTTCGGCCCGCTGGCGCGCGGCGATCTGATGGACCGTGGCAGCGTCGATGCGGCTTTGGCAGAGTGGAAACCCGTGGCGGTGATGCATTTCGCGGCGCTGTCTCTGGTGGGCGAGTCGATGTCGGATCCGGGGCGGTACTGGCGGGTGAATGTGGGCGGCGCGCTGAACCTGATTGAGGCCTGTGTGGCGGCGGGGGTGGGGCAGTTCGTGTTCTCGTCGACCTGCGCGACCTATGGCGATCAGGATGGCGTGGTGCTGAACGAGGACACGCCACAGCGCCCGATCAACGCCTATGGGGCGTCGAAACTGGCCATCGAGCAGATGTTGGGGAATTTCGGGGCGAGCCACGGTCTGCAATCGGTGATCTTCCGCTATTTCAACGTGGCGGGTGCGGACCCCGAGGGCGAGGTGGGCGAACGGCACGAGCCCGAGACGCATCTGATTCCGCTGATGCTGGACGCGATCGAGGGCAAGCGCGCGGCGCTGACGCTGCACGGCACGGATTACGCGACCCGGGACGGGACCTGCCTGCGGGATTATGTCCATGTGACCGATCTGGCGGATGCGCATGTGCGCGGCCTGCGCTGGTTGCAGGGCGGCAAGGGGGGGCGGGTCTTCTGTCTGGGGACGGGGACGGGCTATTCGGTGCGCGAGGTGATCGACCATGCCCGCGTGGTGACGAACCGCGCGGTGCCGGTGGTGGAAGGCCCGCGCCGCGCGGGCGACGCGGCGGCCTTGGTCTGCGGATCGGCGCGGGCGCGCGACGAGCTGGGCTGGGAGCCCGAGCGGGGGTTGGAGGCGATGATCCGCGATGCGTGGCGCTGGTCGCAGGGGACGGGGTTCTGAGGCGGGTTCTGATGCCTTCAGTAGGGTTGCGGATGGGCGCGGTGGGCGGCGTCGATCTCGGCCAGCACATCGTCTGACAGGGTGAGGTCGGCGGCACCGAGCGCGGTGCGCAACTGGTCCAGATTGGTGGCGCCGAAGATCGGGATGCAGGGGAAGGGGCGCTGGAGGCAGAAGGCCAGCGCCATCTGCACAGGGTCGAGCCCGTGGCGCGCGGCGATGCCCAGATAGGCGGCGACGGCGGGGAAGACCTGCGCCGTCACGCGGCCGCCGAGCAGCGGGTTCAGGCTGCGGCGCGATCCGTCGGGGATGACGTCGCCCGCATATTTCCCGGTGAGCAGCCCCGTGGCGAGGGGGGAGAAGGCGAGGAGGGGGAAGTTCTCGGCCACCGAAAGCTCTGCCCAGTCGCTGTCGAACTGGCGGCAGAGGAGGGAGTATTCGTTCTGCACGCAGGCCATGCGGGGCAGGTTATGAATCTCGGCCAGATGCAGCCAGCGGGCGGTGCCCCAGACGGAATCGTTCGACAGCGCGATGTGGCGGATTTTTCCCGCGCGGATCAGGTCATCCGCAGTGGTGAGAATGTCGAGCATGTGGGCCGTCACCTCGGCCTTGTCGAGCGGGCGGGGGTCGAAGTCCCAAATCTGGCGGAAGTGATAGCTGCCGCGATTGGGCCAGTGCAGTTGGTAGAGGTCGATCACATCGGTCTGGAGCCGTTTCAGCGAGGCATCGACCGCGGCGCGCATCGTGGCCCCGGTGATGAACGCGCCGTCGCGCACGGCCTTTTGTCCTTCGCCGGTGATCTTGGTGGCCAGCACGATCCGGTCGCGCCCGCCACGGGAGGCGAGCCATGTGCCGATGATCTCTTCCGTGCGGCCCACGGTTTCGGCGGCGACGGGGTTGACGGGATACATTTCCGCCGTGTCCCAGAAGGTGCAGCCGTGATCGAGCGCCATGTCCATCTGGGCGTGACCTTCGGCTTCGCTGTTCTGGGTGCCCCAGGTCATGGTGCCGAGGCAGAGGGTGGAGACCATGAGATCGGTCTGACCGAGGCGGATCTGTTTCATCGATGCTGTCCTTCCGTTCCGCGATGCAGCCTAGCGGGGGTCGGGGCGGGGGCAAGGGGGCTGTCGGTGTGGATTGAGAACAAAAAGTGAACATGCTAGAGTCTTGGGCATGAGTCTGTCGATCCTGTCCGATCATGGGCCGCGTCCGCGCGGGATGGTGCCGATGCCCGGCGGGGCGGCGGCAGGCATCGGGCTGGCGCGTGGGCGGCTGCATGAATTCCGTGGTCCATCGCGCGTGGCGCTGGCGGTGCAGGTGATGGCGGAATGCACAGGGCCTGTGCTGTGGATCACCCCCGGCTGGCAGGCGGAGCGGCTTTATCCCGATGGCGTGGCGGCCTTTGCCGATCCGGCGCGGCTGATCTGCGCGCGGGCGCGGCGGCCGGAGGACATCCTCTGGGCGATGGAAGAGGGGCTGCGGTCGGGCGCGGTGCCTCTGGTCGTGGCGGAGGTGCCTGCCGCGCCCGGGCTGACGCCGGTGCGGCGGCTGCAACTGGCCGCCGAGGCGGGGGCGGAGGCGGCGCATCATGCCGGGCGCGGGATCGTGCCCTTGGGCGTGATGCTGACGGGGGGCGAGGCGGGCGCGGCGGGGGTGGAGAGCCGCTGGCGGATGGGGCCCTTGCCTGCGACCTCCTCGCTGCTGGAGGGGCGGGGTTCGGTCTGGCGGCTGGAGCGGGAACGCGCGCGGGGCGCGGGGCCTGCGGCATGGCGGCTGCGGCGCGAGGGGCGGGGCGCGGTGTTGGAGGCTTGGTCGGACGATCCTGCCCCCCTCTGATCCTGCCGGGCATGTCTGGCGGCGGGGTCAGGGCGGGGGGACGATCGTCCCCCCGCACCCCCCTTTGCGCCCTATGCCCAGCCACGGTTCGGGACGGCCGCCGGGGATTTGAGTATTTGGGCCAAGATGAAGGGCGGGACTTGGCAGGATGCTGGGGTGGGCCGGGCCTGTCGCGATCTGGCGTGGTGGGATCGCCGGGTGTCAGCGCAGGCGGCGGAAGGTGGGGACGGGGCCGGAATTGTCGAAGAAGGGCACGCCTTCGTCGGGATGGCCTGCAGCGAGCGCCGTGATCTCGGCCAGCACCACCTCGGTGATAAAGGGAAGGTCGAGGGCGCGCGCCTCGCCCGTGCCGATCCAGTGCAGGTGGGAGAGTTCGTCGGAGGCGGCGGAGAAATCCTCGGGGTCGCCGGCGATGCGGTCGGCCTCGATCAGGAAAAATCGCGCGTCAAAGCGGCGGGAGCGACCCGGTGGGGTGATCGCGCGGAAGATGAAGCGCAGCGCCGGGGCAGCAGCGGGGGCGAGGGTCAGCCCGGTTTCCTCGTGCAATTCGCGCAGGGCAGCGGTGGCGAGGGCGGCGGGCGACGGTGCGGGGTCCGGCAGGCGCTGGGCAAGCCGGTCGAGGCAGGGATCGCCCAAGAGGCCGGGCGTGAGCGGGCGGTGGTCGGACGCGTCCACGCCGCCACCCGGAAAGACGTATTTCGAGGGCATGAAGGCCGCGCCCGCGCCGCGCTGGCCCATGAGGACCTGTGGCCCCTTGGCCGTGCGGCGCAGAAGGACAGTCGTCGCGGCAGGGCGGATCGGCTCTGCCGCTTGCGCGTCGTTCACCGTCTGCCCCCGAACCCGTGCATCCGTTTCGCCCATTGCACCGCCACCAAGGCCCCCTTCAGCCGTGGCAGAAGGTAGAGCGAGAGCGCCACCGTGCCCACCGAAAAGATCGAGGCGAGAATGAGCGGGTCGGGCCGCCATGTCGTGAAGGCCCAAAGGATGATCGGCGCCATCAGATGGCCCACGATCAGGATCGTCAGATAGGCAGGGCCGTCATCGGCGCGCTGGTGGTGGAACGCCTCGCCGCAGACCGGGCAACTTTCGCGGACCTTCAGATAGCCGCGCAGCATCGGGCCCGCGCCGCAGCAAGGGCAGCGCCGCCGCCAGCCGCGCAGCATCGCCTGACGGAGCGGGCGGTCTTCGCGCAGGTCGTCGCGCACCTCGTGGTGCTGGAAATGTCCGTCGGGCATGCGGGTCACCAAAGGGCCGGGGACGGCCCAAGGCGCCTTGGTAGCGCATGGTCCCCTGCCGGGGGGAGGGGACGGATCGCCGCATCGCGGCCCTTTGCGCGGGTTAGGCGGGATTTTGCGCGTGACTGCGACGGAAAGCGCGGGTGGGGGCGTTTGACGTTCAGAAGGACGGGGCATGGATGCCGCCGCCCGACATCAGGAGAGACGTGATGACGAAGATGCGCAACGCGATGACGGTTCTGGCACTGGCCACCCTGACGGGGGCTGCGATGTCGACGGCGGCGCTGGCCGATCGGATGGGGGGCGGCATGGGGGCTGGCGGCCCGCTGGCCGGTCTGGATTTCGCGGCAGCGGATGTCGACAAGGACGGCAAGCTGACCGCCGAGGAGATGGAGGCCTATCGCGCCGCCGAGGTGACGGCGGCGGATGCCGACAAGGATGGCAAGCTGTCGGCGGCGGAGCTTGCCGCGATGACCATGGCGCGGATGCAGGCGCGGGCCGAGGCGCAGGCAGCGCAGATGGTGGAACGGCATGATGCGGACGGTGACGGGATGCTGACGGTGGCGGAATTGTCGGTCCGCCCTGCGCCCGCGCGGATGTTCGAACGTCTGGATGCCGACGGCGACGGAGCCCTGAGCGAGGCCGAGATTGAGGCCGGGCGCGCGATGATGGCCGAGATGCGCGGCGGGCGCGGCGAAGGCCGGGGCCATGGGCGCGGCGGTCATGGCGGCTGGTTCGGCGGCCACGATCAGTAAGGGTAAAGGGTCCCGCGCGCCCGATGTGGCGCGCGGGATTTGCAGCAGAGCGTGTGACAGGCTAAGCCCGAGGCAGGATGGACATGCCCCGCGACATGCAGGCCGAAGCGATGGCCGCCGCCTCGGACGAGGTGGTGCTGGCGCGCTATGCCGCCGGTGACCCGGTTGCGGCGCGGGTTCTGACGCAGCGGCTTGTGCCGCGGGTTCTGGGCTATGCAGCGCGTCTTTTGGGCGACGGGGCCGAAGCCGAGGATGTGGCGCAGGAGGCGATGCTGCGGCTGTGGCGCGCGGCGCCCGGCTGGCGGGCAGGCGAGGCGCAGGTTTCGACATGGCTTTATCGCGTGGTGACGAACCTCTGCACCGACCGGCTGCGCGCGCGCAAGCGCCGTCCGGCGGCGGCGCTGGATGAGGCGCCGGAGGTGCCGGACGGCGCGAAGGGCGCCGAGGCCGGGATGATGGAGGCCGATCGGATGGGCGCCTTGCAGGCGGCGCTGGACGCCCTGCCGGAGCGGCAGCGTCAGGCGGTGGTGCTGCGGCACATCGAGGGGCTGGGCAATCCGGAGATCGCCGCCGTGATGGACATCGGCGTGGAGGCGGTGGAAAGTCTGACCGCCCGCGCCAAACGGGCGCTGACGGCGATCCTGTCGGGGCGGCGCGAGGAGCTGGGCTATGACGACGGGGAATGACGGGATGCGGCGCAAGGATGGGCAGGTGGAGGCGGGGCTGGACGATCTGTTCACGGCAGCGCGTTCCGCGCGGTCCGCCCCGTCCGAGGCGCTGATGGCGCGGGTGCTGGCCGATGCGCTGGCCGAGCAGCCGCGGATGGCGATGCAGGCCCCGGGTCCGCGCCTGCGCGGGCCGGGGCTCTGGGCGCGGCTGGTCTGGGCGCTGGGCGGAACGGGGGCTCTCGCCGGGATGGGCACGGCGGCGGTGGCGGGACTTTTCCTCGGCCTTGTGCAGCCTGTCGGTTTGGCCGGGCTTGACGAGGCGGTGCTGGGCGCGCCGCTGGAGACGGTGGAACTGATCCCCGGCATCGACGGGCTGCTGGAAGGGAATTGAGCGATGGCTGATCCGATGCAAGACATGAGCCAACCGCCTGTGCCGCCTGCGCCGCCGCAGAAATCATTGCGGGGGTTGCGGATCGCACTCGGGATTTCGGTGGCGCTGAACCTGATGGTGGTGGGGCTGGTCGCGGGGGCGATCTTGCGCGACGGTGGCCCGCGCGAGCGGATGGTGCGCGACCTGGACCTTGGTCCGTTCACCGAGGCACTGTCGCCCGAGGACCGGGACGCGCTGCGGCGGGACTTCGTGGCGCAGATGCCCGAGATGCGGGAGATGCGCCGCAGCATGCGGGCGGAGTTCAAGACCCTTCTTGGCCTGCTGCGCGCCGAACCCTTCGATCCGGAGGCCATGCGGCAGGCGCTGGCGGGGCAGCGCGCGCGGATGCAGGAGCGGGTCGATCTGGGGCAGGAGTTGCTGTTGCAGCGGTTGGCGGCGATGACACCCGAGGCGCGGCAGGCCTTTGCCGACCGGCTGGAGGAACGGCTGCGTCGCGGGTCGCGGGATGGCGGGCGCGACAAGGGTCGGTCTGACGAGGGGAAGCAGGGCGGCTAGGCCGCCGATGTGCCCATGATCACGCGGTTGCGGCCTTGCGTCTTTGCCGCGAGCAGCGCGCGGTCGGCGCTTTCCATCGCCTCGTCGGGCAGGGTGCCGGGGCGGGCCATGGCAACACCGATAGAGATGGAGACCGACACCTCACCCTGTCCGGGGGCCTGCAGCGGCAGGGTCACGGGCCGGTCGCTGATCGCGGCGCAGAGGCGGTGGGCCAGCGCCTGTGCCTCGGGCGCGGAGCGGCGGGAGAGGGCGATGAGGAATTCCTCGCCGCCGATGCGGGCCAGAAGGTCGCCATCGCCCAGATGGGCCCGCAGGCGGGCCGACACCTCGACCAGCACGGCATCGCCAGTGGCATGGCCGTGGCGGTCGTTCACGGCCTTGAAGCGGTCGATATCCACGATCATCACCGCCAGCCCCGCCCCGCGCAGCGCGGCGTCCACCGCCATTTCGCCCATGCGGCGCAGCGCGTAACGGCGGTTGAAGAGGCCGGTCAGCGGATCGGTTAGGGCAAGGCGGATATTGTCGCGCAGCGCGCTGCGACGCGAGGCGGCTGCGCGGCCCCGCCCGATCAGCCCGTGCAGGCGGTGCGCGATTTCAGGCGCGGGGGAGCCGAGGACGATCGCCTCGTCCACGCCGAGGTCATAGGCCATCGCCGCCGCCGAAGGGGTGGCGGCCAGCAAGGCAAGGCCCGCATGCCGCAGCGCGGGTGTGGCGCGCAGTTCGGTCAGCAGGCGCAGGGCGGGGGTGGTACGATCCTCGGCCCCGTCGCTGCCCGTGGCATCGATCAGCAGCGCATCCGGCAGGGCGGACGGGGTGGGCGCGTCGGCGGCCAACGCCATCTCGCGGTCCCAAAGCGCGATCTGATGCGGCATCAGCGGCGCGAGATCGGCCCGCAGCGACTGGCCGCGCCGGGGCGCGAAACCGGTGAGGGCGATCAGCCCGGGCCAGTCGAAGGGCGTGCCGGTTTCCTGAAGGGTAAATTCCGGCGGGGTGGCGGCATCGGTCGGTTCGCGCCGCCGGAGAAGGCTGCGGATGCGGGCGAGGAGGAGGTGGTCATCCACCGGTTTCGTCAGCACGTCATCGGCCCCGGCCTCGAAGGCGGCGAAGCGGGCGCTGGCCGAGGTGGAGGCGGTATGCACGATCACCGGAAGGTCGCGCGTCGCCGGGTCGGCGCGCAAGCTGCGCAGGACGGCACAGCCATCCATATCCGGCAGGTTGAGGTCAAGCAGCACGAGATCAGGCGCGCAGCTTTGCACGAGGAGCAGGGCGGAGCGGCCGTCGCCCGCCATGACCGTGTCGTGGCAGACCGAGGCGAGACGCACCTTCAGGACGATGCGGTTGGTCGCCACGTCGTCTACGATCAGAATCCGCGCCGCCATCTTCCGCCCGACCACCCCTTTGCCGGGCACCTGCCCGAGCACGAGGCGAGTGTGGTGGAGGAACCCTTACCAATTCGTTAACGAAAGCTTTCCATATTGATGGCAAGTTTCATCATTCTGTGATGTTGGTGCGGGATAGGGAGGGCTGGATGAAGGCGGAACGGGCAGAGACGGTGGCGCTGCAGGCGCTGGGTTGGCTGGCAGGGCAGGAAGAGCTTTTCCCGCTGTTTCTTGGCGCGACCGGGGCCTCGGCCACGCAAGTGGCGGCGGCGGCGGGCGAGCCTGCGTTTTTGGGCGCGGTTCTGGACTTCCTGCTGCAGGACGATGCATGGATCGTCGGTTTTTGCGATGCGGCGGGACTGGATTACGGCCTGCCCATGCAAGCGCGGGCGGCCCTGCCGGGGGGCGCGCTGCCGCATTGGACCTGACAGTCCGGCGATGACGTGGAGTTGATTGCAATCCCGCGCAGCTGTGGCCACAGTCGGGGGCAGACCAGAAGAAAGGGAACGTGATGATCGACGGCGTGATTTTCGACAAGGACGGAACGCTGTTCGATTTCCGGGCCAGCTGGGGCGCGTGGGCGGCGCAGCTGGTGGAGGTGCTGGCGGGCGAGACGGGCATCGCTTCGGGCACGCTGGGCGCGGCGATCGGCTTCGATCCCGGGGCGCGGCGCTTCGCGGCCGATAGCATCGTGATTGCCGGGACGCCGACCGAGATCGCGCGCGATCTGGCGACGGTCCTGCCGGGCGTCGCCGCCGAGGACCTTGAGGATCGGCTGAACCGGATGGCGGAAGGCGCGCCGATGCTGCCCGCCGTCGATCTGGCCGAGGTGCTGAGTGCCCTGCGGGCGCGCGGGCTGCGGATTGGGCTGGCCACCAACGACAATGAAGAGGCGGCGCGGGCGCATCTGGCGGCGCATGGGATCACCGAGCTGTTCGATTACGTGGCGGGCTATGACAGCGGCCATGGGCCAAAGCCGGGGCCGGGCATGTGCGCGGCCTTCGCGCGCCAGCACGGGCTTGATCCGGGGCGGGTGGTGATGGTGGGCGACAGCCGCCATGACCTTGAGGCGGGGCGGCGGGCGGGCATGCGCGCCGTGGCCGTGCTGACGGGCATCGCAGGGGCGGCGGAACTGGCCCCCCATGCGGATGCGGTGCTGCCCGATATCGCGCATCTGGGGGATTGGATCGACAGCCTCGCTGCCTGACGGGGCAGGGGTCCATCGAAAAACGACATGAATGCGTCGTGGGCAGAGTGTCTTTTGCCCCCTGCCTTCGTCATCCTGCACGCCACGGGGCGTGCATGACGCCGGACGGAGGTATGGTATGAACGAAGAGCCACGCAAGCGCCGCGCCGGGGGACGGGCGGGAAACAAGCAGCGCGCGGGCACGGCTGTCATCGACCAGATGCCGTGGCGCATTCCGGTGAACCCCGATGCGCCGGTGGAGCCGCTGGATGCCGAGGGTGTGCAGCGCATCCACAGGGGCGCGATGCGCATCCTAAGCGAGATCGGCATCGAATTCCTGAACCCCGACGCCGTGGCGCATCTGAAGCGCGCGGGCTGCAAGGTGACGGGCACCAATGTGAAGATGGACGAAGCCTTCGTGATGGAGATGCTGTCGCATGCGCCGTCCGAATTCACCATCACGCCGCGCAACCCGGATCGGGAATTGATCATCGGCGGCAAGCACATGGTCTTCGTCAACGTCTCGTCCCCGCCCAATGCGTGGGATCTGGAGCGCGGCAAGCGGTCCGGGGATTTCGAGACGTTCAAGGAATTCATGAAGCTCACGCAGTATTTCAACTGCATGCATATCGCGGGCGGCTATCCGGTGGAGCCGATCGACATCCACCCGTCGGTCCGCCACCTCGACTGCCTGTATGAAAAGCTGACCCTGACGGACAAGGTCGTGCATGCCTATTCCCTTGGCGCAGAGCGGGTGGAAGACGTCATGGAGATGACCCGCATCGCGGGCGGCCTGACGGAAGAGGAGTTTCAGGCCAAACCGCGGATGTACACCAACATCAACTCGGTTAGCCCGCTGAAGCATGACTTCCCGATGCTGGATGGCGCGATGCGTCTGGCCAAGCGGGGGCAGCCCGTGGTGGTGACGCCCTTCACGCTGGCGGGTGCGATGGCGCCGGTGACGATGGCGGGGGCGGTGGCCCTGTCTTTGGCCGAAGCGCTGGCGGCGATTGCGCTGTTGCAATACATCGCGCCGGGCTGCCCCGTGGCGATCGGGACCTTCACGTCGAACGTGGACATGAAGTCAGGCGCACCCGCCTTCGGGACGCCGGAATACATGCGCGCCACGCAGATGACCGGGCAGTTGGTGCGGTACTACAAGTTGCCGATGCGGTCCTCGGGCGTCTGCGCCGCGAACGTGCCGGACGGGCAGGCGATGTGGGAGACATCGAACAGCCTCTGGGCGGCGGTGCAGTCGCGCACCAACATGGTCTATCACGCGGCAGGCTGGCTTGAGGGCGGGCTGATCGCCTCGCCTGAGAAGTTCGTGATGGATTGCGAAGTGCTGCAAATGATCCAGCGCTATTTCGAGGAGGCGACCTTCGCCACCACCGAAGATGACATCGCCTTTGATGCCATCAAGGAAGTGGGGCCGAACGGGCATTACTTCGGCTGCCAGCACACGCAGGAACGCTATACCACCGCCTTCTACGCGCCCTTTGTCAGCGACTGGCGCAACTACGAGGCCTGGCAGATCGACGGCTCGGTCTGGACGCCAGAGCGGGCGCACCGGATCTACAAGCAGATCCTTGCGGAATTCGAGGCCCCGGCGATGAACGACGACCATCAGGAAGAGTTGCGCCGCTTCGTCGCCCGCCGCAAACAGGAAGGCGGCGCGCCGACCGATTTCTGATCACCGTGCCACGTCACTCTTCGGCATAGGCGTGGGTTTTTTCCTTTGCGCGCACGGGCGTGCAGGCTAGCCTGCCGCTTGGGGAAAGGCCTGCGCAAGTTGGGCCGTGACGGGGGGATACCCGCCTTTGGCGGGGACGGAGGGGCCATGGACATCCTGACGTTGAGGCGCGGGCTTCTCGCGCTGACGGGGGCCGTTGCGGGGCTGTCCCTTTGGATGCTGGAGGATGCCGCCCTGCGCGGCAGCCTGACCGAGCGGCTGCATCTGCCGCTGTCCACCTTTGCGCTGGTCTTCTTTGGGGCGGTTCTGGCGATGGCGGGTCCGTTGCGCCTGCGCCGCGCGGCGGCGCTGGCTGCCCCTCTGGCGGCGCTGGTGGCCGTGCTGATCGCATTGGTGGCGCTGCGCTATGAGATGCCCGCCGCGGTACGGATGCAGGGGCTGCACTGGATCGCGGGGTTCCTGATCGCGACGCTACCTTTGCCCTATCTGACGGCGCTGGGCAGCACGGGCGGAACGGCCTATCCGGCGTTGTTCACGGCAAGCTGGCAACTGGCGGTACGGGCGACGGCGGGCTTGATCTTTGCCGGGCTGGTCTGGGCGGTGATCTGGCTGGCGGATGCGGCGCTGGGGCTGGTGGGGTTGGGATTCCTCGATTGGGTGATGATCGAAGGCGGGCCGCTGCCGGGGATGGCGACGGGGGCGATGCTGGGCGTGGGTCTGGCCGTGGCATGGGAGTTGTCGGACCTTCTGTCGCCGCAAGTCATCCTGCGATTGCTGCGGCTGCTGGTGCTGCCAGTGTTGACGGTGATGATCCTGTTCCTTGTCGCGCTGCCGATGCGCGGACTGTCGCAACTGCCGGGGGGCGTGTCGGCGACCGGCGTCCTGCTGGCGCTGGCGGTGGCGGTGGCGGGGCTGATCGCGGTGGTGATTGACCAGTCGCCCGAGGAGGAAAGCGGCAGCCCGGTCCTGCAGATCGCGGCGCGGGTCATGGCGGGGCTTTTGCCCTTGCCCGTAGCGCTGGCGGGCATCGCGCTGGCCGAGCGGGTGGGACAGCATGGCTGGACGCCGGAGCGGGTGTTCGCCGCGCTGGCCGTGCTGGCGGCTGCGGGCTACGGATTGGCCTATCTGGCGGCGGTGCTGCGGGGGGCGGGCTGGGCGATGCGGCTGCGTCGGGCCAACCGGGCGCTGCCGCCGCTGGTCGTGCTGCTGGCGGCGCTGTGGCTGACGCCGCTGATCAATGCCGAGGCGATTTCGGCCCGGTCGCAGATGGCGCGCTACGACGGCGGGGCCGTCCCGGCGCAGGATTTGGACCTTGCCGCGCTGGAACGCTGGGGCAAGTCCGGGCAGGCGGCGCTGGCGCGGCTGGCCGAGTTGGCGGCGGCGCCGGAGCATGCTGCGCTGGCGCAGCGGCTGGCAGCGCGGGCGGCGGGGGGCGAGGCAGGCGCGCTGGTCATGGCCGAGGATGCCGAGGCGCTTTTGTCTGATCTGCGGGCGGTGATGCCGCTGCAGCCGCCCGGGGCGACAGCCACGCGCGACCTGCTGCTGCGCGCCATCCCGGCGGTGGAGCTGCAAAGCTGGATCGACGCCTGCCGCACGCCCCTGCCCGGGGGCGACCGGGCGGGCTGTATCTTTGTGGTGGCCGATTTATGGACGGCCGAGCCGGGGGAAGAGGCGCTTGTCCTGCTGCGCGAACCTGCGGGTTTCGTGCGCTATGAGGGGCTTGGCATGGTGGCGGGCGAGGTGCAGCGACGGTCGGTCGGGGCGCTGACCGGGATGCTGCCCGACCGGGCCGAGGGCGAGGCGCTTATTGCGGCATTGCAGGATGCACCTGCAGCGCTGCAGCCTGCGCCGATGAACCTGCTGGGCGTGGCGGGCGGGTTGTTGCTGCTGCCGTAAATCTTCGTTCATGCGAATCGCGCAGCCTTTCCCCGGTGAAACAGGCGGGGAAAGGGGCGATGAACGGGCTGATCAACAGGTCGATCCAGTGTTTTCTGCGCGATGGCTGGGGGGTGGCAGTCTGGGATGACGCGGCGCGCGCGGCTGGCGTGCCGTCGCAAGGCTTTGAACCCCTGCTGCCCTATCCTGCCGAGGTGACGGAGAGGTTGCTTTCAGCCGCTGCCGCCCGGTTGAACCGCGACAGCGCCTGTCTGCTGGAGGATCTGGGAACCTATATCGTCTCACATCCTGCCCGCGCGGCGGTGCGGCGTCTGCTGCGCTTTGGCGGGTCGGATTTTCGCGACTTCCTGCACTCGCTGGAGGATTTGCCCGCGCGGGCGCGGCTGGCGCTGCCCGATCTGGTGCTGCCATCCTTGCGTCTTAGGCAGGAGGGGGCGGATGACTTCCGGCTAGAGATCGGTCCGGGACGCCCGGGGCTGGCCGAAGTGACGCTGGGCCTTCTGCGGGCGATGGCGGATGATTACGGCGCGCTGGTCACTCTGGGGCTGGACCGGGTGGCGCCCGATGGCGGGGCGGAGGTGGCGATCCATCTGCTGGATGACGCGCATGGCGCGGGGCGGGCCTTCACGCTGGGTCGGGTGGAATGACCGGGGGGGTGTGGATCGGGGCGCCCGCGTTGGCGCGGTTGATGCCGATGCATCTGGTGCTGGACGGGGCGGCGGTGATCCGGTCCTGCGGGCCAACGCTGCGCCGCCTGCTGGAGCGGGGTGATCCGGGCGCGCGTGATCCGGTTGGGCGTGCGTTTTCCGACCTCTTCGTCCTGCGGCACGGTCCAGCGCAGGTTGCGGTGGCCGATCTTCTGGCCGGCCAGGGGCGGCTGTACATCGATGGGCGGGGGCAGGGCGATCTGGCCTTTCGCGGCATCGCGGTGCCCGCGATGGAGGGGGTGCTGATCAACCTGTCCTTCGGGATCGGGGTGGTGGAGGCGGTGCAGCGCCATGCGCTGACCGAGGCGGATTTCGCGCCCACCGATCTGACGGTGGAACTGCTTTATCTCTACGAAGCCAAGACCGCCGTGCTGGAGGAGTTGCGCGCCCTGAACGACCGGTTGCAGGGCGACAAGGTGGTGGCCGAGGAGCAGGCGCTGACCGATCCGCTTACAGGGCTGCGGAACCGCCGCGCCCTCGACCTTGCGCTGGAGCGGGTGGCGCGGGGCGTGGCGGTGGTGCATCTCGATCTAGACCGGTTCAAGCAGGTCAACGATGCGCTGGGCCATGCGGCGGGGGATCATGTGCTTGCCGAGGTGGGCCGCCGCCTGCTGGCCGCCAGCCGCCGCGACGACCTTGTGGCGCGGATCGGGGGGGATGAGTTTGTCCTGCTGATGCCGGGGATGGACCGGGCGGAAGTGGCGCTGCCGCGGGTAGAGGCGATCCTTGCCGCCGTGCTTGCGCCGATGGATTGGCAGGGAATCGGGCTTTCGGTCGGGGCAAGCGCGGGGATGATCCTGTCCACCATCGACCCTGATTTGACGGGGGCGGCGCTTTTGGCCCGGGCCGATGCCGCGCTTTATGCGGCCAAGCGGGCGGGACGGGGGCAGGTGCGGCTCTGGACCCCCGACCTGTGGCCTATGGGCGAGGAGGGCTAGGGTCGGGGCGGCAGCGGAATGGATGGGCGGGTGCCCGCCCTGTGCCCATCCGCAGGGGGGCGGGGCATACCCATTCCGGCCCCGGTCAAGACCGATGCCAAAATGACAGTCTGCGCCCATTCGGCCTATCCCCTGACGTCTGTTGCCCGAGGATTGACCGATGCGCCCGTTCCGTACCCTGATTGTTGCTGCTGCCATCGTGATGGCCTTTGCCGGATCGGCGCTGGCCATCGACGGCGCGGGGAACGATGCCTTTCTGCCGATGAAGCGGGCGGCGCCAGCCCCGACGGGCGCCTCGGTGATCTGTCGTGTCTATGACTGGGCCTGTGCCTCGGGCGCGATGACGCCTGCCGGTGCGGATGTGCTTAAGGTCGCAGCCAAGGTGAATATGGCCGCCAATGCTGCTGTCCGGCCGATCAGCGATCAGAGCCAGTTTTCGGTTGCGGAGCGCTGGTCGCTGCCCACGGAGCGCGGCGGGGATTGCGAGGATTACGCGCTGCTGAAGAAGCAGCAGCTGATTGCCGCGGGCGTGGCACCCAACCGGCTGCTGGTCGCTGTCGTTTTGGACCGCAAGCGCCAACCCCATGCGGTGCTGGTGCTGCGCAGCGACATGGGCGATTTCGTGCTGGACAACCTGAACAAGCGTGTCCTGCCGTGGCAGAAGACGGGCTACGCCTTCCTGCGCATGCAGGACCCGCGCGATCCGACGCGCTGGGTGGCGGTGATGGTACAGGCGGAGGCGGGCCTTTCAAGCTGATCACCCGTTCGGAGAAAAGGAAGGGGCGCCCCGGTTTCCCGGGGCGCCCCTTTCTGTTGCCGTGACGCCGATCAGGCCGCCAGATCGTAGCGGTCGGCGTTCATCACCTTGACCCAAGCAGCGACGAAGTCTTTCACGAACTTCTCGCGGTTGTCGTCTTGCGCATAGACCTCGGCATAGGACCGCAGCACAGAGTTCGACCCGAAGACGAGGTCGACGCGGGTGGCGGTGAACTTCACCGCGCCCGAGGTGCGATCGACGATGTCATAGAGGTTGCGCCCCTTCGGCACCCATTTGAAGCCCATGTCGGTGAGGGTGACGAAGAAATCATTCGTCAGCGCACCGGGGCGATGGGTGAAGACGCCATGCGCCGTGCCGCCGTGGTTGGTGCCCATCGCCCGCATGCCGCCCAGAAGGACGGTCATTTCCGGCGCTGTCAGACCCATCAGCTGCGCGCGGTCGAGAAGCATTTCTTCCGCCTCGACGCTGTAGTTCTTCTTCAGCCAGTTGCGGAAGCCGTCGGCCAGCGGTTCCAGCACGGCAAAACTGGCCGTGTCGGTATGCTCGGCCGTCGCGTCGCCGCGACCGGGGGTGAAGGGCACGGTCACGTCAAAGCCAGCGGCCTTGGCCGCCATCTCGACCCCGACATTGCCCGCAAGGACGATCACATCGGCGATGGAGGCACCCGTTGCCGCCGCGATCGGTTCCAGCACCGACAGGACGCGCGCAAGGCGGGCCGGTTCGTTGCCTTCCCAATCCTTCTGCGGGGCCAGACGGATGCGCGCACCGTTTGCACCGCCGCGATAGTCGGACTGGCGGAAGGTGCGGGCGCTGTCCCATGCAGTGGTGACCATGTCGGCCACCGACAGGCCCGAAGCCGCGATCTTGGCCTTTGCGGCGGCCACGTCGTAGGCGGCATTGCCCGCCGGGACGGGGTCTTGCCAGATGAGGTCTTCCTTGGGCACATCCGGGCCGATGTAGCGGACGCGCGGGCCCATGTCGCGATGCGTCAGCTTGAACCACGCCCGCGCGAAGGTTTCCGAGAAATAGGCCGGGTCCTTGGCGAAGCGTTCGGAAATGGCGCGATAGGCGGGGTCCACCTTCATCGCCATGTCGGCGTCGGTCATCATGGGCGTGCAGCGGATCGACGGGTCTTCAACATCGGGGAACTTGTGTTCCTCCTTGATGCCGACGGGTTCGTACTGCCATGCGCCTGCCGGGGATTTCTTCAATTCCCAGTCATAGCCCAGCAGCAGATCGAAATAGCCGTTGTCCCATTTCGTCGGGTTGGTGGTCCATGCCCCTTCGATGCCCGAAGTCACGGTGTTGCGCCCCACCCCGCGCGAGACGTGGTTGTTCCAGCCCAGACCCTGTTCCTCGATTTCCGCGCCTTCCGGCGAGGGGCCGAGGTTCTCGGCACGGCCGTTGCCATGCGCCTTGCCGACGGTGTGGCCACCTGCGGCGAGCGCGACGGTTTCCTCATCGTTCATCGCCATGCGGGCAAAGGTTTCGCGGATCATCCCGGCGGTCTTCATCGGGTCGGGTTGGCCGTTCACGCCTTCGGGGTTCACATAGATCAGGCCCATATGGACGGCCGCCAGCGGGTTTTCCAGCGTGGAGGGATCGTTCAGGTCGGAATAGCGGTTCTCCGACGGGGCGAGCCATTCGGTTTCCGATCCCCAGTAGACGTCCTTTTCGGGGGCCCAGATATCTTCGCGGCCAAAGGCAAAGCCATAGGTCTTCAGCCCCATGCTTTCATAGGCGACGGTCCCGGCAAGGATCATCAGGTCGGCCCAAGAGATGCGGTTGCCGTATTTCTTCTTGACCGGCCAGAGCAGGCGGCGGGCCTTGTCGAGGTTGGCGTTGTCCGGCCAGCTGTTCAGGGGAGCGAAGCGGTGGTTGCCCGTGCCGGCGCCGCCCCGGCCATCGGCCACGCGGTAGGTGCCAGCGGAATGCCACGCCATGCGGATCATCAGGCCGCCGTAATGGCCCCAGTCAGCGGGCCACCAATCCTGACTGTCGGTCATCAGGGCGTGGACGTCGCGCTTGATCGCGTCGAAGTCGAGCTTCTTGACCTCGTCGCGGTAGTTGAAGCCCGTGAGCGGGTTCGACTTCGTGTCATGCTGGTGCAGGATGTCGAGGTTCAGGGTCTTGGGCCACCATGCCGTGACCGAGGTGCCCGAGGTCGTCAGACCCCCATGCACAACAGGGCATTTGCCGACGTCGTTTCCGTCCATGTCGCTCTCCTTGTGGCTGCAGATAGGCTTGGGCGCACGCCCCAAGGTGAGAGGCGGCCCGCCAGAATGGAATCGTTCTAACATCGGAAGGCGATTAGTTTAAGTTGGATTTTCTGATTGCAACGATAAGATTAACTTATGTTGAACCTGACCCTGAAACAGCTTCGCTATTTCGATGCCTTGGCGCGGCATGGCCATTTCGGCCGTGCGGCAGAGACCTGCGCCATTTCGCAGCCTGCGCTGTCGATGCAGATCCGCGAGATGGAAGAGGTGCTGGGGTCGGAACTGTTTGAGCGCGGCGCGCGGCAGGTGCGGCTGACGGGGTTCGGGGAAGAGGTGCTGATCCGCGCGCGCGAGATTCTGCGCGGGGTGGAGGAACTGGCCGACATGGCCCGCGCTGCGCGAGGCAGCCTGTCGGGGCGGCTGCGGATCGGGGTGATCCCGACGATTGCGCCCTATCTCTTGCCCGCCATCATCGCGCGGCTGACCGAGGCGAATGAAGGCCTCGACATCCATCTGCGCGAGACGGTGACGCCCAAGCTGATCCGCGAGTTGGAGGAGGGGCGGCTGGACACGGCCATAGTCGCGCTGCCGGTGTCGGAGCCCTTTCTGACCGAGGTCGATCTCTTTGCCGAGGATTTCGTGCTGGTCCGCCCCGGCGCGGATGCGGAAAAGCCCGTGCCGCAGCCCGAAAAGCTGCGCGAGATGCGGCTTTTGCTGCTGGAAGAAGGGCATTGCTTCCGCGATCAGGCGCTGTCGTTCTGTTATGCAGGGCAGGCCGCCCCGCGTGAGTTGCTGGATGGCAGCAGCCTGTCGACGCTGGTGCAGATGGTGGGGGCGGGGATCGGGGTGACGCTGATCCCGGAAATGGCGGTGGCCGTAGAGACGCGGTCGGCCCATGTCGCCATCGCGCGGTTCAATGGCGCGCAGCCGTCGCGGCGGATCGGGATGGTGTGGCGGAAAAGCTCTCCCCTCTCAAAGCAACTCATGCAGGTGGCCGAGGTCGTGCGCGCGGCGGGGCTGGCGCAGCGGGCGGGGGCTTGACCTTCGCCCCCGATATGGGACGGTCTACGCAAAAGGGAGGGATACCATGACCGTCTGCTTCACGACCGACCGGATGCTGCATTTCGGGGATTGCGACATCTCGGGCACGGCCTATTACCCGGCCTACATGAACATGCTGAACGGGGTGGTGGAGGAATTCTGGGCCCATATCGGCTGGCCTTGGCACGAGATCATCTGGAAGGAACGCTGGGGGACGCCGACCGTGCATCTGTCCTGCGATTTCTCGAAACCCTCGTTCTTTGGCGACAAGCTGACGTTCCGGCTGACGGTGCTGAAGGTGGGGAAATCTTCGGTCCGGTTGAAGCACACGATCCATTGCGGCGAGGAACATCGCTGGTCGGTGGAGCAGGTGCTGGCGGCAAGCTGGCTGGACAGCCACACCTCTATGCTGTGGCCGGAAGATGTGAAGGCCAAGCTGGAAAGCCTGATGACGCCCGAGGTGCCGGAACGGCGGCCGGTTGCCCCGCCTCAGACCCAGGGCTGAGCAGGGTCGGGGAGTGGGATCGCCTCCAAGAGGTCGCGTGTATATGCGGCCTTTGGCGCCGCGAAGAGGTCGGCGGTGGGTCGATCTTCCACGATCTCGCCCCGGTGCAGGACGATGGTGCGCTGGCAGAGGCGGCGGATGACCGACAGGTCATGGCTGATGAAGGCCAGAGTCAGGCCAAGCTCGGCCACCAGCCGTTCCAGCAGGTTCAGGACCTGCGCCTGCGATGAGACATCGAGGCCCGAGACGATTTCATCGGCAAGGATGAAATCGGGTTCAAGGGCGATGGCGCGGGCGATGCCGACGCGCTGGCGCTGACCGCCCGACAATTCATGCGGGAAGCGGGTGGCGAAGGCCTGCGGCAGGCCCACATGGTGCAGCGCGCGGGCGACGCGGTCAGGGATCGCGTCCAGCCCATGCAGGCGCAGCGGTTCGGCGATGATCGTGCCCACCCGGTGGCGCGGGTTGAGCGAGGACATCGGGTCCTGAAAGATCATCTGGAAACGGCGGCGCAGCGGGCGCAGATCGGGTTCAGTCAGGTGGGTGATGTCCGTCCCATCGAAGCGAATGGTGCCGCCCGAGGGTTCCAGCAGACGCACCAGCGCGCGGCCCAGCGTGGATTTGCCGGAGCCGGAGCCGCCGACGATGCCCACCACCGCGCCCTTGGGAATGGTGAAGGAGAGGCCCTTCAGAATCTCGATCCGCGGCGCGGTGCCGAAAAGGGGTTTCGCCGTCATGTCGGCCAAGGACAGGCGCAGGTCCGCGATCTGGTAGAGGTCTGTCATGCCGAACCCCGATCGAAGGCCGCGACTTCGGCGCGGACGGCGTCGATCACTGCATCAGGCACGGGGTTAAGCCCGGCGGCGGGATCGGTGTATTTCGGCGTCGCGGCCAGAAGGGCGGCGGAATAGGCATGGCGCGGGGCGGCGAAGAAATCGACCACCGTCGCATCCTCGACCACCATCCCGGCATAAAGGACGGAGAGGTACTGGCACACCTTCGACACGACGCCAAGGTCATGGGTGACGAACAACAGCGCTGTGCCGTGCCGCGCCTGCATCCCGGCGATCAATTTCAGGATCTGCTTCTGCACCGTCACGTCGAGCGCCGTGGTCGGTTCATCCGCCACGATCAGCTTCGGTTCGGCGGCGAAGGCGCTTGCGATCAGGATGCGCTGCCGCATCCCGCCCGACAGTTCATGCGGATAGGCGCGCAGAACGCGGTCGGGATCGGGGATCTGCACCTCGGCCAGAAGCGCCTTGGCGCGCGCCTCTGCATCCGCCCGCGTCCAGCCGAGGATATCGACCAGACGGTCGGTGATCTGTGGCCCGATGCGATGGCTGGGGTTCAGCGCGGTCAGCGGGTCCTGCGGGATCAGCGCGCAACTGGCCCCAATGCGGCGGCGGCGGTCTTTGGGGGGCAAGGTCAGCAGATCGGTGCCGTCCAGCAGGATCTGGCCCCCCGTGATTTCGACCGAGGGCGGCAGGATGCCCAGCACCGCCTTGCCGATCATCGACTTGCCCGCGCCGGATTCCCCCACCAACCCCCGCACCTCGCCCGGCTCTACGTCCAGGGACACCCGGCGCAGCAGGGACGGGCCACCCTTCAGCCGGACAGAGAGGTCGCGGATGGAGAGGTAGGTCATCGCAGCACCGGATCGAAACGGTCCTTCAATCCCTCGCCCAATTGGCTGAAGGAAAGGACGGTGAGGAACAGCGTGATCAGCGGAAAGACCAGCACCCACCAGGCCTGATGGATGGCGGTGCGGCCTTCCGAGATCATGCCCCCCCATGTCGGATCATCGGTCGAAATAGAGAGGTTCACGAAGCTCAGGATCGCCTCGACGATCACGGCGATGCCCATTTCCAGGGTCAACAGAACGCAGATGGTGGGCAGGACATTGGGCAGGATCTCGCGCAGCATGATGCCGATGCGCCCGCGTCCCGCCACGCGGGCCGAGGCGACATAGTCCATCGCGCCCTGCGCCATCGCCTCAGCCCGCACGACGCGGGCAAAGCGGGTCCAGTCGATCACCACGATCGCGATGATGATGGAGATCAGGCCGGGGCCGAGCACGGCGATCAGCAGGATGGAAAAGAGCACGGGCGGGAAGGCCATCCAGATGTCGATCAGGCGCGAGATCACCATGTCCACCCAGCCGCGCAGGAACCCTGCCAGAAGGCCGAGCGTCGCCCCGATCAGGCAGGTGATCACGCCCGCGACCAGCGCCACAGTCAGCGCGACCCGCGCGCCATGGATGATGCGGGACAGCACGTCGCGGCCAAGGCTGTCGGTCCCCAGCCAGTAGCCGGGCTCTGATCCGGCCATCCAGAAGGGCGGCATGCGGCCTAGGAAGAGGTCCTGCGCCAGCGGGTCCTTCGGCGCGATCCATGGCGCGAAAAGGGCAGCGAGGCAGAGCAGCGTCAGCCACCCAGCCGACAGCCACAGCCGCAGCCCCGCGCGGCGGCGGATCAGGGACCGCCCATCCATTCCCTTGGCGTCAAGCATGGCGCAGCCTTGGGTTCAGGACGGCATAGAGCAGATCGACGATCAGGTTCACCCCGGTAAAGATCAGCGCGAAGAGCAAGACTATGCCTTGGATCAGCGGCAGGTCGCGGTTGATGACGGCATCGATGGCCATGTTGCCAAGGCCTTCATAGGAAAAGAGCCGTTCGATGATGACCGTGCCCCCGATCAGGAAGGTGAACTGCACCCCCACCAGCGTCAGCGTGGGCAGGGCGGCGTTGCGCAGCGCCTCGCGCAGGATGACCCGCGTCTCGCCATAGCCCTTGGTGCGGGCGAGGGTGACGTAGTCGAGGTTCATCGTCTCTTTCAGGCTCTGCTTCAAAAGCTGCCCGATGATCGCGGCCAAAGGGATGGCCAGCGCCAAGGCGGGCATGAACATATGCGCCACGATGTCGGCCCAAAGGTCGAAACGCAGGCGCAGCAGGCTTTCAAAGAGGTAGAAATCGGTGGTGAAGGGCAAATCCAGCGAGGGCGTCACCCGGCCCGAGATATGGAAAATCGGCCAGAGCACGCCGAAAAGCAGGATCAGCACCAGCCCCCAGAGGAAATCTGGCACCGACAGGGCCATGCCGTTGGCCACGTCGATGGCCCCCTCGCGCCGCCCGCCGCGGAAACGCGTGCCGATCAAGGCCGCCGTCCCGCCAAGGATCACCGCCAAGACAAGCGCCATGATCGCCAGTTCCAGCGTTGCAGGCAGCCGTCCCAGCACAAGGTCAAGGACCGGTTGCCGCGTGGTGATCGACGTGCCGAAGTCGCCTTGCAGCACGCCCGCGACCCAGATGCCGAATTGGGTGACCATGGGCTTGTCCAGCCCATAAAGCGCCGAGAGGCGGGCGATATCCTCATCGGTCGCCCCGGGGGGCAGCATCATCGCGATGGGATTGCCGGGCACGACCCGGATCACGAAGAAGACGATCACCGCCACCCCAGCAAGGGTGACAAGCGTGGTCAACAGCCGCGTTGCCAGAAGTCTGATCACTGCCCTGCCCGTTGCCTCTGCCGATGGCGGCCCGTCCGCGTGGACCTGCCTGTCTTCATCTTGGTCCAAATACTCATACAACGCCTTTCCCCGGGCCTGTGGCTGGGCAAGAGCGAAGAGGGGGGTCCGGGGGGGCGGATGCCCCCCCGGCTGTCCCGGATCAGGCCCGCTTCATCAGATGCGGCAGCAGCGCACCCGAGGCGTGCGAGATCACCGTCACCCCCGGCGCGGCAAGGATCGGCTGGACATACTGCAACAGGGGAATGACCAGCGCGTTCTCGGCGATGTACTTGTCGACCGCCTTCCAACCTTCGATGCGCTTCGCCTCGTCCGTCTCGCCCCAAAGCGGGCCGATCATGCCGATCAGATCCTCGCCATCCCAGACGGAATGGGGCGAGGGGCCGAACATTGCGAAACCGGTCGAGGTGGTCGGATCGCCCACCGAATTGCCCCAGTTGTAGAAGGCCGCCGGGGCAAGCTGGTCAGCGCCGCGGAGTTCGAAATGCTTGGCAATCTCGTAGACCTCGATCTCGGCCTCGATCCCCACCTTGCGCCAGAGGCCGACGATGGCCTGCACCATCTCGTAATCCTTGGGCTTGAAGCCGCGCGTCGTCTGGATCTTGAACTTCACCGGGTTATCCGGTCCGTACCCCGAAGCCGCCAGCAGTTCGATCGCCTTGGCCTCGTCATAGGGCACGGTGATCGAGGCATCGAAGGCCGCGTATTGCGGGGTCTGCAGCGTGTCGATCTTGACGCCATAGCCCGACAGCAGCCGGTCGATGATCGCCTGCTTGTCGATGGCGTGAGCAGCCGCCTTGCGGACGTTCGGGTCTGTCATCACCTCGATGTCGTTCAGGAAGATCATGCCGATATCCGAGATCGGCTGGGCAAGCCCGGCCAACGGACCGTTCTGCGTCAGGCGGTCATACTCCTCGTAAGGCACTTCCAGCGTGACATGGGCATTGCCCGATTCAACCTCGGCCACCCGCGCGGCGGCATCTGTGACGAACTTGATCGTGACCGTGTCGAAATCGGGCTTGCCGCCCCAGTAGTTCGCGTTGGCCTTCAGGCGGACGAAGGCGTTCCGTTCGAACTTTTCAACCATATAGGGGCCGGTGCCGATGGGCGCGGCCTCGAACCCTTCGGGACCCACCTTTTCGTAATAGGCCTTGGGCAGGACATAACCGGTCAGGAAATACATCCATTTGAAGATGGTGGGGTCAAACTGTGCCACATCCGCGATGACACGGTTGCCCTCGACCCGGTGATTGGCGAGCGTGCCCCAAACGAACTGGATCGGGCTGCCTGTCTCGGGATTGGCGACGCGGGCAAGGCTCCAGGCCACATCCTCGGCCGTGAAGGGCGACCCGTCATGCCAGGTGACGCCTTCGCGCACCGTCATCCAGACCTGCGTGCGATCTTCGTTCCAGCCCCATTCGGTCAACAGGCCGGGGGCGGGCGACAGGTCGGGCTGCTGCAAGATGTACTGGTCGAAGACCGACTGGTAGATGCCCTGAATGGTGGGGTTCACCGCGCTGGGCCCGACGGTGGGGTCCCACGACGGCAGGTTGACGTTATAGGCGATCACCAGTTCATCGATCGCTTGCGCGAAGGTCGGCAGGCCGATCGTGCCTGCGGCCATCGTGGCGGCTGAGAGCTTCAGAAGGCTCCGGCGGTTGAGGTTCATGGTCGTTTTCCCTGTTGGTGGTTTTCTTTGGTCTTTTTCAGTTTCCGGCGAGTTTGCGCGCCAGAAGGTATCCCGATCCCGCCCCGGTGCCAGCGCCCGGCCAGACGGCAGCCCCGGTCAGGTGCAGATTGGCCAGCGGCGTGGACCCGTCGGCATGGCCGCGCGCGGGCCGGAAGACGAAGTTCTGCGACAGGTGGTGGCTGCCGCAGACCTGATCGCCGCCGATCAGGTTGGGGTTGTCGGCCTCCAGTTCCACGGGCGTCACGATCCGACGTGCAAGGATCTTGGCCGTCGTGCCGGGGGCATGCGCCTCGAGGATCGCAAGCGCGCGGTCGGCAAAGGGTTCGGCGGCTGTGGTCCAGTCGGTCGCCCCGATCTCTCCCTTGGCGTCGCCCGTGATCGTGCCGGGGGCCATGCGGACCTGCACCCAAAGCACATGCTTGCCTGCGGGTGCGCGGGAGGGATCGAAGACGGTGGGCTGGCCTACGACGAGGATCGGCTCATCCGGCAGAAGCCCTGCCTGCGACTGGGCATAGGTGCGCGCCATCTGGTCGAGGCTGGGGGCGAGGTGGACATACGCGAAGCGCTGCAATTCGGGGCCTGCGCGCCAGTCGGGCAGGCCGTCCATCGCGAGGTGGATCATCATCGTGCCGGGGGCGTGGCGGAAGGCCGCCATGCTGCGGTCGAAGGCGGGCGTTGTCTCGCCCGTCAGGCGGGTCAGCGCGCGGGGCGCCACGCCCGCGATCACGGCGCGGTTGGCGGTGATGCGGCGGCCATCAGCCAGTTCGATACCCGTGGCGCGGCTCCCGTCGCGCAGGATGCGGGCGACGGGCGTGCCGGTTTCCACCACCCCGCCGCGTGCGGTGATGGCGGCGGTCAGCGCCGTGACGATCACATCCGCCCCGCCCTTGCCGAGTGCCATGCCGAAGGCCTGCCCCGCCATGCCTTCCAGATAGGGGAACATCGCGCCCCCCGCGATATCGGGGGCAAAATCCAGATGCATCCCCCATGCGGCAAGGAGCGCACGGATATGGGGGTGTTCAAAGGTCTCTTCCAGCCAAGCCCGAGGCGAGGACAGCAGGAAGCGAGTGAAATCCAGCGTGCCGCCCGCCCCCTTGGCGCGGAACGTTTTGAACATGAAATATGCAAGCGCACGGAATGTCATCTTGGACCCGAGGAGGCCGAAGAGATGCGGCGCCTCGGCCCCGAATCGCGCGACGAGGCCCTCCCATGTCTCTGCATCGCGGCGGGACAGGGCACGGAAGGTGGCCAGCGTTTCAGCCATGTCGGTAGAGACGCCCGCCCACGTGCCATCCGGGAAGGACGAGGCGAAGGGGCGGTTCACCGGAACGAAGTCGCAGCCGTGGCGGCTGAGCTCTGCCCCATGGGCCTTGAAAAACGGGCTGCCGGCGAAGAGGGACAGGTTCATTGCCGCCCAGTCATGCCGGAACCCCGGCAGAGTATAGTCCCCGGTCTTGACCGCGCCGCCTGCGACGGGGGCCTGTTCGAACACCCCCACCCGCCAGCCCTTGGCCGACAGATGCAGGGCGGCGGCCAGCGTGTTGTGGCCCGCCCCGATCAGGACTGCGTCGAAGGTTCCGGCCATGCTCTCCCCGCCAGATTGACGCAGGGATATTTGCAAATGCATTTAAATCTGTCTAGCATGATTCCGGACGACCGGGACATGAACCGGCGCGGGGTATTGCCGGAAATGACCGGCCAACAGGGAGATGACGATGACCTCTGCAAGCGTGCTTTCATCCTTGGCGGGCATGCTCGCCTCGGGCGGGATCGAAGTGGTGGATTGCTCGGGCGTGCTGGGCCCGGAGACGCCGCTGCTGAAACTGCCGCCGGATTTTGCCAAGGACACGCCGCCGATCAAGATCCACCGTATCAGCGAATATGACCAGGACGGCCCCTTCTGGGCGTGGAACTGGCTGGAACTGGGCGAGCATTCGGGCACCCATTTCGACGCGCCGCATCACTGGATCACCGGCAAGGATTACGCCGACGGCTATACCGACACGCTGGATGTGCAGCGTCTGGTGGCCCCGGTGAACGTGCTGGATTTCAGCGCGGAATGCGCGGCGAACCCGGATTTTCTGCTTACCATCGACCATGTGAAAGCATGGGAGGCCAAGCACGGCGCGATCGGCAAGGGTGAATGGGTCGTCCTGCGGTCGGACTGGGACAAGCGCGCGCATGACGAGGCGCTGTTCCTGAACGCCAATGAGACCGGGCCGCACACGCCGGGGCCGACTGCGGAGGTCATCCAGTATCTGCTGGAGAAGGGCATCGTCGGCTGGGGCAGCCAGTGCATCGGGACGGATGCAGGGCAGGCGGGCGGAATGACGCCGCCCTTCCCGGCGCATAACCTGCTGCACAAGCACAACTGTTTCGGTCTGGCCTCGCTGGCCAATCTGGACAAGCTGCCCGCCAAGGGGGCGATCCTGATCGCGGCGCCTCTGAAGATCAAGCAGGGGACAGGCTCGCCCATCCGGGCGCTGGCGCTGGTGCCGAAGGGCTGATCCGTGCGGCCTGATCACATCATCATCGGAACTGGGATCAACGCGTTGGTGGCGGGGGCGATGCTGTCGCTGAAGGGCGACCGCGTGCTGCTGCTGGAGCGCGAGGCGGTTCCGGGCGGGTGCCTGCGCACGGAAGAGGTCACGCTCCCCGGGTTCAAGCATGATGTGATGGCGGCGACATGGGTGTTGTTCATGACATCCCCTGCGGGGGCCGCGCTTGGCCCCCACCTTGCCCGGCACGGGTTCGACTATGCCCATACGCCCCATCCGACCGCTGTGCTGCGGCCGGATGGCAGTGCGCTGGTGCTGACCATGGACCGGGCGAAGAATGTGGCGGCCTTCAACGCGCTGGCGGCGGGGGATGGCGATGCCCATGCCCGCGACGTTGGCGGGGTGGAGGCGGATGCGCCCTTCCTCTTCGCGTTGCTCGGGGGGGCGCTGTGGTCTTGGCCAACAGCCAAGCTGCTGTGGGCGCAGGTGCGGAAGCGCGGCCTGCGCGGGCTGGCGGCCTGGTTTGGCCGCGCGCTGGTGCCCGGCCGAGGGTGGCTGGAGACGACCTATGCGTCGCCCGATGTGCAGGCGCTTTATGCGCCTTGGGTTCTGCATTGCGGGCTGACGCCCGAGTCCACCTATTCCGGCCAAATGGGCAAGGTGATCGCCTTCGCGCTGGAGGCGGCGGGCGCGCCCGTCGTGAAGGGTGGATCGGGGGCGGGGGTCGCGGCCTTCCGTGCGCTGATCACCGAGAAAGGTGGGGAAATCCGCTGCAACGCCGATGTGGACCGGATCATCGTGCAGGATGGTCGCGTGCGCGGCGTGGCGCTGGTGGGCGGGGAGGAGATCGCCTGTGGGTCGGTTCTCGCTTCGGTCGCGCCGGGACAGTTGCAGGGGCGGCTGCTGCGCGATGTGAACATTCCGGAGGATCAGTCAGCGGCAAAGGCCTTCCGGCATGGCCGGGGGAATTTCCAGTTGCACTATGCGCTGGACCGGCATCCCGAATGGCTTTCTCCCGGACTGGACGAGGTGGCGCTGATCCATCTGGCGGATGGGATCGACAGCGTCTCCAAGGCGTCGAATGAGGCGGAGCGGGGGATGCTGCCCGCCGTTCCCACGATCTGCGTGGGCCAACCCCATCGGCTGGACCCGTCGCGATGCCCGGATGGGAAGGCGATCCTCTGGCTGCAGATTCCCGATGCGCCGCGCGTGGTGAAGGGCGATGCGGCGGGCGAGATCGTGACCGACGGGACATGGTCCGAGGCCGTGCGCGAGGCATTCGCGGACCGGATCGAGGTGATCCTTGCGCGCCACATGAAGGATTTCAGCGCCATCAAACTGGCGCGGCGGGCCTATTCGCCTGCGGACCTTGAACGGATGAACGTCAACCTCGTGGGCGGCGATCCCTATGGCGGCCTCTGCACGCTGGACCAGTTCTTCATCTTCCGCCCCTATGCCCATTCCACCAATGGCACCGGGCTGGTGCGGGGCTTGCGTCACATCGGGGCTTCCACCCATCCCGGCCCGGGACTGGGCGGCGGGTCGGGCTTTCTTGCGGCAAAGGCCTTGGGCGCATGACGGATCAATCGCCCCCCGACAGACCGCCCGCTGCCCTGCCGCGTCTGGGCGAGATAGGGCTGACCAATTATGCGCCCTACCTGATGAACCGCATCATGGGGCGGTACAATGCGAGCCTGCGCGACGAGATGGCGGGGCTGGGCCTGACCACGCCCAAGATGCGTGCCTTGGCCGTGCTGTCGGTGATCGAAGGGCCGCTGATCCGCGAACTGGCGGTCTATTCGGTGGTCGAGCAATCGACACTGTCCCGCGCGCTGGACCAATTGGCAGGCGACGGGCTGATCCGGCGCGAGGCGGATGCCGCCGACAGCCGTGCGACGCGGGTCTTCATCACCGAAGCCGGACGCACGACCTTCGAAACGCTCTGGCCCCGGATGGTCGAGGCGCAGGCGCGCATGTTCAGGGGCATCCCCGAAGAGGAGCGGCGGGCCTTCGTGGCCACGCTGCAGAAGATGCTGACCAATATCCGCAAGCACGAGATTTGATCCATGGCCGAACGGTCCTTCAAGGCAGAGGTGGCGCATCTGCGCAAGGGTGAGGGGGACACCTTCACCGGCGAGGGCATCCTTGCGATCACCAAGGCGCTGCTGGAAAACGGCGTGGGCTATGTGGGCGGCTATCAGGGCGCGCCGATTTCCCACCTGATGGACGTTCTGGCCGATGCCGAGGAATTGCTGGGCGAGCTTGGCATCCGTTTTGAGGCCAATGCGAACGAGGCGGCGGCGGCGGCGATGCTGGCGGCGTCGGTGCATTACCCGATCCGGGGCGCAGTGACCTTCAAGGGGTCGGTGGGGGTGAACGTCGCCTCGGATGCCTTGGCCAACCTTGCCTCCTCTGGCGTGAACGGCGGCGCGCTGATCATCGTGGGCGAGGATTACGGCGAAGGCTCCTCCATCATGCAGGAGCGGTCGCATGCCTTTGCCATGAAATCGCAATTCTGGCTTCTGGACCCGCGCCCCAACCTGCCGTCGATCACCAAGGCGGTGAAAGACGGGTTTGAACTGTCCGAGGCGTCGAATACCCCCGTCATGCTGATGGTGCGTATCCGGTCCTGCCATGTGACGGGGTCTTTTGCCACGCGCGACAACCAGCGCCCGAAGCTGACCGTGCGCGAGGCGCTTTCCAACCCGCAATCAGATTTCGCCCGCGTGGTGCTGCCGCCCATGTCCTATGCGCATGAGCAGGACAAGATCCGCAACCGCTGGCCCAATGCGGAGAAGTTCATCCGCGAGCGGGGCTTGAACGAGGTTTTCGGGCCAAAGACCGCCCCCGTCGGGCTGGTGCTGCAAGGGGGCATGTACAACGGCGTCATCCGTGCGCTGCAGCGGTTGGGGCTGGCGGATATCTGGGGGAACACGCAGGTCCCGCTTTACGTGCTGAACGTGACCTATCCGCTGCTGGCGGGGGAGTTTCGGGAGTTCTGCGAGGGCAAGGATCAGGTGCTGGTGATTGAGGAGGGCCAGCCCGAGTTCATCGAACAGCAGCTCACCACCTTCCTCTATCGCGCAGGGTCCACGGTGAAGCTGCGCGGCAAGGGCATCCTGCCGATGGCCGGGGAATATACCGGGCAGGTGATGCTGGACGGGATCACCGCCTTCCTGAAGGAGGCCGCGCCGCAGATGCTGCCCGCGCTGGTGCGCGCGCCCAATGAGGACAAGCCGCAGATCCCCGATCTGTCGAAGACCGTGCCGATCCGCCCGCCGGGGTTTTGCACGGGCTGCCCGGAACGGCCGATCTTCGCCGCGATGAAGCTGGTGCAGAGGGAAACCGGAAAGCTGCAGATCAGCGCAGATATCGGCTGCCACCTCTTCGCGGCGCTGCCACCGTTCGAGATTGGCGGGGCGACCATGGGCTATGGCCTTGGCCCCGCCGCCAATGCGGCCTTCGATGGCGGGGGCGAACGGCGGCCCGTGTCGATCATCGGGGATGGCGGGTTCTGGCATAACGGGCTGTCGTCTTCCTTCACCAACATGGCCTTCAACAAATCGGATGGCGTGGCGGTGATCGTGGACAACTATTATTCCGCCGCGACGGGGGGGCAGGACATCATGTCTTCGCGCGCCGACAACCCGACCAAGGCCACGAAACACCCGATCTCGAAGGCGCTGAAAGGCATCGGGATCGATTGGGTGCGCGAGGTGGACCGCACCTATGACGTTGCCCGCATGCGCGACGTGCTGCGCGAGGCGCTGACGACGGATGCGCCCGGGCCGAAGGTGATCGTGGCCTCATCCGAATGCATGCTGAACAAGCAGCGGCGGGAAAAGCCCCTGACGCAAAAGGCGATCAAGGACGGGCGGCGCGTGGAGGCCCCCCGTTTCGGCGTGGACGAGGATATCTGTACCGGCGATCACGCCTGCATCCGCCTGTCGGGCTGCCCGTCGCTGTCACTGAAAAAGCTGGACGATCCGTTGCGCGACGATCCGGTGGCCAGCATCGACCAAAGCTGTGTGGGCTGCGGAAACTGCGGCGAGGTGGCGGATGCGGCGGTGCTCTGCCCGTCCTTCTACCGCGCGGATGTGGTGCATAACCCGTCGAAGTGGGAGGCGCGGATGGCGGCCTTCCGCACCCGCGTGATCGGTTGGCTGCAATCCCGCCGCGCCGCGCGGCGGCTGACCTTTGAGGGGGCGGCATGACCCTGCAGGACCGTCTGGGTGCCGAACTGGAGGCGCGGACCGCCGATCCGCGCCTGTCGGGGATCATCAAGCTGGCGATCCTTGCGGTGGGCGGGCAGGGCGGCGGCGTGCTGACCGGCTGGATCGAGGATTTGGCCCGCGCCAATGGTTATGCCGCGCAGGCGACATCGGTTGCAGGCGTGGCGCAGCGGACCGGTGCCACGGTCTATTACGTTGAGATGGCCCCGCATCGGCCAAGCGATCCGGTGCCCGTCTTTTCGCTGATGCCTGCGGCGGGTGACGTGGACATCATGATCACCGCCGAGATGATGGAGGCGGGGCGCGCGATCCTGCGCGGCTTCGTCACGCCGGATAGGACCACGCTGATCACCTCCACCCATCGTGCGCTGGCAGTGTCGGAAAAGATGGTGCCGGGTGATGGCATCGCCTCGTCAGACGAGGTGATGGCGGCGGCGGAGGTCGCGGCGCGGCGGGTGATTGCGGCGGATTTCGATGCGCTGGCGGTGGCGAACGGGTCGGTGATTTCGGCCTCTCTCTTCGGGGCCTTGGCGGGGGCAGGGGTGCTGCCCTTCCCGCGCGCGGCCTTTGAGGCGGCGATCAGGGCAAGTGGCAAGGGGGTGGAGGGGTCGCTGCGCGCCTTCGCGGCGGCCCATGATCTGGCGGCCGATCCGCCGGGGGCGGTTGCGACGGCGACTGAGGCGAAGCCTGTCGCGAAGGCGCGGGGTCCGGCGCGGCTGCTGGCGGAATGGGATCGGCTGGCGGCACGGGTTGCAGCCTTGCCCGAGCCCGTCGCCGGGATGGCGCTGCCGGGGTTGCGGAAGGTCGTCGAGTTTCAGGACCTTGCCTATGGGGTGGAGTATCTGGGCCGACTGGCAGGCGTCATGGCGCAGGACGCGGCGGCACAGGGCTGGACGCTGTCGCGCGAGGCGGCCAAGCACATCGCCAATGCCATGGCCTATGACGACATCATCCGCGTGGCCGACCTAAAGACCCGGGGGCGGCGCTTTGACCGCATCCGTCAGGAAATGCGGGTGAAAGAGGCCAATGTCCTGCACCTGACCGAATTCTTCCATCCGCGGGCGGAAGAGGTGGTGGGAATGTTCCCCGCCCGCCTTGGCGCGCGGCTGGAGCGTGATCCGAAATGGATGGCGCGGCTGGATCGGTGGTTCAACAAGGGGCGGCGGCTGCGGACCGACAGCTTGCCCGCTTTCCTTGTCCTGCATGTGCTGGGCGGGATGAAGGGCTGGCGGCGGCGCACGCTGCGCCACGCGCAGGAGGTGGCGCATCTGGACCGCTGGCTGCAAACGGCGCTGGCACAGGCGGGGCGGAATTACGATCTGGGGGTGGAACTGATCCGCTGCCGACGCCTGATCAAGGGCTATTCCGACACCCATGCGCGGGGTCAGTCGAAATTCGACCGGGTGGTTACAGCGACCCTGCGCATCGCCGCGCGCGAGGATGCCGCCGACTGGTGCCGCCGCCTGCGCGAGGCGGCGCTGAAGGACGAGGAAGGCAAGGCGCTGGACGGGGCGATCAAGACTGTCGAGAGCTTTGCCTGATCGCTCCCGGCCCCTTTGACGCAAGCGCGCGGAACGGGTGGCGGGGGCGTCAGCCCCCTGCCTTCACGTCAGGCTGCGATAGCCGCCGTTCCAGTAGATCAGCGCGCCCGCATCGGGCGTGGTGCGGATGGCCCGCACCCGGCCGATTAGGATCGAGTGGGTGGCGCGGTCGATCATCTCCTCCACCGTGCAGTCGAAGGCAGCCGGGGCGCCCTTCAGAAGCCGCGCGCCGGTGACGGCGGTTTCCCAGTCTGCCCCCTCATAGCGCGCCGCCCCCTTCACCCCGCCGAAGCCCGAGAACCGCTCTGCCACGGCCTGATGCGCCGCCCCGAGCGAGGACCAACCGAACCGGCCATACTTCACCAAAAGAGGATGGCTGGAGGCGGTGCGGTTCACGCAGGCCAGAAGAAGCGGCGGGTCCGCCGACAACGAAATGGCCGAAGTCACGACAAGGCCCGAGGCTTCCTCGCCGTCGCCCACGGTGATGACGCTGCAATTGCCCACGAAGGCGCGCATCGCGTCGCGAAAGCCCTTCCCGGTCGGTTCTTCGGCCATGGTCAACCCCTTACCTGATCCCTGCTGCGGCAAGCTTCGGCAGAACCGTATCGCGGAAGTAGGGGAATTCCTCCACGTAGTCGACAAAGGAAAGCGTGGTTCCCGCAAAGCCGGTCGCATGCAGTTTCAGGATTCCTTCCGCCACTTGATCGGGCGTCCCGATCAGGGGAAATCCGCCATGCCCCAGCGCGAAGAGGTGCTTGATCTGCGCCAAGAGGTCATGGGGGAAGCTGTGAGCATGGGCGAATTGCAGCCGCACCAGATTGTCCACCGCGTCGGTATCCGCATTCTGCACGGCGGTGTAATCGGCGAAGGCCTGCGCCTCGGCCTCGGTCGGGCGGCAGATGACGTGGGAGAAGGTCAGCACGTTCACCTCGCGCCCCTTGGCCCTTGCCTGTGCCTTCAGATCCGCGATCTCGGCCTTCGATCGGTCAAGGTCGATGGCGGGGGTGAACAGGAAATTCGCATTGTCTGTGGCGAAGCCGCGGCCCTGCGGGCTGCCTGCGGCATTGATGATCGGGACCGATCCGCGGATCGGCTTGGGGTCGCCCTTCACGCGCTTGGCCTTGAAATAGGTGCCGTCCCAGTCGAAATGATCGTCCGACGTCCAAAGCTTGCGGACAAGATCGAACCATTCCTGCGCATAGGCGTAGCGGGTTTCGTGATCATCGGGCAGGGTCAGGCCCAAGGCTTCGTATTCAGGTTTGTTCCAGCCTGCCACGACGTTCAGCCCCGCGCGGCCATGGCCGATCTGGTCGATGGTGGCCATCTGTTTGGCCACGACGACGGGATGGTTGGCCGCGGTGTGGATGGTGGCGAAGACGGCGATGTTCTTCGTCGCGGCCAACAGACCTGCCGCCCATGTCATCGTCTCAAGCACGCCGCCGTGGAAATCCGTCTCGCCGCCGTAACCGATCCACCGCGCGATGGGCAGCATGAAGTCGATCCCCGCCTCATCCAGCATCTGGGCCAGTTTCAGGTTGTTGTCCCAAGAGTTGTTCCACCGTTCGGGCGCCTTCGTTGGGGTCATCCCAGACGAGCAGTTGGTGGAAAAGGTGCCAAGGCGAAAATGATCGCCCGAGAGCATCGGGTGTTGCGGCATGTCGGATGTCCCTGTTGGAGTTTTGGTGGTATTTTATAGTTGAAAGTCTATCGTAAATTCCAATTGCGTCAACGGTCCGCTGCGGTGATGGTCAGGGCCGGAAGGGGATAAAGGCGATGGCCAGGAAAAATGTTCAAACTCAAAACGATGGTGTGACGCGCGGCCTCGACTGGCACTGGCATTTGGCCGAGGGTCCCGTTGAGGTGGACACGACCGAGCTTGAATTCGCCCTGATGCGCACCTTCGAGGGATTCGGTCGCTGGCAGTCGGAATGCCTTGCTTCGGTCTGCGATCTGGCGGCCACGGGGCCGGAGAACGCGCTGCTGCACATCATCCGCATGAATGATCGGCCCAAGACGATCAAGGATCTCGCCCGGCTGACCAATCGCGACGACGTGCCGAACATCCAGTATTCCCTGCGCAAACTGCTTGGCGCGGGTCTGGTCCTGCGCAAGGGCGCGGGGCGTTCGGGCGTGACCTATGAGGTGACAGAGGAAGGGCGGCGGGTGACCGACGATTACGGCGCGGTGCGGCGGCGGCTGCTGATTCAGGCGGTGGCGAATGTCCCGGGGTTTAGCGACCGTCTGGCCGAGGCGACGCGGACGCTGAACCTTCTGTCGGGGATCTATGAGGAAATCGCGCGCGTCGCCGCGACCCACCGCCGGGGCTGATGGCCCATCCTAAGGGGCGAGAAGTTCCAACGCCACGCCTTGCCCCACGCCCACACAAAGCGTGACAAGCGCCGATTGCCCACCGCCTTCGGCCAGCCGCCGCGCCGCCGTCCCCGCGATGCGTGCGCCGGACATGCCCAGCGGATGACCCATGCTGATCCCGCCGCCATGTGCGTTCACATGGGGCGCGTCGTCGGCGATGCCCCAGACGCGCAGGCAGGCCAGCACCTGCGCGGCGAAGGCTTCGTTGAGTTCAATGATGTCGCAGTCCGCCGGAACCCGCCCTGTTCGGGCCGCGAGCCGAGCAGCAGCGGCGACGGGCCCAAGGCCCATGATGCGCGGCGCGACGCCTGCCGAGGCTGCCGCACCGATGCGGGCGAGGGGGGTGAGGCCGTGCTGTCTGACCCCCGCGCCTGAGGCAAGGATCAAGGCTGAGGCCCCGTCATTGATCCCCGCCGCATTGCCAGCGGTGACCGTGCCCCCGCTGCGGAACGGGGTGGGGAGGGCGGCGAGTTTCTCGGCCGTGGTCGGGCGGGGATGTTCGTCCTGCGTGACCACCGTGTCGCCCTTGCGCCCGGGGATCGTGACGGGGAGGATGTCCGCCGCATGCCAGTCGGCGCCGTAACGGGACTGCGAGCGCAGGGCGAAGGCGTCCTGATCGGCGCGGGAGATGCCCTGTTCGGCGGCCACCGTCTCGGCCGTCTCGGGCATCGAGTCGGTGCCGTAGGCGCGGGCGATCCGGTCGTTGATGAAGCGCCAACCTATTGTTGTGTCGTGGATTTCCGTCTGCCGGGAGAAGGCCGTCTCGGCCTTTGCCAAGACGAAAGGCGCGCGGGTCATGCTTTCCACACCGCCTGCGATCACCACATCCGCCCCGTCGCGGATGGCCCGCGCGCCCGCGATCACGGCGTCGAGTCCGCTGGCGCAGAGGCGGTTCACGGTCAGCGCGGGCACGGTTTCGGGCAGGCGCGACAGCAGGACGGCCATGCGGGCGATGTTGCGGTTGTCCTCGCCCGCCTGATTGGCGCAGCCGAGGATGACCTCGTCCACCGCCAGATCGGGATGCAGGTCCAGTAGGCCATCGATCACATGGGCGGCCATGTCGTCAGGGCGGACCAGGGCGAGCGCGCCGCCGTGGCGGCCGATGGGGGTGCGGCGATGGGCGCAGAGGAAGACATCGGTCATGGGGCCAATCCGGGCGCAGGTGTGTATCGGGTCTGCAGGTGAGGGGGCGCGTTTTCTGCAAGCTTTGCAATGGTTTGCAGGATCGTCGCGCGGCCGTGGCGGGCAAGGCATTCAAAGGGGCCGCGCGGGAAGTTGAGGCCGAGCTTGAGGGCCGTGTCGATCCCGCTTTCGGTGCTGCCGCCTTCGGACAGAAGCCAGGCCGCCTCGTTCACCAGCGTGGCTTCGATGCGCAGGGCGATGGCTTCGGCATCATCGGGCGGGGGTGGCGGGCTGTCCGGAAATATGAAACCTTTCAATGACTTACGACCGATATGCCCGCTTGCAACCTGCCGTTTCAGCGCGCCAAAGACGTGATAGCGCGGATGCCCGTCCATCGCGGCGGACAGGCCTTCGGTGGCGGCAAGGTTGATGTCGGCCCCGATCAGATCGATCAGCGCGAAGGGGCCGAGGCGATAGCCCGCCGCCATCATCGCGGCGTCGATCTCGCCCGGGCTGCGCCCTTCTTCCAGCATCGCCAGCGCCTCGCCGTAAAAGGGGCGGGCGCAGCGGTTTACGATGAAACCGGGGCGGTCGGCGCATGGGATGACGGTTTTCCCGGCGGCTTCGGTCAAGTGGCGGGCGATGGTCAGGGCATCTGGGGCGGTTCCGGCATGGGGGATCAGTTCCACCAGACGCATTACCGGGGCCGGGTTGAAGAAGTGTAAACCGACCAGCCGCTCCGGGCGATGGAGGCCTTCGGCGATGGCCGCGACAGAGAGGGACGAGGTGTTGGTCGCCAGCACCGCATCGGGGGCAAGACCCTGTTCCAGAAGGGAAAAGACCTGACGCTTCACCTCCAGCCGTTCCACCACCGCCTCGATCACCAGATGGGTGGGGGGGATGTCCTCGACCCGCTCAAGGATCACAAGCCGTTGCAGGATCGCGGTTTTTTCGGCTTCGGTCATGGCGCCCTTGGCCACGCGGGACTGAAGGGCATCGGCCAGCCGGGCGGGGGCCGTGGCGCGGGTTTCCGGGTTGGCATCGGTGGCGCGGACGGTCTGTCCGGCCTGCGCGAAGACCTGCGCGATGCCAAGGCCCATGGCACCCAAGCCTATGATCCCTATGGTCATTTTCCCCTGAACTCCGGTTTTGTGCGGGCCCGGAAGGCGGTGATACCGATGGCCTTATCTTCGGAATCAAGAAGCCTTTCAAAGGCTTGGCGTTCTTCGGCCAAGGCGAGGGCGCGGTCTTCGCCTGCAATCAGCGCGGATTTGGCGGCCATCAGGGCCAGCGGCGCCCGTGCCGCGAGTTGTGCCGCAAGTTGTGCAGCAAACTGTGGGCACGCAGCGGGCGCTTCGTCAAGGATCAGGTAAGACGCGATGCCCCAGTCATGGGCGGTGCGGGCATCGATCACCTCGCCCGTGAGGACCATCCGCATCGCTCGCGCCCGGCCCGCCAGCGCCATCAGGCGCTGCCCGCCCCCGGCACCGGGGATGAGGCCTAGGTTGGTTTCGGGCAGGCCAAGCCGCGCCCGTGGCGACAGGATCATCAGGTCGGCCATCAGCGCCAGTTCGAAGCCCCCGCCAAGGGCGAAACCGTCCACAGCGGCGATCAGCGGTTTGGGAAAGGCGCGGATGGCGGCCCAATGGGCCTTGCGCGGGTCAGTCGCGCCTTGGGCGGTGGTCTTCCCCTCAATCTCGGTGATATCGGCCCCAGCGGCGAAATTACCCTCCGCCCCCATGAGCACCACGGCGCGGATGGCGGGATCGGCGGCGATGTCGGACAGCGCAGCCGCAAGCGCGCCCAGAAGCGCGGTGTTCAGCGCGTTCTTCTGCGCGGGGCGGTTCAGGGTCAGCCGCACCCATCCATCGAAGCGGTCGGTCAAGAGATCCATGGGGCCATCTTCGCGGGAGGGGAAAAAATTTCAAGTCCGAAAATTTCAAACTTGAAATTGTTGCGAGGGAGTGCCAGCCTTCCGCCGAAGGGCGCGTGTCGCGCCGGATAGGGGATGACGGTCGATGAAGATTCTCTGCCTCGGGGGTGGCCCTGCCGGACTCTATTTCGCCATCTCGATGAAGCTGCGCGATCCGGGGCACGAGGTGACGGTGCTGGAGCGGAACCGCGCCAACGACACCTTTGGTTGGGGCGTGGTTCTGTCGGATGATGCGCTGGGGCGGATGGCGCGGAACGATCCTGTTTCGACGCAGGCGATCCGGGACCACTTTGCCTATTGGGACGACATCGCCGTGGTGCATGACGGGGTGCGCACCGTGTCGGGCGGGCATGGTTTTGCCGGGATCGGCAGGAAACAGATGCTGATCCTGCTGCAGGCGCGGGCGCGCGAATTGGGTGTCGATCTGCGCTTTGAGACGGAGTTCAAGACGGCGGAGGAATACCGGACGGAGTATGACATCGTCGTTGCCTCGGACGGGATCAACTCGGCCGTTCGGCGGGAATATGAGACGGTGTTCCAGCCCGATATCGACATGCGTCTGTGCAAGTTCGTTTGGCTGGGCACGCATCAGAAGTTCGATGATGCCTTCACATTCATCTTCGAGAAGACGGCGCATGGCTGGGTCTGGGCCCATGCCTACCAGTTCGACGACAAGACCGCGACCTTCATCGTGGAATGCGCGCAGGAGACATGGGACGCTTGGGGCTTTGCCGAGATGTCCAAGGAAGACACGGTGGAAACCTGCCGGAAGATCTTTGCCGCGCATCTGGGCGGGCATGATCTGATGTCGAATGCCGCGCATCTGCGCGGGTCGGCGGTGTGGATGAACTTCCCCCGGGTCATCTGCGGGACGTGGTATCATGAGAATGTCGTCCTGATGGGGGATGCGGCGGCGACGGGGCATTTCTCCATCGGGTCGGGCACGCGGCTGGCTTTCGACAGCGCGATTGCGCTGGCCGAGTATCTGCATTCGGAGCCGACGCTGGAGGCGGCCTTTGCCCGCTATCAGGACGAGCGGCGGGTGGAGGTGCTGCGCCTGCAATCGGCAGCGCGGAACAGTCTGGAATGGTTCGAGCAGGTGGAGCGCTATCTGGACCTGCCGCCGGAGCAGTTCGCCTATTCGCTGCTGACGCGCAGCCAGCGGATCAGCCATGAGAACCTGCGCCTGCGCGATCCGGCGTGGCTGCGGCGGACGGAGGATTGGTTTCAGGCGCAGGCGGGTGGGCAAGAGGGCCGCGCGCCGATGTTCGCGCCCTTCCGGCTGCGCGACATGGTGTTGCAGAACCGGATCGTGGTGTCGCCGATGGCGCAGTACAAGGCGGTGGAGGGCTGCCCGACCGACTGGCATCTGGTGCATTACGGAGAACGTGCCAAGGGCGGCGCGGGGCTGGTCTATACCGAAATGACCTGCACCTCGGCGCAGGGCCGGATCACGCCGGGCTGCCCCGGGCTTTATGCGCCAGAACATGAGGCGGCGTGGAAGCGGGTGGTCGATTTCGTCCATGCCGAGACGGCGGCGAAGATCTGCTGCCAGATCGGCCATGCGGGGCGGAAGGCTTCGACGCAGGTGGGTTGGGAGGATGGTGACGCGCCTTTGCCTGCGGGGAATTGGGAAATCATCGCGCCCTCGGCCCTGCCATGGTCGGCGCGCAATGCCGTTCCGCGCGAGATGACGCGGGCGGATATGGAGGCGGTGACGGGGGAGTTCGTCAAGGCGACGGAGATGGCGAAGCGGGTGGGGTTCGACATGGTCGAATTGCACGCGGCGCATGGCTATCTGGTGTCGTCCTTCATCAGCCCGCTGTCGAACCGGCGGACGGATGAGTATGGCGGGTCGCTGGAGAACCGGATGCGCTGGCCCTTGGAGGTGCTGCGGGCAATGCGCGCGGCTTGGGGCGAGGAGAAGCCGCTGTCGGTGCGCATCTCGGCCACCGACTGGGTGGGGGATGAGGGCGTGACGCCGGATGAGGCGGTGCAGATCGCGCGGATGTTCGCAGGCGCGGGGGCGGATATCATCGACGTCAGCGCGGGGCAGACCTCGGTCGAGGCGCGGCCCGTCTATGGGCGGATGTTCCAGACGCCGTTTTCGGACCGCATCCGCAACGAGGCGGGGCTGGCCACGATGGCGGTGGGCAATATCACGGAACCCGATCACGTCAATTCCATCCTGCTGGCGGGGCGGGCCGATCTGGTCTGTCTGGCGCGGCCGCATCTGGCCAATCCCTATTGGACATTGCATGCGGCGGTGGCGATGGGGGATGCTGCGACGGACTGGCCGCTGCCCTATCTGGCAGGGCGCGACCAGTTGCGGCGGTTGCAACAGAGGGCGGTCGAGGTGATCCGGGCATGAGTGTTGCGGGGCGGCGGGTTCTGGTCACCGGCGGCGGGTCGGGCGCGGGGGCGGACCTTGCGCTGGGTTTTGCCCGGGCGGGCGCGGCCGAGGTGGTGATCTGCGGGCGGCGGGTCGCGGCGCTGGAGGCCGTCGCGGCGGGGCATCCGGCCATCCGCGCGCTGCCATGTGATGTGACGGAAGAGGCCTCCGTTCAGGCGCTGTTCGCGCAGGCGGGGCGGGTGGATGTGGTCATCGCCAATGCGGGCGCGGCGGACAGCGGGGTTCTGGCCAAGACGAGCCTTGCGCAGTGGAACGCGATGATTGCGGTGAACCTGACGGGGGTCTTCCTGACCTTCCGCGAAGGGCTGCGGCAGTTCGATGGTTGGGGGCGGCTGATCGCCGTGGCCTCGACCGCCGGGGTGAAAGGCTATGCCAAGGTGGCCCCCTATGCGGCGGCCAAGCATGGGGTGATGGGCTTGGTGCGGTCGGTGGCGCTGGAGGTGGCGAAGGGGTCGGTGACCGCCAATGCGATCTGCCCCGGTTTTCTGGACACTGAGATGACGGAGCAGTCGATCCGGGTGATTTCGGAAAAGACGGGCCGGACGGCGGCAGAGGCGCGGGCGACGTTGGAGGGGATGTCGCCTCAGGGGCGGCTTTACCGGCCTGACGAGGTGACCTCGGCGGCGCTGTGGCTGTGTGCGGACGGGGCGGCAGGTGTGAACGGGCAGGGGATCGTGATTTCGGGGGGCGAGGTGTGAGTGGTTCCGTGACCCAAGACGCGCTTTCGAAGCGGCGGTTGAAGATGTGGATCCGGCTGCTGGGCGTCACCCGCGCGGCGGAGGGCGAGTTGCGCGAATTCCTGCGGGTGCAGCATGGCACGACCCTGCCGCGGTTCGACGTGATGGCCGCGCTTTATCGTCGGCGCGAGGGCGTGACGATGAGCGAGCTCAGCCGGATGCTGCTGGTGTCGAACGGCAATGCGACGACGGTGGTGGATCGGTTGGAGACGGATGGTCTGGTGCGGCGCACGCCATCAGAGACGGACCGGCGCACGGTCTTTGTCGCGCTGACGGCGGCGGGGTTTCAGCAATTCGAAGTGCTGGCGGCGGGGCATGAGGCGGAAGTGGCGCGGATGTTCGCCGGGCTGTCGGAGGCCGATCTGGAGGCGTTGACCGAGATCTTGAAACGGATGGGGGCGTGATGGGCGCGATGGCGGGGCTGCGGCCCGAACATTTCCTGTGGGAGGTGGTGGACCGGGTCGCCGTGATCCGGCTGAACCGGCCCGAGCGGAAGAACCCGCTGACCTGCGAGTCCTATGCCGAGTTGCGGGATACCTTCCGCGCGCTGCCCTATGCCACGGATGTGGATGTGGCGGTGATCGCCTCGAACGGGGGGAATTTCTGTTCGGGCGGCGATGTGCATGACATCATCGGTCCGCTGGTGGGGATGGAGATGAAGGAACTTCTCGCCTTCACCCGCATGACCGGCGACCTGGTCAAGGCCATGATTGGCTGCGGCAAGCCCGTGATTGCGGCGGTGGATGGTGTCTGTGTGGGGGCGGGGGCGATCATGGCGATGGCGTCCGACCTGCGGCTGGCCACACCGGGGGCGAAATGCGCCTTCCTGTTTACCCGTGTGGGGCTGGCGGGCTGCGACATGGGGGCCTGCGCCATGCTGCCCCGGATCATCGGGCAAGGGCGGGCGGCGGAACTCCTCTATACCGGTCGGGTCATGCGGGCTGAAGAGGGTGAACGCTGGGGCTTTTGGAACGCGCTGCACGCCCCGGAGGCGCTGGAGGCGGCGGCGATGGACCTTGCGCGGGCCTTGGCAGCGGGGCCGACCTTCGCCCATGGGATGACGAAGACCCAGCTCAATCAGGAATGGAACATGGGGCTGGAACAAGCGATCGAGGCCGAGGCGCAGGCGCAGGCGATCTGCATGCAGACCCGCGATTTCGAACGGGCCTATCGGGCCTTTGTCGCCAAGGAGACGCCGGTGTTTCGGGGGGACTGACGTCGCAGGGGGCGCTCGCGCCCCCTCGTCGCTGCGCTCCTCACCCCCTGAGAGTATTTTTGCCAAGATGAAGATGACATGAGCGATCAAAGCTTTCTGGACTGGCCCTTTTTCGAGGCGCGTCACCGCGAACTGGCGGCGGCGCTGGAGGCGTGGTGTGTGGCCCATCTGCCGGTGGATCACGGGGATGTGGATGCCGCCTGCCGCGCCTTGGTGCAGATGCTGGGCGACGGCGGCTGGCTGCGGCACAGCGGTGCGGGCGAAGGGGAGCGGTTGGATGTCCGCACGCTCTGCCTGATCCGCGAGACGCTGGCGCGGCATGACGGGCTGGCCGATTTCGCCTTTGCCATGCAGGGCCTTGGCATGGGGGCGGTGAGCCTGTTCGGCACGCCCGCGCAGAAAGCATGGCTGGAGAAGACGCGGGCGGGCGAGGCCATTGCGGCCTTTGCCCTGACCGAGCCGGGATCGGGGTCCGACGTGGCGGCGACGGCGACAACCGCGATGCGGGTGCAGGGTGGTTGGCTGATCGAGGGGGAGAAGACGTGGATTTCCAATGGCGGGATCGCGGATATCCATGTGCTGTTCGCCCGGACGGGCGAGGCACCCGGCGCGAAAGGCCTGTCGGCCTTCCTGATGCCTGCTGATGTGGCGGGGCTGGAGGTGGCGGAACGGCTGGAGGTGATCGCACCGCATCCTTTGGCCACGTTGCGGATGACGGGGATGGTGTTGCCGGAGGCTGCGCTGATCGGCGCACCGGGCGAGGGGTTCAAGATCGCTATGTCGGTGCTGGACGTGTTCCGGTCCACCGTCGGTGCGGCGGCGCTGGGCTTTGCGCGGCGGGCGCTGGACGAGGCGCTGGCGCGCGTGAAGGCGCGGCGGATACAGGGGGAGCCTTTGGCCGGATTGCAGATGGTGCAGGGCCATCTGGCCGACATGGCGCTGAAGATCGATGCGGCTGCGCTGCTGGTCTATCGCGCGGCATGGACGAAGGACAACGGCGCTGCGCGCGTCACGCGCGAGGCGGCGATGGCCAAGCTTTACGCCACCGAGGCCGCGCAGGAGGTGATCGACATGGCGGTGCAACTGCACGGTGGCGACGGGGTGCGCCACGGGTCTGTGGTGGAAAGCCTGTATCGCGAGATCCGGGCCCTGCGCATCTATGAAGGTGCGTCCGATGTGCAGCGGGTGGTGATTGCGCGGAGCGTGCTGGGATGAGCTATCACCGCAGCATCCGGGTGGAGTTCAACCATTGCGACCCGGCGGGGATCGTCTTCTATCCCCGCTATTTCGAGATGACCAATTCGGTCTGCGAGAATTTCTTCCGCGAGGTGGTGGGCTATTCCTACCACGCCATGATGGCCGACGGGATCGGCGTGCCCACAGCACGGCTGGAGACAGATTTCCGCGCGCCGTCGCGTCTGGGCGAGGTGCTGGACTGGACGCTGGTGGTCGAGCGGGTCGGCGGATCTTCGGTGACGATCCGGCAGGAGGCGCGCTGCGGCGAGGAGTTGCGGGTGACGGCGAGGCTGGTGCTGGTTTGGCTGTCACCCGAGGGGCGGCCCGCGCGCTGGCCCGACCGGGTGCGGGCGGCGCTGGTGTCGCAGGAGGAGAGAGGCGCATGACCGAGACAGGCTTGGAATTCCTGCATCCCGCCCATTGGAAACCCGCCATCGGCTATTCCAATGGCGTCGCGGCGACGGGGCGGATGGTGTTCACCGGGGGGATCATCGGCTGGAATGCCGATCAGGTCTTTGAGACGGATGATTTCACAGGGCAGGCCGAACAGGCGCTGCGGTCGATCGTCGAGGTGCTGGCCTGTGCGGGCGCGCGGCCAGAGCATCTGGTGCGGCTGACATGGTATGTGACCGACAAGCGGGAGTATCTGGGGTCGTTGAAGGAACTTGGGCGCGCCTACAAGGTGGTGATCGGGCGGCATTACCCGGCTATGGCGCTGGTGCAGGTGGTGGCGCTGGTCGAGGACCGCGCGAAAGTGGAGATCGAGGCGACGGCGGTGATCCCCGCCTGAGCCCCGCGCGCGCCGGGATCGAGGCGAATTGACGCTTCGGAAGCGCTGTGCCTTTATGCCGCCTGTAACGAGTGTGGGAGTGATCGCGTGTCAGTGAACCAGCCGGCTTATGGCCCCTTGCCGCCGGAAGGCGGACGCGTCGGTTTCATCGGTATCCCGTCCGAGGGACGGGGCAACCCGCGCGGGAATACCGGGAACTACGTGCATGGCTATGCGGCGCGGCATATTCTTGGCGAACATGTCAATATCAGCCCGCGCAAGCTGACCGACGCGTTGGTCGAGGAGTACCGCGCAAGCCTGACCCATCTGGCCTTTGTGACGGCCACCACCCTTGCCGTGGACAACAGCCATATCGAACCGCATGAAGAGCATGCCGACCGCATCAAACGGCTGGGCCTGCCTGTCGTTGTCTTCGGGCTGGGATCGCGCGCGCCCATCGGCCAGTCGCTGAAGGAGGTTGCGGTGCATCCCGCAACGGTTCGGCTTCTGAAGGTGCTGTCCGACCACACATCGACAATCGCCGTGCGCGGGGCCTTCACCGCCGATCTGTGCCGCCAACTGGGCATCCACAACGTGGAAGTGATCGGCTGCCAGTCCTGCTATATGAGCTGTCGGCCGGATTTCCATACAGGATATTCGCCACAGCATTGTCACTCGTACACTTTACTCCTGCTTGGCGCCGGGGCTGCACGGGGCAATGCCCTTCCGTCGCCCGGCAATCGGGCAATCATCGCACGTCGATTACCTCCCGTGCAGCATTCAGCCCGTCGTCAAACTCGACGACCTGCCCGCGGACAAGCACGCCCTGATCTCGCCAAGCCCTTTGCGCCTGTGGGCGGAACAACAGATCACGCTTTCGGCATTGAAGAACGAGGGCAAGGCCCGGTTTCGCAAAGCGGGCCATCAGAGTTGCAGCAGCCAAAGTCGCTGAATACTTAAATCGGTATGGAGGTGGCTCGCAGATGAAAAGCAGAGGCCAAGTCGTTATAACCTACGGAACTTTTGATCTTTTCCACATTGGTCACGTTAATCTTTTAGAGCGCGCGCGTGCTTTGGGTGATCGGTTAATCGTCGGGGTGTCTACAGATGAGTTCAACTCGGTAAAGGGAAAGAGAAGTATCTTCCCATATGAGCACCGCGCTCGAATTGTTGAGGCGATGAAGTGTGTGGATGCAGTTTTCCCGGAGACTGACTGGAGCCAAAAGAACAAGGATATCGAGAGATTCAATGCAAGTGTCTTTGTGATGGGGCATGACTGGCAAGGAAAGTTTGATACTGAGATAACTGGCTGCAAGGTGGTTTACTTGCCGCGAACTGAGGGAATATCGACGACCGAAATCAAGTCGCTCCTAGGCAGCTGGAACGTTGGAACAGTATCTGAAATTCAGAATGGACTAGAGTTTGTGAAGTCCATCATTGAAGATTTAAGAAAGTAGAGCATTCATGGTCACACAGAAAATGCTTCTTGATCTTGCCGATGAAATTCTTCCCGGCTTCGGATTTTTTGGAGAGTCTGATCCCTTTTGCCTCGAAATTCCGATTAACAAGTTGGCGACCTGCATCGAAATCACAGTTCGTGCTCCACAGAAAGAGCCACTACGCTTCGAAGAGGTAGAGTTCTATGACCCCAATGGAACGAAGTATGATCGGTCTAATTTGATAAAGTCAGTTTCGGTATCAAGTATACTCGGAGGCAGATCCGGGGAAGAGATACTCAGCCAGATAGTCAATGGCAAGGCCATTCAAACCAAACGAGAGATAGAACCAAGCGTCCGATTTTTGCTTGCCGGAGAACGTGAAATTAGCCGTATAGTCATAAAGAAGAGTAAGAGAGATATCTATGGAAGCCGATTGGCATTTCTGAACTGTAAAGTCGAGTGGGAGGGTAGTCTAGTTCTCTGTTTTGAGAATACTTCAATAACACGAAAGCTAGAGGCGTTACAGAAGATCGTCATGATTTCAGGCGTGGAGACCGATCAGTCGACCTCGCTCGCCACACAGGACCTAGCAGATCAGATTCGTACTGCGCTCATCAGAAGGTTCGAAGTAAGTTGCGACGACTTTGATTTTGTTGAATTATGCAGATTTCTCCCTCTGCATGGCGAGTTGCCTGAGTTAACGGAATTCCACATAACAGTTTGCGCCACTATTTTTCTGAAAGTTCTTGGTGATCGCGCATCGGTCGGAACCAGAATCTTAAAGCCGATTAAGGCTGTTCTGGCCTCTGCAAGTTCAATAGAACGGACCGAAGCAGAAGCTTCGCGCTTGATGCGGATGCAGACCGGAAGCCAAGCACCAATAGTCGTTTCGAAGCACATCATTCAAAAATCCAGTATACTCGATAGAAAGGAGGAGTATTTGGAGGCTATCGACAAGGCCGTCAAACTATTCGATGAGTTGGAGCTGACAATCATGCTGTGCTACGGTTCACTCCTTGGCGCTGTCCGAGATGGTGGATTTATTCCTCATGACGATGACGTTGACTTTCTGATCTACGACGGTTCCTTTGGACGAGAAGAGGCAATGGCGCGGAGACAAGCGCTTATCACGGTACTTGCTGAGCGAGGCTACGTGACGCGGAGCAGCCCTTCGAGGACAAATTTTCATATCAAGTTCGGCAGTCGACATTTGGACTTCTTTATCTGCTGGAGAGAGGCGGACAAGCTCGTCTTGATGATGGAGAATAATTCTTGCTACCGCCAGATCGATCACTCAATTGTCTATCCACCTTCTGCGGTGGAGTTTTACGGAAGGATATTAAAAGCGCCGGCAGAGCCGACTCGCTTCCTTGAAGAGCGTTATGGCAGGGATTGGAGTACTTCCAATAGATTTCATGAGTGGCCTTGGGTGTTGAGTCAGAGTTAGAGCGAAAAAGTAGAGTGATCCCCGGGGGGCGTAGGGTCAGGCTTCGTTCTAGATTTTTGTCAGCACATGAGGGTTGTTGTGAGGGCAACTTTGGACAGGACTACCTTTGTGAGTTAATCGTAGCTTGTGGCGGTGCTTTGCCAGTCCTTTGGGCGACCGAATTGATCGTTATCTTGTGACGGTGCATTTGCTTTTCTTTCCACCGCAATCGAACGTCCGGCAGCACGCAATAAAAATTCCGCGGGCCGTGCGCTTGTTGAGCCTGCGCCGAAGGTCGTAGGTCAACAATCGGCTCTTGTTGCTGCTTGATGAAATGTCAGTGGCAGGCCATGCCGAACTTGCGACTCAGGGAACTGCAATCCGGCAAGTCCTTTGCACGGCTGGTTGAAGAGCACCGGGATACCTCGGCCTTTCACAGGCTGTATCCCGGGGACTTCGTACAGTTCTTTGCCTATCTGGACCGGCACGGCTTGCCCCTTGGGCTTCAAACGGGTTGTTCCAAACCCAAGGCCGCGTCACCTTGATGCGGCGTGTTGAAGGAAAAATCCGAAGGCAAGAGGGGAAGTGGCAGCCCGTAGGGGAGTCGAACCCCTCTTCCCAGGTTGAAAACCTGGTGTCCTAACCGATAGACGAACGGGCCGCAGTCAGTGCGGGGGTGTCTAATGGCGGGGCGGGGCGGGTGCAAGAGGGAAAATGAAGCCGCCGCCGTGTCAGGCGCGGGCGGCGTCTTCCAGACGCAACTGCACCTTCGTGCTGCCGTTCCATGTGTTCAGTTCCAGCCTGCCCGCCAGATGGAACCGTTGATGCCCCGCCTCCATCAGCGCGGGGCCGAGCAGGCCGTCGAAAGCGCCGAAAGCCATCGCCTCGAGCATCGGGCCTGCGCCATCGCCAAAGCTAAGGCGCAGATGGGTTTCGCCCACGCGGCGGGCGCGCACCGCCATGGCGGCAAAGGCAAAGCGCGGCGCAGGGGCCGAGGCGCCGAAGGGCCCCGCCTCCTCCAGCCGTTCGACCAGCGCGCGGTCGGCGGCAGAGGGCATGAGAAGACCGTCGAGCTTTAGATCGGCAGGTCCGCCTGCGCCCGCGCCCTGCCGGGCGAGCAGGTCGGACAGCCGCGCCATGGCGGCCTCCAGCTTGCCTTCCTCCACCGTCAGGCCGGCGGCCATGCGATGCCCACCGCCCTTGACCAGCAGCCCTTCGGCGGCCAAGCGATGGACCGACGCCCCCAGATCGACACCGCTGACGGAGCGGCCCGATCCCTTGCCCATCCCGCCCTCCAGCCCGATCACCACAGCCGGGCGGTTGGTGGCCTCCTTCAACCGGCTGGCGACGATCCCCACCACGCCGGGATGCCAGCCCTCGCCCGCCGCCCAGACGAGCGGGGCATCCAGACCCCGCGCCTCGGCCTGCGCCATGGCGGCGTCGCGCACGCGCATCTCGATTTCGCGCCGTTCGGTGTTCAACTCGTCCAGCCGGGCGGCGAGCGCCTGCGCCTCAACCTCGCTCTCGCAGCACAAAAGCCGCGCGCCCAGATCCGCCGCGCCGATCCGCCCGCCCGCATTGACGCGCGGGCCGAGCAGAAAGCCCAGCGCATAGCTGTTCGGGGCCTGATCCATCCGCGCCACATCGGCCAGCGCGCGCAGACCCACCCGTTCGCGCCGCGCCATGACCTTCAGCCCCTGCCGCACCAATGCCCGGTTGACCCCGATCAGCGGGGCCACATCGGCCACCGTGGCCAGCGCCACCAGATCAAGCAGCGCCATCAGGTCGGGCCCCTGCACCCCTTCGGCGCGCAATTGGCGGTTCGCCTCGACCAGCATCAGAAAGACGACCGAGGCCGCGCAGAGATGGCCGAGGCTCCCATCCTCGTCCTGCCGGTTGGGGTTCACCACGGCCAGCGCGGGGGGCAGCGTCTCGGCCCCCAAGTGGTGATCCAGCACCACGACATCCGCCCCCTTGGCCACAGCGGCGGCGATGGGTTCATGGGACAGCGTGCCGCAATCGACGCAAAGGATCAGGCGGTGACTGTCGGCCAAGGCCTCCATCGCCGGGACGTTGGGGCCATAGCCCTCATCGATCCGGTCGGGGATGTAGAGCGTGGCGGCATGCCCCATGGCGCGCAGCCAAACGATAAGGAGGGCAGCAGAGGTGCCACCATCCACGTCATAATCGGCAAAGACGGCGATGGGTTCGCGGGCCTTCAGCGCATGCAGGAAGCGGGCGGCAGCCGGCCCCATGTCTCGCAGCGAGAGCGGGTCGGGCAGCAGATCGCGCAGGGCGGGGGCAAGGAAGGCCGCCGCATCCTGTGGTGCAACCCCACGGCGCACCAGCGTGTGACAGAGCGCCAGCGGCAGGCGCGTCTGCTGGGCCATCGCCTCGGCCAGACGGTCCTCTTCGGCCGTCGGGCCGATCCAGCGGCGGCCCGTCAGCGAGGCATCAACATCAAGGAAGGCGCGACCTGTCATGCCTGAGGGAAGTGCCGCAAAGCAGCGCGCGCCGCAAGCCCTGCGGAAGGCAGGGCGTCGGCGCGCAGAATTACGTAAAATACGTAAATGCGATCAGCGGATCGGGCTGCGATAGGTCACCCGGCGCACCGATCCGGTCTTGGACCGCATCAGGATCGTCTCGGTCGTCACCATCTTTGGTTCGCGCTTGATCCCCGACAGGAGCGACCCGTTCGTCACCCCGGTCGCCGCAAAGATCACGTCGCCGCGCACCAGATCGTCGCGCGTGTAGACGCGGTCGAAATTCGTGATGCCTGCCTTGCGGGCGCGGGCGCGCTCATCCTCATTGCGGAACAGCAGCTTGCCGAAGAACTGCCCGCCCATGCATTTCAGCGCCGCCGCCGCCAGCACCCCCTCTGGCGCGCCGCCCGATCCCATATACATGTCGATCCCGGTCACCTCGGGTTCGGCGCAATGCATGACGCCCGCCACATCGCCATCGGTGATCAGCCGGATCGCCGCGCCGGTGGAGCGGATCTCTGCGATCATCTCTTCATGCCGGGGCCGTTCCAGAACGCAGACGGTGATATCCTCGGTCGAACAGCCCTTGGCGGCGGCCAGTGCCGAGACGCGTTCCGAGGGGCTCATGCTCATGGTCACCGTGCCGGGGCGGAAACCGGGGCCGATGGCGAGCTTGTCCATATAGACATCGGGCGCGTGCAAGAGCGTGCCGCGCGGTGCCATGGCGATGACGGTGAGCGCGTTCGGCATGTCCTTCGCCGTCAGCGTCGTGCCTTCCAGAGGGTCAAGCGCGATGTCCACGGCGGGGCCGTTGCCGGTGCCCACCTCTTCGCCGATATAGAGCATCGGCGCCTCGTCCCGCTCGCCCTCGCCGATCACCACCACACCGGCGATGTCGAGCAGGTTGAGCTGGTCGCGCATGGCGTTGACGGCAGCCTGATCGGCGGCCTTTTCGTCGCCGCGCCCGATCAACTGCGCCGAGGCGAGGGCTGCGGCTTCCGACACGCGGGCTAGGCCCAGCGAAAGCAGGCGGTCCTGGAATTCGTCCTTATCGGCCATTCGTCCCTCTCCCATGGCATTTGCGCCCGCTTAGCGCCCGCCGCGGCGGGCGGCAAGCATGGTGACGCTAACGGTCCGCTGCTGGGGCGCGAAGGACGAAAATTCTTCATCCGAAGAATTTTCACCTCCCCGCCCGCAGGGCGGGGTGCAAATTTTTCGTATGAAAAATTTGCGTCTTGGAAAACTTTTCGGAGAAAAGTTTTCGGCCTCGCTCAGACCTCTTCGATGCGGATGGCGACGGGGCTGCCCACAACCACGCCGGTTGCCGGAAAGCTGGCGAGGGCATGGACGATATCGGCAGGAGCGGCCTTGTGGGTGACGATCAGGACGATGGCATTGTCATCGGCCTCGCCCGGCTGATTGATCTGGCGCATCTGGTCGATGGAGATGCCCGCCTCGCCGATGCAGGTGGCGACTTTGGCCAGCGCGCCGGGTTTGTCCAGAAGCGTCATGCGCAAGTAATAGGGCGCAGGGGTGGCAGAGCGCGCCGGGATCGCCGCGCTGAGCGAGGCCGCTGGCCGCCCGAAGGTCGACAGCCGGAATCCGCGTGCGATGTCGATCACATCGGCCATCACGGCGCTGGCGGTCGGGCCTTCGCCCGCGCCGGGGCCGCGCAGCACGATCTGGCCGACGCTGTCGCCTTCCAGCACCACCATATTGGTGCCGCCCTGCAACTGGCCCAGCGGGCTTTCGGCCGGAACGAGGCAGGGGGTCATGCGCTGTTCCAGCCCGCGCCCGGTCATCTGGGCCACGCCCAGCAGCTTGATATGATAGCCCATGTCGTCGGCCATGCGGATGTCCTCGATGGACACATTGCCGATGCCTTCCAACTCGACCTTGTCGAAGCTCACCTTCGTACCGAAGGCGATGGCGGCGAGCAGCGACAGCTTGTGGCCCGCATCGATGCCGCCCACGTCGAGATTGGGGTCGGCCTCCAGATAGCCCAGTTGGCGGGCCTCTTCGAAGACCGTCTCATAGGGCAGGCCCGCAGTCTGCATCCGCGTCAGGATATAGTTGCAGGTGCCGTTCATCACGCCCATCACTCGGCGCATCTGGTTGGCGGCAAGCCCTTCGGTCAGCGCCTTAATCACAGGAATGCCGCCCGCCACGGCGGCCTCGAAGCGGATCACGCGGCCTGCGGCTTCGGCGGCCTCGGCCAAGGCCTGTCCGTGATGGGCGAGAAGCGCCTTGTTGGCGGTAACCACATCCTTGCCGGCGGCAATCGCGGCCTCGGTCGCGGCGCGGGCCGCGCCTTCATGGCCGCCCATCACCTCGACGAAGACATCCACATCGTCGCGCTTGGCCAGCGCGACCGGGTCCGTCTCCCAAGCGTAGCCCGACAGGTCCGCATCGCGGTTCTTTGCGCGATCGCGGGCCGAGACGGCGGTGATCGTCACCGGGCGGCCAGACCGGGCGGCGATCAGGTCGGCGTGCTTCTGCACGATCTTGACCACGCCGATGCCCACGGTTCCCAGACCGGCAAGACCGAGGCGAAGGGGCGCGGGCATGGGAGACTCCATCTTCAGGGCGACCCCGCCCTGTTATCCCGTCGGCGCGGGCCTTGCAACGCGAGGCTAGCCGTCTGTTTGCGTGCTGCCCGTCGGCCCGGGGGGCAGCCCCGCCCGGTCGCGCAGCGCCGCGGCACGTGCGGCGAGGGCCGCTGAGGCCTCGGCGTCAAGCTGGGGGCTGTCCGTGGCCAGTATCTGCTCCAGCGGCAGGAGAGGCGGTGCGGCCCCGACTCCCTGCGTCTCGATAAAGCCGGGCTGGCTGCATCCCGCGATCAGGATCAGGGCCGACAAGGCAGGGAGCAAGCGGATCATGCGGGGTTCCGGAGGCGGTGTCGCGGCCATCCTAGCCGCCCGGGCCGGGGAAGGGAACGCCGCTTCGTGTCCCCTCAATGCGCCGGGCGGATGAAGGTGCCGTTTTTCAACTCGGCCATCGCCTGCCGGATTTCCGCATCCGTGTTCATTACGATGGGACCGTGCCATGCCACCGGTTCCTGTATCGGCGCGCCGGAGATCAGAAGGAAGCGGATGCCGTCCGGACCGGCCGTCACCGTCACCTCGTCGCCCGTGCCGAACTGAATCAGCGTGCGGTCGCCCGACATGTCGCGGATGTTCACCTCCTGACCGCGCACCTCTTTCTCCAGCAGCACGCCTTTGGGCGGGGCGGCGTCGCGGAAGCTGCCTTTGCCTTCGAAGACATAGGCGAAGGCGCGGCGATAGGTATCGACCTTGAAGGTCTTCTTCCGGGTCGGGGGAACGTAGATGTCCAGATACTGGGGATCGGCGGCGATGCCGTCCACCGGGCCGGTCTTGCCCCAGAACGACCCGACGATCACTTTCACCACGGTGCCGTCATCATCCATGATCTCGGGGATTTCTTTGCCCTTCACGTCCTGATAGCGCGGCGCGGTCATCTTCAGCGACGAGGGCAGGTTTGCCCAAAGCTGGAAGCCATGCATCTGCCCCTTGGCATTCCCGCGCGGCATTTCCTGATGCAGGATGCCCGATCCGGCGGTCATCCATTGCACGTCGCCCCCCTTGAGCAGCCCGTGATTGCCAAGGCTGTCGCCATGTTCCACGGCACCGGCGAGCACATAGGTGATCGTTTCGATCCCGCGATGGGGATGCCACGGGAAGCCGCGCAGATAGTCGCGCGGGTCTTCGTTGCGGAAATCGTCGAAGAGAAGGAAGGGATCCATCCGCTCGGGGTCGCCGAAGCCAAAGGCGCGGTGCAGATGCACGCCCGCCCCTTCATAGGTGGGTTGGGCGCGGTTTTCCTGAACGACGGGGCGAATGGACATCTGGCTTGGCTCCGGGCTGGCGTCGACCGGAAAGCTAGGCCTGTGCGCCCGTCACGACAAGGCGGGGCGATGCAGGGTGAGCGTGCCCTTGTGCACAGCCCGCCGGGCGGGGCCGCCATCCGGGCGGCCCCCTGCCGGGATCAGCAGATCGTGCCCTGCAGGCAGAGCGTGGGTAGGAAGCGGGGGCGCATCGACACCACCTCGTTCAGGGTGTCGATCTCCAGCATGTCGGTCATGGCCGTGTAGGGCACCACCACCTCGAAGATCACCATGTTGGAGCCGACGGCCATCATCGGGATATCGGGTTCGATCTGGATCAGTGTCTGGTCGGTCAGCGGCAGCATGACGTTGCCCGGCGAATAGGACCACAGCACGTCGAGGCCCGTCGTCCCGGTTGGCCCGTCCGAGACGCGGCGCACGCTGGTGACGCGGATGCGCGCCTCGCGCTGGATGAGGAATTCCAGCGTGTCCTCTAGCCCGTCGATTAAGGGCAGGGTCGCCGGGATCATCTCGCGCGACAGCATGTCGGCCACGGCGTAGGACGCCTTCTGGACCATGTTCTGGGTCCGGTAGACATCCCAAAAGGCGTAGAAGCCGAACAGGCCCAGCATCATCATCGGGACGACGAACACGGCCTCCACGCTGACCGAACCGGAGGTGCCGTTGCCGAAGCGGCGGAACAGGCGGCGGATCAATCGGGTCATCGCGTGCCTCCCTCAGCTCGGTTCGTTGACGTAGACGGAGGCGACCGAGATCGCATAGCCGCCCTGCGCGTCATAGGTGATGGGCACGGCAAAGGTGGACCCGGCAAAGAGCGCATCCACCGTGACGCAGACGCGGATCAGCATCAGGTCGTTCTGCTGGCCCGGCGTGATCTGGGTCACCGGCTGGATGATCGTTCCGTCGCGGGTCACGCAGGGCGCGTCGAAGGCGGGCATCAGGAAGTTGGCGCGGTTGATCTCGCGGATCTCGACGACCGTGTTCTCGAAGCAGTTCTCGATCATGAAGGTGCGGTCGCAGATTTCCTGACGCAGAAGAAGCGCGTCCGGGTTGTTGTACTGGCCCAGCCGCAGCGACCGGATCACCATATCCGAGGCGCGGTCGATGCTGGTCCAGCGGACCATCATCAGCCCGCTTTCCAGCGCGGCGGCAAAGATCGTGAAAACCAGCGGCATGAGGATGACGAATTCGATCGTCGAATTGCCGCTCTCGTCGCGCCGAAAGCGCTTGATCAGCCGTGACAGACCCATCTTAGTTCACCAGCCTCAGTTGCGTGATGTTGGTGGCGATGGCCTGGAAGGCCGCGTTCAGCGCTGTGTTGTTGGTCGAATGGAAGAAGTGCCCGTCCGACGAGGCGCAGCTGCGCAGGGCGGTCACGCCGCGCGTGGGGGCCGAGAAGGCCACGGAATAGACCAGAACGCCCTGCTGCTTGGTCTGGTTGCAGATGCTGGTCAGTTCGGCATCCATTGCCGGGGTCGAGGCGCTGTCGCCGCGCTGGGTGCGGAAGTTGTTCCACCACGTTGTATAGGTGCTGTTGCGGGTGGTGGAGTTCGTGCCCAGAGCGCGGGCATAGAAGTGCCAGGCGACGTAGGAGACGCGCATTTCCTGCCAGACCTGCTGCCACGTCATCTGAGTGCCCTGCGTCGAGGTGCTGCCGCCCCAAGAGGTGGCGCGCCATTCGCCCGCGTTGCTGTTGCGGTGTGGAACCCAGAACTGGTTGGTGCCCGCGGCGGTGGGCCGCCCGGTGGTGTGCTGGATCGAATAGTTGTTGTCCGTGCCCTTGAAGATAGGCGACAGGCCGGTGCGATAGCTGTCGTTGATGCGCACGTCGCCGAAATTCTCGCCGTCCGACAGCAGCAGGATGATCTTCAGCGCATCGCGCTTGGTATAGTCGAAGGGGCGATCGCGGAACTCTTCGGGGACGATACCTGCATCCTCGAATTCGTTGATCACCGACCGCGCCTGCGGATCGAGCAGCGCGCCCCCCCACTTCATCCCCGCGTTGATCGAGGTTGCCCCGATGGCCGTCAGGTTGTTGATGTAGGTGTGCAGGTTGGTGATGTTGTCATCGGGCATGCGCACGATGTTGGCGTTCGACGGCGGGCACCAGACGTTGGCCGCATTGGGTGCACGGCTGGTCGAGGAATAGGTGGTGGGCCAGTCCGACATGTTGCTTCCGTATTCGAAAGCCATGGTCGAGAAGGCATCCGCCCAGCCCGTCGCCTGCATCTGGAGGGTGCGGGAAATCCCCGTGTTATTGTAGACGCTTGACGGCATGTCGACGCAATGGACCTGCCGCATATCGCCATTGGGCGTCACGGCAAGGCCGTGCTGGTTTGCGATATTGTACTTCGCCGCCAAGGCCGAGCCGAGGTTCACCTGCCCGTTATAGGGCACCATCGTGATCGAGATCTTGTTGGTGTTGTTGGCCAGCACCGTCGAGACGAAGTTCCGCGCGGCGGTTTTCAGGCCGCTCAGGCGGTTGTTGCTGTTCATCGACCCCGACACGTCGAGGACCATGGCGATTTCGATGTTCGTGGCGCGCTGTTCGGCGACGGAGCGGGCGTTCAGCTCGATCTCTTCGACGCCCGAAGCGCCCATGAAGAAGGTTTCCAACTCGTAGTCGCCGATGGCTTCGACCGACCGCTGACCGGCGCTGTTGGTGACGTTGACATCGGTGAGTTGCGGCAGCAGGCCCACCCGATCCACGCAATCGCGGACCACCGTTTCGGGGTCCAGCGTCTGGCGCAGGGCGGCGGCGTTCAGGGCGCAGCGGTCCAGCGCCTGCGACATGGCGGTGCGCTTATTCTCGGCGCGCATCACGTCGACCGCGATGCCGCCCATCAGGAAGAAGCTGGCGAAGAGGAACAATCCGAACACGAGAAGCGAGCCGTCCTCGCGGATGAGGAAGCGGCGGAACGGATGGCCGGAAAGCCGGAGAGCGAACTTAGGCATGACGGTCTGTCCCATTCCAAATGGATCGCAGCCCGGACTCCCGGTCTGCCATAACGTGTTGCCCCCGACGAAGGACGGTGCCTGTGACGGGCGCCTTGGGCAAGTCTGAGCTGGAAACATTAATGAATTCGGCAAAAGCAGGGAAACGGTCGGCGAGGTTCTGCCGCAATTGTCCGGGGGGCGACGACAGTGCTTTGCGGCTTTGCCGCGACCTGACCAAAAGTGATTCGCGCCGACAGTCGTGGCGTGGCAACCCATTCCTTTGTTGGTAAATCATAGCTTTCGTCACCGTTCCCGTACATTCGGCGCAGCCGCCGGCGCCGGAAACCGCTCCGCCGCGTAACAATGGTTAATTCATTCTTTGGGCATCAATGGGGCAGCCCCGCGCGCGCCCTGCCTAGGGCTGAACGGGCTGCGCCCCGCCCCTGCGGGGCAGGGCGGGGCAGGGGGTCATGATGGGGGGCAGGCCGCGCCGAGGCGGCCGCGTGTCAGTTCGTCAGGCGCAGTTGGCTGACGTTCAGGGCGATGGATTGGAAGATGGCGTTCAGCTCTGCATTGTTCTCGGACCGGAAGCTAAAGCCCGGGCCGCTTGAACATTGCTGGATCATCCGTTCCCCATGTTCGGGGGCCGAGAAGGCGATGCCATAGATCACCACCCGCTGCGCCTTGGCCGCCGCACAGATGCGCTGCAATTCATCGTCCTTGAAGGGCACGTTGGTGCCGCTTCCGCGCTGGGTGATGAAATTCGCCCGCCAAGTGTTGAAGATGGCCAGACGCTCGTCACGCAGTGGGGACAGGGCGCGCGCGTAGAGATGCCACGCGACCCAACTGGCCGTGGAATGCTGCCAAACCTCGGCCCATGTCAGACGGGTCCCCTCCGGCGCGGTTCCGCCCCAGGAGGTCGGGCGCCATTCGCCCTCGTTCTCCGGGGTGGCCGGGTTCCCGGGCAGATGCGGCACCCAGTATTGGTTGCTGCCCGCAGCAGCAGGGCGCCCGGTCGGCAGGTGAATCGAGAAATTGCCATCCGTGCCGCGGAAGATGGGCGACGGCCCGGCACGATAGGGATCGTTCAGCCGGATGTCCCCCTCGTTCCTGCCATCCGTCATCAGGATGATGACCTTGGTCGTGACCGGATCGGAAAAGTCGACGGGCGTCCCACGAACGCTTTGCGGCACGTCGCCCCGCTCGATAAAGGTGTCGATCACGGGCCGTGTCTGCGGGTCCAGCAGCGCGACCGCCCATTTCATGCCGGTGTTGATGGCGGTGCCCCCGTTGGCAGCAAGCTGGTCGATATAGGCGTTCAGCGCCGCCGGATCGGTATCGGGCAGGCGCACCAGATTGGTCGTCGAGGGCGGGCAATCGACAAACGCCCCCAACGGCAGACGGTGTTGGTCAAGGTGGTTGGTGGGGAAGGAGAGCCGCAGGGTCAGTTCCGCCCAGCCCGATGCGGGGATCGGCATGGTTGGCGGCAGGCTGGTCTGGTCATAAACCTCGGTCGGGAAATCCACGCAGTTTACCCGACGCATGTCCCCGTTGGCGGTGACGCCAAGCCCGGACCTGTGGGTGATGTTGTACTGTTCGGCCAGCGCCGGAGGCAGGTTGACCTGCGCAGCATAGGGCACGATCGCGATCGAGATCATGCCGCCGCTTTCGGCGAGCACCCGGTCCACGAAGTTTTTCGCGGCAACCCGCAGGCCTTGGATACGCTGTCGGCTGTTCATCGACCCTGACACATCCAGCGCAAGCACGATCTCAAAGCGGTTGCCGCGCTGTTCTGCCCGAGACTGCGCGCCGACGCGGATGGTGTCGATGTCCATCATATGCATGAAGAAGGTGTCGACTGGGATCAGGCCCGCGGCGCTGACGACGCGTTCGGTGCTGTTGCTGGTGACCTCGACCTTGGTCAGGTATTGCAGCAGATCCTCACGCGCCATGCAGTCGCGCAGCACCGTTTCGGGGTCCAGCGTCTGGCGCAGCGACGCGGCGCTCAGCGTGCAGCGGTCCAGCGTGTAGGAGAGCTTGGCCCGCCTATTCTCGACCCGCATGAGGTCGACGGCCATGCCGATGATCAAAATCGCTGTGGCCATAAGAAACAGGCCGAAAACGATCAACGATCCCTGTTCGTCGCGGCGGAACCGACCGAGGGCGCAGCGACGTTTCGATGGGGCTGCGCGGTGACCGATCGGGCGCGGCGGCGCGGCCGGGTGGGCCGGGCGATCCGATTCGCGCAGGCAGTCGCCCTGCGCATGGACGTGACCTTCACTCATGACATGCACCCTTGGGCCCTTAGGCCCGCACTCGTTACCGTTGTGCGAACTACCCCCGAATCTTGTCAGGAAAAGGAAAGAATTAGGTGAATCCGGGGCCATGCCGCGCCCGGCCGGGCCGGGCTGCCCGCAATCACCCGACCCCGTGAAACTTAACATGCCGTTTTCATAACCGTCTTAGACTGCGGGGTGATGGCGGCGGACAGTCCAGCCGCCTCCGAGGAGGATGAGATGAAACACGCCGGCGAGCCGAGCTTTCGCGATTCCGTCGATCTGATGTTCAACCGCGCGGTGCGGCTGATGGATCTTTCGCCGGGGCTTGAGAACAAGATCCGCGTCTGCAACTCCACCTATACCGTCCGCTTCGGCGTGCGGCTGCGAGGGAAGATCGAGACCTTCACAGGGTATCGCTCCGTGCATTCCGAACATATGGAACCGGTGAAGGGCGGCATCCGCTATGCGCTGTCGGTCAGCCAGGATGAGGTGGAAGCGCTGGCGGCGCTGATGACCTACAAATGCGCGCTGGTTGAAACGCCCTTCGGCGGATCGAAGGGGGGCCTTTGCATCGATCCCCGCCAGTGGGACGAACATGAGCTGGAACAGATCACCCGCCGCTTCGCCTATGAGTTGATCAAGCGCGACCTGATCCACCCGGCGCAGAACGTGCCCGCCCCCGACATGGGCACGGGCGAACGCGAAATGGCGTGGATCGCGGACCAATACGCACGGATGAACACCACCGACATCAACGCCAAAGCCTGCGTCACCGGCAAGCCGCCCCATGCCGGGGGGATACAGGGGCGGGTGGAGGCGACGGGGCGGGGCGTGCAGTTCGCCCTGCGCGAATTCTTCCGCCACCCCGAGGATACCGCCAAGGCGGGCCTCTCCGGCGGGCTGGAGGGCAAGCGCGCCGTGGTGCAGGGCCTTGGCAATGTGGGCTATCATGCCGCCAAGTTCCTGTCGGAAGAGGATGGGGTGATCATCACCGCCATCATCGAACGCGACGGCGCGCTGATCAGCGACGCTGGGCTGGAGGTGGAGGCCGTGCGCGCGCACATGGTCGCGACGGGCGGGCTGAAAGGCTATCCGGGGGCCGAATACGTGGCCGAGGGGGCGAAGGTTCTGGAAAAGGACTGCGACATCCTGATCCCCGCCGCGATGGAAGGCGTGATCCATCAGGGCAATGCGGCCCTCATCTCGGCCCCCCTGATCATCGAGGCGGCCAATGGCCCCATCACCTTTGGCGCGGATGAGATCCTGCGCCAGAAGGGCGCGGTCATCATCCCCGACATGTATGCCAATGCGGGCGGCGTGACCGTCAGCTATTTCGAATGGGTCAAGAACCTGTCGCATATCCGCTTTGGCCGGATGCAGCGCCGGGCCGAGGAATACCGCCACGAATTGCTGGTGAACGAGTTGGAACGGCTTTCGGCCGATCGCGGGCTAGGATGGACTCTCAGCGCGGGCTTCAAGGAGAATTACCTGCGCGGGGCGGGCGAGTTGGAACTGGTCCGCTCGGGCCTCGATGACACAATGCGTGGCGCCTATGCCGCGATGCGCGAGGTTTGGCACGGCCGCGGCGATGTCGATGACCTGCGCACGGCGGCCTATATCGTGTCCATCGGGCGCGTGGCGCAGACCTACCGGTCGAAGGGGCTTTGATCAGGCACTCCGGCACGGGCGGTGGGTGAACCCGCGCCGAAGCGGCGCGGAACCACCCACCCTACGCCCGCCCCGGCATGGGGCGGAGGCCGCCCGAAAAGCGACATGTTCCTGTCGCGTCTGGCAATGGCTTCGGGGGGCAGGGGTTGCATCCTCCGCCCCGCCGCGCTCTTGTATCAGTGCGGCGGAACGGGACGGATATGATGCGCTATTCGGGCTTGCAGGTCATCAAGGAAGGGCTTTTCGGCAATAAGGGCTGGAAACCCGCATGGCGCGATCCGGCGCCCAAGGCCGAATATGATGCCATCATCATCGGCGGTGGTGGGCATGGGCTGTCCACCGCCTATTACCTTGCCAAGAACCATGGCCTTACCAACATCGCCGTGCTGGAGAAGGGCTATCTCGGGTCGGGCAACATCGGGCGCAACACGACCATCGTGCGTGCCAACTACTTCCTGCCGGGAAATTCGGAATTCTACAGCCATTCCATGAAGCTGTGGGAAGGGCTGGAGATCGACCTCAACTACAACGTGATGCATTCGCAGCGGGGCCTCATCAACCTGTTCCATTCCGATGGCCAGCGCGATGCCTTCGTCCGGCGCGGCAATTCGATGATCAATCAGGGCGATGACGCCATCCTGCTGGATCGCGAAGGCGTTCGCGAGATGCTGCCCTATCTCGATTTCGAACAGACGCGCTTTCCCATCTATGGCGGCCTTTACCATCCGCGCGGCGGCACGGCGCGGCATGACGCGGTGGCCTGGGGCTATGCGCGCGGGGCCGACCGGCGCGGCGTGGACCTGATCCAGAATTGCGAAGTCACGGGGATCGACATTCAGAACGGCAAGGTGGTCGGCGTGCAGACGACGCGCGGCGCGATCAAGGCCAAGAAGGTGGGCATCGTGGTCGCAGGCCGCTCTTCGCAGGTGGCCGCGATGGCGGGCATGCGCCTGCCCATCGAATCCCACATCCTGCAGGCCTTCGTGACCGAGGGGCTGAAACCCGTCATCGACCATGTCGTCAGCTTCGGCATGGGCCATTTCTACATCAGCCAATCCGACAAGGGCGGTCTGGTCTTCGGGGGTGACCTTGATTTCTATGCCTCCTACGCCAGCCGCGGGAACCTGCCCATGGTGGAGCATGTGATGGAGGCGGGCATGACGCTGATGCCGATGATCGGGCGGGCCAAGGTTCTGCGGTCTTGGGGCGGGATCATGGACATGTCGCCCGACGGATCGCCCATCATCGACAAGACGCATGTGGACGGCCTCTTCTTGGATTGCGGCTGGAACTACGGGGGGTTCAAGGCGGTCCCCGCCTCGGGCTTCTGCATGGCGCATCTGATGGCCACGGGTGAAAGCCACCCTGTCGCCGCCCGCTTCAAGCTCAACCGTTTCGCGACGGGCCATATCCTCGATGAGGAAGGCACGGGCAGCCAGCACAACCTGCATTGATCATGACATATCTTCGTCCCCTGCGCCCCGAATCCACCTGCGCCTCCGGCGGGAGTATTTCTTCCAAGATGAAGCCCGGCCCCTTCATCTTGGCCCAAATACTCCGGGGTGAGGCCGAAGGCCGAGGGGCAGCGCCCCTTCGCCCCCTCCGCCAGAGGACCCAACGCCTGCAAGGAAAGACCCGCCCATGCGCCTGACCTGCCCGCTCTGCGGCGAGCGTGACCGCCGCGAATTCTACTACTACGGGTCCGAGGATTATCTGAACCGCCCCGCGCCCGACGCCCCGCCGCAGGCATGGGACGATCATCTTCACAACCGCGACAACCCCGCCGGGGTGACGCGCGACCTCTGGTATCACGACATGGGCTGTTCCTCTTGGCTGGTCGTCACCCGCAACACGGTGACGCATGAGATTCACGCGGTGGAACTTGTCGCCGACCGGAAAGGCGGTGCCGCATGAGGCTTGCCGGAAAGGGGCTGATCGACCGTAGCCAGCCCGTCACCTTCACCTTCGACGGCACGACCTATCAGGGGTTCCGGGGCGACACGCTCGCCTCGGCGCTTTTGGCCAATGACGTGCGGCTGGTGGGCCGCAGCTTCAAGTATCACCGCCCGCGCGGCGTCCTGACCGCCGGGTCTGAAGAACCCAACGGCATGGTGGAGATCGTCGAGGGCAACCAGCAGACCCCCAATGTCCGCGCCACGGTGCAAGAGGTGTTCGAAGGCCTCGCCGCACGCAGCCAGAACCGCTTTCCCTCGCTGAAATTCGATCTCTTGGGGATCAATGATCGGCTGTCGCCCTTCCTGTCGGCGGGGTTCTACTACAAGACCTTCATGTGGCCGCGCCCCCTGTGGGAAAAGCTCTATGAGCCTCTCATCCGCCGCGCCGCGGGTCTGGGCAGCCTGTCGGGCAAGCATGACGAGGCGCAGTATGAAAAGGCCTGGGCCTTCTGCGATGTGCTGGTGATCGGGTCGGGGCCTGCGGGCCTGATGGCCGCGTGGACGGCAGCGCAGGCCGGGGCCGATGTGATCCTCGCCGAAGAAGAGGCGCGGATGGGCGGGCGGCTGGTGTCTGACAATCTGCGCGTCGACGGCCAGCCGGGGGTGGAATGGGTGGATGGCCTTCTGGCCGAGTTGAAGGCGATGCCGAATGTGCGCCTGATGACCCGCACCACCGTGACCGGGGCCTATGACGACGGCACTTTCGGCGCGCTGGAGCGGGTGGGCCTGCACCGCGCCCCCGCGCCGCATCTGCCGCGCGAATGTTTCTGGCGGATCGTGGCGGGGCAGACGGTGCTGGCGGCGGGCGCGCTGGAACGCCCCATCGCCTTCCCCGACAATGATCGCCCGGGCATCATGCTGGCCTCTGCGCTGCGCACCTATTTGCACCGCTATGGCGTTGTGCCGGGCAAGCGCGTGGCGCTGATCGCCAATAATGACGCCGCCCGCGCCACCGCGCGCGACCTGATGGCGGCGGGGGTGAAGGTGGTGGCCATCCTCGACACCCGGCCCGATGCCAGCGTGGTGGAGGATTGCCCCGTCTATATGAATGCCCAGATCACCGGCACGGCGGGCCGTCTTGGCCTGACCTCCCTCACCTGCCGCCATGCGGGTGGGACGGCGACGCTGGAGGTGGACACGCTCGCCGTTTCGGGCGGCTGGAACCCGACCGTCCACCTGACCTGCCACATGAACGGGCGGCCTTTGTGGCGCGAGGATATCGCGGCCTTCGTTCCCGCCCCGGATGCCGTGCCGCGCCTGACGCCGGCCGGGGCCTGCACCGGCACCTTCTCGACCGCAGGCGCCTTCCGCGACGGACATGAAGCGGCGCGCAAGGCGCTTGCCGCGCTGGGCCGCGCTGCGCCCGAGATGACGCTGCCGCAGGCCGAGGATGCGCCCTATGCCATCACCCCCTTCTGGGAAACCCCGGGGGTAGAGGGGCGGCAATGGCTCGACTTTGCCAATGACGTGACCACGAAGGATGTGAAGCTGTCGGCGCAAGAGAACTTCCGTTCCGTCGAGCATATGAAGCGCTACACGACGCAAGGCATGGCCCCGGATCAGGGCAAGAATTCCAATGTGGGCGCGCTGGCCGTGCTGGCCGATGCCACGGGGCGGGGCATTCCGCAGACCGGGACCACGACCTTCCGTCCGCCTTACGTGCCCACCTCCATCGCCGCGATGGGCGCGGGTGGGCGGGGCGCGGGCTTTGCGCCGCAGCGCTTTCTCACCTCGGATCAGGCCAGCCGCGACCGCGCCGCGCCGATGATCGAGGCGGGGCTGTGGTATCGGCCTTCCTATTTCCCCAAGCCGGGCGAGACGACATGGCTGGAGGCCTGCAACCGCGAGACTCGCATGGTGCGCGACAGCGTCGGCGTGGCCGATGTGTCGACGCTGGGCAAGATCGACCTGCAGGGGAAGGATGCCGCGCGTTTCCTCGACCTCGTCTACACCAACACCTTCTCTACCCTGCCGGTGGGGCGCGTCCGCTATGGCCTGATGCTGCGCGAGGATGGGCATGTGCTGGATGACGGCACCACGGCGCGGCTGGGGGACCATCGCTATCTGATGACAACCACCACCGCCGCGGCGGGGCTTGTGATGCGGCATCTCGATTTCGTCCATCAGGCCTTCTGTGCGGGCTGGGATGTTCGCTTTGCCTCGGTCACCGAGGCTTGGGCCCAATTCGCCGTCGCGGGACCTAAGGCGAAGGCACTGCTCGCCACGCTTTTGGGCGACATGCCCGACCTCCCCTTCATGGGCGTGACCGATGTCACCTTGGGCAAGGTGAAGGCGCGGCTTTTCCGCATCTCCTTCTCTGGCGAAGAGGGGTATGAGATTGCGGTCCCCACCCGATATGGCGAGGCGCTGTTCCGCGACCTCGTCGCGCGGGCCGAAACCATGGGCGGCGGCCCCTACGGGATGGAGGCGCTCAACGTCCTCAGGATCGAGAAGGGCTTCATCACCCATGCCGAGATCCACGGCCGCACCACCGCCTTCGACATCGGCATGGAAAAGATGGTGAGTGCCAAGAAGGACTGCATCGGCAAGGCCGCCGCTGCCCGCCCCGGCATGGTGGGGGCGGACCGCGATCAACTGGTCGGCCTGAAAGCCACGGCGGCGATGGGGGCGGGGGCGCATCTCTTCATCCCCGGTGACCGTGTCCACCGCGAGACGGATCAGGGCTATATCACCTCCGTCTGCTATTCCCCCACGCTCGACGCCCATCTGGCCTTGGCCTTTCTGCGAAACGGCCGCGCCCGGCATGGCGAAAAGATCCGGGTGGTGGACCATCTGCGCAAGATCGACATCGTGGCCGAAGTCACCGACCCCGTCTTCCACGACAAGGAAGGAGTGAAGCTCCGTGCCTGACCTCATCGCGAAATCGCCCCTTGCGGGCCATGCGCCCCTGGCCCGTGCGGGCACAACGCTGGCCGAAGGCGCGGCCGGGCCGATCACCTCCATCGCCCCCTATCCGGGCCGAAAGCCCCAGGTCGACGCGGCTCTCGCGTCGCTGGGGCTTTCCTTTCCCGAACCGAACACTGTGGTCACCCAGGGCGCGGCCCGGCTTCTCTGGACGGGCCGCGAGATGGCCTTCCTGATCGGGGCCGAGGCCCCGCTCGCGCTGGCCGACCATGCCGCGCTGACGGATCAGACCGATGGTTGGGCGCTCCTAACCCTCTCCGGCCCGATGGCCGAGGCGGCGCTGATGCGCCCCGTGCCGCTGGACCTGCGCCTGTCCGCCTTTCCGGTGGGGCGCACCACTCGCACGCCGCTCAACCACATGCAGGCGATTCTGACGCGCACCGCCCCCGATGCTTTCGAGGTGATGGTCTTCCGCTCCATGGCCCGCACCGCATGGGCCGAACTGGCCGAGGCGCTGGAGGTGCTGGAGGCCCGCGCCAAGGCCATCTGACGGCGCGCCCGCAAGCGGCGTCGCAAGATGAGTATTTGGGCCAAGATGAAGACCATCCCCTTCATCTTGGCGAAAAATACTCTCAAGGGGTGAATTGGCGCGCAGCGCCAAGAGGGGACGGAACGTCCCTTCAACGGGCCCCGCACCCGGCGCAGCCGGGGGTGGGGAGAACAGGCTTCGGCGCGCATGCGCCGTCCGCATGATCACTGGACAGCCGCCCCCCCGCGCCCGATATAGGGACCATGTCCCTGCCGCCCGGATTCCTTGACGAACTCCGCACCCGTGTGTCCCTCAGCCAGGTCGTGGGGCGCAAGGTCACATGGGACATGCGCAAGTCCAACATGGCCAAGGGCGATTGGTGGGCGCCCTGTCCCTTCCATCAGGAGAAATCGGCAAGCTTCCATGTCGATGACAGGAAGGGCTTCTACTACTGCTTCGGCTGCCATGCGAAGGGCGACGCGGTCACCTTCATCAAGGAGAACGACAATGTCTCCTTCATGGAAGCGGTCGAAATCCTCGCGCGCGAGGCCGGGATGCAGATGCCCGCCCGCGACCCCAAGGCCGCCGAAAAGGCCGACCGACGGACGCAACTCACGCAGGTGATGGAAGAGGCGGTGAAATGGTTCCGCCTGCAACTCAAGACCTCTGCCGCCGCCGAGGCGCGCGCCTATCTGGACAAGCGCCGCATGTCGCCCGCCGCGCAGGACCGCTGGGAGATCGGCTTCGCCCCTGACCAGAGGCAGGGCCTGTTCCAGGCCCTCACCCAAAAGGGCATCGCGCCCGACCTGATCGTCGATGCGGGCCTTTGCGCCAAGCCCGACGCCGATCCATCTGCGCGCGATGCGCGCGGGGGCGGCGCGCCCTATGACCGCTTCCGTGGCCGCATCATCTTTCCCATCCGCGATGCGCGGGGACGGGCCATCTCTCTCGGTGGCAGGGCGATGGACCCGAATGCGCGGGCCAAATACCTCAACGGTCCCGAGACAGAGCTGTTCGACAAGGGCCGCAACCTCTTCAACCACGGCCCCGCGCGCGAGGCGGCGGGCAAGGGCCTGCCCCTGATCGTGGCCGAAGGCTATATGGACGTCATCGCCCTGTCCGAGGCCGGGTTCCGCGCCACCGTCGCCCCTTTGGGCACCGCCGTCACTGAAGACCAACTGCGCCTTCTGTGGCGCATCAGCGACGAGCCGATCATCGCGCTGGATGGCGATACGGCGGGGTTCCGCGCCGCGCTGCGGGTGATCGACCTTGCCCTGCCGCTTCTGGAGGCCGGAAAGGGCCTGCGCTTCGCGCTCTTGCCGCAGGGGATGGACCCCGACGATCTGATCAAGGCGCAAGGCGCCCCCGCGATGCAAAAGGTGCTGGATGCGGCCCAACCCATGGTCAACCTGCTCTGGCGGCGCGAGACGGAAGGCAAGGTCTTCGACAGCCCCGAACGCAAGGCGGCCCTCGACAAGATCCTCCGCGCAGCCTTGAAGAAGATCGCCGATCCATCCATCCGCGCCCATTACGGCGAGGATATCAAACGTCTGCGGCTGGACCTCTTCGGCCAGAACGCCCAGCCCTTCCGTCCCTACGTCCCTCGCGGGCAGGGCAGGGGGGGCGCGCGCTTTCCCTTGCAGCCCGTGGCGCCTCTGCCCACGACGCGGGCCTCGCTCCTCGGCTCGGCCACCACCCCGGTGGAGGAACGGCTGCGCGAGGCGGTCATCCTTGCCACGCTGATTGCCCATCCCGGCCTGATCCGCCGTTTCGAGTCCGCACTGGAACGGCTGGATTGCACGGGCGAGGATCACGTGCTGATCCGCGACCTCCTTCTCGCCCATGTCGATGCGCCCGATCCGCGCGCCGAAATCGCCGCCGCCGCGCCTGCGCCGCTTGACGCGCTCCTGTCCCATCCCCATGTCCGGAATGCGCCCGCGCTCCTGAACCTGTCCGATGCCGAAAAGGCAGAATTCGCTGTCGCGCAGGACCTGTTCATCCTTCAGGCCGAACGCGGCATGCGGCGCGAGATCGAAGAGGCCACGCAGGATATCGAAGGCGTGGCCGATGAAGGCCTGACATGGCGAATCGCCAAGGCCAACGAAGCCCGGGCCGAGGCGCAGCGCGGCCCGCAGGACAAAACCGGCGAAGCGGTGATCTCTCCCAACGGGGTCGCGCTGGACAAGGAGGAACTTGCTGAGGCGCGCAAGGTGTTCGAAAGCATCCGTTTTGAACGGCCCAACCGCCGCCATTAACCCTTACGAGACAAAAGAATCACCGCCCGCACCCTTTCGCCCGACGTGATTCGCGTTATTGATTCGAAACAGCGCGAGTCGATTCGCCGCCCATCCGCCCCCGCGCCCGAGGAGGACACATGGCTCTGAAAGACACTGACGACGCGAAGCCCGACGAGCAGGAGGCCGATGTCTCGCTCGACATGAGCCAGGCCGCCGTAAAGAAGATGATCGCCGACGCGCGCGAGCGCGGCTACATCACCTACGACCAGCTCAACTCCGTGCTGCCGCCCGATCAGGCGTCCTCCGAGCAGATCGAAGATGTGATGTCGATGCTGTCCGAGATGGGCATCAACGTCATCGAGGATGAAGAGGCTGAAGAAGGCGAACCCGGCGGCGAGCTGGTGGAAACCTCCACCTCGCGCGAAGTGGCGCTGGTCGGTGCCACGACCGAAACGCTCGACCGCACCGATGACCCGGTCCGCATGTATCTGCGCGAAATGGGGTCGGTGGAGCTTCTGTCGCGCGAGGGCGAGATCGCCATCGCCAAGCGGATCGAGGCCGGGCGCAACACGATGATCGCGGGGCTTTGTGAAAGCCCGCTCACCTTTCAAGCCATCACCATCTGGCGCGACGAACTTCTGAACGAAGACATCCTTCTGCGCGACGTCATCGACCTCGAAGCCACCTTCGGGCGGTCGCTTGACGGGGAAGAGGATATGGAAGGCCCGGCGCTGGAAGAGGTGGACATGTCCGCCGCCCCACGCCGCAGTGCGGGCGGGTCCGCCGAGCCGGAACTTGACGCCGACGGCAACCCCATCCTGCGCGCCGAAGAAGAGGATGAGGATGACGAGGCTTCCAACATGTCGCTCGCCGCGATGGAAGCCGCGCTAAAGCCCAAGGTCCTTGAAACGCTGGAAATCATCGCCCGCGATTACGCGAAACTGGCGCAGATGCAGGACCGCCGCATGTCGGCCACCCTGTCGGAAACCGCGTCCTATTCCGCCGCCGACGAGGCCGCCTATCAGAAGCTGCGCTCTGAAATCGTCACGCTGGTCAACGCGCTGCATCTGCACAACAACCGTATTGAGGCGCTGATCGATCAGCTTTACGGCATCAACAAGCGCATCATGTCGATCAATTCCGGCATGGTGAAGCTGGCCGATGCCGCCCGCATCAACCGCCGCGAATTTATCGACGAATATCAGGGCTACGAGCTTGACCCGACATGGCTGGACCGCATGGCCGCCAAATCGGGCCGCGGCTGGCAGGCGCTGATGGAAAAGTCGCGCGACAAGGTCGAAGAACTGCGCGCCGAGATGGCGCAGGTCGGCCAATATATCGGCGTCGACATTTCCGAATTCCGCCGCATCGTGAACCAAGTCCAGAAGGGCGAGAAAGAGGCGCGGCAGGCCAAGAAGGAAATGGTGGAGGCGAACCTTCGCCTCGTCATCTCCATCGCCAAGAAATACACCAACCGGGGCTTGCAATTCCTCGACCTGATTCAGGAAGGCAATATCGGCCTGATGAAGGCGGTGGATAAGTTCGAATACCGCCGGGGCTACAAATTCTCCACCTACGCGACATGGTGGATCCGGCAGGCCATCACACGCTCCATCGCCGATCAGGCGCGCACGATCCGTATCCCGGTGCACATGATCGAAACGATCAACAAGCTGGTGCGCACCGGCCGCCAGATGCTGCACGAAATCGGGCGTGAGCCGACGCCCGAGGAACTGGCCGAAAAGCTGCAGATGCCGCTGGAAAAGGTCCGCAAGGTGATGAAGATCGCCAAGGAACCGATTTCCTTGGAGACGCCCATCGGCGACGAGGAAGACAGCCAGCTTGGCGACTTCATCGAAGACAAGAATGCGATCCTGCCGCTGGACAGCGCCATTCAGGAAAACCTGAAGGAAACCACGACGCGGGTTCTGGCCTCCCTCACCCCGCGCGAGGAACGCGTGCTTCGCATGCGCTTCGGCATCGGGATGAACACCGACCACACGCTGGAAGAAGTGGGCCAGCAGTTCAGCGTGACGCGGGAACGCATCCGGCAGATCGAGGCGAAGGCGCTGCGGAAGCTGAAGCATCCGTCAAGGAGTAGGAAGCTGCGGAGTTTCCTAGACCAGTGATTTCGCGCCGTTTGCGATGGTTCTTGTGGGTTGCCCTGCTGCTTCTGTTGGCGGCAAAATTTGCGCCGTTCCATCTGGTCATCTTCCGCGCCAGCTGGCAGCCGAACCCGGTTGTCCTGTCGGTGCTGGGCACGATCTTGGCCGCCATCGCGATCATCTGGTTTCTTCGGCGGCCTGCTGAGGCCCGCCCCGCCAACATCGCGAACCGCTGGGTCGGGGTGCCCCTTCTGCTGGTGGCAGCCGCCTTCGCCGCCAGCACCTTTGTGACGACCCTGTCCTCGGGCTTGCTGATCCCCTTGGGGCATGGGCTGATCTTCGGTGGCAGGACGCCCGTGCTGGTTGAGGTTCAAACAAACGTCAATTACGGCGGCCAGCGGACAAGGTGGAATTGTCGGAACTATCTGTATCTGGCGGACAGGGACGGATTGGGCCGTCGCATCTGCTTCCAATCCGCCGAAACACGGGACAGTGTTGCGCAGCAGCGACCGCGCGCATGGGTGGCCTTGTCGGGATGGGGAAGCGACCGGGCGATCCTCTATTGGTCCGCGCAACCCGGCGCAGCCCCACCCCCCTGAGTCCCCGCCGCCACACATCGCACCCCCCGCATATGGGGCCGCGAAATCCCCCCTAGCCGAAACCTCGCCCGCACCCCTATAGTTTGGGGCGAACCGGGGGAAACACCCCGGCATGAGGCAGGCGTAACCAACAACAAGCAAGGAGGGGGCCATGCGCTGCCCATTCTGCGGAAATATCGACACTCAGGTGAAGGACAGCCGTCCCGCCGAAGACCACGTCTCCATCCGCCGTCGGCGTTTCTGCCCGGCCTGCGGGGGGCGTTTCACGACCTATGAACGCGTGCAGCTGCGCGACCTTGTGGTCATCAAATCCTCCGGCAAGCGCGAGGATTTCGACCGTTCGAAACTCGAACGTTCCATCCGCATCGCGATGCAGAAGCGGCCCATTGATCCCGAACGCATCGACCAGATGATCTCTGGCATCGTGCGGCGGTTGGAAAGCCTTGGCGAGACGGATATCCAGTCCAAGGTGATCGGCGAGATCGTGATGGAAAGCCTCGCCCGGATCGACACCGTGGCCTATGTGCGCTTTGCCAGCGTCTACAAGAACTTCCAGGCCGCCGACGATTTCGACAAATTCGTCAGCGAACTGCGCCCCGGCGCCACGCCGGACGAGTGACGGGCGGCATGTGACCGAGGACGAGGTCCATATGTCCCACGCCCTCGCGCTGGCCGCGCGGGGGCTGGGGCGGACATGGCCCAATCCGGCGGTGGGCTGTGTGATCGTGAAAGATGGCCGCGTCATCGGGCGCGGCTGGACACAGCCCGGCGGGCGGCCCCATGCCGAACGCATGGCGCTGGATCAGGCGGGGCAGGGCGCGCGCGGCGCCACCGCCTATGTCACTCTGGAACCCTGCGCGCATCACGGGAAGACGCCGCCCTGCGCCGAGGCGCTGGTCGCAGCGGGCCTTGCCCGCGTCGTCACCGCCCTCACCGACCCCGATCCCCGCGTCTCGGGCCGGGGCCATGCCATCTTGCGGGCGGGCGGCGTGGCGGTCACCGAAGGGGTCTGCCAGGGCCGCGCGCGGCAGCTTCAGGCGGGCTTCCTCAAGCGTGTCACCCAAGGCCTGCCCTTCGTCACGCTGAAACTCGCCACCACGCTGGATGGCCGCATCGCCACGGCGACGGGCGAAAGCCGCTGGATCACCGGGCCACAGGCGCGGGCCCGCGTCCATGTGATGCGCATGACCCATGACGCGGTGCTCACCTCTTCCGCCACGGCGATCACTGATGACCCCGACTTGACGGCCCGCGACATGGGGGCCACCCACCACCCCCTGCGCCTGCTGGCCGACAGCGCCCTGAAAACCCCGCCCGACAGCCGCCTCGGCCGCAGCGCCAAGGATCACCCTGTCTGGGTGCTCCACGGCCCCACGGCACCCGAGGCCGCACGCACCGCCTGGGCCGCCACTGGCGCGCGGCTGATCAAAGCCCCGACCGAGGGCCCCCACCTCAACCTGACCGAGACGTTCCGCCTCCTCGCCGCCGAAGGCCTGACCCGCGTGCTGATCGAAGCGGGCGGCCAATTCGCCGCCGCCCTCATCCGCGCCGCGCTCGTCGATGAACTCGCCCTCTTTCAGGCGGGCTGCCTGATCGGGGCCGACGGCACACCCGTCCTCGGCCCCCTCGGCCTTGCCGCCCTGAAGGACGCCCCACGCCCTCGGCTGATCGAGGCAGGGCTCTGCGGCCCCGACACCCTCACCCGCTGGGCCTTCTGATCCAGCCATTCATCTTGGCCCAAATACTCATAGCACGCCTGCCACAGGCGCAGGCCCATGGCAGTCGCGCAAAAGGGGGGTGCGGGGGGACGGCTGTCCCCCCGCCTCCGCTTACCAATGCCCAACGCTCGGCATGCTCTTCCACGGCTCCACCGGCTCCTTCGCGCCGCCCTTCTGCAACAACTCGATCGAGATGTTGTCGGGGCTGCGGACAAAGGCCATCCGCCCGTCGCGCGGCGGGCGGTTGATCACCACGCCATTGGCCTGCAGATGCGCGCAGGTCGCGTGGATGTCGTCCACCTCATAGGCCAAATGCCCGAAATGGCGGCTGTCGGAGGGCAGCCCCTCATCCCCGTCCCAGTTATAGGTCAGTTCCACCGGGCACTCGGGCTGGCCAGGAGGCGCCATGAAGACCAGCGTGAAGCGGCCTCCCTCATTGTCATAGCGCCGCGTCTCCTCCAGCCCCAGAAGCTTGTAGAAGGCGATCGACTTCTCAAGGTCCAGAACCCTCACCATCGTATGCAGATACCGAATGCCCATCGCATCCCTCCTTTTCCTTGCGCCACATTAATCAGCCCGTCGCCCCGGACGCCACCGCAAGATATAGTGTCCCGCGACTCATGAACCACGATCAGGCCCATGCAGCAGTATCACGACGCGCTTCGCACCGTCCTTGCCCACGGCATCCCCTCCACCGACCGCACGGGAACGGGCACGATCAGCCATTTCGGCCTGCAGTCCCGCTACCCGCTGGCCGACGGCTTCCCCCTCGTGACCACCAAAAAACTCCACCTCAAGTCGATCATCCACGAACTTCTGTGGTTCCTGAAGGGCGACACCAACATCCGCTACCTCAACGACAACGGGGTGACGATCTGGGACGAATGGGCGGATGAGAGCGGCGATCTCGGCCCCGTCTATGGTCGCCAATGGCGCGATTTCGGCGGGGTGGACCAGATCGAAACGCTGCTCGACATGATCCGCCGCAGCCCCGACTCGCGCCGCCTGATCGTCTCGGCATGGAACCCGCCAGACGTGCCCCAGATGGCGCTGCCGCCCTGCCACACGATGTGGCAGGTCCGCATCCTTGGCGGCAAGCTGCACCTGCAGCTTTACCAGCGCAGCGCCGACATGTTCCTCGGCGTGCCCTTCAACATCGCCTCCTATGCGCTGCTCCTCGTCATGCTCGCCCATGTCACGGGGTACGAGCCCGGAGATTTCGTCCATTCCATCGGCGACGCGCATATCTATTCCAACCATATGGATCAGGTGCAGACCCAGCTTTCCCGCGACATCCGGTCCCTGCCCACCCTTCGGATCACCCGTGCCGTCCCCTCGCTTTTCGACTTCCGGTATGAGGATTTCGAGATCACGGGCTATGACCCCCATCCCGCCATCAAGGCCCCGGTGGCGGTATGAAAGTGGCCGTCTGATGCTGACCCTCATCGTCGCCCGCGCCCGCAACGGGGCCATCGGCAAGGGCAACACCATCCCGTGGCACGCGCCCGAAGACCTCGCCGCGTTTCAGCGTGAAACGACCGGGGGCGCGGTCATCATGGGGCGGCGCACATGGGAAAGCCTGCCCTTCCGCCCGCTCAAGAACCGGCTGAACATCGTCGTGACCCGCGATCCTTCGGTCTGGGACACCACCGCCCCTAGCCCTCAGGCGGCGGTCGAAATGGCGCAGGCCGCAGGCCATGCCCGCCTCTACGGCATCGGCGGCAGCGCGATCTATCAGGCCCTCCTGCCGCTGGCCCACCGCCTGCTGATCACCGAAGTGGAGACAGAGGTAGAGGGCGCAGATGCCTTCTTCCCCGCCTTCGACGAAAGCGAGTGGCGCGTGATCTGGGAACGTCGGCTGCGCGAGGACGGCCCGGGATGTGTATTGAGGGAATTTGTGAGGTAAAAATATGTCTTCTGTTCTCAAAAAATTGACAACGGTGGACTCTTGGTGTACGCCATGTAAACAACCACAAGAAGCAGTCCACGGGGAGTAGATCCATGAGTAAGAGTCAAGACAACCCCAAGAGGAGTTACTCCCAGTGGAACGAGAAGAAGAAAAAAGAAGAACTCGCCTGACGATCGGTGCTGATCAGCAGGAAATTGAGATCGAACCAGTTCCTGTGCGGGTTCACCAAACGTGGCGAGAAAAGCTAGAGTCGTTCGGCTGGCAGGTGCTAGCTGCCGTTGTTGGCAGTGCAATTGTAGCGGTGGGCGCAATCATCTTTGCGCGCATTTAGGGTGTCGCAATCACGACGCCCCAATATAATGTCAAGATACGACCTTCAGGGAGGGACTCTGGCGAGGCACGTCAATCATGAACTCAACCTCAATGCGCTCTCCATTTGGCCTTACAGCATAGAATGTTACGCCATTCGATAAGTGTTTTGCGATGGACTCATAGGTCATGATTGCTTGCTTGACTACGTCGGTAACTGACGTGGTCGAGGTTAGGTTTTTGAGCTCCTCAAGCCGAGCAACAGTTCTCTCAGGCAGGACGAGTGTCACCCGCTTGCTGTCCATCTTTGTTTTCCTGCTTGTTTCCGGGCTGGCGATGACCGTTTTCGGCTCTTCGTTGAGGGGATCATTTGCACGACAGGCCGTAAAGGTCAACAAAAAAGCACATTACATTACAAAATTTGTTGTACCTATTTTTCTCGGATGTTATAGGGCGCCGCCCCGAGTGGGTGCCGATCAATGTGTCCGATGGCGCCTCAAGAGACGTCTGCTTTTTCCACAGACGCTGGGTCTATGCATATTGCACACCCTAGTTTCTAAGCCATCACAATTTCCCCCCGCCGCGCCGCTACGCTAAGTCCCAGCGCATCTTCAACCCCATCCCGACCTCCGGCGCCCTCCAGAAGGCTGCCGCCAACAGCAGCGCCCTGTCGCCGCGGATCGCCCCAACCCCCTTGACGCCCCGGCCCGGATGCCATCCCTTCTGTCATGTGTAACGAGTGCAGGGTCCTGTCATGGCCGAACCGATCCATTCCCCCGCGATCCAGCGCCTAAGTGCGGCGATCCATTACATTCCGGGGTCGAGGCTTCTCTACATCAACAACCCCAAGGTCGCCTGCACCAATGTGAAATGGGCGATGGTCGAGGCTTTCGCCCCCGAGGCGGCCCCCGGCATGACGAGTTATGGTGCCATCCATCGGCGGGCGGAAACCCCCTTCGCCAAAGGCCCCGGCCTGGCGCAGGCGCTGCGGGATCGGTCCTTCACCGTCTTTTCCATGGTGCGGCATCCACGGCGGCGCTTCGTCTCGGCCTATTTCAACAAGATCCACGGCCCGCAGCACCCCACAGGCCCGCGCATCCTTGAAAGCATCGGTCTGCATCCCAAGCGGTCGCATCCGCCCAAGGCCGTGCTGAAGGGTCTGTTGAACCTGCCGACACAGGATATCAACGGCCATGTCGCGCCGCAGGTCGTCAACCTCTTCTGGGGCAGCATTCCCTATGACCGTGTCTTCCGGCTGGAAACCCTGAAGGGCAAGGCGGACCCGCTGATCTTCGACGGGTTCCACCTGCCCATGGTCGACAAGTCGCTGCACAGCACACAAGGCAAGACCGACCTGTCGCTTTTCGATGCCGAGGATTACGAGATGATCGATCATCTCTATCAGGCAGATTATGCGGCCTTCGGCTATCAGCCCGATCCCGCCGCACCGGTCAGCGATCTTGTCGATCTTCCCCCATTCCGGCCCTTTCTTCTGGACCTGCTGACGGCGGAGAAACCGCTTTCCGTGCTGAAGGCGCGCTTCGGCATTGGCCCCGTCGGGATGATCCAGCAAAAGCTGTCCGCCCCCCCGCCCGATCTGACCCTGCTGGAGGCTGGGGCGATGCTCGACTGTCTCTTTAAGTTGCGCCGCTTGGACACCCTCCCCCCCCGCCTGCTGCAAGAGGTGGAACGACAGGCGACCGCGACGCCCGAGAATGCCGCGCGGCTGCACTGGCTCCGGGCGCAGCTGGCCGGGCGGCAGACGGATGAGGTGGCAGGCTAGGGGGGCAGGGGCTTTCCCCCATCCGCCCCCGTGCTACCTGTCGGCGGTGACAGGAGTGCCCCATGCAAATCGCCGTCCTCTTTTTTTCCACCGCCGCCGTCTTCCTGATCCTCGACGCGATCATGCTGACCTTCGTGATGAAGCCGCTCTTTGACCGACATATCGGCGCGCTGATGCTGGAGAATATCCGCGTGGTCCCGGCAGCGGCCTTCTACCTTGCCTATGTGGCGGGGCTTTTGTACCTTATCTCGCTGCCTGCGCTGAAGACCGGCGCGCCGGTGCTGATCCCTGCGGCGATCATCGGGGCGATGGCCTACGGCACCTATGAATTCACCTCCTATGCCATCATGAAAGATTGGCATTGGCAGATGGTGGCGACCGACACGATCTGGGGCACAGTGCTGACCGCGCTTTCGGCTTGGGCGGGGGTGGCGATCACGCGGGCGGTGCTGGGTTAACCACTGGCGAAGCGACCGTTCGTTGCGTATGCACAGTTTGCTGCACAGAATGCGGCACAACATCCGGCACAGCCGATGACGGGGGCGAAAGCGATGATCCTTTACGGCATTCCGACCTGCGACACCTGCAAGAAGGCGCTCAAGGCGCTGCAGGCGGCAGGCCATGACGTGGCCTTCCGCGATGTGCGGGCGGCCCCGCTGTCTGAGGCGGAAATCACTGAAATCGTTCAGGAATTCGGCGATCTGGTGATCAACAAATCCTCCACCACCTACCGGGCCTTCAGCGATTTCCTCAAGGCGTCAGAGCCCGAGGCGCAGATCGCCGCCCAACCGACGGTGATGAAGCGCCCGGTGATCCGTCAGGGGGCCGACTGGCATCTCGGCTGGGACGAAAAGGTGCAGGCCAAACTCCTGTAACGAAAAGGCCCGCCACAGGGGCGGGCCTTTCCTATCAATGGGTTGCGGGGGTCTAGAGGAGCTTCAGGTCGCTCGCCGAAGCACGCCCGTCGCGGCCCGATTGCAGTTCATAGGCGATCTTCTGGTTGTCGTTCAGGCCTTTCAGACCCGCCCGCTCCACCGCCGAGATATGCACGAACACATCCTTGCCCCCATCATCGGGCGCGATGAACCCGTAGCCTTTCGTCGTATTGAACCATTTCACGGTGCCGGTCGGCATGCCGCTTCTCCTTCAACTACCCCCCTGCGGCGAGATTGCCGTCAGGCCGTGCAAGCCAGGTCTTCCTTTGTCCAGCTGCCTGTGCGTCGCAGGAGAGGCGGTAGAAGTCTGTCGTCACTTTGAAAATCATGCCAAAGCGCGGATGAAAATCAAGCCCGATTAAGGGGCCGGGAATCGGCCTGCAACCCAATGAAACAAGGGGGAAATCGTCAGTTTGCCGGTTTTCCGGGCAAATTGCGAATCACATGCAACAAGGAAAAAAAGGGGCGCGCGGCCCCCTTTCCCGTGGTGTTCAGCGCTGGTCGGGAGGCAGCGCCGCCGCCGCCAGTTCCGCCACGATGGCATCAAGCGACATGGTTTCGGTCCGCGTTTCGCCCAGACGGCGGACGGAAACCGTGCGCTCCTCCACCTCTTTCATCCCGATGGCAAGGATGACGGGCACCTTGCCCACAGAATGTTCGCGGACCTTGTAGTTGATCTTTTCGTTGCGCATGTCCGCCTCGGCCCGCACCCCGGCAAGGGTCAGGGCGGTCACCACTTCTTCCACGAAAGGATCGGCATCCGACACGATAGAGGCCACCACCACCTGACGCGGGGCCAGCCAGAAGGGCAGCTTGCCGGCATGGTTCTCGATCAGGATGCCGATGAACCGCTCGAACGACCCAAGGCAGGCGCGGTGCAGCATGAAGGGGCGGTGCTTGGCCCCGTCTTCGCCGATATAGGACGCATCCAGACGCTCTGGCAGGTTGGGATCAAGCTGCAGCGTGCCGCACTGCCAGTCGCGCCCGATGGCATCGGTCAGCACGAATTCCAGCTTCGGCGCATAGAAGGCCCCCTCGCCGGGGAACAGTTCATACGGGTATCCGGCGGCCATGCAGGCATTGGCCAGCGCCGCTTCCATCTTGTCCCAGATCTCATCCGACCCGACGCGCTTTTCCGGGCGGGTGGACAGCTTCACGCGCCATTTGTCAAAGCCGAGGTCGGAATAGATTTTCGCCAGAAACTCGATGAATTTCTTCGATTCCGACTCCACCTGATCCAGCGTGCAGAAGATATGCGCGTCATCCTGCGTGAAGCCGCGCACCCGCATGATCCCATGCAGCGCGCCCGAAGGTTCATAGCGCGCGCAGGACCCGAATTCGGCCATGCGGATCGGCAGGTCGCGGTAGGATTTCAAGCCAACGTTGAAGATCTGCACATGGCAGGGGCAGTTCATGGGCTTGAGCGCGTTGACAACCTTTTCCCGCGCGCCTTCCTCGTCCACTTCCACGATGAACATGTTCTCGCGGTAGTTTTCCCAGTGGCCCGACGCCTCCCACAGCTTGCGGTTCACGACCTGCGGGGTGTTCACCTCGACATAGCCGTCGCGGCGCTGCTGGCGGCGCATATAGTCCTGCAGTGTGGTGTAGATCGTCCAGCCATTGGGGTGCCAGAAGATTTGGCCCGGCGCCTCTTCCTGCATGTGGAATAGGTTCATCTCGCGGCCCAGCTTGCGGTGGTCGCGCTTTGCCGCTTCCTCCAGCATCGTCATATGGGCCTTCAGATCGTCGCGGTTCTTGAAGGCCACGCCATAGATGCGCTGCAGCATCGGGCGGCTGGCATCGCCGAGCCAATAGGCCCCCGCCACATGCGTCAGCTTGAACGCATCCGCCGGAACCTGCCCCGTGTGCTGGAAATGCGGGCCACGGCAGAGATCCTGCCAGTTCCCGTGCCAATACATGCGCAGGTCCTGATCTTCGGGGATCTTGTGGACCAGTTCCACCTTATAGGGTTCGCCCCGGCTTTCGTAATAGGCCAGCGCATCGGCGCGGCTCCAGATTTCCGTACGCACTGGGTCGCGGGCGTTGATGATCTGCTTCATCTTGGCCTCGATCTGGCCAAGGTCATCGGGGGTGAAGGGCTCCGCCCGGTCGAAATCGTAGAACCAGCCGTAATCGCGCACCGGGCCGATGGTGACTTTCACATCGGGCCAGATCTCTTGCACGGCACGCGCCATGATATGCGCCAGATCGTGCCGGATCAGTTCCAGCGCGGGCACGTCATCCTTCATCGTGTTGATCGAGATGCGGGCATCGGCGTGGAGGGGCCATTGCAGATCCCAGTGCTGGCCATCCACCATGGCCGAAATGGCCGCCTTGGCCAGCGAGGGCGCGATGGCCTGTGCCACCTGCGCAGGCGTCACGCCCGCGTCGAAGTGGCGGATGTTGCCATCGGGGAATGTCAGGGAAATCTGGCTCATGGCCTGCTCCTCGTCGGTTTGGCGCCCACGGAACGCCCGGCTGCGGGTTATGTGTCGCCTTCCTGCGCGGGGCAGAGGCGATTGTCAACGGTGGGTGATACGTGGGCACGCCCTGTGGCATCCCGGCCCGGGCTTCGCTATGTCCAAGGCGATGAAGGAGGGCGCGATGACCGAATATCTGACCACGGCACAGGGCCGCCGCATCGCCCATCACCGAACGCCGGGGCAGGGGCCGGGCGTCGTCTTCCTTGGTGGCTTCATGTCCGACATGACGGGCAGCAAGGCGTTGTTCCTGCAGGATTGGGCCGAACGGGTGGGGCGGGCCTTCCTGCGGTTCGATTATTCCGGCCACGGCCAATCCTCTGGTACCTTTGAAGAGGGCTGCATCGGCGACTGGGCCGAGGACGCGATGGCGGCGATTGCGGCTCTGACGACGGGGCCGCAGGTTCTGGTCGGCTCGTCGATGGGCGGTTGGATCGCCCTGCAGATCGCGCGGGCGATGCCGGACCGGGTGAAGGCGCTGGTCGGCATCGCGCCCGCGCCCGATTTCACCGAAGACAGCATGTGGGCGGGCTTCTCGGCGGCGCAGCGGGCGGAACTGATGGAGACGGGGCGCATCGTGATCCCGTCGGACTATTCCGAGGATGGCTATCCCATCACCCGCCGCCTGATCGAGGATGGCCGCGAGCGCCTTGTCCTGCGCGCGCCCCTTCACCTGCCTTTCCCGGTGCGCATCCTGCAGGGTACGGCGGATACGGATGTGCCCGTCTCCGTCGCACTGCGGCTGATGGACCATGCCGAAAGCCCGGACTTGCGGCTGACTCTCGTCAAAGGGGCCGATCACCGCTTTTCAACGCCCGAATGCCTTGCCATGATCGCCAGCGCGGTGATTGAGGTGAGTGCGTGATGCGTGCAGTCGGAAAAGCACTCGGTCGTCTGCTGGCGGCTTTGGTCATCATGGGCCTTGCCCTGTGGTTCCTTGCGCCGCGCAGTGGTGTGGACCGCCAGATCGCCTTTTCCGAAACGAACATCCCGGCCGATGTCGAAGGCTATATCAACCAGCGCGAGCGGGCATTTTCAGACATTCGCGCGGGGGATGAAAAGCGCATCCTCTGGGCCGGGGCAAAAGGGGCAAAGACGCCGCTTGCCATCGTCTATATCCACGGCTTTTCCGCAGGCCCCGCCGAGATCCGCCCCGTGCCGGAAGAGGTGGCCCGCGCCTTGGATGCCAACCTCTTCTTCACCCGTCTTGCCGGGCATGGCCGCGACGGCGCGGCGATGGCCGGGGCCAGCGCCGAAGACTGGCTTTTCGACATGGCCGAGGCGATGGCGGTGGGCCGCCGTCTGGGCGATCGTGTCATCGTGATGGGCACCTCGACCGGCGGCACGCTGGCATCCTTGGCCGCGACCGACCCGCAGTTGAATGCGGGGCTGGCGGGGACGGTGCTGATCTCGCCCAATTTCGGCATCCACCCGCCCGCGCAATGGTTGCTGGACGCGCCCTTTATCGAACACTGGGGAACGCTCGTCGCGGGGGAAACGCGGTCCTTCACGCCGCTCAATCCCGAACAGGGGCGGCACTGGACAACGGAATACCCGACCGAGGCGCTTTATCCCATGGCCCGCCTGATCCGCGCGGCGCGCGCGACTGACTGGTCGCAGGCCCGGACGCCCGCGCTTTTCCTTTACGCCCCTGCCGATCAGGTGGTCGACCCCAGCCTGATCCCGCCTGTCATCGCCGCTTGGGGCGGCCAGACGCAGGTCGAACAGCGCGAGATGCAGGGGGATGACGATCCCTATGCCCACGTGATCGCCGGCGACATCCTGTCGCCCGGCCAGACGGAACCCGTCATCCAGATCATCACCGACTGGGCGCGCGGATTGTGAACGAACCCATCCTCCTGATCCCCGGCCTGCTTTGTGATGCGCGCGTCTTTCTGCCCCAGATCGTGCATCTGGGGTTCCGGCATCCGCTGCACATCGCGCTGCCCCTGCAGGGTGAGACGGTCGAACAGATGTCCGAGGCCATCCTTGCCACGGCCCCGCCGAAGTTCATCCTGATGGGTCACGGGCTGGGTGGAGACGTCGCGCTGGATATCCTGCGGCGTGACAATGGCCGGGCCAGCCGCGCCATCCTGATCTCCACCGACCCGCTGGCCGAACCGCCCGCCACCGCGGCGGCCCGCGAGGCCCGCATCGTCGCGGCCAAGGCCGGGCGCCTGAAAGAAGTGGTGGCGCAGGAATACCCCGAAACCGCCTTCGCCCCCTCTGAATGGCGGGCCGAGATCATGGCGCTGATGCGCGACATGGGCCTGACCCTTGGCGAAGGGGTTTTCCTCCGCCAGACCCGCGCCCTGCAGCGCCGCCCGGATCAGCAAAAGACGCTGCGCCGCGCCAACCTGCCCCTGCTGATGATCGCCGGTGCAGAGGACCCGCTGGTCCCCGTCCGCCGTCAGGATTTCGCGGCCCAACTGGCGCCCCATGCCCAACTTGCGGTGATCGAAGGCGCGGGCCACCTGCCCATGCTGGAACAGCCGGAAGCTGTCACCGACCGGATCACGGCCTTCCTGAACGGCCCGATGATGCTGCGCCCTACTGCGAAGCCGCGAGGCTGATCTTCGCCTTCTTCGACTTCGGCTCGCCCGAATTGGCATCGATGAAGTTCAACACCAGCGGGCGGATGTTCAGGCGCCAGCTCTTGCCTGCGAAGATGCCATAGTGGCCCGCGCCGGGTTCCAGATGGCTGGCCTTCTTCTCCTCCGGCAGCCCGGTCAGCAGTTTCAGCGCCGCCACGCATTGGCCGGGGGCGGAAATGTCGTCATTCGCGCCTTCCACTGTCTTCACGGCCACCTGCGTGATCGCGCCGATATCCACCCGCTTGCCCGCCACGGTGAATTCGTTCGTCGCAATCTCGCGGTTCTTGAAGATGCGTTCCACGGTGGACAGATAGAATTCCGCCGTCATGTCCATGACCGCAAGGTATTCGTCGTAAAAGCGGTTATGCGCATCGTGATCCGATGCCTCGCCGCGCGCCACGCGCATGATCTGTTCCGCAAAGGCCTTGGAATGACGTTCCGCGTTCATCGACATGAAGCTTTGCAGCTGCATCAGGCCGGGATAGACCAGCCGCCCGGCACCCTTGTACTTGAACCCCACGCGCTGGATGACGGTCTGCTCCAGCTGGCCCATCGTCACGCGGCGACCGAAATCCGTCACATCCGTCGCGGCGGCATCCGGGTCGATCGGCCCGCCGATCAGCGTGAGCGAGCGCGGCTGCGCCTCCGGATCCTCGCCCGCCAGATAGGCGGTGGCGGCCAGCGTCAGGGGGGCGGGCTGGCAGACGGCGATGATATGGGTGTCCGGTCCCAGCGCCCGCATGAAGTCGACAAGGTAGAGGGTGTAATCCTCGACATCGAACTTGCCCGCCGACACAGGGATATCGCGCGCATTGTGCCAGTCGGTGACGTAGACATCCGCATCGGGCAACAGCGAGGCGACGGTGGACCGCAGCAGCGTCGCGTAATGCCCCGACATCGGCGCCACCAGCATGATCTTGCGCGCCATCGGCGGGCGGCGGCGGACGAAGAACTGCACAAGGTTGCCGAAGGGCCGCTCCACCACCGTCTTCACATCGACCAGATGGTCGGTGCCATCGGGCCCCACGATGGACCGGATGCCCCAGTCGGGCTTGGCCACCATGCGGCCGAAGGTGCGTTCCGTCACCTCACCCCACGCAGCCATCAAGGGCAGGACCGGGTTCATCGACATCGCGAAGGCGGGATATGAGGCCATGGCGCGCGCGGTGGCACCAAGCCACTCATTCGTGTTGCGTGCCGTTTCCATCATGTCGTAGGTGAACATATACCGCAACCTGCGTCTCCTTGTCCGGGTGGGCCATCACCGGCATTCACAGCTTTCCCCTCCGGACCGGTGGCGGTATGCTGCACAGCGGCGAGGATAGGGGGGAAATATTCGCATGACAACGGAAGACAACGACGCAGGCGAACGACTCGTTAGATTGAACGAGAATCTCGCCAAGGTCGAAGCGTTGTCGCAACGCCTTGTCGCCGCGCTCGGCAGACGCCGGGCTGTCGACAATTCCCTGCACGGCCCCGCCCCCGATGTCTACATGAAGGCCGCCGCCGCCTATCTGGCCGAGATGATGCACAACCCGGCCAAGATCCTGGAACATCAGATCAACTACTGGGGCAAAAGCCTGAAGCATTACGTCGAGGCGCAGCAGACCCTGGCCAAGGGCGAGTTGAAGGCCCCACCGGATGCCACCCCCAAGGACCGCCGCTTTGCCAATCCGCTGTGGGAAACGCATCCCTTCTTCAACTACCTCAAACAGCAGTACCTGATGAACGCCGAAGCGATCTCTTCGGCGGTCGATGACATGTCCACCCTTGATCCCGCCGACAAGCGCCGCGTGGAATACTTCACCCGCCAGATCGTCGACATGTTCTCGCCCACCAACTTTCTCGGCACGAACCCCGATGCGCTGGAACGTGCGGTGGAAACCGATGGCGAAAGCCTCGTGAAAGGGCTGGAGAACCTCGTCGCCGATATCGAGGCGAATTCCGGCGATCTGGTCGTCACGCTGGCCGACCGCGAGGCCTTTCATGTGGGCCAGAACCTCGCCACCACCCCCGGCGCGGTGGTCTATCGCAACAAGATGTTCGAACTTATCCAGTACAGGCCCACGACCGAGAAGGTGCATGCCACGCCCCTTCTGATCTTCCCGCCATGGATCAACAAGTTCTACATCCTCGACATGAAACCCGCCAACAGCCTGATCAAATGGGTTGTGGATCAGGGCTTTACTGTCTTTGTCGTGTCTTGGGTCAACCCGGATAGCAGCTATCGCGACATCGGCCTCGATGACTACATCCGCGACGGATATCTCCGCGCGATGGCCGAGACACGCCGCATCACCGGCGAAAAGCAGATCAACTGCGTGGGCTATTGCATCGCCGGGACGACACTGTCGCTCACCCTCGCGCATCTGGAAAAGGCGGGCGACACATCCGTGAAATCCGCCACGCTTTTCACCACGCTCACGGATTTCTCCGATCCGGGCGAAGTGGGGGTCTTCCTCAACGACGATTTCGTCGACGGCATCGAACGGCAATCGGCGCAGGACGGCATCCTGTCCAAGTTCTTCATGAGCCGGACCTTCAGCTTCCTGCGATCGAACGACCTGATCTATCAGCCCGCGATCAAAAGCTACATGATGGGCGAGGCCCCGCCCGCCTTCGACCTGCTCTACTGGAACGGCGACGGCACCAACCTGCCCTGCAAGATGGCGGTGGAATATCTGCGCGGCCTGTGCCAGCGCGACCAGTTCGCCACGACCGGTTTTCCCGTCTTCGGCAAGCCCGTCACGCTGGCCGATGTGAAGCTGCCGCTTTGCGCCATCGCCTGCGAGACGGACCACATCGCCCACTGGCGCGGCAGCTTCAACGGGGTGAAGCAGATGGGGTCCAAGGACAAAACCTTCATCCTGTCCGAAAGCGGCCATATCGCAGGGATCATCAACCCGCCCGCCAAAGGCAAATACGGCCATTACACCAATGACGGCCCGGTGGCCGGCGCGCCGGAAGATTGGAAGGCCGCTGCGACCTACACCCCGGGCAGCTGGTGGCCGCGCTGGGGCGACTGGCTGGCGGCGCGGTCTGGCAAGAAGATCAAGGCGCGTATCCCCGGCGATTCGGGGGCCGAGGTTCTGGCCCCGGCGCCGGGCACCTATGTGACGGCGACGCCAAGTCCCTGAACCTGCCTGCAATTCCAGGTTGCCGGACACATTCCGCGGACGCAATGCTGCAATGCAGAAAAAAGCTTGAAATGCTGCGCTGCAGCATGTATGTATTGGTCATCAGGAAACACCCGCACACCCGCCCGTCACACCGGCACGCCAGGAGTTAGACAAATGACCAAGACCACCGATTTCACCAAAGTCATGCAGGACATGATGGCTTCCTTCCCGGTCGACGCTTCGGCCATGCAGAACGCGTTCAAGACGCAGGCCGCGATGGGCGAGAAGCTGTCGAAAGTGGCTCTGGAAGCCGCTGAAAAGTCGACCGAGATCACCGCCAAGTGGACCAAGGACACGCTGGCGAAGCTGAGCGACGTGTCCAAGGCCAAGACCGAGCCGACCGAGTACACCAAGTCGGTGACCGATTTCGCTTCGGCCTATGCCGAAATGGCCGCCGAAAACATGGCCGCCTTCGCGGAAGTGGCGAAGAAGGTCCAGATGGAAACGGTCGAACTGATGCTCGCCGCCGGCAAGGACTTCTCGGAAGACGCGACCGCCGCCGTGAAGAAGGCGACCGCCGAAGTCACCTCGGTGGCCAAGAAGGCCGCTGCGGCTGCGAAGTAAGTTAGCCTATCGCGTCCCCGTATCCTCCTCCCCGTCGGATGGACGCGCTTCGGGCGGGCCTCGTGCCCGCCCTTTCTTTTTGAAAATCCCTGCCCTAAGCTTCTCTGCAGTGCAGCCATTGCACCTGCACAACGAATGGGGAGGGTGGCCGATGGCCGACACCGACAAGCCGCTTCTGATCAAGCGCTATGCCAGCCGCCGGCTGTACAACACCGAAACCTCGGATTACGTCACGCTCGAGGATATCGCAGGCTTCATCCGGGCAGGCCGCGAAGTGCAGATCGTCGATCTGAAATCCGGTGATGACCTGACCCGCCAATACCTTCTGCAGATCGTGGCCGAGCATGAGGCGAAGGGCGAGAATGTCCTTCCCATCAATGTGCTGACCGATCTTGTCCGCTCCTACACGACCGAGATGCAGTCGGTCGTGCCGCAATTCCTTGCCGCCTCATTCGAGATGCTGCGCGAAGGCCAGTCCAAGATGATGGAGAACCTGTCGGCCTTCCCCAACCCGATGGCGGCGATGCCCGGCTTCGAGGCGATGCGCAAGCAGCAGGAAGTCTTCATGCAGGCCTTCATGGGTGGCCTTCCCGGATGGGGCGGATCGGGCCCCGCCAAGGACGAGGCGGCCGGCGGCGAGTCCGCGTCCAAGGACGACGAACTCGCCCAGATCAAGCGGCAGCTGGCCGAACTGCAGAAGAAGCTGTCCAAGCTCTGACCCGACGAAAGGGGGCGTCCCATGACCGAAGGCCAGGGGCGCGTCACCCTCTGGGGGATCGAGGTCTTTCTCGCCGCCGCCGAGGAAGGCGCGATCTCCGCCGCCGCGCGGCGTCTGGGGGTCAGCCCGTCGGCGGTCAGCCAGCAATTGTCCTCGCTTGAGGCGGCGCTGGGCACAGTTCTGATGGACCGCAGCGCAAGGCCGCTGCGGATGACCCCGGCAGGGACGATGTTCCGCCGCCACGCTCAGGTCATCCTGAATGCCGAGGCCGAGGCGCGGGCTGAACTCGCCCTCTCCGACCTGTCAGGTCTGACCACGCTGCGGTTGGGCATGATCGAAGATCTGGATGCCGAAGTGACGCCGCAACTGCTGACGGAATTGGCGACAGAGCTGAAGGGCTGCCGCTTCCTCTTGGAGACGGGGGCGAGCCATCACCTGCAGGAACAGTTGTCCAACCGCGCGTTGGACATGGTCGTCGCTGCCGATGCGCCGCTGGAAGTGCCGGAAGGGGGGCGCGAGGTGCATCCGCTGCTCGCCGAACCCTTCCTTGCCGTCGCACCAAAGGGCGGCGATCCGGCCAGCTTGCCCCTGATCCAGTATACGACCCGGCATCTGATGGGACGCCAGATCGCCGCCCATCTCGCCCGGCAGAACCTGCGCATCGGCGCACGGTTCGAACTGGACAGCTATACACCGATCCTTGCCATGGTCGCGGCCGGGGCGGGCTGGACGATCCTCACGCCGCTTGCGCTCCACCATGCCGCGCGGTTCCGCGAGGCGGTGGACCTGAAGCCGCTGCCCTTTGAACCGCTGGGGCGCACGCTGTCGCTGCAAGCGCGGGCAGGCGTGCTGCGCGACATGCCGGGGGATGTGGCGGTGCGCCTGCGGCGGCTGCTCGACCGTCAGGTGGTGCAGCCGACCCGCGCGCTTTGGCCCTGGCTGGGCGACACGCTGCGGACCTTGTGAGCGCGAAGATTTTTCATCCGAAAAATCTTCACCCCCCGAAAATTCTTCTCCGAAGAATTTTCACTATCTTCCGAAGGAAGATCGCCCCAGAAGAATTTTCGGATGAAAATTCTTCGCCCTCAGCCCTTCACCTCGCGCGCTGCCTCGGTCAGGGCGCTGGCGATGTAGTCCAGCTCTGCTTCCGTCAGGCGGGCGGGCAGGCGCACATCGCAGGCGCGCATCAGCATGGCCCGCGTGCGCGGCAGATCAGGCAGCTCGCCCAGAAACTGCCAGTTCCAATAGGCCCGCGCATTGCCCTCGGACAGGCCGAAGACCTGCACCGACACGCCGCGCCGCTTGGCGGCCTTCTGGAAGGCCCGCGCCGAGTCATCCGACCAGTCGCCCTTCAGGTTGAACTGGATGGAGTCCGGCGCGCGCTCTTCCTGCGGCAGTGCAGGGGGCACGTCCAAAAGCCCGCAGGCATTCAGCCGATCCGCCACCCAGTCGTGGTTGGCGCGGCCCTGCGCCACGCGGCGGGCCACTTCGGGCAATTGCGGCCGGATCACCGCCGCCGACAGGTTCTGCATCCGCAGGTTATAGAGAGGCAGCTTGTTTTGCCAATGCGCGCAGCTGTTCGACAGGCCCGGATGCTTCTTCCAGTTCTCCTCATAGGCGCCCGACATGATGATGGCGCGGGCCGCAAGTTCCGGGTCATCCGTCACAAGGATACCGCCCTCACCCGCATTCACCAGCTTGTAGGACTGAAAGCTGAAGCAGCCCACCTTGCCGATGGTCCCGATCTTGCGCCCGTTCCACAGCGTGCCAAGTGAATGCGCCGCATCCTCCACCACCGGGATTCCGCGCGCATCGCAGAGCGCCATGATCGCGTCCATGTCCGAAGTATGCCCCCGCATATGGCTGATCATCACCGCCGCTGCATCGTCCAGCTTGGCTTCGAAATCGGCCATGTCCACGCGGTAATTCTCGCCCACTTCCACCAAAACCGGTACGCAATCGGCATGCACGATCGACGAGGGAACGGCGGCAAAGGTGAAGGCCGGGATGAGGACCTTCGCGCCCCGCGGCAGGTCCAGCGCCTTGAGCGACAGGAACAACGCCGCCGAACAGGACGAGACGGCCAGCGCGTAACGCGCCCCCATCAGCGCCGCGAACTCCGCCTCCAGCAGGGCAACGGGCGCATTCTCGGGCGCCGTGTAGCGGAACAGGTCGCCCGTCGCGATCAGCCGGTCGATCTCGGCCCGTGCGGCTTCGGGGATCGGTTCGGAATCATAGACATTGGGGGCGATCGTCTGTCCGTCCGGAGCCATCCCTGCACCTTTTCTGAAACTCTTCTTTCTGTTTTCTGTAAAGGGACAGTCGTCACATTTCCAGTGACAAGTTCACGACAGAGGGTTTTTCCCCCTGTAACGGGGCGGGAAACCGCCTAAGGCCGCGGCTACAGCCCCAACCTGTCGCGCATGGAATACCATGTCATCGCAAGCACTAGCAGCGGCCAGCGCAGCGCCACCCCGCCGGGAAAGCGCGGCGTCGGCAGGCGCGCCATCAGGTCGAAGCGTTCCGCCTGTCCGGCCACGGCCTCGGCAAGGATGCGTCCGGCCAGCGTGGCCAGCGCCACGCCATGCCCCGAATAGCCCGAGGCCGACAGCACATTCGGCGCGACCCGCAGGAAGCAAGGGTTGCGCGTCATGGTGATGGCCAGCGTTCCACCCCAGGCGTGATCAATCCTCACGTCGCGGAGTGCGGGATAGACCTCCAGCATCGGCTTGCGCACGGTCTTCACGATGTCAGGGAAGCGGTAGCCATAGCTTTCTCCGCCCCCGAACAGAAGTCGCCCATCCTCGGACAGCCGCCAATAGTTCACCACGAATTTTGTATCGGCCACGGCCACGGGTTCGGCCAGAACTTCGGCCGCGCGGTCGCCCAAGGGTTCGGTCGCCACGATGAAATTGTTGATCGGCATCACTCGGGCGGCTACTTGCGGCTCCAGCCCGCCCAGATATCCGTTGCAGGCAAGGATCAGGTGATCGCAGGTCACTTGGCCCCCTGCCGTCGTCACCACGGGCGTCGCGCCCTGCGTGATCGCCGTCACCTCGGACCGTTCATGGATCACCGCCCCCGCCGCCTGCGCCGCCCGCGCCAGCCCGATGGCATAGTTCAGCGGATGCACATGACCCGCACCCCGGTCCATCTCGCCCCCCGCAAAGACGCCCGACGGGATCAGCCGCCCAATCGCCTCGCGCGACAGCGGCTCCACCTGGTCATAGCCGTAATCCCGGCGCAACTTGTCGGCATAGGCCTGAGCACTCCGCACCTCGCCCTCCGACCAGCAGGCATGGGCGATGCCGGGATGAAACCGCACGGGCATGTCATGCGCCGCGATCAGCCCGCGCACCATGTCCTTCGCCTCTTGCGCGAAATCCCACAGCTTCTTCGCATCCGCCAGCCCGACAGCCGCCTCCAGCGCGTCCTGATCCAGCCGCTGTCCGCTGCCCACCTGCCCGCCATTGCGGCCCGATGCGCCGAAGCCCACGCGGTGCGCCTCCAACACGACGACCTTCATGCCCCGCTGGGCCAGATGCAGCGCGGCGGAGAGGCCCGTGTACCCGCCCCCCACGATGCAGACATCGGCGCGCAAGGCACCCTGCAAGGCGGGCAGGGGGGCGAATTCGGCCCGCGTCGCGGCATAATAGGACGGGGGATATTCCCCCGCCCGGTCATTGGCATGCAGAAGATTCATCGGCATCAGACGTTCAGCAGCAGATGCTCACGCTCCCACGGGCTGATGACCTGCAAGAACTCTTTGTATTCGTTCCGCTTCACGCTGTCATAGACGTTGCAGAACTCCACCCCCAGCGCCTCGCGCAGGGCGGCATCCTCTTCCAGCAGGTCGAGCGCGTCGCCAAGGTTGTAGGGCAGGTCGGATTCCATATTGTAGGCATCTTCGGTGCATTCCGCGCGCGGCATCTTGCCCGCCTTCAGGCCAAGATAGCCGCAGGCAAGGCTCGCCGCGATCCCCAGATAGGGGTTGCAATCCATCCCGGCGAGGCGGTTTTCCAACCGCCGCGCCTCGGGCCCCGAAATCGGCACGCGCAGCCCGGTGGTGCGGTTGTCGCGTCCCCATTCCAGGTTGATGGGCGCGGCAAAGTCGGGAACATAGCGGCGATAGCTGTTCACATAAGGCGCCAGCAGGGCCACGGCGGCGGGCAGGTGCGTCTGCATCCCCGCGACGAAATGCAGGAATTCCGGCGTCTCGCCGCCCTTCTTGTCGGAAAAGATGTTCTTGCCCGTTTTCATATCCACCACCGAATGGTGGATATGCATGGCGCTGCCCGGTTCACCCTCGATCGGTTTTGCCATGAAGGTGGCAAAGCAATCATGCCGCAACGCCGCCTCGCGGATCAGCCGCTTGAAGAAGAAGATCTCGTCGGCCAGAGCGACCGGATCGCCATGGGCAAGGTTGATCTCAATCTGCCCCGCCCCGCCTTCCTGCAGGATGCCGTCGATCTCGAAGCCCTGCGCCTCGGCGAAATCATAGATGTCGTCGATGACCTTGCCATATTCATCCACCGCGCTCATCGAATAGGCCTGCTTGCCCGCCGCGCGGCGGCCCGACCGGCCCATCGGCGGGATGATCGGCATGTTCGGGTCGATGTTGCGCGCGACGAGGAAGAACTCCATCTCGGGCGCGACGATGGGCTGCCAGCCTTCGGCGTTGTAAAGCTGCACGATCCGCTTCAGCACGTTGCGCGGTGCGGTGGGCACGGGATTGCCCGCCTGATCCTGCGCATCGTGGATCACCTGCAGCGTGACATCCGCCGTCCAAGGCGCGGCGGTGGCCGTGGCGAAATCGGGCACGAGGATCATGTCGGGTTCTGTGAAGGACCCGGTTGGATTGTCCGCCCATTCCCCCGTGATCGTTTGTAGGAAGATCGAGTTGGGCAGGAAATAGCTGGTCTGCTTGGCGAATTTCGAGGCGGGCATCGCCTTGCCCCGCGCCACCCCGGCGATATCGCCGATGATGCATTCCACTTCATCGACGCGGCGGCCTGCAATCCAGTCGCGTGCTGCTTCGGGCAGTTTCTCGGTCCATTTGGACATGTGTCACACTATCGTTTTGTGGTTGCCCGCGCCGCCCGGGATCAGGCGCGCGGTTCCTTGAAGAAGGCGGCAATGCGTCCCGCCATGGTCTTGTCTTGAATCGGCAGGTCCAGCTTGGCGGCGGCCTCGGCCATCACCTCATCGGGCACCAGACCCTTGCCCCGCGTGCGCATCAACCCATCGACGAATTCGGGGCGGAATTCGGGATGGGCCTGCACCGTCAAGGCGCGGTCATCGTACAAAAGCGCCGCATTGGCGCAGAAATCGTTCGTAGCAATCACCGTTGCCCCGGCCGGGGCCTGCACCACCTGATCGCGATGCCACGCGTTCAGGCGCAACGTCTCGCCCCCGAAATCGTAGTCCGTCGCGCCGACGGCCCAGCCGCCGGCATAACGCTCCACCTTGCCGCCCATCGCCTGTGCCACGATCTGATGGCCAAAGCAGATGCCCACCACCGGCACCCGCAGGGCAAAGGCATCGCGGATGAACTGCTCCAGCGGCGGGATCCACGGATGATCCTCATAGACCCCGTGCCGCGACCCGGTGATCAGCCAGCCATCGGCGTCACGGACCGAGGCGGGAAACTCCCCCTCCACCACCTTCCATGTGCGGAAGGTGAAGCCATGCCCGTCCAGCAGGCGGGCGAACATGTCAGGATAATCCCCCATCTCGGGGGCAAGCGCCTCGGGCGCGAGGCCGGTTTGCAGAATGCCGATCCGCATCTGGTTCCATCCACCGTTTCGTTCAAGCTAGGCGCGCGCCCCACCCGCTGGCAAGGCCCGCGCCGCCGGCGTGACGCGAAGAATTTTCGTCCGAAAATTCTTCGCCCCCGCTCAGACCGTGTCGAGGTACAGTTCCACCTGCTCGCTCTCGCTCAACTCGCCGATGTAATGCAATTCCTGCCGCTTGGTCTGGATCAGGTTCTTGATCAGCTCGGGATGGATGAAGCGTGACACGATGGGGCTGTGTTCCAACGCCTCGATCGCCCCGTCCCATGTCGCGGGGATCTGCGGCAGATCCTCCATTGCATAGGCATTCCCGGTGATCGGCGGCGGCGGTTCCATCGCCTGCGTGATCCCATCCAGCGCCGCCCCAAGGATCGCGGCCAGCATCAGATAGGGGTTCACGTCGCCGCCCGCCACGCGATGCTCGATCCGCCGCGCCGAGGGGTTGCCCGCCGGAATACGGATCGCGCCCGTGCGGTTCTCGTACCCCCAGCAGATCGCCGTGGGGGCATGTTTGCCCGGCACCAACCGTTCATAGCTGTTCTGATGCGGCGCGAAGATCAGCGTGCTGTCATGCATCGCATTCAGGCAGCCCGCCACAGCCGACCGCAGCGTCGCCGTGCCCTTCGGACCGCCGGAATCAAAGACGTTCCGCCCATCCTCGTCGATCAGGGAAAAATGCGTGTGAAGGCCAGACCCGGAATACTCCGGATAGGGTTTCGCCATGAAGGACGCCGCAAAGCCGTGGCGCCGCGCCAGACCCTTCACCAGCATCTTGAACAGCCATGCATCATCCGCCGCGCGCAGCGGATCGTCGCAATGCATCAGGTTCACTTCGAACTGGCCAAGGCCCGTTTCCGACGTGGTCGTGTCGGCGGGAATGTCCATCGCCTCGCAGGCGTCGTAGAGATCGGTGAAAAAGCTGTCAAAGGCATCCAGCGCCCGGATAGACAGCGTCTCTGCCGCCTTCCGCCGCTTGCCGGATCGCGGCGAGGGCGGCACCTGCAGCGTCTTGCCGCTGTCGTCGATCAGGAAAAACTCAAGCTCCATCGCAACGACGGGCGTCAGGCCGCGCTCCTTGAACTTCTCCACCACCGCGCGCAGGGCGTGGCGGGGGTCGCCCTCATAGGGCGTGCCGTTCTCGCGGAACATCCAGATCGGCAGCAGCGCCGTCGGCGCCTCCAGCCACGGCATGGGCATAAAGCCCCGCTCGGTCGGTTTCAGCACCCCGTCCTGATCGCCCTGTTCAAACACCAGCGGGCTTTCGTCGATGTCCTCGCCCCAGATGTCGAGGTTCAGGACCGAGAACGGGAACCGCGTCCCGTTCTTCACCACATTCTCCGCGAAACGCGCCGGAATGCGCTTGCCGCGCGCCTGTCCGTTCAGGTCAACCGCGGCCACGCGGATGGTCCGCACGTCCGGATGCTTCCTCAGCCAATCCTTCATCATCGTTTTTCCAGACGGGGGAGCATAGGCCCGGCCCCGGTCTTTCCCCTGTGTTCGATCCCCTTCCATCCAGACCCCATGTCCGGTGCCGCATCTTCGGCGGACCCGGGCGATCGGTGCCCGGAGAATTTGATCAAATGTAGGCTACTATCGGATCACCTGCGGACGCAAGCGGATTCTACCGCGCATGTTTGACGGAAGATGCCGGTTCAGGCGGCGGTTGATCAGCCCGAAGACCCAGATCAAGAGAAGCGTTAGGCAGATGAAGTAAAAGCCCACGATGGGGTAGGGGATGAAGGGGTTGAAGGTCTTGTCAGCGAAATAGTTCGCGTAATAGAGCGCGTCGCCCTTCTGCTGAAAGGCCGGAAAGCCCGAAAAGAAAACCAGCGTCGTCGCGTGAAACAGGAAGATCGCCTCGTTCGTGTAGGCGGGCCAGCCCAGCCGCAGCATGGTGGGCCACAGCACCCGACGGAACCGCGACCAGCCGGTGATGCCATAGGCATCCGCCGCCTCCACATCCCCCTTGGGCACGGATTTCAGCGCGCCGTAGAAAATCTCGGCCGAATAGGCCGCCGTATTCAGGAACAGCACGAACAGCGCCCCGGCCCAAGCCCGCGTCGTCCAAGACGTTTCAATCGTGATGCCCAGCACGTTGATCCCGGCCTTGGGCAGCAGCACCAAAAGCTCGTAGGCCAGAAAGAACTGGATGAAGAGGGGCGATCCCCGGAAGACGAAGATGAACCACTCGGCGGGCTTGCGCAGCCATGGCGTCTGCGCCGCCTTGGCCAGCGCCAAAGCATTGGCAAGGAAGAACCCAAAGAACAGCGCCAGCACGCCGAAATAGATGTTCCAGATCAGCCCCGACCCGATCAGCGTGAAATGCTGGCACAGGGTAAAATCCGAACGGGGCAAGAGCCGCTCGCCGATCCCGAGGGACCGCAGGCCGTAAGCCTGTATCGTTTCAAGGCAGGTCATCGGCTCCATCTTAGGCCCCCGCCTTGCGCAATTGCTCGCCGCCCAGCGTGGCCTGCCCATGCGACAGCCGCCGCGTCAGCCGGGCCAGAAACACCTCCGACACCCGCGTGAAGGCAAGGTAGAAGACCAGCAGCGCAAGGAAATAGAACACCCGCCAGTCACCATGCGGATAGGGGTTGTTCCCGCTTGTCTTGGCACTGCCCAATTCGCGCGCCCAATAGACGATGTCCTGAATGCCCAAAAGGAACAGCAGCGGCGTCGCCTTGATCAGGATCAGCCACAGGTTTGACAGCCCCGGCAGCGCAAAGACCCACATCTGCGGCACCAGCACGCGGCGGAACACCTGCCGCGGGGTCATGCCATAGGCCTCGGCCGTTTCCAACTGCGCCCGGGGCACCGCCTGCATCGCACCGTAAAGCACGTTGGCCGCAAAGGCCCCGAAAACCAAGGCGAAGGTAAAGACCGCTGTCGCAAAGGCATAGGCCGAATGCCAAATGGCCGAGGACGCCGCCAGCGGCACCTTCGCCTCGGGGCAGACCCGGAATTCCGTCCCGTTCCAGACAGGCTGCGACAGGTCCTCGCAGACGAAAAGATGCTTCGTCCATTCGATCCCCTGATCCAGCGCGATCACGAAGAACAGGAAATAGACGATGTCGGGCACGCCGCGCACGGCGGCGATATAGCCCTTGCCGATCCACGACACGGGCAGAAGCGGCGACCGCGCCGCCATCGCGCCGCCAAAGCCGAAGGCCAGCGCGACCGGGGCGGTCACGGCCAGCAGCATCAGCACCGTCAGGAAGGACCAGTAGAAATTGAAATGCGTCCCTGTGGTCAGGTAGCAACTCAGCCAGGTCAGGCCGGACAGTTGGCTTGGATCGGCGCAGAATTCGAACATGGTAAAGGAACGGGGCGGCCCTAAGGCCGCCCCCCTTGGATCAGAACGTCACGGCTTCGGGGCCGAACCACTTGGTGATCATCGCGTTCAGCGACCCGTCATCCTTCATCGTCTGGATGGCGGCGTTCAGCTTGTCCTTCAGCTCGGTGTCGGTCTCGCGCAGGCCGATACCCACGCCGCCGCCCAGCTGCACTTCTTCGGCCAGCAGGACCAGCTCGCCATTCGAATCCGCCGCGATCGGGGCCAGATAGTCCTTGTCGGCAAAGACGGCATCCGCCTCGCCATTGCGCACGGCGGCCACGGTTTCATCCGGCGTCGCAAACTCCAGCAGGGTCGCGCCCGACTCCGCCACATAGCCCGCCTGAATCGTGCCGGTCTGCGCCGCGATCACCGCGCCCTCGCCGATGGCCACATCCGCCGTCAGCGCCAGATAGTCCGACGAGGCCGGGGGGATGTAGTTCTGCGAGAAGTCGATCACCTCTTCGCGCTCGTCGGTGATCGACATGCCCGCCATGATCAGGTCGTAGTTGCCCGACTGCAGGTTCGGGATGATCGAATCCCATGCGTTCTGCACGAATTCGCAGTTCAGCGTCGCGCGCTTGCACAGCTCGTTGCCCAGTTCGATTTCGAACCCGGTCAACTCGCCGGTGGCCTGATCGATATAGTTATAGGGCTCATAGGCGCCTTCGGTGCCGATCCGCACGACGTCCTGCGCCAGCGAGGCGCCCGCAGTCAGCGCCAGCAGCGCGGTGGCAAGCATCATCTTCTTCATTGGTATCTCCCTAGGGTTTGATGCGGTTTTGGGGATGCCCCGGCCATCAGGCCGTGGCGGACAGGAACCCGCGCAGCCGTTCGGTCTGCGGGTTTCCAAAAAGCTGGTCGGGTGGACCCTCTTCCTCGATCTTCCCTTTGTGCAGGAAGATCACATGGTCCGACACATCGGCGGCAAGCTTCATGTCATGGGTGACAAGGATCATCGTGCGCCCCTCTTCGGCCAGCGCCTTGATGACCTTCACCACCTCTTGCTCCAGCTCCGGGTCCAGCGCCGAGGTCGGCTCATCGAACAACAACGCGCGGGGCTCCATGCACAGCGCCCGCGCAATCGCGGCCCGCTGCTGCTGCCCGCCCGAAAGCTGTGCGGGCCACGCCTCGCATTTCTCGACGATGCCCACCTTGGCCAGATAGCCGCGCGCCTTTTCCTCCACTTCCTTGGGATCGCGACGCAGCACCGTCACCGGCGCCTCCATCACGTTCTGTAGGATGGTCATGTGGGACCAGAGGTTGAACTGCTGGAACACCATCGACAGGTTGGTGCGCATCCGCATCACCTGTGCCTTGTCGGCCGGATGGCGGTTCAAGCCAGCGCCCTTCCAGCGCACCGCCTCGCCTTCGAATTCGATCTCGCCGTCCTGACTGTCTTCCAGCAGGTTGCAGCACCGCAAAAGCGTGGACTTCCCCGATCCAGACGACCCGATCAACGACACGACATGCCCCTTGCGGGCGGTCAGGTCGACACCCTTCAGCACCTCCAAAGAGCCATAGCTCTTGTGCAGGTTGCGGATGCGGATGACGGGCGTGTCGGGGCTTGGCGAGGTCACTGTTGGCAGCAGGCTTGTTGTTATGGGGTCTTATGTGGGGCCGGAGTAAGACTGATCAACCGGGGCAATGCAACGGCCTTTCGGTATAGCCGACAGCCCGTCGCCGCCGATTTGATCAATTTTGCTGCGCGATCTGGTCAGGCGAGGGCGGAATGGGCACCGCAAGATAGGTTGAGGCTGGAATAGCCACGATCCCGCGCAGGTGCAGCCGGTCCCGATCCGCCGCATCAAGGCGCGCGATGGCGGCCCCCACGGCGGCGAAGATAGCCACCGCATCCCGGCCCTGTGCGGTGATATAGGGCAGGGCAGGGGTGGGATCGGTTGCCCCCACCACTTTCACCCCCGACACATCCTCGAATTCGGAAATCAACGCCCAAGTCAGCGCGTCGATGGCGGCCAGTTCCGCCCGCCCCTCGGCCACCGCATGAAACGAGGCGCGATGCGACCCTGTCTCCAGCCCCGGCAGCAGGCGGATGCCCCGGGCCGCCGCATGGTTGATCGGCGCGGCCCAGCCCGATTGGGACAACCCGTCATTATAGGCGATGCGCGCCCCGTCAAACGCCGCGAAGTCCCCGCGCGGGTCAACGGCCCGTGCGATCAGGATGGATCGGTAGTATCCCGGCGGACAGCCCTCATTCCCGAAATCCGGCGTGCCGACCAACTCCACCCGCCCATGCAGCCGCGCCCGATAGGGAAAGCCGCAGGTCTGCGACAGGATCAGGTCCGGGTCCTCCCACAGCGGCATCAATTGCTCATCGCCCCGGCGCAGGTCTGCCGGTGCATCGATCCCCCGCGCCGCCAACTCCTCGCGGATCAGCGCCCAATAGCGATCCGTCTCAGCCCGCAGTTCCGGGCGGTCATACATCGGCAACGACACGCTCATCCCCGTTCCGCCCGCCGCCGCGCCAGCCCGGATTCCACATCCGTTAGCCCCAGAAGAGACGCCACCATCCTTAGCAGCCGGTCCTCTTCGGCATCGCGCACGCCATCCGCCAGCGCCACGCGCCACAGCGCCTCCATCAGCGCCGCGCGATCTTCCAGCGCCGTCGCCGCCTTCAGCGCGCGGGTAAAGCGCACGGTGTCGGGGGCCACGGCCTCCAACTCCTCGGCCTCGGCCCGCAGCTTGGCCACTTCGAAGGGGCCAATGCCGTGATGGGCCATCAGCACGCGGTCCAACTGTTCCACCTCCTCGGCGGAATAAAGACCATCGGTCTTCGCCACCCGCACCAACAGCGCGGCCAAGGCGAGGCGCGCATCGGGTTCGGGCAGGCGGGCGGGTTCGGGGGCGCTCAGCGCGCGCAGGATGGCTTGCAGCATGGGCGGGACTTTAGCATCCGCCGCGCCTGCGGCAAGACGGGGCCTGCGTCACGCTTTGGGGAGGGCGATCCGCCCTTCCGAGATCGGCACTGCCGCACCCCGGATTCGCACGGCGGCGATGGACCCCTTCGCCACCTCCACCGTCATGAACAGGTCCGACGCGCGCCCCATCTCTACCCCCTGCCGCAGGTGGAACCGCGTCACCCCCTCGGCCAACGCCCCGCTCGCCATCAACTGCGCCGCAAGAATCGCCGTCGCCGATCCCGTCGCCGGGTCCTCGGGTATCCCTGCGGTGGGCGAGAACATCCGTGCCCGGAAATCGCAATCCTCCCCGGGAGTGTAAAGATAGGCGCTGTCCACCCCCGCCGCCTGCATCACCGCATCCCAATGCGGTTGCATCGCCCGCGCCCGTGCCAGCACGTCCAGCGATGCCACGGGCACATAAAGGAACCGTGGCCCGCCCTGCCAAACCCCTGGCCGATGCGCGCCAAAGCCGATCTCGCCCGCCTTCAGCCCCAACGCATCGGCCAAGGCCGCATGTACCGTGCCGTCCGTCCCGTGCGGGATAACGGGCGCGATGAACTCCGCCTCCGTCACATCGCCCTTGCGCCAGACAGTGACGGGCACCAAACCAGCCTCCTCCTCCAGCACCAGCTGCGCCTCAAAATCCCCCGCGCCCGCATCCATCGTGGCCAGCAGGACCGCGCAGCCGATGGTGGGATGGCCCGCAAAGGGAATCTCTGCCGTCGGAAAGAAGATGCGCACCCGCGCCCGGTGGGCCGCATCGCGCGGCGCCATCACGAAGATCGTCTCCGACAGGTTGAATTCCCGCGCGAGGGTCTGCATCTGCGCCGTGCTCAGCCCATCCGCCCCCAGCACCACCGCCAGCGGATTGCCGGTGAAGGCCCGTGTGGTGAAAACATCCAGCGTGCGGAACTCAAGCATGGCCCAGCCCCGCAAAGATCGCCTCCAGCCGCGCGCATTCCGCCTCGATTCCGAAGGGCGGGTTCAGCATCCATATCCCCGATCCCACCATCCTGTGCCCATCGCGCACCGGCGGAAACCGCAGCTCGTGCCGCAGCGCCTCGGGATGCGCGGCCATCAGGGCGCGCAGCATCCCCTCATGCAGGCCATCGGTCAGGATCGGGTACCACAGCGCGATGATCCCCACATTCCACTTCCGCGCCACCTGCCCGATGAACTTCGGGAGGGTCTGGTAATCCGCCTTCACCTCATAGGACGGATCAATCAGCAGCATCCCCCGCCGCGGCGTGGGCGGCGTGATCGCCAAGGCCATCTCGAACCCGTCGCGCTTATGCACATGCGCGCCCCAGGGAGACAAAAGGCCCGCCAGCGCCGCATGTTCCTGCGGATGCAACTCCGCCAGATGCATCACGTCATGCTCGCGCAACGCCATCGCCGCCAGAAGGGGCGACCCCGGATAGGCCTGCGCCCCGTGCATCGCCCGCACCCCGGCCAGCGACCGGCGATAGGGGTGATCTGCCGGAAAGGCCCCCTCCACCCGCGCTATGCCCTGCGCCGCCTCGCCCGTCTTTTCCGCCTCTGCGCCGGAAAGATCGTAAAGCCCGCGCCCGGAATGTGTCTCGATATAGGACAGCGGCTTGTCCTTGCGCGTCAGATACTCCAGCGTCCAAGCCAGAAGCGCGTGCTTCTGCACATCGGCCAGATTTCCCGCGTGATAGCTGTGCTGATAGGAAAGCATCCCCCCGCCTAACCCGGAAGCCGCGCCCCGCGCAACACTCGTTTCGGATGGGCCGTCCTGCCCACCGACCGGCTTAGACCAACCGGCTCACTTCCACCGCGGCCCGCACGAAATCGGCGAACAATGGATGCGGCGCGAAGGGCTTCGATTTCAGTTCCGGGTGGAACTGCACGCCGATGAACCACGGATGATCCTTGACCTCTACGATCTCGGGCAACCGCCCATCGGGTGACATCCCCGAAAAGATCAGCCCGCATTTCTCCAACTGGTCGCGATACTGGATGTCCACCTCATAGCGGTGGCGGTGCCGTTCCTCGATCACCGCCTCGCCATAGACCTGCGCCACGCGCGACCCGTCCTTCAGATGCGCGGTATAGGCCCCCAGCCGCATCGTGCCGCCCTTGTCATCCGTCACCTTGCGCGCGACGACATGGTTGCCCTGCACCCATTCCTTCAGGTGATAGACAACCGGGGTGAACCGCTTCGCCCCCGCTTCGTGGTCAAATTCCTCCGACCCAGCATTGGCCAGCCCCACAAGGTTGCGCGCCGCCTCGATCACCGCCATCTGCATGCCAAGGCAAATGCCCAGATAGGGGATCTTCTTCTCGCGCGCGAATTGCGCGGCTTTGATCTTGCCTTCCGTGCCCCGCTCGCCAAAGCCCCCGGGCACAAGGATCGCATGGAAGTTCTCCAGCCACGGCGCAGGGTCTTCCCGTTCAAAGATCTCTGCATCGATCCATTCCGCCCGCACCTTCGTCCGGTTCGCCATCCCGCCATGGGTCAGCGCCTCGGCGATCGACTTGTAGGCGTCTTCCAGCTGCGTGTACTTGCCCACGATGGCCACCCGCACCTCGCCCTCGGGATGGGTGATGCGGTCCATCACATCCTCCCAGCGCGCAAGGTTGGGCTTGGGCGCGGGCGTGATGCCAAAGGCATCCAGCACCGCCTGATCCAGCCCCGCCCGGTGATAGGCCAAGGGCGCCTCGTAGATCGTCTTCAGGTCATAGGCGGGGATCACCGCCTCCTTCCGCACGTTGCAAAACAGCGCGATCTTCTCGCGCTCCTTCTCGGGGATCGGATGTTCTGACCGGCAGACCAGCACATCGGGGGCCAAACCGATCGACTGCAATTCCTTTACCGAGTGCTGGGTGGGCTTGGTTTTCAACTCCCCGCTCGCCGCCAGATAGGGCAGCAGCGTCAGATGCATCAGGATCGACTGGCCGCGCGGGCGTTCATGGATGAACTGCCGGATCGCCTCGAAGAAGGGCAACCCCTCGATGTCGCCCACCGTGCCGCCGATCTCGCACAGCATGAAATCGACTTCCTCATCCCCGATGCGCAGGAAATTCTTGATCTCGTTCGTGACGTGCGGAATGACCTGAATCGTCTTGCCGAGGTAATCCCCCCGCCGTTCCTTCTCCAGCACGTTGGAATAGATACGGCCCGAAGAAATGCTGTCGCTCTGCCGCGCATGCACCCCGGTGAAGCGTTCGTAATGACCAAGGTCCAGATCCGTCTCCGCCCCGTCGTCCGTCACGAAGACCTCGCCATGTTCAAAGGGCGACATCGTGCCGGGATCAACGTTCAGATAGGGGTCCAGCTTGCGCAGCCGCACCGTGTAGCCCCGCGCCTGCAACAGCGCGCCAAGGGCCGCCGAAGCCAACCCCTTGCCCAATGAGGACACCACGCCGCCGGTGATGAAGATATAGCGCGCCAAGGTCGGATCTCCCGTGATGTCAGGTCAGAAGGGGCGATGTGAAACCCGCCGGGGAATCGCACCATCACGGGAGTCAAGCCTTACCCGACCTCGGCCCGGCTTGCAACCGGACCGCAAGATGCAGGCCATCCCGTGGCTTTTTCGTCAATACGTGGTGGTTACTCGTTGGCCGCAGGCGGGGTTGCCGGAGCATCCGCCGCAGGCGGGGTCAGCGGCGCATCCGCAGGCGCGGGCGGCAGCAGGTCAGACCCCAGCGGCGCCTCACCCGCTTCGGGGGCCGGGGCATCCGCGCCGATTTGGTCGATCACCGACCCGCCGCCTGCGCCCTGCGCCGCGAAATAGGTCAGCACCAGCGAGGTGATGATGAAACACACCGCGAAAAGCCAGGTCAGTTTCTGCAGCGCGCTTGTCGTCCCGCGCCCGGTCATCACGGAATTGCTGCTGCCCATCCCCAGACCGCCGCCCTCCGACCGCTGCAGCAGCACGACGCCGACAAGCAGCAGCGCAAGGATCAGGTGGATGGTGAGGACGACATTTTCCATAAGGCAGGCTTTCCGCGAACTGACGCGCCTATCTAGGCGCAAGGGGGCAGGCGCGCAAGTGGGCGCGTCACCCCTCTGCCACGCCTTCACAGACAGCCGACAGCTTGTTGCCGTCGGGGTCACGCACATAGCAGGCATAGAAGGACGGGCCAAAGGGCCGCAATCCCGGCGCGCCCTCGTCGCTGCCGCCATGGTCCAGTGCCGCGCGGTGGAAGGCATCGACCGCATCCCGGCTGGCCGCCACCAGCGCAGGCATCGACCCGTTGCCCACTGTGGCTGGCCGCCCGTCGAAAGGCCGCGTCACCCACAGGCGGCAGCGCGTGTCGCCCGGCGTGGCATAGCCGATCTCGTCGTCCCGCGTGCGCGCCCGGACAAGGCCCAGTGCGGCCATCACCGGGTCGTAAAAACGCGTCGCGCGCGCCAGATCATTCGTGCCAAGCGTGATGTAAAGGAACATCCCACAACCCTGCCGCCCCCGAGGCCCCGCCGCAAGGCACAAATTTCTTCGAAGAAATTTGCAAATTCGTTCGAACGAATTTGGCCCGCTCTGCGGGCAGCGCGACCATTTCCCCGTTTCCATCCCCCCTGCACCCCGCTATAGGACGCACGGTTTCACAGGACCGGAAAAGGACAGTCCCGATGGCAAATGTTGTGGTCGTGGGCGCCCAATGGGGCGACGAAGGCAAAGGCAAGATCGTCGACTGGCTGTCCGAACGCGCCGATATCGTTGCCCGCTTCCAAGGCGGGCATAATGCGGGCCATACCCTTGTCATCGACGGCAATGTCTACAAGCTCTCGCTCCTGCCCTCGGGCATCGTGCGCGGCGGCAAGCTGTCGGTCATCGGCAATGGCGTGGTGCTGGACCCTTGGGCGCTGCTGTCGGAAATCGAAAAGCTGCGCGGGCAGGGGGTCGAGGTAAACCCCGACAACCTGCTGATCGCCGAGAACACGCCCCTCATCCTGCCCGTTCACGGTGAACTTGACCGCGCGCGCGAAAACCAGAACTCGGTCGCCAAGATCGGCACCACCGGGCGCGGCATCGGGCCTGCCTATGAAGACAAGGTGGGCCGCCGCACCGTCCGCGTGGCGGACCTCGCCGATGAGGCGACGCTGGATCTGCGGATCGGCCGCCTGCTGACCCATCACAACGCGTTGCGCGCGGGTCTTGGTCTGGAACCGATCGACCCCGCCGGGCTCAAGGCGCAACTTCTGGAAGTCGCGCCGAAAATCCTGCCCTATGCCAAACCCGTCTGGAAGGTGCTGACCGAGGCCCGCCGCGCGGGCAAGCGCATCCTCTTCGAAGGGGCGCAGGGCTCGCTCCTCGACGTCGATTTCGGGACCTATCCCTATGTCACCTCCTCCAACACGCTGGCGGGCATGGCGGCGACGGGCACGGGGCTTGGCCCAACGGCGGTGGATTTCGTCCTTGGCATCGTCAAGGCTTACACCACCCGCGTGGGCGAAGGCCCCTTCCCGACCGAGCTTTTCGATGCGGATGGCGAACGCCTTGGCGAACGCGGGCATGAATTCGGCACTGTCACCGGGCGCAAGCGCCGCTGCGGCTGGTTCGATGCGGTCCTCGTGCGCCAGACCTGCGCCACCTCCGGCGTCTCGGGCATCGCGCTGACGAAGCTTGACGTGCTTGACGGCTTCAAGACGCTGCGCATCTGCACCGGCTATGATCTGGATGGCGAAAAGCTCGACTACCTGCCCACCGCCGCCAATCTTCAGGCCCGCGTCACCCCAATCTACGAGGAAATGGAGGGCTGGACCCAATCCACCGCAGGCGCCCGGTCTTGGGCTGACCTGCCGGGGGCGGCGATAAAATACGTGCGCCGCATCGAGGAATTGATCCAATGCCCGGTCGCCCTACTTTCCACATCGCCGGAACGCGATGACACCATCCTCGTGACGGACCCCTTCGCCGATTGACGAAAGGCCCCGCATGGCGCTGCCCTACAAGACCCGACGCCGCCTCTCCCTCCTGATCCTTCTGATCGGGCTTCCGCTTTACATCGCGGCAGCCCTCTATGTGATCAGCCTGTTCGAACGCCCGTCGATCCTCGTGGAACTCATCGTCTACGTGGTGCTCGGCATCCTCTGGGCGCTGCCCTTCAAGGCGGTGTTCAAGGGGGTGGGGCAGGACGACCCCGACGCCCCGGGGCAAGACAAGCGCGACTGAGCCTTGCAACGGAAAAAGGCGGACCCCGCACAGGTCCGCCTCTCCCTTGGGGCCCGGTTGGCAGCGCCCGGCCCACGATTCCTTGGCAGTGTCCGGCCTAGCCCGCGACCTTGCGCGCCTCGGCCAGATAGGCCGACTCCTCGGTCAGGGTAAACCTCCCGCGGCGGATCTTGGCGATCCGGCCCTTCCGCAGCAGCGCACCAAAGCTGCGCAGCCCGTCTTCGCGCTGCACGCTGCCGGTGGGCACCACCGCCACCGCTTTCTGCATCAGGGCCGGGCGGCTGAAATGATCCCGCCCTTCGACGCCCGACAGATAGGCCGCCGCCGCCTCGAGGATCTGCTCAAGGCTCTGCGCCCCGACCTTGTCCACGAATTCGGCAAAGCCGCGGCTGTCGCCGAAGACGTTATCGCCCTCCTCGGCCTCGTCATCCTCTTCATCGAAGGCCTCTGCCGCCTGCATGGCCAGCCCGGACGATGCGACGCGGCGCGGGCGTACCGGCGCAAGCGGGCCTGCTGGCGCGGCCGGGGCCACCGGGGCGGCGGGTGCCGCCGGACGCGGCCGGTCGATGCGCTGTTCGGACACCAGAACCAGCGGGGCAGGGCGCTCCGCCGCAGAATCGCCGCCACGGCCGGGCAGGACGTTCTTCACCGCCATGGCCAGATCGTTGCGATAGCGCGCCAGCCGAGACACCTTTTCGGTGTCCTGCGGTGCGTCGCCAGTCACCTTCCGCTCCGCCACCGTGGCGGCCACGGCAGCGCGCAGATGCTGGATGGCCGACAGGCGACGCTTGGCCTCGCTGCCTTCCATCTCGCTGTCCGTCTGCTTCATCAGGCGGCTGACCGCCTCATCCGCCGACGGCCCGTCAAAGCCCTTGCGCGCATCCGGTGCCGCCGAAAGATCGGCAACCACTTCGGCTTCGCGCCGGGTGTCGTCATCCTGTTCGCTGCCGCTCAACGCGGCCAGCTCGCGCTGCAGCGCCGCCTCATCCTCGGGCGAAAGGATCATCTCGACATCGCCGACCAGTTCCAGATCGGGGGTATCGGCGGGCTTTGCCGGGGCCGCAGCCTTTTCCGCCGCCGGGGCGGGGGCCGCCTCGGGCATCTCAACCGATGTCGCGGCCAGTGCCGAGACGTAATCCGAAATCGCGGTTTCCTCGGCCGGCATGGCGGGCGTCGGCACCTCGGCCCGTGCCTCGGTCTCGACCTCCGGCTGGGTGTCGGTCTGGTCTTCGGTCTGGGCTTCCGCCTCTACCTCGTCCGCTTTGCGGATGCGGATCACGCGCGCCCGGGCCCGCAGCAGCTTTTCCTGCGCGCCGGGACGGAGTTCCACACCGGGAGGCACCGTCTCTGCCACCGTATCGGCCGCCGTCGCAGCGGCAGGCGCAACCGTCTCTGACAGGGTTTCGGGCGCGGCCTCGGCCACGAAGGCCGCAACCGCATCCGTTTCCGGCGCAACATCCGGCAGATCGGCTTCGGCCTCTGCAGCCGCCTCGACTTCGGCTTCGACTTCGGCTTCGACTGGGGCCTCGACCACAGCCTCCACCACAGACTCGACCTCGGAATCCGCCATCTCTGGCACGACCGGAGCAGGGGCCGCTTCCTCGGCCTCCGCCGCCGGGGCCAGCGCCTGACCAAGCACCGCCTCCAGCGAGGCGCGCATAGCGGCATCTTCTTCTGCCGTCGCAACATCGGCCGCATCGGCCTCGCGTTCGACCGCCGCCTCGATCATCTCGGCGATCGGATCGGCCGTCTCTGCGACAGGCTCCAACACCGGGGCATCGACGACCACCGCCTCATCCTCGACCGCGGCCAGCGCCCGGGCCAGACCTTCGGGAAGGTCCACCGCCGCCACTTCATCTTCGGCAAAGACGTCGTACTGTGCCGCGCTTTCCTCTGCCGGTTCGGCAGCCACCTGCGCAGCCGCCTCCGCCGTCAACATCTCTTCCAGCGCCAAGTCGGGCGCGGCCTCTTCGACCGGCGCCTCGGCCACAGCCTCAGGCTCCGCCGCCGCCTCGGCCTGCAGCATCTCTTCCAGCGCGAAGTCGGGCGCAGCTTCTTCGACGGGGGCTTCCACCTCGGCCACGGCTTCCGGCTCTTGCACCGCTGCCTCGGCCATCAGCATCTCTTCCAGCGCGAAGTCGGATGCGGCCTCCTCGACCGGCATTTCACCTTCGGCCACCGCTTCGGGCTCCTGCGCCTCTGCTTCGGCTGCCGCGGGGGCAGGCATCTCTGCCGCCTCTTCCGGCACAGACTCGGGCGCGGCTTCGGGCAGCAGGTCGGCCAGCGCCGCCGCATCGGGCAGGACTTCGGCCTCGACCGCATCCTCCACCAGATCCTCGACATAATCGGGGATGGCGAAACTCACCACCGGCGCGGTCACGGCAGGCGCCACCAGCCCGGGCTGCGCCGCCACGTCCGACCGCAGCCGCATCAGCCGTTCCACCGCCGATTCGCTGGCCGCCGTCGCCACAGGGGCGACGCTGGGCGCGGTCGCCGGAGCAGGCTGCGCAACACTGTCGGGCACCGTCGGCGGGGTCACCTCGGCCACAGGCGGGGCAACGGGCGGGGCAACCGCCGCAGGCATCATCGGCTCTGCCGGCTCCGAAGCCCGCAGGACCACGCCATTCTCTTGGATCTTCGCCTCGACTCGGCGCTGGATCTCGCGTTCGGCAATCCGGTGCAGCATCGCGGCATCGGGCGTCGGGGGTTCCGCGCCGAAATAGCGATCCTCCGCGGCGAGGTCGCGGAAATACTCCGCAATCGCCTTCATGGTGTTGAAGGGATCGTCGAACCCCTCCAGGGTACAGGAAAAGGTCCCATAGGAGACCGTAAGAATTTTACTCGCCCCGTTCATCGGATGCTCGCTTTGCCCAGGTTCGGTCCGTTCAATCTACGCTCGTCCTGATCCTTTTGATGGACAGATGGCGGTAATTTGAAGGATTGATTATGGCCCACGAACGCTCGACTTGCCTCAATTCGGAAAACAGTATCGCCATGAATCCTCCCATTGTTCAATCGTCTGATGGGGTGACTCTGGTCGGCGGTGCCCCAGTGTCCCGCGCGGCCTTCCAACTTGCGCTGAAACGCGCCCCGCGGTTGGTCGCGGCGGATGGCGGGGCCGACCGCGCGCTGGCCGCCGGGCACCGGCCCGAGGCGGTGATCGGCGATTTCGATTCGATGTCGCATGCCGCGCGCGCCTCCCTTGGCCCTGATCTGCTCTTTCCTATCGCGGAACAGTTGACGACCGATTTCGACAAAGTCCTGCGCTCCGTCGCGGCGCCCTTCACGCTGGCGCTGGGCTTCACCGGGGCGCGGATCGATCATGGTCTGGCGGTCTTCAACACCCTCGTCCGCCATGCCGACCGGCGCTGCCTCGTCCTTGGCGCGCGCGATGTGGTCTTTCACTGCCCGCCGCAGCTGACCCTGCGCCTTGCCCCCGGCGACCGGCTGTCGCTCTTTCCCATGGCCCCCGTCACGGGGCGCAGCACCGGCCTTGAATGGCCCATCGACGGGCTCACCCTCGCGCCGGACGGGATGATCGGCACCTCGAACCGCGTTGCATCGCGTGAGGTGCGGCTGGCCGTCGATGGCCCCGGCCTGCTGGTGATCCTGCCCCGCGCGCGCCTCGACGCCGTGCTCAGATCGCTTCTGGGGGAAGGGTGGCAGCCGCCGCCGCCCGCTTCGCCTTCGCGCTGATCCGTTCGCGGTGGATGATGTAAAGCCCGGATGACACGATCACCGTGATCCCCGCCCATGTCATCGCATTGGGGAAATCCCCAAAGATCAGATATCCCAGCGCCACCGCCGCCACGATTTCCGTGTAATGCAGCGGCGCCAGCGTGGCCGACGGCGCGAATTTCAGCGCATAGGTCATGCACATGTGGCTGACCCCGGCCCAGAACCCCACGCCGAAAAGCCACAGCCAGTTCCACCCCCATGGCATCACCGGGTCCAGTTCCGCCCAGCCCGTGCCATCGAAAAGGAACATCAGCGGCACGCAGATCACGATCCCCGCCAGAGAGGTGTGCAACTGCATCGTCACCGGATGCATGTAGGCCGCCATCGCCCGGGTCACCAGCATATAGAAGGCGAAGAAGAACGCCGTCCCCAGCGGCCAAAGCGCGACATAGCCGAAGGCCGCAAGCGACGGTTGGATCACCAAAAGCGCGCCGCCGAACCCTACCGCCGAGGCCGCGATGCGGCGCGGCCCCACCTCATCGCCAAAGATCAGGCGGCCAAGGATCAGCAGGATGAACGGCTCGACGAAGGCGATGGCCAGCGCATCGGCCACCGGCATCACCTTGATGCCCGACACGAAGCTGAAGGTCGACAGCATCAGGAACACCGCCCGCAGGAAGACGAATCCCAGCACCCGCGCATCCACCCGCCAGGCCAGCCCCATCCACAGCACAACAGGCAGCATCAAGGCCCCCTGCACGACGAAGCGCGCGGTGGTGATCTGGCCCACGGGGATGCCGTTCTCCGCCGCCAGTTTGGACGACACGTCCAGCAGCGGTGCAAGCGCGCAGAAGGAAAGCATCAGGACGATGCCGGGGAAGATGCGGTCGGGCTGTCGGCTCATGCCCTTGTGGCTATCCCCGCCCCCTCCCGCCGTCCATCGCAAAAGCGACATGGGGCGGCGCATCCCCCCTTGCCCTTCCGCCTCTCCCTGCGCACTCTCTGCCCATGTGTCACGGAGGTGTGGTGTGCTGGTTCTCCCCAAGGCCCGTCTTGTCTATCTCGCCACGCCCAAGACCGCTTCGCAATCGATCCGGGCCATGCTTGCCCCCCATGCCGAAACCCCCGAAACAGCCCGGCAGTTCCCGCATATGAACGCCGCCACCTATGGCCGACGCTGGGCCCCTTTCCTTGCCGAGGCGCTGGGCTTTGCCCCCGAAACCATCGCCGTGATGCGCGAACCGATGGAACAGATGGAAAGCTGGTTCCGCTACCGCCAGCGCGACGCACTCATCGGCCACCCGAATTCCACCCTAGGGCTCAGCTTCGCCGACTTCGTCGAAGGCCGTCTCGCCGATCCTCAGCCACCCTTCGCCGCCGTCGGGCGGCAGGATCGGTTCTTGGGCTTTCTGGATGGCGGCCCGCCGGTGACCCATGTCTTCGATTACGCGCGGCTCGACCTGCTTGTGGCCTTCCTGCAGGGCCGTCTCGACGCGCCCCTGTCGCTTGAGGCGCGCAATGTCTCTCCGCCCGCCAAGGCCGGCCCGCCCGATCTGCCGCCCGCGCTTCTCGAACGCTTCCACGCCGCCCATGCGGCGGAATTCGCACTCTACGCCCGCGTGTCCGCCACCGGCTATCTGCTGACCCGCGGCTAGGGATCAGCAGTTCGGCACGTTCACGGCCAGCCCGCCAAGACTGGTTTCCTTGTACTTCTCGTGCATGTCCCGCCCGGTCTGGCGCATCGTTTCGATACACACATCCAGACTGACCAGATGGATGCCATCCCCCCGCAGCGCGAGGCTTGCCGCAGACACCGCCTTGATCGCCCCCAGCCCGTTCCGTTCAATGCAGGGCACCTGCACCAGCCCCTTCACCGGATCGCAGGTCATGCCCAGATGATGCTCCAGCGCGATTTCGGCGGCGTTTTCCACCTGTTCCGGCGTGCCGCCCAGCACGGCGCACAGCCCCGCCGCCGCCATCGCCGCCGCCGACCCAACCTCGGCCTGACAGCCGCATTCGGCGCCCGAGATGCTGGCATTGTGCTTCACCAGCCCCCCGATCGCCGCCGCCGTCAGCAGGAACTCCCCCACCCGGCTGGATGACGCCCCCGGCACATGGTCCAGCCAATAGCGGATCACCGCAGGCACCACCCCCGCCGCGCCATTGGTGGGGGCCGTCACGACCTGCCCACCCGCCGCGTTCTCCTCGTTCACCGCCATCGCATAAAGCGACATCCAGTCGTTGATCGTATGCGGCGGCGTCATGTTCAGCCCGCGCTCGGCCATCAGCGCATCATGGATGCCCTTGGCGCGCCGCCGCACCTTCAACCCGCCCGGCAGGATGCCTTCGCCCACCATCCCGCGCGATATGCAGTCGTTCATCACTTGCCAGATGCGTTCCATCCCCCGGTCCAGATCGGCGGCCGAGCGGAACTTCACCTCATTCGCCCGCTTCATCGCAGCGATGGACAGACCCGACGCCTTGGCCATCGCCAGCATCTCATCCGCCTTTTCGAACGGATAGGGCACATCCGCCCGCGCCTTGGCCTTGCCGCCCCCGGCCTCGGCCAACTCCCCCGCCGTCAGCACGAAGCCGCCCCCGATGGAGTAATAGGTTTCCTCCATGATCACGTCGCCCTGCGCGTCCGTGGCCTTCAGGATCATCCCATTGGCATGGCCGGGCAGGGCGGGGCCATAGTCGAACACCAGATCGCGGCCCGGATCGAAGGCCATTTCGCCTAAGCCCGGCACGTCGATCACCTTGCGCGCCTTGATGCCCTCCAGCGTGGCCTCGGCCTTTGCTGCGTTATAGGTGGCCGGCTCAAACCCCGCGAGGCCAAGGATCGTCGCCCGATCCGTCGCGTGCCCCACCCCGGTAAAGGCCAGCGACCCATGCAGCGACGCGCGCAAGCCTATGAAATGGAAAGGCGACGCGCGCATCTTCTCAAGGAAACGCGCCCCCGCCACCATCGGCCCCATCGTGTGGCTGGAGGATGGGCCGACCCCCACCTTGAACATGTCGAAGACGGACAGGAACATGCGGGATCAGACCTCCGGATCGCTGAAGAACCGACCGCTCAGCCCGTTCGCCGTTGCCGCGCGCAACGTGGCAGGCCGCGCCTCGCAGGCGGTGGCAATGGCCGCCAGCGCCGGGAAATCCTGCGCGGAAATGGCAAGATCGGGCGCCCAGGCGAAGGCCCGCATCCAGCGCAGCAGCATGGAAATGTAGATGCCCAGAACCCCGGGCTGATCCGGCGACAGCCAGCTTGGCCGCGTCGCCGCCACCGCCTCCAGCGCCGCCATCCGCTCCACCAGCCGCACGCGCGCCGCCTCGGCCACGAGGCGGGCATGCTCCTCGCTGATCCGGTAGGGATGGATCAGGTCCATCACCGACGTATGCAGCCCGTTATTGACGAAGACGAACCATGACAGAAAGGCCGCACGGTCGCTGGCCCCCTGCGCCGGGGCCAACCCGTGCCGCTCGCCCAGATAAAGCAGGATCGCCCCCGTCTCGAACATTGTCCCGTCGGGCGTCTCCATCGCGGGGACAAGCCCCATCGGATGCCGCGCCAGATGCGCGGGCGATTGCAACTCGCCCGCATCCAAGTCCAGAAACACCGCCTCATAGGGCACGCCCGCCTCTTCCAGCGCGACATGCACCGCCAGATTCGCGAAATCCGGAACGCCGAAAAGCCTGTACATCCACCACCCCCGCTGACTGCCGCGCCAGAATGCGCCGCGCCACCATGCCACGTGCTGCGGAAAGCGACATCCGGAAAGCATATTCCGCACAAGATCCTGCCGATCTTCACCGCCCGTTAACCCCGCGCCGCCATCCTCCCCCCCGTGAACCTCTAGAATGGAGATGTCATGCGCGCCCTTCTTCCCCTCCTCCTCCTCGCGGCCCCCGTCGCCGCGCAGGAGGCGGCCCTCCTACCCGCCTCTCTGCCGTCCGAGGTGGCGGAGGCCATCCTTGCCCGCCCGGACCGCTTTGCCACCATGGCCGCAGACCTGATCCACGGCCATGGCACGGGCGGCACCATCACCCCCGCCGCCATCGAAACCGCCATCGCGCTGGACCGCGCTTTCTATCGCACCCGCGCCCTGCGGCCCTTCCACGAAGCCGATCTTGATGCCGACGGCACGCTCACCACGCCCGAAGTGACGGCCCGCGCCGCCACCCTCTCGCCGCCCGCCCGCGCCCGGCTGATGCGCGACCACGCCGCCGCCGATACGGATGGCGACGGCACTCTCTCGCCCCCCGAACTCCGCGCCCATGCGGAGGCAGAGGTCGCCCGCGCCTCCCGCCCCCTCGATGAAGGGCTTATGCGCGCCACCACCGCCTTCGATACGGATGCCGACGGGCAGACGGGCCTTGCCGAACTCACCCTCGCCCTGCAGCCACTTTCCGCCACCGACTGACCGCGCCGCAGGGCGCGGGGCGGCATTTCGCCCTTACGCGCCCCGCCCGCATTGCCTATAAGACGGGGCAAGCCGTGAAGGAGATGCCCCATGCCCGCAGAGCTTTCCCCCATCGACAAGGCGAAATTCGTGGCCGCCAAGCGCGCGACCGAATTCGTCGAGGATGGCATGAAGCTCGGCCTCGGCACCGGGTCCACCGCCGCATGGATGGTGCGCTGCCTTGCCGAACGCATCCGCGAGGAAGGCCTGCGCGTCACGGGCGTGCCCACCTCCACCCGCACCGCCGAACTCGCCGCCTCGCTGGGCATCCCGATCACGTCCCTCGACGATGCGAAATGGCTCGACCTCACCATCGACGGGGCGGATGAATTCGACCCGAACCTCGCCCTCATCAAGGGCGGCGGCGCGGCCCTTCTGCAGGAAAAGATCGTCGCCACCGCCTCGGACCAGATGATCGTCATCGCCGACATCGCCAAGGAAGTCAGCCAGCTTGGCGCGTTCCCCCTCCCGGTGGAGGTGATCCCCTTCGGCTGGCAGACGACCAAGGCCCTGATCGAGGAAACGCTGGTCTCCCTCGACGTCCTCAACCGCGACTGCACGCTGCGCATGAACGGCGACCGCCCGCTGGTCACGGATGAGGCGAATTATATCATCGACCTGCACCTCAAGCGCATCGGCAACCCCCGCCAGATGGCGCTGGTGCTGAACCAGATCCCCGGCGTGGTGGAAAACGGCCTCTTCATCGACATTTGCGATATCGTGGTGATCGGCCACGGCGATGGCCGCGTCACCGTGCGCGACATCAATCAGGGCACGGAAGGCGAGGATTTCGTCGAATTCGTCCCCTCCGACAACATCTTCGCGGATATGGAATGACCTTCGACACCGATCTCTTCGTGATCGGCGGCGGCTCGGGCGGCGTCCGCGCCGCGCGCATCGCCGCTGCCGAAGGCGGTGCCCGCGTCATGCTGGCCGAGGAAAGCCGCATGGGCGGCACCTGCGTCATCCGGGGCTGCGTGCCCAAGAAGTTGATGGTTTTCGCCTCCGCCTTCCCCGACATGATCGAAGATGCCGCCGCCTATGGCTGGCGCGTGAAACGCGACGGTTTCGACTGGCCGAAATTCCGCACCGCGCTCGAGTCTGAATTGACCCGGCTGGAAAGCGCCTACCGCTCCACCCTCCGGAACGCGGGCGTCACCATCCAGGATGCCCGCGCCACCGTGGTCGATCCGCACACCGTCCGCCTCGCCACGGGCGAGACGTTCACGACCAAGCACATCCTGATCGCCACAGGCGGCTGGCCCTTCGTGCCGGATATCCCGGGCAAGGAACTGGCCATCACCTCGAACGAGATCTTCCACCTCGACACCCTGCCGGAACGCGCCCTCGTGGTGGGCGGCGGCTACATCGCCTCCGAATTCGCCTGCATCCTGCACGGCCTCGGCGTGAAGGTCGCGCAATACTATCGCGGCGCGCAGATCCTGCGCGGCTTCGACGATGAATCCCGCGGTCATGTCGCCAATGCCATGCAGGCCCGCGGCATCGCCATCCATTGCGGCACCGACGTGATCCGGCTGGAGAAAACCGCCACCGGCATCCGCGCCGTGGCCACCGATGGGTCCGAGTCCGAATTCGACCTCGTCCTCTACGCCACCGGCCGCAGGCCCAATTCAGCCGGCCTCGGCCTTGAAGAGCTTGGCGTGAAATTCGGCCGCAGCGGACAGATCATCGTGGATGAATGGTCACAGACCGCTGTCCCCTCCATCTATGCCGTGGGCGACGTGACGGATCGCATCAATCTCACCCCCGTTGCCATCCGCGAAGGCCATGCTTTCGCCGACACCGTCTTCCGGGGTGTGCCGACGCGCTTTGACCACGACCTCATCCCCTCCGCCGTCTTCACGCAACCCGAGCTTGGCAGCGTGGGCCTGTCGGAAGAGGCCGCGCGCGACATCGAACCGATCGAGGTCTATGCCGCCGCCTTCCGCCCGATGCGGACGCTTTTCGCAGGCCGTCAGGACCGCGTGTTGATGAAACTGATCGTGAGCCAGTCCACCCGCAAGGTGCTGGGCTGCCACATCGTCGCACCCGAGGCGGGCGAACTGATCCAACTTGCCGCCATCGCCATCCGCATGGGGGCCACGAAAGAGGATTTCGACCGCACCGTCGCCGTCCATCCGACCATCTCAGAGGAACTGGTGACGATGCGAAAGCCCAGTCGAAGGGACTAGACGCATGCAGCCGCCTGCTTGATTTTGGCGCGCGCATACACAGTTAAAGCCGGACAGAAAGAAAAAGGGTACGATCAATGGCAGGAAGCGGAGGTCCGTGGGGCGGCGGTGGCGGCCCCGGCGATGACGACCGGAACAATGGCGGGCGCGGTGGCGGCGATGATCGCCGCAACGGCAACCGCAGGCCGGGCGAAGCCGGCCCGCAGATCCCCGAGATCGACGAGATCATGAAAAAGGGGCAGGAACAGCTGCGCGTCCTCATGGGCGGGCGCGGTCGCAACGGCGGCACCGGCGGCGGTGGCGGCGGCGGACGCGACCCGAACGGCCCCATGGTCACCAAGCAGGGCCTCCTGCTCGGCGCTCTGGCGGCGGCGGGCCTCTGGGCCTTCATGTCCTTCTACACGGTCCGTCCGGAAGAACGGTCGGTCGAACTGTTCCTTGGGGAATTCTCGGCCGTCGGCAATCCCGGCCTGAACTTCGCCCCTTGGCCCGTCATCTCGGCCGAGATCGTGTCGGTGACGGGCGAACGCACCACCGATATCGGCGCCGTGGGCGACGGGGCGGTGGGCGATGGCCTGATGCTGACCCGCGACCAGAACATCGTCGACATCGGCTTTCAGGTGGTCTGGAACGTCTCCGATCCGGCGGCCTTCCTCTTCAACCTCGCCGATCCCGACGACACGATCCGCGCGGTGTCGGAATCCGCGATGCGCGACATCATCGCGCGGTCCGAGCTTTCGCCCATCCTCAACCGCGACCGGGGCGTCATCGCCTCCGATCTTCAGGCCGGGGTGCAGGCCACGCTCGACAGCTATCAGGCCGGGATCAACGTGATCCGGGTCAACCTGCAGCGCGCCGCGCCGCCGCGCGAAGTCATCGACAGCTTCCGCGAAGTGCAGGCCGCTCAGCAGGAACGCGACCGGCTTGAGAAAGAAGCCGACGCCTATGCCAACCGGGTGACCGCAGGCGCACGGGGTGAAGCCGCCCGCCTTCTGGAAGAGGCCGAAGCCTACCGCGCGCAGGTCGTGAACGTGGCACAGGGTGAAGCCTCGCGCTTCCTCTCGGTCTACGAGGAATATGTGAAGGCGCCGGAAGTGACCCGCCGCCGCATGTATCTGGAAACGATGGAAAAGGTGCTGGGTGGCATGAACAAGGTCATCCTTGACGGCGTCGCCTCTGGCGAAGGCGGCGGTCAGGGCGTGGTGCCGTTCCTGCCGCTCAATGAACTCAACCGTCCGGCCCCTGCCGCAGGTGCCGCCGCGACCGGAGCGACAAACTGATGAAAAGCGCGATCCTTATTCCCGTCGCAGCCATCCTCGGCGCTGCCGTGCTCTCCTCGCTCTTCATCGTGGACGAACGCGAAAAGGCGCTGGTTCTGCAATTCGGTCAGGTCAAGCAGGTGAAGGAAGACCCCGGTCTGGGCTTCAAGATCCCGCTCATTCAGGAAGTGGTGCGCTATGACGGCCGCATCCTCGGCCTGCCCACCACTCCGGTCGAAGTCACCATGCTCGACGACCGCCGCCTCGTCGTCGACGCCTTCGCGCGCTGGCGCATCACGAACCTCGTTCAGTTCCGCGAAGCGGTGGGCGCGGGCGGCGAGGTGCAGGCGCTGCGCCGTCTGGAAAGCATCATCAACCCGGCGATCCAGCAGGTTCTGGGCTCGGTCAACTCCAACCGCGTGCTGTCCGAAGACCGGACGTCGCTGATGAACCAGATCCGCGACATCGCCCGCGCGCAGGCCTCCAACCTTGGGATCGAGGTGATTGACGTCCGCCTCACCCGCACCGACCTGCCCGAACAGAACCTCGACGCGACCTTCGCCCGGATGCGGGCCGAACGCGAACGCGAAGCCGCCGACGAAGTCGCCCGCGGTGGCGAAGCCGCGCAGCGTGTCCGCGCCAGCGCCGACCGGACAGTGGTCGAACTCACCTCCGACGCCCGCCGTCAGGCTGACGTCATCCGAGGCGAGGCCGACGCCGAACGCAACGCCATCTATGCCGAAGCTTTCGGCAAGGATCCGGAGTTTTTCGCCTTCACGCGCTCCCTCACCTCCTACGAGCGGGCGCTGCAGCCGGGCAATTCCTCCATCGTCATGCAGCCGGACAGCGAATTCTTCGATTATCTGCGGTCTGACGGCGGGCGCGGCAACCCGCCCGGCGGGGCAGCAGCTGTTCAAGAATGATCTGGGTCCTTCTGGGCCTCGGCCTTGTGCTTGTGATCGAGGGGCTGGCGCTTGCGCTGGCCCCTTCGCGTATCAAGGCTGTGCTAGAGTTTCTGGCCGCCCTTCCGCCCGACCGCGCCCGCCTGATCGGCCTTGCCGCGATGGCCCTTGGCACGGCCTTCCTCTGGCTCGCCTTCGGCCTGATGGCCTGAGCGGCGGCCCACGCCCCATTGGCCCTTGAAACATTTGCCCCCACGGGTTCACATGCTGTTGAGAGGGCGCGACCCGGTTTGCATTGCGTTTCGCGCTGCCTACCTGATGATCGGTAACGTGCTCCGCCGCCCGGCCCTTTCCGCGGCCAGCGCGGCACCGTGAAACGAAAGGAGTTCGGAGTGCATCCCTCAATCCCGTCCCCGGCGGCCCGCCTTGCCGCGGCACCACGTGCTGTTCCCCGCGTCTTCCTTGCTCTCGCGCTGGGCATGTCGCTCGCGCTGGGCTCCGCGCTGGACGCCTCCGCGCGCGGCGCGCCGGAAAGCTTTGCCGATCTTGCCGAACAGATCAGCCCCTCGGTTGTGAACATCACCACCTCCGCCATGGTCGCGGCCCCCACCGATGGCGGCCCGATGGTTCCCGAAGGCTCTCCGTTCGAAGATTTCTTCCGTGACTTCATGGATCCCGAAGGCGGCCCCGGCGGCCCGCAGGAACCCCGCCGGTCCGAGGCGCTGGGATCGGGCTTCGTCATCTCGGAAGACGGCTACATCGTCACCAACAACCACGTCATCGAAGGCGCGGACGAGATCGAGATCGAATTCTTCTCGGGCGACCGTCTGAAGGCCGAAATCGTGGGCAAAGACCCCAAGACCGACATCGCGTTGCTGAAGGTCACCTCCGACAAGCCGCTGCCCTACGTCCAGTTCGGCAATTCCGACCTGATGCGCGTGGGCGACTGGGTCATGGCCATGGGCAACCCGCTCGGTCAGGGCTTCTCAGTTTCCGCAGGCATCGTGTCAGCCCGCGGGCGCGAATTGTCGGGCACCTATGACGACTACATCCAGACCGACGCCGCCATCAACCGCGGCAACTCGGGCGGCCCGCTGTTCAACATGGACGGGCAGGTGATCGGCGTGAACACCGCAATCCTGTCGCCCAATGGCGGCTCCATCGGCATCGGCTTCTCCATGGCCTCAAACGTGGTGACCAAGGTCGTGGACCAGCTGCGCGAATTCGGCGAAACCCGTCGCGGCTGGCTCGGTGTCCGCATTCAGGACGTGACGCCCGACGTGGCCGAAGCGATGGGTCTGACCGAGGCTGCCGGTGCCCTCGTCACCGACGTGCCCGAAGGCCCGGCCCGCGACGCGGGCATGCAGGCCGGTGACGTCATCACCACCTTTGACGGCACCGCCATCGCCTCGTCGCGCGATCTGACCCGTCAGGTGGCCGACAGCCCGGTCGGCTCTGCCGTCCCGGTTGTGGTGCTGCGGGAAGGGGAATCGATGACCCTCTCCGTCACCCTAGGCCGCCGTGAAGAGGCCGAGGCCGAAGAGGCCGTGCCCGCCGCCGCCGAAGCCCCGGCTGAACCGCAGAACCTTGAACTGCTGGGCCTGACCCTCGCCCCCGTGACGCCCGAGATTGCCCAGCAGCTCGGCCTGCCCGAAGGCACCGAAGGCCTTGCCGTCACCGCCGTCGATGCCGCGTCCGAGGCCTATGGCAAAGGTCTGCGCGAAGGCGATGTGATCACCGAGGCGGGCCAGCAGCCCGTCGCCCGGCTCGAGGATCTGGAGGCGCGGGTGACCGAGGCGCGCGAGGCGGGGCGCAAGTCGCTCCTGCTCCTCGTGCGGCGCGCAGGGGACCCGCGCTTCGTGGCGCTGGCGATCGAAGAGGCCCCGGCGGAACAGTGATCCTGCCTGTCTGTGGCAGGGAAGGGGCGGCGGGCCAACCCGCCGCCCCTTTTGCATCTACAGATCGTCCAGCGCGGTGGGCAGCAGCCCCAGATCCCGCGCCGCCGCCAGCGACAGAAGCGGGCTGTCCAGCCCGCGATCCGTCTGGAACCGACGCACCGCATCCCGCGTGCCCGCATCCAGCGCCCCGGTCAGCGGCAGCAGATAGTATCCCCGCGCCTTCAATGCGCGCTGCAGGCTCGCCACGAAATCCACCGTATAGTCACTGGGGCAGGGCGCGCGGAACCAGACCTCTTCGCGGTCGCGCAGCATCCGTGTGCGCGTGTCGGTGCGATAGGTGGCGGGTGCCGTTACCCGCCCCTCTGCATCCCGCTTCTCCGCCGTCACCACGACCTGCTCCGTCACCGTTTCGATCACGGCAGGCGTCACGTCGCTTTCCCAGCATGCCCCTTCGGGGCGCGCAGGCGGCCCCGGCCGATCCAGCCGCACCACCTCGGCCGCCAGATCCACCTGACCCGGCGCCTTCGGCGCGCCCGGCCCCTGACAGGCGGCCAGCGCCACCACCGCAAGGCCAAGACCCAACACTGCCTGCTTCATGTCCCCTCGCTGCCCGACCGCCCGGTTCCCCCGGATCACGGCTTGGCACCATAACGGCAAACGTCCCGCCCCGAAAGACCGCAGGGGCCGCGCTCAGGGCTGATCCCCCGCCCGCACCCCGTCATGCCGGAAATCCGGGCGCAGAAGCTGATCCAGCATCGCCGACAGATCCTCGATCCCCTCCGCCACCACATGCACCACCCCGGCCTCGCGCTGCACCCGGCCCGTGACGCGCAGCATCCGCCCCGCGATCACCGCGCGGCGGAACCGTTCATAGACCTTCGCCCAGACCACCACATTGCAGGTGCCCGTCTCATCCTCCAGCGTGACGAAGATCACCCCCTTCGCCGTGCCGGGCCGCTGCCGTACCAGCACCAGCCCCGCCACGCAGACCCGCGCTCCCACCGGCGGCTCGTCCAGCCGCGCGGCGACCAGCGCCGCAGGCGGGCGCGGCCAGCTTCCGGGCGCACGATCCCGCGCCAGCCAGTGCCGGGCGGGCAGGGCGCGGGCATCGGTCAGGGCAGGGGGGGTGGGTAGCGTCATGAGAACAAAGATAGAACATCCCTCCGCTCAGGGCAAGTCACCCGGCCCCGGCGTCGCAGGGGGCGCTCGCGCCCCCTCTTGGCGCTTTGCGCCAATTCACCCCCTGAGGATATTTTCAGACAGAAGATGGGGCAGGTCGCGCCTGCACCTTAACCGGGGAGTGACGCCCCTTCGGAGCCACGTCCCCCTTCACCGTCCCCACTGGCAAAGCCGCCCGGAATGGCCTATCTGGGCGTCAGGAAACGTGCGTCTGGCGAAACTGGCAGGGCTTGAATGGCAAAGATCACCTATGTGGAACACGGCGGCAAGGAACATGTGGTCGAGGTAGCGACCGGCCTGACCGTGATGGAAGGCGCGCGCGACAACGGCATCCCGGGGATCGAGGCCGATTGCGGCGGGGCCTGCGCCTGCTCCACCTGCCATGTCTATATCGATCCCGCATGGGTGGACCGCCTGCCCAAGAAGGACAGCATGGAGGAAGACATGCTCGACTTCGCTTGGAACCCCGATCCCGTCCGTTCGCGCCTGACCTGCCAGCTCAAGGTCAGCGATGCGCTGGACGGGCTGCGCGTCCAGATGCCCGAAAAGCAGATCTGATCACGCCAGCATCAGCGCGGCCTCTTCGGGCCGCGCGCAGGGCCGCGCGGTGGCCCCCATCAGCGTGCCCTCCCAAAAGGGCAGATCCCCCGCCGCCATCAGGTCGGGCGCATGGGTCGGGGCAAGGTCTCGGAAGATCGTCACGATCTCGCGCCGCGTGGCCGCCGACAGATCGCCCGCGCCGGAAAAGGGATGATAGCTCTCCGTCGCCGCGCCTTCTGCGAAGATGATCTCGTGGCGGTCGAACAGCAGGTGGAAATAGTCCACCTCCGCCGCCTCCTCGCGCCGCACCCGCTGGCCATCCACCAGATCGCCCGCCGCCGCCAGAACCTCCGGCTCTCCGGTCAGCAGTTCCGCCCGCCAGCCCGACACCACCATGCGGTGATGCGGCGACAGGCGCAGCGCGCGGGCATTGCCGAACACCCCGGCCTCGATCACCACCGGGGCCAGCGACCCGATCCCCGCAACCCGCTTGCACAGCACCCGGCGCAACGGCTGCAACCCGTTGTCCATCGTCTCCACCAGCATGCCGTCGCGCAGGTCTTCGACCGCGACCAGCCCGACCTCCGTCTCGATCCGCGTGCCGGCCGTGAAACAGGCCAGATCCGTGCCAAGGAAGATGCGTTCGGCCAAATTGCGGGCCATCTCGACGCAATCGGAATTCGCCATCACCGTCACTCCAGCACCATTGAACAGGCAACTCACAGGGTCATTCCTGCCGCCCGATCCGGGCGGAAAGAAGGCCGCGCCCCGGCGGAATGGCGGAATTTTCGGCCCTTGCGGATCAGTTCGTCTTGCGGGCGGGCAGGAAGGGCAGGGGGGCCACCGGCACCCCCTCATCGATCAGCTTCTTGGCCTCCTCCAGCCGCGCCTCGCCATGGATCGACCGTTCCGGAGCCTCGCCCTGATGGATGCGCCGCGCCTCCGAGACGAAGTTCATCCCGACATATTCCGAGTTTTCCTCGACCTGCTTCTTCAGCGCGGCGAGCGCCTGTTCCACCGGCGTCTCGGCGGACTGCAGCGGGCCCGCCGCGCCGCGCCCGTCCTGTACGGCAGGGGCCATCAGCGCCTTCTCCACCGCCGTCGATCCGCAGATCGGGCAGGACACATGCCCGCCCGCCTTCAGCATGTCGAAGGCCGCGCCCGACGGGAACCAGCTGTCAAAGCCGTGGTCCTTGTCGCATCTCAGGCTGAAACGGATCATCTCGGATCACCGGTGGGTGGACTGGTCAGGGTCGTCATGGGTCGTTGTTGGGGATCGTTGCCGGGGTCGTTGCGGGGGTCGTCGCAGGTGCAAAGGTCACAGGGGCAGTCAGGCGCGCAGCCGTCCGCCCCGGCCCGCAGTCAAGACCGGTTTTCTGGCGGATGCAATGCCATGGGATCGGACGCCAACTGCGTCAGCATCGCCCGCAACTCCGGCTCCGCCACCATTCGTGCCGCCTGTTCCGCGCTGAACCAGCGCCGCCGCCGCTCTGCCCGTTCCGGAAAGCGCGCCGCCAGCCGCTCCACCCGCAGCGGATAGACCGCCACAACGCAGGGCAGCGCCTCTTTCGTCTTGCGCGTCTTGTCATAGGAATAGATGCCCAGCGCCGTTTCGGCGCTGTCTCCGGTGACCCCGGCCTCTTCCCACGCCTCCTGCCGCGCCGCCTCGTCGGGGCGTTTGCCGGCCATGGGCCAGCCCTTGGGAATGACCCAGCGCCCGCTGTCCCGGCTGGTGATCAACAGAACCTCGACCCGGCCCCGATGCATGCGCCAGCACAACGCGCCGAATTGGCTGCGAGGCCCGTCTTCGCCAAGCCCAAACAACTGGCTGTTGCCGCTTACCTTCATCGTCCCGCCCGATCGTTCGATCCGGTTCTGTTCCGGGTGTCCTGCTCTGCCGCCAATATGGGGCGTTCTTCGGGCAGAACCAAGGGAAAGACGGGGCTTCTTTGTATTTTCCTGCGCGCCTGCCCAAGGATCAGGCCGCTGCCCGCCGCAACAGCCCCGCGGCAGTGTTGATTTGACCGCAGCGCCCGCCGCCTTATCTTCTTGGCCAGAGACCCTTTTCGAGACAGTCCTTCATGCGCCGCGCCCGCCTCCTGATTTCCGCAGCCCTCCCCGCCCTGACTGCCCTCCTGCCGGTTGCGGCATTTGCGGGGTTCAACTTCCCCTCCATCGATGGCGGCACGATCGACCTTGATGCCTTCGAAGGCCGCCCCGTCCTTGTCGTCAACACCGCCTCGCTCTGCGGCTTTGCCGACCAGTTCGACGATCTGCAGGCGCTCCATGACAGCTATGCCGACCGTGGCCTTGTCGTCCTTGCCGTGCCCTCCGACGATTTCCGGCAGGAGCTTGGCTCGGCGGATGAGGTGAAGGAATTCTGCGCCGTCAACTTCGACCTCACCATCCCGATGACCGACATCACCCCCGTGACGGGAGAGGGGGCGCATCCCTTCTATCTCTGGCTGGCCGAAACCGAAGGCTTCATCCCGCGCTGGAACTTCAACAAGGTGCTGCTGGACGGCGACGGCGAGGTGGTCGCCACATGGGGCAGCGTGACGCGCCCCACCGCCCGGCCCGTGACCGACCGGATCGAGGCGCTCTTGCCGTGACATCGGCCCCTGCGGGCACGGATCGGGGTCCCCTGCCGGGGCCGCTCTTCCTCGGGGCCGCCATCTATCGCGGGTCCTCCTATGGCCGCCATCACCCGCTGCGGGTGCCCCGCGTCTCCACCGTGATGGACCTTTGTGCCGCTCTCGGCTGGTTGCCCCCCGACCGGTTTCGCACCAGCCCCCGCGCCAAGCCCGCCGCGCTGACCGCCTATCACACCCCTGCCTATATCGCCGCCCTGCAACTGGCCGAAGAGACGGGCGAGGTGAACGAAGATACCCGCGCCCGCCACCATCTCGGCACCCCCTCCAACCCGGTGTTCCCCGAGATGTTCCGCCGTCCCGCCACGGGTGCGGGCGGCGTGATGCTGGCCGCCGAACTGCTGGCCAGCCACAGCGCAGGCGCGATCTATGTCCCCGGCGGCGGCACCCATCACGGCCTGCCCGACCGCGCCAACGGCTTTTGCTACCTCAACGACCCCGTCCTCGCCCTGATGACCTTCCGCCGCGCGGGCCTCACCCGCCTTGCCTATGTCGACATTGACGCCCATCATCCCGATGGCGTGGAACCCGCCTTTGCGGGCGATCCCGACCTGCTGATGATTTCGGTGCACGAAGAAAACCGCTGGCCCTTCACCGGGGCCCTCACCGATGACGCAGGCGGCAATGCCTTCAACCTGCCCGTCCCCCGGGGCTTCAACGACACGGAATTCCGCGCCGCCCTGCACGGTCTGATCCTCCCCCGCCTCGCCGCCCACCGCCCGCAGGCCATCGTCCTGCAGGCCGGGGCCGACAGCTTGGCTGAGGACCCGCTCTCCCGCCTCGCCCTCTCCAACCGCGCCTATGTGCAGGCGCTGACCGAAATCCGCCCCCTCGCCCCGCGCCTCCTTCTGCTCGGTGGCGGCGGCTACAACCCGTGGTCGGTGGGCCGCTGCTGGACGGCGCTCTGGGCCACGCTCGCGGGGCTGGAAATCCCCGACCGCCTGGCCGAAGATGCGGCAGCCGTCCTCAGCGCCCTCTCCTGGGGCGGCGGCACCCGCCCGGCCCCGGACCCGCACATGCTCACCACCCTGCTCGATCCCCCGCGCGACGGCCCCATCCGGGCCGAGATCACCGACCGCCTCGCCCATCTGGCCCGCCGATGATGCACCGATGATCCGCGCCTTCCTCGCCCTTCCCTTACCGGACCCCGTCCTTTCCGCCCTGCGCGTGCAGCAATTCCTCCTGCCTTTGCCGCAGAAAACCGATCCCGACAGCTTCCACCTCACGCTCGTCTTCCTTGGCGAACAGCCCGAACCCGTCCTCGAAGCCGCGCATGAGCGGTTCAGCGAGATCCGCGTCCCGCCCTTCCCCCTTTCGCTCAAATCCTTGGGTCTCTTCGGCGGCGCGAGACCCCGCGCGGCTTGGGCGGGCGTCGCCCCGTCCGAGCCGCTCACCCGGCTTCAAGCGAAACTCGACCACGCCGCCCGCAGCGCCGGGATCGAAACCGAAAGCCGCCGCTTCACCCCCCATGTCACGCTGGGTCGCTTTCCCCCACCCGCCCCGGACGAAACCTTCCGCCTCGAACGCGCCATCGCCGCAGGCAGCAGCTTCACCACCCCTGAATGGGTGGTGGACCACGTCATCCTCTACGACTCCCGCCTGACGAAACACGGGCGCGTCTATAGCGAACTCGCCCGCTACGACCTGTAGCGCAGGGCCTAGAGAACCGGCACCCGCCGCCCGGGCCAATCCGTCGCAAGATGATACTGCTGACCCATGGCCAGCACCCGCGCATCCGCCCCATACGGCCCGAAAATCTGCATCCCCATCGGCAGGCCCTGCGCCCCGAACCCGACCGGCAGGTTCAGCGAGGGCAACCCCGCAAGGCTCACCGGAATGACCACCTCCATCCAGCGGTGATAGGTGTCCATCGCCCGGCCATTGATCGCCTCGGGCCAGCGCCACTCCACCGGAAACGGCCAGACCTGCGCCGATGGCATCACCAGCGCGTCGAACTCCCCGAACAGCTTCGCCACCCGCGCGTACCAGCGCGACCGGATCACGCTCGCCGCATGGAACTCTGCCGCCGTCACCTTCGATCCCTGTTCGATCTCCCACAGGCTTTCCGGCTTGATCAGCACCCGCTTGGCCGGGTCCGCCGCCATCGCCTGCTTGTCGCCCGCATTCAGCATGGCCCTGATCGTGGTCCATGCGTACCACAGCTTTTCCGCCGGGAAGGGTGGGGCCACAGGCTCCACCACCGCCCCCATCTCCTCGAACACCCGCAGCCCGGCCTCGCACAGCTCCACGATCCCCGGCTCGAACGGATAGACCCCGCCCCAATCCCCCAGCCAACCGATGCGCTTGCCGCGCATCTCCACCGCCAGACGGTCGCCGAAAGGCTCTGCCTCCCGCCCGAAGGGAACCTCCGGGTTCACCCCCGCCTGCACCTGCAGCAGCCGCGCCACATCCTCCACCGTCCGCGCCATCGGCCCTTCGGTGGCCATCGTGGCAAGGAAGGTGTCGCCCACCGCATCCGCAGGCACCAACCCGTAACTCGGCCGAAACCCGTAGACATTGCAAAAGGCCGCCGGGTTGCGCAGCGACCCCATCATGTCCGACCCATCCGCCACGGCCACCATCCGGCAAGCCAAGGCCGCCGCAGCTCCGCCCGACGATCCCCCCGCCGTGCGCGTCCGGTCATAGGGATTGCGCGTCACCCCATGCACAGGGTTGAAGGAATGGCTGCCATGCCCCCATTCCGGCGTATTGGTCTTGCCGATGAAGATGGCCCCCGCCGCCCGCATCCGCGCCGCCAGCAGGTCATCCGCCATGGGCACATGGTCGGCAAAGATCGGCGATCCCCATGTCGTCCGTATCCCCTTCACTGCGACCAGATCTTTCACCGCCAGCGGAATGCCGTGCAGCCATCCGGCGGGCGCAGCGTCGTCCGCCGCCCGCGCCCGGTCCATCAGGACCGCCTCATCCGGCATCGACACGATGGCATTCACTGCGCCGTTCACCGCCGCCACCCGCGCCAGCGTCGCCGCCATCACCTCCGACGGCTTCACCTCCCGCGCCGCGATCAGACGCGACAGGGTGCTGGCCGACAGCGCGCAAAGATCATCCATCATCTTCTGTCCAGAAATATCCCGGGGGTTTGGGGGCAGGGCCCCCAACTGGAACGGGCGCGGGCCTTGGCCCGCGCCCGTGACCTAAAAGGAATGTGCTGCGGGCCCATCGGCCCGCAGCACGCCGCAAGATCACTTCTGCAGCTCGGTCCAGATCGCGGTGATGTATTCCTGAGCCTTGCCCGTGCAGGTCGGCAGGAACACGCCACTGGCCTTGTGCTCTTCCGGGATCACCACTTCCGGCGCGGTCTTCATGTCTTCCGGCATGAAGGCATCCGACCCTGCGATCCCGTTCGCATAGCGCGCGAAGGCCGAGATCATCGCCGCATTCTCCGGCACCATGATGAAGTCGAGGAACTTGTAGGCTTCCTCGACATTCTGCGCATCGGCCAGCAGGGCGACCGAATCCATGAACAGCGGATAGCCTTCCTTCGGATAGCCATAGGCCACCGTCGGGTTCGCAAGCCGCGACCGCATGGTCGACCCGTTCCAGTTCACCGACCCCGCCCAGTCGCCATTGGACAGCCGCTCGGTCGCACCGTAATCCATGCTGATCCAGTGCGGCTTCGCCGCCACCAGCAGGTCGCGCGCCTTCTTCAGCACTTCCGCATCTTCCGAGCAGGGCTCGCCGCCCGCATACATGGTCGCCATAGCAACGACGTCATTCATCTCGGGCACCACGTTGATCTTGCCCTTCAACTCGTCCGGCACTTCCAGCCAGACGGCGCTGGTGTTGATGTCGCCGCCATAGACGGCGGTGTTCACCGCCACCCCGGTCGATCCCCACTGCCACGGCACCGTATGCGCGCGGCCCGGATCCCAACCCACATCCCGCCATTCCGGCGCGATATTGGCGTGGTTCGGCAGCTTGGACAGGTCCAGCGGCACGATCAGCCCCTTCTCCACCCAGATCGGCACATAGTTCGCCGACGGCACGACAAGGTCAAAACCATGCCCGCCCGCTTCCACCTTGGCCAGCGCGGTGTCGTTGCTGTCATAGTCGGTCACCGTCACGGTGATGCCCGTCTCGGCCTTGAACTTCTCCAGCAGTTCCGGAGAGGTATAGTTGCCCCAGTTGTACAGGTTCAGTGTCCCCTCCGCCTGCGCGATGGCACTGGTCGCCATCAGCAGCGCGGTTGCGGTCAAGAGTTTCTTCATTGCAGTCGCTCCCATGTTGAAGTCCCTTTTTCCTTTTTTCAGTCCCGCTTTCTGGTGAGCAGGAAGAAGATCGTCAGCAAAACCACCGTCAGCGCCAGCAGCGCGGTCGAGATGGCATTGACCTCCGGCGTCATCGTGCGCCGAAGCTGGCCCAGCATGTAAGTGGGCAGCGTATCCTGCCCGCCCGATTTCACGAATTCCGTGATGATCACGTCATCCAGCGAAATCACGAAGGCCAGCATCGCCCCCGCAAGGATGCCGGGGCCCAGCAAAGGCAGCGTCACATGCCGGAAGGTCTGCCACGGCGTGGCGTAGAGGTCCCCGGCAGCGGTCTCAAGCGACAGGTCCATCCCCTCCAGCCGCGCCCGGATCGGCAGATAGGCGAAGGGGATGCAGAAAGCGGAATGCGCAAGGATCAGATAGCCCAACCCCTGATAGCCCGTCGCCTCCTTCACCATCCCGAACAGGATCATCAGCGCCACCGCCGTCACGATCTCGGGCACCATCAGCGGCTGGTTGATCGCCACATAGATGAACGTGTCCCCGCGGAACCGCGCCCGCCGCGTCGTCCCCATCGCGGCCAGCGTCGCCACCGTCGTCGAAATCACCGCCGCGCAGACCGCGATGATCAGCGACCGTGCGGTCGCATCCTTCACCGCCTGATTGTTCCACGCATCGGCATACCAATGCAGCGAAAACCCCTCCCACACCGCCACCGAATTCCCAGCATTGAACGAGAATGTCACCAGCGCCGCGATGGGCAGGTACAGCATCACGAAGGTCGCCACCGCGATGGTCGCAAAGCCCGGAATGCGCGAGATTTCGAACCGCCGCTCAGCCATGCGGATTGCTCCCCCGGTTCGCCGCCCGCACATAGATCAACAGCGCCGCCGTCACGATCACCAACAGCGTCACCGACAGCGCCGCACCCAGCGGCCAGTTGCGCCCGGCAAGGAACTGCAGCTCGATGAAATTCCCGATCATCATGTTTTTGCCGCCGCCCAGCACGCGCGGCGTCACATAGGCCCCCAGCGACGGCACGAAGACCAGAATCGACCCCGCCACGATACCCGGCTTCACGATGGGCAGGATCACCCGCCGCAACACCTGCCAGCGGCTGGCATAAAGATCATAGCCCGCCTCCAGAAGCCGCATATCGAACCGGTCGATGGCCGCAAACAGCGGCAGCACCATCAGCGGCAGATAGACATAGGCCATCCCGATCAGCACCGCGACATCCGTGTAGATGATCGCCAGCGGCGTATCGATGATCCCGATCCACAGCAGCGCCGTGTTCAGCACCCCTTCCGCCCGGATCACCTCCATGATCGCGAAGGTCCGGATCAGAAGGTTGGTCCAGAACGGGATCGTGATCAGGAACAGCCACAGCGCCCGCTGCTTCGCGGGCCGCGTTGCAATGAACCACGCGGTCGGAAAGCCAAGGGCAAAGGCCACAACCGTCGTCATGATCGACAGGCTGACCGACCGCCAGAAGATCGTCAGATGCGCATCCGCCAGCCCCAGCGTGCCTTCAAAGATGTCGCGCGTGAACAGGATCGAGATCCAGCCGTCAAGGCTGAACTCCCAGACCACGTTGCCGTACTGCCCGGGCGTCAGGAAGGAATAGACAAAGATCACCGCCAAAGGCCCGATCGCCGCCACCCCAAGCAGCAGCAGCGCCGGAACCGACAGCAGCCACCCGTTCCGGGCCGATTGACGCGCCAGCCGTTCCTCCGCCGCGCTCATCCCGTCAATCCTCCAGAACCTGCGCCGCGCCGGGGGCGAAGCGGATGCCGATCTCCGACCCTTCTACGATGCCCGCCTCGCCGCTGGCGGGCGATTGCACCCGCGCCACGACCTCGGTCCCGTCGGCCAGCGCCAGATGGCAATGCGTGTCCGTCCCGAAATAGACGAGGAACTTCACCCGCGCCGAAATCGCCCCGGCCTCTCCGGCGCCCACGATCCGCACCTGTTCCGGCCGCACGGTCAGGGTAACCGTACCCATGGCCGCCGTCGCCACCTCCACCACATCGCCCGTCGAAAGCCGCACACCCCCTGCCACCACCGTGGCGGGCAGGAAATTCGTCTCGCCAATGAAAGAGGCCACGAAACGGTTCACGGGCCGCGTGTAGATCTCCTTCGGGCTGCCCACCTGTTGCAGCTTGCCCGCGCTCATCACGCCGACCCGGTCGCTCATGGTCAGGGCTTCTTCCTGATCATGGGTCACGAAGATGAAAGTGATGCCCGTCTCGGTCTGCAGCCGCTTCAATTCGACCTGCATCTCTTTGCGCAGCTTCAGGTCCAGCGCACTCAATGGCTCGTCCAGAAGCAGAACCTTGGGTTGCGGCGCCAAGGCGCGCGCCAGCGCCACGCGCTGCTGCTGGCCGCCCGACAACTGGCTGGTCTTGCGGCCCGCCATCGCCTCCAGCTTCACCAGCGCCAGCATCTCGGCCACCCGTGCCTTGACCTCGGCCTTGGGGCGGCCCTGCATCGTCAGGCCAAAGCCCACATTCTCCGCCACCGTCAGATGCGGAAACAGGGCATAGCTCTGGAACACCGTGTTCACCGGCCGCCGGTTGGGCGGCAGATCGGTGATATCCGCGCCGTCCAGCAGGATCGTCCCGCTCGTTGGCATCTCAAACCCCGCGATCAGGCGCAGAAGCGTGGTCTTGCCGCATCCCGAAGGCCCTAGCAGCGTGAAGAATTCTCCCTTGCGGATCTGGATCGAAACATCGTCCAGCGCCCGCACCACATGGTCCCCCTGACCGAAAGCCTTCACGGCATTCCGGGCCTCGATGGTGACGGCTTCGGTCACTCTGTGGCGCTCCCCATTGGTTCTTGTCTTTTGATCATATCTGACCGCCCGAATCCCCGCTTGGCAAGCATTAAGAACGCGCGCCCCCCGCCAGCGGCGCACGGATCGCCGCCCAAGGGGCTGCGCGTTCCAACTCTGCACAAAGCGCGATCAACTCCTCATCCGCACCAAAGCGCATGGCCAGATGGATGCCGATGGGCAGCCCGCCCGAACTCCAGCCTAAGGGCAGGCTTGCCGCAGGTTGCCCGCTCGCGTTGAAGACGGCGCAGAAGGGCGAGTATTCGAAGATGCCGCCCGGGCCGATGCGATAGCCCACGTAATCCTCCGTCGCATGGGAAAACCGCCCCACCTCTGCGGGCGGTTCGGCCAGACAGGCCGACAGGATCACGTCCGGCCCACCCTCAAAGACCGCAGCCATCTGCCGCCCGAAGGCGTGGATCTCCCCCACCGCCTCAAGGTAGCGCGTCGGGTGCAGCGTTTCGGCATGGGCCATCGCGCCCCGCGACACGCCCTCGACCAGCCGCGCCGCATCGCGCCCCTTCAGCGCCTTTCGCACCGACAGCGCCGTGCCGACCCCCACGATATCGGTCCAAGCCCGCATCATCATCGCCACATCCGCCTGCGGCCGCCCCGGCTCCACATGGTGGCCCAGGCTCTCCAGCAGCCGCCCCGCCTGCTGCACCGCCGCCGTCACCTCGGGATGGATCGCCGCCCCGGTGAAACTCGTATCGCAGATCATCACCCGCAGCCGCCGTGGCGGGCGGGAAATCGCATCCGCATGGCTCCGCATCAGGGGCGGCGCCACATAGGGCGCCCCCAGATCCGGCCCCGCGCAGGCATCCAGCATCACCGCCGTGTCCCGCACCGACCGTGTCAGGAACCCGTCGATCGCCATGCCCGCCCAGCCTTCGCCGACATAAGGCCCATCCGGCAGCCGCGCCCGCGTCGGCTTGAACCCGAACAACCCGCAAGAGGCCGCCGGGATACGGACCGACCCGCCCCCGTCCGACCCATGCGCCATGGCCACGATCCCCGCCGCCACTGCCGCCCCTGCCCCCCCCGAAGACCCGCCCGATGTGCGCTCGGTATCCCACGGGTTCCGCGTCGGCCCGCCATAGACCACCGCCTCCGTCGCCGCCCCGATGCCGCCCTCCGGGCTCGTCGTCCGGCCAAAGGTCACCACCCCCGTCGCCCGGATGCGCGCATAGATCGCCGAGTCGCGGTCATAGCGCGTGTTCGCCAAAAGCCGCGACCCGTTATGCGACGGGAAGTCGACCGCCTCGCAGCCCAGATCCTTCAGAAGGAACGGAACCCCCTTGAACGGCCCCTCTGGCAGACCCGCCGCGATGGCCCGCCGTGCCACCTCTTCTTGCATCAGGACCACCGCGTTGATCGACGGATTGCGCGCCTCCACCGCCGCCAGCGCGGCATCCAGCAACTCCTCTGCCGTCACCTCGCGCGCCGCGACCAGTTCCGCCAAGGCCGTCGCATCCCGCGCACCCAGATCGCCGATCATGTCCCCGTCCCCCTCTTTGGCCGCCATGCTGAACCCGCCGCTGACGCAAGGTCATGCCCGAAGCCGCCATTCGCCTGTCGGTTTCCGCCGCGCGATGCTGTTTTGGGTCAGGGCGCGGCTGTTAAGAAATTCCCAACCCAGCGCCCGCCGCGTGCCCACAGTTTGCGGCACAAAAGGCGGCACAACATCCGGCACAGCCGATGCGAGGGCCTCCCTCCTCCGCCCTTCACTGGGCTTTAACGGACCCTTTCCACAGCGCCCTCTGCGTGCCCACAGTTTGCTGCACAAAAGGCGGCACAAAACAGGGCACAGTCGATTCCGGCCCTACTGGGCCAGATCGACCTCGCGGATCAACGTCCCCATACGGTCAAACACCAATAAACGTTGGCTTTCCGTGACCACCAGCAGCATCTCCTCCGCCACCGTCACCGCCGTTGCCCGCTCTCCCTCCGGCAATACCACCGCCTCCGGCACCCCCACCGATCCGCCCTCCGGCATCCGGGTGACAAGCAGCGCAACGATGGTTATGACACCCCCGATCATCGTGATCATCAACACGATCACGAGCCATTTCAGGAACATCAGGCTGGGCGGCAATCCGCCCGTGTCAGGAGTGTCGTCCATGCAAGACCTTTCCGAAGAGGGCGCCGCCACCCTGACCGTCACCATTGGGGAAAACCCGCCCGACCGCCTTGATAAGGCGCTGGCGCGCGAGGTGCCAGAGGAAGCGGCCCTCTCCCGCTCGCGCCTGATGAAGATGATCGCCGAAGGGGATGTGCTGAAGGGCGGCACCCCCGTCACCGATCCGAAAGCCCGCGTCGCGGCGGGCGAGGAATACACCCTCCTCCTCGCCCCGGCCGACGACTACCACGCCCAGCCCGAGGATATTCCCCTCACCATCCTCTATGAAGACGCCGATCTGATCGTGATCGACAAACCGGCGGGCATGGTTGTCCACCCCGCGCCGGGCTCGCCCAGCGGCACGCTGGTCAATGCGCTGCTCCATCATTGCGGCGACACGCTGTCGGGGATCGGGGGCGAGAAACGCCCCGGCATCGTCCACCGGATCGATAAGGACACGACCGGCCTTCTCGTCGTCGCGAAATCCGACCGTGCCCATCATGGGCTGGCAAAACAGTTCGAAGATCATAGCGTTACGCGCCATTACATCGCCCTTGTCCATGGCGTGCCCGATGCCGCCGATCCCCGCCTGCGTGGCACACGGGGCGTCAGTTTCGAACAGGGCGGCATCCTGCGCATCGCCACGGGCCTTGCCCGCCACAAGACCGACCGCCAACGTCAGGCCGTGGTCTGGGACGGCGCGGGCCGCCACGCCGTCACCCGGGCGCGCGTGGTCGAACCCTTCGGCGACGCGGCTGCCCTCATCGACTGCTGGCTCGAAACCGGGCGCACCCATCAGATCCGGGTCCATATGTCCCATGTCGGCCACGGGCTTTTGGGGGATCAGACCTATGGCGGCCGCCGCCACCTCTCGCCCAAGGTGGTGGGTGACGGGGCCGCCGCGCAGGGCAACGCCTTCCCACGGCAGGCCCTCCACGCCGCGACGCTGGGCTTCCTTCATCCTGTCACCGGCGAAGCTCTCGAATTCGAAAGCCCCCTGCCGCCCGACATGGCCGCCCTTGTCGATGCCCTGCGATCCGCGCGCTGACCTGCTGAAACAATCCCTGACATGTGCGTGACCGCACGAAACCTCGGCTTTAACGCTAACGGAACCTTTCCCATGTAACGTGGAAAGGAGGCCGTCTTGAATATGCAAGCCAGCCTTCCTAACTTCGCCAGTCCCCGGGGGCTTCTGAGAAAGACCCGGGGCACAGAACAGGGGGCACGACATGAGCACCTACCAAAATCTTCCCGCACCCAGCCCGGAACAGGGTCTGAACCGCTACCTTCAGGAAATCCGCAAATTCCCCCTGCTGGAGCCGGAACAGGAATACATGCTGGCCAAGCGCTGGGTCGATCATTCGGATGCCGGGGCCGCGCACCAGCTTGTCACCTCGCACCTCCGCCTCGCCGCCAAGATCGCGATGGGCTATCGCGGCTATGGCCTGCCGCAGGCCGAAGTGATCTCTGAGGCGAATGTCGGCCTGATGCAGGCGGTGAAGCGGTTCGATCCCGAAAAGGGCTTCCGCCTTGCCACCTATGCCATGTGGTGGATCCGCGCCTCGATCCAGGAATACATCCTGCGGTCCTGGTCGCTGGTGAAACTCGGCACCACCTCGGCGCAGAAGAAGCTTTTCTTCAACCTGCGCAAGGCCAAGGCCAAGGTCGGCGCGCTGGAGGAAGGCGATCTTCGCCCCGAAAACGTGGCCCAGATCGCCAAGGACCTGTCGGTGACCGAGGAAGAGGTCATCGACATGAACCGCCGCCTCTCCGGCTCTGACGCCTCGCTCAACGCGACGGTGGGGTCCGATGGCGAAGGCGCGACCCAATGGCAGGACTGGCTGGAGGATGAAGACAGCGATCAGGCCGGCGCCTATGAAGAACGCGACGAACTTGACGCTCGCCGCGCCCTTCTGGTGCAGGCCATGGCCGTGCTGAACGAGCGTGAGAAGGACATCCTCATGCAGCGCCGTCTGGCCGATGTGCCGGTGACGCTGGAAGAACTGTCGGAAAGCTACGGCGTCAGCCGCGAACGCATCCGCCAGATCGAGGTGCGCGCCTTCGAAAAGCTGCAGGCGCGCATGCGCGAACTGGCCAAGGGCAAGGGCATGGTCATCCCGGCCTGATCCACCGGCGTGGCGCATGATTAACGCCTCGTTAACACCTTTGAACACGGCGGTCGGGCCTGCCCCGACCGCCGTTTTGCATCCCGCGACCCTCGCAACCGTTGCCTCGGTCCCCTGACAGGGGTAGAGGGCAAGAAAGACGGAGACCGCCGATGACCATGCTCGAGACCTTCATCAAGCCGATGCACCGCGAAGGCATCCGCTTCGTCGCGGCCTTTGCCGCCGTGACATTGGTCCTGTTCTGGATCTGGGATCCGCTAGGCTGGGTGGGCGTTGGCCTAACCGTCTGGTGCTATTACTTTTTCCGCGATCCCAAACGCGCCGTCCCCACCAATGCAGGCCTGATGGTCAGCCCCGCCGATGGTGTCGTCTCTCTCATCGAACGCGCGGTACCGCCGCCCGAGCTTGGGATGGGGCCTGATGCGCTCATGCGCGTCTCGGTCTTCATGTCGGTCTTCAACTGCCATGTGAACCGCGCCCCCATCGCGGGACGCGTCTCGGAAATCGCCTATCGCCCGGGCAAATTCCTTAACGCCTCGCTCGACAAGGCCTCGGTCGACAATGAACGCAACTCCATCCGCATCGACATGGCCGATGGCCGCTCCATCGCCGTGGTGCAGATCGCAGGCCTCGTCGCCCGCCGCATCCTCTGCTTCGCCGTAAAGGGGCAGGAACTGCGCACCGGCGAACGTTTCGGTCTGATCCGCTTCGGCTCGCGCCTCGACATCTACCTGCCCGACGGGGTGGAACCGCAGGTGGCGCTGGGCCAAACCTGCGTCGCGGGCGAAACCGTCATCGCCACCCTCGGGCAGGCCAGCCCGCAGCGCATCGCCCGGATGGAATGACCATGCCGCAGGACGAGACGCCGCGCCCCCGCCGCAAGCTGCATATCCTGCAGCTTCTGCCGAACCTCGTCTCGATCCTCGGCCTCTGCGCGGGCCTCACCGCCATCCGCTTCGCCATTGACGGCCACATCGCCACCTCCGTCGCCCTGATCGGTCTTGCCGCCGCGATGGACGCGCTTGATGGCCGCCTCGCCCGCATGCTCAAATCCGAAAGCGCGATCGGCGCCGAACTCGACAGCCTCGGCGATTTCGTCAATTTCGGCGTCACGCCGGGCATCGTCCTCTACCTCTGGGGCATGAAAGGCGAGGCGAGCCTCGGCTGGATCGCCGTCCTCGTCTATGCGATCTGCTGCATGCTGCGCCTTGCCCGCTTTAACGTCGGCAACAAGCGCACGGATGGCGAACAACCGGCCGAACGCACCTCCTTCATCGGCGTGCCCTCGCCCGCAGGCGCGATGCTGGTGCTGGCCCCCATCTACCTTGCCTTCTGCTTTCCGGGCGACGTCCGCCTTCCCGGCATGGCCGTCGCGCTCTGGATGGTGGCGATGGGGGCGCTGATGATCAGCCGCATCCGCACCCCGTCGCTCAAGCGGGTCACCTTCTATGCCGAAGATGCGCGCTACATCCTCGTGGGCCTTGCCGCCGTCATCGCGGCGCTGATCACCTATCCTTGGGTCACCCTCCTTGGCCTGTCGGTGGCCTATCTGGGGGGCATCCTCTTCGTGGCGCGCGGCCAGATCCTGACCGCCCTGAAGAAGACCGACTGACCTTGCGTCGCCCTCCGCAGCGCCCTAGCCTGCAGACCATCATCAGGTAGGAGGAGACGCGATGAAACCCGTCCGCTGGGGCGTGCTCGGCAACGCCAAATTCGCCCGCGAACATATGGCACCGGCCATCCACATGGCCGAGAACGCGGTCCTCGCCGCCCTCGGAACCTCGTCTCCGGGCAGCGCCACGGGCTGGGATTTCTGCCCCGGCCTCGCCCAGATGACCTATGAAGACCTGCTCGCCGATCCTACGATTGACGCCGTCTACATCCCGCTCCCCAACCACATTCACGTGGAATGGACGCTAAAGGCGCTGCGGGCCGGCAAGCATGTGCTGACCGAAAAGCCCATCGCCATGAAGGCCGAAGAGATCGATACGATCATCGCCGAACGCGACCGCACCGGGCTTTTGGCGGCCGAGGCCTATATGATCGTCCATCACCCGCAATGGATCCGCGCGCGCGAACTGGTGCAGGGCGGGGCCATCGGCAAGTTGCGCCATGTCGATGCCTTCTTCGCCTACAACAATGCCGACCAGACCGAGAACATCCGCAACCGCCCCGAAACCGGTGGCGGCGGCATCCGCGACATCGGCGTCTACACCTACGGCTCCGCCCGCTTCGTGACGGGGGCCGAGGCGACCGATCTCTCCTGCCGCATGATCCGCGAAAACGGCGTCGATGTCTGGGCCGAGGTGGACTGCATCCTCGAAGGCCCCTTGGGCCGCGCGACCTACACCGCCATGACCTCCATGCGCTTGCAAAACCGGCAGGAAGTGGCCTTCCACGGCGACAAGGGCCTTCTGAAAGTGGCGAACGGCCCCTTCAACGCCAACCTCTTCGCCGAGGCGCGGATCGAGTTGCACAAGGACCAGACCGTCACCTCCGAACGCTGGCCCGCCGCCAACCACTACAAGTTGCAGGTCGAGAATTTTGGTCTGTCCATCCGCACCGGCGCGGCCTATCCCTGCCCGCTGGAATTCACCCGCGGCACGCAGGTGATGATCGATCAGGCCTTCGCCACCGCGCGCGAAATCAGCTGGTGAGACTGCCTTCGGGCGGGGGATGGACATCCCCCCGCCCGAAGTGTGCCCCCGCGGCCACCTTGTGCCAGAACCGGGCCGCCGAACGGCGAATGCGGCCCTTTTCTGCCTCACATCAAGGCGCGCGCCGCCGTTCCGGTCTAAGCGGGACTCGTCCCAAAAGAACGGAGGGCACAAGAATGAAAATGCGTCGGAACATGATCCTTGTCGCGGCAGACCGCGACCTGCGGCTTCTGGTATCGGATGAGCAAAGCGATGGCGTGATGGAACTGCGCCACATCCGCGCCGCCGATCTGGACCGAGGCGAAGCGCAAGCCGAACCGGAAACCCGCGCCGCGCGTTTTCCCAAGATGATCGCCGATTTCGTCGAAACCGAATGGCGCAAGGGTGGCTATGACCGCCTCACCCTTGTCGCCCGCGCCTCTCTTCTGCGCGCCATGCGGCAGGAACTTCCCGACCGTCTGCGCGACCGCGTCGCTGCCGTTCTCGACCGCGACCTGATTGACCGCCCCCTGCGCGAGATCACAGGGCACCTCAAGGCCGTCGACGCCATCTGAAACAAGGGGATGGAGGGCCTCAGCCCTCCATCGCCTCCAATTCATCGATGAAGCCCGCGATCATCGACAGGCCCTTGTCCCAGAACTTCGGATCGCTGGCATCAAGGCCGAAGGGGGCCAGCAACTCCTTGTGGTGCTTGGACCCGCCCGCCTTGAGCATCTCGAAATACTTCGCTTGGAAGTCGGGCAGCCCATCCGCATAGGCGGCATAAAGCGCATTCACCAGCCCGTCGCCGAAGGCATAAGCATAGACGTAGAAGGGTGAATGCACGAAATGCGGGATATAGGCCCAGAAGGTCTCATATCCGTCCATGAATTCGAAGGCATCGCCAAGGGATTGGGCCTGTACGCTCATCCAGAGGGCGTTGATGTCGTCGGGCGTCAATTCCCCTTCGCGCCGTGCCGCGTGCAGCTTGCATTCGAAATCGTAGAAGGCGATCTGGCGCACGACCGTGTTGATCATGTCCTCCACCTTGCCCGCCAGCAGGGTCTTGCGTTCCCCCGGCGTCTTGGCGCCATCCAGCAGTTTGCGGAAGGTCAGCATCTCGCCAAAGACGCTCGCCGTTTCGGCCAGCGTCAGCGGGGTGGAGGAGAGCAACTCCCCCTGTCCCGCTGCCAGAACCTGATGCACGCCATGCCCCAGTTCATGCGCCAGCGTCATCACGTCCCGCGGTTTGCCGAGATAGTTGAGCATCACGTAGGGGTGCACAGTCGTCACGGTGGGATGCGCAAAGGCCCCCGGCGCCTTGCCGGGCTTCACGCCTGCGTCGATCCAGCCCTTTTCGAAGAAGGGCTTGGCAAGGTCCGCCATCTTCGGGTCGAAGGCGCCATAAGCGTCCAGCACCGTTTTGGTTGCGCTGTCCCAATCCACGGTCTTGGGCGCCTCAATCGGCAGGGGGGCGTTCCGGTCCCAAACCTGCAGCTTTTCCAGACCCATCCACTTCGCCTTCAGCCGATAATAGCGATGCGACAGCTTCGGATAGGCGGCGACCACGGCGTTGCGCAGCGCCTCCACCACCTCGGGCTCCACATGGTTGGACAGATGGCGGCCGGTCTGCGGCGTGGGCATCTTGCGCCAGCGGTCCTCCACCTCCTTCTCCTTGGCCAGCGTGTTGTGGACGCGGGCGAAGAGCTTGATATGCTTGTCGAAAACCAAAGCCAGTGCCCGCGCCGCTGCCTCGCGCTTGGCGCGGTCGGTATCGGTCAGCAGGTTCAGGGTGGATTCGAGGTTCATCTCCTCATCCTCGCCCTCGACCTTGAACATCAGGCCAGCCATCGTCTCGTCGAACAGCTTGTTCCACGCGCTGGCGCCCACGACGGAATTGTCGTGCAGGAACTTTTCCAACTCGTCCGAAAGCTGATAGGGCCGCATCGCCCGCATCCGGTCGAAGACCGGCTTGTAGCGGGCAAGATCGGCGTTCTGGGCCAGAAGGCCCGACAGGTGCCCTTCGTCCAAGCGGTTGAATTCAAGGCTGAAAAACACCAGCGGCGTGGTGAAGGTGGTGATGCGGTCCTGCGCATCGGCCATGAACTTTGCCCGTTCGCTGTCCATCGTGTTCTGATAGTAGCGCAGGCCGGCGAAGGACATGATGCGTCCGGCGATCACGTCGATCTTCTCATAGGCCTGCACGCAGGCCAGAAGCCCGGCAGCATCAAGATCGGCAAGCTTGCCCTCGTAGCTGGCGGCGAAATCGGCGCAGGCCTTTTCAAGCCAGCCCATGTCGCGGGTGAATTCGGGCGCGTCCGGTGCGGGGTAGAGGTCGGTCAGATCCCAATCCGGCAGTTTGCCGAGGCCGCCCCCGGTGGCATTGGCGTCGAAGACGGGGCGGGGAAGGGGCAGCGTCATGGGAAACCTCGTTCGATGATCAGTCTCCCATCTAGGGCGCGCAGGCGCAAAGGCGCAAGGCGCGGCGGTGCAAATTGGCGCGATCCCGGGTAGGATGGGCGATATCGCCCATCCTACGCCCGGGTCGCGCGCAACAGGTCGCGCAGGCTGTCCAGCGTGTCGATCTCGTCCACCGGCTTGTCGCGGCGCCAGCGGATCATGCGCGGAAAGCGCAACGCGATCCCCGACTTGTGGCGCGGGCTTTCCTGTATCCCTTCGAAGCCGATCTCGAAGACCAGTTCCGGCGGCACCCGGCGCACGGGACCAAAGCGTTCCAGCGTGTTCTTTTGCACCCAGCGGGTGATCTCTGCGAATTCGGCATCGGTCAGGCCGGAATAGGCCTTCGTGAAGGGAACCAGCGCATTGCCGTCGCGCACGGCAAAGGTGAAATCGGTGTAGAGGTTCGCCCGCCGCCCGTGCCCTGCTTGCGCATAGAGCATCACCGCATCCACGGTGAAGGGGTCGAGCTTCCATTTCCACCAATCCCCCCGCTTGCGGCCGGTGAAATAGGAAGACTCCTTTCGTTTCAGCATGATCCCTTCTGCCAGCCGGTCCCGTGCCGTTTGTCGCGCGGCGGCAAGGTCCGCCCAGTCGCCAAAAGTGACGGGTGGTGAGAGCGACAACGGCAGGTCGCCGGGCAGCGCCGCCAGAAGCGCCGCCAGCCGTGCCTGCCGTTCGACAAAGGGGGTGGCGCGCAGGTCACGGCCCCCATCCTCCAGCAGGTCATAGGCCAGAAGATGGGCAGGGGCCTCTTGCAGCAGTTTCTTTGGCACGGTCTTGCGGCCGATCCTTTTCTGCAGATCGGCAAAGGGCAAGGGGCGCTGCGCCGCGTGGTCCCAAGCCAGCACCTCGCCATCGATCACCGTGCCGGGGGGCAGGAAATCCGCCAGCGGCGCGAATTCGGGGAAACGGTCGGTGATCAACTCCTCCCCCCGCGACCAGAGGGCAAGCAGGCCGGGTCGGTGGATCAACTGGCCGCGGATGCCGTCCCACTTCCATTCGGCATGCCAGTTGGTGGGGTCACCAAGGGCCTCTGGCCCCTCTTCCAGTGGCGAGGCAAGGGCGAAAGGATAGGGGCGGGAGGCATTCCCTTCCCCCTCATCCCGGATCAGCGATTGAAAGGTGGTCGTCGCTGGCTGCCAGTTGCCCATCAGGCGATGGGCGAGCGCTGCTTCGTCCACTCCTGTTGCGGTGGAAAGGGCGCGGGTCATCAGGCCCTGGCTGACCCCCATGCGGAAGCCGCCGGTGATCAGCTTGTTGAAAAGAAAGCGTTCCGTTGTGCCCAGTCGCCCCCACGAGCCTAGGATCGCGGTCTTGCGCGCCTCCACCGGCTGACCGGTCAGCGCCATCAGCGCGCGGATCGTGTCCGAAAGGGAGGGGGTTTCTTCGGCTTCGGCGGTGGGAAGGATGAGGGCGATGGTTTCGGCCAGATCGCCCACCATGGCGTAGCTTTCTTCAAAGAGCCAGAGGGGCAGTCCCGCCGCCTCGGCCGCCCAAGCGCGCAGTTCAGTGGCGGTGACGGCCCGTTTCGGGCGGCGGCCGGAGAGGAGGGCGATGGTCCAGAGCTTGTCGTCCTCAGCCGCCGTGCGGAAGTAGTGGGTCAGCGCGGCGAGTTTCACCGTGGTCTTGGTGGTGCCGTCCAGAGCGGCGAAGAGGGTGGCGAAATCCTTCATGATTCAACGGGTTCGGCGGAGGAGGCGACTGCGTCTTCGGCTTCTTCGCCATATTCAGTGGCGACGATCCCGGCGTCATAGCCCTGTTCGGCGAGAAAGCGGCGGAAGGGGGCTGTGTAGCCGTGGGTGACGAAGACTTTTTCGCATCCCGTGGCGCGTATCGCCGAGAGAAGGCCCGGAAAATCGGCATGGTCTGAAACGACAAAGCCCGTGCCGAGCGCGCGCCGGCGGCGGATGCCGCGCACGGCCATCCAGCCGCTGGCGAAGGCCTCGTCCGCCGGGCCGAACTTGCGCGCCCAAGCCGAGCCGAGCGCGGAGGGCGGCGCGATGACCAACGCGCCGGGATGGGTTTTGCCATCCACGCCTTGCCCTGCGCGGATCGTGTGCGGCAGGCTATAGCCTTGATGGCGCAGGATGTCGTTGACCTCCTCCACCGCGCCATGAGTCAGGATGGGACCGACCGGCCCCACCCCCGCCAGCAGGCGCTGCGCCTTGCCAAGGCTGTAGGCGCCAAGAATTGACGCCTTACCGGCAGCGGCATTGGCGGCCCACCAACGGGTGATGTCGTCCATCACCTGCGCCTGCGGGCGCCAGCGGAAGATGGGCAGGCCGAAGGTGCATTCGCTGATGAAAGCGTGGCAGGGGACGGGTTCGAAAGCCTCGGCCAGACCATCGGCTTCCACCTTGTAATCGCCCGAGACGACCCAGACCTCACCCTCCCGGTCCACTGCGATCTGGGCCGAGCCGGGGATATGGCCTGCGGGGTGGAAGCTGACCGTGACCCCACCGATCCGCAGGTTTTCGCCATAGGCGATCCCCTGCGCGTCGATCTGGCCAAGGCGGTGGCGGATCACCGGCAGGGCCTGATGCGTGGCGAGATAGCGGCGGTGGCCCCAGCGGGCATGGTCGGAATGGCCATGGGTGATCAGCGCGCGGTCGACCGGGCGCCAGGGATCGATGAAGAAATCCCCCGCAGGACAATAGATCCCGCGATCGGTGAAGGTCAGGACGGGGTCACGCGCCATGGCAGAAAGCTAGCACCGGGGTGTGGCCCGGCCAGCCTTGCGTCTGCGCCCATTTTTTGTGCAGTTGCACATGTCGCACCCATGTCTTTCTTCTGAAACGCTTCCAAGCCGCGTAAGGCCCTGATTTACTCGGCCCAAGACCGGGTGATCCGGGCAGCAGGGGGCGTGGCGGTGACGCAATACTTCAACGAGATGTATCAGGGCGGCAAGGTTCGCCCGCCCTATGCGCGGCTGGAAGATTGGATGAAGGCCATGCCGGCCGAATTGCGGACGCTGAAACAGGCGGAGGCCGAGGATCTGTTCCGCCGCATCGGCATCACCTTCGCGGTCTATGGCGAGGGCGGCGATCCGGACCGACTGATCCCATTCGACATGTTCCCGCGCGTCTTCACCGGGGCGGAATGGGCGCGGCTGGAGAAGGGGATCAAGCAGCGGGCGCGGGCGCTGAATGCCTTTCTGGTGGATGTCTATCAGCGGGGCGAGATCGTGCGGGCGGGCCGTGTGCCGTCGCGGCTGGTCTATCAGAATGACGCCTATGAAAAGGCCGTGGCGGGGATCAAACCGCCGAAGGGGGTCTATTCCCATATCGTCGGGATCGACATCGTGCGGACGGGGCCGGATGAGTTCTTCGTGCTGGAGGACAATTGCCGCACCCCTTCGGGCGTGTCCTACATGCTGGAAAACCGCGAGATCATGATGCGGATGTTCCCCGACCTGTTCCGCGAGAACCGCATTGAACCCGTTGATACTTATCCGGAAATCCTGCGCCGAACGCTTGCCTCCGTCGCGCCGGAGAAATGCAATGGCGAGCCGACGGTGGTGCTGCTGACGCCGGGGCATTTCAACAGCGCCTATTACGAGCACAGCTTTCTGGCCGACCTGATGGGGATCGAGCTGGTCGAAGGGCAGGACCTGTTCGTGGAGGGCGAATTCGTCTGGATGCGCACGACGGAAGGTCCCAAGAAGGTGGATGTGATCTATCGCCGGATCGATGATGCCTTCATCGATCCGCTGTGTTTCCGCCCCGATTCCATGCTGGGCGTGCCGGGGCTGATGGATGTCTATCGGTCGGGCGGTGTGAGCATCTGTTCGGCCCCCGGGGCGGGGGTCGCGGATGATAAGGCCGTCTATACCTTCGTGCCCGAGATGGTGCGCTTCTACCTCGGCGAAGAGCCGATCCTGCAGAACGTCCCCACGTGGCAATGCGGGAAGACCGACGATCTGCGTTATGTTCTGGATAACCTTTCTGAACTGGTGGTTAAGGAAGTGCACGGGTCGGGCGGTTACGGGATGCTGGTCGGGCCGAAATCCAGCAAGGAACAGGTCGAGGCGTTCCGGGGCAAGATCCTTGCCGATCCGGGGAATTACATCGCGCAGCCGACGCTGGCCCTGTCCACCACGCCCACCTTCGTGGCCGAAGGCGTGGCCCCGCGCCATGTGGACCTGCGGCCCTATTGTCTTGTGGGGGAGCGCATCGAACTGGTGCCCGGTGGCCTAACGCGGGTGGCGCTGACGGAAGGGTCATTGGTCGTAAACTCCTCCCAAGGGGGGGGGGTGAAGGACACTTGGGTTCTGGCGGAGTGATGAAGCGATGCTGAGCCGGACCGCCGACAACCTGTTCTGGATCGCCCGCTACATGGAGCGGGCGGAAACTGCCGCGCGTCTGCTGGAGGTGGGGTCGCGCATCGCGCTGCTGCCGTCCGCCGGGGGATACCGCAACGAGTGGGATTCGCTGCTGCAGGCGTCGGGCAATGCCGATGCCTTTGCACGGAAATATGGCGATCCCGTGCAGCGCAACATCGAAAGCTTTCTGTTTTTCGACCATGACAATCCGTCTTCTGTCGCGTCCTGCATCACGATGGCACGGGAAAACGGGCGGATCGTGCGGACGGCGCTGACGGCGCAGGTCTGGGATGCATTGAACACGGCCTTTCAGGAATTGCGGCAGTTGGAGCGGACGCCGCGCAGCGAATTGGAACTGTCGCGCCTGACGGAATGGACGATGCGGCACGCAGCGATGGTACGGGGCGCGATCGAGGCCACGCTTCTGCGCAACGATGGCTGGGATTTCCTAAACCTTGGTTACCACCTCGAACGGGCGGACAACACGGCGCGCCTGATGGACGTGAAGTACTACGTGCTGCTGCCGAAGGTGGAATTCGTGGGGTCCGGGCTGGACAATTACCAGTGGACCACGCTTCTGCGCGCCATGTCGGCGCATCGGGCCTTTCACTGGGCCTATGGTGGCGAGGTGACGGCGGCGAAGATCGCGCATTTCCTGATCCTGAATTCGCAATGCCCCAGGGCGCTGATCACCTGTGTGGAAGAGATTTCCCTGCATCTGGATAGGCTTGCCAAGGCCTATGGCAGCAAGACCGAGGCGCAGGCGCGGGCGCAGGACATGCTGGCCGCACTTGAGGCGACGAAGGTGGAGGACATTTTCGACGAAGGCCTGCACGAGTTCCTATCGCGCTTCATCCGCGAGGTGGCGGGCCTGGGGTCGCTGGTGCACGAGACTTATCTGAGTGGGGATATGCGGTGATGCTGCTGTCGGTCGATCATGTGACACGCTATCGCTACGACCGCCCGGTGCGGGCCGTGATGCAGAGCCACCGCCTTACCCCGTCGAAATTCGACGGGCAGAAGCTGCGGGACTGGACTGTGACGGTATCGGGCGGGATTCCGGGTGGGTCCTTCCGGGACGGGGCCGGGGACCGGGTGCAGGGCTGGATGGTAAAAGGCCCGGTGACCGAGGTCGAGGTCCGCGTGACGGGGACGGTGGAAACCCTTGATCTGGCAGGGGTTTTGCGTGGGCATCGCGAGGTGGTGCCGCCCGAGGTCTATCTGGTGGATACGGCGGCCACCCGCGCCGATGCGGCGGTAGCAGAGCTTGCGGCGCAGGCGGCGGGGGCGGATGGGCCCTTGTCCATGGCGCATCGTCTGGCCGAACTGGTGGCCGAGGCGTTGGCCTATACGCCGGGCGCGACGCAGTCGCAGACGACGGCGGCCGAGGCTTTGGCGCAGGGGAAGGGCGTTTGTCAGGACCATGCGCATGCGCTGATCGCCTGTGCGCGCAAGATGGGGCTGCCGGCGCGCTATGTCTCGGGCTATCTGTTTGCCGATGCGGAGGGGACACCGCATGAGGCGGCGCATGCCTGGGCCGAGATCCATGTGGCGGGGCTGGGCTGGGTTGGGTTCGACCCGGCCAACCGCTGCTGCCCGGATGCGCGCTATATCCGGTTGGGATCGGGGCTGGACGCACAGGATGCGGCCCCCATTCGGGGGATCGCGCGCGGGGTCGTATCAGAAAGTCTTGATGTGACGGTTGCGGTCCAATCCTTGCAGCAATAGGGTCGGGCATCCTTGGGGAAGAAACCATGACCTATTGCGTCGGCCTGTTGCTGAATGAGGGCATCGTTCTGCTGTCGGATACCCGGACGAATGCGGGGCTCGACAATATTTCGACCTATCGGAAGATGTTTCTGTTCGAGGACCCCGGCGAGAAGGTCATCGCGATCATGACGGCGGGCAGTTTGTCGGTCACGCAGACCACCGTGGCGCGGCTGCGCGAGGCGATCGAGGACCCGGAGGCGGATGAGACGACGTCGATCATGAAGGCGCCGACGATGCTGAAAGTGGCTGATATCGTTGGAAATATGCTGGCCACGGTGCGGGCGGAGATCGACGAGAAGCTGTCGGCGATGCAGGGGGCGTCGGCGTCGATGATCGTGGCGGGGCAGCGGAAGGGGGGGGCGATGCGGTTGTTCCTCATCTATCCGGAGGGGAATTTCATCGAAGCGACGGAGGACACGCCCTTTCTGCAGATCGGCGAGCACAAATATGGCAAGCCCATTCTGGACCGGGTGGTGAAGCCGCAGACCAGCCTTGCGGATGCCCAGAAGGCGGTACTTCTGTCGATGGATTCCACTTTGAGATCAAACCTTTCCGTCGGAATGCCCCTTGATCTGTGCGTGATCGAAAGGGATGCCTGCAAGGTCACCATGAAGCGGCGGATCGAGGCGGGGGACGAGCAGTTTCGCGCCATGTCGGAGGCGTGGAGCCGGGCGCTGCGGGACGGGTTCAGCCAGATCAACCTCTGAATCGGTTGTGCCCTGTTTTGTGCCGCCTTTTGTGCAGCAAACTGTGGGCACGCAGCGAACGCTGATCGCCCGTTTCGCGCAACGGCGACTGTCAGGTATTGCGCGGGGTTATGGGGTGGGCTTAAGGCGATAGCTCCACCCCTTGCGTACAAAAATCTTGGAAGATTTTTGCAAATTTCTTCGAAGAAATTTGGGTGTCAGCCGTTGGCCGAAAAAAGCGCGGCGGCGCTGTCGAAGAAGCGGGTGCGGTGGGGGGGAACCTCCATCGGCACCTCATGTTCCGCGCCGTGATAGAGGTCGAGCCGACCATTGCGCCAGCCCGCCATGCGCAGGTGGATCGGGGGCACGTCCACCACCTTTTCAGCTGTGCCGAGGGCGGTCACGGCAGGGGTCGCGGGGGCGGCCATCGCGGACAGTGCCGCACATTCGCGCAGCGCAGCGCCCAGCCAGCCGAGGGAGGGGCCACCCAACGCAAGGTCGGGATGGGCTGAGACCTGACGGCGCATGTAGTCCCACATCTCGGGGTCGGTGGTCAGGACATTGTCCTGAAAGGGCGCGGCGAGGACATAGGTCTGCCCGCCCGTGCCGGGAGCGTAGCGATGGGCCTGCCCGATGAGGGGGGCGAGGCGACCAAGGACATGGGCGATGGGGCGCGACCATGCGGCCATGCTGATGCCCCACATGGGTGCCGAGAAGGCGGCGGAGGCGAAGGGCAACCCGCGCATCAGCGCGCGCAGCCCGATGCAGCCACCCATGGAATGGCAGAGCAGGTGGAAGGGCCGGGGCAGACCTTCGGCAGCGGCGAAGGCGAGCAGGGCGTCGATGTCGCGCTGGTAGTCGTTGAAATCCTCGACATGGCCGATGAGGCGGTCGCGATAGGCACGGTCAGCAAGGCCCTGACCGCGCCAGTCCACCACCAGTGTGGCATAGCCCCGCGCGGCGAGGTCGGCAGCGGCACGACCGTATTTCTCGATATACTCGGTGCGGCCGGGGAAGAGGAAGACCGTGCCTTTGGCACCTTCCACCCCCCAGATCGCCGCGCGCAGGCGCGGACCGTCGGCGGCGCGCAGCCAAAGGGCGCGCCCGCCGGGCGGCCCTTCGGCAAGGTCTTCAAAAAGGGGCGCGGTTTCGGTCACGCCAGCGCGGAGCCGAGCTTCATCGCCATGCCCATGGAGCCATCGACCGACAGCTTGCCCGTCATGAAGGCCATGGTCGGGTTCATGTCGCCTTCGAGGATCGCGCGGAAGGTGTCGGCGGAGGCGGTCATGGTCACGTCGGCCTCTTCATCCCCGGCGCGGACGCCGTTCGCATCCAGCATGATCGCCCCTTCGCCGGTGATCACGAATTTCGCCACGCCGTCGAAGCCATCGCTCAGCTTGGTGGACAGGGCGGCCACGGCGGCCTCGATCACATCGCTCATTCCTTGGATCTCCATCTTCTGATCGTGACAGCGGGGAGGCTGGTCTTTCCCCGCGGTTGCGTTACCTTCGATTTATGGAAGCGCTTCGACAGTTACACAATCATGTCGTTGCGGCACTTGCCGCGCTTTTGTGCCTCGCCAGCGTCGCGATGGCGCAGACAGAGACGCTTGATTCGCTTTTCGAGGAATTGAAGGGGTCGGATGCGCAGGGGGCGGCGCGGATCGAGCGGGAAATCTGGAACGAATGGTCGAAATCGGGGTCGCCTGCCATGGACCTGCTGTTGCAGCGGGGCCGTGACGCGATGGAGGCGGGCGATACGGCGGGGGCGATTGAGCATTTCACCGCGCTGACCGATCATGCGCCGGATTTTGCCGAAGGCTGGAACGCGCGGGCGACCGCCTATTTCGTTGCCGGGGAACTGGGCCCGTCGGTGAATGACATCGCCAAGACCCTGACATTGAACCCGCGCCATTTTGGGGCGCTGTCCGGGTTGGGGATGATCTTCGAACAGTTGGAACAGCCCAAGAAGGCGCTGGAGGCCTATCAGGCCGCCTTGGCTATACATCCCCATCTTGAGGGGGTAATCGAGTCGGTGGAACGGCTGGAAGCGGAAACCGCCGGGACGGACCTGTAAAGAGCGCAATCACATGGGCATGGGCGGACGGGTCACGGCGGTCCTTGGACCGACGAATACCGGCAAGACGCATTACGCGATCGAGCGCATGCTGGCGCATCGGACCGGGGTGATCGGCCTGCCGCTGCGCCTGTTGGCGCGCGAGGTCTATGACCGGATCGTGGCCCAGAGGGGGCCGTCGGTCGTGGCCTTGGTCACGGGCGAGGAGCGGATCGTGCCGGAGCGGACCCAGTACTGGGTCTGCACCGTGGAGGCGATGCCGTTGGAGATCGGCGCGGATTTCGTGGCGGTGGACGAGATCCAGCTTTGCGCGGACCCGGAGCGGGGGCATGTCTTTACGGACCGGCTGCTGCGGGCGCGCGGCTTGCATGAGACGCTGTTTCTGGGATCGGACACGATGCGGGGGGCGATTGCCGCGCTGGTGCCGGGGGCGAGTTTCGTCAAGCGGGACAGGCTGTCCACGCTGACCTATGCGGGTTCGAAAAAGATCAGCCGGATGCCGCCGCGCAGTGCCATCGTGGGGTTTTCGGTTGAAAACGTCTATGCGATTGCCGAGTTGATCCGGCGGCAAAAGGGCGGTTGCGCGGTCGTGATGGGGGCGCTGTCGCCCCGCACGCGCAATGCGCAGGTGGCTTTGTACCAGAATGGCGATGTGGATTATCTGGTGGCCACGGATGCCATCGGGATGGGGCTGAACCTTGATATCCGGCATGTGGCGTTTTCCAGCACGGCGAAGTTCGACGGGCGGCGGATGCGGGCGCTTTATCCGCAAGAACTGGCGCAGATCGCGGGGCGGGCGGGGCGCCATGTGGAGAACGGCACCTTCGGGGTGACGGGCGAGGCGCGGCCCTTGGACGAAGAGATGGTGGATGCCATCGAGAACCACCGTTTCGCCCCGGTGAAGAAGCTGCAGTGGCGCAATGCCGGGCTGGAATTCGGCAGCGTGGAGCGGCTGGTGCGGTCGCTGGAGGCGCCCACGAGCAATGAATGGCTGACGCGGGCGCGGGATGCCGATGACGTGGTGGCGCTGAAGGCGCTGTCGGAGATGGCCGAGGTGCGGGACCGGGTGAAGGGTCCGGCCGATGTACGGCTGTTGTGGGATGTGTGCCGGGTGCCGGATTTCCGATCCTCTTCCACCACGGAACATGCGGCGCTGCTGGCGCGGATCTTCGAGTTTGTGCGGGGCGGGAAGGTGCCGTCGGACTGGCTGAAACTGGCGGTTTCGCGGATCGACAAGTCGGATGGGGATATCGACGCGATCTCGAAACGGTTGGCCTATATCCGCACATGGACCTATGTGGCGCAGCGGTCGGGATGGGTGGAAGATGAAAGCCATTGGCGCGACGAGACGCGCGCTGTAGAAGACCGCCTGTCGGATGCGCTGCACGCGCGGCTGACGCAGCGATTTGTTGACCGGCGGACGAGCGTTCTGTTGCGGCGGTTGAAGCAGAAGGAGACCCTCGTGGCCGAGGTGAATGACAAAGGCGAAGTGATGGTCGAGGGCGAGTTCGTCGGCCGTCTGGAGGGGTTCCGGTTCCGGCAGGATGCCTCGGCCACGCCTGATGAGGCGCGCACGCTGCGGCAGGCGGCGGTGCAGGCGCTGCGGCCCGAATGGCATCTGCGGGCGGACCGCTTCTACAACGCGCCGGATACCGAGCTGGATTATACCGAGCAGGGCGGGCTGATGTGGGGGACCACGGCGGTCGGCAAGCTGGTGAAGGGGGCCGAGGCGCTGCGCCCGTCGGTCGAGGGATTCGTCGATGAGGAAGCGGGGCCGGATGTCGCCGAGAAGGTGAAGCGGCGGCTGCAGCATTTCATCGACCGGAAAGTGGCGGCGCTGTTCGAGCCGCTGGCCGCGATGAGCCGGGACGAGGCGCTGACGGGGCTGGCGCGGGGCTTTGCGTTCCGGCTGGTCGAGGGCCTTGGCGTGCTGCCGCGTGATGCGGTGGGCGAAGAGGTCAAGGCGCTGGACCAAGAGGCGCGGGGGGCACTGCGCAAGCACGGGGTGCGGTTCGGGCAGTTCACGGTATTCCTGCCCGTTCTGCTGAAGCCCGCGCCGACGCGGCTGCGGCTGGTTTTGTGGTCGCTGTGGAACAATCTGGACGAGTTTCCGGAAAGCCCGCCGCCGGGTCTGGTGACGATCCCGAACATCGCCGAGGTGCCCAAGCAGCATTACACGCTGTCGGGCTATCATCCGGCGGGGAGCCGGGCGATCCGCATCGATATGCTGGAGCGGCTGGCCGATATCCTGCGGACGAAGGACAGCCGCGCGGGGTTCGAGGCGACGCCCGACATGCTGTCGATCACGGGGATGACGCTGGAGCAGTTCACGGACCTGATGGCGGGGCTGGGCTACAAGGGCGAGAAGGGCGAACGGGCCAAGGTGAAGGCAGCGGAGCCTGTGGTGCCGGAATTGCCCCCGTCGGACCAGCCGATCCCGGAAGAGGTGTCGGTGCTGGCCCCTGTGCCTGCGGAGCCTGTGGCCGAAGATGCGCCTGTGGAGATGGAGGTGTTCTACACCTTCACCTGGGCCCCCAAGCCGCGCTTTCAGCGGCCCGAGCGGGGCAACCGCCCGCAGGGCGAACGCCCGAACCGGGGCGAGCGTCCGCAGGGCGAGCGGGGCGGCGAAGGTCGGGGTGATCGGCCCAAGCGCGAGGGCGGCGGTGGCGAGCGGCCGCAGGGCGAGCGGCGCGAGGGCGGCAAGCCCCAGCACGGCAAGCCGCATGGCAAGGGCGGCAAGCCGGAACGCCGGGACGGCGGCAAGCCGCAGGGGGCGAAGTCCTATGAGTCGCGTCCGCCGCGTGCCGAAAAGCCCATTGATCCGGACAATCCTTTCGCGGTTCTGGCCGCGCTGAAGGCCAAGTCCTGATTTGGCCGGCCCCGGGGCAGCAAGAACCGGGGGGCGCGCGACACTGCGCGTGGACAAATGGCTCTGGCAGGCGCGGTTCTTCAAGACCCGCGCCCTTGCTGCCGACCTTGCCGAAAGCGGGCATTTGCGGATCAACGGACAGCCCACGCGCAAACCCGGTGCGGGCGTGGGCGAGGGCGATGTGCTGACCTTTCCGCAAGGCGCGCGCATCCGGGTGATCCGGATCGTCGGCTTGGGGCAGCGGCGGGGGCCTGCTCCTGAGGCACAGACGCTCTACCTCGATCTCGATGCGCGGCAAGACGTGCCAGACCCGCTTGAATGATCGCGAAAAGCCCTCTAGTCAGACTGCCGATATCCTAGGAGACCGCCATGACCTATGTGGTGACCGACAACTGCATCGCCTGCAAATACACCGATTGCGTGGAAGTCTGCCCGGTGGACTGCTTCTACGAAGGCGAGAACATGCTGGTCATCCATCCGGACGAGTGCATCGATTGCGGGGTCTGCGAACCGGAATGCCCGGCCGACGCGATCCGCCCCGACACGGAGCCGGATATGGAGGAGTGGGTGGCCTTCAACCGCAAGTATTCCGAGATGTGGCCGGTGATCACCGTGCGCAAGGACCCTCTGCCGGAGGCCGAGGCGCGCGATGGCGAGACGGGCAAACTGACCAAGTATTTCAGCGAGGCGGCGGGCGAAGGAAACTGAGTCGCAGCGCCGCATTTTCGCCATGCCGATTCGGTAAACCCGAATTGTGGATTCCGAATACCTGTGGATAATTGTCCGTTTTCCGGGCAATTGCCATGGGACAGGCTTGTTGCCGTTGTTGGAATCAGGCCGATTCTGTGGTATAGAATCTGTTACAAACAAAACGGAGGCCTGACCCAAAGCTCAGCGCGCGCTGCCTGAGCGGGGGTTTTCTGTGACAGTTCGGCCGGTTCGCCGGAGCCATTCAAGGTTCCGGTCGTCCGGATTGTCGCGTGAAACGGGCGGTCCCTTTGAGGATGCGACTGAATGACCAAGACGAAGAAGCCCGAGTTCCGCCCCAACGAATTCGTCGTGTACCCCGCGCATGGCGTTGGCAAGATCATCTCGATCGAGGAGCAGGAGATTGCCGGCTTCAAGCTGGAGCTGTTCGTCATCACCTTCGAGAAGGACAAGATGACCCTGCGCGTGCCGACGCACAAGGCCGTGGAAGTGGGCATGCGTCAGCTGTCGACGCCCGATATCGTGACCAAGGCGCTGGACACGCTGAAGGGCAAGGCGCGGGTCAAGCGGGCGATGTGGTCGCGCCGCGCGCAGGAATATGAGCAGAAGATCAATTCGGGCGACCTGCTGTCGATCGCCGAAGTGGTGCGCGACCTGCACCGCACCGATGACCAGCGCGAGCAGAGCTATTCGGAGCGTCAGCTGTATGAAGCGGCGCTGGAGCGTCTGACCCGTGAAGTCGCTGCAGTGTCGGGCGTCGACGAGGCGGGCGCGCAGAAAAAGGTCGATGACGTGCTGCTGAGCCGCGCGGCCTAACCCTGTGCGACAGAATATGCGAAAGGCCGCCGAGAGGATCGGCGGCCTTTCTGCATTGGCGTCAGTGGTGCGGCGTTTCAGACGAGGCTTTTGAGGATATTCATCACCGTTGCGACCTGTTCATTCGCGGTGTTGACCTTTGACTGGGTCTTTTGACTGACATCCTGCACATCGATCTTTCTACCGTCCCATCCGGAGTTGTGGTTCGTTTGAGTGTTGTCTGACCCCTTGATGATCTGTTCTGACGCCGTCTGGATGCGGGACGACATGGAGTCGAAGTTTTTCGCATTTGACTGCAGGCGGTTGAACTGATCCTCGGTCAAGGAGGACAGGAACTTGTCCAGCTTTTGCGAGATGACTTCGTTGCTCGGCTCTTGGCCCTTGCCGATCTTTTCAAGCGCATCGAATATCGAGGCTATGGCGAAGGCCGCCTTGTCGGGTTTCAAATTGCCGCTGAGCGCGATGACGAGGCTTTTGGCGCCGTTGTCGAACTGCTTTTCGGCTTTGGCGAGGGCTTTCGCCTCTTTCTGTTCGGTGGTTGGAAAGAGGAAGTGCCAAGCCTTGGAGAAACCTTCAGCGATTTTTGAGAAGACATTCGACGAACGCTTGGCGGTCTTTTCGCTTTGGGAAAGCTCGTTCCCGTCGATGGAGTTTTTGGAATTCTCAAAGTGTTGGACGGGTTGTTTGCTGGCGGTTGGGTCGACCCCTTTGGAAAACATGCGATGGTCCTTTCTGCCGTTCTGGGGTGGAGGGCGCGGGGCTAAAGCCGGAAGTTGATCGTTTCGTCGGTATCGGGGACTGCGTCGACTTCGACATCTGCGGGGAGCGTCTGGGCGCGGTCCTGCCAGAACAGGGCGCGGCGGACGAAAAGCTCCAATTCGGCGTGAAGGCTGTCGGCGGTGTGGTGGCGGGGGTCGAGCACCTGGCCAAGCACGAGGTCGCCGCTGGCCGGGTTGATGGCGAGCGCGGCCTTGCCGGTGCCATCGCCGTTGAAATTCGCCGAAAGCAGCAAGCGCAGCGCTGTGGAGCCGAAATCGCCCGCATAGCCGATGGCGGCGTTGAAGCGGAGGGTGGCGTCGGATGCCTTGTCCTCGATCTCGATCGAAAGGGTGTCGCCGACATCGAGAACACAGATGCGGTCGGTGTCGAAGCGCAGATTGGGCAGGCCGATCTTGCGGGCGATGGACTGAAGCGCTTCGTCGGCGGAGGTGAGCATGTTTCGCTGTCCGGACTGGGTTGACTCGGACAGAGGCTAGCGGGTCGCGGCGACGTGGGGAGTAACGCTTGACACCCCGCAATCCGGTAAGCGGCTCGAAAACGCGGTGGGCGGGGCGATCGGGGGCGGTCAGCCCGTTGGCGGGGCGGTGGTGCCGCGTGTGATCAGGGTCAGGGGCAGGTCGGGCGGCGGCGGCAGGGGCTGGCCGCGCATGCGGGCGACGAGGCGCAGGACGGCGGCCTCACCGATGGCGCGGATGGGCTGGGCCACGGTGGTGAGGGGCGGCAGCGTGTAGCGCGCGGCGGGTAGGTCGTCGAAGCCGATCACCGACAGGTCGCGCGGCACGGAGAGGCCGCGTTCGGCGGCGGCATGGAGCGCACCGATGGCGGCCATGTCGGAGGTGCCGATGAGAGCGGTGGGCGCGTGATCGGCCAGAAGCTCGGCCGCGAGGGCGCGGCAGGCGTCGAAGCCGTGATCGGTGGCAAGGCGAATGGCGAGGGGGGCAAGGCCCGCTTCGGCCAATTCGGAGGTGATGCCCGCGACACGTTCCTGCACCGGGGCGGAATGGGCGGGGGCGCCGGTCACGGCGATCTTGCGGTGGCCGAGCGCGATCAGGTGGCGGGCCATGAGGCGGCCACCGGTGTGGTGATCGGCCGAGACGGTGGGCAGGCCGGGAAGCGCGCGGTCCATAGCGACGATGGGGATATCGGCGGCGCGGAGGCGATCCACCGCTGCACTGTCGGCGGTGACGGAGGCGAGGATGACGCCATCCACCTGCTGCGAGAGAAGGGCCGCGACATAGGCGGCCTCGTGTTCCGGGCTTTCGGCGGTGGAGCAGATCATCGCGTGATAGCCCTGCCGGAAGAGCGCCTGTTCCACGACATGGGCGAGGATGCCGAAGAAATGCACGTCGAGCGCGGGAAGCAGCACCCCCACCATCCGGCTGGAGCCCGAGCGCATCATACGGGCCCCGGCGTTGGGGGTATAGCCAAGCTCGGCCACGGCGGACTCGATCCGGGCGCGCATCTCGGCGCTGACATAGCCCGAGCCATTGACCACGCGAGACACGGTGGCGATCGAGGCCCCGGCGCGTTTGGCGATATCCCTGATCTTGGTCATCGGCGGCGATCCCGTTTCATCCCTGTCTAGTGGAGTGCCGTTAAAGGGCAAGTCTTCCGTTTTCGGGGTGTGAGACAAATATATACATTCATAGTCTTGAATGTTTTTGGCGTTGAGGTTATCTGGGCCGCAGTGAGGCAAAGGAGACCCCCATGCGCCCGTTATCCGCAATGACCTTGATGGCCATCATCCTTGGTTCGGCCGCGATGGCCGACAGCGTGACCGTGGAACCGGTCGCGATCACCGAATGGAAGGCCGTCTATGGCCGGGTGGAGGCGCGGGATCGCATCCCGGCGCGGGCCAGACTGGGGGGGACGCTGGTCTCGCTCACCGTGGCCGAGGGCGATGTGGTGGCGCAAGGCGATGTGCTGGCCGAGATCGTGGACGAGAAGCTGGGCTTCCAGCTTTCGGCGCTGGACGCGCAGAACGGGGCCTTGCAGGCGCAACTGGCCAATGCGCAGGCCGAATTGGCGCGGGGCGAGGAGTTGCTGGCGCAGGGGGTGACGACGGCGCAGCGGCTGGATGCGCTGCGGACGCAGGTGGATGTGGTGACAGGACAGATCGCGGCGCTGGCGGCGCAGCGGCAGGTGGTGGCGCAGCAGGCAGCCGAAGGGGCGGTGCTCGCCCCGGTGGCGGGCCGGGTGCTGGAAGTGCCGGTGGCGCAGGGCGCGGTGGTGATGCCAGGCGAAGCGGTGGCGCAGCTTGGCGGCGGCGGCATTTTCCTGCGGCTGGCGGTGCCCGAGCGCCATGCGGCGGACCTGACCGAGGGCGACGCGATTGAGATTGAGGGGCCAGAGGGCACGGTGACCGGGCGCTTGGCCAAGGTCTATCCGCTGATCGAGAACGGACGGGTGGTCGCGGATGTGGAGGTGGAGGGGCTGACCGACCGCTTCGTCGATGCGCGGGTGCTGGTGCGCCTGCCCGTGGGGGAGAGGGAGGCGCTTCTGGTGCCTGAAGCGGCGCTGGTGACGCGGGGGGGCCTTGATTTCGTGGCTGTAGAGGGCGCGGGGCTGCGGACGGTCGTGCCGGGCGCGCGGGTGACGGTGGCGGGCGCGGCGATGGTCGAAGTGCTGACCGGGCTGACAGCCGGGGATGCAGTGCTGGCCGTCGCACCGCAAGCGGGTGAGGTGGGCCATGAGTGACGCGAACCTTGGGATTGCCGGGCGGCTGACGAAGGGGTTCATCGCCTCGGCCCTGACGCCCTTGTTCATCCTTGCCGCGCTGGCGGCGGGGTTGGTGGCGCTGGTGTCGCTGCCGCGCGAGGAGGAGCCGCAGATTTCCGTGCCGCTGGTGGATATCCACGTGCAGGCGCAAGGATTGAAGGCCGAGGACGGCGTGAAGCTGGTGACGGAGCCTTTGGAGATCCTCGTGAAGGGGATCAACGATGTGGAACACGTCTATTCGCAGACGCGGGATGATGCCGCGCTGGTGACGGCGCGGTTCGAGGTGGGGACCAAGGCCGAGGATGCGATCCTGCGCGTGCATGACAAGCTGCGCGCCAATATCGACCGTCTGCCGGTGGGGATACCGGAGCCCTTGGTGATCGGCCGGGGGATCGACGATGTGGCGATCCTGACGCTGACTTTGTCGGGCGGCGATGGGGTCACGGCCAATGATCTGACGCGGGTGGTGCGGGCGCTGCAATCCGAGGTCGCCAAGACCGAGGATGTGGGGCTGACCTATCTTGTGGGCGAGGCGCAGGAGGCGATCCGCATCGCGCCCGACCCAGAGCGGCTGGCGCTGTATGGCATCACACTGCAGCAATTGGCGGGCAAGGTGGCGCAGGCGAACCGGACGCTGACCACCGGAAAGGTCCGCGATCAGGGCGGGCAGATCGACCTTGTGGCGGGCCAGACCATGACTGCGCCTGCGGAGGTGGCGAACCTGCTGCTGACGGCGCGGGACGGGCGGCCCGTCTATGTGGCCGATGTGGCGGAGGTGAGCTTTGTCCCCGACACGTCGGACCATATCGTGAGTCATCTGGTGAAGGGCGAGGACGGCGCGGTGCAGCGGTCGCCTGCTGTGACGCTGGCCGTGGCGAAGCGGGCCGGAGCGAATGCCGTGGTGGTGGCCGAAGAGGTGCTGCATCGGCTGGAGACGCTGGAGGGCAAGCTGATCCCCGAGGGAATGACCCTGACCGTCACGCGCGACTATGGCGAGACGGCGAATGAGAAGGCGAATGAGCTTCTGTTCCACCTTGGCCTTGCGACGGTGTCGATCATCGCGCTGGTCTGGCTGGCGATTGGCTGGCGCGAGGCCATCGTGGTGGCCATCGTCATTCCGGTGACGATCCTTCTGACGCTCTTTGCGGCATGGATCATGGGCTACACGCTGAACCGGGTAAGCCTGTTCGCGCTGATCTTTTCGATCGGGATTCTTGTCGATGATGCCATCGTGGTGATCGAGAACATCGCGCGGCATTGGGCGATGAAGGACGGGCGCAACCGGGTGACGGCGGCCATCGATGCGGTGGCGCAGGTGGGCAACCCCACCATCGTGGCCACGCTGACGGTGGTGGCGGCGCTGCTGCCCATGCTGTTCGTGAGCGGGTTGATGGGACCCTACATGTCGCCCATCCCGGCCAATGCGAGCGCGGCGGTGATCTTTTCCTTCTTTGTCGCGGTGATCATCACGCCTTGGCTGATGGTGAAGATCGCGGGGAAGGCCGACATGTCGGCCCATGCCGGGGACGACAGCCACGGTGGCCATCCGGGCGGGATGCTGGAGCGGGGTTACAATGCCGTGGCGCGGCCTCTGCTGGTGTCCAAGGCGCGGAGCCTTGGGTTTCTGCTGATCACCGCCGTGCTGTCCTTTGGGTCGCTGGCCGCGCTTCATACGCGCGACGTGACGGTGAAACTTTTGCCGTTCGACAACAAGTCGGAACTGTCGGTGATGATCGACCTGCCGGAAGGCGCGTCGGTCGAGGCGACGGATCGGGTGGCGCAGGATGTGGCGGCCATCGTGATGGAGATGGCAGAGGTGACGTCAGTCCAGACCCATGCGGGGACGGCGGCGCCGTTCAACTTCAACGGTCTCGTGCGGCATACCTATCTGCGGCAGGAGCCGCAGCTGGGCGAGGTGGCGATCAACCTGCTGCCCAAGACCGACCGGGACCGGGCCAGCCATGACATCGCGCTGGATATCCGGGCGCGGTTGGCGACGCTGGAGGTGCCGGAGGGGACGGTGCTGAAGACGGTGGAACCCCCGCCGGGGCCGCCCGTCATCGCCACGCTGCTGGCCGAGGTTTACGGCCCGGATGCCGAGACGCGGCGGGCGGCGGCGGCGCAGATCCGGGCGGCGTTTGAAGCGGTGCCCTTCGTGGTGGATGTTGATGACAGTTTCGGGGTGCAGGCGCGGCGGCTGCGGGCGACGATTTCGACGGATGATCTGGAATTCTTCGGGGTGGAAGAGCAGGATGTCTTTGACACCATGGCGCTGCTGACGGGCGGGCAGGTGGTGGGCTATTCGCACCGGGGCGACGGGCGGCATCCCATCCCGTTGATCCTTGAGCGCGCGAAGGCTGACCGGGTGCTGGACGAGCGGTTCCTGACCACGCCGATCCCGGCCAATGTGCTGCCCGGGGCGCGCGGGGTGGTGGAACTGGGCGATGTGATCCGGGTTGCGGAAGAGCAGTCCTCCTACCCGGTTTTCCGGCACAATGGCCGCGAGGCCGAGATGGTGACAGCCGAGCTTGCGGGCGATTTTGAAGCGCCGCTTTACGGGATGCTGGCCGTGGCCGAGGCCATCGAGGCGCAGGACTGGGCGCCGGGGATGAAGCCGGAGATCCGCCTGCATGGCCAGCCCGAGGATGAGGGCAAGGTGACGCTCTTGTGGGATGGGGAGTGGGAAGTGACTTTCGTCACCTTCCGCGACATGGGGGCGGCCTTTGGCGTGGCCCTGCTGGGCATCTACATCCTCGTGGTGGCGCAGTTCGGATCGTTCAAGCTGCCGCTGGTGATCCTGACGCCGATCCCGCTGACCTTTCTGGGGATCATCTTCGGACATTGGCTGTTTGCCGCGCCGTTTTCGGCCACGTCGATGATCGGTTTCATCGCGCTGGCGGGGATCATCGTGCGGAATTCCATCCTGCTGGTGGATTTCATCCGGAATACTTCGGATGGCCCGGTGACGGTGGAGGTGCTGCTGGCGGCGGGGGCGATCCGGTTCAAGCCGATCCTTCTGACGGCGGTGGCGGCGATGATCGGGGCGGTGGTGATTCTGGCGGACCCGATCTTTCAGGGGCTGGCGATCTCACTTCTGTTCGGGCTGCTGACGTCCACGCTGCTGACGGTGCTGGTGATCCCTGCAATCTATCGGGTGCTGCGGACCTGAGGGTGGCCGGGGCGCCAGAGGGATGGGAAAAGACTGGCGAAGGTCGCCCCGGCAGACGGCTGCAGGGGCGGCCTTCTTCTATGGAGAGGGGCCATGAGGCTGCGAGGCGGGGTAGAGTGATCGGGCAAGGGGTGCCCCTCACTGCCCCACAGGGGAAGGCGCCCCGGCAGGTGCGGGGTCGGGTCGCAAGACCCGGCCCCTTTTCGCATCAGAAATGGAAGGCGTCTGTGACGATGCGTTTTCCCAATGTGAGGGCATCGGCGACGTGGATCATCGGCGCGAGGTCCACCTCGGACTCGCCGTCGCGCACGAGGGAGGCCATGCGGGCGTAAAGGAGGGGGTATTCGCCCATGATCGACGCCTCGCCCGCGACTTCCTGACCCGCCACCTCGAAGCGGTTGCCGCCGAAGCGCAGGGCGCAGGGGCCGGCATCCGTCTCGATCTCGATATCCCAGGTCTGGGGGCCTTCCTGCCTCCAGTCGAAATCGGCGGTGATGTTCTCGGAGAACGTAAGGCGGGCCGCGATGGGCGTGTCACGGTTGGCGGGGAATTCCAGTTCGGCCCCGGTGACATGGCCGGGGAGGGGAAGAAGCTCGGTCAAAATAGAGAGCGCGTTGATGCCGGGATCGAAGACGCCCATTCCGCCGGGTTCGAACACCCAGTCCTGACCGGGGTGCCATTTGCGCACATCCTCGCGCCATGTGATGCGGGCGGATTTCACCACCCGCCCTGCGAGCCATGCCTTGGCGGGGGCGACGGCGGCGGCCATGCGGCTGTGCCATGTGGCGTAGAGCGAGACGCCGAAGGCTTGCGAGATGGCGCGGAGGCAGTTCACTTCGGCCAGAGTCTGGCCGGGGGGTTTTTCCAGCATGACGTGGCGACCGGCGCGGATCGCCATTTCGGCATAGGGGTAGCGCGGTTGCGGCGGCAGGCAGAGGGAGATGGTCGTGATGTCGGGCCGATCGGCCAGCATGGTGGCGAAGTCGGTATAGGCGGGGATGCCGTCCACGGTGCCCGAACGGCTGACGGTGGCGGCCAGTTCCCAGTCGGGCGAGGCGGCAAGAGCAGGCACGTGCTGGTCGCGGGCGATCTTGCCGATGCCCACAAGCGCCAGTTTCATCTTGGCCATCAGTGCGAGTCCTTGCCCACCGGAGCGCCGCGGCAGCCGAGCATAAAGTCGAGATCGGCCCCGGTATCGGCGCCCATCACATGGCTGTGGTGCAACTTGGCATAGCCGCTGTCAGGGGGCGCGATGCGGGGGGTCCAGAGGGCCTGACGGCGGGCGATTTCCTCATCCGACACTTCCAGATGCAGGCGGCGGTTGGGGACGTCCAGCTGAATGAAATCGCCGTTCTGCACGATGGCAAGAGGGCCACCCACAGCCGCTTCGGGCGAGGTGTGCAGGCAGACCGTGCCGAAGGCGGTGCCCGACATGCGCGCGTCCGAGATGCGGACCATGTCGGTGATGCCCTTTTTCAGCACCTTGGGCGGCAGGCCCATATTGCCGACCTCGGCCATGCCGGGATAGCCCTTCGGGCCGCAATTCTTGAGCACCATGACGCAGGTTTCATCGATATCCAGATCGGGGTCGTTGATCTTGGCCTTGTAGTCGTCGATATCCTCGAACACGACGGCGCGGCCGCGATGGACCATCAGCGACGGGGTCGCGGCAGAGGGTTTGAGGACGGCGCCGTTGGGGGCAAGGTTGCCCTTGAGCACCACCACGCCGCCGGATTGCGTCAGCGCGCGTTCCACGGGCAGGATAACGTCTTCGTTGTGGTTGACCACGTCCTTGACCTGTTCCCACGCGGTTTGGCCGGACACGGTGAGCGCGTCCCTGTTCAGAAGCCCTGCCTCGCCCAGACGTTTCAGGACGACGGGCAGGCCACCTGCGTAAAAGAACTCTTCCATCAGGTATTTGCCCGAGGGCATCAGGTTCACGATCGTGGGGACGTCGCGACCGAGCTTGTCCCAGTCGTCCAGCGTCAGGTCGATGCCGACGCGGCCCGCGATGGCGAGGATGTGGATGACGGCATTGGTGGACCCGCCGATGGCGGCATTGGTGCGAATGGCGTTTTCGAACGCTTGGCGGGTGAGGATGTCGGAGGGTTTGAGGTCATCCTTCACCATCTGCACGATGCGGCGGCCGGACATCTGCGCCATGACGCGGCGGCGGCTGTCCACCGCCGGGATGGCGGCATTGCCGGAGAGCGCCATGCCGAGCGCCTCGGCCATGCTGGCCATGGTGGAGGCGGTGCCCATCGTGTTGCAGGAGCCTGCGGAGCGGGACATCGACGCCTCGGCCTCGGCAAACTCTGCCGGGGACATTTCGCCTGCTTTCACGGCTTCGGAGAACTTCCACAGATGGGTGCCGGAGCCGACGCGTTCGCCGCGGAAATAGCCGTTCAGCATCGGCCCGCCCGTGACGACGATGGAGGGCAGGTCGGTGGACGCGGCGGCCATCAGAAGGGAGGGGGTGGTTTTGTCGCAGCCCACGAGCAGCACGCAGCCATCCATCGGTTGGCCGCGCATCTGTTCTTCGATCGACATGGCGGCGATGTTGCGGAACATCATGGCCGTGGGGCGGAAGGCGGATTCCGAGACGGAGAAAACGGGGACTTCGACGGGGAAGCCGCCCGCTTCGTAGATGCCGTTCTTCACCTTTTCCGCCAGCGCATTGAGATGCGCGTTGCAGGGGTTGAGTTCGGACCACGTGTTGAGAATGCCGATGACCGGGCGGCCATCGAAGAGGTCATGGGGGAAGCCCTGATTCTTCATCCAGCCGCGGTGATAGATATTGTCCCGGCTGGAACCGCCGAACCATTCCTGCGAGCGCAGTTTGCGGGGCCATTTCGCGGGTTTGAAGGTCATGTCTTCCTCACAGGCTGTGCACGGCTATGGTGGCTGCCTGCGGCGCGGGGGCGCGGGCGAGCGGATTTTGAAGGGGCAGGCCGAAGGGGGCTGCTTCGATCTCGAACATATCGCCGGGGCGGGTGGAGATACCATCCGCAAAGGAGAGGGTCGCGGTGCCGAACATGTGGACATGCACGTCGCCCGGGCGGCGGAAGAGATCGTATTTGAAATGGTGGTGTTCGAGGTTCGCCATCGTGTGGGACATGTTCGCCTCGCCCGACAGGAACGGCTTTTCCCAGATCACCGCGCCATCGCGGCGGATGCGCGAGGTGCCCTGCACATCGGCGGGCAGGTCGCCCACGAGGATTTCGGGGCCGAAAGAGGCCTCGCGCAGTTTGGAATGCGCGAGCCAGAGGTAATTGACCCGTTCGGTGATGTGGTCGGAGAATTCGTTGGCGAGCGCCCAGCCGAGGCGGCAGGGCGTGCCGTCGGGGGCGATGATGTAGATGCCGGCGAGTTCCGGTTCCTCGCCGCCGTCTTCGGCGAAGGCGGGCATGGTGAGGGGCTGGCCCGGCGCGATGGCGGTGGTGCCATTGCCTTTGTAGAACCATTCGGGCTGCACGCCGGGGGTTCCGGGCGTAGGGCGACCGCCTTCAAGACCCATGCGGAACATCTTCATGCTGTCGGTGAGGGTTTCGCTGCCCGCGAGTTTCGCGTGCATCGCGTCACGCGCCGAGGCGCTGCCGAGATGGGTGAGGCCAGTTCCCGTCAGGTGCATATGGCCCGGGTCCGGGTGAGTGATCGGTAGGGTCACGCGGCCCTCGGCCAGAAGGGAGGGGAGGTCCACAGCCTCGCCCATGCCCCTCTCGGCGATGATCGCGGCGACGGGGCGGCGGGTTGTGGCGGCCTCGAGCGCGAGGTCATAGGTGGAGGCGGTGCCGCGCAGGATCGCGGCCTCGGACCCTGCGCGGACCACGACGGCGAGGCTGCCGTCGGGGCGGGTGATCTGCGACAAAAGCATCAGGGGCCTCACTTGTTTTTGTTGTAGACGTCGAAGATGACGGCGGCGAGGAGGACGAGGCCCTTGATGACCTGTTGGTAGTCGATCCCGATGCCCATGATGGACATGCCGTTGTTCATCACCCCCATGATGAGGGCACCGACGACCACGCCGATGATCTTGCCCGATCCGCCGGTCATGGAGGCCCCGCCGATGAAGACGGCGGCGATGACGTCCAATTCAAACCCGCCACCCGCCTTGGGGGTGGAGGAGTTCAGGCGCGCGGCGACGATCATGCCCGCCAGAGCGGCCAGTACGCCCATGTTGCAGAAGGTGAGGAAGACGAGGCGGTCGGTGTTGATGCCCGACAGGCGGGCGGCTTTCTCGTTGCCGCCGAGGGCGTAGATGCGGCGGCCCGTCGTCGTGGATTCGGTGAAGAAGGCGTAAAGGACGGTCAGCACCGACAAAACGACGACCACGTTGGGCAGGCCCCGGAAGCTGGCCAGCTTGTAGCCCACAAAGAGGAGCGCCGCGGCGACGACGAAGTTGCGGATGGCGAAGACGACCATGGGTTCCGGCGTGATGCCGAATTGCTGATCCCGGGCGCGCGCGCGCAGGCCCATCCAGAGGATCGCCACGGCGGCGAGCGCGACGAGGAAGAGCGCCGTCATGTTCGGTTTGCCCACGCCGAAGGCATCGGGGATGAAGCCGGTGGAGAGGGACTGGAAGGATTTCGGGAAGGGGCCGACATTCTGGCCATCGAGCAGCCAGAGCGTCAGGCCGCGGAAGACGAGCATCCCCGCCAGCGTGACGATGAAGGAGGGGATGCGCCAATAAGCGACCCAGTAACCTTGCGCCGCCCCGATGCAGAGGCCCACGAAAAGGCAGGTCGGCACGACGGCATAGACGGGCCAGCCCATGTTGACGGTCAACACGGCGGCGACTGCCCCGGTGAAGCCCACGACGGAGCCGACGGACAGGTCGATATGCCCGGCGACGATCACCAGTAGCATCCCCAGCGCCATGATGATGACGTAGGAATTCTGCAGGAAAAGGTTGGTGATGTTCTGGGCGGAGAGGAAATCCACCCCTTGCGTCACCCGCACGATCACGGTGAAGAACAGCACGATCGCGACCAGCGCGAGGATCATGCCGTTTTCCCGCAGATGCCCGCCGAGATGCGCGCCGATGCCCTTGCCGCCTGCGCCTGTCGATTGATCCGCCATCACGCCACCTTCGCCTTGCCGTCATTCTTCAGGATGAGGGACATGATGCGTTCCTGACTGGCCTCGGCCTTGGTCAGTTCGCCCACGATGCGCCCCTCGTTCATCACGTAGATCCGGTCGCACATGCCCAAAAGCTCGGGCATTTCGGACGAGATCATCACCACGCCGCGCCCTTGGGCGGCGAGTTCGTTCATGATCGTGTAAATCTCGAATTTCGCGCCCACGTCGATGCCGCGCGTGGGTTCGTCAAGGATCAGGACCTGCGGATCGGCAAAGAGCCATTTCGACAGGACGACCTTCTGCTGGTTGCCGCCCGAGAGGTTGACCACCTTCTGGAAGACGGACGGCGTGCGGATCGACATGGCGCGGCGGTATTCTTCGGCCACCTGCTGTTCGCGGCCGCGCGACAGGACCCCGCGCGTGGCGACGCCGGCGAGATTGGCGAGCGTGATGTTGCGGACGATCGGTTCGTCGAGGACAAGGCCCAGCTGTTTGCGGTCCTCGGTCACATAGGCGAGGCCCGCCGCGATGGCCTTGGTGACGGAGGAGGCGTCGACCGGCTTGCCGCCCATCTTCACCGTTCCGGAAATGTCGCGGCCATAGGCATGGCCGAAGATGGACATGGCAAGCTCTGTCCGGCCCGCGCCCATCAGGCCCGCGATGCCGACAATCTCGCCCTTGCGGACGGTGAAGGCCGCGTCGCGGATCATCTGGCGGCCCTGCTGTTCGGGGTGCCAGACGTTCCAGCCTGACACCTCCAACAGCACCTCGCCGGGGTGGCTGTCGCGTTCGGGGTAGCGGTGGGCCATGTCGCGGCCGACCATGTCGCGGATGATGCGTTCCTCGGAGATGTCGGCTTTCGCGAGGGTGGAGACGGTCGCCCCGTCGCGCAGGATGGTGATGCGGTCGGCAACGCGGCCGATCTCGTTGAGCTTGTGGGAAATGATGATCTGGGTGACGCCCTGCGCCTTGAGTTCCAGCATCAGGTCGAGGAGTTTCTGGCTGTCGTTTTCCTGCAGCGCGGCGGTGGGTTCGTCGAGGATGAGAAGGCGGACATCCTTAGCCAGCGCCTTGGCGATTTCGATCAGCTGCTGCTTGCCGACGCCGAGCTTGCCGACCTGCGTGGTGGGCGGTTCGTTCAGCCCGACTTTCCGCAGAAGCTCGCCCGTCATCTGGAAGGCGCGGGGCCAGTTGATGATGCCGTTGGAGGCAACCTCGTTGCCCAGAAACAGGTTCTCGGCGATGGACAGGAGGGGAACGAGGGCGAGTTCCTGATGGATGATGATGATGCCCTTGCCTTCGCTGTCACGAATGCTGCGATTCGTTAGAAGCGCGCCGTCATAAAAGATTTCGCCGTCATAGGAGCCATGCGGATAGACGCCCGACAGCACCTTCATCAGGGTGGATTTGCCGGCGCCGTTCTCGCCGCAGATGGCGTGGATCTCGCCCGTCTCGACAGTGAGGTTCACATGGTCAAGCGCGCGGACACCGGGAAAGACCTTGCTGATCCCCCGCATTTCCAGAAGCGTCGCCATGGTGTTCCCCCGGTTGGAAAAGGCCCGCCCAGCCGCGAGGGCAGGGCGGGCCTGAGGCTGCTGACTTACTTCAGCTGGTCGGCGGTGTAGTAGCCCGAACCGATGAGGACTTCCTCGTAGTTCGTGACATCGACCGAGATCGGTTCCAGCAGGTAGGACGGCACGACCTTGACCCCGTTGTCATAGGTGGTGGTGTCGTTGATCTCGGGCTCGCCGCCCGAGAGGATCGCGTCCACCATGCGGACGGTCACGCCGGCGAGGGCGCGGGTGTCCTTGAAGACGGTGGAATACTGTTCGCCCGCGATCATCGACTTGACCGAGGGAACCTCGGCGTCCTGACCGGTGACGATGGGCATCGGCAGGTCGCCCGAGCCGTAGCCCACGCCCTTGACCGACGACAGGATGCCGATCGACAGCCCGTCATAGGGCGACAGCGCGCCGTGAAGCTGCTTGTCGCCGTAGTTGGCGGAGAGCAGGTTGTCCATCCGGGCCTGCGCCACGGCGCCGTCCCAGCGCAGCGTGCCGACCACGTCCATGCCCATCTGGCCGGAGGGGATGACGATGTCGCCCGAGTCGATCAACGGCTGAAGGACCGACATCGCGCCGTTGTAGAAGAAGAAGGCGTTGTTGTCGTCCGGCGAGCCGCCGAAGAGTTCGACATTGTGCGGCTTCACGTCGGGGAAGCGTTCCTTCAGGCCCTTCACGAGCGATTCCGCCTGCTGGACGCCGACCTTGAAGTTGTCGAACGTAGCGTAGTAGTCGACCGAGCCACTGTCGCGGATCAGGCGGTCATAGGCGATGACCTTGATGCCTGCGGCGGCCGCGTTGTCCAGCGCGTTCGACAGCGTGGTGCCGTCGATGGCCGCGATGACAAGGACGTTGACGCCCTTGGTGATCATGTTCTCGACCTGCGCGAGCTGGGTCGGGATGTCGTCTTCGGCATATTGCAGATCGGTGGCATAGCCCGCGGCCTGGAACTGTTCGACCATCGAGTTGCCGTCGGAAATCCAGCGCGCCGAGGACTGGGTCGGCATGGCGATGCCGATGGTGCCCTTGTCCTGTGCGAAGACCGGTGCGCCGACGCCGACCATGGATGCGGCAGTGGCAAGCGCGAGAAGCGCCCTTCTGGAAAGTGTCATGATGTCCTCCCTCGCCGTGATGCGCCACGGCCCGTTGGCGGCCCTTCGCCCCGGTTGGCTCCCGGGTTGGCCGTGGGGCGCAGGGTTGCAACGGCATTCCATATCAGTCAAAGAATGTTTTGTGATGTAAATATGGCAGAAACGTTATGTCGGAATCGGATGTCCTGCTGAGGCGTGGGTTGAAGCTGTCGCATTTGCGGCTGATGGCGGCCTTGGCCGAGGCGGGCCAGCTTGGCCTTGCGGCGGATCGGCTGGGGATCGCGCAGCCCGCCGCCTCGCGCCTTTTGGCCGAGGTGGAGCGGATCACAGGCCAGCCCGTGCATCTGCGCACGGGGCGGGGGATCACGCTGACGCCGATGGGCGACGCCTTGGCGCGTCGGGCCGGGCGCGTGCTGATGGAGTTGCGCGATGCGGGCCGCGAGATGGCGGAACTGGCGGGGGGCGGCGCGGGGCATGTGCGGATCGGATCGGTGACGGGGCCTGCGTTGGACCGGGTGCTGCCCGCGCTGCGCACGGCGCGGCTGGCGCTGCCGGAGGTTTCGGCCGAGGTGGTGGTGGCACCTTCGGACCTGCTGGGCCAGCAGTTGCTGACCGGGCGGCTGGATTTCGCGCTGGGCCGGATGCCGGGGGGCATGGAAGGGGAGCTGACGCTGACCGATGCCGTCGGGGTTGAACCGGTCGCCCTGATGGTGCGGCGGGGGCATCGGCTGGCCACGGCGGGGCGGATCGATCCGACGGACCTGATGGATTTCGACTGGGTGATGCCGGGGCCGGAGGCCTTGTTGACGCAGGCGGTGATGGGGCGGCTGACGGAACTGGGCCTGCCGCAGCCGCCGCAGCGGCTGGCGACGGCCTCCTTCCTGCTGACGCTGGCGCTGATTCAGCAGTCGAACGCCATTGCACCCTTGGCGCGGGCGGTCTGCGACCGCTTTGCCGGGGCGGGATCGCCCTATGTGATTCTGCCCGTCGATCTGGGGATCGTGGTGGAACCGTTCGGCCTGTTGATGCGGCGGGACGCGATCCTGACGCCGGTCGCGGCGCGGCTGGCGGCGATGGTGCTGGCGCAGGGTGCGGATTAGGCTGCGCCTAAGCCACGCGGCGGAACATCCTGCTTTCCTTGGGCCGCGTGGTGGAGGATGGTCGAGCGGCGCGGCAGCTGGGTCACGGCCATTTCGGCCGATTGGCTTTGCTGTCCTTGGAGGCTTGGATGACCGCACGCGACCCTGCCCTGCATGTGATCGAGGAATTGCGGGCCAATGTGGCGGTGCCCTTCGAGCGCGCGCAGGCGATGCCCAAATCGGTCTATGTCTCGGCCGAGTTCGCAGAGGCCGAGGAGCGGCACATCTTCGCGCGGGATTGGCTTTGCGCGGGGCGTGCGGATGCGTTGAAGGGGCCCGGCGATTACCTGACGATGGAGATTGCAGGGGAACCCGTGATCATCCTGCGGGATCGCGACGGGGCGCTGCGGGGGATGTCGAATGTCTGCCGCCATCGGATGAGCGTGCTTTTGGAAGGACGTGGCACGGTGCGCAGTATCGTCTGCCCCTATCACGCTTGGACCTACAATCTGGACGGCAGCTTGCGCGGGGCGCCCGCGATGACGGCGAACGAGACCTTCTGCAAGGAGGCGGTGGCCCTGCCCCCGATCCGCGTGGCGGATTGGCATGGCTGGATCATGGTGACGCTGAACCCCGATGCGCCCGATATCCACGCGCTGCTGCAGGATGTGGAGGCGCTGGTCGGTCATCTGGACATGGGCCAATATGCCGAGACCTTCCGCGAGGAGTTCCGCTGGGCCACGAATTGGAAGGTGCTGGCCGAGAATTTCATGGAGAGCTATCACCTTCCCGCCTGTCATGCGGGCACGATCGGGGGGAGTTGCGATCTGGCGCTGATGGACTGTCCCGAGGGGACGGAAGCCTTCAACTACCACTGGATCGTGAAGAACGACCTCGTGCCGCTGGCCTTGGCCCATCCGTCCAACACCCGTTTGGAGGGGGATCAGCGGCGGATCACCTGGCTTCTGGCGATATACCCTGCGCTGCTGATCACGCTGACGCCGGGGTATTTCTGGTACCTCGCCCTGACGCCCGACGGGCCGGGGCATGTGAAGGTGTTGTTCGGCGGCGGCATGAGCGCGGAGTGGATGGCCGATCCCGATGCGCCTGCCCATCTGGCGGCAGTGAAGGCGCTGCTGGACGAGGTGCAGGTGGAGGACAAGGGCTGCACAGAACGGGTTTATCGCGGGCTTTTGGCGCGGATGTCGACGCCGGGGCCCCTGAGCCATCTGGAACGGCCCAATTTCGAATTCGCCCAATACATCGCCCGGATGATGCCCGAGGCGTGACCCCCGAGCCACCGGGGGGGCCGCGTCCGGCCCCCCCGGACCCCCCCCTTCCCCCTGATCCATCGGAAAGACGCCATGGCCCATATCCGCCACCGCAAGTTCAACACCAAGGACACCTATCCCGAACAGAAGCTGGACAATGATCTCGCCCAGGCCGTGGTGGCCCGGGGGACAATGATCTTCCTGCGCGGCCAGTGCCCGCAGGACCTTGATACCGCGAAGAACATCGACAGCCACGACCCGGTGGAGCAGACCCATAAGGTGATGCAGAACATCCGCCAGTTGGTGGAGGAATGCGGAGGGAAGATGGAGCATGTGACGAAGCTTGTCGTCTATCTGACCGATGTGCGCCACCGCGAGGCGGTTTATCGCACGATGGGCGAGTATATCCGGGGCGTGCATCCCGTCTGCACCGGGCTGGTCGTGGTGGCGCTTGCGCGCCCCGATTGGCTGGTGGAGATCGATGCCACGGCCGTGATCCCCGACTGAGCCGACCTTCATCTACCCCGGGGGCTGTCTGCCCCCGGACCCCCGAGGATATTTGAGGACAGAAGATGGACGGGGGCTTTTTCATCTTTTGTCTGGAAATATCCCACGGGGGTCCGGGGGTGTGAAACCCCCGGGGTATCCAATCCGAGGTGACGCATGACCTTCTCGCTTCTTGCCCGCTGCCCCGAGACCGGGGCCTTCGGGATGGTGATCTCTTCCTCTTCCCCTGCCGTGGCGGCGCGCTGCGCCCATGCGCGAGCCGGGGTGGGGGTGGCGGCGACGCAGAACATCACCGATCCGGCGCTTGGGCCGCGGCTTCTGGACCGGCTGGCGGCCGGGGATGGGGCGGGGGAGGCTATGGCGGCGGTTGTGACCGGGGCGGCGCATATCGCGTACCGGCAGCTGATGGTGGTTGACGGGCAGGGCCGTGTGGCGAGCCATTGCGGTTCGCGCGTCTTGGGCCGTTGGGGTATTGCGGAAGGGGATGGCGTGATCGCCGGAGGCAATCTGCTGGCCCATGAGGGGGTGCCTGCGGCGATGGTGGCGGGGTTTCAGGCGGCGCCGGGCGCCTTGGGGGACCGGCTGATCGCCGCGCTGCTCGCGGGGCGCGATGCGGGGGGTGAGGCGGGGCCGGTGCATTCGGCGGGGCTTTTGATGGTGGACCGGGAAAGCTGGCCTGTGGCGGAACTGCGCTGCGACTGGGCCGAGGAGGCGCGGCCCATCGAGGCGGTGGCACGGGCATGGGCCGTCTATGCGCCGCAGATGGCCGCCTATGTGCAGCGGGCGCGCGATCCGCGCGAGGCACCGTCCTATGGCGTGCCGGGGGAAGAATAGGGCCATCTCCCCTCCCCGCGGGCGGGGAGGGGTCGGGGGAGGGGTGCTTGGGCGCTGTCATGACGGCGCTGGGCTGCTCTGGGGGCTTTCGCAATCGGCGTGCGGCGTCTAGCCTTGGCGCATGCCGCTTCGCTTTACCCTTCGTCAGTTGGAATATCATGTCGCCGTCGCGGAATGCGGGTCGGTCGCTTTGGCGGCGGAGCGGTGCCATGTGTCATCCCCCTCGATCTCGGCGGCGATCGCGCAGTTGGAGCAGGAATTCGGTCTGCAATTGTTCGTCCGTCGCCATGCGCAGGGCCTGTCGCTGACCGAAGGGGGGCGGCAATTCACCGAGGCGGCGCGGGCGGTGCTGGCAGCGGGGGCGGCGCTGGGCGACCGGGCGGCGGAATTGACCGGGCAGGTGCGCGGGCCGCTGGCGGTGGGCTGCCTGCTGACCTTCGCGCAGGTGGTGCTGCCGCGTCTGCGGCGCAGTTTTGCGGAAGCGCATCCGGAGGTGGAGTTCCGCCAGTCGGAACATGACCATGCCGGGCTGATCGAGGCGCTGCGGCGGGCCACGCTGGATGCGGCGCTGAGCTATGATCTGGAGGTTCCCGGCGATCTGGACTTCCTGCCGCTGCTGTCGCTGCCGCCCTATGCCCTGCTGCCTGAGGGGCATGCGCTGGCCGCGCGGGAGGCGGTGACGGCGGGCGATCTGGCGGGGTTGCCGATGGTGCTGCTCGATCTGCCCTACAGCGCGGAGTACTTCCTGTCCTTCTTCGCCGAATCCGGGCTGCGGCCGCAGATTGCCGAGCGGACGCGGGACATGGGGGTGATGCGGGCGATGGTGGCAAATGGTTTCGGCTATTCGATCGCCAATATCCGGCTGGGGTCCGACCGGGCGCCGGATGGGCGGCGGGTGGTCTTTGTTCCGCTGAAGACGGCCCGGGCGCCGATGCGGATGGGATTGATCCTGCCCAAGGGCGCACCCTTGCGGCGGGCGGTGGCGGCTTTCGCGGATCATTGCCGCGCCACGGTGACCGAGGCGATGCTGCCGGGGATGGCGGGGCCGTGGCCCGAGGGGCTTGACCCGTGACGGGGCGTGGCTAGATGGCGCGCATGACCCCGCAGAACCCCCTTGCCGCCCTGATCGTGTCGCATGGCCAGCCGTCGGACCCCGGTCCGGCAGCGGCGGAGATGGCCTTTCTGGCCGCCAAGGTGCAGTCGCTGATGCCGGAGGCGCGGGTGGTGGCGGCGACGCTGGCCGAGGACGGTGCCATGGCGCGGGCGGTGGCGCTGCTGGGGCCGGATCTGCGCGTTTATCCCATGTTCATGGCGGGAGGGTGGTTCACCCGGACCCATCTGCCGGAGCGTCTGGCCGAAGCGGGTGCACCGGGGGCGCGGGTGCTGGCGCCTTTTGGGTTGGACGGGGCGGTGCAGGCGCTGGCCGTGACGGTGGCGCGGGAGGCGGCGGCGCGGCTTGGCTGTGCGCCTGCCGATCTGCCCGTGTTGCTGGCGGCGCATGGCAGTTTCCGCAGCCCAGCCCCGGCCGAGGTGGCCGAGGCGGTGGCCGCGAAGCTGCGGATGGAGGGCGGGTTCACACGGGTGGAGGCGGCCTTCATCGACCAGTCACCCCGGATCGTGGAGGCGGCGGCGGGGTACCCCGACGGCGCGCTGGTGCTGCCGTTCTTCGCGGCGCGCGGGGGGCATGTGGTGGATGACCTGCCGCAGGCGCTGAACGATGCGGGGTTCCGGGGGACGGTGCTGCCGCCGCTGGGGCTGGACCCGCGCGTACCGGGGCTGATCCGGCGGGCGTTGCGCGCGGCTGTCTGATCTGGCTTTCAGGCGGCGAGGCGATCGCGTTCGGCCTGCAGGGCAGTGCGGGTGGCCTGCCAGACGGCGGGAAGGCCCGCGATGCAGTGGCGGGCAGTTTCGGCATCCCCGGCCTGCAGCGCAGCCTCGGTGCGGATGAGGGCGGCGCGGAGGTGGACGGTTCCGAACGTGCCTGAGGTTCCGGCCAGTTGATGGCAGGTCTGGGCGAGGAGCGGGGCGTCCTCTTCGGCATCCCCGGCCCCAAGACGCTCCATAGCGCGGTCGCCATCCTCGATCAGCCGCTGGAGCAGGTTCTGGGCCGTGGGCTGGCCGATATGGCGGATGAGGTCGGCCAGCGTGGCATGATCGAGCAGGGCGGCGGTTTCAGGCGCGGGGGCGGACGGGGGCGCGTCGGGCAAATGGCCTGCCACGGCGCGCAGGAGCGCATCCTGCCCGATGGGTTTGGCCAGCGTCGCCTCCATCCCCGCCTCGAGGAAGCGGGCACGTTCGGCGGGCAGCGCATGGGCCGTGAGGGCGTAGATGCGAGTCCGTGCAGAGGGGCCGCCGCCGTCGCGGATCGCGCGGGTGGCACTGATGCCGTCCATGCGGGGCATGGAGATATCCATCAGGATCAGGTCGAAGGCGGTTTCGCCCGCGCGTGCGACGCCTTCGATGCCATCGGCGGCCTCGGTGACGTGGTGACCGCCGGCCTCTAGGAAGCGGCGCAGGAGGAGGCGGTTGATGGCGTTGTCCTCGACGAGGAGGATGGATTGCGGGGGCACGTCCGGTGCCGTTGCGGCGGGCGCGGGCAGGGCGGGCGCCGCAAGGGCCGAAGTGCCGGGGGCGGGCGGCAACGGCAGGCGCAGCCAGAAGAGGCTGCCTTCGCCCGGTTCGCTTTCCGCGCCAAGATCGCCGCCCATCGCCCGGGCGAGACGGCGGGCGATGGCAAGGCCCAGCCCGGTGCCGCCGGTTTCGCGGCGATAACTTGCGTCGAGTGTGACGAAGGGGTCGAAGATGCGCGCAAGATCCTCTTCGTTGATCCCGATGCCGGTGTCGATCACACGGATCTCGACCTGATCGCCGGGGCCGGGGAGACGTTCGGCCTCGACCGTGACTGTGCCGTTGCGGGTGAACTTCACCGCATTGCCGATGAGGTTGAGAAGGATCTGCCGCAACCGACCGGGATCGCCGCTGACCGGGCCAACCGGTCCTGCGGGTTGCTGGGCGGCCAGATCATTGCCCGCACTGGCGGCGAGGCCGGCCTGATTGGCGAGGCATTCCTCGATCAGCGCCTCGAGGTCGAAGGGCGTGGCGACGGGGGGCGAGGGCGGGGGCTCGGCCTCGGCGCGCGAGACGTCGAGGACCGAGTTCACGTGACCAAGGAGGATGTCGCCAGAGCTTTGCATCACGGTCATGAGTTCGACTTGCGCGGGGCTGAGGCCCGTTTGGCGCATCAGATCCATCGAGCCGATCAGGCCGTTGAGGGGCGTGCGCATCTCGTGGCTCATCACGGCGAGGAAATCGGCCTTGGCCTTTTCGCCTGCCAGCGCCCGGTCGCGGGCCTGAAGGAGATCGGCCTCGGCGCGGCGGCGTTCGGAGATGTCGCGCACGAAGGCGACGATCAGTCCGCCGCTTTCCATGCCCGCGCGGGCAAGGGTGACTTCGGCGGGAAAGACATGGCCATCGGCGCGCAGGGCATCGATCTCGATCCGGAGGGGTGCCACGCGGGTGGCCGGATTGCCGAGCGCCGCCGCGAGGGCCTGCCCTTGCGGGCAAGCGGGGCGGTTCACGAAGAGGCGTTCAAGCGCGCTCTGCCCGATCGCCTGCGCGGCAGGCAGAGCGAAGATCGCCTCGGCGGCGGGGTTGAAATCACGGATGTGACCTGTGTCATCGGTCACGATGATGGCATCGGCAGAGGTGGCGAAGATCGTCGAAAGGCGGTCGCCGGTCTGACGCAGTGCTTCGCCCTGCGCCTCGGCGCGGCGGAACTGGCGGCCGAGGATGATCGCCGCCGCTGCGAGCAGCGCCATGAAGGCGCCGGTCACCGCCGCAAGGCGGATCAGCGTGTCGGCGATAGAGGTGCGGTTGAGGTCGGAGCGTTCGGCGAAATCCGACAAGGCGTTCAGCGTCATGCGGCGGACGGCAGCGCGCAGGTCATCGAGCGGGGCGCCGACCTGATCGAGCCCGGCCAAGAGGATCTGGTCCGAGGAGTCGATGAGGGTGACGGTATTGGCTAGATAATCGCGCAGGGCGCGGTGGTCGGCGGCGTTTTCCGGCGCGGCTAGGAGCGGGGCGTAGATGCCGCTTTCCTCGAGCACGGAGGCGCGGCTGTAGAGGACGTTGAACCAGCGGCGTACTTCATCGAGTTCTGCCACGCCGGGATTCTCGCGGGCGGCAAGGAAGGCGGCCTTCAGGCGCAGCACCTCTACCTCGGTTTGCATCATGGCCCAGAGGCCATTGTCGGAATTGGCGCGTTCCAGCGCCTGAAGCCGCGTGTGGACGTCCTGCACAAGCACGGGGATCGTGCCGATGAACAGCGCGGCGAGGGTGATGAGCAGGCCGATCCTGATCCGTCTTGTCCAAAGTCGCAGCATGCGGCGCGGCTTTCCCTGTCGTTTCGTTGTTCCGACTTGTTAACGCTAGGGCAGAAGGGCCTTGCGTTCCATGCCCTTCTGAGCGGAATGATAGTTGCACTGTATGCGTCGAAAAGGATTGTTTACGAGAGATCGTGCAGCCTTTGGGCGAATAAGGAAGGACGGCGGATGCGGCTTTTGCTTGCCGATGACCATGACCTCGTGCGCGAGACGCTGGCCGCCTATCTGGTGGCGGAAGGCTTCACCGAAGTGCGGACGGTGGCCACGCTGCCTGCCGCGCTGGAGGCGCTGGCAGCCGGGTCTGGGTTCGACCTGATCCTCTTGGATTACAACATGCCCGGGATGAACGGTCTGGAAGGGCTGGCACAGGCACGGGCAGCCGCCCCGGGTGTGCCGGTGGCGATCATCTCGGGGACGACGCAGCGCGATCTGGCGGAGGCTGCCTTGCAAGCGGGCGCGGCGGGGTTCATCCCCAAGACGCTCGCCTCGCGCGCGATGGTGGCGGCGGTCCATCTCATGGCGGCGGGGGATGTCTTTGCGCCGATCTCGCTTTTGATGCAGCAGCCTGAAATCGCGGAGGCGTTGGCGTCATTGACCCGGCGCGAGATGGACGTGCTGAAGGGCATCTGCGCAGGCAAGGCGAACAAGGAGATCGCGCGCGATCTGGACCTGCAAGAGGTCACGGTGAAGCTGCATGTCAAGACGCTGAGCCGGAAGCTGGGGGCGAAAAACCGCACCCATGCGGCGATGATCGCGCGGGATGCGGGGCTGAGCTGACGGCGGTCGGGGGCGGAATCTGACGCGAATTCCGGCGCTGAGTTTGCGCCACACTCCGCCTAGACGGTGTGCAGGTAGAGGTCGTAATCCACTTCGTTCACCGTGCGGGCGACGCGGGCATATTCGGCGGCCTTGATGGCGGTGAAGGTGCGGTGCATGTCCTCGCCAAGGGCCTCTTGCAAGAAGGCGGAGCCTTGTGCCGCCGCGATGGCTGAGCGCCAGTCGACGGGGATCGGCGGGGCATCCTGCCCGCCTTCATAGCCGTTTCCGGTGGTTTCGGGACCCGGGTCGATGCGGTGTTTCAGCCCGTGGCGGATGCCCGCCAGCACGGTGGTGGCCACGAGATAAGGGTTCGCATCCACGCCTGCGGGGCGATGTTCGATGCGGCGTGCCTTGATGTCGCCCGCCGGGATGCGCAAGGCGACGGAGCGGTTGTTCACCCCCCATGTCGGGCTGACGGGGGCATAGCTTTGCGCCGCGAAGCGCCGCCAAGAATTGGCATGGGGGGCGAAGACCAGCATCGATTCGCCCATCGTCGCGCGCAGGCCGCCCAAGGCGTGGAGGAGGGTGGGGTTCCACTGTCCTTCCGTTTCCTCGACAAAGACGTTTTTGCCCGCGCCGTCCATCAGCGAGACGTGGAAATGCATGCCGGAGCCTGCGTAGTTTTCGACGGGCTTCGCCATGAAACAGGCGGTGACGCCGTGCTGGCGGGCCTGCAGGCGGACGATGCGCTTTAGGCGCATCAGATCATCGGCGGCCTGCATCACGTCGGTGCGGTAATGCAGCGTCAGTTCGTACTGGCCGGGGGCGTATTCCGAGATCATCGTCTCGGCCTTGATCCCGGCCTTTTTGGCGGCGGCGTAGATGTCGCTGAACAGGGGCAGCATGCCGTGCAGGTGATCGACGGAGTAGACCTCGGTCTTGTGGGAGCCGCGGCCGTCGAGCACGTCGCGGGCGGGCTGAACCTTGCCGTCGGGGCCGCGGTCATTGGAGAGGAGGAAGAATTCAAGCTCGAAAGCCCCTGCTGGGTGCAGGCCTTCGGCCGCCAGCGCGTCCACCTGACGGCGCAGCGCGTGGCGGGGGTCGGAGGTCATAGGGTTGCCATCGAGATCGTACATCGACAGCAGCAGTTCCCCCCGCGCGGGCTTGGTGGCGTGGAGGGGGATGAGACTGCCGGGGATCGGCCAGGCGCGGAGGTCGCCATCGCCCTGATCCCAGATCAGGCCGGTTTCGTGGACATCCTCGCCGCAGATATCGAGGCCGAGGATGGAAATGGGGAGGTGGCGGCCATTGTTGTAAAGCGACAGAAGTTCGTGGCGCCGGATGATCTTGCCGCGCCCGATCCCGTTCGAATCGTGCAGGACGATGTCGAAGGCTTCGATGTCGGGATGGGCGGCGAGGAAGGCTTCGGCCTCGGCCGGGGTGGAGCCGGAGGGGCTGTGATGGGTCATTTATGCGGTCTCGGCGAAGAGGTCGGTGAGGATCGCATCGAAGGCGGCGATCAGGCGGTCGATCTGGCGGTCGGCGGTGGCGGGGCTGACCAGCATCATGTTGTGGAACGGCGCGATCAGGCAGCCGCGGTTCAGGAGCGCGGTGTGAACGGCGGCCTCGACCTGTGGCTGGTGGGCGTGATGCGCTTCGGACCCGTTCTTCAGAGGGCCGGGGGCGCAGATGAATTCCACCCGCGCACCGACGCGGACGACATGCCACGGGGCCTTGTGCCGCGCGATCACCTCGGCGAGGCCTGAGGCGAGGCGTTCTGCGCCTGCCTCCATATGCGCGTAGTTTTCGGGGGTCATCACGCCGCCCAAGGTGGCGGTGAGGCAGGCAAACTGCATCGGGTTGGCCGATAGCGTGGTGCCCATGCCGGAATGGCCGGGTTCGCGCGTGGCGTTGTAGGCGGCGAAGCGGTCGGCGACGGCGGGCCGCATGCCCCAGACGGCGGTGGGCAGGCCGCCCGCCACACATTTGCCGACGACGAACATGTCAGGATCGAGGCCGTGCGCAGCCGTATAGCCGCCAAGGCCGGAGGAGATGGTATGCGTCTCGTCGATGATGAGGAGCGCGCCGTATTGCGTGGCGAGGTTGCGCAGGCCCGCGTGGAAGCCCGGTTCGGGCAGGACCATGCAGGAATTGGTCATCACAGGTTCGGTGAGGATGGCGGCGATCTCGCCTGTCTTGAGCGCGGTTTCGACGGCGGCGAGGTCGTTGAATTCGACGACGGTCGCGGCCTTGGTCAGATCCTGCACTTGGCCGACGAGGCCCGCGCGGTTGACGGTGGTGCCATTGGCAAGCTCGACCATCGTGTCGTCAAGCGTGCCGTGGTAGCAGCCGTTGAAGACCAGCACCTTGGGCCGCCCGGTCACCGCGCGGGCGACGCGGAGGGAGAAACGGTTGGCATCGGTGGCGGTGGTGGCGATCTGCCAGCGGAAGGTGCCGAAGCGTTCGGTCAGGAGGCGGCCTGCCTCCATCGCGGCCTCGGTCGGCAGCATATAGGTCAGGCCGCGGGCGGCCTGCGCCTTGATCGCCTGTGCCACAGGGGCGGGGGAATGGCCGAACATGGAGCCGGTGTCGCCCAGACAGAAATCGTCGATCCGGTGGCCGTCGATATCGGTGAGTTTCGCGCCTTGCGCCTTGGCCACCAGCGGCAGGTGGGGCATGGGCCAGTCGGCCATCCAGTGCATGGGCACGCCGTTCAGCCAATGGCCTGCGCCTTTTTTCAGTGCCTCTGCCGCCTTGGGGCGGGAGGCGGCGTAGCGGTCCGCCTCGCGTTTTGCGATGGACTCAAGGCGGGGGCGGGGGATGCCGGCGATCATGTCGGTCATGGGGTCGGGTCCGTATGGGATGTGTTTCCGCTTATGGCGCGGAATTTGATCAAATGCAAATGGTGCCAAGCGGAGCGCCGCGCGAAGGGCGCGGCGCAAGCCTTTTGTCTCGCCTGCGCGCTTCGCGCTCCGGCTCGGCGGCGGGGGCGCTTCGCCCCCCGCACCCCCAGAGAGTATGTTTTCCAAGATGAAGGGGGCAGGGGAGGGCGCGGTTCAGGAGGTGACGCGGATCTCGATGAGGCGGGGGCCGGTATGGGGCTGGGCGAGGGCGTCGTGCACGGCTGCAGGGTCTTCGGGGACGCTTTGGAAGCTTAGGTCGCAGGCGGCGGCGAAGGGGGCGAGGTTGAGGGGGCTGGGGGTGCAGCCGATGATTTCGGTCTGCGCGTCGCGCATGGCTTCGGCAATCTCGCGGTAGCTGGCGTTGTTCCAGACGAGAAAGGTGAGGGGGAGTTTCTCATCCACCGCGACGCGGAGTTCGGCGGGGTCGAATTGCAACCCGCCGTCGCCGATCAGGCAGATCGTGGGCGTGCCGGGATTGGCGATGGCTGCGCCGATGGCGGCACCCGGGCCGAAGCCGAGCGCGCCGAAGCCTGTGGCGGCGTTGAACCAGCCGCCGGGGCGGTCGTGGTCGTAAAAGAGGTTGGCGGCGTAGACGGGTTGGGTGCTGTCGCCCACGATCTGCGCGCCGGGGATGGCGTTGCGGATCGCCTCGACCATCGCCAGTTGGGCGGGCATGGAGGGGTGGAGCGTGCCCAGTTCGGCGCGGGCCTGTGCGCGGGCGGTGGCGGCGCGGGCGGGGCCTTGGGCCTGTTTCGGGGTGAGATGGGGGAGAAGGGCCGTCAGGGTTGCGGCGGTCTCGGCCTGTAGGGTGAGCGCGGCGGGGTGGCGGGCGAGCTGGGCCGCGCAGACATCGACGCGGATCATGGTCGACAGGTCGGGGAAGCCGCCCCGGACATACATGTCATAGTCGGTGGGGCCGAGTTCGGTGCCGAGCGCGAGGATTTGGTCGGAGGCGCGGATGAGGGCGCGCGGGGCGTCGAGCGAGGGCGAGGCGGGAACAGCGAGGGGGTGGGCGTGCAGCATGCCGCGTGCGTTGACCGTGAGGATCACGGGCGCGTCCAGCGTTTCGGCCAGTTGGCGGAGGGCCGTGTCGCAACCGCGCGCGCCGCCACCGGCGAGGATCACGGGGCGTTCGGCGGCGTTGAGGAGGCGCGCAGCCTTGGCGACTTGGTCAGGGTCGGGGCCGGGGCGTTTGGGCAGGGGCGCGCGGGGGCCTTCGGGGGCGGCCAGCGGCATCACATCGGTCGGTATCTCGATATGCACCGGGCCGGGGCGGCCGGTGAGGAGATGGGCAAAGGCGCGGTCGAGCAGGGGTTCGAGGTCGGCGGGGTCTTCCAGCCGTTCCGTGGGGCAGAGGGGGCGGACCATCGCCGCCTGATCGGGGAGTTCGTGGAGAAGGCCGAGGCCCTTGCCGAGCGAGGCGCGGCGGTTGACGCCGGAGATGACGAGGATCGGCACAGAGTCGGCCTTGGCCTGCCCCATGGCGGTGAGGGCGTTCAGAAGGCCCGGCCCGGTGATGACGAAGGCCACGCCGGGCTTGCCGGACGCGCGCGCATAGCCGTCGGCCATGAAGGCCGCGCCCTGTTCGTGGCGGGGGGTGACGTGGCGGATGCCGCCGCCGGCGAGGCCACGGTAAAGTTCAATCGTGTGGACGCCGGGGATGCCGAAGACCACCTCCACGCCCCGCGCTTTCAGCCCGTCGACGAGGGCCTGTCCGACCGTCCTCATGCTGCGATCCTCCGCTCGGCGGCGAAGCTGGCGATGCGGCTGCAGGCCTCTTCTATCCGGTCGTCGGGTTGGGTGAGCGAGAGGCGCAGCCAGCCCGCCAGCGCGGTGCCGAAGCTTTCGCCGGGCATCGTGGCGACCTTCGCCTCGGCCAGAAGGGCGCGGGCGAAGGCGTCGCCTGACATACCCGTCGCGCGGATGTCGAGGAGGGCGAACATGCCCGCCTGCGGCATGTGCACGTTTAGGCCTGCCACACCATGAAGCCGGTCGCGGATCAGCGTGGCGCGGCGGTGGAAGCGGGTCATCATTTCAGCCGCGACGGGGGAGGGGGCGGAGACGGCGGCGGCGGTCATGTCGGCGATGAAGGGCTGACTGCCGAAGAGCATGGTTTCCGAAAGGGGCAGAAGATGCGCGCAGAAGTCGGCCGGGCCGACGCACCAGCCGGAGCGGAAGCCGGGCGCGGCGTGGGATTTGGAGATGGAGGAGGCGACGATGACGCGATCGGCGAATTCGGGCAGGTCGAGCGGGGAGGCGAAGGTCACGCCGGGGAAGCAGAGATCCTCATAGACCTCGTCGCAGAGGACCCAGAGGTCATGGGCGGCGGCAAGTTGGCAAAGCGCGGTAAGGTCGTCACGGGTCAGGACCGCCCCGGTGGGGTTGTGCGGGCTGTTAAGGAAGAGGATGCGCGAGCGGGGCGTGATCCGGGTGGCGATATCGGCGGGCTGGATGCGGAAGCCCGCCTCGGGGCGGAGGGGCACGGGGATGACGGCGGCGCCGGTGGCGCGGATCAGACCTTCATAGGTGGCATACATTGGATCGCCGACCAGCACCTCATCGCCTTCTGTCACCAGCGTCTGGAGGATGGCGTAAAGCGTGGTTTGGGTGCCGGGCAGGCACATGACCTGATCCTTGCCGATGGGGCGGCCACGCCGCGCGCTGTAGCGGGCGGCCAGCGCCGCAACGAGGGCGGGTTCGCCGCGCCCGTTGGAATAGCCGGTGCGGCCGGCAATCATGGCCTGATGCGCGGTTTCCATCAGGGCGGCGGGGGTGGGAACGTCCGGTTCACCGATGGTGAGTTCGATCACCGCCTCGCCCGCGGCCTGCATCCGCCGCGCGAGCGCATGGATTTCCCATTTCGCCCCGCCGAGGCCGGCGAGACGTTCAGTGACGGGGGCGTAGCGCATTCAGTCAGTCTTTCCTTCGGGATGATCGGGATAGGCCTCGGCCGGGAAGCGGATGCCGAGCAGGGTCGCCACGCCATCGAGGGCGATCCGCATCACCTCGCCCGGGGCGAAGCCGTCGGGAAGCGAGCCACCTTCGAGCCAGAGCCCGTCGATGAGGGCGTTGCAGGCGATGGCCTCGCGCCGGTCGCGGGCAGGGTCGGTAGGCCGAGGCAGGGCGGCGATGAGGGCCTGCAGACGGTCGCGGTAGCCCAGATAGGTGCTTTCGTGAATCTCATGCATCACCGGGTCGTTGCGGCCCAGATGCATGTAACCTGCCCAGACACCGACGAGGAGCGGTGTCATCACGGGGGGGCGGAAGCTTGCGGCGACGAAGGCGGCAAGGCGGGCCACCGGATCGTCGGAGGGTTCGGCCTCGCAGGCGCGGATGGCCTCATGCGTCATCGCGTCCATGACCTGACGATAGGCGGCGTGTGTGAGTTCTTCCTTGGACTGAAAGTAGTGCCGGATCAGGCCGGGGGTCACGCCCGCGCGGGCGGCGATGGCGCGGACGGTGGCGGCTTCGGGTCCGCCTTCGGCAACGAGGGTCATGGCAGCGGCGATCAGGTCGTCGCGGCGTTTCTCTTCGCCTTCACGGCGATAGGGACGGCGCAGGGCTGGAGACGCCATGGCGGTGGCCTTTGCAATTATACGTTTGGATAATAAATTTCGACTCGCTACTTGGCAAGGGCGCGCAAGAATAGGATGTCACAGACAGGGGCCGGGCGCGAGAGTGCAATGCAGGGTCAGTGCGGGCGGGATTGTCCGCTGCCGGGGCGCAGGGCGCCGTCGCTCGGGGGGCTGCGGTCGGAGGGGGTGCGGGCCACGTCCTTGTGCACGATGACATCGGCCTGCGGGTAGGTTTCCAGGATCTTGCGGCGCAGGCTGGCGCCGATGGCATGGGCGTCGCGCAGAGTCTGGTCGCCGTCCAGTTCGATATGGATGTTGACGAAGATGCGGCTGCCTGCGGTGCGGGTCTTGAGGTCGTGGTAGCCGCGCACGCCGGGCCAGTCTGCGGCGATGCGGCCGATGCCCGCAACGATGGCGGGATCGGCGCGGCGGTCCATCAGCGCGTCGAAGGCGCCCTTGCCGATCTTGATCGCGCCGAGGGCGAGCATGGCAGCGGCGCCGAGGGCCACGACCGAGTCGATTGAGGAGAGGCCGAAGCGGGAGGAGGCCCAGAGCGACGCAATGGCCCCGATATTGGGCAGAAGGTCGCCCAGATAATGCAGACGGTCGGCGGCGACGACACGGCTGCCAGTGCGGCGCGCGACGCGGCCCTGCCACCAGACAAGGCCGAGGGTGAGGAGGATGGAGATGGCCATGGCCACCATCCCGAACCCTTCGGAGGCGAGGGTGACGGGGTCATCGGCCACAAGCCGCGCCACGGCCCCCCATGCGATGACGCCAGCGGCGATGATGATGAAGATGGCCTGTCCCAGCGCAGCAAGGTCTTCGGCGGAGGAATGGCCGAAGGCGTGATCCTCGTCGGCGGGTTTGGCGGCATAGAAGATGGCGGCCATCGCGCCGAGGCTGACCATCAGGTCCATCGCGCTGTCCGCGAGCGAGGCGGCGATGGACAAGGCCCCGGTCTGGCCGAGGGCGTAGAGCTTTAGCCCGACGAGAACGGCGGCAACCGCGACGGACGCGATGCCCGCCGACATGTTCATGCGCACGGATTGCGGTAGGGGCATGGGGCCTCCGACAGGCGGATGCGGCGGGGCTATCAAAGCGCGAGGGCGGCAATCAAGCGAAAGCGACTCGCAAGCAGGCTTATTCGATCACTTCTCCGGGCTGGACACCCCAGAGGGCCGATTTGCGCACCCAGCCGCGGTCGCCATCGACCGAGACGCGGCACCAGTCGGCATGGCATTCCTGCACCCAGCCCACGACATTGCGTTCCGCCTTGAACATGACCTCCGATTCGTCGGTGGGGCGGGCGTGGAATTCGGCCATGTCTTCGGCCACGAGGATGGAGCGAACGCCGGAGAGTAGGGCGTAATGCACCCAGCCGCCCACGCCTTCGGCATCCTCGACCCGACGCCAATGTTCGAATTCCGCCGTGATCTTCAAGGGCATGCCAGAGCGGGTAAAGACCCAGTCGATGCGATGGGTCAGGCCCGGGCCGCGGCGGGCGTTGCCTTCGCTGCCCTTCAGGCTGACGAAACGGGGAAGCGGCAAGTTGGTGACCGAGCCGCGGTTCGGGTCGCGCACGGGCTTTGGTGCGGCGGCAGCCGGGGCGGCGGCGAGCTGCGGACCTGCAGGTGCGGCAAGCGCGGGAGCGGCGGCAGCGGCAGGGGCGGGGGCGGGGGCGGCCACGGGGGTGACCTCGGGCGCGGGGGCCGCCGAGATGCTGTCGGGGCGTGGCATGGGGCGCACCCCTTCCTGCGCGAGGGCAATGCCTGCCGCCCAGATCAGAGCGCCCGTCAGCGCCAACCGTGCCGAAATCGCCATGTCGTTCCGCCTGTCTTCTGGCCCCGCGCCGGTGTTCCGGTCTGTCGCGGCCTGCTCTGCTGCCTCGGTCCCCCTTTGGCGGGGGTCTTGTCTCGTGCCGGGGCTTGTGCCTGCCCCGTCTTCCCGCCACTTTGCCATCACGGATGCGGATTTGGAAGTGCAGGGAGATAGGACATGCCCGCCGGACGGCTGAGTGTTGTTGTGACGCGACGGTTGCCCGAACCGGTCGAGACCCGGATGAAGGAATTGTTCGACGTCGACCTGCGCGATCCTGACCGCCCGATGGGGCGCGAGGAACTGGCCGAGGCGATGCGTCGGGCCGATGTTCTGGTGCCCACGATCACCGATGTGATCGATGCCGGGCTGCTGGCGCAGGCCGGGGATCGGCTTAAGCTGATCGCCAATTACGGCGCCGGGGTGGACCATATCGATGTGGCGACGGCGCGGCAGCGGGGCATCCTCGTGTCGAACACGCCGGGGGTGGTGACGGAAGATACCGCCGACATGACCCTTGCGCTGATCCTTGGGGTGACGCGGCGAATCCCCGAGGGGCTGGCCGTGATGCAGTCGGGCGACTGGCCGGGTTGGTCGCCTATGGCCCTTTTGGGCGGGCGGATCGGGGGAAAGCGGCTGGGCATTCTGGGCATGGGGCGGATCGGGCAGGCGGTGGCGCGGCGGGCGCGGGCCTTTGGGATGCAGATCCATTACCACAACCGTCGCCGCCTGCGCCCCGAGGTGGAGGCAGAGCTTGAGGCGACGTGGTGGGAAAGCCTTGATCAGATGATCGCGCGGATGGATGTGATTTCGATCAACTGCCCGCATACGCCGTCGACCTATCATCTGATGAATGCGCGGCGGCTGAAGCTGTTGAAACCGTCGGCGGTGATCGTGAACACCTCGCGCGGGGAGGTGATCGACGAGAATGCGCTGACCCGGATGCTGCGCGCGGGTGAGATCGCAGGGGCGGGGCTGGATGTCTATGAGCGGGGGGCGGAGATCAACCCGCGCCTGCGCGAGTTGCCCAATGTGGTGCTGCTGCCGCATATGGGATCGGCCACGATTGAGGGGCGGATCGAGATGGGCGAGAAGGTCATCATCAACATCAAGACCTTTGCCGACGGGCATCGCCCACCGGATCAGGTGGTTCCGGCGATGCTGTGATCCAGCGGGTCAGACGCGGTAGAAATCGCGATACCAGTCGACGAAGCGGCGGACGCCGTCGCGGATGTCGGTCCGGGGCAGGGGGCCGGTAAGCGCCTCGATCAACGCGGCATCGGCCCATGTGGCGGGCACGTCGCCGGGCTGCATGGGCAGGAGGCGCTTGTCGGCCGCGCGCCCCGTCGCCTCTTCCACAGCCTTGACGAAGTCCATCAGTCCAACTGGGGCGCCATTGCCGATGTTGACGATACGGAAGGGCGCCACGGGGGAAAGACTGTCCATCGGACCTGCCGAGGTGGTCGGCGTGCAATCGATAAGACGGGTGATTCCTTCAACCAAATCATCGACATAGGTGAAGTCGCGGCGCATGTCGCCGTGGTTGTAGATGTCGATCGGCTCGCCCGCGAGGATGGCCTTCACGAATTTGAACAGGGCCATGTCGGGGCGGCCCCAAGGACCGTAGACGGTAAAGAAACGGAAAAGCGTCGTCGGTATGCCGTAGAGATGCGCGTAGGAATGACCCATCGCTTCGCCCGCCTTCTTGGTGGCGGCGTAGAAGGACATGGGATGGTCGGCCTTGTGCATCTCGGCATAGGGCATTTCGGTGTTCGCGCCATAGACCGACGAGGTCGAGGCGATCAGGAGATGGGCGGGTTGCGTGGCGCGGGCCGCCTCCAGCACCTCGTAGGTGCCGATGAGGTTGGCTTCGACATAGCTGCGGGGGTGGTCGATCGAATAGCGGACGCCGGCCTGCGCGGCGAGATGGACGATGACCTCGGCCTCCTTGGCCAGATCGGCCACCAGACCGGGGGTTTCGACCAAGCCGTGAACGGCGCGAAAACCGGGGGATTGCATGAGCATCGCGTGGCGACGGTCCTTAAGCGCCACGTCGTAATAGGCGGTCATGGCGTCCAGCCCCGTCACCTCCCACCCGTCGGCCAGAAGGCGGCGGCAGAGGTGATAGCCTATGAAACCTGCGGAACCTGTCACGAGGGCGCGTCTTGGCATGCCCATACTCCCTTCACTTTCGACATGCCACCTGTCGCAGGGGAGGCGGGAAAATCAAGCCTGCATTTGGCGGGTTGACGAAGGGTGAAGGCGGCGGGCGTCAGAAGCGGGTGGCCGAAAGGGGCGCGAGGTCCAGATGCGGGGCACGGTTGGCGATCAGGTCGGCCACGATGCGGGCGGTGACGGGGGCGAGAGAGACGCCAAGATGGCCATGCCCGAAGGCATGGATCACATCGGCCCCGGCGCGCGAGGGGCCGATGACGGGCACGCTGTCGGGGATCGAGGGGCGGAAGCCCATCCAATCGCGGTTGGGGGCGGGCAGGTCGGGAAAGATTTCCCTAGCACCTTCAACGAGTTTCGCTATGCGGTGGGGGGAAGGTGGCGCGGTGAGGCCGCCCAGTTCCACGGTACCCGCGACGCGCAGGCGGCCGTTCATCGGGCAGAGGTAGAAACCGCGCGACGTGGGGCAGGTGGGGCGAGTCACAGGGGGCGTGGGCATGTCCCATTCGACATGATAGCCGCGTTCGGTATCGAGCGGGATGCGGTCGCCCGCCATGGCCGCGAGGCGGCGGGAATGGGCCCCGGCGGCGAGGATGACCCGTCGCGCCATGAGCCGCAGGCCGGGGCCGGTGAGAAGGATGCCGTCGTCCTGTCGTTCCAAGACGTCCACTCGGGCGGTGATGGTTTCGGTGCGGGCGGCGACTTCGGCTTGCAGAAGACCCACCATGCGGCCCGGGTCATTGAGGAAGACGGCCTTCGGGAAGAAGGCCGCGCCCCCCTCCACCTCGGGCAGGGCGGGTTCCATCTGGCGCAGGGTGGCGGGGTCGATCAGGTCGACCGTGACGCCGAGTGAGCGGCGGAAGGCCATGTCCTTTTCGGCGGCGCGGAAAGCGGCGGCTGTCTCGTAAACATAGAGGCAGCCACGTTGTTTCAGGATATCGCCGCCGCCCAGACGGGTGCCGAGATCAAGCCAGTCGGGACAGGCCTCGGCCATCAGGGCGGCGATGGTACGGGCGTTGCGTTCGGCCCGGCCGGGGAGGGACTGGAACGCGAAGCGTATCAGCCAAGGCAGCAGCGCGGGCAGCGCGGCGCGGCGGATGGCGAGGGGGGAGTTTTTGTCGAAGAGGAGGGAGGGGAGGTTTTTCAGCACATCGGGTGTGCCGACGGGTAGGATGGCGTAATCGGCGATTGTCCCTGCATTTCCGTAGCTTGCGGCGTTCTGGCTGATGCTGGTGCCGGGCGGATTGGGGTCGATCAGGGTCACCCCGCGCCCCTCGGCCGTCAGGCGTTCGGCGATGGCCAGACCGATGACGCCGCCGCCGATGATGGAGATCTCGCTGTGGCGGAGCGGGGTCATGGTGTCATTTTCCCTTGGCGGAAGCTGTGCCGCATGTTGTGCCGCAAATTGTGCAGACAAGTGTGGCCACAGTTGTGGCCACTATGGCCGGGGTTCAGGGGGGGGCAGAGGCGCCCGTCCTATGGGTTTCGCCTTGGAGATAGGATGGGCCAATGGCCCATCCTACGGGCCGGGGGTAGGATGGGCCATTGGCCCATCCTGTGCCCTACATGCAGGCCTGATAGAGCGCGCGGGTGTTCTCGCGCGTCATCTCGAGCGGGTTGCCGCCGCAGGACGGGTCTTCCAGCGCCATCTCGGTCAACTCGTCCAGTCGCGCCGCCTCTACCCCCATCGCGGTCAGGTTTGCCGGGATGTTGAGCGTCGTGCGCAGGTCCATCACCGCCTTGCGGAAGCCGTCGAAGCCGCCCGCGATGCCGATATAGGCGGCGGCCTTCTCGATCCGTGCCTCGATCGCCGGGCGGTTGAAGTCGAGCACCATGGGCATGACCACGGCATTCGTGGTGCCGTGGTGGGTGTTGTAGACGGCGCCCACCGGGTGGGAGAGCGAGTGGATCGCCCCCAGACCCTTCTGGAAGGCGACCGCGCCCATAGCCGCGGCGGACATCATATGCGCCCGCGCCTCAAGGTTCGTCGGGTCGCTATAGGCGGTGGGCAGGTTTTCGAACACCAGCCGCATCCCTTCCAGCGCGATGCCTTGGCTCATCGGGTGGTAGAAGGGGGAGCAGAAGGCCTCAAGGCAATGCGCCAGCGCATCCATGCCGGTGCCTGCGGTGATGAATTTCGGCATCCCGACGGTCAGCGCGGGATCACAGATCGTGACAACGGGCATCAGTTTGGGGTGGAAGATGATCTTCTTCTTGTGGGTGACCGAATTGGTCAGCACGCCCGCGCGGCCCACTTCGGAGCCCGTGCCAGCCGTGGTGGGCACGGCCACGATGGGGGCGATTTTCGCGGAGTCGGCGCGGGTGTACCAGTCGTCGATATCCTCCAGATCCCAGACCGAGAGATCGGCGCGCTGATGCGCCATGAGGGCGATCATCTTGCCGAGGTCAAGCGCCGAGCCACCGCCAAAGCAGATGACGCCGTCATGACCACCGGCGAGATAGACCTTGATCCCGGCGGCCATGTTGCCTTCGTTCGGGTTGGGGTCCACCTCGGAGAAGACGGCGGCGCCGAGGCCGGCCTTTTCCAGCACGGCAACGGCTTCGGCCGTGATCGGCAGGCTGGCCAGCGCCTTGTCGGTGACGAAGAGGGGTTTCTTGATCCCGGCCGCCGCGCAATGTTCGGCCAGTTCCGCAATGCGGCCCACGCCGAATTTGAGGGCGGTGGGGTAGGACCAGTTCCGGTTGGGAACGTTGTGGGTCATGTCGGTCAGACCTTCTTGAGGTGATAGGATTTCGGACGGGTCACCGAGTGGAAACCCAAGTAAGAGAGGCTGCCGCCGCGACCTGTGTCCTTGCATCCCGTCCAGCAGAGGGCGGGGTCGAGGTAATCGGCGCGGTTCATGAAGACGGTGCCGGTTTCGATGCGCGCGCCGATGGCCTGCGCGGTTTCATAATCCTGCGTCCAGACCGAGGCGGTCAGGCCATAGGGCGAGTCGTTCATCAGACGGATGGCTTCCTCGTCATCCTTGACCTTCATGATGCCGACGACGGGGCCGAAGGATTCCTCGGTCATCACGCGCATGGAATGGTCGACATTCACGAGGATCTGGGGCGCGAGATAGGCGCCGCCATCATCGGCGGGGAAGAGGGCGGGGTCGATCAGGGGTTTCGCCCCCTGTGCCACCGCTTCGGCGATCTGGTCGCGGACGACCTTGGCGAAGCGCTTGTTGGCCATCGGGCCGAGGGTGCTGTCGGCGTCGAAGGGGTTGCCGAGTTTCAGCGCTTTGACCCATGCCACGGACTTTTCGACGAAGGCGTCATAGAGCGATTCATGTACGTAGATGCGTTCGATGCCGCAGCAGCATTGGCCCGCATTGTACATCGCGCCGTCCATCAGGGTGTCGACGGCGGCGTCGAGATTGGCGTCATGACGGACATAGCCCGGGTCTTTGCCGCCCAATTCCAGACCCAGCGGCGTGAAGGTGCCTGCGGCGGCCTTTTCCATTGCGATGCCGCCCCCCACCGAGCCGGTGAAATTGACGAAGCCGAAGGAGCGGGCGGCGATGAGCGCCTCCGTCGTGGCGTGGTCCAGAACGACGTTCTGGAAGACATCCTCGGGGATGCCTGCGGCATGGAAGGCCTCTGCCAGCCGTTCACCCACCTTCATGGTCTGGGAGGCGTGCTTGAGCACCACCGTGTTCCCGGCGATGAGCGCAGGGACGAGGGTGTTGATCGTGGTGAGGTAGGGATAGTTCCACGGGGCCACGATGAAGACGACGCCGACCGGATCGCGGGCGAGGTAGCGGCGGAATTTGTCGCTGTCTTCGATCATCTGGGGGGCGAGGGTCGCCGCCGCGATGTCGGACATGTAGTCGGTCCGGGCGTTGACGCCGCCGAATTCACCGCCAAAGCGGGTGGGGCGGCCCATCTGCCAAGCCAGCTCTTCCACGATGACGGCGGACATGTCGTTGAGCTTTTTCACACCCGCCTTGACCAACGCAATGCGGTCTTCCAGCGGTTTCGCGGCCCAAACCTTCTGGGCGGCCTTGGCGCGGGCGACGGCAGCGAAGGCCGCGTCGCGCGAGAGGGGCATGCGTTCGAGATAGACCGATCCATCGACCGGCGAGATGAGTTGGATGGGTTTCATATGCGTCACCTGTTGCGGCGGGATCGCCCCGCCCTGTCGTTTCATGTCCTGCGGGGGGTGGTGGGGGGAACCCCCACCCTACCCTCTATCCGTTTCGCGGGCGTGGTGGGGTGGAACCCCACCCTACCCAGGGCCGTAGGGTGGGGTACCACCCCACCGAGTCCTTGCGCCGATCAGGCGCGTTCCAAGAGGCGCTGGAGTTCGAAATCGGTCACCACGCGGTCGGTTTCCGAAATCTCCCATTGCGCGGCGTGGTGGTAATGTTCGACCACGTCGTCGCCGAAGGCCGCGCGCAGCATCTGCGACCCGAGCAAAAGGTCGGCGGCGGCGCGCAGGGTTTTCGGAATCTCGCGGGCGTTCTGGGCGGCATACATGTCGCCCTTCATTTCGGGTTCCAGCGCCAGATTCTGTTCGATCCCCGCAAGCCCTGCCGCAAGGAGGGCCGCGCAGCAGAGATAGGGGTTCACGTCAGAGCCGGGGATGCGGCATTCCACCCGCACGGCCTTTGTATGCACGCCGCAGACGCGGAAGCCCGCGGTGCGGTTGTCCGCGCTCCACACCGCTTTCGTCGGGGCGAAGAGGCCGATGCAGAAGCGTTTGTAGCTGTTGACGTAAGGGGCGAGGAAGGCGGTGATTTCCTGCGCATGGGCGAGTTGGCCTGCGAGGAAGTGCTTCATCGTGGCGGACATGCCGTGTTCGTCGCCCTCGTCGTAGAAGGCGGGTTTGCCGTCCAGCGTCCAGAGCGACTGGTGGACATGGGAGGAGGAGCCCGCCTTGCGGTGGTCGTACTTGGCCATGAAGGTGACGGACTTGCCCTTCAGATGCGCGATCTCTTTCACGCCCTGTTTCACGATGACGTGGTTGTCGGCGGTATCGAGCGCGTCGGAATAGCGGTAGTTCACTTCGTGCTGGCCGCTGTCGGCCTCGCCCTTGGTGTTCTCGATCGGGATGCCCGCGCCGTAGAGGCCGTTGCGGACATCGCGCATGAGCGCCTCTTCCTTGGTGGTCTGGAAGATGTGGTAATCCTCGTTATAGGCGCTGATCGGCTTGAGGTTGGCAAAACCCTGATCGCGCAGGGATTCGTAGGCGTTCTCGAAGATGTAGAATTCAAGTTCGGTCGCCATCATCGGGTCGAAGCCCATCGCCTTGGCGCGGGCGACCTGTTTCTTCAGGATCGCGCGGGGGCTGACGGCGACCTCTTCATGGCTGTGGTGGTCCAGAAGGTCGGCAAGGCAAAGCGCGGTGCCGGGCAGCCACGGCAGAGGGCGCAGGGTGGCGAGGTCGGGCTTCATGACATAGTCGCCATAACCCTGTTCCCAGCCGGCGGTCTTGTAGCCAGGGACGGTGGTCATCTCCATGTCCACGGCGAGGAGGTAGTTGCAGCAATGGGTTTCCTTGTGGCCGCCATTCACGAAGAAGGCGGCGTGGAAGCGCTTGCCCATCAGGCGGCCCTGCATGTCGATCGCGGCGACGAGGACGGTGTCGATCTCGCCGCGATCCACGGCGTCTTTCAGGGCATCGAGTGTCATGGTTCCGGGCATCTTTGGCCTCATCCTTGAAACGGTCGTCATGGCCCCTTGGCGGGGCCGGGATCGGGGGGCTGACCGCAGTCAGCCGCGCCCCGCGGGCGGGCGGGCGCGGAGGGCGCCGCCGAATTCGGGCTTGCGCGGCCAGCAGTCGCCGCGACGGGGGAAGGTGGCCGGGTCCGTGGGCATGGACAACTCCACTAGGTCCGAGCGGGCCGGATGCCCGCCTGACCGAATTTGATCATATCTACGCAGTCCACCCTGTGCAACGGCAGCCGCAGGATCGATGCGGGGGGTGCGGGGGGCGGATGGCCGCCCCCCGCGCGCGGGGTCAGAAGCGGTAGGGACGCCCGGCCTTCACCATGGTGTCGTTATACTGCTTGATGATCGAGACGACCTTGGCCTTCACCTCGGACTCGGCGGCGATCTCGTCCCAGAACACTTGGGCGGCGGCTTCGACGGTCTTCCATTCCTCATCCGGGATGGTGGTCAGCTGCAGCTTGCCGCCGTTGATGCGCAGATCGGCCTCGCCCGCCCAATACCAGTGCTGGCGGTAGTAGTGGGACTGTTCGAAGCAGGTCGCCAGCAGTTCCTGCAGATGCGGCGGCAGTTCGTTCCAGCGGTCCATGTTGGCGAAGAAATGCCCGATCCATGCGCCCGAGATGTTGTTGGTGAGGAAGTAGTTGGTCACGTTGGACCAGCCCACGGTGTAGACCTCGGTGATGCCGGACCATGCGATGCCGTCCAATTCGCCCGTCTGCATGGCAACTTCGATGTCTTCCCACGGCAGGGTGACGGGGACGACGCCGAATTGCGTCAGGAAGCGGCCTGCGGTCGGGAAGGTGAAGACGCGCTTGCCCTGCAGGTCGGCAAGGCTGTTGATCGGGTCCTTCGTGGCGAAGTGGCAGGGGTCCCATGCGCCAGCCGAGATGTGCTTGACCCCGACGGCGGCGTATTCTTCTTCCCAGATCTGCTTCAGCCCATACTTGTTGAAGAGCGCGGGCACGTCGAGCGAGTAGCGCAGGCCCAGCGGGAAGTAGCCGCCGAAGACCGTCACCTCGGTGGGCGAGGCCATGGAATCGTCATCGGATTGCACGCAGTCGATGGTGCCCGCCTGCATCGCCTGGAACAGCTCGGCCGTGGGGACAAGTTGGTCGGCGTAGAACAACTCGATCTCCATCTGGCCTGCCGCGATGCGGTTGAAGGCATCGACGGCGGGCTTCACGACCTGTTCGCCGAGCGCGGCACCGGCATAGGTCTGCATGCGCCACTTGATGGGGGCTTGCGCCTGCACCACGGCGGGGGCGGCGAGCGTCGCGGCCCCGGCCAGCGCGCCCTTGGTCAGGAAGGAACGTCTCGAAGTCGTCATGGTGTCAGCCTCCTTGTTGCGAACGGGGAGTGCCCCGCATCGGTGTGTCAGTTCGGGTAGATCACGTTGGGCAGCCAGAGTGCGATGCCGGGGAAGACCATCAGCAGCGCGAGGGCCGCCACCATCACCAGCACGAAGGGCACGACGGAGCGGTAGATGTCGCCCATCGTGATTTCCGGGGGCGCGAAGGCGCGCATCAGGAAGAGGTTATAGCCGAAGGGGGGCGTCAGATAGGCGATTTGGCAGGTGATGGTGTAAAGCACGCCATACCAGATCAGAACGTCCTGCGGCGGGATGCCGAGGTCGAGCGTTGCCACCAGCGGCACGTAGAGCGGGGCCACGATCACGAGCATGGCCGTGTCATCAAGGAACATCCCCATCAGCAGGAAGCTGACCTGCATCAGGATCAGGATCGTCCATGGCCCGAAGCCCAGTTGTTCGACGAAGAGGCTTTCGATCGCCTTCACCGCGCCAAGCCCGTCGAAGACCGCGCCGAAGGCCAGCGCGGCGAGGATCACCCACATGAACATGCAGGAGATGAAGAGCGTGTTGCGGGTGGCGACTTCAAACACCTGCCCGTTCATCCGGCCCTTTACCACGGCGGCCACAACCGTGGCGGCCACGCCGATGACCGAGCTTTCGACGAGCGAGGTCCAGCCATAGATGAAGGGGAACATCATGGCGAAGAAGATGATGAAAGGCAGCGCGCCTGCGCGCAGGGCCTGCATCTTTTCCGCGCGGGTGATGCTGGCGCGTTCCTCGGCCCCCATGGCGGGGCCAAGCTCGGGCTGCAGGCGGCAGCGGATCCAGACGTAGAGGATGAACATCGCGGCCATCATCAGGCCGGGGATCACGCCTGCCAGCCAAAGCTCGGACACCGGGGCACGGGCGATCATGGCGTAGAGGACGAGCACGACAGAGGGCGGGATCAGGATGCCGAGCGACGATCCCGCCTGAATGACGCCCGTCACCATCTGTTTCTGATAGCCACGGCGCAAGAGTTCGGGCAGCGCGATGGTGGACCCGATGGCCATGCCAGCGACGGACAGCCCGTTCATCGCCGAAATGAGCACCATCAAGAGGATGGTTCCGATGGCAAGACCGCCCGGAACCGGGCCGAACCAGACGTGGAACATGCGGTAGAGGTCGTCGGCAAGGCGGCTTTCCGACATGATGTAACCCATGAAGACGAACATGGGCAGCGACAGGAGCGGATACCATTTCATCAGCTTCATCGCCTGAGAGAAGCCCATGTTGTGCCCGCCCGTCCCCCAGAGCACCATTGCGGCAATGACCGCGACGAAGCCGATGATGCCGAAGACGCGCTGCCCCGTCATCATCATGAGGAGCATGGTCGAGAACATCAGGGCGGCGATCATCTCGTAGGTCATCAGATCGTCTCTCCGCGGATAGTGGCGATGTCTTTCGCCAGCGCCGAGAGCGCCTGAAGAAGCATGAGGGTGAAGCCGATGAGCATGACAAGCTTGATGGGCCAGAGATAGGGCCGCCATGCGGTGGGGCTGCGTTCCAGCCGCCCGATCTGCGGCCATGACCAGCCTAGGAACGAGGTTTCGGGGTCGGTCCACCGGATGCCCAGCGAATAGCCGAAGCTTTCGGCGGCGCCCCAGATCAGGATGGCGAGGTAGAAGATCAGGGCGAAGACGGTGAAGCCGTCCCACCAGGCGCGGCGGACAGGGGTTTGCTTGGCATAGAAGAGGTCCATGCGGACATGCGCCTCGTTCTGCATCGCATAGGGACCGCCAAGGATGTAATAGGCGACCATCACGAACTGGGCCATTTCCAGCGTCCAGAGGGACGGGTTGAAAAAGGCCTTGGAGATCGAGGACCACATCAGGATCGCCATGAGGACGAACAGCAGATACATGGCAAAGCGCCCGACGCCATAGTTCAGGCGATCCACCAGTCTGACAAAGCCAATGACGAAGCGGGGCATCTTGCGGGTCACACGGGTTCGGGGGTGAGGGCGGCCATAGCGGCGGCGAGGACGGGGGCGAGGGTGGAAGCCATGGCGGCCTCGGCCTCTGGGGTGGCGAGGAGGTCGTTGCGAATCTCAAGCATCGCGTTCGGCAGCCCGTAGGGCGTGGCGTGCAGGCGCAGGGTATGGGTCACGTCATCCTGCGCGGAATAGGGTTCGTTCAAAGCGGCGCGGAGGCGTGTGCGCGCCTGCGCCTCGGCCAGAATGGCGCGGGGAAGGCGGTCGTCGGCATCGTGGATGACGCCGAATTCCAGCGTGCGGGGCTGGCCGAAATAGACCGGCGTGAAGCTGTGAATGGTGATCAGCGCGGGGTGCAGTCCACGGGCGATGCGGTCCATCAGGACGGCATGCAGGCCGTCGTGGAAAGGCACATAGACGGCGGCGGTGCGGGCGGCGCGGTCTTCGGGTGAGAGGGCGGCGTTGCCGGGGATGTCGTGCACCTCGGACCGGGCGGGCATCGCCCCGCCCATATCGGGCGCGCGGTTGCAGTCATAGACGAGGCGCGACACGGGGGCATGGACGAGGACGGCGTCGAGATGGCGCGCGAGCCCGCGCGCCAGTCCCAGCGCGCCGGGGTCCCAGGCGATATGGGCGCGGCGTTGGTCGGGCGTCAGGCCGAGATCGCCCCAGAGGGCGGGGATGTGATTTGAGGCATGTTCGCAGACGATCACCGCCCGCCCCTTGGCGGCACCATTTTCGATCACGGGCGGAAAGCCCGTGCTGTGGTCGCTGCGGCCCGCGGTCATGCGCGAGGAATCCCCCTGTTGTCTTTCGGTCAGCGTCCTCTGCGCCTGCCGTGTCTGTCAAGAATATTTCTGCAATGCATTTTCTGTTACATTTTTTTCTGCGCCGCGGCTGCGGGGGGATTCGGCAAGATCATGGCCGGGTGCCCGGAGGCTGTGCAGTCCGATGCGGAAGGGGCCGAGCCATGGCAATCACCGAAACGATCGAAGAGCGGATGCGCGCCGCGATGGGTGATCTGACGCGGGCCGAACGGCAACTCGCCAGCCACATCCTGACGCATTATCCGATGGCGGCACTGGGATCGATTGCGGAACTGGCGCGGGCTTCGGGGGTGTCGAACCCGACGGTGGTGCGGCTGTGCCAGAAGCTGGGCTTCAAGGGATACCCGGATTACCAGCATGCGCTGCGCAGCGAGGTGGAGGCGATGCTGGTCTCGCCGCTTGCCAAGCATGACCGCTGGGCAGGAGGCGTGCCGGATACGCATATCCTGAACCGCTTTGCCGATGCGGTGGTGGCGAACCTGCAAGCGACGCTGGGCCAGATCAACCATGCGGAATTCGATGCCACGGCGGCGTTGCTGGCCGATCCGGGGCGGCGGGTCTTTGCTATGGGGGGGCGGATCACCCATGCGATGGCGGAGTATTTCGTCACGCTGATGAAGAATGTCCGACCCAACGTGACGCTCTTGTCAGGCATGTCGAACACATGGCCACCCGCCCTGCTGGACATGGCGGAGGGGGATGTGCTGGTGGTCTTCGACATCCGCCGTTACGAGAATTCGGTGCTGCAGTTGACCGAGATGGCGGTGGAACAGGGGGCGGAGGTGGTCTTGGTCACGGACCGCTGGATGTCGCCCGCCGCGGCCCATGCGCGGCATGTGCTGGCCTGCCATATCGAAGCGCCAAGCGCATGGGATTCCACCGTGTCGCTTCTGGTGCTGGTGGAGACGCTGCTGGCGTCGGTGCAGGACCGGACATGGGCGGCGACAGAGGGACGGCTGAAGCGGTTGGAAGAGCTGTATGCCCGGTCGCGGTTTTTCCGGCGGCATCGGTAGGATGGGCAGTATTGCCCATCCTACGGGGCAGCGGTGGCGCGCCTTGCGCCGGAGATGCCGTTCAGGGTGACGGCCACCAGAAGGATCGCGCCGCCGAGGAAGGTGGCGCTGCTGGCGGTCTCGCCCAAGAATAGCCAGACCCAAAGCGGGGCGAGCATCACTTCGATATTCGACAAAAGCGCGGTTTCGGCGGCGGGGACCACGCGGCTGCCCAATTCATAAAGCACCATCCCGCCGGAGAGCGTGACGGCCCCCATCGCCATGGCCCAGAGCGCATCGGGGGCGGGAACGGCAAGGGTCTGGCCCATCTGGCTTGCGATCAGTGCCCCGGCGACAAGCGAAAAGAGCCCGCCCAGAAGGACCGAAGGCAGGCTGTCCGCGACCTTGCCCCAGCGCAGGGTGACCGTGAATACGGCGAAGCCGAGGGCGGAGACGAGCGCGGCGATGTTGCCCGCCATGGCCCCGCCCGACAGATCGCCGCGGACCATGACGAAGATGCCGACCAGCGCCACGCCCATAGCGGCCCATGTCTCGGCCCGGACGCGTTCGCCCAAGGCCGCCCAGCCGATCAGCGCGGTGAGGAAGGGGGCGGCGGCGAAGAGGAAAACGGCATTGGCGATGGTGGTGGACTGGATCGAATAGATGGCGCCCGCGAAGGCGCCCACCAGCCCAAAGCCCCCCAAGACGCCAGCCAGCCCCACGGCGCGAATGGCGGCCAAGGGTGAGCCGCCTGCGCGCCAGACGAGGAAGGCCAGCAGCACGGGGATCATGCCTGCCGAGCGCCAGAAAAGCGTGGCCCATGTGCCCGCCTCTTCGATCTGGCGGAAGATCAGGCCTTGCGTGGACCAGACCACGCCCGCCGTCACCACCAAGACCATACCAACACCGTAGCGCATCGCATTCTCCTGCCCTTGGCGCAGAGGCGCATGGGGCAGGGCCTGCGTCTGTTCCGTTCCCGACCGGGCGGGGTCGGGAAGCGGAGGGATCAGGTCAGCCGGGCGGCGGCGAAGGCGAGGGCGGCAGCTTCGGCCAGTTGCTGGCTGGCGCCGAGGATGTCGCCTGTCTGCCCGCCGATGCGCGCCTTGGCGGCGCGGGCGAGGAAGAGGCTGGTGGCGGCGGCGGCGAGCGCCATGGCGACCACCGCCCAGCCCATGACGAGAAGAGTGACGATCAGGGCGATGCCGCAGGCGGCAAGGGCCGCGCTACGCGGCGGCTGGCCGGTGAGGTGGGCAAGGCCGCTGCCGCGCGCATTGGGCAGCGTGGCGATCAGCACGGCCATGGGCGCGCGGGAGAGGGCGCCCGCTGCAATGAGGGCGGCCCAGTGCTGGCCCGCGGCAAAGAGGGCGGTGAGGGCTGACCAGCGGATGAGGGTGATGAGAAGGAGCGCCAGCGCACCGTAGCTGCCGATGCGGCTGTCTTTCATGATCTCCAGCCGTCGGTCCTTGTCGCGCCCGCCCATCAGGCCGTCGGCGGTATCGGCAAGCCCGTCCTCATGCAGGCCCCCGGTCAAGAGCGCACTGGTGATCAGGGCGAGGGCGGCGGCGATGGCGGGGGACAGGCCTGCCCAAAGCGCGAGGGAGGCGGCAGCGGCGGAGAGCGCGCCCAGCACAGCACCCACCACAGGCCAAGCCCAAGCCGCGCGCGGGCTGGGGGTGATGCTGCGGTCTGGCAGGGGCAGGCGGGTCAGCAGGCCGAAGGCCGCGACCAGATCGTCAAGCGCGCGGGTGGCGACGGTGTCGCGGTTGGTCATGTATAGGTCCCTTACCGACTGGCCAATGCCTGCGGCCTTAGCTACCCAAGTGGCCCGACCCCTTCAATGAGAGACCTTGAATGACCCTTCCCTTTGCCACGCTTTCCGAATTCCGTTCCATCCTCGCACGCTTGCCCGGCCCTGATGCCGGGGCGCTGGCTGCCGCAGGGGCGCGCAATGGGCAATTGACCAAGCCACCCGGGGCGTTGGGGCGGCTGGAGGATTTGGCGATCTGGGTTGCGGGATGGCAGGGGGTGGAAAAGCCGCGCTGCAGCCGGCCGCAGGTGGTGATCTTTGCGGGCAATCATGGCGTCGTGGCGCAGGGGGTTTCGGCCTTTCCGGCCGAGGTGACGGTGCAGATGGTGGCGAATTTCCAGCATGGCGGGGCGGCGATCAACCAACTCTCGCGCGCCTTCGGGGCGGAGATGTCGGTGCATGCGCTGGACCTTGACCGCCCGACGGTGGATTTCACCGAAGGCCCCGCGATGAGCGAGGATGAGGTGGTGGCGGCCCTGGCCTGCGGGTGGAGCGCGGTGGACCCTGCGGCGGATGTGCTGGTGACGGGCGAGATGGGAATCGGCAATACGACGGCGGCGGCGGCCTTGGCCGCGGCGCTGTTCGGCGGCGATCCGGTGGGCTGGGTGGGCCGGGGCACGGGGGTGGATGATGCGGGGCTGAAACGGAAGGCCGATGCGGTGGCGCGAGGGCTGGCGCGGCATGCCGGAGCGCTTGGCGACCCGCTGGAGGTGCTGCGCTGTCTGGGCGGGCGGGAACTGGCCGCCATGGCCGGGGCCATCGCGCGGGCGCGGGTGGAGCGGGTGCCGGTCGTGCTCGATGGGTTCATCTGCACGGCCTCGGCGGCGGTGTTGGAGAAGGCGGTGCCCGGGGCACTGGATCATTGCGTGGCCGGGCATGTGAGCGCGGAAGGCGGCCATCCGCGACTTCTGGCCGCGTTGGGCAAAGAGCCCCTGTTGAACCTTGGGCTGCGGCTGGGCGAAGGGTCGGGCGCGGCGCTGGCGCTGGGCGTGGTGAAGGGGGCGGTGGCCTGCCTGTCGGGCATGGCGACCTTTGCGGAGGCCGGGGTTTCAGGCGGCTGACGGGTTTCAAGCGGAGCGGGCATGCGCCCGCATTCCTTTTGCCTCGCCTGCGCGGCGTGCCGCCGCTTGGCTCGAGTGAGGGGGTTTCACACCCCCGTCGGTCATCGCGGGGCGCAATGACCGCCTCCCCCGTGGGATTTTTCTGACAGAAGATGGTGGGTGCGGGGTCAAGTGGTTGGGGGGCGGCTGTCCCCGGCGTCGTCCGGTGCCTCGGGATCGGGATGGGGATCGGCGGGTGGGGCGGGGATGTCCTCGCCCGCCATCGGGTTGGTTTCATGCAACTCGTCGATCAGGGCAAGTTCGAGGTCGCGGTCCAGTTGCTTGGCCCGTTCGACATAGGCGTCGTTGAGCTGGACGGGCTGGCCCGGCACCCAGAGGCTGGCCAGATCGCGCATCGCGGCGCGGTCCACCTTGAAGTAGGTCTGGGAGAGTTTTGCGGCCTCGTATTCGGTGAAGCCCATGTTTTCCAGCACGTAGCGGCCCGCGCGGATGGATGAGTCGAAGGTTTCGCGGACGATGTCATTCGCGCCCGACTGGAAGAGTTCGTAGACATGGACGCGGTCGCGGGCACGGGCGACGATATGCAGGTCGGGGCGTTCCGACCTTGCATAGCGGACGATGCGGTTGGCGTTTTCGCGGTCATCCACCGCCACGACGAGGACAGAGGCCTCCATCAAACCCGCCGCATGGAGGAGGGCGGGGTTCGACGGATCGCCGAAGAAGCCCTTCACGCCGAAGCGGCGCATGGTTTCGATCGTGGCCATGTCGCTGTCGAGGACGGTAGTGGACAGGCCCGACATGCGGACGAGGCGGTTCACCACCTGTCCGAAGCGGCCGATGCCGGCGATGAGCACGCGGCCTTTCTCGTCGATCTCGTCGGGTGTCTGGCTGGGTGTGCGGGGGCGCAGGCGGCGAGCCAGACGTTCATAGGCGATGAAGAGCGCGGGCGTCAGCAGCATGGAGAGCGAGATGACAAGGAGCGTCATCTGGCCATGGCCGAGCGAGAGTATGCCCTGCTGGCGGGCGAAGGAGACGAGGACGAAGCCAAACTCCCCCGCCTGTGCGAGACCGAGGGTGAAGAGCCAGCGGTCGTGGTGGCGCAGTTTGAAGATAATGGTGAGGAAGAAGAGGATCGCTGCCTTCACCGTGATCAGCGCGAGCGTCAGGCCGAGGATGGTGACGGGCTGGCTGAACAGGGCGCGGGTGTCGATGCCGATGCCCACTGTCATGAAGAAGAGGCCGAGGAGGAGGCCCTTGAAGGGTTTGATGTCCGCCTCGATCTGGTGGCGGAATTCCGAGTTGGCCAGAACCACGCCGGCCACGAAAGTGCCAAGTGCGGGCGAGAGGCCCACCAGCATCATCAGGAAGGCGATGCCCAGAACGATGAGGAGCGAGATGAAGGTCGACATCTCGGGCAGGCGGGAGGCGTGGACGAAGCGGAAGACCGGGCGTGACAGGAAATGGCCCGCAAGCACGATGCCTGCGACGATGGCGAGGGTGAGGCCGGTGACGGCCCAGTTGGGCAGTTGTTCGACAAGGGAGAGGAGCGGTTCGGCGGCACCTTCAGCGCCATGCGCGACTTCGGCCGTGTCGCCATTGGTGATGCCGAACTGGTCTGCTGTGGGGCCCATCAGCGCGGGCAGGGCCAGAAGCGGTAGGAAGGCCAGCATCGGGATGACGGCGATGTCCTGCGTGAGCAGGACGGAGAAAGAGGCGCGTCCGCCTGCCGTGCGCATGAGGTTCTTTTCAGACAGCGTCTGCAGCACGATGGCAGTGGAAGAAAGCGACAGGATCAGCCCAAGCGTCAGCGCCACCTGCCAGACGAGGCCGAGCCAGATCAGCCCCGCAGCGATGGCGGCGGTGGTGAGGGTGACCTGCAGCCCGCCAAGGCCCAAGAGGCGGTGGCGCATGTCCCAGAGCGTGCGGGGTTCCAGTTCCAGCCCGATGAGGAAAAGCATCAGCACCACGCCGAATTCGGCGAAATGCTGGAGGTCCGCCGTATCCGCCCCGGCCAGCCCGAAGACCGGGCCGACGAGAATGCCCGCCGCGAGATAGCCAAGTACGGAGCCGAGGCCGAGGCGCACCGCCAGCGGCACGACCAGCACGGCGGCTGCAAGATAGATGCTGGCTTCGAGGAGGAGCCCCTCCATCGCGGTTCCTTTGCGCTGTCCCGGTGATGGCCTGCTGATGGGCCGCTTGCGGGAAGGATGCGCCGAAGCCGGGGCGTCGCGCAAGCGCCGCTGCGTCAGGGATCAGCTATTCGGCAATTCCAGAACCACCATGCGCCCGCGCTTTTCATAGCGCAGTTCCGAGGCGGTGATCGCGGCCACGCGACCGCCGTCAAGACGATCGCCCACCTCGACCTTCACGTAGCGGCCATTGGGGTTGCGCACGAGGGCGTAACGTTCGGCGGACGTGCCGTAGACGCCGATCAGGTTGATGTCGCGCAGGTCGATGGCGTTGCGGACGGTGGCCTGCTTGGCCACGTTGGCCGAGCTGGGGATGCGGGGCGCGGCGGCGGCGACCTCGGGTTCGTTTTCCTCGACGGCATAGGGGGCGTCGTCCTCGGGGATCGGTTCGGGGTCGGGCAGGCGGATCGCGGCGGCGACGGCCTCTTCCACGGCGCGGTTCATGTCTTCGGGCCGGGCGGCGGGGCGGCGCGAGATCGCAAGGCCGAGCGGCGTGACGGTGCCTTCGGGCGCGACAAGGGCGAGGCTGCCGTTGTTGGAGGCGGTGGCGGGCGCGATCAGGCCTGCGGCGACCGCCTCGGCGGCCAGCGTGCCGGGGCGCGCGGCGGGCCGGACGCCTGCGAGGCGCGAGGCAAGCTCGGGCGAGAGGGCGGCATCGTCATCCGTGACGGTTTCCGCCGCAGCCGGGGCGGGGACGAGGTTCGCAGGCCGGGCGAGGGGGCGGTTGTCTGCCAGCGCCGGATCGGCGGGGATGACGAATTGCTCTTCCGTCGGGGCGGCGGCTTCGGGCGTGGCATTGCGGGCGGCGAGGGCCGCGTCAATGGCAGCGGCGGCGGCGGCCTCTGCGATGGAGGCGGGGCGCTCGGGCGGGAGGCGCGGCGGTGCGCCTGCAGTAAGCAGAACGCCCTCGGGGGTGACGATCCCCTCGGGCGTGGCACGGATCAGACCGTTGGCGTCGAACTGGTAGACCGTGCCGAAGGGCGGCGGCGGCTGCTGGGCGCTGGGCGGCGGATCGCCTTGTGCGGAGGGCAGCGGCAGCGAGACCGGATCGACGGTGCGCGGCGCGGCATCGGAGGCGGCGAGGAAAATCTCGTCCTGGGGTTCGATCCCGGGCACGGTGGGGGAGGGATCGGTGGCGGCGACGGTGGTCTGCGGCGCGGGTTCGGGCAGGGGCGCGGCGGTTTCAGGCGCGGCGGCTGCGGTTTCGGCGGGGGTGGCGGCGTTTGGATCGATCGTCTCCATCACCACGCCGTCGGCGGCGGCCTCGTCCGTGATCTCGGCTTCGATCTCGGCTGGGTCGACGAGATCGGCAAGCATCTCATCTTCCGGCGCAGGGAGGGTTTCGTCCGTCGCGGCGGCAGGATCGGCGGCGGCGACATCGACCGCAGGCTCGGCGGCCTGATCGCGCCAGCTGATGTAATAGGTGGACAGGCCCGCAGCGAGGGCGAGCATGATGAGCAGCAGCCCAGTCAGGATCAGGCCCAGATGGCGAGGCTTGCCGCGCACCGGCATGGGCCGGGTGCCGAGGCCGGCGGGGCGCTTGGCAGAGGTGGTAGCCGTGCCAGCAGCCGTCGCCGCGGCGGCAGCAGCCGTGGCTGCGGCAGTGGCGATGGGGGCCACGACCTTGGCCTTGCGCCCACCCGGAATGGAGGGCGCGGTGACCAGCGCGCCAAGCCCGCGCAGGGCCTTGGTCGGGGGCGCGGGGGACTTTTCGCCCGGGCTTTCATAGCTAAACTTCGGCGGCGGGCGGACACCTGCGGGGCGTTCGGCCTTGCCTTCTTTGCGGGGCGGCGCGGCCATGGGCGCGGCGGGGCCGGGCATCGCGCGGGGCGGCGTGCGGTCGGCCACGGGCGGTGGCAGGTCATCGGCAAGGTCTGTGCCGCGACGTCCATAGGCCGAAAGGGCCGCACCGGAGGGCATGGGGGGCAGGTCATCCTCGACCGACGGATCGACGAGGACCGAGGCGGCGGGGCGGCGCTGCGCTGCGCGGTCGTCGATCGTTTCTTCCGAGACGTCGATGGCCATCGGCGCCTCGTCCGGATCGGGGACGGTGCTGTTCAGGACGGAGGGGGCCTTCGTTTGCGCGACTCTGGGCGCTTCGCTGGGGGCCAGCGTAGCGGCGATGGCGGCGGGGTCGACCGTCGCTTCGGACAGCGGGGTTTCGGTCAGGACGACGGCGGCGAGATCGTCTTGCAGGCTGTCGGCCATGGCCGGAAGGGGGGCTTCTGCCTGCGCGGCGGCTTGCGGCGCGGGTGCCGCTTCCGGCTCCGGTTCGGGCTGCGGGGCCGGGGCGGCCTCGGCCACAGGCTGCGGTTCGGGTTCCGGTTCGGGCTCTGGTGTGACGGCCAAAGGCTCGGCGGCCGTTTCCGGCTGGATTTCGGGCGACGCCTCCGTCTGCGGGGCGGCCTCGGCTTCTGCAGGGGCCTCGGGAACGAGGGGCGTGGCAGGACGGATCGGGTCCTGATCGCGATCGACCTTTTCGCCCGCCTTCAAGATCGTCGCGGAATGGGAGGTGGGGCCGAACCACGGCTCGCCAGCATAGGCGGGATCATCGGGGATGGCCACGAAGGAGACGGGGTTGAAGCCGTTGGCGGCGGCAAAGCCTTCTGCCTCGTCCAGCGTTTCACGGGCGAGGACGGCGACCTGTACGGTCGGACCCTTGCCCCAGTGATCCCAGACGAGATCGGCCACGTCATAGGGTGTTTGGCCTTCCAGCCCGGCGGCGATCTGGGCGCGGCGCTTGGCGGCGTCTGGGCCGGGAGCGGAGATATCCAGATACTTGATCTGCGAATTCGGAATGACGAGCTTGGTCGTGATACCTGCGGGTTCCAGCGCCTCGGCCTTTTCGCGCAGGGCGGCGAGGGCGGCGGGCAAGTCATCCACGGCGAAGGGAGTGGTGCCGATCTCGACCCAGCCACGCCGGGTGCGGTGCAGGAGCGCGATGCTGTCATCGGTGAAGTGCAGGGCGAAATTCGGCTTCATGGCGCGGGTCTAGCACAGCTTGCGGCACGGCGGGAATGACAGGCCGAGGTTGGCCAATTCTCTACAGCAGCTTTTTGCCGAAGGGAAGGCAAGGACACGATAACCTGACTGGACGGCCCACCCCGGAGAGGTGGAACATGCGCCAATCGCATCACGGGAGTTTTCATCATGCGCGTTCTTTGGGCGGTTTTCCTTTCCTCTGCCTTGGCCCTGCCGGGCTTGGCCCTTGCCGATACGGTGCCCGCCCATAGCCCCGTTCCCGGCACGATCACGGTGACGGGCGAGGGAACCGTGACGGCGGCCCCTGATCTGGCGACGGTCAGCCTTGGCGTGACCACGCAGGGCGAGACGGCGGGCGCGGCGATGGATGCCAATACCGCGGCGCTGACGGCGGTGCTGGAGCGGGTGAAGGCGGCGGGGGTGGAAGGGCGGGACATCCAGACCTCGACCTTGAGCCTGAGCCCGAACTGGGCCAATGGCGACGGGTCAGCCATGCCGGTGATCGCGGGCTATGTGGCGACGAACATGCTGCAGATCAGGGTGCGCAATCTGGCCGTGCTCGGGGAGGTACTGGATGCGGCGGTCGCGGACGGCGCCAACACCCTGAACGGCGTGAGCTTCGGTCTGGCCGCGCCGGAGCCTGCGCTGGACGAGGCGCGCAAGGAGGCGGTGGCGGCGGCGCGGGCGCGGGCGGAACTGCTGACCGGGGCGGTGGGCGTGGGGCTGGGGCGTGTGCTGTCGATCAGCGAGGGGGGCGGCTATGCGCCGCCGATGCCAATGTACCGGATGGAGGCCGCGATGGCCGACGCGCCCGTCCCTGTGGAAGGCGGCGAGGTGGGCGTGACGGCGAGCGTCACCATCACCTGGGAGATCGCGCAGTAGACCTGCGCCGGGACGGAAGGAGGGGGCGCCCGGTCGGGCGCCCCTTTTCGTTGCGGATCAGGCGGTTGCCTTGGCCAGCGCCTGATCGAGATCGGCGATGATGTCATCGGCATTCTCGATCCCGATGGAGACGCGCACCACATTTGGGGCGGCGCCTGCCTTGACCTGCTGCTCTTCCGTCAATTGGCGGTGGGTGGTGGAGGCCGAGTGGATGATGAGCGAGCGCGTGTCGCCGAGGTTCGCCACGTGGCTGAAGAGCTTCACGTTGTCGATGAGCTTGACGCAGGCGTCATAGCCGCCCTTGACCGCGAAGGTGAAAAGCGCGCCCGCTCCCTTGGGGCAGATGCGCGCCATGCGGTGATGGTAGGGCGACGACGGCAGGCCCGCATAGGTGACGTAGTCGATGCGGGGGTCTTTCTCCAGCCATGCCGCGACCTTGCGGGCGTTTTCCACGTGACGGTCCATGCGGAGCGACAGGGTTTCGATGCCCATCAGCGTATAATGCGCGCCTTGCGGGTTCATCGTCATGCCGAGGTCGCGAAGGCCGACCGCGATGGAGTGAAAGGTGAAGGCCATGGACCCGAGCGCCGGGTGGAAGGCCAGCCCGTGATAGGCCGGTTCGGGTTCCGAGAGCGAGGGGAACTTGCCCGACTTGGACCAGTCGAACTTGCCACTGTCGACCACGATGCCGCCGGTGACGGTGCCGTTGCCGGTGAGGTATTTGGTGGCGGAATGCACGACCAGCGTCGCGCCATGTTCGATGGGGCGGCAGAGATAGGGGCTGGCCGAGGTGTTGTCGACGATCAGCGGCAGGCCGACCTTGTCGGCCACCCCTGCGACGGCGTCGAGGTCGGTGATGTAACCCCCGGGATTTGCTATAGATTCACAGAAGATCGCGCGGGTGTCATCGTCCACCGCCGCCTCGATCGCGGCGAGGTCGTCGAAATCGACGAATTTCGTGGACCAGCCGAAGCGTTTGATCGTCTGGCTGAACTGGGTCATCGTTCCGCCATAAAGGCGGGTCGAGGCGATGATGTTCTTGCCCGGTCCCATCAGCGGGAAAAGCGCCATGATCTGCGCGGCGTGGCCCGAGGAGCAGCAGATCGCCCCGGCCCCGCCTTCCAGCGCGCAGACGCGGTTGGCGAGTGCCGAGACGGTGGGGTTCGTCAGGCGGGAATAGATGTAGCCCACTTCCTGCAGGTTGAAGAGTTTTGCTGCGTGGTCGGCATCGCGGAAGACATAGGCCGTGGTCTGGTAGATCGGCACCTGACGCGCGCCGGTGGCGGGATCGGGGGCGGTGCCCGCGTGGATCTGGAGCGTCTCGAAGGCAAGCTGGCGGTCGTCGGACATCGGTTTCCCCTCCCAAGGATTGCGGTCGGGCAGAGGGTAGGGGATGGCGGGCGGGCTGTGAAGGGGGGCCTGCAATAAAGAGGAAATGGGCTGTTTTCCAGGGGTTTGCGAGAAGAGGTTTTCGTCTTGCAGAGGGGGCGGGGACGGATAGTCTCGGGCCTTGGGGAAAGACGGGAGGAAAGACCATGCTGACGCCCTTTCATCTGGCGATCCATGTCCATGACCTTGAGGCGGCGCGAGGCTTCTATGGGGCGGTGCTGGGCTGCGCCGAGGGGCGGTCGGCACCGACTTGGGTGGATTTCGACTTCTTCGGCCACCAATTGAGCCTGCATCTGGGTGAACCCTTCGCCAATGCCGCAACAGGTAGGGTGGGGGAGAAGTTGGTGCCGATGCCGCATTTCGGGCTGGTGCTGCATTTGCCGGAATGGCAGGCCCTTGCCGCGCGGATGACGGCGGCGGGCGTAGCCTTCGTGCTGGAGCCGCAGGTGCGGTTTCAGGGGGAGCCGGGGGAGCAATGGACGATGTTCTTTCGCGACCCGTCGGGAAACCCGATCGAGGTTAAGGGTTTCCCGACGATGGAGGGGGTTTTTGCAAGCTAGATCAGGGAGTTGTCCTGCAACGGCTGTGCCCTGTTCTGTGCCGCAAACTGTGCAGCAAAGTGTACATACAAATTTCGAGAGAGTGGGCTGGCGATACATGGTTAAGGGTGCGTGGGTGCACAGGAGGGGGTGACCTCGCGAGGTGAGTTTGACGGGGTGAGTTTGGCGGGGAGGCCCCCTCTCCCTAACCCTCTCCCCCCCTTTGCGGGGGAGAGGGAATGGGTCGAGCAGCCCAGCGTGGCGCGGGCGGCGGGCGTGGCAGGTGAGTATTTGGGCCAAGATGAAGGGGCGAGGGCAGGAATGAGCCCCGGGGGGCGGCCTGCGGGCAGGGTTTCGCAGAGGCGCGGGATTTGCGACGGCGCGGGGTCGGGAACAGGATTGCCCTTCGCCGTGGCAGGGCTTAGGGCGAGAGCATGCGGATCCTTTTTCTTGGCGATGTGATGGGGCGGACGGGGCGTGCGGCGATCACCGCGCGTCTGGCCGGATTGCGGGCGGAGTGGTCGCTCGATTTCGTGGTGGTGAATGGCGAGAATGCCTCGTCGGGCGCCGGGCTGACGCCGGATCACGCCAAGGCGATCCTTGCGGCGGGGGCGGATTGCATCACGCTGGGCGATCATGCCTTCGACCAGAAGGACATGCTGAGCTTTATCGAGACAGAGCCGCGGATCATCCGGCCGCTGAACTTTTCGAAGGTCGCGCCGGGCAAGGGGTTCCGGGTGTTCACCGCGACGCAGGGGCGCAAGGTGCTGGTGACGCAGGTGCTGGGACAGGTCTTCATGAAGCGGCCCTTCGATGACCCGTTCTCGGCCATCGAGGGGGTGTTGAAGACCCATGCGCTGGGGGCGGCGGTGCAGGCGGCGGTGGTCGATGTGCATGCCGAGGCGACAAGCGAGAAGATGGGCATGGGGCATTGGTGCGACGGGCAGGCGAGCCTTGTGGTGGGAACCCATACCCATGTGCCGACGGCGGATGCGATGATCCTGAAGGGGGGCACGGCCTATCTGACCGATGCGGGCATGTGCGGGGATTACGACAGCGTCATCGGGATGGAGAAGATGGAGCCCCTGCGCCGCTTTGTGACGGGCATGGCCAAGGGGCGGTTCGAACCGGCGGAGGGGGAGGCCACGCTGTCGGGCGTTTTCGTCGAGACCGATGACCGGACGGGCAAGGCCCTGCGCGTGCAGCCCGTGCGGGTGGGCGGGCGGCTGGCGGAGAGCGCGCCATGAGCGGTGGTTCGGGCGCGATGGCCATGATCGACCGGCGCTGGTTCCATCTGGGCGTGCTTTTGTGCCTTGGCTTCGGTTGGGGGATGACGCAGCCGCTGGGCAAGATGGCGACCGCCGATGGGGCGGGGCCGTTCGGGCTGATCTTCTGGCAGTTGGTGGTCTGCGTGCTGGTGCTGGGAGCGATCTGCCTGCCGCGGGGCAAGGGGCTGGTCTTCACGCGGCCCGCGCTGCAGTTCTATGTGATCGTGGCGGCCTTGGGCACGTTGATCCCCAACGCGACCTTTTACCTGTCGGTGGCGCGGCTGCCCGCGGGGGTGATGTCGATGATCATTTCGGCCGTGCCGATGATCGCCTTCCCGCTGGCGGTGCTGCTGGGGATGGAGCGCTTTGCTTGGCTGCGGCTGCTGGGCCTTTGTCTGGGGCTGGCGGCGGTGGGCCTTTTGGCCGCGCCGGGGGCGGCGCTGCCCGATGGCGCGATGGTGGCCTTCCTGCCGATCGCGATGGTGGGACCGTTCTGCTATGCGCTGGAGGGGCTTTATGTCGCGCGGCATGGCACGGCGGGGATGGACCCGGTACAGGCGATGTTCGGGGCGTCGGTCGTGGGGCTTTTGGCCTGTCTGCCGGTGGCGGTGCTGACCGGGCAGATGTTCGATCCCTTTGCCGATTTCGGGTTGGCGGAGGCGGCGCTGGCGGGATCTTCGGCGCTGCACGCGCTGATCTACGCGGCCTATGTGTGGCTGGCGTTCCGGGCAGGGGCGGTGTTTGCCTCACAATGTTCCTATATCGTGACCGGGGCGGGGATTTTCTGGGCGATGGTGCTGCTGGGGGAGAGATTTCCTCCTTCTCTTTGGCTTTCGCTTGTTTTGCTTCTCTCCGGTGTGGCATTGGTCAGCCCGCGGGTGCGGGAGGGACGCGGGGGGTGATCCCGGTCTTTCGCGGCGCGGAAGCGGTGCGGTGACGGGGGCGCGATGTTTGGTTGGGAAGTGGCGGCGGACTGGCAGCCCTGGATTGCCATGGGCATCCTTGTGGGGATGTTCGTGCTGTTCGTGCGCGAGACCTATCCGGTGGAGGTGACGGCGCTGGGCGGGGCGGCTTTGATGCTGATCCTTGGCATCCTGCCGGTCCGGGACGCGACTGCGGTGCTGGCCAACCCGGCGCCATGGACGATCCTGATGATGTTTCTGGTGATGGGCGGGCTGGTGCGGACGGGCGCGGTGGAAAGCGTCGTGCGGATGGCCGAGCGGCATGTGGGCGGGCGGCCCAAGACCACGGTGGTGGTTCTGTTCGGGGTGATCGCGGTGGCCTCGGCCTTCATGAACAACACGCCGCTGGTGGCGGTGATGATCCCGGTGGTGATGCAGATCGCGGTGAAGATGCGGACGGCGCCGTCCAAGCTGCTGATCCCGCTGTCCTATATGACAGTGCTGGGGGGGATGATCACGCTGATCGGGACATCGACCAACCTGCTGGTGGACGGGGTCGCGGCGGAGAACGGTTTGGAGCATTTCTCGATCTTCGAGATTGCCCCCCTTGGGATTGCGCTGGCGGTGGCGGGGGGGCTGTTCCTTGCGCTGACGGCGGACAAGCTGCTGCCGGTGCGGCAGAGCATGGGCGTGCTGCTGAGCGACCGGCGCAAGATGAAATACTTCACCGAGGTGGCGATCCCGGAGGACAGCCCGCTGATCGGGCAGGCGGTGCTGGAGATCGACCTGTTCAAGCGCGACGGGGTGCGGCTGATCGACGTGCTGCGCGGCGATGCCTCGCTGCGGCGTGATCTGGCGCCCGTGCGGCTGGAGGCAGGCGACCGCGTGGTGCTGCGGACGGAGATGACGGAACTGCTGGGGCTGCAGGGGCGCAAGGACCTGCATCTGGTGGACAAGCTTTCGTCCACCCGGACAGAGACGGTGGAGGTGCTGATTTCGCCCGGCTGCCGGATGGAGGGGCGGCGTCTGGGTGAGTTGCGGCTGCGGCGGCGCTATGGCGTCTATGTGCTGGCGGCGCATCGGCGCAACCAGAACATCGGGCGGCAGTTGGATGATCTGATCGTGCGGGTGGGGGATACGCTGCTGCTGGAAGGGGCGGTGGAGGATATCCAGCGGCTGGCGGCGGATATGGATCTGGTGGATATCAGCCGCCCGTCGATCAAGCCGTTCCGTCGCAGCAAGGCCCCCATCGCGCTGGCGGCCTTGGCGGGGATCGTGGGGCTGTCGGCGCTGGATGTGGCGCCGATCCTGCCCCTTGCCCTGCTGGCGGTGGCGGTGATCCTGATCACGCGCTGTGTGGATGCGGAGGAGGCGTTTTCCTTCGTGGACGGGCGGCTTTTGGCGATGATCTTCGCCATGCTGGCGGTGGGCGAGGCGCTGGATCAATCCGGTGCCGTGGCGCTGATGGTGGAGGCGGTGGCCCCCTATTTGGCGGGGCTGTCGCCCTTTCTTCTGGTGCTCTGCGTCTATTTCCTTGGCCTGATCCTGACGGAGTTCCTGTCGAACAATGCGGTGGCGGTGATCTATACGCCGATCGTGATCGAGCTGGGCCTGTCGCTGGGGGTGGACCCGCGCCCGCTGGTGGTGGCGGTGATGTTCTCGGCCTCGGTGGCCTTTGCGACGCCGGTGGGGTATCAGACCAACATGATGGTCTATGGCCCGGGCGGATACCGGTTCTCGGACTTCATGCGGGTGGGGATTCCGCTGAACATCCTGACGGGATTGTTGGCGTCGGCCCTCATCCCGGTGATCTGGCCCCTGTGACGGGCCTATGTGAGAGGGGTGCGTGATGCGTTTGGCGGTTCTGGCGTTGGGGCTTTTCGGGCTGGCGGGCTGTGCGGGGCTGACGCAGCCGCCGGTGCCGCAGGCGGCGCGGCTGTCGACGGAGGTGCTGACGCTGACGCTGGGGGATGGCACGGTCTGCCGGGCGGATTGGGCGGCGGCAGGCGGTGCCGGACGGCTGGAGCCCTGCGGGCCGGGCTATGACTACCGGGTGACGGTGGTGGAGAAGCCCAACCTTTTGCGCCAATTCTGGAGCGGGCTGACGCAGGCGCTGGGCGCCGAGGGCGTGGTGCCGCCGATGGCGCGGGTGGAGATTTCGGGCGGCGGGCGGACATGGGAGTTCGTGTCGCCGCCGCCGGTGAAATGATCGCTGTGTCGGATGGGCAGGATTGCCCATCCTACGCAGGGGCCTGTGGGTAGGATGGGCAATATTGCCCATCCTACGCTTTGGCGCAGGAAGGATTGGTTCTTGCCTTCCCCCTGACGGGACGCAGACATGGCGCACGGGGTTGCCGTTCCCCGCATGCCTTGTGTATAGGACGCCATCACCCCGCAGGGATATCGGAGCAAGGGTCATGGCAGGCCATTCGAAATGGGCGAACATCCAGCACCGCAAGGGCAAGCAGGATGCGATCCGCTCGAAGATGTTTTCCAAACTGGCGAAGGAGATCACCGTCTCGGCCAAGATGGGCGACCCGGACCCGGAGAAGAACCCGCGTCTGCGTCTGGCCGTGAAGGCCGCCAAGGCGGTGTCGATGCCCAAGGACGTGATCGAGCGCGCGATCAAGAAATCGCAGGGCGGCGATGCGGCGGATTACACGGAAATCCGCTATGAGGGTTATGGCCCGAACGGCATCGCGATCATCGTCGAGGCGATGACCGACAACCTGAACCGGACCGCGTCAAACGTGCGGTCCTATTTCACCAAATGCGGCGGCAACCTTGGCCAGACCGGATCGGTGAGCCATGGCTTCGACCGGGTGGGCGAGATTTCCTACCCCGCTGGCGCCGGGTCGTCGGATGACGTGATGATGGCCGCGCTGGATGCCGGGGCGGATGACGTCGAATCCGACGAGGAGGGCCACTGGATCTATTGCAGCGTCGAGGCGCTGTCGGATGTGTCCGATGCGCTGGAGAAGGGTCTGGGGGAATCGACGGAGTCGAAGCTGATCTGGCGGCCGCAGACGCGGACCGAGGTTGATCTGGACACGGCGCAGAAGCTGTTGAAGCTGATCGACATGCTGGAGGAGGATGACGACGTGCAGACGGTGACGCATAATTTCGACATCCCCGATGCGGTGGCGGCGCAGCTGGGCTGACCGTTTCGGCGCGAGGAACAGGGGGGCGGTCCTGCGGGGCCGCCCTTTCCTTTTGCGCCTTAGCGGGACTGCATGCGGCCGAAGCGCGCCTCGTGCCAGCGATCGTGATTGGTGACGGCCACGGCGAGCGCCTCGATCAGGGCGGTGGCGGTGAGGGGGGCGCGCAGCGTGACATCGCAGATCGCCATGCGTTCGGTGGAATAGTCCGACTGCGCCACGCGGGAGGAGATCACGATGATCGGCAGGTCAGGGGCGAAGCGGCGCAGGCGCAGGCCGAAATCGATCATCGCGCCTTCGTCGCCGAGGAAATCGGCATCGATGAGCGCGGCGTCGAAGCTGCTGGCGTAGCGGTCGAACCATTCGAGCGGCAGGCTGCGGATCGGCATGGGCGCAAGCTGCGCCCCGCGGCCCCGGAGCCAGTCAAGCAGCGGGTCGAGCGGGCTGCCCGGCAGGCTGCAGAAGGCCACGATCCGCGCGGGCGCTGCCGTCGCGCCGGGACTGGCGCCGGGAAGGGCGGCGGCGGGCGGGGCATCGGACAACATGGCGTGTTGGTCGGACAGGGCAGGGCTCATAGCGCAGGATGGACCGGAACGAAGGGTCACGGGCACAGGACGGGGGGCTATGGCGCTAGTCCCGTGGGTGACCAAAAGGCGAATGGCTGGAACACCTCACACGTAAAGGTTGCGTCATTCCGGGCGAAAAGTCAAGTCTGTGATGAAAATCCGTGCGGAATTGGGATGGCCGCCCGGCCCGTGGAACGTAATCGTTGCGAGGCGGGCGGGGTATGGTTAAGGTATACGAAGGTATGACCCCTTTTGCGGCGGCAGTTACGGGACGGCAGGGTTGTGGTGAATATCAAGAGCGTCGCGCAATTGCGGGCATTGCTTTTCGACATGGAAAAGTCCCTTGGTCTTGTCGACCTCTCGCCGAATGAGCGGGATGTGCTTTATGCGATCAACGAAGTGTCGAGCGGGTCGCCCAAGAAGGCCCGGTCGGAGGCGATCCGCAATCACCCTCTGGCTGCCGCCATTCCGCAGGCGACCTATCATCGTGCCTTGAAAAGCCTCGTTGAGCGTGGCCTTGTTGCCCATGCGCCGGATACGCGGGCCGGCCATTATGTGCTGCCCGACTGAGACGGGGCGTGACGGCGCAAGGCTGAAGGGGTCACCTTCGGGAGGGACGGATGCGACTGCAATCAGCGCCGGGAGCGCTTAACTTCGCCGCAGTCTCTGGGGCGATGCTTATGGCCGTTTTCCTGTGCGATGGGCTTCACCATCTGGCGTATCTGGACAGACATTTCGCACCGCATCCGCATGCCGTGCTGCTGCCGCATGGCGTCGTCGTGATTGCGGCGTGGATGTATGGCTGGCGGGCGGTCGCTCTGGTCTTTCCGGCGGTCATCCTGTCGGGATTGATGCTGGCAGGCGCGTTGGTGTTGCAGCCTTTGGTGTTTGCCTTGCTGCTGGTCAAGCTGATTGCGGTGCCGCTGGCCTTTGATCTGTTCCGGCTGGCGGGGCTTGATGCGCGCGGGGTGGGATGTGCGGCGAACTGGAAGGTTCTGGTTGCGGTCGGGCTGCTTGGGTCCGTGCTGGGCAATCTGCCACGCGTGATGTTCGGGCCTTGCTGCGGGGGGCTGGAAGGCTGGGAGCGCGCGGCGGCCTTCGTTGATCTTGTCGCGGCCGATATGGCCGGGATGGTGCTGGTGCTGGTGGCTGTGATGCTGTTCTTTCGGGCGCTGCGTCACGGCTGACGCAGGGTGCGGCGGGCGGCGGCCTGCAGGGCGCGGGTGAGGGGCGCGGTGGCGGGTGCGGTGAGGCGGGCGAACTGCCAGTGCAGCGCCACGTCAAGCGGGTGGTCGGGGGCGAGGTCGCGGAGCGATCCGTCGGCCAGTGCGGCGGTGATCAGCGGTTCGGGATTGAGGCACCAGCCGAGGCCGGCGCGGCAGGCCTCGACAAAGCCATGCGAGGAGGCGAGGTGGTGCGAGGGAAAGCCCGCGCGGCTGGCCTGCCCGCCGGTGAGGCGGTCGACCCAGTGGTGCTGCAAACGGTCCTTGTCGGAGAAGGTGAGGGCCGGGGCGATGGCAAGCGCCTCGGCCGTTGGGCCGTGGGGCATCCAGCGCGCGACGAAGGCGGGCGAGGCCGTGGCGCGGTAGCGCAGCGCGCCCAAGGGCAGGGTTTCGCACCCCTGCAAGGGGCCGGGATGCGAGGTGATGGCCCCCGCCACCTCGCCCCGGCGGAGCCAGTCCTGCGAGACGTCCTGATCATCGATGACGATGTCGTAGAGGAAGCCCGGCGTGGCGGCGAGGGCGGGGATGACCCATGTGGCGAGGCTGTCGGCATTGACCGCGATACGCAGGGTGGCAGGGCCGGGGGCGATGCCGGGCAGATCGGCGGCGAGGGAATGTTCCAGCAGCACCACCTCGTCATGGTGGCGGATGAGGCGGAGGCCGGTTTCGGTGGCGGTGCAGGGCGTGCCGCGTCGGATGAGGAGGGTGCCGATGCGTTCCTCCAGCGCCTTGAGGCGTTGGGACAGGGCGGAGGGGGTGACATGGAGTTCCGCCGCCGCCCGTTCGAAGGAGCCGCGGCGATGGATGGCGGCGAGGGCGGCAAGCTGGGCGGGATCGAGCATTAGAGCTTCTAATCTGGATGCAGGAAGTTTAACTAGATTGTTCCGGTTCTGGCCGATAGGTCAAGCGCGGTGTCGGCCTTTTGCGATGGACTGCGGAAGGTGGTCGGGATCGGCGGCGGGGACGGAAGATGGCGGAACAGGATTTGGCGCGGCTGTTGCGGGGGATGGAGCCGGTGCTGCACGCGGCGGCCTATGGCTTTGCGCTGTGGCCGGGGGGCGCGATGCCTTTCGCGCCCTTCGCCACGGTGGCCGAGGAGGAAGGGCTGACGGTCGTGGCCCCGCTGGAGGCGTTGGCGCGCGCAGGGCTGGTGTCCGAGGGGTGGGCGCGGATCAGCCTGACCATCCACAGCGATCTTGCGGCGGTCGGGTTGACGGCGGCCTTTTCGGCGGCGCTGGCGGCGGACGGGATCAGCTGTAACGTGGTGGCGGGTTTTCACCATGACCACCTTTTCGTCCAGTGGGAGCGGCGTTTCGATGCCATGGCGGCGCTGGAGCGGCTGAGCCATGCTTAGTGTTGCGGGGGCTGGGTTTCTGGTGGCGATCAGCCTGATTGCGGCCATCGGGGCGCAGAATGCCTTTGTGCTCCGGCAGGGCATCCGGCGCGAGCATGTGCTGGCGGTGGTGGCGACCTGCGCGCTGTCGGATGCCATTCTGATCGCGGCGGGGGTCGGAGGGTTCGGCCTAGTATCGGGCGCGGTGCCGTGGCTGGCCGATGTGATGCTGTGGGGGGGCGTGGCCTTTCTTGCGGTTTATGGCGGGATGAGGTTCCGCGCGGCATGGCGGGGCGGCGCGGCCCTGATGCCCGCGCCGGGCGGGTCGGCGCCCTTGGGGCAGGTCTTGGCGACCTGCCTTGTGCTGACTTGGGCCAATCCGCATGTCTATCTGGATACAGTGGTGCTGCTGGGATCGATCAGCGCGCAATATGCGCCGCATGGCGTAGCCTTTGGCACAGGCGCGGCGCTGGGGTCGCTGGTGTTCTTCAGCGCGCTGGGCTTTGGCGCGCGGCTTTTGGGGCCGGTCTTTGCCAAACCGCGGGCTTGGGTCGTGCTGGAGGTGGTGGTGGGATGCACCATGTGGGCGATTGCGGCGAAGCTGGCGCTGACGGCCTGAGCGGGCCTTGCGGGCGGCGTCGGGATCGGGTTCTGTCGGCGGATGACGACGCAAGCCGCTGATCTGGGCCGCCCCGTGGAAGGGGTTCTATGGATGCTGTTGACGGGGCTGTGCTTCGTCGCGGTGAACGGGATCGTGCGGCATCTGGGGACGGAGCTTCCGGCGGCGCAATCGGCCTTTGTCCGCTTTGCTTGGGGTGTCTTGTTCCTTGCGCCGAGCCTTTGGGCGGTGGCGCGGAACGGGCTGCCCGAGGGGGCGGCGCGGCTGTTCGGGTGGCGCGGGCTGGTGCATACGGCGGCGGTGGTGCTGTGGTTCTATGCCATGGCGCGGCTGCCCATCGCCGAGGTCATCGCCATCGGCTATCTGAACCCGGTGGTGGTGACGATCGGGGCGGCGCTGTTCTTCGGCGAGGCTTTGGCGGCGCGGCGGATCGCGGCGGTGCTGGTGGCGCTGGCGGGCGCGATGATCGTCCTGCGGCCGGGCCTGCGCGAGGTGGGCGAGGGCCATCTGGCGCAGTTGGGCGCGGCGGTGTTCTTTGCGGCCTCCTATCTTTATGCCAAGCGGTTGAGCCAGATCGTCCCGGCAGGCACGGTGGTGGCGATGCTGTCGCTGACGGTGACGGTGGGGCTGCTGCCGCTTGCGCTTTGGGTCTGGGTGCCGATGACGATGGTGCAGCTGGGCTGGTTGGGGCTGGTGGCGGCCTTTGCTACGGCGGCGCATTACTGCATGACGCGGGCCTTCCGGGCGGCCCCATTGGCGGTGACGCAGCCGGTGACGTTCCTGCAGTTGATCTGGGGCACCCTGCTGGGGGCGGCAGTCTTTGGCGAGGCGGTGGACCCTTGGGTGATCGTCGGAGGCGCGGTGATCATCGGGGCAATCAGCTACATCACCTGGCGCGAGACGGTGATCAAGCGGCGGCAGGTGACCCCCGCCGAGGGTGCGGCGACATTGTGACCCTTCCGGCGAATGAGCGCGGAATGCCCGGAGCCTGCCCGAATTCCTGAAGAAAGCCCTAACCCTGCATGGGCAGACTGACCCTTGGCTTTGGGCTTGGGTGGGTCAGGCTATGCTGGAATTCCTGCGGGTCGGGGTGACCCTTGCTGCGCGGTTCGCGCAGACTTTCACGCGCGGAGAGATGGGGATGTCCGGTGGGGCGGCCCCGGTGCTGCGGGTGTTCAATCCGGTGCTGGACGAGACGGTGACCGTGGCGGTCACGGCGGCGGGCGCCACGGTGACGGGTTCCGCCCAGCAGGGACGGGTGGCGCTGGAGGTGGGGGGGATGGCAGGCAGCCTGCCTGCCGACCTGATCGCCGCGACAGGGATCGAGGCGGGGCGGTCCTTCAGCGGGTTTCTTGCGCCGACAACGGCCCTGCAGGGGCAGGCGGTTGAGGTGATGTCCCTTGCGGCGGGCGGTCAGAACTGGCTGGTCGCGGCGCGCAGCGACGGGGGCGGGGTGGAGGCCTTCCGCATCGGCGCGGGGGGCGCGCTGTCGCGCAGCGGCGCGGTGCCGGACACGCGGGACCTGCCGCTGGCGGGGGTGTCGGCGCTGGCCGGGGCGGTGGTGGGGGGGACGGCCTTCGTCTTTGCCGCCTCGGCGCGCGAGGATGGGATCGCGGTGCTGTCGCTGTCGGCCTCGGGCGCGCTGGCGCGGGTGGGGCGCGCGGGGGTGGCGGAGGGGCTGCCGATCGACACGCCCACGGCGCTGCGGGTGGTGGAGGCCTTTGGCGCGCAGTGGCTGATCGTGGCGGCGGCGGGCACATCAAGCCTGACGGTGCTGCGGATCGGACCGGGGGGCGCGCTGACCCCGGTGGACCATGTGATGGACGGGCTGGCGACGCGCTTTGACGGGGTGACGGTGCTGGAGACGGTGGCGCATGGCGGCTGGACCTTCGTGATCGCGGCGGGGGCGGATGCCGGGCTGTCGCTGCTGGCGCTGCTGCCCGAGGGGCGGCTGGTGCATCTGGCGACGCTGGCGGACCGAGGGGATCTGACGCTGGAGGGGATCACCGCGCTGCGGGCGGCGGTGGTGGGGGATGCGCTGCAGATCATGGTCTTGTCCGGGGCGGAGGCGGGGCTGACGCAATTGTCCGTGTCGCTGGCCGGGCTGGGCGTGGTGGCGGGCAGTGGGGGGCTGGGCCGGGATGTCGTTCTGGATGGGGCGGGGTCGGAGGTGCTGCAGGGCGGGGCGGGGGCCGATCTCTTCGTGCTGCGGGCGGATGGGCGGCGGGACGTGATCGCCGATTTCGACCCGGCGCAGGACCGCATCGATCTGACGGGATGGGCCTTCTTTCGCAATTCCGGGCAGTTGACCATGACGCCGACGGCGACCGGGGCGGTGCTGCGCTTTTGGGGGGAGGAGCTGGAGATCCGCACCGCCACCGGACGTGGCCTGTCGCTGGCCGAGCTGCGGGGGATGGTCTTTGGCGAGATGGATCGCCTGTCTCTCGCGCCGCCGTCCGAACCGCCAGAGGAGCCGCCGCCGGAGGAGGAGCCGCCGGAGGAGCCGCCAGAGGAGGAGCCGCCCGTGAACCCGGGGGGCGGCCTCGAAGGCGGCGCCGGAGCAGACACCCTGCGGGGGGGCAGCGGGCCCGACCGGATCTTCGGCGGGGCGGGACATGACAGCCTGCTGGGCGGGGAGGGTGCGGACACGCTGGATGGGGGGGTGGGGGAGGACGTGCTGAACGGGGAGGC
>JACVZW010000006.1 GCA_014654775.1 Paracoccaceae bacterium | reverse complement strand
CCTTCAGTTGATCGACCTGCAGACCGACCTGCTCCATCTCCAGCTTGCCGATCCCAATCAGCTCCGCATTGTTCATCAGCTGCGTCATCTCGGTGGCCTCCGAGAATGGGGTCGGGGCCGCATGGCTTGCGAAAGCCGTGGACGCCATAAAGGCTGCGATCATTCCAACTCTGGCGAAGCTCATCCTGTCGTCCTTTCCTGTGAGAGTGCTGTTAGTGACCCCGCTTCAGCCGGGATTCGATGAAGCCACGCCACCAGCCAGGCCCTTCGGTCTGTGACAGTCGGGCGGCGCGCGTGCTGTCTTCGGTGTTGGTCGCACCCAAGAGCGCGAGGGCCTGCGGCTGAATGGCGAAATCCACCACGCGCCGCCCCTCCGGCTTGACCACATAATAGTCCCGCTTGGGCTTCATCGTGGAGACCAGCGCGATCTGCGCTTCGGTCAGCCCGAGCTGGCCGTAGCGTTCCGCCTCCCGCGCCGCGCGCGCATCAGGATCGGGGAGGTAGATGCGCGTCCGGCAGCTCTGCAGCAAGGCGCCCGCGAGTTCACTGTCGAGCGCGTCCCCGATGAACTGTGTTGCGATCACGACAGAGGCATTGGCCTTCCGGAGCTCACGCAGCCATTTCTTTATCCGGGCGCGGAAGACATCATGCCCGAGATAAGACCAAGCCTCGTCAAGCAAGATCAGCGTGGGGGCGCCACGCAGTCGGGCCTCGATGCGACGGAAAAGATAATCGATCGTCAGAAGCCCGGCCGCCACGCTCGTCTCGAACAGGGCCTCCGTCTCAAACACCGTGAAGGGCGAGAACGCGATCTCGTCCTTTACCCCATTCAAGAGCCCGCCATAGGCGCCGCCCTCGATATAGGGCGCGACCGCCCCCTTCACATCATCGTCCTGAACCATCGCATGGAAGGCGGCGAGGGCCTCACCGTCCAATGTCCGAGACGCGTGCAAGCCCTTGGTGATCTCCCGCGACATGGCTGGCGTGACGGTTTGATTGGACAGGGTCATCAGACTCTCGATCCAGCCCTGCGCCCAACCGAGACCCAGATCGTCTATGGCCTTCAGCGGCGCAATCGCATGGCCCTCTTCGCCAAGCGTGTAATGCGCGCCCTCGGCCGCAAGACACAGCGCCTGCATCGAGCGGCCCTTGTCGAAGGCAAAAACCTGCGCCCCGGGATATTTGAGGAAGTTCGACGCCAGCATGCCGAGAAGGACCGACTTGCCGGCCCCCGTGGGCCCGAAGATCAGCGTATGCCCGACATCGCCCGAATGCAGGTTGAAAAAATATGGCTCGCCCGTGACACTCCGTGCCCGGATGAGCGCCGGGGACTTCGGCGGAAACTTGTCGCACGGGTTGGTGATCTCGCCAGACCAGATCGTGCTGACGGGGATCAGATCCACGAAGTTCCGCGTCGAGAGAATGCCGCGCCGGACATTCTCCTTGCGATGCCCAGGGAGCATCGACACGAAGGCCTCGAAAGCGTTGTAGGTCTCAAGCCGCGCGGAAAAGCCCATCTCGCCAAGCGACTCGACCACCGAATTCGCAACCCGCTGGACGGATTTACCATCGCTCCCGAGATCGTCGAAGATCGAGATCGTCGTGTTGAAAAACCCGTAGCGCAACTCGCCCGCCTCGACATCGGCAAGCGCAGAGCGCGCCTCCTGCTCCATCGTCTCGGTGAACTCGTTGACAATGCCTTCGCCAGACCTGCTCAACTGTGCCGTCACCGATGTCTTGGTCTGGCCCCAAGCGCGCGCACGCTTGTCGATCTCGCCACGGATGGCATCGCCGCTGAGCGGCATGAAGCGCGTGGTCCAGCTGTATTCGAGTGGGAGATCCTCGAGCACCGCCAGCATCTCGGGCGTACTCTCCGCCGGATAGCCATCGATCGCGATGAAGGCGGCACGTCTTCCACACACCAGAGGCAATTCGCCAGGGCGTTCATGCACCCATTCCGGGCGCAAGATCACATCAAGGTAAACTGGAACCTTCGGAACCTGCACCTTCCGAAAGCGCCCCGTCAGGCCCGAAGAGAGGCGTCCAAGCAGTTCGTCGCGCCCGGTTTCCAGCCCATGCAGGCCATCCGCCTCGCGCACCAGCCCCATCCGCTGGAGGTGGAAAATCGCGCCAAATCGACCCTCGACGCTCATGCAGCGCCGGTCAAATTCTTCCAGCGCCTGGTCGAGCGAAACGCCCGGACCGGGCTGCCATTGGTAAACGAGCGTGATCGCGTTGCGATAGTTCTCATCCAGGGCACGCTCGAAGTAAGCTCGCCGCTCCGCCTCAAGCGCTTGCAACACGCCCGGCGGAAAATCCGCCTCTGTCGTACTGTAGCCCCGCAACGGTCTGCGCGCGAGATCGACCCAAAACGCCTCACCCGCCTTGAACTCGGTCATCCCCCGCGCCAACGCCAGCGTGCGCGCGCCCACCTCGTCGGGCCCAAGCGACTCCGTATCGATGCCCTTCAGATTCCATCCCGCAAGAAGCGAGCCGTCCTTGCAGAGTACCACACCCTCCGCAACAAACCCGTACCAGTTCAGACGTTCCGACAGCACTGGATCACCGGCCATTGGACACCGCCAGATACCGGTCCGAGCCGCGCCGGAGCCATTGCCAGAGAACCTTCAGGAAGAATGGATCGTTTTCCGCAACCATGCGCAGGAACTTCCAGCCACCTATCCCGTAAACCGCCGCAACGAGACCAAGCCACCAGATGCTCAGCATCACTGTCGACACCACCAAAAGCAGCGTCGACATCACCAGAATGATCCCAGGAACACGCTCGACACCGGCCCACAGCGTCGGGCGGTAGAGCGAGGATTTGATCTGCGCGGTGGAGTTCATCGAGCTACTCCTTGAATCTCCAGCGCGCCGTTGCACGAGGATGGCAGCGAGGCTCCGGTCCTCTTGTGATCCAGCTTGCGAGGCATCGTTGCGATGTGTATGATTGTGCGCATGGTTGAACGGGATAGCCGAAAGATCATCCAGCGCCTCAACCGAGAAGGCTGGGTGCTCAGAGCAACCGCGGGCTCACACCACCAGTATGTAAACGGAAACGCGCGAGTGACGGTTCCACACCCGAAGAAAGACCTGCCGCTGGAAACGGTCCGCCAGATAGCGCGCGCTGCGGGTTGGCTTGCTGGCCCCGATACGAAGGAGACATGATGATGCAAACCTACATCGCCGTCGTCGACAAAGATCCCGGGAGCGCCTACGGCGTCTGGTTTCCCGATGTGCCGGGGTGCTTTTCCGCGGCGGATGAGAGTGAAGAGTTGTTCGCGAAGGCCACCGAAGCCCTCAGCCTTCACATCGACCCGAGCAACGTCCCACAAGCTCGGACGATCGATGCCCTGCGCAGTGACCCCGAAGTCATGCAGTCGCTCCGTGAGGGTGCCTATCTGCTGGCAATCCCGTACTTCCTGCCGACCGAACGCATTGTTCGCGCCAATATCAGCATCGATCAGGGTTCCCTGCTGGCCATCGATGAAACCGCCCACCAGCGAGGCATGACCCGCTCCGCCTTCATGACCAAAGCCGCAATTGCTGCTATTCAGGGCAAGCTTTAGCACCCAAGGCAACCTGAATCCGGCCAGTGCTTCAAAGATGACCATGTTCACCACCACCGCAGGCGAAGACGACCGATGCTCTGCTTAGGAATGACACTCATGTGAGCTCTTGAGCGGTTCTCATCGGTCATGATGCTCCGCCTTCAAGATGCTCTCCGAGGCTCTCCTGGGTTTCACTTTCCCGACGAGTAAGGCCGTCCGCATGTGTCTTGTTGGAGCCCTGCCCATTCGAAAGTGGCGGCGCCGCTGGACTATGATCCGCGTTGCCAGTCGCATCAGTTGCTTCGATGTTGGAAAACACTGTGGTGTCGCGCAACTTTGCGGCAGCCTTTGCGTCAGCTTCTGCGGCCAGATACCGGGCGCAATGGATTTCCCATTTCTCACTCTCAGGATCGATGGCAATAACGCCAACCTCGTTCGTCATGCGAAACGACTTCATCGCCTCTTCACGTCGCAGCTCCGCAACCGACTTATCCATCAACTGTTCCTCCTGAGCTTGCTTCGAATGCCCGCTGAGCGGACAGAAACAGGCGAGAGCGCGTAGACGCCCCCATCACCGGGCCGGTAGGCACGGGTCACGACAAGAGCGATCCGCCAGTGCCTCAAATGCACCACCCTTGCCACACGTGCTGAGCGGCGCGATAAACGCGCACTCGCAGAACGATTCACGGAAAGCTGGCAATATCGATGCATCTTCAAAGCTGTAATACGTGTGGCAAATCGATTTCTTCCGTAGCCAAGGAATGTCCGGGCTGCAACGCACCCGACCCGCATGGACGCCTTCGCCGACGCGCAAACCTCACGCGAGCTGTGGGTGTAGTTTTTCTCTTGGTTGGCCTTGGAGCAACGTATCTTTGGATGCAGCATTTGCTCCAGAACGGCTTCCAACTTTTCCGCTAACCTCCGCAACTCACTGTCCAAGCGCTTACGCGGTGAGCTGAACAGTCCGAGCAGTGTGGGCTGAGCAACACCGCCACGGCCGACGATGCTGAACGCCAGCTCGTAGCAGCCGTCAAACGCGGGCACCACGAACCAGCTCGAACGCAGATTGCTCGATGCGTTCACCTCCTCTTCACGGAGGAAGCGCTCTATCCGGCCGGCCGTTCCGACAGGCGCTCTGAACATCACATAGGGCTGCATCGAGCGCCAGGCATGTCCTTCGCAGGATGCTACTGTGGTGAGACCAAACCTATTCAGCACGTCAACCACAGGACGGATCCCGTTCTCAACGTAGGCCAGCTCCGGGGTGGTCAATGCATGCAGGCCCACGCGAGCAGCGCGTTGTTGCGCGCGACTCTTGGACAATCTTTGCCACCACTCGAAACCAGGCATCCTTACCGCTCCCCGCTCGCCATGCGGACAGAAACAGGCGAGAGCGCGTAGACGCCCCCATCACCGGGCCGGTAGGCACGGGTCACCACAAAACCTGGCAGCCGTGCCACCGCGATAAACCCACCGCCGGACCCTTCGCCGCTCTCGGCCATGAATGTAGAAATCCCGAACTGGTCCTTGCCCGTCGCGTTTTCCGTGACGGCAAAGCCTGCGCGCCGCAGGTACTCGGCCGCATGGCGACTGCACCCCCCCGCAGACCGCGCGAGCCGGATCGGTGTGCCGTTCACGGAGACGGTCTCGTAGATCTGTTGTGCCAGATCATAGCCGACCGCGCATTCCTGCGCCGGCGTCAGGCGAACCATCTCCCGGCTCGCGGAACTGGTGCCCAGTGTCCCACGCTCGCCGTGATGAGCAGGTATACCGCCGGCGCAGCCAGACAGGAGGCCCAGCAGCAAGACCGGCAGAATACGATGGCCGGTGATCACTCGCATTCGCATGATCATTGGCTCCGCCGGAAGCGGATCGTCTCTGCGCGCCCACCAACGCCAATGGTCAGCTCACCGCCGGGAACAACCTTGTCGATGATGAAGCGATTGCCGGAGAGGCGGTAGTTCACGATTTCATTGCCACCGACGCCCGTCGCCACGAACACAGGAAGTTCACCCCGGTATGTGTCGGGCAAATCCACATAGGTGCGCGCGCCGTCGTTGAAAATGCGCGCAGGCTTGAATGGCGCCTTGCCCGATATCCTATAGTTGAAATCCAACTCATCCGCCGGGATCGAGCGACCATCGACATGGATCGCGCGCTGCGCCGCCACCTTTGCCGTGCGATCCGCCTCCGCCTGCATCGCAGCCACCCGCCGCGCGTTCTCGGCCTCGCGATCCTCGGGATAGGTGAAGGCCAGAAGCGGCGTGTAACGCTCGTCTGATGGGTGAAGCTCTATGTGGTAGGCACGCTCATTCGTCGTGATGAACATGCTCGTCTCTTCCGCGGTCGAGGCGGGCTTGACGACGATGTAGACAACCTTGTCCCGACCATTGCCGCCGGCCCTGACGGCCACCGACCAGCGGACCGCGTCACCGACTGTCGGTGCTTCTGTCAAAACCTCGCCAGGCCGCAAGCGCACCGAGCAAATGTTCAGGACCTTGCACTTCAGGACGGGCTGGGTTTCCCCGTATTCCATCATCACGGCGCCAGCGACGCCTTCAGCCGCAGCGCCCTTCCCGTTGCGCCAGCCCGCAGCCAGGGCATCCACCTGAGCATCCGTCGCCTCATCAGAGGCCATTACAGGGACTGGCCAAAGCCCTGTCACACCAAGGCTCAGGACCGCGACCAATGCGACACAGCTCACAGGCGAAACCCGTTTCCCTGCGCGCCGACCACCTTCGCCCAACACGCTCCGTTTAAAAAAGCGCGGCCCGTTCCTCATCACAGCGCCACCGCACCGGACAGACCGAAAAGCTGGGCCAGGAACCCCGCCGCGAAGGCCAGAATCGAGACCCCGATCACCAAGGTCATCAGCATCTTCGCAGCCGGACCAAGATCACCGCCGTAGATCCAGCGCACACCAAGCGCGATCAGCCCCATGAACGCGAACCCAAAGGCGACTGGCCCGGATACACCGTCGACAAGCTTCTGGATCGGCTGATCCCACGGAAGCCCCGAACCACCCGACGCCAGCGCCGGCCCCGCCGTCGCAATCACGGATGAAGCAGCGATCAGCCGCTTACGCAGCTTCCGACATGATGTATCGGCCATTCTCATACCCTTCGACCTCAATGATCTGTGACACACGGCGACCCGAAGCCGTCCGTTCGATGAAGACGACCATGTCCACCGCCGCGCCGATGACCTCCGGTAGTGGCCCAACGCTTGCCTCGCGCACCAGAAGATCCATGCGGACAAGCGCATCTGCGGCACTGTTTGCGTGAATGGAGGCCATGCCGCCGGGATGGCCCGTATTCCAGGCTTTCAGCAGGGCAAGCGCGGCGCCGTCTCTGACCTCACCAACAAAAATGCGGTCCGGCCGCAGCCTGAGTGTCGAGGCAAGCAGGCGCGTCGCGTCCGCACCGACGCTGGTGCGCAGAAACACCGTGTTCGGGAGAGGCGAACGAATCTCAGGAGTGTCCTCGATTATGACGATCCGCTCGGCCGGCGATTGCCGGTACAACTCACCGATCAATGCGTTCAGAAGCGTCGTCTTGCCACTTCCGGTAGAGCCTGCCACCAAAATATTGCGTTTCAGACCAATGGCCTGCTCCAAAGCAGACTTATTGCTGATGCACAAAACACCAGTTTGTGCATATTTCTGTAATGTTGGAGAGGTTAACCCATGGAATCGAATCGAAAAAGTTGGGCTTTCGACCGCGGGGGGTAACAGCCCCTCGAAGCGGTATCCGAGCTCTGGAAGGCGACAAGAGACGATCGGTGACAGCGCTGTAACCGCAACCCCCGCCGCCGTAGCCGCCAACCGGACAACCTGATCTCGCTGACGTTCACCGAGCTCACCCACGCGCGACAGTCCCTGACCCGCGCGGTCAATCCATATTTGACCGTCCGGGTTCGCAGACATCTCAACAATGCCCGCATCCGCGCTCAGAAACGCCGCGTGCGGGCCCAAGACCTGCCTCAGATGCGTGGTTAGTGAGGTCATCTCAATCGGAGCGCCAAGGTGGTTGCATGGCTGACCTTGCCGGAATATGAATCTAAGGGCAACAGAAAATGTTTCTGAGCAACAAAAACTGCAAGCCTCAGGAGTCCACGTTGACCCCAGCCCAACATCGCCTCGCCCGCGCATTGTTGCGCCTCAAGAACTCAGAGTTGGCATCTCACACTGGACTACACGAAAACACGCTAATTCGGGCTGAAGCCGGGAGTGCGACTGCGAAAACCATGCTACACCTGAGAAATTTTTATGCTTCCCGGGGAATTGAGTTTGTCGAAGCCGAAGGTACCGACATGATAGGCATCCTGTTCCCAAAGCGTCTCTCAGACGCGGCGGAACCGAAATGAAACCTATTCCTTAGGTGTATCGCTGGAAGGGTATGTGTCATACCACAGGCCATCAGAGCCACGCACCAAAAACCTGTTAACAAACCAAGCTTCACCCTCAACTTTCTCCGAGAACAGGTCCACGACCCGGACGTCGAGTGCACGTGCCAAACCCAGTAGAGTATCGAGGCTTGGTTTTCTTACACCACGCTCGATAGCTGAGATGGTCTGAACAGCAACACCTAACCTGTCAGCCAAGTCCTCTTGGCTGAGGCGGGAGCTGTAGCGAAGCGCTTTAATGTTCTTCGCGAGGGTTGCTAGAATTTCGCCCATGTCTTCCATGCTCCTCATGGACCACAAGGGCAACGAAATCCACAGCATGCAGCATCTGCATATTTTGTGTCCGGACAACCAAAAATAATCCGTAGACATCAACTTGACGATCTGCAACACAATAAAGCACTACGCCCGAGGCAAGCCCCGGGCGCACGCAAGAAGGGAGACAACGCCCCAATCCGATGTTGACAATCGATTGGTGCCACGTCTCCCCGACAAGATCAAGTGAAAAAACGCCCTTGGGCGAACGATCTTTTGTGCGCCGGAATCATCGCCTCGGACCACCAGACCGAGGAACCTAAATGCAGGAAATATCACTTTCATTCAGAGCGTTACCACCCGAACCCAATGTGCCACAAAAACTGCCCTCGATGCGGTCCAAGATCGTCGCAAGGGTCAAAGCGGCGCTCCGCGCTTGTGGGGCATGTGGGACGGTCGTGAATGTCTATGACCTGATCGCCGACTACACGGACAGTCGAGACTGGACGGAGGACGGAACGCCCATATGCTTTCGCGAGCAATCCGAAATGGCGGCCGAGCTTGGCATCTCGGAACGTCAGTTTCGCCGCGTCGAGGCCTGGCTTGAGCAGTTCGGCGCCATCGAACGCGCCACAGCTGACAATGGCTACCGAGGACGACGGCGGGGCGAAAACGGTCGAGGAGTGTTCGCGGGTCTGTCCCTTCGCCCTTCTCTCGCCAACTCCGCTCTTTTCACGGACCTCTATGAAGAGGCTCGGTCGCGCCAGGACCACAGAACCCGGCGGCGACTGGAAATCCGCATCCTGCGGAACCGGCTGATGACACTCCTCAGCAACATGCCATACGAGACGCGGTCCCCCTGGGAGCGACGCTTCGACGAGGTCGAGAGTCAGCTTCCCTTAACAGCGCGACCGCATGCTGATCCAGCCGCTCTCGAAGGCCTGCACCGCTCAATGTCAGACCTTCTGAGTGCGCTTATCGCCGAACTGAAAGCTGGGGATAACCGCAAAAACCATGCAACCGAGGACCACGATTTTCCACCGAAAATGTCCGGCGCACCGGACATTCATGGCCGGTGCCATATACAACATACAACCGAACCTGATGTATTCTGTAACGCTGACGCGAGCTTGAAGCGGCCAGCGGGTAAACCCGCTGACGACGTTTGTTCCGTGCGACCGGACAAAGCCGGTCGCAATTGCTTAGAAAATAAGCATGAAGCGGCTGACGTTCCGATCAAGCCTGAAATCGCGCGCCTGCTTACACCACAGCGGCTCTTTGCAATGGCATCCGAAGACCTCTCCCACTATCTGGACGCCTACAGCGATCCCATCGAAGCGATGCAGGCCTACCTCGCCGCCTGCGGCGTCAACCGATCCGCCTGGAACGACGCCGTCGCGGCAATGGGCGAAGACATCGCCTTCATTGGCACGCTGGTGCTCGACCGAAACCGTGAGCATCCGTCACACCCAGTCGTGAACCTCGCAGGCGCGCTCCGCGGCCTCACTGCAGCCGCTCGAGCAGGCAAGCTCAACCTTACCCGATCCATCATCGGACTCTGGAAGCGAGAGGAAGACGGATCACAGGCGATGCCTGGGCGGAAGTGGGTGATGTGAGCGGGACGGACGACTCCGTTGCATGGAAAGTAGATACGGTGTATCTACGAGAACATGGTTTGGCGAAGGGGACTTCAAATGCGTGCAGTCGTCAAAAGATGGGGCAACAGCGCTTCTGTGAGAATCCCCTCTGCAATCCTCGGGGAATCGGGGCTGCGTCTTGATCAACCCGTGAACATTCGCACGGAGAACGGCCGTGTCATTATCGAGCCGCTTCAAGAGAACGACATAGACGTGTTGAGCCTCATCGCGTTGATTACCCCAGAGAACGCGCACAACGAAGTGGACTTCGGGGCGCCTCAAGGAAAGGAACTGCTCTGAAGTGGCTGAGTATGTTCCAGAGGCCGGAGATATTGTCTGGCTTGAGTTCTCACCACAGGCGGGCCACGAACAAGCGGGGCATAGACCAGCAGTCGTTCTTTCGCCTGCCGCATACAATCGCTTTGGGCTGATGCTCTGTTGCCCCATGACAACAAAACGCAAGGGTTATCCTTTTGAGGTTCCCGTTTCGGGCGATCGTGAAAGCGTTGTTCTCTCCGATCAGATCAAGTCTCTCGATTGGCGGGCGCGAAACGCAAAGGTCAAGGGTAAGATAAGTGAAGCTGAACTGAGCGCTGTCCGTGCGAAAGCCAGGTCATTGATAGGCCGCTAACAAGCGGCTGCGGATAGGAACCGCAGTCCCATCGAATGCCACGGCCTTCGGATTGGACCGACGACACGCCCTCACTGCGTATGATGCGCTCTATAACGCACTTGGGCATGCCGGTGTCAGGCCAGCATCACTGGACCGCCATAGGCTTCGAGCGCACGATCAGCCGTCAACAAGCACATCCCTTCGGCAGCAGCCTGCGCAATCAGGATGCGGTCGAAGGGATCCCCATGATAGCGCGGCTGCGCGGCAGGACCGACAGGCCCAGAACGTGACGGCCTTCCACCGCCAACTCGGAATAGCCACTCGACAGCAAGCCTGCGCGCAGGACCCCCGCTTCAACACGAAACGATCGCCGGTCCAAACTCCGCATGATCGCCACCTCCCAGAGGCTAGCAACACTGAACCTCAGCGAATTGGCCGGATCGGCAATCAACGGTCGTGCCACCGATCCTATCTTGCGCTGATCGAAGGCAGCCCACAGCAGAATATGCGTGTCCAGCAGCAGATTCATGCGCGCGGCTCGACCTGGCCCTCTTCGCGGCCCTCAAAGAGGTCGCGGATTTCATCGGAAAACATTGTGTCGAAATCCTCAGGCACGGAGAACTGGCCTTCCATGAACCCCAACCGACGTGGTGCCTCCTGCTCCAGCATAGTCACCTTGACCAGCGGTTTTCCTGCCCGTGCGATCACAAAGGGCTCGCCCTTCAGGGCGCCCTCGACCAGCTTGGACAGATGCGTCTTGGCTTCGTGAATGTTGACTGTTTTCATGGCAGTCTCCGGACTTGGTCCAGTAGACTGAGCTGATGCTACCCATTTTTGCAACAGCGGGCCGTTACTGATGTGACCGCCGATACGCTCTCGCCGTGTGTGAGGCGCTCTATCTGGATGTGGTTTTGCTTAAAGGCGCGATGCTGGCCACGCTGAATGCAAAGCTTGCTCGGGCACGCGCCGCGCGGAAATGGATCATGTAAGTAGATAAGCTCCAGGTCTTCATGGCCTTGCAGCAACCTTGATACATCTTTGCGATCACGCTAGGCTGCTCGAGAAATGAGATGGAGCGCCGTTGATGTTACAGATGAATGTCGCCCAGGCCCGTGCGAACCTGTCCCGCCTACTTGCGGCGGTGGATGCTGGCGAAGAGGTGATCATTGCGCGTGACGGAGTCCCAGCAGCTCGGCTGGTACCTGTTGCTAAGTCGGGGGTTCGCTTGGGTTTGCTAGAAGGGGCAGTAGACCCTGGTACGATCCCGGACTTTCTGGAACCGTTAAGCGAGAACGAACTTGCAGAGTGGGACGCGTGACCAAAAAAAACCAGCCGCAAGCCCCTTCCAGACCAAGGCATTGGTGGGGGAGCTCGCAAGCACGTTCGTCAACAGCGCGTCGAAAAGACTCCTTCCGCACTGAGCACTTGGCATCGCACCCCTTATAAACTAGTCTGCTATCTAGTTTATGGAGATTGCCATGCGACAAGTTGGTGCCTTTGAGGCAAAAACCCATCTTTCCGAGCTTATTTCTGCCGTTGAAGCAGGAGAGAAAGTGACGATCACGAAGCGTGGCCGACCCGTGGCACAATTGGTGCCCGTGGAAGACTATGGCCATTCTCGAGCAGCAGCTATCGAAACAATCCGCCAATTGCGCGCCGGTCTCGCCACGGTTCGACGCAGCGACATCCTCGCTGCCCGCGACGAGGGACGTCGTTGACACTGGTCATCGATGCTTCAGCCCTGGCGGGATGCCTGCTGCCTGACGAAGCAGGCATGGATTTGGGTGAGTTGATAGCGGCACACGATACCATATTGGCGCCCTGGCTACTTTGGGCAGAACTGCGGAACATCCTGATCGTAACAGAACGGCGAGGTCGCCTTCCTCTGGGTGTCGCCGATCAACTGCTTGAGGCGGTCGATGGACTACAAATCATCCTCGACACTGTACCGTCAAATGCTGGGGTCCTTGCTCTTTCCCGTCGTCACGACCTGACTGTGTATGACGCTCTGTACTTGGAACTCGCCCTCCGACACGGAGCAGCAATAGTGACGTTAGATAACAGGCTTGCAAAAGCCGCTCGCGCCGAATGCGTCGAGGTAGTCTGATCGCCGTCGCCCCGTTGCAAGGCCAGACGTGAAGCCCAAGCACGAACCCCGCTATCGCGCTCCACGACATTACATCGGCGGCTTGTGCCAGAAGACGTCATCTCAATTGATCCGGGATCGGCCTGCACAAACAGCATGACTTTACGTGAAGCCCTGACAACTTCGGAAACGGTGCATGGGTCCTCAAGAGCATGATGTTGTGCACTTTTTATAAGTGCTATTTTTGTTGCTGAACAACTATTTTAGCTTGTGAAGGGATGGAAATCGCGTATTGTTCTTCGTAGCGAAACGCAGGTTACTCCATGCGCAACTACATTGCCGTAATTTTGTTACTTTCAGCTGCCAGCCTCCCCGCCTCTGCGGCGGACCTGATCCGCTGCCCTGACGCGGCGAGCCTGATTGCTGCTGCGCAGGCTTCCGCGTCGGCTCCGAAGGCTGATTTCGCTACGCTCACCGCGCCTCGCGCGGGTCAGGCCCCGCAGTCGCGGGCCGCCGGGGTCGGCGCGGTATCCACGGCGCCGCTCGATCCCATGGGTATCTTGGCGGCCGGAAGCAACACGGCCAACGCACCGACCGCTCGGGCGGCTGCCCCGACCCTTCCCGTGATCCCGTCGAGCTGCGTCTACACGATCAAGCCGGGCGACACGCTGGGCGGCATCGCCGCGCGCGAGCTAGGCGCGCAAAGTGCCTGGACCAGAGTTCAGGCCGCCAATCCCGGCCTGAAGCCGAATGCGCTCGTCCCAGGTCAGACCATAACCTTGCCTTGTGCCGCCCCCACCACGCCCACCACGACCACAGTGGCTGCGCCCGGGCTTCGGACGCTCGTAGCCCCTGATCCTGCTTCCGGCAGCGCAAAACCCACGGACAAGCAGCCCGCTGCGCAGGCTGCGCCCGCCGCTGTCGTCCCCCCGCCCCCTCCTTTGCCGATCTGGACCGCCCGTTCTGGCGAGTATTTCAGCGACGTCGTCAAGCGGTGGGCAAAGGATGAGGGCTACTCTG
>JACVZW010000005.1 GCA_014654775.1 Paracoccaceae bacterium | reverse complement strand
AAAACTGCCCTGTTTCAAAACAAAATCAATGGCATGGGAATTGTTCAGAGCAAACGAATTCGACCCTCGCGTGCGGCTGGAATTCCGCGGCACGCAGCTCAGTTCAGACGGCGGCCTGCTGGTGATGCGCGAACTTGATGATGTGCTCGGTCTGTCCGAGCTGGCGGCAGCGGCTTTGCGTGACACGCGACGCGGCAAGAACACGGTCCATCGGCTTGACGGCCTTTTCCGCCAATCGGTGTTCGGGCGACTGGCCGGATATGAGGATGTCAACGATGCCGACCGGCTGGCCCTCGATCCCGTCATGCGCCAGGTTGTCGGTGGCCGGGCTGTCGATGCGCAAGCTGCCTCGGCCTCGCAGATGGGACGGTTCGAGACCGAGACACTGGCTCTGGCCGAGAACCGGGACGCCCTAGCCAACCTGAACGGGCAGTGGATCGACCGGTTCCATGACCGGAACGGGTTGAAGCGCATCGTTCTGGACATGGACAGTTCGGTCAGCCCCACTCACGGCGATCAGGAAGGGGCCGCTTGGAATGGGCATTTCGATTGCAGTTGCTACCACCCCATCTTCTTGTTCAACCAGTTTGGCATGCTGGAGCGCTGTGCCCTGCGGAATGGCAACGCCCACAGCGCCGATGGTTGGCGGGACGTCCTCGATCCGGTGATCGCCCGGTATGCAACGCACGACATCCTGAGGTTCTTCCGAGCCGATGCCGCCTACGCAATCCCCGCGATCTATGAGCGGCTGGAAGAAGCCAGGTTCTTCTATGCCATCCGGTTGCCCGCCAACGCCGTCCTGCGCGAGAAGATCGCGCATCGGCTGACGCGCCCGGTGGGGCGGCCTTCGCTGACCAAGGTCAAGCGCTTCTTCGAGGACTTCGAGTATCAGGCAGGATCCTGGGACAGGCCGCGCCGTGTGATTGCCAAGATCGAATGGCACCCGGGCGAGCTGTTCCCCAAAGTCGGCTTCATCGTCACCAACATGCCGATGGAGCCGGACTGGGTAGTGAGGTTCTACAACCAGCGCGGCACCGCCGAGCAGCACATCAAGGAAGGCAAATACGCCTTTCGCTGGACGCGGCTGTCATGCCGGAAGTTCCGCGACAACGAGGTGCGGCTGCACCTGCACACGCTGGCCTACAACTTGGCCACCTTCCTGCGCTGCATCGAACTGCCCGAAGCCATGGCCGACTGGTCATTGACCGGCCTGCAACTCAAGCTGATCAAGATCGGAGCCCGCGTCGTCCGCCACGCCCGCGCCATCACCTTCCAACTGGCCGAGGTGGCCATCACCGGCCCGATGGTACGCGCCGTCCTCGCCGCCATCCGCCGATTGCGAGCGCCCCCGCTATGCGAATGATCTTTATCCGGGCCCAAACCGAACTAAAGCGGCAGGAAAGGCCTGCCCGCTGCGCTGAAAAAAACCGCCGCCGAGCAAGGACGCGGCGGTTTCGCGGTCCGATCCGTCCAGCTCCAGCAGTCTGCGCGACCGCAGAGGCCGCTCGGGGCGAAAACAATTGTCCAGCGGTCGGATTCAGGCGATCTTCAGGTCAAATGGCACGCCACTTGGGGAATGTCGGATGAATGAGGCCGATACTTGCAGGAAGTTCGTCGTCCCCAAGCTGCAAGCAGCCGGTTGGGACGATCGCCCCCATGCCATCAATGAACAGAAGAGTTTTACGGACGGTCGTGTCGTGTTCGTTGGTGGAAAGGCCCGTCGCGGGAAACAGAAGAGGTCCGATTATCTGCTTCGGTATAATCCAGATTTCCCGATTGCGGTCGTAGAGGCTAAATCGCGCTATAGACACTCTGCCGACGGGCTCCAACAAGCCAAAGAATACGCAGAAATCCTTGGCCTTAGTTTTGCGTACTCAACCAATGGCTTAGAGATCGTTGAGTTCGACTATACGACCGGTGTCGAACGAGCGATCTCAGATTTTCCTTCGCCCGACGAACTCTGGAATAGACTGCGCCAGTCCGAAGGAATTCTAGACGATCTGGTGGCCGACCGCTTGCTCACGCCGACATACCCAGACCGTACGAAGCCACTTCGCTACTATCAGGAAATTGCCGTAAACCGCTCTGTGCAAGCAGTACTTCAGGGCAGGAAGCGAGCGCTGCTGACCCTGTGCACGGGCGCGGGCAAGACGGCGGTCGCTTTTCAAATCTGCTGGAAACTGTGGTCGGCGCGCTGGAATTCAAAGGGTACAAATCGGAATCCCAAAGTGCTGTTTCTTGCCGACCGCAACGTGCTGGTCGATGATCCGATGGCAAAGGATTTCAGTCCTTTCGGCGACGCGCGACACAAGATCGCTGGCGGTGAAGCCGTCAAAAGCCGCGATATTTATTTCGCAATCTATCAATCGATCGCTCGGGATGAAAACCGGCCTGGCCTTTATCGTGAGTACCCTCGTGATTTCTTTGACTTGATCATCATCGATGAATGCCATCGCGGCAGCGCGCGCGATGACAGCAACTGGCGCGAGATCCTCGAATGGTTCGAACCAGCGACGCAGATCGGGATGACAGCGACACCTCGGCGCGAGGAGAACGTCGACACGTACAACTATTTCGGCGACCCGATTTACGAATACAGTCTTGCCCAAGGCATTGCTGACGGCTTCTTGGCGCCCTATCGGGTCCACCGGGTCATTTCTGACTATGACGCCGCGGGATGGCGGCCGTCGCGAGGCGAACTCGACCGCTACGGGCGCGAAATCCCGGACACCGAGTATTCGACCCGGGACTTCGAACGGGTTGTCGCACTGCGGGCCAGGACACAGGCAATCGCCACGCACCTGGCAGGTTTCATGGCCGAGACAGATCGGTTCGCCAAGACGATTGTGTTCTGCGTTGACCAAGAGCACGCTCTCGAAATGAGGCAAGCGTTGGCTGCTTTGAACACTGATTTGGTCAGGGATCACCCAGACTATGTCTGCCGGGTCACATCGGACGAGGGCGACGTCGGCAGTGCCCATCGTGCCAAGTTTCAGGATGTTGAGACTGAGACCCCGGTAATCCTGACGACGTCCCAGCTTTTGACCACCGGCGTCGACGCCCCGACCTGCAAGAATGTGGTCTTGGCCCGGGTTGTGGGTTCGATGCCCGAGTTCAAGCAGATCATTGGCCGCGGAACCCGCCTCAGACCCGACTACGGAAAGCTGGCCTTCAATATCGTCGATTACACTGGCACCGCGACCCGCATGTTCGCTGACCCGGCCTTCGACGGTGATCCGGTTCGTGAAGATGAGGCTGTGATCAATTCAGAAGGCGAAGTAATCGAAGAGCGCCAGATCGACGAGGTTTTGCCCGATCCTGATGATTTTCCGGAGGGTGGGACACAACCAGGTGGCGCAGCCGACCTCGAAACGGATCGGGAAACTGGACCGCGAAAATTCTACGTGGACGGTGGCGAGGTCTCGATCGTCCGTCATCTCGTCTACGAGCTTGACGCCGATGGCCGTCAGCTCGCCGTGCGCCAGCTTACCGACTACACTGGCGACAAGGTCCGCACCCTATATCCAAACGCTTCAGAGCTACGGGCAGATTGGCTCGATCCGGAACGCCGGGCAGAGATCGTTGAACGCTTGGAGGAAAAGGGCATCGACCTTGACTCCTTGGCGGATTCGGTCGGCCGATCGGAGGCCGATCCTTTTGATCTCCTTTGCCACCTTGCCTACAACGCACCCTTGCGCACGCGCAGAGAGCGGGCGGATCGGCTGATCAGAGAGCAGGACGAGTTCCTGGCCGGATTTGGACCGGCTGCTCGCGAAGTCCTGAACGCTGTCCTCGAAAAATACGCCGAGCACGGCAGTGCGCAGTTCAAGCTTCCCGACATCCTCGAGGTGCCCCCATTCAACGAATGGGGCAACGTCATCGAAATCGCCGCGCGCTTCGGCGGCGGCAAAGAGTTGCGCAACGCCGTCACTGAGCTACAGCGTTTGCTCTACACTGCCTGAACTGAAGGAGTTCCCGATTGGCCAAAACTGCCCGCAAGAAGGCTGCGCCGAAGCAACTGACAACTGCCCAGCGTCTGGACAGCATCATCAAGTCCGCCCGCAAGATCATGCGGAAGGACAAAGGGTTAAATGGTGATCTCGATCGCCTTCCCATGCTGACCTGGATCATGTTCCTGAAGTTCCTCGACGACATGGAGAAGATCGAGGAGGGCCGCGCCGACTTGTCGGGCAAGGATTACCGACCGATTATTGAGGCTCCTTACCGTTGGCGCGATTGGGCTGCAGACGCGGACGGCATCACTGGGCCAGACCTCCTGTCATTTCTGGTAGCGGAAATGTCTGAGCGACCTGACGGCACGCGCGGAGAGGGCCTGTTCAAATATCTTCGCAGCTTGCGTGGCGACAATGGGCGCAAAGAACGCCGCGACGTGATCGCAACCGTCTTCCAAGGCTTCTCGAACCGGATGGAAAGCGGCTACCTGCTGCGCGACGTGGTCAACCTGATCGACGGCATCCATTTCGACTCGTCCGAAGAGGTACATACCCTCGGCCGTCTGTATGAAACGCTACTCCGCGAGATGCGCGACGCTGCAGGGGACTCGGGTGAGTTCTACACGCCCCGGCCGGTCGTGCGCTTCATGGTCGAGGTGACGGATCCCAAACTCGGTGAGACCATCCTTGATCCGGCTTGCGGCACGGGTGGCTTTCTGACCGAAGCCTATCTGCACCTCGAACGCCAAGCCGACACGGTAGAAAAGCGGCGCGTCCTTCAGGACGAAAGCGTTCAGGGTGGCGAGGCCAAGTCGCTGCCGTTCCTGCTGTCGCAGCTGAACCTTCTGTTGCATGGCTTGCATGCCCCACGCATCGATCCGGGCAACTCCTTGCGCTTCCGGCTGGCAGAGATTGGCGAGGATCAACGGGTCAACGTCATCCTGACCAACCCGCCTTTCGGCGGCGAGGAGGAAGCGGGCACCCTCAACAACTTCCCCGAAGATCGGCGCACGGCCGAGACGGCGCTGTTGTTCCTGCAACTGATCATGCGGCGGCTGAAGCGCGCCGGACGTGGGCGCGCTGCAGTCGTCGTTCCACATGGCACGCTGTTCGGCGACGGGATATCGGCGCGCATCAAGGCCGACCTGCTGGAAAAGTTCAACCTCCACACCGTTGTCCGCCTGCGCGAAGGGGTGTTCGCGCCCTATACCGACATCCCGGCGAACCTGATTTTCTTCGACACCAGCGGTCCAACGAAGGACATCTGGTATTATGAGCTGCCCTTGCCAGAGGGCCGCAAAAAGTACTCGAAGACGGCACCGATGGCTTATGAGGAGTTCGCGGGCTGCCTGGCCTGGTGGAACGACCGCGAGGAAAACGAGCGCGCATGGAAGGTATCTGCCGCTGACCTGATCCAGCGTGACGCACAGGGTCGTGTCACGGGCTGTAACCTTGACATCAAGAACCCGCATTCTGGCGACGTCGCGGATCACCGTGCGCCGACCGAGATCGTTGACTCGATCATCGCGCAGGAAAAGCGAATCCTCGGGATTATGGACGAGATCAAAGCCGCTCTGGCGGAGCGCGTGTGATGTCGCAGACGATCTCGATAGACAGGTTCCTGACCAAATCAGAGGCATGGGTCCCTGTCGCACCGGACGGACAATATAAGCAGATCACTGCGCGCCTATGGGGAAAGGGCCTGACGCTCCGCGGCGAAGTACCCGGCGCGGCGATTGCAGCCCCGCGTCAGTTTTGCGCGAAGGCCGGTCAGTTTCTGATTTCCCGGATCGATGCCCGCCACGGCGCCTTTGGCATTGTTCCTGGAGAATTGGACGGTGCCTTGGTCAGCAACGATTTTCCCTGCTTCGATATCGACGCGTCAACTGTGCTTCCGCACTACTTCGAGTGGTATTCCCGGACTCCAGCGTTTGTTGACTTGTGTCGCCGCGCAAGTGAGGGGTCGACAAACCGAGTACGCCTGAAGGAAGAGAAGTTTCTAAAAATGACGGTGCCGCTTGCGTCCCTCGAAGAACAGCGTGGCATTGTGGCACGACTAGATCGGGTGTCATCACTGGTCGAGGAAGCCAAGAGTCTGCGGGCGAAGATACGTGTGGACGCCACCAAGCTACTTGAAAGATTGCATTTTGATCTTGCTGAACGGCAAGAACAGCCACTTGGTGATTTCATTTTACTGTCTGAAGACCGCGTTGCGTTGATCTCCGACCACGATTATCCCCAAGTGGGTATTAGAGGATTTGCCGGGGGTCTGTTCTTCAAAGACGCTACCGCCGGATCTGATACATCCTACAAATCGTTCAATCGGCTGCGCCCAGACTTGCTGGTCGTCAGCCAACCCAAAGGATGGGAAGGCGCTGTAGCAGTAACCACCCAAGAACATGACGGCTGGTTTGCGTCACCTGAATATCGAACTTTCCGGTGCCGAGACGGGATGCTAATACCTTCATATCTGAGGCAATTCATTGCGACCGAATGGTTTCAGGCAGAGCTGAGAAAGCTCACCCGCGGGCAAGGTGCGCGACGAGAGCGGCTTCGGCCTGATATGCTCCTGGGCATGCCGGTCTGTATGCCATCCATCACAGATCAATACAAAGCTCTGATGATACATGAAAAAGTTCAGCGCCTTCGTTCGATTACGGAACCGACGTCGAACGAAATAGAATCCCTAGTTCCCTCGATGCTGGATGAAATTTTCAATGGAAAGGCAGCCGCTGCATGATCGCACGCGCCGCGTTGACCCGGGTCGATAGAGTTGCCTCTCAAGGCCGCACGGGCCCGATCTTGTCGGCCTGCGAGCTGGACGACGGCAGCGAGGCCGAGGCTTTCGTCAAACTCTCTGCGGGTTGCGACCAGGGCGTGGTCAATCTTGCACGCGAAGCGATCGCAGTATGCCTTGCCGCTGACTTGGGCTTACCAGTCCCAAAACCAATGATCGTCGAAATTCCGCCCGAGATCATCCCGATCGTCGCCGACGCGCAAGTTGCCAACCGGCTCCGCCAGAGTTGCCCTGTCGCTTTCGGATCAACCCGAACGCCGGGCTTCACAGCTTGGTCGACCGGACAGCGTCTGACGGATGCGACGCGCACTACTGCAGCCGGGATCTTGCTGTTTGACGCGATCATCCAGAACCCGGATCGCCGCGACGAAAATCCGAACTGCCTTGTTCAAGGCAACGAGCTCCGGATCATCGACCACGAACTGGCCTTCGCCCATCGGCTGATCCTTCTTTGGCGTGCACCATGGGTTCTCGGCGGCATGAAGGATTTGGAAACCCCGGGCAGGCATATCTTCGTGCGTGAGCTGAAAGGCGCGCCAATCGACTTCACCTCGATCAAATCTCGTTGGAATGGGTTGTCGGATGGGCGCCTGCAGGAGTATGGAAGAGCAATTCCACCGGAATGGGCGGCCGCCCAGGCCGACATAGATGCTGCGCTTAAGTTGATCGCTGACGCACGCGACAACATCGATGGATGCATCACGGAGTTAGGGAGGGTACTGGCATGACCACGAAGGAGCCATACAGCTACGTTGTGCTGCGCTACATCCACGATGTCCTGACCGGGGAGTTCGTGAATGTTGGCCTAGTCATGGTCGTTCCGGGGCGCCCTCTGATCTTGACCCGGGCCCGCAAAACCTTTGGGCGCATCAAGCACGTCTTCCCAGACCTCGACAGCGATTCGTATAAGCGCGCAATCGATGCCATCGAACGCGGGATGAAAGCCGTTGATCGGGGCTTGCAGTCCGAAGGCCTGTTCAAGACCGACGGAACGGCCAGGGACTATGGCCGCATCGCTCTTCCGCTCGACGACAGCTCACTGCAGTGGTCGCCTGTCGGCGCGGGCCTGACCGCCGATGCCCAGAAAACCTTCGATCAGCTCTACCAGCGCTTTGTTACAAGGTATGATCGCCCGTCACAGCACAGGAAAAGCGACGAGGACGTCTGGCGGCCGGTCGAAGCAAAGCTGAAAGAGCAGGGCGTCAAGGTCGAACTTGAGCCGAAGCGCGTTCAGGGAAACACCGACTCCGTCGAGTTTCGCCACGCCTGGAAGAACGGCAGGTGGCATGTGTACGAGCCGCTGTCTTTCGATCTTTCGGACGCCGATAACATCAAAGACAAGGCGCGTCGTTGGCTCGGGCACCTTTCCGCCGTGAAGATCGGTGCCGTGGAAGATGTACAGGTGCATTTCATCGTCGGACGCCCACATAGCGCCGCTTTGGAACCCGCCTACCGGACTGCCGTTGAGATCCTTCGGCAGGTGCCCTTTGAAAACGACGTCTTCGAAGAAGATCAGATCGACGATTTCGTGAACCGGATCGAAGACGAGATGCGCCAGCACGAAGGGCGGCCACACTAAGTCGGCTCATCGGGTCCAGCGCGGGGAACCCCTCCAAGCACCCAAACCGCTGATCCGAACCTTTTCTCGACGAGCGGATCACCGTCGACGCTTTTTAGGGGTCTGTTGCATTAGGGCTTCGTCCCGGGCAAGTGGTGTTGGCGAGAAGGGTGGGAGGGTTGTGTGATGGCGCGTCGTGATCCGTTTCGGGGGCATCGGTTTCCGAAGAACGTAATCCTACTGGCGGTGCGCTGGTATTGCCGCTACCCGCTGTCCTACCGCGATGTGCGTGACATGCTGGCCGAACGCGGGATCATGGTGGACGCTGCGTCGATCTATCGCTGGGTGCGCAAGTTCGGCCCCGAGATCCGCAAGCGCGCCCTGAGCCGCCACCGCTCGTGCCGTGGCCTCACCTGGCACGTGGATGAGACCTACATTCGTGTGAGTGGCCGCTGGTGCTATCTCTGGCGCGCGGTCGATCAATACGGGCAGCTCATCGACTTCCGTCTGACAGCGCGCCGGGATGCCAAGGCTGCCAGAGCTTTTCTGCGTCAGGCAAGGGAGACTGTCCGGCTCTACCAGCCCCTGACCATCATCACCGACAAGGCCCCGACCTATGCCAAGGTGATCGCCGAGATCAATGACCGTCTGGGGCCGGAGGATGCCATCCGTCACGTGACGCGGAAGCATCTGAACAATCGCATCGAGAGTGATCATGCCGCCCTGAAGCGGCTGCTCCGTCCGATGCGCGGTTTCCGAGACCTCGTTTCAGCCAAAGCCATGCTCAAGGGCATTGAAACCTTCCGCGCGATCAGAAAGGCAGAGTTCGAAGGCGCGACCAAGGGCGGCGCCAACGAAATCGCCTTCGTCGAAAACCTCTTCACGCTCGCAGCATGAAACCACAGAGACCGGCATCTCGCGAGACGAACACGCCAATGCAACAGACCCGCTTTGACTGCGCTGATTGGGCTGGCCACGAATGCCAAAGGCCCAGCGTTAGCTGAGCCTTATGGGAGTTCGGTGAAGGTGGTTGCGGGGGCAGGATGCATTGAAGCCCCTACCCTGCAAGTCGCCGCTTAAGGGCGCGGGCCAGCGCAGCGGCAAGACACCCATAGGCCAGCCAGCAGAAAACAAACCCGAAACAAGTCACCAAATGTCCAGCTGCGAAAAGAGCCCATAGCGGACGGTCAGGCGGGGCGCGGCGCGCGGTCCTCTTCGCCCCTACAGCATAGCGAGATCGGCCCTTAGCTGCCGGTCGGGCTCATTAAGCGGCACACTCGTAAGCGGTCGTTCGAAGGCCTATACCCGCGCTCCCTTTAAAGCTTGTCGCAAGCGAAGTCACGGGCGCACTGACGCTGACCGACATTGGCGGGTCCTTCGTCATTGCCTCGGGTGGCTTTCTGACCCTGTTCATCGCAGCGCCGCCGAGCGGAAGCTCTGTCCGGTTGCGGGTGCTCGACGAGGTTTCGCGTGTAGTCTGTGAGCAGGAGATCACCACCGACATGCTCGCCGCAACGCAGTTCCTATCACCGCGGCTGTATCTGAATACTCGTGCGACCGCTGCCGGGACTGAACACCTAGTTGCTGTCCGAGTGTATGGTTGAGGATCGGCACCCGTGTAAATTCATGACTGACATTTCAGATACAACTTTTCGCGCTAGTATTTGGGCATGAAGCGGCCTGATAGGATGAAAATTAATGTTACTATAATGAAAAATTAGGGGTTTTTCCCAGCTTGTTTAGCGAGCCCCTTGCAGTATCTGACATGTCAGATCAGGATAGATCATCGGGCGTTCGGCAGGAGGTAAAACGCTATGGCGGAAATGATAGATGATGCGCTGGTTCTGCGCGGCGCACGTTTTCCGGGGCGTTACCTGCAGGGACCAGGCGCGATAAACCAGACTGCTTCCGAAGCGGCAGCGTTTGCCACCGTGGCCCTTGTGCTTCTGGATGGGGGTGTGTTCGATCTTTTCGCCCCCCGGTTGCGCGATCTTTTTGACGGGGCGGTCAAGGCAGAGATCCTGCGCTTTGGAGGCGAAAGCTCAGAAGCCGCTATCGCTGAAGTGACCGCACGCCTTGCCCGATCGGGTGCTGGGGTTGTCATCGGCGTAGGAGGCGGCAAGGCCCTAGACACTGCCAAGGCTGCAGCGTTCCGTGCCGGCCTTCCTTTGATAATCGTTCCGACGATTGCGGCTTCGGATGCGCCCTGTTCGGCGCTGTCGGTGATCTACAATGAGGACGGTAGTGTGGATCGCGACCTGTTCCTGCCGAGAAATCCCGACCTGGTCCTCGTCGATACCGCCATCATCGCGCAGGCGCCTCCACGATTCTTGGCCGCGGGCATCGGCGATGCGCTTGCTACCTGGTATGAAGCCGAGTCCTGCCGCAAGAGCGGTGCAAAGAACTGCCTTGGTTTGCCTGGCCTTCCCGTGGCCTATGCCATCGCGCGGGAATGCCGCGAGGCTGTGCTGACCTTTGGCCGGGAAGCCCTGGCCGAATGCGATACCTGTCGCCCTGGGCCAGCGATCGAGCGTGTGGTCGAGGCGAATATCCTCCTCTCGGGCCTAGGCTTCGAATCTGGCGGAGTGGCGGCGGCCCATGCGATCCACCACGGTTTGACCGAGCTTGACGAGGTTCACCACGCGCTGCACGGCGAGAAGGTTGCGATCGGGATTCTCGCCGGGCTTTTGCTGAACGGCGAAAGTGAGGAGTTCGATCGCATTCGCCGCTTTCTGGCGGAAGTGCGTCTGCCAGTGAGTCTCGCCGACATCGGCATTGTCGAGGTGAACGAGGAGAAGCTCCAGCGTGTTGCTCGCCGGGCTTGTCGGGCCGGTGAAATCATCCACAATGAGCCCTTCGCAGTGACTGAGGCCATGGTTGTAAAGGCCCTACGCGCCTTAACCTAGGCTAGGCCGTAGACGGCAAGGGCGGCTTTGGCGCAGGCGATGTCCTCGGCCACAAGGCCGCCCGAGACGCCTATTGCGCCGACACAGACACCATCGATCATGACTGGCAGTCCCCCACCCCACAAAAGCATCCGCGACCTTGTCGCAGCACCCGCCCGCAATTCGTCATCCGCCATGCGCTGTCGCAAGGCGTCGGTCGAACGTCTGAAGGCGGCGGCGGTCCAGGCCTTATCGGACGCGGCGGTCATGAAGGGTAAGCGGCAAGGCGACCCCGTGGCTTATCGCGGACGCCATTGTGGGCTAGGTGTCCAGCGTTGGTCTGACGCCGAGGTTCCATGTCTACGACTAGTTCTACGCCTATGCCTGCGACTGGTAGCTTACAGTTGGTTGAGGCGGTGATTGGGCCTTTCGAGGGTGCCCCTGTTGGGGAGCGCCGTCGGTGGTCGGATGAGTTCAAGGCGCAAGCGGTCGCGGCGGCTTCGGAGCCCGGCGTGAACGTTTCCGCGCTGGCGCGTCGGCTTGGGATTTCGCCATCCCAGCTGTTTGGCTGGCGCAACACCTTTATCAAGAAACAAGACGCGGATACCTCGACGGGCTCGCCGGTTCCCGCGGTGGAGATCGTGGTTGGCGAGGTAATGATCCGCGTTGGGGCAGATATTGGCGAAGCTGCGTTGCGCCGTATTCTTCGGGTGGTGCGCTCGACATGATGCCGTCCGGCGTGAAGGTCTATCTGGCCAGCCAGCCCGTGGACTTCCGGAAGGGCCCGGACAGCCTGCTGTCTATGGTGCGCGATGCGGGCAGCGACCCGTTCTGCGGCGCGCTTTACGTGTTCCGGGCGAAGCGGGCGGATCGGGTAAAGATCGTCTGGTGGGATGGCAGCGGGGTGTGTCTGTTTGCGAAGCGGCTGGAGAAATCCTCGTTCTGCTGGCCACGGATCGGGCCTGTCCGGGTGCAGCTCAACCACACCCAGCTTCTGGCGCTGCTCGACGGGCTGGACTGGAAGCGGGTGCGGCCGGTGGCGGTGAAAGCCCCTGTATTTGCTGGCTAATCGGCCAGCGGCAAAGTGAATCACCCCGGCCCAGAAGGTCGATCAGCCGAGGCATCCCCCAGCGGGATGTGCTATCCTTTGCGGTATGCGGACCGATGACCTTTCCCTGCCCGACGACATGAACCTGCTCAAGGCCATGGTCCGCGCCATGGCGGAGAAGGCGTCCGTGCTGGAGGAAGAGAATGCGGTGCTGAAGGCACGCAGCCTCGATGCTGACGAGCGGATCTCGCGGCTGATGCAGATACTGAAGGCCTATGATCGCGCCCGGTTCGGCCGCCGTTCCGAGAAGCTGGGCGCTGCGGGCGACGGTTCTGATGAGGCGGCGCAACAGGCCTTCGTCTTCGAGGAGATCGAGACCGGCATTGCGGCGCTGAAGGCGCAGACAGGCAAAGGCCGAGCTTCGGGCGAGAAGCGGGCGCCCCGGCCGCGCAAGGGCTTCCCGCCCCATCTCGAGCGGGTCGAGGTGGTGATCGAGCCCGAGGACCTGCCAGAACATGCGGGCAAACAGAAGGTGCTGATCGGCGAAGACGTCTCGGAGCGGCTGGATGTCATCCCGGCCAGGTTCCGTGTCATCGTGACCCGCCGCCCGAAATACGCATTCAAGGAGGCGGATGGCGTCATCCAGGCGCTTGCTCCGGCCCATATCATCGAGAGCGGCCTGCCGACCGAGGCGCTCCTCTCCCAGATTGCTGTGTCGAAATACGCCGATGGCCTGCCGCTGTTCCGGCAGGAAGGGATCTATGCCCGCGACGGGGTGGAGATCGACCGGCGGCTGATGGCGCAGTGGATGGGCCGGGTCGGGTTCGAGCTGGAGATCCTCGCCGCGCATGTGCTGCGTGAAATCCTGAAGGGCCCGCGCGTCTTCGCAGATGAGACCAGCCTTCCGACCCTCGCGCCCGGCACCGGTGCCGTGAAAAAGGCCTGGCTCTGGGCCTATGCCCGCGATGACAGCACCTTCGGCGGCAGCGGGCCGCCTATGGTGGCCTATCGCTTTGAGGACAGCCGATCCGGAGAATGCGTTCGTCGGCATCTCGGCGGCTACGGCGGTATTCTCCAGGTGGACGGTTATACCGCCTACAATCAGTTGGCCCGCAAGGACGGAGGCAATGACGGCCCGCGCCTCGCTGGATGCTGGGCCCATAGCCGACGGCGCTTCTACGAACTCCATGCCGCCGGGGACAGCCAGGTCGCCACCACCACGGTCGAGCGCATGGCCGAACTCTGGAAGCTCGAGGCTGAGGTGCGTGGCCAAAATCCAGCGGCCCGCGCCGCCGCGCGGCAGGCCATCTCGGCCCCCATCGTCGCCGAGCTGTTCACTCTCTGGCAGCAGACCCTGCCACGCATATCGGGCAAGTCGAAGCTGGCCGAGGCCATCCGCTAC
>JACVZW010000004.1 GCA_014654775.1 Paracoccaceae bacterium | reverse complement strand
GCTTCTTCCCGGAGTGAACTCGCCAGAAGGGTAAAGCGGTCCGATCTGAACAAGTTCCAAAGCCTTGATTCTCTGGCAGCTTGGCGCTCCTTCTCGCGTCTGGCCGCCGGGCTCAAAGGGCGGCAGGAAGGATTTACCATTAACAATAAGTAACAAATCTGCACGTAAAACTCTTCCTCTCAATCTGGCAATCTCACCTCGTGATGGAGCGTTCCGCCACGCTTTTACACGTTCTTGCTATCCTTTCTTTCCGTCAGATGTAGGAGCCCTGCATGTGCCCGTCTCAACCGGTTGACACGAATGGGAATAATGCCTGCCACGATTGTCCGGTCGCACAGTCCGGACCCTGTCAATGGCTGGATTCAAGCCTCAGGGACAGACTGGTTGCGGCGAGCGTGCAGAAGTCATTCCGGCAGGGCGAAACCATCCTGCCAAGTGGGCAGCCCCCCGCATGGGTCGGGATCGTCCTGTCCGGTCTTGTCAAGATCTCCACGATTGATGAACAGGGCAACGAGCATGTCCTCCAACTCCTGCATCCGGGCGAAATGGTGGGTGATCTCTTCGGCTCCCCGGCCCTGTTCTCCTTTGACGCGGCCACCGACACCCGCCTCTGCCTGACCCAGCGCAGTTCGATCAAGGAGGCTTTCGACCGCAATCCCGAAGCCTATGCCGCCCATTTGCGGATCGCCATGCGACAGCTGCTGGAACAGCACTTCGCTCAACTTGCAATGAGGGGTCGGAACTCGCTGCAGCGCGTCGCCTACTGGATCTCCACCCAGACCCCGGACACCGGAACCGACCGCCTCCTGTCGGTGCGCATTCTCCTGTCCCGCAGGGATCTGGCCTCCCTTCTGAAAATGTCGGTGGAGACGGTGTCGCGCAATCTCCATCAGCTCGAGGATCGGGGCATCATCCGCGTCATAACCCCCGAGAGGCTCGAGATCGTCGATGCGGTCCGGCTGCGGTTGATCGCCCGCGATCAGGACTCGCGCCTAAAGGAAAACCTCCTCCGGCAGGGCTGGGAATGGGGCGCGCGCAGCGTGAACCTGCCCCGCTACACGCCCAAAGCCGGTCAACGTCCGGCACTGGCTGTCCGGCCCTGATTGCGAGAAGGTACGAAGAATCCTCGCATTCAAGTGTCTAGCCAAACATGAGGCTCTGGGCCTGACAATTCGGCGCAACCCTCCAACCGAGAATCCCGCGGGAGAGGCCGCCGACCGGGTCAGCGGATGCGCGAGCGGGGTCCAAAATGCCCTTAACCGTCCAAGAAACGGCCTGCGGTGGGGGCATAAGCTCGAACGGAGGACTTGAGATCAGGCTTTCCGCGCTGCGATAAACGCGGAATATAGGAATTGTAGCTCGCCACGCGTCTTCACGCCGCATTTTTGATAGACACTGCGTATATGGACACTGACGGTGTGGGGTGAAATACCAAGGTCAATGCCGATTTTCTTCACGCTAAGGCCTTGAAGGCATGCTTTCATCACTGATGTCTCACGTTTGGAAAAGTTTGCTCTCATGGTGGATGTGAAATCTGACAAAGTGTCACTCTGGGATGCGCTTTCAGAAGGTAGCATTGCCCCACTGGCGGTGGTTTCGTCCGAACCAAGCTTTACGTCAGGGAGCGGCGCTGATTGACTGTAAAAAGCTGAGGAAGGCAGTGTGCTCCGGAAGTCGATAAGGGACAGGCAGTCTTGGAGCACCCCTAAGACCAGCGGAACTCGTTTGCTCAGGCGTCGCCCGACATCAACTGCGGAGCCCTGCACTTGGGCTGCCGGCCACACTGCGAAGAGGATCGCCAAATCCTTTCGAATTGCGAGGAACACGTAACCACTGTTTGGATCGCTTTCAATTTGATTGCTCTCGGCGGCCGCGTTGTCAGCGCCATCCAGAGTATCTTCGGCTTCCAAAGGCACCAGAAGCTGCAAGAAGCTCTCAAGCGGAATGAAGCACTCCGTCTCCATTCCGAATCCTTCGAAAACCGCGTCCGGGTTGTTCATGAGGCATTCAAATATTTCGTTTTGTGGCGGCCTTATCAGGTTTCGAAGCTTCTTTTCATACAGGATCTGACCACCATGCTGACGCACAACTAAGATCAAGGTAGCTCGCTCGAAATCGGAGTCTGCACTGAGAAGAAATTCGATGATTGACCCGATCACGGCTGTTTCCTTTACTAAGGTGCGCTCTGCAGTTCATCTTGGAAGGCCATCAAGCGCGGACCCGTTCCGGGATGGCCTGATGGCTCTTTCATTCCTTAGTCCGAGGATGGCGACGGTGGCCTCGTTGTCGATCAGGGGACAGGCCTCAAGCTTCATTTGACCTCTGGATGCGCACGTCCTTCGGCTTGGATCGCGCTAAGTCGGTGCGCGGGCGTGTCGCGGCTGCGTTCTTGAGAACCTGATGACATCAGCGAGAGGACCCGCCTAGTCGTTCAGGCGTTGGATGGCATTTGCTCTCTGCCACTTCACGACTTGCGGAAACGAAGGCACCCTGTTGCGCAGGCGACGGGTCCGACCCGGACATCTGGCGCTGGCCTAAAGCGGAGCTTCGCCAGCTGCGACGAGTTCGTGGCCGCCCTTGAAACTTGGAAATGACGGGTACTTCACGGTGAGAGTGATTGTTTCGGCGGCGCATCGCCGGCTGAGCACTGCAGATCGTTAGCTAAGATCGGGACACAGGCAGAAGCGGCAGCACTGGCGTCTAAACGTGCTCCTTTATTTCTTGAGCCTTGCTAAGCATCGCGCCACGGCTTTTTTCTACGGCGTATGCCCGAGCGTGCGATGGGCTGTTCCACGGACGAACACCATTATTGCGGCCGGATTAAGATGGCTTATCGGGTCTCTTTCTACCCGCGACACAACATCAAGCACAGATCCGCGAGGCGCGGAGTGGCCTGCAAACGTGTTTGTCTTCGCGTTCAATGAAGCGCACAAGGCGTCTTACCGACCTTACAGTACCCTTGCCCTTTACGATGGCACAAATGGTTCTGGCCTGATTGACTCCGGCATTCCTAGCTAGCTCGTCATGCCCAAGTCTATATGAATCTCGTCTTGGTAGTTTTGCTTAAACTTGTCAAGCGCCGTCTTGGCAGCCGACGGGGGGTAGCCGGACAGAAGGTCACTACGGGATCTGACGGCACGACCGACCTCCTCGCGGAGGTGTTGGAGCGGGTCGGTGTTGATGATGTCACCGACTCCATGTCAACACCCGACGAGATTGACACCGACAGCGCGCACTAGAAGCAAGGGTCTTCGTAGGCGCCTCTGTCCGCGTGCCATTGGCTTTCCATCTATTTCGTTGAAGGATCGACCTGCTTCAATGGGTGGCAACATTTGGTCGGACGTCGCATGTGACCAACCTGCCCTGAGAACGCACCGCCGCCTCACCCCTTATTGCTATCGATCCATCGCGACATGAGCCCGCGGTCGCGGTAGCACTCATCGGGAACCGAACGCCGCTTGAGCCGTGCGATGCGTTCGGCGAAGGCGACTTGCTTGGAGGTCGGGCGCGGGTCGGTGAGGGCGGGGGCCTTCGACTGGCGCTCGATCCAGGCGGAGAGCGCCGCGCGGCTCTGCTGGGCGTCCCAGGGCAGGATGGCACCATTTTGCAGGGCGAGCTTCTGAGCGAAGGCCAGTTGCTTGGCGGTGATGGGCAGGGTCTTGCGATCTTCGCGGTCATCCAGGTCGAACATGGCAGTGTCCTCGGTTTCTGGTGAAGAAACGATAGAACGGAAGCGGAACGAAAGCAAGCATGTTGTGATACGATCGCTTGGTGGTACAAGATGTGGTGTGACGCTGCGCCGGTGGCACAGATGTCGGATAGGGCAGGGAGGAAAGGAGAGAGAAGGCCGGGTGTCAGGGGGATCCCGATGGGGGATCGAGAGACAGATCGGAAAGGATTGTCCCCATGAACCTCGCCTTTGAAACCCGCGACATCGCCCTGAACGCGCTCGTGCTCCACCCCGACAACGTCCGCGCCGCTGCCACCGAGGCCTATAGCGAGGCACAGGTCGCGGCGCTGGCCGCCAACATCCGCGCCTGCGGGCTCCTGCAGCCGCTCCTCGTGACCAGCCTCGGGCAGGGGGAATGGGGTGTTCTGGCCGGTGGCCGTCGCCTTGCCGCCCTGAAGATGCTGGCCAAGGACAAGAGCGCGAAAGGCTTCACCGCCAGCATGCCGGTGCCTTGCCGGATCGTGCCGGAGGCGGAAGCCGCGACGGTCACGCTGTCCTTTTCGGAGAACGCGCTGCAACTGCCCATGGATGCGATCGACCGCTATGAGGCTTTCGCTGCCATGCGTACGAAGGACGGGGCGGATGTGGCCACCATCGCGCGAACCTTCGCCATCACCGAGCGCGCGGTGAAGGAGGCGCTGCGCCTGGGCAACATCCATCCCGAAATCCGCAAAGCGCACCGCGAGGGCGTCATTGATCTGGAAGCGATGAAGGCCTTCGAGTGCCATCCCGATGCCGGTGTGCAGCTGGCGGCTTTCGAGAACCTGACCAAGGGCAAAACCTGGGGCCGGCTGCAGGCTTGGGAAGTGCGGGGCTTCTTCAAGGACCGCGCGATGGTGCGGGCGGGCGATGCCTTGGGCGCGCTTGTGCTCGAGGCGTACCGCGCAGCCGGGGGCGCCATCACGGCGGACCTGATCGAGGAGGACAGCATCCTTGAAGACGCGACCCTGATCGACACGCTCCTGCGCCGCATCCTGTCCGACCGCGCCGAAGAGCGGCGGGCGGCCCTTGGCCTCTCTTGGGGCGACATTCTGGTGCGTCCGAGCTGGGACGAGCTGCGCGCCTTCGGGCGTGTGCATGTCCAGCCGCGTGATCCACTCTCACCGGAAGATCAGGCCAAGGTCGATGCGCTTGCGGCCAAGCTGGAAGAAGAGCAGCGCCGTTTCGACGAGGCGGAGACCGAGGACGAGCAGCAAGCCGCGCAGGAGGCCCATGATCAGCTCTCTGACGCGCTTGAAACCCTGACCTTCGGCTACACCGCGTTCGACGCCTCGATCAGCGGTGTGATCGCCGTCTGGACGGGCAGCCGGATCGAGTTCCACGAGGGGATGGTGCGGCCGGAACTGATGCCCGACGCCAAGGCGGGCCCGTCCGCCACCGCCGGGGCAGGGCAGGGGGCTGTTGCCAAGGGCACCGCATCTGCAGGCTGGTCGGAGGCACTGCGCACGGACATGGCGCTGGTGCGCACGCGCTCGATCGCGCTGGCGCTGGCGCAATCCCCGGATCTGGCGCGGGACTATGCCGAGTTCGCCCTGATCCGGCCGGTCCTTGGCTCGCGCTACAGCAGCTACGAGAACGGCACCACGATCCGGGCGGAGGCGGCAGCGCCGAAGTTCCCGGTGAAGGAACCGGAAGGAAGCCTCAAGGCGATCTCCGACACCATCGCGGAGGTTCATGCGGGCCTCGACACGGCCTGGGCGCGCCAACCCGACGTTGCGGCCTTTGCGATCTTCCGCAGCCTCGACCGTGCCATGCGCGACAAGCTCCTCGCCGCCGCCGTGGCCGAAACCCTCATCCCGAAGCTGCCCGCCGCCCTGCGCGATCCGGTCCGCCGCACGGTGGAGGCCGAAGCCCTGCCGCGGCTCCGCGATGCCTGGCAGCCGGATGAGACCTTCCTCGCCCGCCTCACCAAGCCTGCGCTCATCGCCATCCTCACCGAAGATCTCGCCATGCCGGATCAGGCAGCGGTCCTCGCATCAGCCAAGAAGTCCGAGGTGGTCACCTTCCTCACTGGCCTTTTCGCCGCGCCCTTCGCCACCCTCACCGACGACCAGCGTCAGCGGGTCATGGGTTGGTGTCCGGCGGAACTGGTCACGCCGGAGGCACCGGCCATCGATCAGGTGCCGGAGGAAGAGGCCTACGACGATGACGAGGGCGGTGAGGAAGAGTCCGACGAGGACGAGGAGGCGGATCCTGCGGGACGGGTTGGAGACGAGGCCGACGCGCAGGACGCCGCGTAGCGATGCAGTGGGGCGGTTCGGGTCTCCGGGCCGCCTTGCCCTTTATCTGGGTTTTCGGTATTTTCTAGAAAACCTAGGTTCTGGAGATCGATGATGAAACACTTCTCTGCAACGGAACTCGGAGAAAAGACCGGCGACGTATTGGCCGCTGCGGCACAAGCACCGATCATGATCGAGCGGCATGGCAAGCCGCGCTTTGTTATCCTTTCTCATGAAGAATATGAGCGAAGGATTGTTCGCAAGGACCCACGCAGGGCATTCAATCTTGCTGATTTGAACGATGCCGAGGCCGCCGCGCTCATCGAAGCCTTGGAGAACAGTATCGAAAATGACTGACTCACCAAAGCTGGGCGATCTTTGGCGATATCCGTTTTTGTGGAGTGCCGAGGCAGCCCGAGGAGAGACCGAAGGGCGCAAGAGCCGTCCAGTTTCTTTGATGTTTCTGTCTCAAAGGCGCGACGGGGAGGTTGAGGTTTTCTTCCTCCCAGTCACCACAAAGAACCCCGGTCGGCACGACTATGCGGTCGAAGTGCCCGAGATCGAGAAGCGGCGGGCCGGACTTGACCTGTCCACTCAGCTCTGGGTTATCGCAAATGAGGTAAACAGTGACGTCTTGTCCGAAAGCTTCTATTTCGAGCCTGATGGCCGTCTGGGGAGTTTCAGCATGGCTTTTGTCAAGCGCGTCCAAGGCGTGATGATCGAGGCGCTGAAGTCCAAGAACCTCCGCGCGGTCACGCGATGGGAACCTCCGGCGGACTGAGCCGTTCGGACCGTAAAGTAAAAGCCTGCCTTTTGTCTTTGGGACTTTGACCCGAGACAGAAGGATGGGGCGATGAAGGATGTGATGGCGGCGCGCATTGGCGCGGTACGTGGTGCGATGGCTGTGGCGATCCGGACGGAGGGTCTGGCGGCTGCGAGGATGTCCGAGATCATGTCGGAGAGCTTCGGCGGCAGCGATGCGGCGGGAGCGTGGGACTGGCGGCAGGCCTATGACCTGATGCAAGCCGCGGCGCTCGACGTGCTGGCCGAGGCCGCTGGCGGCAGGCCGCTTGACCGCATTCTGGGCGCCGCAATCGACCTTGCCGCGAGCTTGCCCACCGAGACCCGGCGCAGCGAGCGGCAGATGCTGCTGCAACAGTTTTCCACGACGCTGCCTTGGGCGGTGGTTGTGGCCTTCGCCAGCAGCCTTCGCGAGACCGACGTGGTGCTGGAACCCTCGGCCGGAACGGGAAGCCTCATCCGCACGGCGCTCCTCTCCGAACGCAAACTGCGGGGCAGAGCGGTGCCGCGCGTGCATGCCAATGAGATCGATGGATTTCGGGGGGCGGTGCTTCGGCATGTTCTCTCGCCCGGCGCATCGATCACCGCGCATGACGCGGAATTTATCGACGATCTTCTGGGGGCTGAGGTGCAGCCGAACCTCATCCTGATGAACCCGCCCTTTGCATCGTCGGTGGCGCGCAGCGAGGATCCGACCATTGCGCTGCGCCATGCGATTTCGGCCGCCAAACGCCTGGCCCCTGGCGGACGGCTGGTGGCGATCCTGCCTCCCAATGCCTCGGGCGAGCGTCAGGCCGATCTGTGGAAGCGGTTCACGGGGTTCGTGCAGCCGGTGGCCAGACTTGTGCTGCCGCGATCGGCCTTCGCCAAGATCGGCACCTCGATCGAGACGCATCTCCTCGTCGCTGAGAAGCGACTGCCCGGCTCCGATCTAGCAGGCGCGAGCATGATCCAGCGCATGGTGTCTTCCCCCGCCGAGGCCATGGCGCGGCTGGCCGACGGCCTGCCCGAGCGGTTGGAATGCATCCACGACTTGCCTTTGCCGGTCACGTCGCGGGCGCAGTCCCCTGTTTACCGCCCTGTCTCCCGCCCTGTCTCCCGCCCGGCCGCAAAACCCGCGCCCAGATCCCCCGGCATGCTCCTGCCCCGCCGCAGCCCCCTCGCTGCGGGGCTGCCCGCTCTAGCAGCCCCGGCCTCGCCGCTCTTCGTCACGGCGCTGGACACCCCGCGCGTGAACGAGGCGATCTCCGGCGTCTATGCCCGCTATCGCCCTCAGCGCCTAATGGTGGAAGGGGCCCAGCCCCATCCCACCACGCTGGTGGAAAGCCTCGCCATGGCTTCCGTCGCGCCGCCCGTGCCAGACCTCTCCACAACTCCCGTCAGCCTGCCGCAGGCCCTGCTCGCAGATGGCCGCCTGTCCGAGGCGCAGATCGAGACCATCCTGATGGCCGAGACCAGCTTCGCGCAGGATCTGCCGGGCCGGTTCATCCAAGATGATCAGGGCCGCCTCGTGCGGGCAGACAGCGACCCGGCAGGCCATGCGTTTCGGCGCGGTTACTTCCTCGGCGATGGCACCGGGTGCGGCAAGGGCCGTCAGGTGGCGGGCCTCATCCTCGCAGGCTGGATGGCTGGCCGCCGCAAGGCTTTGTGGATTTCCCGCTCGGTCACGCTGGTCGAGGATGCCATCCGGGATTGGACCGATCTTGGCGGTGCCCCCACCGACATCGCGCCCCTGTCGCGCTGGACGGCCGATGAACCCATCCCGATGTCGCAGGGTATCCTCTTCACCACCTATGCCACTCTGCGCGCAGTCGCCCAGTCAGGCCGCACCCGCCTTGTTCAGGTTCTCGACTGGCTCGGGGACGAGTTCGACGGGGTTGTGGCCTTCGATGAAGCCCATGCCATGCAGAACGCCGGCGGCGGGGAGACCGAGCGCGGCACCACGGCACCCTCCCAACAGGGTCTTGCGGGCCTGCGTCTGCAGCATGGGCTGCCACGCGCCCGCATCTTCTATGTCTCTGCCACGGGGGCCACGCAGGTGGCCAATCTCGCCTATGCCGGACGGCTGGGTCTCTGGGGCGCCGGACCCGATTATCCCTTCCCCTCGCGCGAGGCCTTTGTCGAGGCGATGGAAGCGGGGGGAGTGGCCGCCATGGAGGTCGTGGCCCGTGACCTGAAAGCCCTCGGTCTCTACACGGCCCGCGCCCTCTCCTTCGAAGGCGTGGAATACGATGTGCTCGAACACGAGCTGAGCCCCGATCAGATCACGATCTACGACACCTGGGCGAAGGCGTTCCAGGTGATCCACACCAACTTGCGCGCAGCGCTCGAGGCCACCGGCATCACTGCGCCGGAAGGGCAGGGGGAAACGGGCGCCGGCTCGGCCAAGGCGGCCGCCATCTCCGCCTTCGAAAGCACCAAGCAGCGCTTCTTCGGCCATCTGCTTCTGGGTCTCAAGATGCCCACCGTCCTCAACGCGATCCGCCGCGATCTGGAAGAAGGCTGGGCCCCGGTGGTGCAGATTGTCTCGACCGGCGAAGCCATCCTCTCACGCCGCATCGAGGCGCTGGAGCCGGATGAGGAGCTGACCGAAGCCATGTTGGCCCCTAGGGAATACGTAGTGGGGTACTTGATGCATGCCTTCCCAGTACATCAGATGCAGCTCGTGGAGCAGGAAGACGGCAGTTCCCTTGCGATCCCGCTCAAGGATGCCAATGGCGCGCCTGTCCTGTCCCGGGAAGCGGTGGATTTGCGGGACCGGCTGGTCGAGGATCTGATGCTTCTCGCCCCCATTCCCTCCGCGCTGGATCAGCTGCTCTGGACCTTTGGGCCGGAACGCGTGGCCGAGGTGACCGGGCGCAGCCAGCGTCCCTTGCGCGACCGGGACGGGCGGCTGCGGCTCGAGCGCCGCGCCGGATCGGCAAACTCCGCCGAAAGTGCTGCCTTCATGGAAGGATCAAAAGACATCCTCGTCTTCTCGGATGCCGGTGGGACGGGACGCTCCTACCATGCCGCCCTCAGCGCGCCGAACCAGAAGCGACGCCGACATTACCTCCTCGAACCCGGCTGGCGCGCGGACAACGCCATTCAGGGCCTCGGGCGCACCCATCGCTCCGCACAGGTTTCGGCCCCGTTCTTCCGTGTCTGCACCACCAACGTCCATGGCGAAAAGCGCTTCACCTCGACCATCGCCCGACGTCTCGACACGCTCGGGGCCCTCACCAAGGGCCAGCGCGAGACCGCCTCGCAAGGCATGTTCCGCGCCGAGGACAATCTGGAAAGCCCCATCGCTCGGGCCTGCCTGCGCGCGCTCTACCGCGACATCGCCTGTGGTCAGGAGGCCCCGATCTCTCTCGAGGCCTTCACCGAATGGACAGGACTGCGACTTCTCAATGAAGGCGGCCAGCTTCTGGAAGAGCTCCCGCCCATCCAGCGTTTCCTGAACCGCATCCTCGCGCTACCGATCGCCCTGCAGAACGGGATATTCGCGACCTTCATGGAGCGTATCGCCACCGCGACAGAACGCGCGCTGGCGGCCGGCACGCTCGATCAGGGGCTGGAAACCTTGCGCGGGGACCGGATCACGGCAGGAAGTCCGGAACTCCTGCGCACCTGTACCAAGACCGGCGCGGAAACCTCCCTCATCCCCCTCTCCATCGAAACCCGTCTGACCTACCGTAGGGCCGATCAAGTGCTCAAGGCCCACCCAGCCTGCCTGCCGATGCAGAATGCCTCCTCCGGCAAGGTGGCGCTGATTGCGGAGCGCCCGCGTCATGCCATCGACGATGTCGGGCAACTGCTCCTCGAACGCCGTGTCACCCGCCCCATGGGGGAAAGCTGGATCAGCGAGGAGGACTTCACCCGATCACAATGGGAGCCGCTCGATAGGGAGCGCTTCGCAACCCTTTGGGACGCGGAAGTGGCCAGCCTGCCCGACACCGATACCCAGACCTTCTATCTGCTGACCGGTCTGATCTTGCCGATCTGGCGCACGATCCCCGGCAACTCGCTCCGGATCTACCGCGCCGTTTGCGAGGGCGGGGCCAGTCTCCTCGGTCGGGCCGTTTCAACCGCCGATGCCGCCATCCTGCGCGGGAGGTTCATGGCCGTGGACCAGCGCGATCCGGTGAGCCTGCTCTCGGCCGTGGTCGATGGTGCGCGCAGCGTTGAACTGATCCCCGGGCTTACCCTCGCGCGCCGTCGCGTGGCCGGAAAGGACCGCCTCGAGATCACGGGCGCAGACCGAACGACGCTCGACTGGCTGCGCTCTCTGGGATGCTTCACCGAAATCCACCAGTTTACGCTCCGGGTGTTCGTCCCCTTTGGCGAAGGTGTGGATAGTCTCAGCGTGGTCGCGCGCATCGTGGCAGGAAGGGAGGCGATGGCCGCGTGAGCGGCCTACGCCATTCCCAATGGCCGGGAATTGGTCAAAATGCCCGTGAAAGCCGCCCTTTCGAATAGGGCTCGATACGTCCCCGTTAATCCTTGAGGATCAACGAAACATAGTAGCGAATTCAGCAATCCGGGAAAACTTGCGGCCTTGCTTCAAGCCCAATATTCTCGGTAGCCAGAAATTAACCCATCACTTTTGAGGAGAGGATTTGGATGTTCTACAAGGACGAGCGGCTGGCTCTCTTCATTGACGGCGCAAACCTCTATGCAACGGCGCGAACCCTTGGCTTCGACATTGATTACAAGCTTCTCAGGCAGGAGTTCTTGCGCCGGGGAAAGCTCGTGCGGGCTTTCTATTACACCACCTTGATCGAGAACGATGAGTTTACAGCGATCCGCCCCTTGGTCGATTGGTTGAACTACAACGGATTCACCACGGTGACGAAACCCGGCAAAGAGTTCATCGACGCGCAAGGCCGGCGAAGAGTGAAGGGCAATATGGACATCGACCTGGCGGTCGATGCTATGGAACTCGCATCGCGTGTTGACCATATCGTCCTGTTCACCGGGGACGGCGACTTCCGCCCACTGGTCGAAAGCCTTCAGCGCAAAGGCGTGCGGGTTTCTGTGGTGTCCACGATCCGCAGCCAGCCTGCCATGATTGCCGACGACCTGCGCCGTCAGGCCGATAACTTCATCGATCTGCATGACCTGCGCGATGTGATCGGACGACAGCCGCGAGAGGCTCGTCTAAATGAGCGCGACGAGGTGGAGGTCGCGGCAAGCTGAGTGTGGTTTAGGCGAACGGCTAAGGCCGCAGGTTTGAGGTGAATAGCCTTCATCTGACCTTTGCATACATCATGCAATCGCGCGGTGTATCTGAGATGTTCGGGTGCAGGAAGTAGCGGCGTAAGACGCCCTCAAAGGTCATCCCGGCCTTTTCCATGACGCGCGCGGATGCGCGGTTCTCTACGTCGCAGAACGCTTCAACCCTAAAGATTTCGGGATGCGACAAAGCATGGTCTACCAGCCACGTCATGATTTCCGATGCGGCTCCCTGACCCCATGCCGTGGCTCGCAAGACATAGCCATAGGTTACCTGATGCCCCATCAAATGGGGATGGAACATGCCGATCAATTCGTTGGGCCGCTCGCGGTGGAATGCGATGACTGGGAAGCCAGTCCCTCGATCCCATTCCGCAGTTGCGATGTTTAGGAAAGCGGTTGTATCGACATTGCTGCTATGTGGCTTCCAACCAAGAAATCGTGTGACTTTTGGGTCTTTTGCATAGCCGTCAAATATCAATTGCGCATCACTCACCTTCACGCGCCTCAGGATATAGCGCGTGGTCTCGAACAGTTCGGGTAAGCGATAGGATCCTTCTATCATTGCAGTTTGCCGATGTTATGGAGTGGGACAAGTTCAAGATCCGCTCCCATCCCGGCTGCTGCGCCAATTTGCGGCGGATCACGGAAAGTGAGACAGGATGCTTTCAGTCCTTCGTGACGTCAACCCCTGAGGATGGGAGATCATGATGGCTGCGGTCGCTTAGGTTCTCTAATGATGTGAGCGCTCCCCTGTATGAAGTCCTCACAGGTTCACTTTGGCACATCGATGCCGTAGGGGGTGGGTACATCATCAAAGCCATCTATAGGGCCTTGGCGAAGAAAAGTGTGCCTCTCGGCTCGGCGCTGAAGCCACAACTCATGTAAAACGAAGCTGCTGTAACTGTGCTTTCTAGCCAGCATCGCTGAATCTTATGCGATCTCAACTCTGTTTCGACGGCTGTCAACATCGCCTTGCTGACTCCGGTAAATCGCGCTTCGGGATGGACATAGTTCAAGAGTATCTCCCCTCCCAAGGATACCATGCCGACGCCGACGATCTGACAGTTCCGTTGAGCGACCAACACGACTGCGTCATCCCGCCGAACCCATTTTCTCCATGCTTCCTCCGTTTTGTTGCTGATCCATTCATCGATCCTTGTTGGATCGTTCTGATGATCAGACACGCATAACTCGATGATGGACCGGCGTAGAACATCTGCTGCCTCCGCCGCATCAGTCGCTTGCGCGCGCCTTGTGTGAGTTTCCATAGATCTGTCCTCGCTATTGGTCGAGTTAATCTCGATGCGAGAGGTCTGCAATAAGTGCATCGTCCCGGCTGCTGCCCCGTTTGGGGCAGGTCGCGGAAAAGGAGAAAGGAGGCTTCGTGTCCTTCGTGATTTTAACCCCTGATGATGGGAGATCACGATGGCCGAGGCCGCTCAGAAGAAGTTCGACGTCTATCAGCATGTGACGGACACGATCCTTGCCGAGATTGAGAAGGGGTGCGTGCCGTGGCGCAAGCCCTGGTCCGGCGCCCGGACGGGATTGGCGCTGCCCAAGCGGGTGACGGGCGATACCTACCGGGGCATCAACGTGCTGATGCTCTGGCTCACGGCGGCGACGAAGGGTTATGCCTCGCCGACCTGGATGACCTATCGGCAGGCGCAGGAGCTGGGCGGTCAGGTCCGCAAGGGCGAGAAGTCCGCCACCGTCGTCAAGTTTGGCTCCGTTGAAAAGGACGTGCAGGACAGCGTGACGGGTGACAGCGACACGGTGAAACGCCTCTACGCCCGAGCCTACAGCGTCTTCAACACTGACCAGATCGATGGCCTCCCGGAGGAGTGGTACGTGCGTCCGGAGCCGGCCCAGGACCGTGGCACGGCCGCCGATCCGATCCTCGACGCCTGGTTTGCAGCGATGGGGGTCCCGACGCAGCAGACCGATGAGCCCGCAGCCTATTATGTGCCCTCCGAGGATCGCATCCACATGCCGAAGGTGGGCACTTTCGAGAGCCGCGAGGCCTTCTATGCCACCCTCGCCCACGAAATGGCCCATGCCACGATGCACCCCAAGCGGCTCGACCGCCAGCACGAGGGCAGGACGCGGGAGGAGCGATACGCCAAGGAAGAGGTTGTGGCCTTATCTTGACAGTATGCACCGCATGCCGCCTTGCCTTAGAATGGGTGAC
>JACVZW010000003.1 GCA_014654775.1 Paracoccaceae bacterium | reverse complement strand
CTCGTCCTTCACCTTCTGATGACACACCCCCCCCGGCCGGGAAACCGGCCGGGGGTCACTCATCCCTCGCAACCTTTTGAGGAGTGTTCAGGATGTCGGTATTGGAGGAACTCGCGCATTTGCAGGACTTGATCAGCGAATGGGCAGAGATTGGACAGGTGGATCTGGAGGATTGGAATGCGGATCTGGTGATGTCAGTCATCTCCTGCAATCCAGACTTCCGCGAAAAGTTCTTGTCCCTCTTGGAACATCGGATCGGCGGGCCGCTGCAATAGGGATCACACGGTCCGGCAAAGGAAAAGCCCGACCCGGATCAATCCCGGACTGGGACCATGGCCCGAAGAGAAATCCGATGCAGAGCCAGAAAAATCCATCACCCCTGCTGTGACAACAGTGGGGGTGATCGCGTCGGAGCGAGGCACCTTCCTTGTTGAACGCGGGTTTGGCGCAGAGTGGGCGGGCTTTGGTTGGGAAATCCGTTGATTTCCATCCTGACCTGAGCCGGGATTTCCATCGAGACCTGCGCCATCCTTGAGTAGGGACGTCGGCTCACGCCTACGTCAAGGCACCCAGTGCTGCCCCTCCTTCAATCAGCGCCTCATGCCCGAAATCGGCGGCGTCTTTGTCACCATCGCAACCGCCGCCGTCATCGGCCCCAACGAAGGGCGCAGCGGCGACGCCGCAGCTCCCAAGGCGACCGGACCGTTGGACGACCTCAGAACAAATGCCTCGCCCCGGGGATGCAGGTCGAAGTCGGCGCCCCAACCCAGAAACGTGTCGTGTTCTGCTGCATCCTCCAACCCGCCGTCGATGAGGTGAACCGCGCCATGCGCGAGGAGTGATCTGATACCCGACCGGCAGAGGGCCGGTCACCTAACGGTGGGGCATCGAACACAAGGGCGATGATTGAATGCGTCCAACCCACAGAACGAATAAAGCCATTGGGATGTATTATTCTTACCAATTGGCGATCGGAATGAATTGCGAGTCATTTATGCCGTTTCACGGTCAGCTTGAGAAATGCGAAAAACAATTGTTACTCTATCCAAAAGCCGAAAAGGCATCGAGAGCAGATCAATCGTCAAGACTTACGTATCCAGCCATGACGAAAGATGGAGGCAGGCTTGCGAGCAACCGTTTTTGTTTGTGATGAACATCCGATCATTCATATCGGCGTGGCGGCCTGCTTTGAGGATGACGCCGACATTGTTGTTGTCGGCGCCGGCGCATGGTCCGAGGAAACCGTGGCGGCTGCGGCCAACTCCAATCCGGATGTGCTGATCTTCGATCTGAATCAGGCCAAGGAGGGCAAAGCCCGGCTGCGGCGCCTGAACAAGGCATGTCCGAAGACCAAACTTCTCATCTTTACAGGTGATTCCGAGTTGGAAGACACGGTGGATGCGCTTCAGGCCGGGGCATCGGGTCTGATCACCAAATGGGGTGATCCTGCGCAGGTTCGCCTTGCCGTCACCCGCCTGGTGCGGGGGGATAACTATCTTGAGCCCAATGTGGCGATGCAGGTGATCAGCGCCCTTAAAAAGGCCGAGGACCGCCGGCGCGAGCTGAATTCGATGCAACTCACCTTCCGTGAGGAGCAGGTTCTAAAATGCCTTCTGAAGGGTGCCACAAATTCGCAGATCGGTGAAAGCCTGCGGATCAGTGAGAAAACGGTGAAACACTATATCGGCTGCCTGAAAGACAAATTCAACGCAGCGAACCGACTTGAGGTCGTGCTGAGCGCTCAGCGCTATTCCTTCGCCTGAATGGCCCGGCAATTCGGAAAAAAGAACGGGAGCGGGGCATGAGAATCCTGATTACTGACGACGATATCACCAATCGCCTTGTCGTCAGGTTGCTGATGGAGCTGCGCGGTTTCTCTGTTCTGGAAGCAAGCGGCGGCAATGAGGCCGCGCATGTGCTGAGTGAAGAAAGCGTCGATGCCGTTTTCATGGACATCCACATGCCGGAAATGGACGGGTATGACTCCACCCGAATGCTGCGCGCTGGCGTTCTTGGGGATCGGATACCCGTATTCGCGCTGACATCGGCAACGTCGGATGAAACGCGCCAGAAATGCATCGACAGCGGGATGAATGGCTTCATCCGGAAACCCTTCGATGCAGGGATGGCGGAACAGGTTCATCAGGCGTTGGAGCGTTGGGGCGCTGGCGGGGACAGCGCAACCTGGCTTGTCGGATAGCGGCTCCACCGACACGCGATCTGCCCCTGCATATCGAGGTCGACCCCATCATTCGCAATTTCCGGGAGGCTTGAGAGCCGCTATGCAACAATCTGCCATATGGCTGCTTGTGGTCCTGATCTCGGTGATCTCAACACAGATCATCACATCCGCGCTGTTGGTGATCGACGTGGACAGCGTCATCGTGAAGCCAAGTGTCGCGGATTAGATGCCACTGAAACCAGCCGCGGCTGCCGCGCCCTCAGAACCGGCGGCGCAGTCCCGTGCGGAGGCTGGAGATGAACCGGCAGGCATCGTTCTAGCGGTAGTTTAGATCACCCGGAAATCTGTCCAGGAGTCGGGGAGCAGGGCAGATCTCAACGAACCTGAATTCCGCCGCAGCACGGCATGTCGGTCCAAGTGCCACCTGCTGCAGTCCGATCCGCTAACGCCCTGCTGCGCCGCCCTTGCCCGCCGCGCGCCATGCGGCCCATTCCTCTGGCGTGTCCAGATCGGTGGTGGCGTGGCGGGCGGGCAGGGGGATCAGCTGCAGCCGGGCGCGGTGACGCACCAGCACGCTGCGTGCCCCTTCATCGCCCTGCAGCGTCATCAGATCGTCGCGCAGATCGGCGGGAAAGCAGACAGGATGGCCGGGCGTGCCATCTGCGGCTGCACCGCGCAGGATAGCCTCGGGTTCTGCACGCCAGTGATCGCGCAGGGTTATCAGGTCCTCTGCCGTGATCTCGGGCAGATCGGCCAAGAGCAGCATCACGCCCGCGCCGGGGGGCAGGCTGGTAAGCCCGGCCTTCAGGCTTTCGGCCATGCCCTTGGCGGGGTCGGGGACGGTGACGGGACGGACCGCCAGCCCCGCCAGCGCGGCGCGGCGGGCGGGGCGGTCAGGGGGCAGGGCCACATGGACGGGCAGGCCGGTGGCCAGCGCGGCCTCGGCGATGCGGGTCAGAAGCGGGCGGCCCGCGACGGGTTCCAGCAGCTTGTCGCCCCCGCGCATGCGCGACGAGGACCCGGCGGCGAGGAGAAGGATATGGGCGTCCATGGCGCGACCCTCCCAAGCCCGGGCGCGGGCGTCAAGCGCGGATCAGGCGGCGCGGCGTGCCGCCGCAAGCCTTTCCTCTCGCCTGCGGCGCGTGCCGCGCCTCGGCTCGGGGCTTTCGAGTATTTGGGCCAAGATGAAACCCAGCCTCTTCATCTTGGGAAAAATACTCTCGGGTGGGTCCGGGAGGGCAGACAGCCCTCCCGGGGGTGACGCTGATGCGCGGCTGGTGGTCAGCGCTGGGGAGGGTCCGGGAGGGCGGGGCCCTCCCGGGGGTCGATCCGGGTGTTACGACCGCATCCTTGCGCCGTCGCCGTCCCAGAGCGGGGCAAGCTGCACCGTCACCTTGCGGCGTTCGCCGAGGATCTCGATCTCGCATTCCAGCCCGTCGGTCACCCGTTCGGCGGGCAGGAAGCCCATGGCGACCGACTTTCCCGTCCAGTGGCTGAAGCCACCGCTTGTGCAGAAGCCCACCACGGCACCGTCAAGCCAGATCGGCTCCCATGCCACGACATCGGCATCGGCGGCGTCGACGATGAAGTTGACCAGCCGGCGCTTGGGACCGGCCGCCTTTTCTGCCGTCGCAGCGGCCTTGCCGATCCAGTCCGCGTCCTTGTTCCAGCGGATGAAGCGGTCGAGGCCGGTCTCGCAGGGCGTGTAGTCGGGGCTGAACTCGCGGCCCCAAGACCCGAACCACTTGTCCAGACGCAAGGACATCATCGCGCGCATGCCGAAGGGGCGGATGCCCAGATCCTTGCCCGCGTCGGTCAGTACGTCCCAAAGGTGGCGGACCGACATGTGGTCGGTGAAGATTTCAAAGCCCAGATCGCCCGTGTAGCTGACGCGCTGAACGATGCAATTGGCCATGCCGACGGTCATGCGACGGACATCCATGAACTTGAAGGCCGCGGACGAGACATCCGCGCGGGTCACGCGGGAGAGAAGCTCGCGCGCCTGCGGCCCCGCGATCTGGAAGCCGGAGCGGGAGTCCGAGATGTTCTCGACCGTGACGCCGTCCATCATGTTTTGTTCGAACCAGCGGGAATGCCAGCCCTGCGCGCCGTAGCTTGCCGTGAGCTGGAATTCGGTCTCCGACAGGCAGGAGACGGTGAAATCCCCGATGATCTTGCCCGAATGGGCCAGCATCGGCGTCAGCGACAGACGGCCCGGTTTCGGGATCAGGCCCGCCATGATGCGGTCAAGCCATGCGCGGGCATTGGGGCCGCTGACGCGGTATTTGCCGAAGTTCTGCACTTCGTTGATGCCGACGCCCTCGCGGACGGCCAGCACTTCTTGGCGCGTCGCTTCCCATGCGTTCGACCGCCGGAAAGTCGGCTGTTCATAGCGGGGCTCGCCCGTAAGCGCGTGGTAGTTGACCACTTCCAGCCCGTATTGCTGGCCCCAGACGGCGTTCATGCCGTCGAAGACCTCATACATCGGGGTGGTGCGGAAGGGGCGGGCGGCGGGGCGTTCCTCATTCGGGTAGGACACGCTGAAGCGCATCTGGTAGTTCTCGATCACCTTCGGGACGGTGTAGCCCGGGGACGTCCAGTTGCCGAAGCGGGCGACGTCAAAGCCGCGCGGGTCACGCTCCACCTCGCCGTGGATCATCCACTGGGCAAGGGCGAGGCCCATGCCGCCGCCTTGGCTGAAGCCCGCCATCACGGCGCAGGCCGACCAGTAGTTGCGCAGGCCCGGCACGGGGCCGATCAGCGGGTTGCCATCGGGGGCGAAGGTGAAGGGGCCGTGGATCACGCGCTTCACGCCCGACCGTTCCAGCACGGGGAAGCGGCGATAGGCGAAGTTGACCGAGTCCTCGATCTTGTCGAATTGTTCGTTCAACAGTTCGTGGCCGAAGTCCCACGGTGTGCCGTCGACCGACCACGGTTCGCAGGGCTTTTCGTAGAAGCCGATGCAAAGGCCGCGGCCTTCTTGGCGCAGATAGCTTTCGCCGCCGGGGTCCATGACATGGGGGAATTCGCGGCCCGATTTCAGGATATCCATGATCTCGGGGATGTCATCGGTGACCAGATACTGGTGCGCCATGGGCAGGAGGGGAAGGTAGACGCCCGCCATCGCCCCGATTTCGCGTGCCCAAAGGCCGCCTGCGTTGACGAGGTGTTCGGCGATGATGGTGCCTTTTTCGGTCACCACTTCCCACGATCCGTCGGGGCGGGGGTTGGTTTCCAAGACGCGGTTGTGCAGGACGATTTCCGCCCCGCCCATGCGCGCGGCCTTGGCATAGGCATGGGTGGTTCCCGACGGGTCAAGGTGGCCGTCAAGCGGGTCGTAAAGCGCGCCGATGATGCCTTCGAGGTTCACCATCCCGTCGGTAAGCTTGCTGATCTCTTCCGGGCCGAGGATTTCGGTATCCAGCCCCATATAGCGGTGCTTGGCGCGTTCGGCCTTGAGCTGTTCAAAGCGCGCCTCGTTGTCCGCAAGCGTGATGCCGCCCACATGATGCAGGCCGCAGGACATGCCGGTGATCGCCTCAAGCTCTTTGTACAGACGGATCGTGTAGCCCTGCAGGGCGGCCATGTTGGTGTCGCCGTTGAGGGTGTGGAAGCCCCCCGCCGCGTGCCATGTCGATCCGGAGGTGAGTTCCGACCGTTCGACGAGCATCACGTCCGACCAGCCGAGCTTCGTCAGGTGATAGAGGACCGAGCAGCCGACGACGCCGCCGCCGATGACGAGGACTCGGGTATGGGTTTTCATGGGAAGGGACTCCGTGTCAGGACTGGTCGGCAGATTGGCCGTAAGCAGCGGCGCAAGGCATGTTGATCCGCGACATGATCATGTCGGAAATATTTCCTCACTTTTGTCGGTCTGCGAGGATTTGCTCAAAGTCTGGGCAGACTTTCGGGATCAACCTATACTTGCGCGGAGAATACAGCGTTTTGGCTAAATGGATGTAAACGGTTTCCGTTCTTCACAGCAGACGGGTTTGGTGCCCGCGGCGAGGGATGAAGACGATGCGTTTCAGGTGGAAAGTGACTTTGGCCCTGTTGTTGGCGGGTCTTGTGCCGATGGCGGTGGTCATGAAGAGCGAAGTTGACCGCCTGTCAGAGTTTTCCGATCAGACCGTTCGGGATGAAATCCAGACCGCATCCGAACTGCGCGGCGAGGCGGTGGAACGCTATTTCGCGGACCTTGTCGATCTGGCGCGCGGGTTGGCGGAACTGCCGCAGACGGCCACCGTCCTGAAAGATCTGGACAAGGCGGCGGATGAACTGGGCGCCAGCGGGGCCGTGGTGCCGGACATGGCGGCGCTGGAAGAGCGCTATGTCTACCAGTTGGAAAACACGCCGGGTGCGGATGCCGAAGACAAGGCGCGCTGGCTGAACAGCCTTGATCCGATGGGGCTCGTGCTGCAGCACCTGTATATCGGGAAGAATCGCGGCAAGGTCGGGCATAAGCAGATGCTGAACGATGCGCGCGACGGCAGCCGCTATTCGCAACTGCATGCGGATTTGCATCCCGTCTATCGCAATTACATGGAGCGGTTCGGTTTCTACGACATTCTGATCGCCGAACCGCATCAGGGGCGGGTGATCTATTCGGTCTACAAGGAACTGGATTTCGCCACCTCGCTCGTCGATGGACCCTATTCCGACACGGCGCTGGGGCGGGCGGTGCAGACCCTGATCAATTCGCAGGGCTCGGAGCCTTATCTGCTGACGGATTTCGAACCCTACGAGCCGTCGTTCAACGCCAAAGCCTTTTTCCTTGTGGTGCCGGTCAAGGAAAAGCGGAACTTGATCGGGGTTATGATCTTCCAACTGCCCATCGATTTCGGCGCGGGTCTTCTGACCCCCGGCGAATTTGAACGCGACACGATGGATGCTTTCCTCGTGGGCAATGACGGTTACCTTCGGTCGAAGCCGCGCTTCGCGGAGGTCTTCGACATGGACGCCAAGGTGCCGGGCGAGATCGTGGCCGCCGCGATGCGGGGCGAGCGGGGGACGATGGCCGCGCCCGATCATCGCGGTAAAGATGTTATCGCGGCCTATCGCCCGCTGGATATTCCGGGGCTGGACTGGTCGATCGTCACCGAAGTGGACCGGGAAGAGGTGATGGCTGTGGCGGTTGCGGCGCAGGCCTCGGCCGTGAGGACGGGTGGGATCGTGGCGGGCGTGGTGATCCTTTTTGGGCTGATCTTGTCGGCGTGGCTGTTGCGGCCCATCCGTGCGCTTGGGACCGAACTGCAGGGCCAGGCGGGGGGGGTGATCGACTCGCTGCGCGAGGCGGCGGTGCAGGCGCGGGGGGCAGCCGAAACCATGGCTTCGACCGCCGAAGAAACCAGCCGCCAGACCCATCAGGTCAAGAAGGGCGCGGATATGACCGCGACCGATGTGGCCAGCGTCGCCTCGGCAGTGGAGGAACTATCCTCTTCCATCTCGGAAGTGGTTGGCGGCATTCGTCAGACCACGACCTTGGCGGGCAGCGCAGCGGTGCAGGCCGAAGACGCGGCAAAGCTGCTGGCGGAGTTGGAACAGGTGGCGGGTCGGATCACCGGGATTGTCACCTTGATCAACGATGTGGCGAACCGGACCAACCTGCTGGCGCTGAACGCGGCGGTGGAGGCGAGCCATGCTGGGGCCGCCGGGCGCGGCTTTGCCGTGGTCGCGTCCGAAATCCGCAAGCTGGCCGCGCGGACGACGGAATCGACCGAGCAGATCTCGGGCGAGGTGAAGGCGGTCCTGTCAGCGGTGCGTCGGAATGCCGATGCGATCCGCACCATCACCGTGTCCATCGGGCAGGTGAACGATCAGGCGCGCGGCATCTCGGCCTCGGCCAGCCAGCAAGGCGTGGTGACGCAAGAGATCGCCGAGCGCATGGCCCAGACGGCGGGCCGCGTGACGCTGTCGAACGAGAACCTGTCCCATGTGCAGAACGCATCGGAAAACGCCAATCGCGCGGCGGGCGATGTGCTGGGCGGTGTGATGTCGGTGGAACGGGCGGCCGAGGCGATGGATGCGGCGCTTGCACGCTTCCTCATGCGGGTGCGCACGATCTAAGGCCACAGGACAAAAGGAAAAAGGGGCGGCCATGGGCCGCCCCTTTTCGCATGGTCGGACGGGGATCACTTCTCGGGGATCAGGCCGCGCGGGCTGAACCGCAAGACGAGAAGCAGGATCACCCCCATCGTCAGCAGCCGCATATGCTGTGCGCTGTCGATCAGGTGCGACTTGAGCGGGCCTTCTGCCAGTCCAGCGACCAGACCGCTCATCACAAGCGGGCCAAGGCTTTCCACGATGAGCCAGAGCCAGCCGATCAGCAGCCCGCCCAGCACCGCGCCCCAGTTGTTGCCCGATCCGCCCACAATCACCATGACCCAAACGAGGAAGGTAAAGCGCAGGGGGTTGTATTCGCCCGGCGTCAACTGGCCGTTCATCGAGGTGTACATGGCCCCCGCAATCCCCACCACGGCGGAACCGAGGATGAAGACCTGCAGATGCCGCTTGGTCACGTCCTTGCCCATGGCGGCGGCCGAAACCTCGTTGTCGCGGATGGCGCGCATCATCCGGCCCCAAGGGCTGTTGAGGGCGCGTTCCGACAGCCAGATCACGGCCAAGAGGACCAGCACGAACAGCCCCGCATACATCAGCTTGACCACGATGGAGGAGGCGGTCGTCGCCTCAAAGCCCCAGCGCGTGGCCCATTCGGTGAAGCCAATGTTCTGCTGTAGGTCCACCTCATAGGGCACAGGCCACGGGCGGGGCAGGTCGATGATGTTCTTCACGCCGCGGGCGAGCCAATCTTCGTTCTTCATCACAGCGATGATGATCTCGGCGATGCCCAGCGTGGCGATGGCAAGGTAGTCCGACCGCAGCCCCAGTGCGACCTTGCCGATCACCCATGCGGCAGCGGCGGCCAGCAGCCCGCCCACCGGCCAAGACAGGGTGGGCGTCAGGCCCAGGCCGCCGATATTGCCGGCGGTGGCGGGGTTGAACGCCTCGACCGCCACGACAGCGGGGTCGAAGACCGACCGGTAGAGGACGAAGCCCGCCACGCAGATGGCCAGCGTGACCAGCATCCTCATCCGCCCCTTGGGCAGGCGATTCCACGCGAAGATCGCCGCCGCGATGGAGGCCGCGCCGAGGAAGAGGCCCAGCAAGATGCCGGTCCCCCCCGCCGCCCAGCCTTCGGCCACGGGGCGGGCCGAGACGAGGACCACCGCCAGACCGCCAAGCGCGGTGAAACCCATGATCCCGGTGTTGAAGAGCCCGGCATAGCCCCATTGGATGTTCACGCCCAAGGCCATGATCGCCGAGATCAGCGACAGGTTCAGGATCGACAGGGCGAGGTTCCAGCTTTGCAGCATGCCCGTCAGGACAAACAGCAGGCCGACGCCCGCGAAAAGCGCAAGGTTCCGGTTCATACCGATTTCCCCTTGAACAGGCCCGTGGGCATGAAGATCAGCACGAGGATCAGGATCGCGAAGCTGACGGCGAATTTGTAATCCGTGCCCATCAGTTGCAGCAGCCCCTCGGGCGCCATGCTTTCAGGCACGAGATAGGTCACGACCTTCTTCCAGGCATAGGTCACCATCACCTCGGAGAAGGCGATGACGAAACCGCCCGCGATGGCCCCGATGGGCGAGCCGAGACCGCCCACGATGGCCGCCGCGAAGATGGGCAGCAGCAGCTGGAAATAAACGAAGGGCTTGAAGCTCTTGTCCAGTCCATAGAGGACGCCCGCGATGGTGGCCAAGGCGGCGGCGATGATCCATGTCACCTGCACCACCCGGTCGGGGTTGATGCCCGAGAGCAGGGCAAGGTCCTCATTATCCGAAAAGGCGCGCATGGATTTGCCGGTGCGCGTTTTCTGCAGGAACCAGAACAGCGCGATCATCACGGCAAAGGCGGTGACCACGGTCACGGCCTGCGTGGACTTGATCGCAAGACCTTCGGCCAGCCCAGTCATTTCCTTGAAATCGCCTGCAGAGATCAGGAAGCGCCCACCATCGGCGAAGTTCTGGTCATCCACGCCGATGATCAGGCGCACGATGCCGTTCATCACGAACATGACGCCAAGCGAGACCATCACAAGGATCACCGGCGCGGCCTTCTGCTTTCGATAAAAGCGGTAGATCGCGCGGTCCGTGCCAAGGGCGAAGGCCGCCGTCACCGCGATGCCGATGGGCAGGGCCAGAAGGGCGGTCGGCAGGACGCCAAAGCTGATGCCCATCGACTGGAACCACCATGTGAAAAGGATGGTCACCATCGTGCCGAAGGCCATGGTGTCGCCATGGGCGAAGTTGGAAAAACGCAGGATGCCGTAGATCAGCGTGACGCCGAGCGCACCCAGCGCAAGCTGCGCGCCATAGGCGAGAGCCGGGACGAAGACGAAGTTGAGAAAGGCCACGAGGGCGTTGAGGATATCCATGGCTCAGCCCCCGAGGAAGGAACGACGGACCTCCGGATCGGCAAGCAGCGCCTTTCCGGTGTCGGTGTAGCGGTTCGCGCCCTGCACGAGGACATAGCCCTTGTCCGCGATCTCCAGCGCCTGCCGGGCATTCTGTTCGACCATCAGGATCGAGATGCCGGTGCGCGCCACTTCGATGATGCGGTCAAACAACTCGTCCATCACGATGGGGCTGACGCCCGCCGTGGGTTCGTCGAGCATCAGGACCTTGGGCTGGGTCATCAGCGCGCGGCCCACGGCGACCTGCTGGCGCTGGCCGCCCGACAATTCGCCCGCGGGCTGCAGCCGCTTTTGCTTTAGGATCGGGAAGAGGTCATAGACCTGCGCCATCGTGTCCTTGAAATCGTCGCGCCGGATGAAGGCGCCCATCTCGAGGTTTTCTTCCACCGTCAGCGAGGTGAAGATGTTGTGGGTCTGCGGCACGAAACCCATCCCCTTGGCGACGCGCGCCTGCGGGGTCAGGGCGGTGATGTCTTCGCCATCCAGCTTTACATGGCCTGCGCGCAGCTTCAGCATGCCGAAAACGGCCTTCATGGCGGTGGACTTGCCTGCGCCATTGGGGCCGACGATCACCGCGATCTGGCCTTTTTCCACCGCGATGGTGCAGGCGTGCAGGATGTCCGCGCCGCCATAGCCGCCGGTCATCGCCTCGCCGATCAGATAGGGGTCAGCCATGGCGGACCTCCGCCATGACCGAAAATTCTTCGCCCCCGGAGGGCGCAAACGCCGGATCAGCCATGGGCGGCCTCCTCCTTCACCTTGTTCTTCAGGCCGGTGCCGAGATAGGCCTCGATCACGCGTTCGTCGTTCTTCACCTGATCCACCGTGCCTTGCGCCAGCACCTTGCCCTCGGCCATGCAGATGACCGGGTCGCAGAGGCGACCGATGAAATCCATGTCATGTTCGATCACGCAGAAGGTGTAGCCGCGTTCCTTGTTCAGACGCACGATGGCATCGCCGATCGTGTTCAGGAGGGTCCGGTTCACGCCCGCGCCGACCTCGTCGAGAAAGACGATCTTGGCATCGACCATCATCGTGCGGCCCAGTTCCAACAGCTTCTTCTGGCCGCCCGAGATCTGCGAGGCCTTCTGTTCGGCCAGATGGCTGATGGTGAGGAAATCCAGCACCTCCAGCGCTTTCTGGCGGATCGCTGCCTCTTCCTCGGCCACCGCGGCGCGGCTGAACCACGCGTTCCAAAGGGTTTCGCCCTTCTGGCGGGCGGGCACCATCATCAGGTTTTCCAGACAGGTCATGGACCCGAATTCATGGGCGATCTGGAAGGTGCGCAAGAGGCCCTTGTGGAAAAGCTCGTGCGGCGGCAGGCCGGTGATGTCCTCGCCATCCATCAAGACCCGGCCCGAGGTGGGCGGCAGGCGTCCGGCGATGACGTTGAACAGCGTGGTCTTGCCCGCGCCATTGGGGCCGATCAGCCCGGTGATGGACCCGGTCCTGATCTCCAGCGAGGCACCGTCGACGGCATGGAAGCCGCCGAAATGCCTGTGCAGGTTCTCGACAACGATCATGTGGTGTTCCCCTGTGCCCCGTCATGGCCGCACGCCGTTTGTCCGGCGCCGCTGCGGGGCTTTTGTCTATGGCAACGGCCCGGGACGATGCCCGGGCCGCGCCTGAAGCCTTAGCTCATGCCAAGGGGCAGATCAACGGAAGCCGACCGTTTCGATCTTGCCGTCCTTGATCTCGTACTGGCGGTAGTTCCCGGCGGATTCGCCCGGCCCGATCAGTTCCACCGCGGTCGCGCCGACATAGTCGATGTCGGTGCCAGCGGCGATCAGTTCCAGCGCCTTGCCGAGTTCGCCCGGCTGGATCGGCTCGCCCGGGGCGTTGGCCAAATCCAGAACCTTGCCCGCCCAATCCTTGGAATTGGTCGAACCCGAAGCAGCCATCGCCATCATGATGAGGGCGGCAGCGTCATAGGATTCCGGCGAGAAGGCCGAGGTCCCGTCAAAGCCAGCGGCGGTGGCCATTTCCTGGAACTTCGCCGCACCTTCCGAGTCGGTGCCGGGGACGGCGCCGAAGGAGCCGTTCAGCGGTTCGCCGATGGCTTCGATCAGGCTTTCGCCATACATCCCGTCGACGAGGTAGAAGGTCGAGAAGGCACCCGAATCGAGCGAGGCTTGGATCACGCCCTTGCCGCCCTGATCGACATAGCCCGCGACGACGAGCATCTCGCCCCCAGCCGCGGCCAGCGAGGCGACTTCGGCCGAATAGTCGGCCTTGCCGTCTTCATGCGGGGTCGAGATCGTCACAGCGCCGCCTTTGGCACCGAAGGCCGCCGCGAAGCTGTCGGCCAGACCCTTGCCGTAGTCGTTGTTGGTGTAGGTCAGCGCGACGGACTTGATGCCCTTTTCGGTCAGGATGTCGGCCATGATCTCGCCCTGACGCGCGTCCGAGGGCGCGGTGCGGAAGAACAGGCCGTCATCTTCGGCGGTCGAGAGCGCGGGCGAGGTGGCCGAGGGCGAGATCATGCCGATCCCGTTCGGACGCGCCACGTTCTGCAGGATGGCCCCGGTGACGCCCGAGCAGTCGGCGCCCATGATGGCGGTCACGCCATCGGCGGTGACAAGGCGTTCGGCGGCAGCGGTCGCAGCCGCGGCATCGACGCAGGTCGAGTCGCCGCGCACGCCGGTCACGGTGCCGAGTGCGAATTTGCCCGAGTCGTTCACTTCCTTGATCGCGAGTTCCGCGCCCGAGCCCATGGCCGGGGTGATGGATTCCAGCGGGCCGGTGAAGCCGAGCAGAATCCCGATCTTGACGTCCTCGGCCATGGCGGCACCGGCAAACAGCGCGGTGGCGGTCGAGGCGAGCAGCAGTTTCTTCATTGGGTAACTCCCTGGTTGGATCTGTGTCCTGACGCGAACCTAATGTGCTTGTGATCAAAAGAAAAGCACCCCTTGGAGGGGGATTTTGCGCCCAAATCGCCCCTCTGCGCGGATCAGAAGGGCGTGAGGCGGGTTGAATCACCCGCTGGGGAGGCCACCTCTGGCGGAAATTGCACGGAGGTTTGCCCATGACGCGCCGCTTTCCCCGCCCCTTGGGCGTGACAGCCCTGTTGACGCTGCTGCCCGGTCTGGCGCTGGCGGACAGTGTCGGGACGCTGGACAGTTCGGCGGGGCCTTTGGCGGTGGAGGCGATGGTGACCGGGCTGGAAGAGCCGTGGGGGATCGCCTTCCTGCCCGATGGTGCGGTGATCGTGACAGAGCGGGACGGTCGTTTGCTGCGGGTGGTTGAGGGCGAGACCACGGCCATCGAGGGTGTGCCCGAGGTCTATGCCCAAGGGCAGGGCGGGCTTTTGGACGTGATGATCCCCCGCGATTTCGCCACCAGCCGCGAGGTCTGGCTGAGCTATGCGATGCCGCTGCAGGGCGGGGCAGCAACGGCGGTGGGCAAGGGCGTGCTGTCGGCGGATGGCGCGCGGCTGGAGGGGTTCACGGTGCTGTATCATGGGGATGCCGTGCGCGGCGGGCGGCATTTTGGATCGCGTCTGGTCGAGGCGGGCGATGGCACCGTCTTCCTGACTACCGGGGATCGCGGCACGGGGCCGGAGGGATTGGAATCGCAGGACCCCGCGCGGGTGGAGGGGAAGGTCATCCATCTGACCCGCGATGGCAGCCCCGCGACCAGCCTGCCGGGGCATCGGCCCGGGGTGTTCTCCCTTGGTCATCGCAATGCGCAGGGTGCGACGCTGGGGCCGGATGGGGCGCTCTGGCTGGTGGAGCATGGTGCGCAGGGCGGGGATGAGGTCAACCGGGTGGAGGCGGGGCGCAACTACGGCTGGCCCGTCATCACCTATGGCGAGGATTACGGCGGCGGCCGCATCGGCGAGGGCACGGAAAAGGCGGGTATGGAGCAGCCTCTGCATTACTGGGACCCCTCCATCGCGCCGTCGGGGATGATCTTCTATCAAGGCGACCTCTTTCCCGATTGGAAGGGGGATATCCTCACCGGATCGCTGAATGCGGGCTTCATCAGCCGTCTGGACCCCGAGGCGGGCTTTGCCGAAGAGCGGATCGAGGGCGAGCAGACGGGGCGCGTGCGCGACATCGTCGAGGCTCCGGATGGATCGATCTGGTTCCTATCGGTGATCGACGGGGCGGCCTATCGGATCACGCCCGAGGGGTGAGTTATCCGATCAGGGCCTCGGCAGCGGCCAGACCCGACAGCCATGCGCCATGCACGGTCGAGGGGTGGTCGGGCGAAGCGGCCTCGCCCGCGAAGGCGAGACGCCCGTCCCAGTCGAGCCCTGCCAGCGCCCGGCGCGTGTCGGCCCCGCTGCCCACGGCGTGATAGGAATAGGCCCCGTAGACCAGCGGATCGGCGCGCCAGCGGGTGACCTTGGCGGCGATGGGGGCGGGGAATCGGGTGCCGAACATGCCCTTGAGGGCGTCATGGGCGGAGACAAGGGTGGTGGCGTCGTCCCATGCCTCCACCTCTTCGGCCCGTGGGCCTGCGTTGAAGGCCAGAAGCAGGGGCGCAGGCGCGGCGGCGGAGGGGTTCACCCATTCCGGCCAGAGATCGGCAGGCGGGCCGAGGTTTAAGATCCAATCCGCCGTAGGCACCGGGGGCGGGGCGTCGAAGCGCAGCCAGCATTTGTTCAACAGCCCCATGCCAAGGCTAGCGATGGCCTCTGCCCGCGCGGGGGCGAGGGGAGGGTCGAAGGTGACATCACCCGATTGCAGCACGCCAAGGGGCAGGGTGCAGACCATGGCATCGGCCTCTGCCTGCGTTCCATCGGCAAAGGTCAGGCGGACCCCGTCGCGCGTGGCCTGCACGACCTGCACCCGTGCGTCCAGCCGAATATCAAGGCCTTGGGCCGCGTGGCGGGCCAATTGGTCATAGCCGTGCGGGAACAGCGCGTCGCCGCCGCCATAGGCTTCGGCCTCATCATAGGACCATGCCGACAGTGCGCCCCAATCGGCGCCGTATTCATGTTCCACCATGCGGTGGACGGCGGCGCGGAAGGCCTCCCGCTCGGCCGTCGTCATTTTGGCCCAGCGCGGCAGCGCCTCTACCGCCGCGCGGAGGGAAAGGTCTTCCTCTGCCTTCCACGCCCGTTTCTGCGCCGTCTCCAGCATATCCCACGGTTCGGCAGGGTAGGGGCGTTCGCTTCCCCCGCCGAAGGCTGCCGCGCTTTCGTAATCGGTGGGATGCAGTGCCGCCTCCGCCTCGCGCGCCAAGGCGGTCAGCGGGTTGCCAGTCAGGCCGTGGATCCAGCTTGCGCCCATGTCGACCGGCAGGTCCGGCCAAGACCGATCCGTCCAGACCCGCCCGCCGATGCGGTCGCGCGCCTCATAGATCGTCACCTCTGCCCCGGCCTGTTGCAGCGCCCGCGCCGCGGCGAGGCCCGCCATCCCCGCGCCGATTACCGCGATGCGCCAGCCTTCCGCCGCCCGGGCCTGCAGGCCGAAAGGTCCCGCTGCCAGTAGCCCGATCATCGCCCGCCGCCCGATCACAGTGGCCCCTAAATGGACAGCCGCACGCCCGTCCCGCCGCCTTGCGTGCCGCGTTCACGATAGGGCGTGGTGTTGTAATGCGCGCGGTAGCATTTGGAGAAATGCGAGGGCGAGGCGAAACCACAGGCCAAGGCGACGTTGATCACGCTCATATCCGTTTGCATCAGCAGGTTGCGCGCCTTCTGCAGGCGCAGTTCCATGTAGTAGCGTTTGGGTGAGCGGTTGAGGTAGCGGCGGAAGAGCCGTTCCAGCTGCCGGGTGGACATGCCCACCTCTTCGGCCAGATCGGCGGGCGACATCGGGTCTTCGATATTGCCTTCCATCATCTGGATGACTTGGCTCAGCTTGGGATGCCGCACCCCGATCCGGGTGGGGATGGACAGGCGCTGCGTGTCCTGATCGGTGCGGATCGAGGAATAGATGAGCTGGTCGGCCACGGTATTGGCGAGGTCTTCGCCATGATCGGCGGCAATGACCTTCAGCATCAGGTCGATGGAGGAGGTGCCGCCCGCCGTGGACCAGCGGTTGCCATCCATCACGAAGACCGACTTCGTCAGCTTTACCTCTTCGAATTCCTCAAGGAATCCATCCTGGTTTTCCCAGTGGATGGTGGCCTTCTTGCCGTCCAGAAGCCCCGCCTTGGCAAGGGCATAGGCCCCGGTGCAAAGGCCGCCGATGGTGACGCCGCGCCGGGCCTCGCGCCGCAGCCAGTTCAGCACGCCTTTGGTGGTGGCCTTTTGCACATCGATCCCGCCACAGACCAGAAGCGTGTCTTCGCGGTCGATCTCATCCAGCCCCATGTCAAGCTTGAAGGAGGCCCCGTTGGAGCAGGTGGTGCTGTCGCCCGCCTCTCCGGCAAGTTTCCAGACATAGAGGGTCTGGCCCGAAATGCGGTTGGCCACCCGCAGCGGTTCGATGGCGCCCGCGAAGGGCAGCATCGTGAACCGGTCCAAAAGCAGGAAGACGAAGCGCCGCGGCGCGACGTTCTTGGCGATCTGCTGGGCCTTTTTGGCGGGGAGAGTCATGATGCGACCTGCGCATGTCGGATTTGGGCACAGCCAATCAGGAAATAAATTTGACTGCAAGGGCAATACCGACGGAAATCCGGCGCGTTTCACCCTTTGCATCGCGCGGCTTAATCCTTATACCGCGCCCGTTACCGCAAACTTTCGGAGAAGACCGATGACCAAGGGCTGGACCAAGACGGATTGGCGCGCAAAGCCGCGGATCCAGATGCCCGATTACCCGGATCAGGCCGCACTGAACGCCGCCGAGGCGCAGCTTGCCAAATATCCGCCGTTGGTCTTTGCCGGAGAGGCGCGCAAGCTGAAAAAGCAGCTGGCGCTGGCGGCGGAAGGGAAGGCCTTTCTGTTGCAGGGCGGCGATTGCGCCGAGAGCTTTGCCGAATTCAGCGCCGACAACATCCGCGACACGTTCCGCGTGATGCTGCAGATGGCGGTGGTCCTGACCTATGGCGCAAAGGTGCCGGTCATCAAGGTGGGCCGCATGGCGGGGCAATTCGCCAAGCCGCGCTCGGCCCCGACCGAAGTGATCAACGGGGTGGAGATGCCCTCTTACAAGGGCGACATCATCAACGGCTTCGATCCCACGCCCGAGGCGCGGGTCGCTGATCCCAACCGCATGCTGCAGGCCTACACGCAGGCAGCGGCGTCGCTGAACCTGCTGCGCGCTTTCAGCACGGGCGGTTTCGCCGACATCCACCGCGTGCACAGCTGGACGCTGGGCTTTGCCGAACATGACAAGGCGGAACGCTATCGCGAGCTGTCGAACCGCATCTCGGACGCGCTGGATTTCATGAATGCCGCCGGGGTGAATGCCGAGACGGCGCACACCCTGTCGGCGGTGGATTTCTACACCAGCCACGAAGCGCTGCTTCTGGAATATGAAGAGGCGCTGTGCCGGATCGATTCCATCACCGGCCAGCCGGTGGCGGGGTCGGGTCACATGATCTGGATCGGCGACCGCACGCGGCAGCCGGACGGCGCGCATGTGGAATTCGCCCGCGGCGTGCTGAACCCGATCGGTCTGAAATGCGGGCCGTCGACGACGGCCGAAGACCTGAAGGTTCTGATGGCCAAGCTGAACCCGGCCAATGAACCGGGCCGCCTGACCCTGATCGCACGCTTTGGCGCGGGCAAGGTGGGCGAACATCTGCCGCGCCTGATCAAGACGGTGCAGGCCGAAGGCGCGAATGTCGTCTGGTCCTGCGATCCGATGCACGGCAACACGATCAAGTCGTCGACCGGCTACAAGACCCGGCCCTTCGACAGCGTCCTGCGCGAGGTGCGCGAGTTCTTTGCCATCCACAAGGCGGAAGGCACGATCCCCGGCGGCGTGCATTTCGAGATGACGGGCAAGGACGTGACCGAGTGCACGGGCGGCCTGCGCGCGGTGACGGATGAGGATCTGTCGGACCGTTATCACACCGCCTGCGACCCGCGTCTGAATGCCAGCCAGTCGCTGGAACTGGCCTTCCTCGTGGCCGAGGAACTGACCGCGCTGCGCGATCAGGCGCGTCGGGTAGCCCTCTGATCCCGGGCGGCGGGTCGCGCCTTAGGCGCGGCCGCCGCTCCGGTTCGAGGCGGCGCGGGGGGCGCTGCCCTCGTCCGCCGTCGCGTCCGTCGGTGTCGCTGTCAGCGTTTCGCCCAGCACGCGTTCGATCCGAAAGCGGCGCGGCGGATGCCGGGTTGGCCCGTCCAGATCGATACAGCCCAAGGCCGAGATCAGCCCCGTCGCCCCGCAGACCACCGGCAAGAGCGTGAGACGACCGCCCAGACGTGGGCGCAGCATGCCTTGATCCGACAGAATGCCCATCTCGACCGTACGCACACCATCCAGCACCTGATCCAGCGCTGCGGCCAGAGCGGGGCGCGCGCCGGGTTCGAACAGCACGGAAAGCGGCCGGTCGGTCAGATCCTGCCCGTAAAGCGTGGTCACATCCATCCCGGCGTAGCGGATCACCGGCACGCCCGCCGACCAGCGTTCCACCAGCATCACCTGCGACAGGATGGGGGTCATGCGGCGCGGCGCCAGCGCCTCGCGCCGCGGCAGGGTCTGCGAACCCCGCGCCTCGTGCCACAGCCGCCGCAGGAAGGTGCCGGACGACCACAGCGTTCCGCCCCCCGCAGGCCCTGCCATTCCGATCCTGTTGTGTTCCATCGCCTGATACTCCTGCTACGACAAGTCCGGTTGCCCGTGTTTCGCCCCTCTGTTACCCCCAGTAACGGCAGGGCGCGGAAAGCGGTTAGCCGCGCCGGCCACGTCCCGCCGGTGCCCGAAGACGCAGGAGACAGGCATGACCCTTTCGATGACCGGTTTCGCGACCCGCAAGGGGCAGGGGGCGGGCCATGGCTGGACATGGGACCTGCGGGCGGTGAACGGCAAAGGGCTGGACCTGCGGTTGCGGGTGCCCGATTGGATCGACGGGCTGGAGGCGAGCCTGCGCGCCGAACTGGGCCGCAGCTTGGGGCGGGGGAATGTGTCCCTCTCGCTCAAGGTCGCGCGGGACGGTGCGGGCGAGGGGGCGGAGGGCCTGCGCGTCAATCCCGTGGCCCTGTCTGCGGTTCTGCGCGCTGTGGGCGAGGTGGAGATGGCGGCAATGGCCGCAGGCGTGACGCTGGCGCAGGCCACGGCGGCGGATGTGCTGGCCGTGCGCGGTGTCCTCGACCTGTCGGCGGCGGATGAGGACACCGCGCCCCTGCGCGCTGCGATCCTTGCCGATCTGCCGCCGCTCCTGTCCGAGTTCAATGCGATGCGCGCAGCCGAAGGCGCGGCGCTGCACGGCGTGATCGTGGCGCAGTTGGACCGGATCGAGGCGCTGACGGGCGAGGCGCGGACCGAGGCCGCCGCGCGGCGTGAGGCGACGGCGACGGCGCTGAAAGAGGCGCTGGCCAAGGTCATCACCAATGCCGACGGGGTGGATGAGGCGCGGCTGACGCAGGAACTGGCGCTGATCGCCGTGAAGAACGACGTCACCGAAGAGATGGACCGCCTGACCGCCCATGTTGCCGCCGCGCGCGAGCTGTTGGCCGAAGGCGGCCCCGTGGGGCGCAAGTTCGATTTCCTGATGCAGGAATTCATGCGCGAGGCGAACACGCTCTGTTCCAAGGCGCAGGCGCTGACGCTCACCCGGATCGGGCTTGACCTGAAAACGGTCATCGATCAGATGCGCGAACAGGTTCAGAACGTGGAATGACCATGGCGCGCAAGGGGCTTCTCCTCATCCTGTCCTCGCCGTCGGGGGCGGGGAAATCGACGCTGACCCGCCGCCTGATGGGCTGGGACGCGACGATGCGCTTTTCCGTGTCGGCCACCACCCGCGCACCGCGCCCCGGAGAAGAGGACGGACGCGAATACTTCTTCCGGTCGCGCGCGGAATTCGAGGCGATGGTGGACGCGGACCAGATGCTGGAACATGCCGAGGTCTTCGGAAACCGCTACGGCACCCCGCGCGGGCCGGTAGAGGCCAATATGCGCGAGGGCTGCGACACGGTCTTCGATATCGATTGGCAGGGCGGCCAGCAGATTCGCAATTCGGCGCTGGGCCGGGATGTGGTGTCGATCTTTGTCCTGCCGCCCTCGATCGCAGAGCTGGACCGCCGCCTGCGGGGCCGGGGGCAGGACAGTGACGAGGTAATCGCAGGCCGTATGGCGAAAAGCCGCGACGAGATCAGCCATTGGGCGGAATACGACTATGTGCTGGTCAATGACGATCTGGACGCGACCTTTGCCCGGCTGACCACGATCCTGGAGGCAGAGCGTCTGCGGCGCGACCGCCAGCCGGGGCTTTCGGATTTCGTGCGCGGCCTGAACCGGGAGTTTGAGACGCGATGATCTATGCACTCGACGGGGTGGTGCCTGTGGTTGATCCGGAGGCATGGGTTGCGCCGGATGCCAATATCATCGGGCGGGTGGTGCTGGAGGCGGGCGCGTCCGTTTGGTTCGGTGCGACGCTGCGCGGGGACAATGAGGAAATTCGCATAGGCCGTGGGTCGAATGTGCAAGAGGCCTGCGTGCTGCATACCGACATGGGCTATCCGCTGGTGATCGGGGCAGAGTGCACCATCGGCCACAAGGCGATGCTGCATGGCTGCACGATCGGGGAGGGGTCGCTGATCGGCATGGGGGCCACGATCCTGAACGGCGCGAAGATCGGGAAGGGCTGCCTGATCGGGGCCTGCGCCCTGATCACCGAAGGGAAGGAAATCCCGGACGGATCGCTGGTCATGGGCAGCCCCGGCAAAGTGGTGCGGGAGCTGGATGCCGAGGCACGGGCGCGGCTGTTGAAATCGGCGGCGGGCTATCGGGCGAATGCGCTGAGGTTCCGCGCGGGGCTGCGGGCGCTGTAGCACCGCCTGCTGGTCCCATTCCATTTCCGGTTGGAATATTCGTTCCACGCTGCTAGCCTGCCCCGAAACGGGGAAAACCATGACCGCACCGGCCAGCATCGACGAATTCCGCCTGCGTCTGGCCGAGGTGACCGACACGCTGCCCAAGCGGCTGCGCCAATGCGCCGACCACATTGCCGCCAATACCGACCGCATCGCCGTCTCGACCGTGGCCGAACTGGCCGCCGGGGCCGATGTGCCGCCCTCGGCCTTGATGCGCTTTTGCCAGATCCTCGGATTTTCTGGATTTTCCGAAATGCAGCGGCTGTTCCGCGAGGCCTACAGCCCCGGTTGGCCGGATTACGCGACGCGGCTGAAGAACCTCAAGGAGGGCGGCGCGGGCAGTCCCGCCGCGCTGCTGGCGGAATTCGTCGAGGCGGGGCGGCTGTCGCTGGAACAACTGGCGAAAACTGCGGATGAGGCGGCCTTGGCCCAAGCAGTGGCGCAACTGGCGCAGGCCGGAACGCTGCATGTGGTGGGTCTGCGCCGTGCCTATCCGGTGGCAAGTTATCTGACCTATGTCTTCGAAAAGATGCAGGTCCCGGCCATGCTGCATGACGGGGCGGGCAAGTTGGATCATCGCCACGCGATGCGGGCGGGCGATGCCTGTATCGCCATCACCTTCGCCCCCTATTCCGACGAGACGCTCGCGCTGGCGCAGGATGCCCAGGCGCGCGGCTTGCCCGTGATCGGGATCACCGACCGGTTGACCAGCCCGCTCGCCCGGCATGCCGCCACGGTTCTGACCGTGCCGGAGGTGGATTTCGGTGCCTTCCGGTCGCTGTCGGCGACGCTTGCCCTTTCCATCGCGCTGGCCGTGGCGGTGGGGACGGCGCGGGGGTGAAGAAAGCGCTTTCCCTCGGCTGTGGATTGGAATAAAAATTCCAAAACAGCGCGAAGCCCGAATCCCTGCACCGCAGGAGAGGGCAGAGGAGGAAGCGTGTCGCCAGCCAAGACGCTTGATGTCATCACCATCGGCCGATCCTCCGTCGATCTTTACGGCGCGCAGGTGGGTGGGCGGCTGGAGGATATGGGGTCCTTCCAGAAATACATCGGCGGCAGCCCCACCAATATGGCGGCGGGCACGGCGCGGCTGGGCCTGCGCTCGGCCCTGATCACTCGCGTCGGTGACGAACATATGGGCCGCTTCATCCGCGAGGAACTGGCGCGCGAAGGCGTGGATGTGCGGGGCGTCAAGACGGACCCCGACCGGCTGACGGCGCTGGTGCTGCTGGGCATCCGAGACGAGACGCAGTTTCCGCTGATCTTCTACCGCGAGAATTGCGCCGACATGGCGCTGTGCGAGGCGGATATCGAGGAAAGCTTTATCGCGGAGGCGCGGGCGGTGGTGGCGACGGGCACCCATCTGTCGCATCCCCAGACCGAGGCGGCGGTGATCAAGGCGCTGGCACTGGCGCGGCGGCACAAGCTGCAAACGGCGCTGGACATCGACTATCGGCCGAACCTTTGGGGTCTGGCGGGCCATGGCGATGGCGAAAGCCGCTTCATCGAAAGCGCCGCCGTCACGGCCAAGCTGCAGTCCACCTTGCACTACTTCGATCTGATCGTGGGCACGGAGGAAGAATTCCACATCGCGGGCGGCACGACCGACACCATCGCTGCCCTGCGCGCGGTGCGGGCCGTGTCCAAGGCCACGCTGGTGTGCAAGCGCGGGCCGATGGGGGCGGTGGCCTTTACCGGGGCCATTCCCGATACGCTGGATGAAGGGGAATCCGGTCCCGGCTTCCCGATCGAGGTCTTCAATGTGCTTGGCGCAGGGGATGGGTTCATGTCCGGCCTTCTAAAAGGTTGGCTGGATGGCGAACCGTGGCCCATCGCACTCAAATACGCCAATGCCTGCGGGGCCTTTGCCGTGTCGCGCCACGGCTGCACGCCCGCCTATCCGAGCTGGGAGGAGTTGCAGTTCTTCCTGAACCGGGGCGTGCAGGAAAAGGCGCTGCGCAAGGATGCGGCGCTGGAACAGATCCACTGGTCGACCAACCGCCATGGCGACTGGTCCACGATGCGCGTCTTCGCCTTTGACCACCGGATGCAGTTGGAGGCGATGGAGGGCGCAACGCCCGCCAAGATCGGCGCCTTCAAGGAACTGTGCCTCACGGCGGCGCTGCGCGTTGCGGATGGTCAGCCCGGTCACGGCATTCTCTGCGACAACCGCCTTGGCCGCCGCGCGTTGCACGCCGCTGCCGGGACCGGCCTCTGGATCGGGCGGCCCGTGGAATGGCCGGGATCGCGCCCCCTGACACTGGAACCCGAACTTGGCCCCGATTTCGGCGGGCTGTCGGAATGGCCGCTGGGCCATGTGGTGAAGGTGCTGTGCTTCTATCACCCCGATGATACGGCTGAGTTGAAGGCGCAGCAGGAGGAAACGGTCGTGCGCCTGTTCCATGCCTGCCGCCGGAACCGGCTTGAGATGCTGTTGGAGATCATCCCGTCTAAGGTCGGCCCGGTGGATGACATGACCTCGGCGCAGGTCATAAATCGCTTCTATGACCTTGGGGTCTACCCCGATTGGTGGAAGCTGGAACCCTTTGCCACGGACGCGGCCTGGACGAATGCCTGCACCGCGATCACCACGCGCGATCCGCATGTGCGCGGGATCGTGGTGCTGGGGCTGGATGCACCCGAGGAGCAGTTGGCCGCCTCGCTGGCCCTTGCCGCGCGGCATGATCTGGTGAAGGGTTTCGCCGTCGGTCGCACGATCTTTGCCGATGCCGCGCGCGGCTGGCTGGCAGGGTCCTTGGGCGACGAGGAGGCCATCGCCATGATGGTGGAAAGATACCGCCGCTTGTGCCTGATCTGGGACGAGGCGCGCGCCAAGGGGGAGACTGCCTGATGACAACCGTCCGACTGACCGCCGCACAGGCGATGGTGCGCTGGCTTGCCAACCAGCAGGCCGAGGATGGCACCCGCTTCATCGAAGGCATCTGGGCGATCTTCGGCCATGGCAATGTGGCCGGTCTGGGTGAGGCGCTGCAGGGCGCGCGCGACGTGTTCCCCACATGGCGCGGGCATAATGAACAGACCATGGCCCATACGGCCATCGCCTATGCCAAGGCCGCCAAGCGGCGCAAGGCCATGGCGGTGACCACCTCCATCGGGCCGGGGGCGACGAATGTGGTGACTGCCGCCGCGCTGGCCTATGTGAACCGCCTGCCTGTGCTGATCATCCCCGGCGATGTCTTCGCCAACCGCGCGCCTGACCCGGTGCTGCAGCAGGTTGAAAGCTTTGCCGATGGCACGGTGTCTGCCAATGACTGCTTCCGTCCCGTCAGCCGCTATTTCGACCGCATCACGCGACCCGAACATATCCTGACGGCGCTGCCGCGTGCCTTGCGGGTGATGACGGACCCGGCGGACTGCGGGCCTGTCACGCTGGCCTTCTGTCAGGATGTGCAGGCCGAGGCCTATGATTATCCCGAAAGCTTTTTCACGCCCAAGGTCTGGCGCATCCGCCGCCCGGAACCCGATCAGGCTGAACTGGCGGCGGCCATTGCGGCGATCAAGGCGGCCAAGGCCCCGGTCATCGTGGCAGGCGGCGGCGTGATCTATTCGGAGGCCGAAGCGGCGCTGGCGGCCTTTGCCGCCGAACACGGCATCCCGGTGGTGGAAACGCAGGCCGGGAAGTCGGCGCTGGCGCATGACCATGACATGAACTTCGGCCCCGTGGGCGTGACGGGGTCCTCCAGCGCGAACATCGTCTGTGAAACCGCCGATCTGGTGATCGGCCTTGGCACGCGGTTTCAGGATTTCACGACCGGGTCATGGTCGCTGTTCAAGAACCCCGCGCGGCGGATATTGGGGATCAACGTGCAGGCCTATGATGCGGGCAAGCATGGGGCGATCAGCCTTGTAGCCGATGCGCGGGTGGCATTGGAAAAGCTGGGCCCGGCACTGAAAGGTGTGCGCTTTGCCGCCCCGGATGCGAAGCTGAAGTCCGATTGGGCGGCGGCGAAGGCGGCGGTGAAGGCGGCACCTGTGGCGGGCAACCAGCTTCCCACCGACATGCAGGTCGTGGGGGCGGTGCAGCGCGCCGCCACGCCCGCCACCATCGTGATGGGCGCGGCGGGCACGATGCCGGGCGAGCTGCACAAGATCTGGGATGCCGCGCCGGGCGGCTATCACATGGAATACGGTTTCTCCTGCATGGGGTACGAAATTGCGGGGGCGCTTGGCATCAAGATGGCGCGACCGGATGCGGATGTGGTCTGCATGGTGGGCGACGGGTCTTACATGATGGCCAATAGCGAGTTGGCCACGGCGGTGATGATGGGCCTGCCGTTCACCGTGGTTCTGACCGACAACCGGGGCTATGGCTGCATCAACCGTTTGCAGAAACACACGGGCGGCGCGCCCTTCAACAACCTTCTGGACGACGCCTTTCACGTGAACCCTTCGGCCATCGACTTCGTGGCCCATGCCGCCAGCATGGGCGCGCGGGCCGTCAAGGCGGGGTCGGTGGCGGAGCTGGAGGCGAAGATCACCGAACTGCGCGGCGGCGGGGTGCCGTCGGTCATCGTGATTGACACCGATCCCGGCCCGTCCACGGCGGCGGGCGGCACATGGTGGGAAGTGGGCGTTCCCGAAGTCTCGACCCGCGAAAGCGTGCGCGCGGCGCGCGTGAAATTCGAAGAAATGAAGGCAAAGCAGTCGATTGACGGCTGAAGTTGAGAAAGCACATGATCCTTTTCGGAACCAATCCCATCGCTTGGGCCAATGACGACGACCGCACGATCGGCGCCGACATCGCCACCACCCGCATTCTGGACGAGGCCGGTCGTCAGATCGGCTTTGACGGGATCGAGAACGGCCACCGCTGGCCGGATGATCCAGAGGAATTGCGCGCGCTGCTTGGGTCTTACGGGCTGAAATTCATCTCGGGCTGGTATTCGACCGAGCTTTTGGTTCGGTCCGTTGAAGACGAGATTGCCGCCTGCCAGCATCATCTGGCGAAACTAAAGCATAATGGCTGCAAGGTGATGATCGTCTGCGAGACGTCCAACGCCATCCATGGCGATGCGGGCCGCGCGGTGAATGACCGCCCGACGCTTTCTGCAAGCGAGATGAAAGCCTTCGGCGCGAAACTTGAAGCTTTCGCCGCCTATCTGGCCGGGCAGGGTGTGACGCTGGTCTACCATCACCACATGGGCACCATCGTCGAAAGCCCCGACGAGATCGACGCCTTCATGGCCGCCACCGGGCCGCACACGCATCTTCTGTTCGATGCGGGCCATTGTGCCTTTGGCGGCGGCGATCCGGCGGCGGTGCTGGCGCGTCACATCGGCCGGGTGCGCCATTTCCACGCCAAGAACATCCGCCCCGCGGTGGTGGAGAAGGTGCGCAAAGAAGGCTGGTCCTTCCTGAAGGGCGTGGTCGACGGGGCCTTCACCGTTCCCGGCGATCAGGAGGGCGGCATCGATTTCGCGCCCTTGCTGGGGCAATTGGCGAAGGCCGGATATGACGGCTGGATCGTGATCGAGGCGGAACAGGACCCGAAAGTCCGCAACCCGCTGCTCTATCAGACGCTGGGGCTTGCGACGCTGAAGCGGCTGTCGCGCGAGGCCGGTCTCCTCTGACCACCCGGCGGAACCGGGGGTTTCACACCCCCGGACCCCCGTGGGATATTTGAGAACAGATGAAGGGCAGGGGAATGACCGAGCTTTTGCGAAAACCCTCTGGAACCAACGGCAAGGTCCATGACATCACTCCCGAAGGCGCGGGCTGGGGCTATGTGGGCTTTTCCCTCTATCGTCTGACGCCGGGGCAGCGGGCGGCAGAGGTCACGGGCGACCGCGAGGCAATCCTCGTACTGGTCGAAGGCCGTGCGCGGGTCACGGCGGGCGGGCAGGATTTTGGCGAGATGGGCGATAGGATGAGCGTCTTTGAACGGACGCCGCCGCATTGCCTCTATGTGCCGAACGGCAGCGACTGGGCGGCGGAGGCCACGACCGATTGCGTGCTGGCCGTCTGTACTGCGCCGGGCAAGGGCAACCATCCCGTGCGGCGGCTGGGGCCGGAGGGGATAGACCTGATGCCGCGCGGGCAGGGGGCCAATACCCGCTACATCAACAACATCGCGATGGAGGCGCGCGAGGTGGCCGGCAGCCTGCTGGTGACCGAGGTCTTTACCCCTGCGGGCAATTGGTCGAGCTATCCAAGTCACCGCCATGACGAGGACGACTTCCCCCGCATGACCTATCTGGAAGAGACCTATTACATGCGCCTGAACCCGGCGCAGGGTTTCGGCATCCAGCGGGTCTATACCGAGGACGGGTCGCTGGACGTGACCATGGCGGTCAAGGACCATGACGTGACACTGGTTCCGAAAGGGCACCACCCCTGCGGCGCGCCCTACGGCTATGACATGTATTACCTGAACGTCATGGCGGGCCCGCGCCGCAACTGGCGGTTCCAGAACGACCCAGATCACGACTGGATCTATCGGCGGGACAATCCCTAGGGTCTAGGGCTGGACGACGATCGCCACTTTCAAGCCGCCTGCCTGATTGCGGATCTCGCGTTCCACCATCCGGGGGTTGGGCAGGTCGGGGGCGACCACGACCAGCGTGCCGCCAAAGCCCAGCTTCGTCAGAAGCTGTGCCACGACCAGCGCGTCGTAGTCAGCGGCGAAAAGCGGGCAGATCACCTTGTCGGGGGCCATGGTGGCCAGCAGGACGGAATCGATCCGTGCGGGCCCGTCGACGGCGATGCTTTCGGGGGGATTGGCCGGAAAGCCCAGAATGATGGCCCGCGCGGCGGGCAGGGAGCCGGCGTCGGCCACCTTGCCCGATGGCGCGCGGCTGCGGCGCGCGGCGACTCTGCGCGGCGGTCTTGGCCGTGCGGGAAGCTGCTCCTGTCCACCCGTTTGCATGCCGCGTCTGCCCTTCCGCTGTGGCCAATGGGATTCCTCATGCTATGAGGGCGGAACACGGCAGGAGCGTGGCATGTATACGGAAATGATGCGGAAAATCGTGGCAGCGATTCCCCTGCCGGTGCTGGCGATCGGCCCGGATGAACGCATCCTTGCCGCAAATGCGGCGGCGACGGGGCTGTTCGGGCCGGGGGTGGAAGGGCGGCACCATCTTCTTGCGCTGCGCCAGCCCGCGCTGCAGGCGGCCATCGCGGCGGCTTTGGGCGAAGGCGAGACGGGCACCGCGCGCCATGTCATCCCCGGCCCGTCGCAGGACATCATCTATCGCGTGACCGTGGCCCCGGCCGATGGCCACGCGATCCTGACCTTTGTCGATGTGACCGAGGCCGAACAGATGGGCCAGATGCGCCGCGATTTCGTGGCCAATGTCAGCCATGAGTTGCGCACACCGCTGACCGCACTGCTGGGATTCATCGAGACGCTGAAGGGTGCCGCGCGCGACGATGCGGCCGCGCGCGAGCGGTTCCTTGGGATCATGGAACGCGAGGCGGGTCGGATGAACCGCCTGATCTCGGACCTGCTGCACCTGTCGCGGGTGGAGGCGGATGAACGCGTGCGCCCGACTGAACGGGTCGATCTGGCCGCACTGATCGCCAGCGCCGCCAATGGTCTGCGCCCGCTGGCCGACGGGGCCGGCGTGCGGTTGGAGATCACCGGCGAACCCGGCCCCCTTCCGATGCCCGGGGATGCCGACCAGATCACGCAGGTTCTGGTGAACCTGATCGAGAATGCGGTGAAATATGGCGGTGCGGGGGGCATCGTCACGCTGCATGTGGCGCGTGAACAGCTGCCGCGCGGGCCGGGGCTGCGGATCGATGTGATCGACCGGGGCGAGGGAATCGAGTCCGTCCACATCCCCCGGCTGACCGAACGATTCTACCGCGTCGATGGCCACCGCTCGCGCGAGAAGGGCGGGACGGGGCTGGGTCTGGCCATCGTGAAACACATCCTGCAGCGCCATCGCGGCCGCATCCGGATCGAGAGCGAGCGGGGAAAGGGCAGCGTTTTCAGCGTGATCTTCCCCGAAACCTGATCACCTGGCCCGATGCCACAGGGGATGCGGCCATCGGTTGGCCCGCATGTTGTGACGAGACTGTCATCCATCTGTTACAAAGCTGTCGCAAAAGGCGCGCGCGTCCTGCGGCAGAGCAGGCCCTTGGGCGCGTCCCCTGAACGAGGCCCGCATGTTCCGCCGCCCGCCCTTCCTTCGCGTGTCCGCCGTGTTCGCGGCCCTCGCCCTTGCTGCGCCGGCATCGGCGCGGGACGACATCCAAATCGCGGTCCCTGACAGCGTCTCGGTTGATATCTATTGCGGCTCCTCTGGGATGCTGGCGCTGGTCGCGGCGGAACAGCCGTTGAAGCCACTCAGCCAGTGACAGACGCGTGACCCATACCTTCCTCCGCAGGATGACCGGACCATGAGCCTTGGGCTTCTCCTTCTTCTTCTGATCGCGCTGGCCGCGCTTGGCTATGTCGCTGGGCGGCAGCGGGCGCTGGCCGCTGTCCGAGGCGATGCGCGCGACCTGCATTCGCTGCCCGCCTATTACGGGCAGGCCGTGGCGCTGGCGGCGGCGGTTCCCGGGCTGCTGGTGATGGTGGTCTGGTTGATCACTCAGCCGCTGCTGGTCGAGCGGACGACCCTGAGCCTCATCCTGACCGAGGATATCGGCCCCGGATCGTCGCGCGAATTGGTGATGGCCGACATCCGGCGGATCGCGGAAGGGATGGGGGTGCTGGTCGCCACAGGGGCCGCGAATGAAGGCGAGATCGCCGCGCTGGCCACCCAGCCCGACGCGCTGAAGGATCGGCTGGCCGCCGTGAACGTGGCGCTGGCCGCGCCCATCTCGGCCCCGGTGGCGCAGGCGGCGCTGGTCTATCGGCAGTCGATGGAGACGGGGCAAGGCGCGATGGCGGCGGCGGTGCTGGCCGTGGCGGTGGCGGGCTTCCTGCTGGCGCTGTGGCGTGTCACGCCCGCCTTTCGGGCGCGCAACGTGGTGGAACGCGTGGTGCAGGTGCTGCTGATCGCGGCCTCGTCGCTGGCCATCCTGACGACGGCGGGGATCATCTTCTCGCTTCTCTTGGAAAGCTGGCACTTCTTCCAGCTCTACCCCGCGCGGGATTTCTTCCTGTCGCTGACATGGTCGCCCAAGTTCGGCGGCGGGTCGGACCTTGGCCTCTGGCCGCTGCTCTGGGGCACGCTTTATGTGTCTGTCATCGCGCTGCTCGTCGCGGTGCCGATCGGGCTGATGGCGGCGATCTACCTGTCGGAATATGCCAGTCCCGGCCTGCGCGCCATCGCCAAACCGGCGATCGAGGTGCTGGCGGGCATCCCCTCCATCGTCTACGGCCTTTTCGCACTCATGACCGTGGGCCCCTTCCTGCGCGACTGGTTCGCCCAGCCGATGGGACTTGGCGACAGTTCGTCCTCGGTCATGACGGCGGGGGTGGTGATGGGGATCATGCTGATCCCGTACGTGTCCTCGCTGTCGGATGACATCATCAACGCCGTCCCGCAGGCCCTGCGCGACGGGTCCTACGCCATCGGCGCGACGCAATCGGAAACCATCCGTCAGGTCGTCTTTCCCGCCGCCCTTCCCGGCATCGTGGGGGCGATCCTGATGGCCGCCTCCCGCGCCATCGGCGAGACGATGATCGTGGTTCTGGGCGCTGGCGCGGCGGCCAAGTTGGACCTCAACCCGTTTGAGGCGATGACGACGGTCACCGTCAAGATCGTCAGCCAGCTGACCGGTGACACCGAATTCGCCAGCCCCGAGACGCTGGTCGCCTTCGCGCTTGGCCTGACGCTCTTCGTCTTCACGCTGGGGCTGAATGTCCTCGCGCTCTACATCGTCCGAAAGTACCGGGAGCAGTACGAATGACCGCCCCAGCCATGGCCGCGCCCGCGAAAGCCACCTCGCTCATCGAACCCGATGCGCGCACGCGCCGCCGCAACGCCTCGGAACGCCGCTTTCGCCTGCTGGGCCTGTCGGCGGTGGGCGTGGGCCTGCTGGCGCTGGTGATCTTGCTGACCTCCGTCCTCGGCAACGGGTTGTCGGCCTTCCGCCAGACATGGATCACCATTCCCGTGACGCTGGATGCGGCGGTGCTGGACAAGCAGGGCAACCGCAACCCTGACGAGATGAAGAAGGTCACCACGCTGGGCTATGGCAAGCTGGTGCAGCAGGCGCTTCTGGATGCTTTGGTCGAGAAGGGCATTTCCACCGGCGACCTGACTCCGAAAGAGGTGATGGCGCTGCTCTCCAAAGAGGCGCCCGCCGATCTGCGCGATGCGGTGCTGGCCGATCCGTCGCTGGTGGGGCAGACCATCGCCTTCCCGGCCTTTGCCACCTCGCGGATCGATGGCTATTTCAAGGGCCGCGTCACCCGCGAAAGCGCCGAACGCGATGCCAATATCAGCCCCGCGCAACTTGATCTGGCCGACCGGATGGCCGAGGCCGGGCTGATCGAGACGCGTTTCAACATGGGCTTTCTCACCCGTCCCGATGCATCCGAACTGCGGCCCGAGGCGGCAGGTCTGGGCGTGGCGATCCTCGGCTCGGCCTATATGATGATCGTGGTGCTGGTCCTGTCGCTGCCTATCGGCGTGGCCGCCTCGATCTATCTGGAGGAACTGGCTCCCAAGAATCGCTGGACCGACCTGATCGAGATCAACATCGCCAACCTCGCCGCCGTGCCATCCATCGTCTATGGGATTCTGGCGCTGGCGTTGTTCATCAACATCCTCGGTCTGCCGCAATCTGCGCCGCTGGTGGGGGGGCTGGTGCTGACGCTGATGACGCTGCCCACCATTATCATCGCGACGAGGGCCAGCCTGAAGGCCGTGCCGCCCTCGATCCGCGATGCGGCGCTGGGGGTGGGGGCGTCGAAGATGCAGGCCATCTTCCACCATGTCCTGCCCCTGGCCATGCCCGGTATCCTGACGGGCACGATCCTTGGCCTTGCGCGCGCGCTGGGGGAATCCGCGCCGCTCCTCCTCATCGGGATGGTGGCCTTCGTACGCGACTTCCCCGGTGCGCCGCCGCAGGGCTTCCTTGACCCCGCCGCCGCCCTGCCGGTGCAGGTCTATAGCTGGACCCAGCGCGCCGATCCCGCCTTCGTGGAACGCGCCTCGGGGGCCATCATTGTGCTTCTGGCCTTTCTTATGGCCATGAACGCGCTTGCCATCATCTTGCGCCGCCGCTTCGAACGGCGCTGGTAACGGAGTGTCCCACCCCATGAACGACATGCGTCTGACGGAGAGAGTCGTGACAGAAACCGCCAAGATGACGGCCCGCGGCGTGCAGGTCCATTACGGGACGAACCACGCGCTGAAGGATGTCGATGTCGATATCCTCGACAAGACGGTGACGGCCTTCATCGGCCCCTCGGGCTGCGGCAAGTCCACCTTCCTGCGCTGCCTGAACCGGATGAACGACACGGTCGCCAGCGCCCGCGTCACGGGCCGGATCGAGATGGACGGGCAGGATATCTACGACCCCCGGGTCGATCCCGTGCAACTGCGCGCCAAGGTGGGGATGGTGTTCCAGAAGCCCAACCCCTTTCCGAAGTCGATCTATGACAACGTGGCCTATGGCCCCAAGATCCACGGCCTGTCGCGCAACAAGGCCGAACTGGACGAGATCGTGGAGACGTCGCTGAAAAAGGCCGCGCTCTGGAACGAGGTGAAGGACAGGCTCACCGCCCCGGGCACCGGCCTTTCGGGCGGCCAGCAGCAGCGCCTCTGTATCGCGCGCGCCGTGGCCACCTCGCCCGAAGTGCTGTTGATGGACGAACCCTGTTCCGCGCTCGACCCTATCGCCACCGCGCAGGTGGAGGAGTTGATCGACGAATTGCGCGCCCAATTCTCGGTCGTGATCGTGACCCATTCCATGCAGCAGGCCGCGCGCGTGTCGCAGCGCACGGCCTTTTTCCATCTGGGTCATCTGGTGGAATACGGCGAGACGGGCCATATCTTCACCAATCCCAGCGACCCCCGCACCGAAGCCTATATCACCGGCCGCATCGGCTGACGGAGAACGCCCATGTCACAGTCCCACATCATGTCCGCCTTCGACCGCGATCTTGAAACCATTCAGGCGCTGTTGGCCCGGATGGGCGGTCTGGTGGAGGCCGCGATCCTTGACGCCGCCGAGGCACTGGAAACCCGCGACGAGGAAATCGCCCAGCGCGTGCGTGCGGGCGACAAGGCCATCGACGCGCTGGAGGAACAGATCAATTCCGAATGCGCCCGCGTCATCGCCATCCGCGCCCCCGCCGCCTCCGACCTGCGCACGGTGCTGACCGTGATGAAGATCGCGGCCAATCTTGAACGCTGCGGCGACTATGCCAAGAACCTTGCCAAACGGTCGATGGTGCTGGCCCAGATGACGGCGCTGCCGGGATCGACGGGGTCGATCCGCCGGATGGCGAAACAGGTGGCGCTGCTGCTGAAGGATGCGCTGGACGCCTATATCGCCCGCGATCCCCGCATGGCCGAGGATGTGCGCCAGCGCGACCACGAGGTCGACCAGATGTACAACGCCCTGTTCCGCGAGTTGCTGACCCACATGATGGAAGACCCGCGCAACATCACCCCCGCGATGCATCTGCATTTCATCGCTAAGAACATCGAACGGGTGGGGGACCATGCCACCGCCGTGGCCGAACAGGTGATCTACCTCGTCACCGGGCAATTGCCCGGCGATGCGCGCCCCAAGATGGACAGCACGCTGGGCGGGGCAGGGGCCTGAGGCGGGGATGACCACGCGCCCCTCTGTCCTTCTGGTCGAGGATGAACCCGCCCAGCGCGAGGTTCTGGCCTACAACCTCGCCTCCGACGGGTTCGAGGTTCTTGAGGCCGTGACGGGCAGCGAGGCGGAGCTGATCATCGCGGAAACTCCACCCGACGTGATCCTTCTGGACTGGATGTTGCCCGAGCTGTCGGGGATCGAGCTGTGCCGCCGTCTCAAGGCGCGGGCCGAGACGCGGGGCATCCCCGTCATCATGATCTCGGCCAAGGGCGAGGAAGTGGATCGCGTCCGGGGGCTGGAGACGGGGGCGGATGACTATGTGGTCAAGCCCTATTCGATGGTGGAATTGATGGCCCGCGTGCGGGTGCAACTGCGCCGCGTGCGGCCCGCCACGGTGGGGATCGTGCTGGAACACGGCGATATCCGGCTGGACATGGAAACCCACCGCGTCCACCGTGCGGGCGCGGAGGTGCGGTTGGGGCCGACCGAATTCCGCCTGCTCACCTGCTTCATGGAACGCCCCGGCCGCGTCTTCACCCGCGAGGCGCTGCTCGACCGCGTCTGGGGGCGTGACATCTATGTCGAGACGCGCACGGTGGACGTCCATGTCGGCCGGTTGCGCAAGGCCCTGACCGAAGCGGGGGGCGACGACCCGATCCGCACGGTGCGTGGATCGGGCTATGCTCTGGGCTGATCTGTAGGATGGGCAATACTGCCCATCCTACGGCAGACGCGCGATCCGCTCCGTCAGCAGGGCATAGAACCCGTCCGCATCGACCCCGCCCACGAACAGCGCATTGGCCTTGCGCTCCGTCACGCCCCACCAATCGGCCACCGTCATGCCCAGCGTCAGGTCGGACTGCGTCTCGATCTCCACATTGATGTGGCGACCGGTGAAAAGCTCCGGCCGCAGAAGATAAGCGATGACGCAGGGGTCATGCAGCGGCGCGCCCTCGCTGCCGTATTTCTGCATGTCGAACCGTTCGAAGAAATCCGTCCATTCCGCCACCATGCGGCCGGACTCATTCCCGATGGCGCGAAAACCCTCGACCCGCGCGCGGGTGGTCAGCGCCTTATGCGTCACATCCAGCGGCATGACGACCAGCGGCACGCCGGAGCCGAAGACGATCGCCGCCGCCTCGGGGTCGACATAGATGTTGAACTCCGCCGCCGGGGTGATGTTGCCCACCTCGAAATAGGCCCCGCCCATCAGCACGATCTGCTGCACCCGCCCCACGATGTCGGGCGCCTGTTCAAAGGCCGTTGCGATGTTGGTCAGCGGCCCAAGGGGGCAGAGCGTCACCGAATGCGCAGGCTCGCGCCGCAGCGTCTCGATCAGGAAGTCGACGGCGTGCTGGTCCTGCAGCGCCATCACCGGATCGGCCATCTGCGGGCCGTCCAAGCCGGTCTTGCCATGCACATGTTCCGCCGTCACCAGCTTGCGCCGCAGTGGCCTGTCGCAGCCGGAGAAGACGCGCATCTCAGGCTGGCCCGCCAGTTCGCAGATGATGCGGGCATTCTTCTGGGTCAGCGCAAGGGGCACATTGCCCGCGACGGCGGTGATCCCCAGCACCTCGATCTCGTCAGGGCTGGCCAGCGCAAGAAGGATCGCCACCGCATCATCCTGACCGGGATCGGTGTCGATAATGATCTTGCGCGCCTGAGCCATGAGCTCTCCTTTGAATGTCCTGCTCCGCGGTCGGACGGTGGCAACCGAGGTTAACCATCGTGTCATTCGCGCTTCGCGAGTGAACTGCGACCTTGGTCGTAGCCATTGCACCAAAGCCGATGAAACCGATCTTGTCCAGACAGTCAAAATAGAAAAGGGGCGCCACTGGCGCCCCTGTCACCCAAGGCTTAGCCCGGGGTCAGCCGTCGAAATTGACCTCTTCGATCAGTTTCAACGCGTCGGGACGCAGCTTTGCCACATCCGTAAGCGGCATGGGATCGGCGGTGAACTCGCCCCAGCTTTGCACCAGCGCCGACCGTTCAACACCCGGCTTTACCGGATATTCATGGTTGGTCTCGGCATAGATGCGCTGCGCCTCGTCCGAGGCCAGCCATTCCATGAACTTCAGCGCGTTCTCGCGATTCGGGGCGGCCTTCGTCATCGCCACGCCCGACACGTTCAGATGGGTGCCCGCCCCTTCAAAGACCGGGAACAGGATGCGCACCGCGTCCGCCGCTTCCTTCTGTTCGGGATCGTTCAGCATCTGCCCGATGTAATAAGTGTTGCCCACCGCGATGTCGCACTGGCCCGCCGCGATGGCCTTGACCTGATCACGGTCGCCGCCTTCCGGCTTGCGCGCCAGATTGGCCTTCACGCCTTCCAGCCAAGCCTTGGTTTTTTCGGCCCCATGATGGGCCAGCATCGCCGCCGCCAGCGCGACGTTATAGTCATTCGTGCCCGACCGGATACAGATGCGGCCCGCCCATTTCGGATCGGCGAGGTCCTCATAGGTGGTCACCTCGCCCTCGGCCACGCGGTCCACGCTGGCATAGACGATGCGCGCGCGGCTGGTCAGGCCGAACCAGTGATCCTCGGCATCGCGCAGATCGGCGGGGATATTCGCCTCCAGCACATCCGATTGCACCGGCTGGGTCACGCCCGCATCCACCACCTGCTGCAGCCGCGCGATATCCACCGTCAGGACCAGATCGGCGGGCGACCGGTCGCCCTCGGCCACCAGACGCTCGGCCATCCCCTTGTCGACGAAGGCCACGTTGACGGTGATTCCCGTCTCGGCGGTGAAGGCATCGACGAGCGGCTGGATCAGTTCCGGCTGGCGGTGGGAGTAAACGTTGATCTCCTCCGCCAGCGCGGGCAGGGCGGTGGAGGCACAGGCGAGGGCCAGAAGGGAAAGGCGCATCGACATTTGCTTGAGTCCTTTTGTCGGAAATAGGTGCGCCCCATAAACCTTACTATTTTACTCAGGTCAATATCTGACGAAAAAAATCGACAAATCTACCGCAGGTCGACCTGCCGTCAAGGATCACGGACTTCGCGGAAGATACGGATATTCCGAAGAATTCAGCCAGGGCTGCGGGCGGCCTTTGCGGCCTTTTCCTCGGCCTTGGCGCGGTTCCATAGGGCGTCCATCTCGGCCAGATCGCTGTCCTCGGGGTGCTTGCCCGCCTCGGCCAGCCAATCCTCGATGCGCCCAAAACGACGGGTGAACTTGGCATTTGCGGCCCGCAGCGCCGCTTCCGGGTCCACCTGAAGATGCCGCGCAAGGTTGGCCATCACGAAGAGAAGGTCGCCGAATTCCTCGGCCACCTCGGCCTCGGTCAGCCGATCACGCGCCTCCACCAGTTCCGCCGCCTCTTCCGTGATCTTGGCCACCACCTCATCGGTCGAGGGCCAATCGAACCCCACGCGCGCCGCCCGCTTTTGCAGCTTTACCGCCCGCGTCAGCGCGGGCAGCCCCAGCGCCACCCCGTCCAGCACCCGCGCCGCGCCGCGTTCGGCGGCCTTGATCCGTTCCCAATCCGCGGTCTGCTGGGCGGCCGTCTTGTCGCGGCTTTCGTCGCCGAAGACATGCGGATGCCGCGCCACCATCTTGTCAGAGATCGAACGCACCACATCGTCAAAGCCGAAATGGCCCGCCTCTTCCGCCATCTGCGCATGATAGACGACCTGCAGAAGAAGGTCCCCCAGCTCCCCCCGCAACTCGCCCCATGCCCGCCGCGCGATGGCATCGGCCACCTCATGCGCCTCTTCCAGCGTGTAGGGGGCGATCGTGTCGAAATCCTGCGCGATGTCCCAAGGGCACCCTGTCACCGGATCGCGCAGCGCCCGCATGATCGCCAAAAGCCGGGGCACCCCGCCCTCTGGATCGGTGATCAGGTTCCCGCCTGCCGTTGCCTCGCGCTCATCCACGGCCATTGCAGCCCCCTCCGAATTGGGATTTGATCAAAGGTCACCACGCGCAAGGAAACCGCAATGCCCGTCCTGAACCGTATCGCCGCTTATGCCGAAGAAATGAAGGCCTGGCGTCGCCATCTGCACGCCCATCCGGAGCTTGGCTTCGACTGCCATGACACGGCCGCCTTCATCGTCGATCGGCTGCGCGAGATCGGGGTGGATGAGATTCACACAGGCATCGCCAAGACCGGGATCGTGGCGATCCTGAAAGGGCAGGGCGGCGATGCGGAAGGGGCCCCCACCATCGGCCTGCGCGCCGATATGGACGCGCTGCCCATAGACGAGATGACGGGGGCCGATCACGCCTCCACCATTCCCGGCAAGATGCATGCCTGCGGCCATGACGGCCATGTCACCATGCTGCTCGGTGCGGCGAAGTATCTGGCGGAAACCCGCCGCTTCACGGGCCGCGTCGCGCTGCTGTTTCAGCCTGCGGAAGAGGATGGCGGCGGGGGCGAGGTGATGGTCAAGGAAGGGGTGATGGACCGTTTCGGCATCAGCTCGGTCTATGGCATCCACAATGCGCCCAATGTGGAATTCGGGCATTTCCACACCAATCCCGGGGCGCTGATGGCCTCGGTCGACACGGCTTTCGTTTATATCACGGGCAAGGGCGGGCATGGCGCGAACCCGCATGAATGCATCGACCCGGTGGTGGCCGTGGTGGGCATGGTGGGGGCGATCCAGACCATCATCCCGCGCAACGTCTATGCGCTGGACGAGGCGGTGATCTCCGTCACCCAGATCCATGCCGGGACCGCGTCCAACATCATCCCCGAAGAGGCGATGTTCTGCGCCACGATCCGCTGCTTCAACCCCGATGTCCGGGCGCTGCTCAAGCGGCGGATCCACGAGATCATCGAAGGCCATGCGCTGGCCTATAATGTGACAGCGCGGATCGAGTACGACTGGGGCTATCCGGCCACGATCAACGAGGCCGCCTCCGCCGCCTTCGCCGCCGACGTTGCGCGCGAGGTATCGGGTGAGGGCGCGGTGAACGACCACGCCAACCGCGAGATGGGGTCGGAGGACTTCTCCTACATGCTGGAGGCCCGCCCCGGCGCTTATCTCTTCCTCGGCACCGGCCCGGGCGCAGGGCTGCACCATCCTGCCTATGACTTCAACGACGAGGCCGCCCCCATCGGCGCCAGCTTCTTCGCCCGCCTCGTGGAACGCGCCCAGCCGCTGGCCTAATCAAGCGGAGCGCTGACGCGCAAGCCTTTTGTGTCGTCGGCGCCTGCGCGCCTCCTCCGGGTTCAGGGGCCGTTCCGTCCCCTCTGTCCGCGCGGTGCCCGCGCGGCCATTCACCCCTTGAGGATATTTGAAGACAGAAGATTAGGAAAAGGCCGCGCGTTAACCTAAACGATCAACGTCAACTGCATCTTCTGTCTTCAAATATCCTCGGGGGTGAATTGTCACGCCGAAGGCGGGACAAGAGGGGGCTGAAGGCCCCCTGAACTCGGAGGAGGCGCGCAGGCGCCGACGACAGGAAAGGAATGCGCGTCAGCGCTCCGCATCATGGGTCGGGAGGATCACCGGCGGCTGGTCTGGCGCGCGATTGGTCGATTTGTTATACTAACGTGCAACAACTCGCCTTTGGATGGCCGTCATGTCCCCGCTCGCCGCGCTCAATTCTCCGTCGCCTGCCGATCTGTGGGAGATGGACCACAGCCACGCCCTGCATCCATGGACCAATTTCGGCAGCTTCCAGCAGGACGGGGCGCTGGTCATCACGCGGGGCGAGGGCTGCTGGCTCTGGGATGCCGACGGCAAGCGCTATCTCGATTCGGTGGGCGGGCTCTGGTGCACCAACATCGGGCTGGGGCGGCGCGAGATGGCGCTGGCCATCGCCGATCAGGCGGAGCGGTTGGCCTTCTCCAACACCTTCGTCGACATGGCGAATGATCCCTCCGCGCGGCTGGCCGCGAAACTTGCGGCCCTTGCCCCCGGCGATCTGAACCGCGTGATGTTCACCACGGGCGGATCGACTGCCGTCGACACGGCGATCCGCATGGTGGCCTATGTGCAATCCTGCCTTGGCCATGCTGAGAAGACCGGGATCGTGGCGCGGGATCACAGCTATCACGGCTCCACCTACCTTTCGCAAAGCGTGGGCAAGCGGCCGGGCGACCGGGTGCCGGAATTCCGCTACAAGGAGGATGGGATCTGGCATCTGTCCCCTCCGAATCCCTATCGCCGTCCCGCCGGAATGACGGAAGCGGATTTCTGCGACATGCTGGTGGCCGAATTCGAGGATCTCATCGCCCGTGTGGGGGCGGATCGCATCGGCGGCTTCATCGCCGAACCGATTCAGGCCTCGGGCGGGGTGATCGTGCCACCCGATGGCTATTTCCGCCGGATGTGGGAGGTCTGTCAGCGTCACGGCATCCTCTTCATCGCCGATGAGGTGGTCACCGCCTTCGGCCGCCTTGGCCACTGGTTCGCCTCCGAGGCAGAGTTCGGCGTGGTGCCGGACATTATCACCACGGCCAAGGGCCTGACGTCAGGCTATATCCCGCTTGGTGCGATGATCTTCTCCGATCGGCTGTGGGAGATCATGGGCCGGGACCCTGACCGCTGGTTCACCGCAGGCTTCACCTATTCCGGCCACCCGGTGGCCTGCGCGGCGGGCCTGAAGAACATCGAAATCATGGAACGCGAAGACCTTCTTGGCAACGCAGCGCGCATGGGGGCGCTGTTTCAGTCCCGGCTGAAGGCGCTGGAAGACCTGCCTTTGGTTGGGCAGGTGCGCGGGCGCGGCCTGATGATCTGTTCCGAGAACGTCATGAACAAGGCCACGAAGGAACCGCTCCCGGACGGGGTGAACGAAAGCAAGCGCATCTCCAACGCGGCCGAGGCGATGGGTCTGATCGTCCGTCCCATGGCCCATCTGAACGTGATGTCGCCGCCGCTGACCATCACCGAAGAGGAGGTGGAGTTCATCGCCGTGACGCTGGAAAAGGCCATCCGGCAGGTGACGGACGAACTTGTGCGCGAAGGTTTCCGTCTGGGGTGAAGGGCCGGGTGCCCTGATTCGCAGTCCTTGGTTAACGGGATATGCGCGGGCGGGCAGCGTGCGCTGCGTGGCCACAGTTTGCGGCACAAAAGGCGGCACAACATCCGGCACAGCCGATGATGGGAATTTTCTGTCATTTCAGATGGTTAAATTGCCGCGCGCTGCCGTTTGGCTTGCCGCCGCTTGACAAGATCATCCGGCATGGCACCCTCCGCCCACCCGATCCGCGCGTCTCGGCTTTCCAAATGACTGCGCTGCTGTTCAGGGACACTCCCATCATGGCACTACTGGAAGACGCAAAGTCTGACATCGATACCGCTTTCACCCGCAAGGGCCTGCGCGGCCATTCCTTCGAGAATGCTTTCGCCGGCGCTGCCTCCTTCCTGCGGCGGACCTATACCAAGGACCTCACCGGGGTGGACATCGCCATCACCGGCGTCTGTTTCGATCAGGCGACCAGCAATCGCGCCGGCACCCGCTTCGGCCCCCGCGCGATCCGTGAAGCCTCAAGCCTCATCGCCTATGACCCGCCCTTCGGCTGGGGCACTGACCCGCTGGAGGAAATGGCGGTTGTCGATTACGGCGACCTCGCCTTCGACTATGCCCATACGCCCAGCTTTCCGGCCACGCTGACCGACCACATCCGCACGATCCTGAATGCAGGCGCGGGGGCGATCACGCTCGGGGGCGATCACTACATCACCTATCCGATCCTCAAGGCCCATGCCGAAAAACACGGCCCCCTCGGCGTGATCCATTTCGACGCCCATTCCGACCTCTGGCCGGATGACAATCCCGAACGGATCGACCACGGCACCATGCTCTACAAGGCGGTGCGCGAAGGCTATGTGGACCCCAAGCGGTCGCTTCAGATCGGCATCCGGACGACGACGGAGGACTATCTCGGCGTCAATGTCCTGACCGCGCGCGAATTGCATGAAAAGGGCACCGCCTATGCCGTGGCGCTGGCCAAAGAGATCGTGGGGAACAAACCCACCTATGTGACCTTCGACATCGACGCGCTCGACCCGGCCTATGCGCCGGGGACCGGCACGCCGGTCTGGGGCGGGCTGCATTCCTGGCAGGCGGCGGCGATCCTGCGCGATCTGGCGGGGATCAACATGGTGGGCGGCGATGTGGTCGAGGTTTCGCCCCCCTATGACACCACCGGGGCAACGGCGGTGGCCGGGGCGCATGTGGCCTATGATCTGATCTGCCTCTACCATTGGGCGAGGACTCGGCGCTAAAACGCGGCGAAGCAAAAGGAAAAGGCGATTCGGAGTGGGCAGGATGGGCATGATCGCGGGGCTGTTGGTCCTGATCGTTCTGGGCTTCGGCCTCTATGTCCGCTTTGCCCCTTCCGACGCCGCCCGCTGGCATCAGCCCTTGCCGACCGATCAGGTCGCGCTGGAGGATTGCCTTCTGTCGATCCAGCAGGGGCGCGGGGATGCCCGCGCCGCCTGTCTTCTGCCCGGCGAAACAACCGCCGTTCTTATGGCGCTGGACAAGGTCGCCATGACCAGCCCGCGCACCACCCGTCTGGCCGGGTCTTGGGCCGATGGGCGGATCACTTGGATCAGCCGCTCGGCCCTTTGGGGCTTTCCCGACTATATCACCGCGCAGGTCGGCCCGGGGCCTGAGGGCAAGACCCGCCTCGACATCCATGCCCGCCTGCGCTTTGGCCAAAGCGATCTGGGGGTGAACACCGCGCGGCTCGTGGATTGGCTGACACGGCTGAACCAGCCCGGGGCCTAGGCTGAGAACTCTTGACCGCCGCGGGCGAAGCGGCCAAACCCGCCCGCATGGTTCCGCTCGACAAACTCGCCCAGATCACGCAGCGCTTCGAATATCTCGAGGCGCGCTTGAACGCGGGCGCCGCCCCGGCGGAGATTGCAAAGATTTCCCGTGAATACAGCGATCTGCGGCCTGTGGCCGACCAGATCGCTGCCTATGTCCGCGCGCTGGACGATCTGGCCGAGGCCGAGGCGATGCTGGCCGACCCCGAGATGCGCGCCTTGGCCGAGGATGAGCTTCCCCGCCTGCGCGCCCTCATCCCCGATTACGAACAGGCGCTACGCATCGCGCTTCTGCCCAAGGACGCCGCCGATGCCCGTCCTGCCATCCTTGAGATTCGTCCCGGCACAGGGGGGGAAGAGGCCTCGCTTTTCGCCGCTGACCTGCTGCGCATGTATCAGCGCTTTGCCGAGAAACAGGGCTGGCGGTTCGATATCCTTGAACAGCAGCTGTCCGATCTGGGCGGGATCAAGGAAGTCACCGCCCATGTGCAGGGCGAAGGGGTCTTCGCCAAGCTCAAGTTCGAATCCGGCGTCCACCGCGTGCAGCGCGTGCCGGAAACCGAGGCGGGCGGGCGCATCCACACCTCTGCCGCCACCGTCGCCGTCCTGCCCGAGGCCGAGGAGGTGGATATCGACATCCCCGCCGCCGATATCCGCATCGATACGATGCGGTCCTCCGGGGCAGGGGGGCAGCATGTGAACACAACCGACTCCGCCGTCCGCATCACCCATATTCCCACCGGGATCGTTGTCACCTCATCGGAAAAGTCACAGCACCAAAACCGTGCCATCGCCATGCAGGTGTTGCGCGCACGGCTTTATGAGATGGAGCGGGAACGTCAGGCGCAGGACCGCGCCGCCGACCGCAAGGCGCAAGTGGGATCGGGGGATCGGTCCGAACGCATCCGCACCTACAACTTCCCGCAAGGGCGCATGACGGATCACCGCATCAACCTCACGCTCTATGCCCTGCCGCAGATCATGGGCGGCGAGTTGGATGGGGTGATCGACGCCCTCGTGGCGCATGATCAGGCCGAAAAACTGGCCGAGATGGAAGGATGACGGGGAACGAGGCGCTGCGCGCCGCCTTCCCCCGCCTTGCCGCCGCAGGCATCCCCGACGCCCCCCGCGACGCGCGCGCGCTCTTGGCCCATGCCACAGGCATCGCGCCGGACCGTCTGACCCTGCATCTGGCTGATGATCTGACGCCCGAGGCGCTCATCGCCTTCGAGACCGCCATCACCCGCCGCGCCGCCCGCGAACCCGTCAGCCATATCACCGGCACCCGCCTCTTCTGGGGGCGCCGTTTCCGGGTCACGCCCGACACGCTCGACCCGCGCCCGGAAACGGAAATCCTTGTCCAAGCCGCGCTGTCTGAACCGTTTCTGAAGATGCTCGACCTTGGCACCGGGACGGGCTGCATCCTGCTGTCCTGTCTTGCCGACAGGCCCATGGCACAGGGCATCGGCAGCGACATCCATCCCGCCACCCTTGCCGTGGCCGAAGCGAATGCCCGCGATCTGGGCCTGTCGACGCGCGCGCGCTTTGTGCTTTCGGACTGGTTCGCCGCCATCCCGGGGCGGTTTGATCTGATCCTATCGAACCCCCCCTATATCACCGAAGCTGAGATGGCTGCGCTTTCGCCCGAAGTGCTGCGCGAACCGCGCCGCGCCCTGACGCCGGGCGGGGATGGGCTGGATGCCTATCGTGCCATCGCGCAAGGCGCGTCCGCGCGGCTGATGCCGCAAGGGCGGCTGATGGTTGAGATCGGCCCGACGCAAGGCGCGGCTGTTGCCGCCCTTTTCGCCGCGCAGGGATTGCAGGATATCCGCATCCTGCCCGATCTGGATGGCCGCGACCGTGTGGTCGCTGCCCGCAAGCCGGGCGATGACACGGGCTGCGGCACCGCCTGATCTGCGGGAAATCGGCCACATTCGCCCCGCCGCAACCGCTGAATCCAGCCCCGATCACCGTTCGCCGCGAGAATCAGCTTGTCATGCGGGCGCAAGAATGTTTAGTCGAATGCAGGTGACGGGGCTGGGCGCAGGCTCCCCTGCGCCGAAACTGCCTGACAGCTTGAACGTCTTCCGGTCCGTCACAGGACCACGCGATCCGAAGATGCTTCGCAGAAAGCCAGGTCATCTGGACCAAAGGACAAGATGAGATCTTCCAAGTCCCGCTCGCGCAACAAGGCGAACCGCCCGCGCACCCTCGGCAACATCATCAACCGCGTGTTCGACAGCTCCGGCCCCGAAGGCAAGGTGCGCGGCACGCCGCAGCAGATCATCGAGAAGTACCAGCTTCTCGCCCGGGATGCGCAGCTGTCCAATGACCGCGTCGCGGCAGAAAACTTCCTTCAGCATGCCGAACACTACACCCGCATGCTGGGCGAGGCGCAGCGCGAGATGGCGGCCGAACAGGAAGAACGCCAGCGCCAGCAGCAGCAGCAGGGCGGAAACAACGGAAACAACGGAAACAACGCAAATCGCGACGGGTTCCGCGACCGGGATCGCGACCGCGAACCGTGGCGCGACCGTCAGGATCGCGGCGACTATCGTGACACCCGCGATGATCGCGGAGAGGATAACGGTGGGACCGAGGTGATCGAACTGGGCGAGGGCGACACGCAGCTTGTGGAAACGCCCGAAGCGCGCCCCTTCCAATCGCGCCGCGATGACCGGGGCGACCGGCGCGACGATCGTGGCGACCGCCAGAATGATCGGCCCTATGACCGCCAGAACGATCGGCCTTACGACCGCCAGAACGACCGCCAGAACGACCGCCAGAACGATCGCCAGAATGATCGTCCGAACGACCGCCAAAATGATCGGCAGAATGATCGGCAGAATGATCGCCAAGGTGGGGGCGACCGTCCCAACGACCGCCCGAACGAGCGGCGCAATGAACAGCAGGGTGGCGAACGGCAGGGCGGCGAACGGCGCGAATTCCGTCGTGACCGGGATCGCAATCGTGACCGCGACCGCGAGCCGCGCCCCGATCAGGCCCCTGCAGCCGCCGCTCCGAAGCCCGAAGTGGTGACCATCGCCATCGAGACACCCGCCGCGCCCAAGGTCGAGGCCCCGGTGAAAGAGGCCCCGGTGAAAGAGGCACCCGTGAAAGAGGCCGCAGCAAAAGACGCCGCCGCCGAAGCCCCAAAAAAGCCGCGCGCCCCCCGCAAGCCCAAGGCAGAGAAGGGCCCCACCGAAGGCGGGCCTGCCGAAGCGGCGGAATGATCGGTTAACGATTTGTTAAGGATGGCCGGGTTGCTCCCGGCCGTTCTCATCCCGCGATAACGCGGGCCAGCGCGCAAAAGCCTTCCAGCGAAATCTCTTCCGCCCGCGCCGTGGGGTTGATCCCCGCCGCCACCAGCTTTTCCTCGATATCCGGCCCCAACCCTTTCAGCGAGGAGCGCAGCATCTTGCGCCGCTGGTTGAAGGCCATCGCCGTGATCCGCTGCAGAGCGGCCCCATCCGCCGGATAGCGCGGCGCGGCCAGTCGCGTGATGTGGACGACCGAAGAATGCACCTTCGGCGCGGGGGTAAAGGCTTCGGGCGGCAGGTGCATGACGATCTTCGCCTCGGCCCGCCACTGCACCAGCAGCGCCAACCGCCCGTAATGATCGCTGCGCGGTTTGGCCACGATCCGCTCCGCCACTTCCTTTTGGAACATGAGCGTGAGGCTCTCCCAGAACGGCGGCCATTGGGCGGGCGTGAGCCAGCGGATCAGAAGCTCCGTCCCCACATTATAGGGCAGGTTCGCCACCACCCGGACGGGCGGCGTCAGATGCGCCAGCGCATCCACCTCCAGCGCATCGCCGTTGATGACCTGCAGCCGTCCGGGATAGGCCGCCGCGACCTCGGCCAGCGCGGGCAGGCAGCGGGCATCCTTCTCCACTGCCAGAACCCGCCGCGCGCCTTCGGCCAGCAGGCCCCGCGTCAACCCGCCGGGGCCGGGGCCCACTTCCAGCACGTCGCAGGCCGACAGGTCGCCTGCCTGCCGTGCGATCTTCGCCGTCAGGTTCAGGTCCAGCAGGAAGTTCTGGCCAAGCTGCTTCTTCGCCACCAGATCATGTGCCCGGATCACCTCGCGCAGCGGCGGCAGCCCGTCGATTGTCGCCATCCCTGATCCTGCCCCTTCATCTTGGCCCAAATACTCCGGGGTCCGGGGCAGCGCCCCGGTCCGGCACTAGACCCTTCGCGCCGTCGCCATCTGTTGCGCCATCCGCAGCGCGGCCACAAGGCTTGTCGGATTGGCAATGCCCTGTCCTGCGATGTCGAAGGCCGTCCCGTGATCGGGCGAGGTGCGAATGAAGGGCAGGCCCAGCGTCACATTCACGCCCCCGTCAAAATCCACCGTCTTGATCGGGATCAGCGCCTGATCGTGATACATGCAGACCGCCACGTCATAGCGCGCCCGCGCCGCCTTGTGGAACATCGTGTCGGGGGGCATCGGCCCCGTGATCGCCATCCCCTCTGCGGCCAGCCGGGCGATCAGGGGGGCGATCCAGTCGATCTCTTCGCGCCCCATGACCCCACCTTCGCCAGCATGGGGGTTCAGCCCCGCCACCGCGATGCGCGGCCGCGCGATGCCGCAATCGCGGATCAGCCCGGCCTCGGTGATGCGGATCGTCTCTTCCAGCAGGGCAGGGGTCAGGGCCCGCGGCACCTCGGCCAGCGGGATGTGGATCGTGGCAGGCACCACCCGCAACTCGGGACAAGCGAGCATCATCACCACCCGCTCCACTCCCGCTAGGTGGGCCAGAAACTCCGTATGCCCCGGAAAGGCGAAGCCCGCGCCCTCCTTCAACACCTTCTTGGATATGGGCAAGGTGCAAAGCGCTCCGGTCTCCCCCGCCTGCACCAGCGCGACGGCACGCTCCAGCACGGCGACCACGGCGGCCGCATTGCGCAGGTCGGGCCGTCCCGGCGGGGCAGGGTGGGGGAAAGGATGGGCCAGAACCGGCAGCACATCCGCCGCGATCCGCAACGCCTCGTCGGGCGCGGCGATCACCGCATAGGGCGTGCCGGGGGAAAGATGGGCGGGATCACCGATCCAGAAAAAGGGCACCTCGGCCCCAAGCGCCTGCCGCGCCCGAAGGGCCAACTCCGTGCCGATGCCGGAAGGATCGCCACAGCTCAGCGCGATGGGGCGAGGGCCGCTCACCGCTCTTCGATGATGGCTTCCGAGCGCAGCTCTTCCATGAAGGCCTCGGCAAGCGCGGTCAACTGTTCGTTCCCCAGACGGTTGCGCACCGCCTCACGGTCAACAAGCGGCGCGTCCTCGGCGGCCTCACCCTCCTCGGTCGTGACCGGGATCTCTGCCGCCGCCGCAGGGTCGGCCTCCGGCACGCCCGTCCGCAGGCAAAGCATCAGCAGCTCTGTATAGCCTGCGCGCTGTCGCAGCACGGATTCGCCGGGGTCTAGCTTGGCCAGTTCCAGCCCGATATCCTGCGGCACTTCGCCCATCATCTGCGTCGTCACGCGCAACTGGTCCGGCGGCAGGTCGCGCGCCAGCGGATAAAGCCCGTCGCAGCCATCGGCCTGCGCGCGGATCACCGCAGGGTCCATGCCCGGCGACAGCGCGAATTGGGCATATTCCACTTCCACCTGCGCGGGCATGGCACCGGCCACATCGCTGATCCCGTTCAACTGGAAAAGGACGACGGCCTGCGGCACCACGATCGGGTCGGACACTTCGCCGGGGGACAGCGTCAGCACTTGGCTCACGATGGCCGGGGGCAGGTTGGTGATCTCCAGCCAGTCCAGCCGCCCGCCGCGCGCCGCTGAGGGCGCTGCCGAAAACTCGCGCGCTGCCGAGGCGAAGGCCTCGCCAGAAGACTCGGCCTTGATCGCGCGGGCCTGATCCAGAACCGGCGACACATCCTCGCCCTGAACCGGGATGATGAGTTCCGACAGCAGGATGCGCACCTGCGGGGTCTTGGCATTCTCGGCCAGCGCGCGGTCGATCTGCGCCTCCGAGATGCGGACCTGCGACCCAAAGCGGGCACGCACAACCTCGCGCCACAAAAGACCGTTGGCCACGAAATCCCGGAAGGTTTCCGGGGCCACGCCCTCATCCGCAAGGGCGGCAGTGAACTGCTCGACCGTCAGGTTGGCGCGCGAGGCGAATTCGGTCAGCCCTTCGTTCACCTGTTCGGCGGTGACGTTGATCCCCGCATCCTTGGCGGCCTGCGCCCCCAGCCTGTCGCGCATCAGCGCCTTCAGCGCTTCCTTTTCGGGGTCGCCGGGCGCGCGCAAGGCGCGCAGGAAGAGCATGCGCTGCTCCACCTCGAAATTGGTGACGGTCTGGCCATTGATCACCATGCGGGGGTCAAAGAGGCTGCCGTCCTGCGCCGCCGACGGTGCGGCCATCGCCCCACCCCAGAGCATAAGGCCGATAGCGCCCATCCGAAGGGTCGCCGCCGTCCTGTTCCGCAAAGCTTCCGTCATGCTTTTTTCCTGTTGTCCTGCCCGTCGCATCAATTCCGGCACATCCGCGCCGCACCGCTCGCCCCGCTGCCGAAGCCGATCAGGCCGAATGAAACATCGACCGTCGTGCTGGGCTGGAGATTAGTCGAGGACGTGAGGCGACGCGAGATGGAAAGATCGAAGCTCGCGCACTCGTTCCGATAGGCCAGCCCCAGATCGACGCGGCTGTAGCTGTCGGCGTCGAAGTCATAGCGTCCGGAGGCTGTCCCGCTCCACTGCGGGGTGAAAGTGTAGCTGCCCGAAAGCACGATGTCGGACACCTTGTCGACCCGCGCCTCGACCGGATCGGCGATGGAGTTGATGTAGCCCGCGCTGATCGAATAGCGGCTGGAGGAATAGGCAGCATGCACCTCGCCCCGCGTCACGTCGAGGTTCGAGCTGGCGATCATCCGTCCCGCAAGTTGCAGCCCCCCGGGGGCATCCACCGTCGCCCCCACCATCCAGTCGGATGTCGTCCCGCTCAGCCCCGAGGCCACGCCAAAGGTCGCGACCGGGCTGTCGCGGAAGACGCGTCCGCCGGTGACCCCGAAACTCCATCCGTCTTGCGAAAGCCGCGTCCATGACAGGCCCAGCGCAAGGCGGGTGCCCGTTTCGACCGCATCCGATCCGGGAAAGCGGTTCAGCGAGAAGAGGTTGCTTTCGTCGAATTCCACCAGACGGCTGTCCTCGTTGGGGATCAGCCCGCCGGAACTGTCGGACCAGACCAGCTGCGCGACGGGTTCGATCACGTCTTGCGCGCCGTTGCCCGCCCGGACCCATGGCCAGCGCAATTCCAACGCCGCCGCGCCGAAGCTGCGCGAGGGGGAGCCGCCGTAAAGCGCGTCATCCTGAATGCGATAGGCGTCGAGCCGCGCCTCGCCCAGCGCGGCAACGACCAATCCGCCCGTCGTGATCCAATCCCGTCGCCACTCCGCCCCCAGCGAAAGCCGCCCCATATCGGACCCTTCCGCCACGTCGTCCACATCATCCGGCGAATCCGTCGCGACAGAAGATCGCCGTGTATGGGTATGCACGGCCAGACGCAGCATGCCTTCGCCGCCCAGCGCGCCAAGGGTGAACCGATGCAGATAGGTGGCATCGGTCAGCAGATAGGGTGTCGCCGACCCCAATTCGCCTGCGCGCAACGACTGAAAATTGATCAGTCGTCCGGCGAAAAATGTGTCGCGGCGGACCCGGTCGATCTGCAGCGTATTGGTCAGCCGGTCGGTATCGCTGATGTCATAATCCGCCAGATAGGCGTCATCGCTGACGCTTTCGGCATGGAAGGCCAGCCGATAGCCGCCGGACAGCATGAAGGTGCCATCCGCCATGGCGTAGCCCCGCATCTGGCCCGGCTGCAAATCGTCGCGGCTGATGGCGCCCTGTAGCGTCACGCTGCCGGTGTCGAAGGCCTGCCGATAGCGCAGGCCCAGCGTATAGGCCCCCGTCGTCGTCACGGTGGGCGAGATGGTCAGGTCGCGCGACGGGCCAAGCGTCACGAAATAGGGGAAAGTCAGCCCCGTGCCCTGATCCGTCCGCACCACCAGCGAGGGCGCCAGAAAGCCCGTGCTGCGATCAAGCGTGGGGTCAGGCATCCGCAGGCTCGGGAGATAAAAGACCGGCACGCCGCCGACGCGCATCTGAGCATGGTCGAAATAGATCTGCCGTTCTTCGGTATCATGCAGGATACGGCGAGCGCGGATTTCCCACAGCGGCGTGCTGCTGCCCGCGCAGATGCGACAGCTGGAGGCCACCGCGTTGTCCAACTGCGTATAGCGCCCTTCGCTGCGCCGCAATTCGGCGGCTGATACCTGCAGTTGCTCCTGCAGAACGATCCGTGCGCTTTGCATCAGCCCTTCGGTCAGGTCAGCCGCCAGATCGGCCTGCGCGGCCACGATCACCGTCGTTCCAGCCGCATCCGTAAGCCGGATCGGCCCTTCAATGCGCAGCCGGTCCGTCGTCTGATCATAGACCACCTTGCTGGCTGTCAACCGGCGGCCCTGATGAAAGACCTCAACTGCGCCATCCGCGATCAGCGTGCTGTCGCCTGCGATCTCCAGCCGGTCGGCGATGAGCGTGGCCGTTTCCTGCGCCATGACCGGACCGGTCGGCGGCGGCGCGACGGCGAGGGTCACGCAGAGCAGGAAAGCGATCAGATGCCGACGCATGGGTGTTCAGCCATCCTCGACATGCAAAAGAAGGCCCAAGGCCATCATGAAGGCTGCGACGGGCGGAGTCCATGCCGCGAGTGCGACAGGGATCTGCCCGTTCGCGCCCAGAACCTGCGCGAAGTTGCGCAGGAAAAAGATCAGAAACCCGCTGAGGATCGCGAGAAGGACCAAAATGCCGGTCCGCCCAAAGCGGGCGGGACGCATGGTGAAGCCCGCCGCCACCAGAACCATTGCCGCCAGAAGCAGAGGCTGGGCCAGTTCCATCTGGAACCAGACGCGATGGGCAAGCGAGGAGAACCCCGCCCGATCCAGCCCGTCAATATAGGCGGGCAGGGCCCAGAAGGCGATTTCCGACGGCGTGCCAAAGCTGTCGCGGATGCCTTTGGCTGTCAGGTCGCTTTCGATGCGCGTGCCATCGGGCAGGCTCTCTGCCCCGCTGGCCGGGTTGGCGGCCGAGAGCGGCCAGCGGGTGGCCCCGCTGAGGGCCCAGGCACCTGGCTCCAGCCGGGCGGTGGCCGCCTCGATCCGCGTCTCGGGCTGGCCGTCCGACCCAAAGATGAGGAAGGTCACATCGGTCAGTTCCGTGCCGAAAGCATCGGCCCGCGCGGCCTGAATCACGGTCTGGCCGGTGCCGCTGCCCTGCCGGAGCCAAAGCCCCGTGGGCGTGATCGACAGTCGGTTGTCGCCGCCGCCGGTCAACTGGGCGCGCGTGATCTCGTAGCGGTTCGTCGTCGCTGCGACGAGGGGGTTGAACACCGCCACCGCCAGCATCCCGCAGATCAGCGAAACAAGGATCGGGGCCACCAGAAAGCGCAGGCCGGACCGGCCCGACGCGCGGATGATGACCAACTCGCTCGTCCGAGCAAGGTTCATAAACAGCGCCACCGCCGCCAGCACGGTGATGAGTGGCAGGATGCGGTACAGGCTTTCCGGCACATTCAGCGCCGCCAGTCGCAGCGCCGCGCCAATCCCCGCATTCTGCCCGCTCAGCAGGCGCAACTGGTCGATGATGTCGATCAGAAGCATCACGCCAAAGAAGATGGCCAGCACCATCAGAAAGCTGCTGAAGAAGCGTCGCGCAATGTAAAGGCTCAGCGTCATGTCGCGCGCCTCCGCCAAGGGGGGGCATATTGCGACAGGTGCAGCATCGCCATGGCGATGGCAAAGCCCGCGATGGGCGCGGCATAGTTGGCAGGCCAAGCGGCGGCGTTGCGCACCGCCAGCGACGCGCCGGTGGTGTTGAGAAGCTGCAGCAGGATCAGGACGAGAACCGCGCCAAGGATCTGCCGCATCAGCCCAAAGCGGCTGAAGGCCCCCAGTTGCAGCGCGGCAAAGCCGATCATCGCCGCCGCTGCCGAAAGGAAGGGCTGCGCAAGGCGCGAATGCAACTCCTGCAGCACGGTTTCATAGTAGGTGCTGAGTTCCGGCCCCCATGTCGTCGGGTCCATCTGCAGCAGTTCAAGCGTTGTCGTCGTCTCTACCGTGCGGATGACGCCGCCCCGTTCCTCGATCAGCGACAGAAGGTTGAAGCTGTAATCGCTGTAGCGGGTCACCGACAGTCGCCCGTCGGCACGGGCGACGGACTGGATCATTCCGTCAAACATCAAAAGGACAGGCCCCGCATCGCCCGAGGCAAGCAGGGCGCGCTGCGCAGTGTAGGTACTGCTGGACCCGGCATTGCGATCATCGAAGAGGAAAACGTTGCGCAACTGCCCGTCGGCCGACATCTCGCCGATGAACAGGGTCACGCCCTGCGAAGGATGCATGAACTCGCCCACCTTCAGATAGCGGGCGGTCACGTCATTCGACACCTGCGCCTCGCGTTCGCGCAGCAGGGCGTCGCTGCGGGGCACCAGCACGTTCATCAGGACAAGATGCAGCGCCGTCACGATCAGACCGAAGACGATCACGGGCCGCGCCAGCCGGAAGGTGCTGCTGCCCGTGGCTTGCATGGTGACGAGCTCGCTTTCCCGCATCATCCGGCTCGTGACGTAGATCGCCGCCCCAAAGGCCGCGATCGGCAGGACGAGGCGGATCACTTTGGGCAGGGCCAGCAGCGAAAACTCCACGAAGACCAGCGCCGATTGGCCATCCCCGATGAGCCTGTCGAACAGGCCCACGGCGCGGTTGACCCAATAGACAGAGACCAGCACCAGCGCGAAGAAGCCGAAGACTGCCAGCAGCTGTGACAGCATATATCGGTCAAATCTGGACAAGTTCGGCAGGTCCCACACAAAGAGTTGCGTGACCCTATCGGAAATCCCCTGCCGGGAAAACTCATATCTGGTCATTCCGCGGCGCAGCAGGTAGCGTTTCGCCGATCACGGTCGCCCCTCTGCCTGATTGCGCCCGCGGCGCAGGGTGTGGTGCCCTCCTCCCGTCGAGAGATTAAGCCATGACCCATCCCGTTCCGATCCATTTTCGCCCTGTCGAGTTGGACCAATTGCCCCGTCTGACCGGCCGCATCGTGGCCTTCGCGGATGCTGCGGGCAGCCCCTCCACCGGCCTGCGCCGTCTGGACCGGCTCACCAAGGGGGCGGTGCTGCGCTTTTTGAACAGCGAGGCTTTCGGGCGGCTCAAACCGGGCGAGGCGGTAGAACTGGCCTGGCCTGCGGGGCTTTTGGCCGAGGCGGTGCAGATCATCCGACTGCCGCGCCGCGCCGATCTGGCGCAGGCGCGCAAGGCCGGCGGGGCCATCGGGCGGGCGCTGTCACCTGCGGGCACGACCGTGCTGGTGGAAGGTCATCCCATGGCCGCCGAAATCGCCTTCGGAACGGCGATGCGTGCCTATGACTTCTCGCCCCACAAGACGGGCGAGAAGAAGGAACCCGGGCCCGTGCATTTCATGGCCGCCAATCCCGAGGCGCTGGCCGCTGCCGCTGCGCCGGGGGCTGCGGTGGCCGAAGGGGTGTTCTTCACCCGCGATCTGGTGAACGAACCCGCCAATATCCTGACCACCTACGATTTCGCCGCCCGCCTTGCTGCAATGCAGGAACTGGGTCTCGATGTGGAAATCCTCGAAGAAGAGCAGCTTGCCAAGATGGGCATGGGCGCGCTTTTGGGCGTGGGGCAGGGGTCGGAAAGCCCCTCGAAGGTTGTGGTCATGCAGTGGCATGGCGGCGAGAAGGGCGCGGCCCCCTTCGCGCTGGTCGGCAAGGGCGTGGTCTTCGACACGGGCGGTATCTCGATCAAGCCTGCAGCGGGCATGGAAGAGATGACGATGGACATGGGCGGTGCCGGCGTCGTGGCTGGCGTGATGCGCACGCTGGCGCTGCGTAAGGCCAAGGCCAATGTCGTGGGTCTGGTGGGTCTGGTCGAGAACATGCCCGACGGGCGGGCACAGCGTCCGGGCGATGTGGTGCGCACGATGAAGGGCGACACGGTGGAGGTGATCAACACAGACGCCGAAGGCCGCCTCGTGCTGGCCGATGTGCTTTGGTACGCGCAGGAACGGTTCAAGCCCGTGGGGATGATCAACCTCGCCACCCTGACCGGGGCGATCATCATTGCCCTGGGGCATGAGAATACAGGGGTCTTCTCGAACAATGACGATCTCTGCAACGCCTTCCTCAAGGCCGCCAAGGCAGAAGGCGAGGGGGCTTGGCGCATGCCGATGGGCGATGCCTATGATGCCAAGCTTAAGTCGCGCATCGCTGACATGATGAACGTGGGCGGGCGCGACGGCGGGGCGATCACCGCGGCGCAATTCCTGCAGCGCTTCGTGAAACCCGAAACGCCGTGGTGCCATCTGGATATCGCGGGCACCGCGCTGTTGAAATCTGACAGCACGCTGGCCCCCAAGGGCGCGACGGGCTGGGGGGTGATGGCTCTGAACCGCCTGATCCGCGAGAAGTTCGAAGGCAAGTGAGGGCGCGATGGGCGTGGTGATGTTCTATCACCTGACGCGCTCCGCGCCCGAAGAGACCTTGGCGGGTCTTCTGCCGCGCGCGCTGGCGCAGGGCTGGCGCGTGATGGTGCGCGGCACCGACCGCGCCGCGCTGGAGCATCTTGACACCCGGCTCTGGGTCGATGAGGGGCAGCCGTTCCTGCCGCATGGGCTGGACGGGGGGCCGCATGACGTGGACCAACCCGTGCTTCTTGGCACGGGGCCCATCGCCAACGGCGCGCAGGGTCTGTTTCTCATCCACGGGGCAGAGACCTCGGCCGAAGAGGCGCGGGGACTGGAACGGGTCTGGCTTCTATTCGACGGGGCGGATGGCGCGCAACTTGCCGCCGCGCGGGCGAAGTGGAAGGCGCTGACCGAGGCGGGTTTGCCCGCGCAATACTGGTCCGAGGAAAGCGGGCGCTGGGAAAAGAAGGCCGAGAAGGGCTGACCGCCCTGCTCAACGACGCAGGATCATGCGATCCGCGGCAATCTCTACCCGGTAGAGCGAGAGGTAATCCATGCCCAAAAGGGATTGCCCCATCTCGCCCTGATTGACCCAAGCGGCAAAAACCTCTTCCCGGTAAGGGCCAAGCTCCACCTGCCGCAACTCCACCCGCGCCGTCGCAACGATGCCGTTCGCGGTCTGCGCCCGGCCAAGGTAGACGAGCGTTTCAAGGTCAATCCCAAGGCGGCGCGCGTCGTCCGACGACAACACCATGTTCGTGGCCCCGGTATCGGCCATGAATTGCACCGGCGTGCCATCGATTGTCAGGGTCAGGTAGTAATGCCCGTCTGCAGCGCGCGGAATCTCGATCGTGCCCTCCTGCGAGATCATCTGGCTGGGCGCGATGTCGGTCTTCAGATCGGTCCACAGCCCGTAGCCCGCCATGACACCCACGAAGATCAGGCCCCAAGCGGCAAAGGTGCGCAGGGCCTGACCCATGCGCTTGCGGTATTCGACCATCACATATCCGCCCACTGCCACCAGCAGCAGCAGCAGGTAGAAGAGGCGCGCGGTTGTTTCACCATCCATCGTGCAGCGGTCTCCTTTGACGGGAATATGGGGGCTGCGGGACCTGTGGGGAAGGGTCAGCCGATCAGGCCTGTCCCCTTTACCCCGTCGATCACGAACTGCACCGAAAGCGCGGCCAGCAGCATGCCCAAAAGGCGGGTGATCACGATGGTCCCCGTCCGACCCAGCAGGCGTTCAAGCGGCGGCGACGCCAGCAGGAACAGGAAGGTCGCCAGCAGCACCACTGCCATCAGCCCCAGCACGGCAAGGGTGCCGGGCCAGCCCGGTGCCTCGCCCACCAGTAGGATCATGGTGGCGATGGCCCCCGGCCCCGCGATCAACGGTGTGGCAAGCGGGAAGACCGACGGATCATGGTCGTGATCGGCCTTCTGCCCCTCGCGCCGCTGCGTGCGCCGTTCGAACAGCATGTCGAGCGCGGTGAGGAACAGCAGGATGCCGCCCGCGATGCGAAAGGCGGGCATAGAAATGCCGATGAAGCCAAGGATCGCCTCGCCCGCAAGCCCGAAAAGCAAAAGCAGGAAGCCCGCGATCAGGCAGGCCCGCAGCGCCAGCCTGCGCCGGTGGTCGGCGTCCATGCCCTGCGTCAGCGCGATGAAGAGGGGCACCAGACCGGGCGGGTCGATCACCACGAACAAAGTGGCGAAAGCCGTGATGAGGAAGGCAGTCTCGGGCAAGATGGGGCCTGTGCTGTTTTGCACAGCTTAGGGCGCAGCCCCCTGCCGGCGCAACCGCATCCTGCGCGGCAGCGGTCAGCGGGCGTTTCGCAAGAGCTTTTGCAACTCCTCGGTCAGGTCGCTGACGGTGCTGGCGCGGGTTGTGGTTTCATTGGCGATGCGACCCACTTCGCCTGCGACCACGGCAAAGCCCGCACCGGCCTGTCCGGCCCGCGCCGCCTCGATCCGGGCGTTGATGGCAAGGATGCGCAATTCGCGCAGCACGCTCAGGATCGGTTTGGTTTCTGAAACGAGGTTGCGGCAGAATTCGGTGATCTGCTGGTTGCGTTCGCCGCGCAGCGCCTCTTCGCGCTTGCGTTGTTCGTAGTCCAGAACGATGCCTTCGAGGAATTGCAGCGCACCGCTGGCGTCGAACACGCCGCCGCCCACCTCATGTACCCAGCGGGTGGAACCGTCCGGGCGGACGAGGCGATAGTCAACCGACCAATTCTCGCGCCGTTCCAGCGCGGTGTCGACCGCGGCGAAGACGGTGTCGGTATCTTCAGGATGGGTAAGCCCGGAATAGGACCGCTGCGGCATCTCAATGAAGTCAGAGGTGGGATAGCCGGTCAGTTCCGCCACCGCCCCCTCCATCAGAAGCATGGAGTAATCCCGATCATTGCGGCACCGATAGACGAAGCCGTTGGTGCGATGAAGGATGCTGCCGATGATCTCGCGACCGTCGAAGAATGCGCCGTCCATGCCGTCTCCCTGAACCGATCAAATCCACTGCCCCGTCAGGCCCCATGTGCCCCGGCAAACATCCTATACGGGCGAGATTAAATTCCGTTTACCGCGGAGCGTGTGGATCATCCGGGTTCTGCCCTTCTGCCTTTCCCCCTCAGGCGGTGGCAAGGCGGCGCGCGGCCAGCCAGCTTGCCAGCGCCATAAGGCCTGCCGTAGCAAGGCAGAGCGGCAAGCCGCCGGTCTGGTAGCTGAGGCCCGAAAGAAGCGTGCCGATCAATCGCCCGGCCGCGTTGGCCATGTAGTAAAAGCCTACATCCCGCGTGATCCGCTCTGCCGCTCCATAGGCGAGGATCAGATAGGAATGGACCGAAGAGTTCACGGCGAAGACGAAGCCGAACAGCAGCAGGCCGCCGATCAGAAGGGCCGTCAGCCAAGGCGCCGGGTCCCCGGCTGCCCAAGCCGCCGCCGCAAGCAGGAAGGGGATCGGTACCAAAAGCCCCGCCCAGAAGATGGCCTTCTTGGTGGTTTCCGCTTCGGGCTGGCCCTTGCCGCCCAAAAGGCGGGGCGCTGCGGCCTGCACTGCGCCATAGGCGATGATCCAAAGCGCAAGGAAACTGCCGATCAGGAAAAAGGCCTCGCGCCGCCCCTCGGGCGTGCCGTCGGACAGGACAGCTTGGAAATAGACCGGGATGCCGACCACGAACCACACGTCGCGCGCGCCGAACAGAAACATGCGCGCAAGACTAAGGCGGTTCACCCGTGCATCCTTCGACCGCCAACCATCCCAGCCCTCTTCCCCCTTCATCCGCCCCGGCAGGCCCGCCGGCAGGAAGAGAACAACAGCGATCAGGATCACGGCCAGCACCCCGGCCATGCCCCAGACCGCCGTTTCGAACCCGGCGATGGCCAAGAGCGCCGCTCCGAGAAGGAAGCCCAACCCCTTCACCGCATTCTTCGATCCCGTCAGGGCGGCAACCCAGCGGAAGAGGCCGCCATCCTCCTTGGGGGCAAGCAGTTTGACGGCGGATTTCGACGACATCTTGGCCAGATCCTTGGCCACCCCTGACACGCCCTGCACGGCCATGACGAAGGCGACGGAGGCCGGAATGCTCCATCCCGGGTCAAGTTGTGCCAAGGTGATAAGCGCAGCGATCTGCAGGGCCAGACCGCCATAGAGCGTGGCCGCAAGGCCGAAGCGCGCAGCCAGCCATCCGGCGGCAAGGTTGGTCGCGATGCCTGCGACCTCGTACAGCAAGAAAAGCCAGGCCAGTTGCAGCGGCGTGAAGCCGAGGCTGTTGAAATGCAGCAGAACGAGCATCCGCAGCGCGCCATCCGACAGCATGAAGGCCCAGTAGGCCGCCGTGACTGCGGCATAGGCGCGGATCGGGTTCGGTGCGGTCATGGCTGGTGCCTCTGGCTGGCGGCGGACCGGGGCGCTTCGCCCCCCGGCCCCCCCAAAGATATCTCTGACAGAAGATGGTCAGCCCTGAGCCGCCACCATCCGCGCCACATCGGCCAGACGGCAGGCATAGCCCCATTCATTGTCGTACCAAGCGTAGATCTTCACCTGCGTCCCGTTGATCACCATCGTAGAGGGCCCGTCGATGATGCAGGAGCGCGGATCGTTCGTGAAGTCGCAGGACACAAGCGGGCGCGTCTCGTAGCCGAGGATGCCCTTTAGCGGGCCTTCCGCGGCCGCAGCGGAAAAGAGGGCGTTCACCTCTTCCACGGTCGTCGTCCGTTCCACCTCAAAGACGCAATCGGTGAGCGAGGCATTCAGCAGCGGGACGCGGACGGCATGGCCGTTCAAGCGTCCCTTCAGTTCCGGGTAAATCAAGGTGATGGCGGTGGCCGACCCCGTCGTCGTGGGGATCAGATTCATCAAGGCCGACCGCGCGCGGCGCATGTCCTTGGCGGGCCGATCCACGATCGTCTGCGTGTTCGTCACGTCATGGATCGTCGTGATGGACCCGTGCCGGATGCCGATGTTCTCATGGATCACCTTCACCACGGGGGCAAGGCAGTTGGTGGTGCAAGAGGCTGCGGTGACAAGGGTTTGCGAGCCATCGTAAAGGTGATGGTTCACCCCGTAGACAAGGTTCAGCGCCCCACCGTCTTTGACTGGTGCCGAGACGACCACCGTCTTCACCCCGGCGGCGTAATAGGGCGCCACCTTTGCGGCCGTCTTGAAGACGCCAGTGCAATCGATCACCAGATCCACGCCCAGATCGGCCAGTGGCAGCGCCTCGATGGTTTTCTCATGGGTCAGGCGGATACTCCGGCCGCTCAGCACCAATGCGCCGTCGCCCGTCGCGACGGTCGTGCGCCAGCGGCCATGGACGCTGTCGAATTCCATCAAAAGCGCGTGCTGCTCGGCATCGCCGACGGGATCGTTCAAAAGCACGATCTCGCCCCTGGCACCCGTGTCGATCAGGTCGCGCAGGACCAGTTTTCCAATCCGGCCAAGGCCGTTCAGGGCAATGCGGATCATGGTGATCAGGCTTTCGTGTCGGCGTCTGTGCCGATGGCATCGACGCGGGATTGCAGGGACAGTCGGCTAAGGCTTTCGAAGGGCAGTTCGACGAAGGCCGTGATCCGGCGGCGCAGGGCGGCATAGGTCTGGGCGAAGACCAGCGCCTTTTCGGCATCCGTTCCGCTGGCCTTCACCGGGTCGGGCAGGCCCCAATGACCGGTGATCGGCTGACCGGGCCAAGGCGGGCATTCCTCGGCCGCTGCCGCGTCGCAGACGGTGAAGACGAAATCCATCACGATGGCGCCGGGCTGCTGGAACTCTGAGATATGCTTGGAGCGCAGGCCCGCGACGTCATGCCCGTTGCGGCGCAACACGTCGAGCGCGATGGGATTGAGGTCGCTGTTTGGCCGCGTTCCTGCCGAGAAGGCCTGGAACTTGCTCTTGCCCAGATCGCGCAACAGCGCCTCGGCGAAGATCGATCGGGCGGAGTTGCCCGAACAGATGAAGAGCACGTCGAAATCGGTATCCGGAACGGAGGTGGCCATGGTCGGGGCGTCCTTCTGGGCAGAGATTAGAGGGGCAATCAGATCCGGCCGGGCGCGGCCGACATCAAGGGCAAGGTAGCCGATCAAGCCTTCGGTCAGTTCAAGGTCGACGGCGTAGAAGAGCGACCGCCCCTGCCGCGTCACGGAAACGAGCCCCACTGCGGTCAGGTCGGCCAGATGATGCGACAGGGTGTTCTGCTTCAGGCCGAGCGCCGCCGCGATCTCGGTCGGGCGCACGCCTTGCGGTGCGAAGCGCATCAGAAGGCGGAAGACACCAAGCCGGCCGGGATGGCCCAGCGTGGCGAAGGCATGAGTGGCGCGGGTCTGATCCATATTTCCTGATTGCAGGAAATGATCTGTACTGTCCAATGAAGCTTTCATGACAGCGCGACCCGGCACCGGTTCGCCCCTGTCTCAGTCTCCGACCGGCACCCGGAGGGTGATGGCGATCCGCGTGCCGCGGCCCGGTTCGCTGTCGATCGCGATGTCGCCCTGCATCAGATCGACCAGCCTGCGGACGATTGTCATTCCAAGGCCGCTGCCCCCGAAGCGGCGCGCCGTGCTGGTATCGGCCTGTTCGAAGGTTTCGAAGATCCGTGCGACCTGCGCCTCGGTCATGCCGATCCCGGTATCCACCACCTCGAAGGCCAGACGGTCCGGCTGGTTCGCCCGCACCTTCAGGCGCACCGATCCGGTTTCGGTGAACTTGATGGCGTTGCCTACAAGGTTGTGCAGGACCTGAACGATCCGCGTCTCATCGCCTTTGCGCAGATAGAGCCCGCTCGAGGAATGCAGAATCTCGAAGCTGATCCCCTTCGCCTGCGCCGTCGCGCCATGCAGTGCCTCTAGGCGGTCGATCGAGGAGCGCAGGTCGAAGGGACGATCCTCCAGCACCATCTTGCCCGCTTCGACCCTTGCCAGGTCGAGGATGTCGTTGAGCAGGGTGAGCAGGCTCCAGCCCGAGGTGCGGATGATCGAGAGCATCGATTTCTGCTGCGGGTCGAGGGTGGTCTCGGCCAGAAGGTCGGCCATGCCCAGAACACCGTTCAGCGGAGTGCGGATCTCATGGCTCATGTTGGCCAGAAATTCGGACTTCGCGCGGCTGGCGGCTTCGGCGGCCTCGCGCGCCTTGGTGATCTCGGTCACGTCCACGCGCAGACCGACACGGCCGCCATCCGATGTCCGCCGTTCCATCACCTGCAGCACCGTACCATCCGGCAGAAGCTGGCGGACCACCGACTGCGCGTTCAGCACGTTCAATTGTTCTTGGATCCAGGCGTTTTCGCGACCGATCGCATCGACGAACTGCTTGTGCATGAGGCCGTGGCGCAGGATGTCTTCGAATTTTGCACCCGGCCGGATCGCATCGGCGCTGCATACGTAAAGTTCGCGGAAACGCCGATTGGCAAGGACGAGGCGGTCGTCGCTGTCGAAATAGACGAAACCGTCGTTGAGACCTTCCACCGCGTTGATCAGTTGCTGGCGCGTCGCCTCGAGATCGCGCAGGCGCGCGTTTGATTCCACGAGCGCGGCCGAAAGCGCGGATCCGGTGCGGGCCTGTTTGAACAGGTTCTCGGCGATGTTGTAGATGTAGAGGACAAAGCCGATCAGCAGCAGGGCAAGGCCGTAGGGACCTGCCGGCTTGATGTCATTCTGTGCGACTGACGAGATCACGACCCATGTTGCGATCAGCACGGGGATCAAAAGGGTTGCAGTATAAAGTGGCAGCCGCCCGAAGGCATTGGCGATGTGGATGAACACCCCGCAGGTCCAGATCAGGCTGAGCGCGACGATCGCAAGGTCTGGGTTGCCCGCCATCACCATGGCGGGAACCATATAGATCAGGGTCAGACACTGGTTCAGACCCCAATGGAACAGGATCACCCAGACCGGAACCTGACCGGACCAGACCAGTTCTTTCCTGTAAAGAAAATTCGAGATCGCCTCGAACAGCACGATCGCGACGGCGCAGGCGAGGGCAGCCTGCATTTCGTCGATCAGGAAGATGATGGCCAGAAAGAACCCCGCCATGCCCAGCCGTTTCGGCAGGTCGCGCATGTCGATGGGGCGAAGGAGATCCATCTCGCTGCGAAGACGATCCTTCAAGGTCATGGAATTGCCCGCCATAGTGGCCCTGTCTGCCCCGTTTCCCTCGCTCCTGCCGCGCCGTGTTGCCTTGCGGTGCGGGAGTCGTCTGCTCATCCTCGTATCATCAACTTTCCTAAACGGGATGCATCTGTAGAATTTTCGTTCCGCGCAGTTTCGTTTCGCGGATATCGGCAAATAAGGGCCATTTTCGGGCCTTTGCTTGCACAGGGCCGGGCAGATTCGGCGGGTCTAGGCGGCCTTTTTCTGTGATCTTGGTCCCGGGCGACGATCGGGTCGGTTCTTGGGCGGTGCGAGGCAGCCTTTCGCTTAGCGGATAGCCGCGTGGGTGGTGGTTGCCTACTCTTCGCGGGATCAACGCCCGCCCCGTCGTTTCGCAGATCAGACCCGGCGAAACAGCCAGACGGCCCGGGTTCAAGGAACAGGAGTACCCAAGATGAGGTCGGCTATGCGCATGTTGTGTGGGTCTGGTTCGCCAAACGCATGAATGGGTGATCTGGGCGACCCTCGGGCCCGCGCCGTTAGTCTGCTGGGCCCGCGATTTTGGCGCGTTGATCGACTTTCGGCGCGGGAGGCGGGGACCTCTGCCTTCCCCCTTCGTTATTCAAAAGGAGCCTGCCATGCCACTGACTCGACCATTCGCTGCCCTTCTGATGAGCCTCGTCAGTATCGCGCCCGTCGCCGTTCCGACCATGGCCGAGACGGTGCGCACCGAAGCCATCGACCCTGCCATCGCAATGGCGGGGGGACAGGTCGAAGGGCAGATCGTGGGTGAGGAAACGGTGGTTTATCTGGTGGACGGGATGGCCGGGCAGACGCTGTCCGTCGATCTGTCCACGACGAACGCGTCGCTCTTTTTCAACATCCTGCCGCAGGAGCAGAGCGAGGCGCTGTTCAATGCCTCGGTAGACGGCACGGTCGCCGATTTGCCTTTGCCTGCCGATGGAACCTATGCAGTCGAGCTTTACCTGATGCGCAACGCTGCCCGAAGGAATGAGACGGCGCGCTTCACGCTGGGCATTGGCCTAGGAGGCGGAGATTTCGCCGATGGTCTGGCCGGTGGCCCGGACTGGTGGCAGGTGACCGGTTTGACCAGCGAAGCGCTGAACATTCGGTCCGGCCCCGACACGCGCTATGCTGTCGTTGGCAAAGCACGCAACGGCGACGTGATGCAGAACCGCGGTTGCCGGATGACCGGGCCCCTGCGCTGGTGCAGCATCCGGGTGGATGGATCGGGCGTGCAGGGTTGGGTGGCAGGTTCCTACCTGACCGAGACCGCCGCCCCGGCCCAGCCGGCGATTCCCGAAGGAGGACCGGTCGGAAACGGGACAGGCTTCGATGCCACCGGACTCTTGCCCTGCGTCACCGCCGCCGATGCCGCACCGCGCGACTGTCCCTTCGGCGTGGTGCGCGACGGACCCGGCAATGCCGGTGTCTGGATCGCGATCGGCGGCGGGATCGAACGGCAAGTCCTTTTCGAAGGCGGAGTTCCCGTCGCGGCCGCCGCTCCGGCGGAGATGCAGGTGGAGAAGGTGGGCGACATCTTCACCATCATCCTCGGGGCAGAGCGCTACACGATCCCCGAAGCGGTGATCACGGGCGGCTAGGACAAGGCGCAGTTTCCCGGCGGCCCCGATAGCTGCGCAGGCCGGTAGGCGCGCAGCGGCGACCGGCAGAGAATGACGACATGCCGGTCCCGCGAGCGCCAAGATGCAAGGGAATAGCATGCAGGCCCGTTCAAGTTCGGAGTGTTTCGCGATCACTGGGGCGGCCTTGTCTCCCTCTGCATCTCCGACCTTCCCTGACAGGCTGAGGTTCCGTGCCGATCCCGACCATACGGCACAGTTTGAAGCCGGTCGGTCAAAGCTTGAGATCGGGGTGCAGGTGAGGGGATATGACTGCAATTTCGCGGAGGCAACGGCGTCGAGGCAGATCTGAGATATCCGTCAGGATCTTTGCCCATACACTCAAGCGGCACCCGGAGGGTGCAGCACTTATCAAAATCAAGGGCTTGGGGGATTTTTGGCTCCGGCGGTAGGGATCGAACCTACGACCAATTGATTAACAGTCAACTGCTCTACCGCTGAGCTACGCCGGAACACGGGGGCCGTATAGCAAGGGTGTTCCGGGGGGACAAGGGGGAATGGTGGAAAAGTTGGCGATCGCGTCAGGCAAGTCGGAACAGCGTGTCTGCAGTGACCGGAGCTTCGGCCAGAACCCTGTTTTTGCCAAGCAGATCAACAAGGTGCGCAAGGACGTTGCGCATCGCCGCCCCAAGAAGGGCAGGCGCAATGTCGGGATAGAGCTTTTGGGCGATTGTGGCCGCGGGCGCAGGCCCCGGTTCAAGGGCGGAGAGGACCTGTCGCTCGCGCGCCTTGCGATGGGCGATCAACTCCTGCACACGCCGGTGAGGTTCGGTGATCGGGTCGCCATGTCCGGGCAGAAAGAGGCGCCAATCGGGCCGATCCAGCCGGGCGAGGCTTTGCATATACTGGCCCATGTCCCCATCGGGCGGGGCGATGACCGATGTGCTCCATCCCATCACATGGTCGCCGGAAAAGAGCACCTCTCCCGCTGCCAGACAAAGATGGGTGCCCAGATGCCCGGGCGTGTGCAGGGCGACAATCTCCCAATCCGGGCCAACGAGGCTGTCGCCATCCGCCATCCGCTGATCCGGCACAAAGCGGGTGTCGAGCCCGTCGCCCCCCGCCGTCATTCCCTGCGCGGCGAGTGCGGCCATCCGGGGGCTGCGGCCGTCCTCTGCTGTTCCAAAGGCAAGGACCGGTGCCCCTGTCGCGGCCGAAAGCCGAGGGGCGAGGGCGGAGTGATCGCGGTGCGGATGGGTGACCAGTATATGGTCTACCGTTTCGCCCGGGTCGAGCGCGGCGAGGATCGCGGCAAGGTGGCGGTCATCGTTGGGGCCGGGATCGATGACGGCGACCCGCCCAGAGCCGAGGATATAGGTGTTCGTGCCCCGGAAGGTCAGCGGCGAAGGGTTCGGGGCCAGAAGGCTGCGCAGGCGCGGGGCGCGGACCTCTGTCCGGGCGATGCGGGGCGACACGGGCAGGGGCCTCCTCTTCCCTCGGGGCGGGGGGCAGGCTAGGCTCTGGTCCCATGACCCGCAAGTCTTTCCTGCCCCGCGGCCTATATGGCCGCGCCGCGCTGATCCTGATCGTGCCGATCGTCACGATCCAGTTGGTCGTGTCCGTCACCTTCATCCAGCGTCACTTCGAACGGGTGACGGAACAGCTGACAAGCGGGGTGGCCGCAGAGTTGCGGCTGCTGCTGGCCCTGACCGAGCAAGCCGGATCGTTGCAAGAGGCGAAGGGGCAATTGGCGCGGGTGTCGGGGCCGCTGCAGGTGCGCGTGGCGCTTCCAGCCGAAGATGCCATTCCGGAGGCGGACCGCAGCGAGTTGCTTGATCTGTCGGGGCGGGTGGTGATCCGCACGCTGCGTGAGATCTTTCCGCGCCTTGCCCCGGTCGATCTGGTGGACGGGGACGGGATGGTGCGTCTGCATCATCCGACCCGCTGGGGCGATATGGCGGTGACGGTGAACCGGACGCGCATGTCTGCCACCAACCCGCATCAGTTGCTGGTGTTGATGATCGTGACCTCCATCCTCATGACGATCATCGCCTATCTCTTTTTGTCCAATCAGTTGCGCCCTATCGCGCGGCTGTCCCTTGCGGCCGAGGCTTTTGGCAAGGGGCAGGTCATCCCCTATGCGCCGCGCGGGGCGACCGAGGTGCGGGCGGCGGGGCATGCCTTCCTTGACATGCGGGCGCGGATCGAACGGCAGATCGAACAGCGCACGCTGATGCTGTCGGGTGTCAGCCATGATCTGCGCACACCGCTGACGCGGATGCGGCTGGGCCTGTCGCTGCTGCCCGAGGATGAGGAGACGCGGGCGCTGCTGTCGGATGTGGCCGAGATGGAGCGGCTGGTGGATGAGTTTCTGTCTTTCGCGCGTGGGGACGCGACGGAGGCGGTGGAGCCCGTCGATCCCGAGGTGCTGGTGCGGCGGGTGGTGGAGAATGCGGCGCGGCTGGGCAAGCAGGTCGACTTGCATATTGACGGGCCTTTGTCACGGGTGCACCTGCGCCCGCAGGCCATGGCGCGCGCGCTGGAAAACCTTGTCAGCAATGCGCTGCGCTATGGCAGCCGGGCGGAGGTGAACGTGGCCATGGGCGAACGCTGGCTGCGCTTTACGGTCGAGGATGACGGGCCGGGCATTCCCACGGCGCGGCGGGCCGAGGCGGTGCAACCCTTCAGTCGTCTGGACGCCGCGCGTGACCCGAACCGGGGCGGCGGTGTGGGCTTGGGCTTGTCCATCGCATCCGACATCGCGCGCAGCCATGGTGGCGAATTGCGGCTGGGGGAGAGTGCGGCACTGGGTGGGTTGAAGGCGGAACTGCTTGTGGCACGATAGTCAGTGCGCGCGGCTGAAATCCGTATTATTAAAGATTTTCAATGGCTAGTGTTGGATATCTCACCTTATTCTCGGCCAAGCTTCAGCACCCAATGCAGGTCGCCATCCCCGCCGATGGCGATGCCAAGGCCAGCATCCCTTGCCCCGCGCATCAGGATATTGCGGCGGTGACCCGGGCTGTTCATCCAGCCTTGCGTCACGGACTGTGGCGAGGGGTAGCCCTGCGCCACGTTTTCGGCGATTTCGCGGAAGTCGTAGCCTACACGGGCGGCGCGGTCGCCCAGAGCGCTGCCGTCGCTTCCGTCATGTCCCATGCGGTTGCGTGTGGCGCTGTCGCAGGCATGGGACTGGGCGGCGTCCTGTAGGCGGGCGTCAAGCGCGAGTGGGGCAAGACGCTTGGCCTGCCGTTCTGCATTGATCGCGGCCAGCGTCTCTTGCGTCAGAGCCTGTGCCCCTGCGGGCAGGCGGCAGGCGGCGGCTGGGCTTGCCATGACGACGGCGAGGACGACCAGAGCGAGGGGTCGGAACATGGCGCACCTTCTACGGTCAGCTTGGGGGCAGGATAGGGCGGGATGCGGTTTCGCGCGAGGGGCACCCATCAGAGGGGCAAGGTTTCGCCGAGGGGCGACAGGACGGGCCCGCCTGCCGCACGGGCATCCTCCACATCATGGGTGACAAGAAGCGTGGAGATGCCTGCCGCTTTGGCGCGGTCGAAGGTGAAGCGTCGGATCTGGGCGCGCAGATCGGCATCCAGCCGCGAGAAGGGTTCATCCAGCAGCAGCGCCTTGGGTTCCGCCAGCAACGTGCGCAGAAGCGCCACCCGGGCCTTCTGCCCGCCTGAAAGGGTGGCGGGGTCACGATCGGCCAACCCCTCCAGCCCGGCGGAGGCGAGCGCTGCGTCGATCCGCAAGCGGCGCGCGCTGCGCCCTGTCACATGGGCGGGCAGCGCGAAGGCAAGGTTTCCGCCGACCGAGAGATGGGGAAAAAGGACGGGGTCTTGAAACATCAGCCCCACCCCGCGCAGGCGTGTCGGTCTGTCGGAAATGTCTTTGCTATTCAGAAGGATGCGGCCAGTTCTTCGAAACTCTGGCGGCAAGGTTCCGGTGATCGCGGCAAGCGCCGTGGATTTGCCGGAACCAGAGGCGCCCATGATCGTGGCCACCTCTCCGCCTCGGATCGCAAGGGAGAGGGCCACCAGACGCCGGTCGCCCAGCGTGATGGTCAGCCCATCAAGGATCAGGCCTTGGTCCAAGGTCATCCGAGGCCCCGCATCAGACGCCTGTCCCGCCAGAGCCAGAGCGGCAGGGCCAGCGCCGCGCTGAAGGCCAGTGCGGGGAGGAGCAGTTGCAGCACGGCATAGGCCCCGATCAGGCGGCGGTTTCCGCCGGAGGACAGGGCGACGGCTTCGGTTGTCAATGTTTCTACCCTCCCGCCGCCGATCATCAGGGTGGGCAGGTACTGGCCGATGGAGACGGCCATGCCCACGGCTGCCGCCGTCAGGACCGGACCGGTCAGCATGGGCAGGCGGAGCCGCCAGAAGATGCGCGCCTCCGACGCGCCCAACGTGGCGGCGGCCGTCGCGATCCGCCCGTCCCAAGCTCGGAAAGGGCCGGAGAGGGAGAGGAAGACATAGGGCAGCACGAAGACGAGGTGGATGGCCATGACCGCCGCCACCGTGCCGTCAAGGCCCAGCGGCAGGGCGAGCATCTGAAGTCCGGGCAGGAAGGCGATCTGCGGCACCAGCAGCGGCAGGTAGAGCAGGACCAGCGCCCGTTTGGTGGGGGTCAGGTGCAGCGACGCCTCGGCCTGAAGGCAGGCCAGCGCAAGGGCGAGGGCAGCAAGGGTCGCACCGGTTGCGATGATCAGCGTGGTGGCGGATGTCTCACGCAGCGAGGGGCCTGCGGTGGCCCATGTGCGCAGGGTGATCTCTTCGGGCCATGCGTCGGGGAACTGCCACAGGCCCGCCACGGACCAGAGCGAAAGCCCGGCCAGCCCGAAGGCCAGCGTGCCAGTGATCAAGAGCGCGGCAAGCCGGGCGATGAAAGCGGCGGGACGGTCGATCAAGGCCAGGCGTGGGGCGGTGAAGGCGATGGCGATCAGAGCGCGTTTTGTGAAGATTTCCATGACGCGCCATAGGCTTATCGCCAATACCGCAAGTACGAGTTGCAGCACCGCGCCCGCGGCGGCGGTGTCGCGCATCGTAAGGTTCGCCTCGCCCATCCAGAGCGTGATCTGTGCCGAAAGCGTGGGCGGGAGTGTGGGGCCGAGGATCAGCGCCATGTCGACGGTCGTCATCCCATAGGCCAGCACGGCATAGGTGGGCAGCCGCAGTTGGCGGTAGAGATCGGGCAGGAGGGTGAAGGTGAAGGCCGCGATCCGGCCATAGCCGAGCGTCGCCGCCGTGGTCAGGCGGCGGTCCGCGTCGATCTGCGGCAGGGCGGCGAGGGCCATCAGCAAGAGGAAGGGCAACTCCTTCGCCACAAGCCCAAGGGTGAGGGAGAGGCCCAGAGGATCGTTCAGGATCAGAAGGTCAGGCGGGACCTGCCAGCCGGTCAGTTCGGGCGACAGGAGGCGGGCGATCCAGCCGGAGGGGGCGATCAGGAAGGCCAGACCCAGCGCCGCCGCTGCATGGGGGACGGACAGGAGCGGCGCAAGGCCGCGCCGGATGCGGGCGAAGGCCGGGGTGCCCGCGAAGGCCGCGAGGATCAGGAGGGTGAGGGCGAGGGCGAGGAGGGTGGAGACAAGGCCCGTGCCGATGGACAGGGCCACGGATTTGGGCAGGCCCGGCCATGCCAAAAGCTTTTCGATCCCGGCGCCGCCATTGCCGAAAGCGGGAAGGGCCGTTCCCGCCAACCCTGCCGCGATCGGCAGCGTCATCAGGCCCAGCGTCAGGGGCGGCATCAGGCGTAGGAAACCGCCCCGGCGCCGCCCGGCATCTGTCACTGTGCGACCCCGTAGCGCGCCGTCCAATCCTGTGCGATACGGGTCATCCAGCTGGCATGCGGTTCCAAGAGGACAGGGCCCAGATCGGCGGGCGAGAGGGTGGCGACACCCAGATCCAGCGCCTCGAACCTTGCGCGATCTTCGCCGCTAAGCGATTGAAGATCAAGGACAGTCTGGAATCCGAGCACGGCTGGATCCTGCGCGCGGGCCTGCACTTCGGGATCGAGGAGCAGGTTCGCGATGACCAAGGCGCCCGCGCGATGTGCGGCGTTGAAGGGGATGGCCACGAAAGACGCATTGCCGATCGTGCCGCCCTGCAGGACGAAGGTGCGCACCGTGTCGGGCAGGGTGCCTGCCGCGATCTCGGCGCTGGCGCGACCGGGGTTGAAGGCGAAGGAGATGTCGATTTCGCCATCGGCCAGCAATTGGCCAAGCGCGGGTTCGTTCTGGGGGAAGGCCTTGGCTTCGCGCCAAAGTGTCGGATGGAGACGGTCGAGATAGGCCCAGAGGGGGGCGACCTGCGCCGCGTAGCTGGCGTCATCGACAGGGGATTGCAGGACTGATGGGTCGGCCATCACGCCATAGAGGACCTGCTTCAGGAAGGTGGTACCCAGATAGTCGGGCGGCTGGGGGTAGGTGAAGCGACCGGGGTTCGAAATCGACCATTCCAGAAGTAAATCAATGCTTTGCGGCGGGTTTTGCAACCACGCCGTGTCGTATTCGAACACCAGTTGCGCCATCGCCCATGGGGATTCGAACCCGTCGGTCGGCAGGGTGAAGTCGGTGACGGTGGCCGGTTTACCGGCCACATCCACCAGCGGCCAGTTGGGCAGGGTTTCGGTAAAGGGACCGTAAAGAAGCCCCTGCGATTTCATGGCGGCGAAGTTTTCACCATTGATCCAGATGAGGTCGACCGCGCCGCCGTCCGTCTGCCCGGCCTGTTGTTCGGCCAGAACGCGGGCGACGGCGTCGGAGGTGGCGGCAAGTTTGACATGTTCGAGAGTGACTCCGTACCGCTCCTGCGCCTTATCCCCGATCCAGGTTATGAAATCGTTGATCTTGGGGTCGCCGCCCCATGCATGCCAGTAGACGGTTTGACCTTTGGCTTCGGAAAGGATGCTATCCCATTCTGCAGCAAGGGCTTTCGTCGAAAACCCGGCAAAGGCGGGCAGGCTGGCGAGCAGGGTCAGGGCGGTGCGGCGATGCATGTTCTCTCCCATGGCGGCGCTTGTTCTGCGCCCGTCCTCCGGGATAGCTAGGACCCGGGGCGGCTGGCAACAGTCTTCTGTTCAGGCATACGGAAAGGTGAATGGATGCTGGATGGCTGGATGCGCGGCGTGATCGATCCTGTCTTGGGGCGGATGGGGAAAAGCCTTGCGGAAAAGGGGGTTACGGCGGATGCCGTGACGCTGACCGGGCTGGGGCTGGGGCTGGCGGCGGCTTTGGTGCTGGCGCTTGGTGGGCCGGGATGGGCGGCGGCGCTGCCTCTGATGGCCAGCCGGGTGGCCGATGGGCTGGATGGGGCGGTGGCGCGGGCGCGGGGCAAGACGGATTTCGGCGGCTATCTGGATATCGTCTGCGATTTCGTCTTTTATGCCGCGATTCCAATGGCTTTCGTGCTGCGGGACCCTGAGGCGAATGGGGTGGCAGGGGCGTTTCTGCTGGCCGCGTTCTACATCAACGGCAGCACATTCCTTGGCTATGCCGTACTGGCCGAAAAGCGGGGGATGCAGACGCGGTCACGGGGGGAGAAGTCGCTCTATTTCACCGCAGGCTTGCTGGAAGGCACGGAAACCATTGTATTTTTCCTGATCCTTTGCCTGCTGCCTTGGGCCTTTGCGCCGCTGGCATGGGGCTTCGCTGCGCTCTGCCTTGTGACCGCGTTAAGCCGGGTGCTGCTGGCGGCGCGGACCTTTCGCTGACTGTGCCCTGTTCTGTGCCGCCTTTTGTGCAGCAAACTGTGGGCACGCAGCGGGCGGCGGGGTGACCTTGCGTTAAGGTTAAGGGCGCGCCTTGAGGTACGGTAACCGCATCGCGAAGACAGGGGCGCAGGTGAGGGTGGCTGCCTCCGGGGCAGGGACCATCGCCGCGCGGGGGGGGGAGGTCCCGGGTCGGGCCCGGGACGGAGTTGCGGGATGGGTCAGCCCATCATTGCCTCGCGGAAGCGGAAGAAGCCATGGGTTGCATGGGGCCAAGCGGACGCGTCGTGGTCGCGGATCAGCCGGGCGAGCCGGATGCCGCGATCATCCAGAAGCGGGGCCAGACGTTGCAGCGCGGCGGCAGTGGGGCCGATCGGGGCATACGGCGTTGCAAGCTGGCGCAGGCCCTGCGCGGCCAGATGGTCGGCCAAGGCGACCAGCGTCTCGTCGGTGAAGCGGGGCGCGTCGGGCTGGCCATGGCGGCGGGCAGTGTCGTCCACGGCCTCCTCGACAAAGGCATGGACCAGCGGGTTGACGGCGAGGGTGGAGCGGCGGGCGGTGGTGGTCAGGAAGAGGAGCGGCGTGCCGTCGGGCAGATGGGGGAAGCCGTCGCCTGCCAGATCATCTTCATGCAGCAAGAGCGCGGTGGGCAGGCCGGGGGCCATCGCGTCGCCTTGCGGGACGGGACGCGGGGCAGGGTGGGGCACCATGCGCAGGGGCGGGCAGTCGCGGGCAAGGCCCTTGGGGCGGAAACGGCCGCCCGTGTTCTTGGCGATGTTGTCGGGCGTGGCGGCATAGGTCTTGCCGGGCGTGTGCAGGCCCCCGACCCAGCGCCATGACAGGGTGTTGGAGGCCGGATCGCCATCGATCAGGTGGCGCAGGAAGAAATCCGCCCCCAATTCCCACGGCAGGCGCAGCGTGAAGATCCAGATCGAGGCGAACCACATCCGGGCGTGGTTGTGCAGATAGCCCGTGGCGGCCAGGTCCTGCGCCCAAGTGTCGAAACCGTCGATGCCCGTTTCGCCTTTGCAGGCGGCTTCCCATCGCTGGCGCAGACCGCCTTCGACCTGTAGGCGGTTCATCGCCTCGGCCAGACCTTGCCGATAGGCGGACCAGATGCCGGGGCGCAGTTCCAGCCAGCCCTTCCAGTAGGTGCGCCACCACAGCTCGGCCAGAAACTTGTCGGCCCCGTTGGGATGGGCGCGCAGCGTGGCGTCGATTGCCTCGGCCTCGGTCAGCAGGCGGTGGCGGATATAGGGGGACAGGCCCGAGACATGGGGGTGGCCGGGAACATCTTCGTTCCGGCGCGCGGCATAGGCCATCCCGGCGCGCGGCAGGAAGCTGGCAAGGCGCGCGGTGGCGGCGGCGCGGGTGGCGGGCAGGGGGAGGGGAAGCACTGTCATGGCGGCCAAGCTAGGCGGTGTGGCCTTGCCGCCAAGGGATGCGACATCTGGTCTTTCTGCGGTCTTCATCTGTTCTGAAATATCCTCGGGGGGAGGGGCGCGCAGCGGCCCGTGGGGGGCAGACAGCCCCCCTGCGACGCCCCCGCCCCATGGGCCATTCGACCACCTGCCCTTGCAGCCCCCCGGGGAGGCAACTAAGACTCCATCAAGACACCGTCGTTATGACCCTTGTACGAGAAAGAGGCAGCCCGCCATGCGCGATCCGGTCGAGCACTATATGAACACCCTTGTCCCGATGGTCGTGGAACAGACCAGCCGGGGCGAGCGGGCCTATGACATCTTCTCGCGCATGCTGAAGGAGCGGATCATCTTCCTCTCCGGCCCGGTGCATGACGGGATGTCGTCGCTGATCTGTGCGCAGCTCTTGTTCCTTGAGGCGGAGAATCCGTCGAAGGAAATCAGCATGTATATCAACAGCCCCGGCGGCGTGGTGACATCGGGTCTGTCGATCTATGACACGATGCAATACATCAAGCCGAAGGTGTCCACCCTTGTGATCGGGCAGGCGGCCTCGATGGGGTCGCTGCTCTTGACGGCGGGGGAGAAGGGGATGCGCTTCAGCCTGCCGAATTCCCGCGTGATGGTGCACCAGCCGTCGGGCGGCTATCAGGGGCAGGCGACGGATATCATGATCCATGCGCGTGAGACCGAAAAGCTGAAGCGTCGTCTGAACGAGATCTACGTGAAGCATACGGGCAATACCTATGACACCGTCGAGGCCGCGCTGGAGCGGGACAATTTCATGTCCGCCGAGGATGCAAAGGCTTGGGGTCTGATCGACGAAATCGTCGAAAGCCGCGGCAAGGCGGACGATCCGGCGAAGTGATGACGCGCCCCCGGGCGGGCTGTCCGGCCGGGGGTTTTTTGGCATTGTGGGGGCGCGGGCCTTGGCCTAGACTTTCACGCAAGTCCGGTCGCAGGGCCGGGACGTGGCAAAGGACGACCTGATGGCGAACAACTCCGGCAGCGACAGCAAGAACACGCTCTACTGTTCCTTCTGTGGCAAGAGCCAGCACGAGGTGCGCAAGCTGATCGCGGGGCCGACGGTCTTTATCTGCGACGAATGCGTCGAGCTGTGCATGGACATCATCCGCGAGGAGACGAAGACTTCGGGTCTGAAATCCTCGGAAGGGGTGCCGACGCCGCGCGAGATTTGCAAGGTGCTGGACGATTACGTGATCGGGCAGATCCATGCCAAGCGCGTGCTGTCCGTCGCGGTGCACAACCATTACAAGCGGCTGAACAATTCGTCGAAGACGGATATCGAACTGTCGAAGTCGAACATCCTGCTGATCGGCCCCACGGGCTGCGGCAAGACGCTGCTGGCGCAGACCTTGGCGCGCATCCTTGACGTGCCCTTCACCATGGCGGATGCGACGACGCTGACGGAAGCGGGCTATGTCGGCGAGGATGTGGAAAACATCATCCTGAAGCTGTTGCAGGCCAGCGAATACAACGTCGAACGCGCGCAGCGCGGGATCGTCTATATCGACGAGGTCGACAAGATCACCCGCAAGTCGGACAATCCGTCGATCACGCGCGACGTGTCGGGCGAGGGGGTGCAGCAGGCGCTCTTGAAGATTATGGAAGGCACTGTCGCGAGCGTGCCGCCGCAGGGCGGGCGCAAGCATCCGCAGCAGGAATTCTTGCAGGTGGACACGACCAACATCCTGTTCATCTGCGGCGGGGCCTTTGCGGGCTTGGAAAAGATCATCGCGCAGCGCAACAAGGGCAGCGCGATCGGCTTTGGCGCCGATGTGAAGGACCCGGATGCGCGGGGGGCGGGCGAGCTGTTCAAGGAGTTGGAGCCCGAGGATCTTCTGAAATTCGGTCTGATCCCGGAATTCGTGGGCCGTCTTCCTGTGATCGCCACGCTGAACGATCTGGACGAAGGGGCGCTGGTCACCATCCTGACCGAGCCGAAGAATGCGCTGGTCAAGCAGTATCAGCGCCTGTTCGAGATCGAGGGGGTGAAGCTCACCTTCACGCCGGATGCCCTGTCGGCCATCGCCAAGCGCGCGATCAAGCGCAAGACGGGCGCGCGGGGCCTGCGGTCGATCATGGAGGATATCCTCCTGGACACCATGTTCGAACTGCCGGGCATGGACAGCGTGGCCGAGGTCGTGGTGAACGAAGAGGCGGTGAATGCCGCCGAGGCGAAGCCGATGCTGGTCTATACCGACGCGAAGAAAAAGGAACCCGCCACGGCGGGATGACCAGAGACATGTAAGGGATGATTTCGGGCAAGCGCCCGCCGACCGTGGGTCGGTGGGCGCTTTTCATTTGGCGCGGCCGGGAAGAGCGTGGTCAGCGTGGAAGATCGGCAAAGGGGCAGACATCCTGTTCAAAGGGCACATGGCGGCGGCGGAAGGTCGTCCCCTCAAGGGCCTCGGGGGCGGTGATGCGGTCCATCCGGAACTGCCGGAAATCGCCCCGTGCCGGGTCCCATGCCACCAGATACCAGAGCGGCGGCAGGATCAGCATCGCCTGTGGTTCCACCTCGCGCTGTGAGGCCTGCCCCTTGGCATCGCGATAGCCAAAGCGCAGCAAGCGGCGCTGGAGGAAGGCTGTTTCGAAGGCCGAAAGCAGTGCGGGGTCCATCCGCCCCATATCGGACAGGTCCTGCAGGGGCGAAAGCTGCCCGACATGCAGGCAGTCGAGAAAGGCGCGCAGATCCCTGACCTTGTCGGGGGGCAGTGCCTTTTCGATCTTCGCCAGCCCTGCATCCGCGAGATCGGAAAAGGGCAATTGCCCCGCTGCGCGCATGGCGGCCACGCTGATCAGAAGGGCAAAGACCTCGGACACAGACAGGCGCGGCAGGGTCTGGACCGACCTTGGGTCAAGCTGCAGGCCGCCCCCGCGCCCGACATCGGCATGGATCACATAGCCCTCATCGCGCAGGGCGCTGAGATCGCGCAGCACGGTGCGGCGCGATGCCCCGACTTCCTGCGCAAGGGCGGCCACCGTGGTGGTGCCGCTGCGGCGCAGGCAGCGCACGAGGGTTTCCTGTCGGCTTCGGATGTTCATGCCCCAAATCTAGCATGAATGGTGACAAAAATTGGCACTGATTTCACCTAGACCGATCCGGCGAAACAACAAAGGGAGAATGCCATGAAACGTGTCGCCGTGAACCCATGGGGCTGGTCGGTAAAGCTGGGATACAATCAGGCAGAGGCGATCGAGGGCGCGACCCGGCAGGTCATCTGCGCCGGGCAGACGGCGGTGGATGCCGAAGGTCGCCCACAGCATGCGGGCGACATGCGCGCCCAGATCGACCTTGCGCTGGACAATCTGGAGGCGGTGCTGGCGGGGGCGGGCATGACGCTGGCCAATGTGACGCGGCTGGGCGTCTTTGCCACGGATGTGGATGCCGCGTTGCAGAACTTCGATCTGATGGGGGCACGGTTCGGGCCGCATCAGGTTGCGCCTCCGATGACGCTGCTGGGCGTGACGCGGCTGGCCGTGCCCGGCCTGATGTTTGAGATCGAGGCGACAGCGGCGGCCTGAGGGAGGCAGGCGGGGCGGGTCCGGATCGGGCCCCGCCCCGCCTTCACGGCACGGTCACTTTCCGCTGGGCGCGGCGGCTTGGCGCTGGACCTTTGCGGTGGCTTCGGCCATATGGGACGCAAAGGTTTCCCCGGAGGGCATGATGGATTTCCTCAAGCGGCTTGTCACATGGTGGAACGGCCAGACGCTGGGCACGCAGCTTTACACCTCGCGCAAGGGCGTGAAGGTGGGCGAGGATGATCAGGGCAACGTCTATTATGAAACCCGCGACGCCAAGCGCCGCTGGGTGATCTACAATGGCGAGGCCGAGGCGAGCCGGGTGTCGCCCGATTGGCATGGCTGGCTGCACCACACTTGGGACGAGCCGCCGACCAAGGCGCCCTTGAAGCACAAGGCCTGGGAAAAGCCGCATCAGGAGAACCTGACCGGCACGGCGGCGGCCTATGCGCCGCCCGGATCGATCCGCCGTCCCGACCCGGTGGCGCGGCGCGATTACGAGGCGTGGCAGCCCGAGTGACGGGTCTTTCTGAAGCAGGGCGGGGCAATGGCTGAGAATCGGGCCGAGGTTCTGGCCGGGGCGGCGGTGCTGGCCGCGGCGATCGGCTTTCTGATCTATGCGGGGCGGGAGACGGGTGTTTCGGGGCCGTCGGGCAGCTATGAGCTGACCGCTTCCTTCCGGTCGGTCGAAGGGGTGCGCGTGGGCACGGATGTGCGGCTGGCGGGCGTGAAGGTCGGCACCGTGACGGCGCTGGAATTGAACCCGCAGACCTTTTTCGCCGATGCGGTGTTGAGCGTGCAGGAGACTGTGGTGCTGCCCGATGACTCGGCGGCGCTGATATCCTCTGAAGGGCTGCTGGGCGGGAATTTCGTGGAACTGGTGCCGGGCGGATCGCTGGACAATCTGGCGGCCGGAGCCGAGATCGAGGACACGCAAGGGGCGGTGTCTGTCATCTCGTTGATGATGAAATTCGCGGGCGGCGGGTCGGATGAGGGCGATGCCGCGGGGGATGGGGCGGTCGAATGATCCGGCCCGGATTGGTCTTGCTGGCGCTCTGCATGGGCTTTCCTGCCGCGGCGCAGGAGTTTGCCGACAGCGAGGCGGGCATCCTGCGCTGGCTGGACAAGCTGACGGGTGAGGTCGCGGATATCGAACTTCTGCGCGGGCAGGAGGCGGTGTCGGGGCGGTTGACGATCCGGCTGGATGCCTGCCGCTATCCGGCGGACAACCCCACCTCGGACGCGCAGGCGCATATGACGATCCGGGATGCGGGGGTGACGCAGCCGGTCTTTGAAGGCTGGATGGTGGCGTCTTCGCCTGCGCTGTCGGCGTTGGACCATCCGCGTTATGACGTCTGGGTGCTGCGCTGCGTGACGCCAGACCCCGCGCCTCAGGCCGAGGAAGAGACGACGTCCGAGGGCGCGGGCGAATAGCCTTCGGGGTGAAAGCGTGCTGTTGCCTGTAGCGCGGCTGCGAGGTGGCGGTGATACTCTCCCCTCGGGATTTCGACGCCACCGAGGCTGGCCAGATGCGGTGTGAGGAATTGCGTGTCGAAGAGGGTGAAGCCCCCTGCGCGCAGGCGGTGGACGGTCCAGGCCAGCGCGGCCTTTGACGCATCGCTGCGGCGCGAGAACATGCTTTCCCCGAAGAAGACGCTGCCCAGCGTCACGCCATAGACCCCGCCGATGAGGTCTTCACCTTCCCATACCTCGACCGAATGGGCGTGGCCGGAGCGGTGGAGCGAGACGTAAAGCGCGAAGATCGTGTCGTTGATCCAAGTCTCGTCGCGGTCAGCGCAGGCTTCGACCGTGGCGGCGAAGGCGGTGTCGGCGGTGACGCGCCAAGGCGCGGTGAGGATGCGGCGGCGGAGCGAGCGCGAGATGTGGAAGCCGTCCAAGGGCAGGATGCCCCGGCGGCGCGGATCGACCCAGTGAATCTCGGGGTCGTCGCGCCGTTCGGCCATGGGGAAGATTCCCGCCGCATAGGCGCGCAGCAGGATGGCGGGCGTGATGGCGTTCGTGGTCATGGTTCGGGCGTAGGGTGGGCAATGCTGCCCATCCTACAGCTTATTCCGCGAATTGCGCGGCCAGCCATTTTTCCAGCCAGTGGATGTTATAATCCCCGTTCTGGATTTCGGGTTCTGCCAGCAGCATGTGGAAGAGCGGCACCGAGGTGTCGATGCCGTCGATGATCAGCTCACCCAGCGCGCGCTTTAGACGGGCGAGTGCCTCGGGACGGTCGCGGCCATGCACGATCAGCTTGCCGATCAGGCTGTCGTAATAGGGCGGGATCGAATAGCCGCCGTAAAGCGCCGAATCCATCCGCACGCCAAGGCCGCCCGGCGCGTGAAAGACGCGGACCTTGCCGGGGCAGGGGGCGAAGTTGGGCAACCGCTCGGCGTTGATGCGCACCTCGATCGCGTGGCCGTTGATCTCCAACTCCTCCTGCGCGAAGGACATGGGCAGCCCGGCCGCGACGCGGATTTGTTCGCGTACGAGGTCTACGCCGAAGATCGCCTCAGTCACCGGATGTTCCACCTGCAGGCGGGTGTTCATCTCGATGAAGTAGAACTTCCCGTCCTCGTAGAGGAATTCGATGGTTCCCGCGCCGATATAGTTGATCTTGGCCACGGCATTGGCGCAGATCGCGCCGATTTCCGCACGCATCTTGGGCGTGATGGCGGGGCCGGGGGCTTCTTCGAACACTTTCTGGTGGCGGCGCTGAAGCGAGCAGTCGCGTTCGCCCAGATGCACGGCCTTGCCCTTGCCATCGCCGAAGACCTGAATTTCGATATGGCGGGGCTTCTGGAGGTATTTCTCGATATAGACTTCGTCATTGCCGAAGGCGGCCTTGGCCTCGCTCCGCGCGGTGCGGAAGGCGACTTCAAGCTCGGCCGCGTTCTTGGCGACCTTCATCCCACGCCCGCCGCCGCCGGCGGTGGCCTTGATGATGACGGGATAGCCGATGCCTTCGGCCACGCCCTGCGCCGTCTCATAATCCGGCACGCCGCCATCAGAGCCGGGGACGACCGGGATACCCAGTTCCTTGGCGGTTTCCTTGGCGGTGATCTTGTCGCCCATGATGCGGATATGTTCCGCCGAGGGGCCGATGAAGGTGATGCCGTGATCTTCCAGCGCCTGCGCGAAGGCCGCGTTTTCCGACAGGAAGCCATAGCCCGGATGGACGGCCTGCGCGCCGGTGATTTCGCAGGCCGAGATGATGGCGGCCTTGTTGAGATAGCTTTGGGTCGAAGAGGCGGGGCCGATGCAGACGGATTCATCGGCCATGCGAACATGCATCGCATCGGCATCGGCGGTGGAATGCACCGCCACCGATTTGATCCCCATTTCGCGGGCTGCCCGGATCACGCGCAGCGCGATCTCGCCCCGGTTGGCGATCAGGATCTTTTCGAACATCGGGTGTCCCTTATTCGATGATCATGAGCGGCGCGCCGTATTCGACCGGCGTGCCGTCTTCGACGAGGATACGCTTCACGGTCCCGGCCTTGGGGGCGGGGATGTGGTTCATGGTCTTCATCGCCTCGATGATGAGGACGGTCTGGCCTTCGGCCACGGTCGCGCCGACGGTGACGAAGGGCGTGGCCCCCGGTTCGGCGGCCAGATAGCAGGTGCCCACCATGGGCGAGGTGACGGCACCGGGATGCTGCGCCGGGTCTTCGGGCGCGGCAGGGGCGGCGGCGGCGGGTGCGGCGGCAACGGCAGGGGCGGCGGCATAGGCCACGGGGGCAGGGGCTGCGGCGGCAACGGTCACCACATTGGACTGTTTGACCACGCGCACTTCGAGGCTGTCATCCTCGCCATATTCGCGCTTCACCGAAAGCTCGGTCAGTTCGTTCTTGTTCAGAAGTTCCGCGAGCGCCTGAATGAAGGCGACATCGGCTTCGGAAGTGTGCTTGCTCATGCCGGTCCTCTGCTGGCGACGTTGCGCCGGGGTCATGCGTTTCTGCCGCGCCGTCTTGGCCAGAGGGGCCGCACGGTCGGGTCCGGTGCTTATACGCCAGCAAGTGGGGGGTGAAAAGCGGCGATCTTCGGCGGCAGGGCGGGCGGCGGATGCCTGCTTTTTCAGCATCCAAAGCGGATTGGGGCGGCAGGGGCGGAAAAATCGTCGGGTGGGCGTATTTTACCGTTTGATAAAAATATGGGCCTGTGGCAGCCTTTCCTTCAACGAGAAAAGCCAGCAGGGAGAAGGTACCTTGTCCAACAGCCAGCTTACGCCCGGGGTCGTGCCGGGACGTCTGCCCGCCGATGCCTATAGCCACAACTTCGGCGACCACGAACCGCCGCTGGATGTGCATGAGGCGCGGGTGGCGGCGGATCGCTGCTATTTCTGCCATGATGCGCCCTGCATCACGGCCTGCCCCACCTCGATCGACATTCCGCTGTTCATTCGCCAGATCGCCACGGGCACGCCCGAGGCTGCGGCCAAGACGATTCTGAGCCAGAACATCCTTGGCGGCATGTGCGCCCGGGTCTGCCCGACCGAGACGCTGTGCGAAGAGGCCTGCGTGCGCGAAGCGGCGGAGGGCAAACCCGTGGAGATCGGGCGGCTGCAGCGCTTTGCCACCGACACGCTGATGGAGGCGGGGGTGCATCCCTTTACCCGGGCGGCCCCGACGGGGCGCAGCGTGGCGGTCGTGGGGGCGGGGCCTGCGGGTCTGGCGGCGGCGCATCGCTTGGCGATGCATGGCCATGACGTGGTGATCTATGACGCGCGGCCCAAGGCCGGGGGTCTGAACGAATACGGGATCGCGCAATACAAGGCCGTGGGCGATTTCGCGCAGGCCGAGGTGGAGTGGCTGCTGCAGATCGGCGGGATCACGGTGAAGACCGGGATGGCGCTGGGGCAGGGGGTCACGCTGGCCGAATTGCAGAAGGCGCATGATGCGGTCTTCCTTGGCATGGGGTTGGCCGGGGTGAATGCCCTGCGCGCGGCGGGTGAGGACCTGCCGGGCGTGCGGCCTGCGGTGGATTTCATCGCGGAACTGCGGCAGGCGAAGGACAAGTCGGCCCTGCCCATCGGGCGCGATGTGGTGGTGATCGGCGGGGGCATGACGGCGGTGGATGCCGCCGTGCAGTCGCGGCTGCTGGGGGCGCTGAACGTGACCATCGTCTATCGGCGCGGGCAGGAGAAGATGTCCGCCTCGGGATATGAGCAGGACCATGCCACCAGCGCGGGCGTGCGGATCGTCTGCAATGCTTCGCCCGTGGCGGTGCATCAGGCGGGGGGCGCGCTGGAGGTGGAGTTCGCCTATGCGGTCGATGGGCCGGACGGGTTGAAACCCACGGGCGAGACGTTCCGGCTGCGCGCCGATCAGGTCTTCAAGGCCATCGGGCAGACGCTGTCGGGCGCGCCGGAGGGGTTGGAGATGGCGGGCGGCAAGATCGCGGTGACGGGCGCGGGGCGCACCTCGGTGCCGGGCATCTGGGCGGGCGGCGATTGCGCGGCAGGGGGCGAGGACCTAACGGTCACCGCTGTCGCCGAGGGGCGCGATGCGGCGCTGGACATTCATGCCACGCTGATGGCGGCGCGGTCATGATTTTCGCGCCGCCCCCTTTACCGGGGCGCGGAAATGCCCCATCTGCCCCACCGGAAGCGGTGAGGCAGAATGGACAGCTGGACGCAGGCGGCGATCGCCTTCATGGAGCGGCATCAGGAGTGGTCCTTCTGGCTGGCGCTGGTCTTTGCGGCGGCAGAGACGACAGCCTTCCTGTCGCTGGCGGTACCGTCGACCGCGATCCTCGTGGGGGTCGGTGCGACCGTGGCCACGGGCGCGATCCCCTTCTTTCCGATCTGGGCCGGGGCGGCGCTGGGGGCGATCGTCGGGTCCACCTTCAGCTATTGGCTGGGCCTGCGCTTTGGCGCGCGCATCCTGACCATGTGGCCGCTCAAGGATCAGCCGGAACTCGTGGAAAAGGGCGCCGAGTACTTTCGCAAATGGGGGGCGGGCGCGGTCTTTCTGGGGCATTTCATCGGACCGCTGCGTCCGGTGATCTTTCTCTTTGCCGGGATGATGCGGATGGGGTTCGCGGTCTTTCTGGCCGTGAACGTCGCGGGGGCCTTGGCCTGGGCCTATGTCATCCCGAAATTCGGCGAGATCGGCGGGATCATCATCGGCTGGTTCTGGAACCTGCTGGGGTTCTGACCCTTTCCTTCACACAAAGCACACTGACGGGCGCGCCTCTGGGCGACGCTGCCGCACGCCAACATGGAGGCTTTCATGGCTGACCTGACGTCGAACTTCATCGGGATCAAGTCCCCCAACCCGTTCTGGCTGGCCTCGGCCCCGCCGACGGACAAGGAATACAATGTCCGACGCGCCTTTGAGGCGGGCTGGGGCGGGGTGGTGTGGAAGACGCTGGGCAGCGAAGGCCCGCCCATCGTGAACGTGAACGGGCCGCGCTATGGCGCGATCTGGGGCGCGGATCGGCGGCTGTTGGGGCTGAACAACATCGAGTTGATTACCGACCGCCCGCTGGAGGTGAACCTCGCCGAGATCCGGCGGGTGAAGAAGGATTACCCCGACCGGGCGATGATCATCTCTTTGATGGTGCCTTGTGACGAGGAAAGCTGGAAGGACATCCTGCACCGGATCGAGGATACCGGGGCGGATGGGGTGGAGTTGAACTTCGGCTGCCCGCACGGGATGGCCGAGCGCGGTATGGGCTCTGCCGTGGGGCAGGTGCCCGAGTACATCGAGATGGTCACGGCCTGGGTGAAGCACTATTCCAAGATGCCCTGCATCGTGAAGCTTACGCCCAATGTGACCTCGATCCTGCCGCCCGCCATGGCGGCAAAGCGGGGCGGGGCGGATGCGGTCTCGCTGATCAACACGGTGAAGTCGATCACCAATGTCGATCTGGACAGTTTCTCACCCTTCCCGATGATCGACGGGAAAGGGTCGCATGGCGGCTATTGCGGGCCTGCGGTGAAGCCCATCGCGCTCAACATGGTGGGCGAAATCGCGCGGCATGACGTGACGCGGGGCTTGCCGATCTCTGGCATCGGCGGGGTGACCACATGGCGCGATGCGGCGGAATTCCTCGCCATGGGGGCGGGCAATGTGCAGGTCTGCACAGCGGCGATGACCTATGGCTTCAAGATCGTGCAGGAGATGATTTCGGGCCTGTCGCAATACCTGGATGAGAAGCAGATGACGCTTGACCAACTGGTTGGGCGGGCGGTGCCGAACTTCGTGGAATGGCAGGACCTGAACCTGAACTACGTGACCAAGGCCCATATCGATCAGGATGCCTGCATCAAGTGCGGGCGCTGCTATGCGGCCTGTGAGGATACCAGTCATCAGGCCATCGCCATGTCGCCCGAGCGCGTCTTTACCGTGAAGGATGACGAATGCGTGGCCTGCAACCTCTGCGTCAATGTCTGCCCGGTGGACAATTGCATCACCATGGTGGAGATGCCCAAAGGCGCCACCGACCCGCGCACCGGTAACGTGGTCGGCGATTACGCCAACTGGACGACCCATCCGAACAACCCGTCGGCCCAGGCGGCAGAGTAAGCCTCACGGCATCCGGCCCGAAAATTTTTCCTGAAAAATTTTCGGGCCCATGACCAAAAATCTTCCAGTGGAAGATTTTTGGGGGGGCGACCAGAAAGTTTTCGGGAAAACTTTCTGGCGCTTTGGGGCATCAACAAATCACGTTGATGCGGCCCGCATTGCAGATGACGATGTATTGGTTGTCGCATTCGATCAGGTGGAACCCTCTGCGGCGCACCTCCAGTTCAAAGGCGGCGCGGCCGATGTCGCGATCAACGTCGCGAATAGCGCGGCGGATCACGCCGCCCTTGGCGACCGCCTTTGCGGCGAAGATGCTGTCGGCCCAAGGCGTGCGGCGGGGGTATGTCATGTCATGTGCCATGGGGCGCAGTTTCGCCGCCAAGGGTAAAGATGCCGTTAACGCACGTCAGACCGCCAAAAGCTTGCGGAACAGGGTTTCCAGATAGTCCCCGGCTTCGGCAAAGGGGTCGCGGTCGGGGCCCAGCACGGCGCGGACCTGCATGTCGAAATCGGCATAGTGCTGGGTCAGCGCCCAGATGGAAAAGATCAGGTGATGCGGCGGCAGGCGGGCGATCCGGCCCTGATCCATCCAGCGGATCATCACGGCGGCCTTTTCATCCACCAGCCGCTTCAGATCGCCCTCAATCGCGGCGCGCAGGCGCGGGGCGCCTTGCAGGATCTCGTTGGCGAAAAGGCGGCTTTCGCGCGGGAAATCGCGGCTGAGTTCGATCTTGCGCCGCACATAGGCCAGAATTTCGGCCACCGGATCGCCCGCCTCGTCCATTTCGCGCAAGGGATCGAGCCAGGTTTCCAAGAGCCGGGTGAGCAGCGCCTGATGCATCGCTTCCTTTGAGGGGAAGTAGTAGAGGAGGTTGGGCTTGGACAGGCCCGCCACTTCGGCGATCTGGTCCAGCGTTGCGCCACGGAAGCCGTAGGTGGCAAAGACCTCGAGCGCCGCCTCGAGGATGGTTTCCGAATTCTTCTGCTGGATACGGGTGCGCGGGCGGGTCATCATGGGGTCAGCGATATGCAGGGGGCGAGGGTCCGTTTCGACCTTGGCGCAATTCGCGGGCGGATGCAAAGCGGTCTGGGAGGGATCATGCGGCAGGCATGCAGGGCGACGGTTCTGGTAGAGGATGCGCGGGTGCGCGTGACGCGCTTCGACTTTGCCCCGGGGGCCGAGACGGGCTGGCACCGGCACGGCCATGACTATGTGATCACCGCGATCACCGATTGTGAGATGGAGCTGGAAGAGCCGGGGGGCGTCAGCCGCCGCGTCACAGTGCCCGCGGGCACGGCTTATCGCCGCGCGGAGGGGGTGGAGCACAACGTGATCAACGCCGGGGCGGCGGAGATGCGTTTTGTCGAGGTGGAATTGCTGTGACAGGCGCGGCGGGGCAGGCCCCCGCCGCACCGGGCGCCGTCATTCGACGGCGAGGATCATCAGATACGGCACGGCCACCAGCATGCCCACCACGATCGTGAGCGAGCGGGTCAATCCCTTGAAGTTCATCTGTTCCCTCATCTGTTGGTTTTTCACCCCCCTGATCTATGGACCGGGCGCGGAGAAGGAAGCGGGTGGTCACGGAAACGTGAGCAGGGCCGTCAAGCCCCGGAGAGCAGCGTGTCGATCCCACGCACCACGAGGCGGTGGTCGTCCAGTTGCGGCAGGCCCGAGACGGTGGCGCAGGCCACCACGCCCGCCCCCGCCACGCAGATCGGCACGGCGCCGCCATGGATGGCGAACTCCGTCTCGGACAGCCCGTGCTTTTCCAGCGTGTCACCCTTGGCGGCCATGTTGCGGCCGACATGCAGCGAGGCGAGGTGGAAATGCAGCGCGGTGTTCGACTTGCGCCGCGCCCAGCGGTCGTTGATCGGCGCCGATCCCGGCATGGCGAGGTGGAAGAGCGTCCGGTCCGCCGTGCGGATGTCGATCACCACGGGCAGACGGTCGAGCTTGGCCATGTTCATCAGCGTGAGGCCTAGCCGCAATGCGGTTTCTTCGGTGAAGTCCGGCAGGATCAGGCGGGCGGCTTCGGCTTCGAGTTCGGTGATGTCCATTTGTCTGTCCTTGCTGGGCTGGCCGCGCCTGCGGCCGGGGTCAGGTCTTCGGCGCGCGGGTCCCGCCCGATGCCTTGGCGGTGGCTGCGGGGCCGGAACCTGCCGGGGTGTGGTTCGGGCTGTCGGGGTCTGGGGCTTCGGTGGGCGAGGCCTCGGTCCGGGCCGCGTCGGGTGTTGGGGCGTCCTCGGCGGGTGGGCTGCGCGGGCGCTGTGGCACGATCAGGAAATTCTCGTTGGCGCGATAGCGGCGAAAGCGGGCGCGGGTGGCATAGCCGTTGTCCTGAACCCATTGCAGGAAGGCCGCCCGGTTGACGTTGTCCACCTCGACGAAGAAGATCGGGCGGCTGCGTTCCACCAGTTCTGTCAGGCCGGAAAGCACAGAGATTTCCATACCTTCCACATCGATCTTCACGAAGGTTGGGGTGATGTCGGCCAGCAACTCGTCGCCCCGGCGCAGGGTGATGCTGCCGGGGGCGGCGTCGTCGGCCTCTTTGATCCGGCCACCGCCCAGATTGCGGCGGCTGGCCTCGATCACCATGCCCCCTTCGTTGCGGTCCGACAGGCCATGGCCGAGTTTCGACAAATCGCAGCGGTCCAGCAGGCCGTTGAGGCCGAGATTGGTGAGCAGGATGTCGATGGCCGCGGGGTTGGGTTCACAGAGGATCACCCGGGCGGCGTGCAGGAATTTCAGCGCATAGATCGCGTGGTTACCGACATTCGACCCGATGTCGAGGAAGACGGCCCCGGGCGGGCACCATTGGCGGATGATCTCCAACTCTTCGGGCTCGTAGAACTGGCCGGTGGCATGCACCTTCTGGATCGTGTCGCGCGGATTGGCGATGAAGAACTGCACCGACTGGCCATGGATCAGGCTGCGCACGACTTGGCCCGGGGCTGTGACCGTCAGCGCCGCAGTCGCGACCGGTTCCAGACTGTGCCGTCTCCGCTGCCCCATCGCTCTGCCCTCCACGCACCCTGTACCCCAGCCCGCCCAGTTAGGCCCGCCCAGTTAGGAAGGAAGCCGGTGCGAGGTCAATGCCGCCGGCAGGACGCGCGGCGGGTGGGGCGCGGCGGTCACAGCGCGCCGATGCCGCGCAGGATGATGGTCTTGACGCTTTCGGTGGCTTCGCGCCATTGCCGGTCGGACAGGGGCTGGCCTGCATTCAGCGTTTCGATCTGATGGCCGAAATCGGCATAATGCTGCGTCGTGGCCCAGAGCATGTAGAGCAGGTGGCGTGGGTCGATGGGGGCCATCTTGCCTTCGTCGATCCAGCGCTGGATCACGGCCATGCGGCCTTCGGTCCAAGCGCGCAGCGTGGTTTCAAGGTAATCCTGAATCACCGGGGCGCCATGCATCACCTCGGCCGCCCAGACCTTTGATCCGTGCGGGTGGCGGCGCGAGATGTCCATTTTCGCCTCGACATAGGCGCCGATGCCTTCGACGGGGCCTGCCGCCCCATCGAAGGAGGCGGCGGCGTCGAGCCAGATTTCGAAGATGTTCTGCACCACGCGGCGATAGAGCGCCTCTTTCGTGGGGAAATAGTAATGCAGGTTGGCCTTGGGCAGACCCGCCATGTCGGCGATCAACTGCATGGTCGCGCCGCCGAATCCCGCCTCGGCAAAGACCTTTTCCGCCGCGTCGAGGATCAAACGTTCATTCTCGCGCCGGATATCTGTGCGGCGGCCGGATCGGATGCGCGAAATGCGGGCAGTGTCGGGCATTGTCGCCTGTGATTTTCGTTGACCGTATGGTCAGGTTGTGGTGGCCTTCGTATTGACCATACGGTCAGGATGCGAGTCGATCAACGACGTGGGTGAGCGGGCCGAAGAGCCTGCAGCGCACAGGGAGAGCAAGCGAATGCCAGCACCCGGAGAAAACCTGAGGATCAATTCCGCGCGGCTGTGGGACAGTCTCGAGGAGATGGCCAAGATCGGCCCCGGCGTGGCAGGCGGCTGCAATCGACAGACTCTGACCGATGCGGATAGCGAGGGGCGGCATCTGTTTCGGCGCTGGTGCGAGGCGGCGGGGATGACCATGGGTCTGGACACCATGGGCAACATGTTCGCGACGCGGGCGGGGGCGGACCCGGAGGCGTTGCCGGTCTATATGGGGTCGCATCTGGATACGCAGCCGACGGGCGGGAAATATGACGGCGTGCTTGGCGTGCTGGGCGCGCTGGAGGTGGTGCGCACGATGAACGACATGGGGGTGAAGACAAAACGCCCCATCGTGGTGACGAACTGGACGAATGAGGAAGGTGCGCGGTTCGCGCCTGCGATGCTGGCATCCGGCGTCTTCGCGGGCATCCACACCGAGGACTATGCCAAGGGCCGCCGCGACATGGACGGCAAGGTCTTCGGCGAGGAACTGGCGCGGATCGGCTGGGTCGGGGATGAGGTCGTCGGCAGCCGCAAGATGCATGCGATGCTGGAGTTGCATATCGAGCAGGGCCCGATCTTGGAGGCCGAGGGCAAGACGATTGGCGTGGTGACGCACGGGCAGGGCCTGTGGTGGCTGGAGATCACGCTGACGGGGAAGGATGCGCATACCGGGTCGACGCCGATGCATATGCGGGTGAATGCGGGCCTCGGCATGGCGCGGATCACCGAGCGGGTGCATCAGATCGCCATGAGCCATCAGCCCAATGCCGTGGGCGCGGTGGGGCAGGTGAAGGTCTTTCCGAATTCGCGCAATGTCATTCCGGGGAAGGTGGTCTTCACGGTGGATATCCGGTCCCCGGAACAGGCGAAGCTGGATGCGATGAAGGCCGAGGTGATGCGCGCGGCGCATGCGGTGGCCAAGGAGCTGGGTCTGGGCTGCGCGATCGAGGATGTGGGGCATTTCGACCCCGTGACCTTTGACCCCGGTCTGGTGACCGTAGTGCGCAGCGCGGCAGAGCGGTTGGGCTATTCCCACATGGATATCGTGTCGGGGGCGGGGCATGACGCCTGCTGGATCAACCGCGTGGCTCCCACGGTGATGGTCATGTGCCCCTGCGTGGACGGGCTGTCGCACAATGAGGCGGAGGCGATCAGCCCGGAATGGGCGGCGGCGGGAACGGATGTGCTGCTGCACGCCGCGCTTGAGGTGGCGGAGGTGGTGGCGTGATGCGAGCGCGGGGTGCAGCCGTGGCGGTTGCGCTGCTTGGCCTGCCGGGCCTTGCGCAGGCCGGGGCCTGCGACAGCGCCATGATGGCGCTGGTCTATCTGGGCAATTCGGTGGACCCAATCCTCGCCGGGGCCCCGGATACGGCCGAGCGTCTGGCGACATTCGCGGAACGGGCCGCGCTGGCCGAGGCCGAGGCCAAGGCCGAAGGCTGGCCGGATGACGTTCTGGCCAATCTGGCCCTGCTTGCGGATGCGCCCAAGGCATCGTCGCCCAGTTCCGTTTTCGGCCCGGCGCAGGCCGTGGCGGACAGCGCGGAAACGCTCTGCGAGGGCTATCCGATGCCCTATTTCCCTGCCCCCTGACCCAAGCCCCAACCGGAGAGAGGTGACCCATGGCAAGCACAGTGATCAAAGGCGGAACCGTGGTGACGGCGGACCTGTCCTATGCGGCGGACGTCAAGATTGACGGCGGCGTGATCGTCGAGATCGGCAAGGGGCTGAAGGGCGACCGGACGCTGGATGCCACCGGCTGCTACATCATGCCCGGCGGGATCGATCCGCATACCCATCTGGAGATGCCCTTCATGGGCACCTATTCGGCGGATGATTTCGAGAGCGGCACGCGCGCCGCGCTGTCGGGCGGGACGACGATGGTGGTCGATTTCGTGCTGCCGGGGCAGGGGCAGGGGCTGATGGATGCGGCCCAGATGTGGCACAACAAATCGGGCCGGGCAAATTGCGACTATTCCTACCACATGGCGGTGACATGGTGGGGTGAGAAGGTCTGGGAGGACATGGCCGACAGCGTGAAGGCGGGGATCACCTCCTTCAAGCATTTCATGGCCTATAAGGGCGCCTTGATGGTGAATGATGACGAGTTGTTCTCGTCCTTCCGCCGCGTGGGGGACCTTGGCGGGTTGGCCATGGTCCATGCCGAGAATGGCGATGTTGTCGCCGAACTGACCGCGAAGCTTTTGGCCGAGGGGAATACGGGGCCTGAGGGCCATGCCTATTCCCGCCCCCCGCAGGTGGAAGGGGAGGCGACGAACCGCGCCATCATGATCGCCGACATGGCGGGGGTGCCTTTGTACGTCGTCCACGTCTCCTGCGAGGATGCGCATGAGGCGATCCGGCGGGCGCGGGCGGCGGGCAAGCGGGTTTGGGGCGAACCCCTGATCCAGCATCTGACGCTGGATGAGAGCGAGTATTTCCATTCCGATTGGGACCATGCGGCGCGGCGTGTGATGTCGCCTCCGTTCCGGAACAGGGAACATCAGGCGAGCCTTTGGGCTGGGCTGATGTCGGGGTCGCTGTCGGTGGTGGCGACGGATCACTGCGCCTTCACGACAGAGCAGAAGCGGTTCGGTCTGGGCAATTTCGCCAAGATCCCGAACGGGACCGGTGGATTGGAGGATCGTCTGCCGATGCTCTGGACCCATGGGGTGGGCACGGGGCGGTTGACGCCGAATGAATTCGTGGCCGTCACCTCGACCAATATCGCCAAGATCCTGAACCTTTACCCGAAGAAGGGCGCGGTTCTGGTGGGGGCGGATGCGGACCTTGTGGTGCTGGACCCTGAGAAGGAAAAGGTCATCTCGGCCAGCACGCAGCAATCGGCCATCGATTACAACGTCTTCGAAGGCCATACCGTGAAGGGTCTGCCGCGTTTCGTGCTGACGCGCGGGCAGGTGGCCATTGATGACGGGGCGGTCAAGACGCAGGAAGGCCACGGGAAATTCGTGGGCCGCGAGGCGCGGCCTGCGGTGAACCGGGCGCTGAGCCAGTGGAAGGACCTGACCGCACCGCGCCCGGTGGTGCGGACGGGCATCCCGGCGACGGGGGTCTAAGGCACCAGATGCTCCAACTCCGGCAGCAGCACCACGCTTTCCTGTTCGTGCGGATCGGTCCGCGCGATGACGGCGCGTGCGGGGCCGGGGCCGGGGTTGAAGGGCAGATGCGGCATGTCGGCGGGGATGTAGAGAAGATCGCCCGCCGCCAGATCCATCCGATGCTCCAAGGCGTCGCCCCAGAACATGGCGGCGGTGCCCTCCAGCATGAAGATGGCGGTTTCGTGGGTGGCGTGCTTGTGCGCCTTGGCGCGACCGCCTGGCGGGATGGTGAGAAGGTGCATGCAGATGGCGCTGCTTCCCGTGGTTTCGCGGGCGATGCCTTCGAAATAGCTGAACCCCTGCTTGCCTGCGTAGGTCTGATCGGCGGAGGGGCGCATTTTGCGGCAGGGCGGTCGGGCGGTGGTCATGGCGGTCTCATGTCCCGGGACCGGGGCATGATGGCATTGGCGGGGGCTGAGTGTCAGCCTTCTTCTTCCTCGCCCTCATCGTCGGTTTTGGGCGGGGCGAAGGTCAGGACGGGGACGGTGAAAAGGTCGTCCTCCAGATCCTCGGGCGTGGGGGCGAAGGCGAGTGTTCCGGGCATGGGTGTGTCGGTCCTTCTGGGGGCGCGACGCAAGAGTGCCGGAAGGGCGCAAAGATTTGATGACGGTGCGCGGGGCCGCGCCGGGGAACAGGTGGAATGAAGGATACGTTGACCGTAGGCGCGCCGGTGATCGAGGCGAAAGGGCTGAACCTGACGTTCCAGACGGGGGACGGGCCGGTGCATGCGCTGAAGGATGTGAACCTGACGGTGAACCGGGGGGATTTCGTGTCCTTCATCGGGCCGTCTGGGTGCGGCAAGACCACCTTCTTGCGTTGCGTGGCGGCGCTGGAACATCCGACGGGCGGCAGCCTGACGGTGAACGGCGTGTCGCCCGACGAGGCGCGGCGCAAGCGGGCCTATGGCTATGTCTTTCAGGCGGCGGGGCTGTATCCGTGGCGGACGATCGCGGGGAATATCGCGCTGCCTTTGGAGATCATGGGGTTTTCCAAGGCCGAACAGGCGGAGCGGATCGAGCGGGTGCTGGATCTGGTGGAGTTGAAGGGGTTCGGGAAGAAGTTCCCGTGGCAATTGTCGGGGGGGATGCAGCAGCGCGCCTCTATCGCGCGGGCCTTGGCCTTTGATGCCGATATCCTGCTGATGGACGAACCCTTTGGTGCGCTGGACGAGATCGTGCGGGATCGTCTGAACGAGGAAGTGCTGAAGCTCTGGGCCACGACGGGGAAGACCATCGGTTTCGTGACCCATTCGATTCCGGAGGCGGTGTATCTGTCCACGAAGATCGTGGTGATGTCGCCCCGGCCGGGACGGATCACCGATGTGATCGACAGCCCTTTGCCGAAGGAGCGGCCTTTGGACATCCGCGACAGCCGCGAATTCATCGAGATCGCGCATCGGGTGCGCGAGGGGCTGCGGGCGGGGCATGGCGATGAGGTGTGAGCCTGTGGCAAGCCGGGTGACCCCCTCCCCGGCCCTCCCCCCTGCCGGGGGAGGGAGAAGGGGGATGACCCCGGGCGTGGCGCATAGGGCGCGCGTGGCGTCGGAGTATTTGGGCCAAGATGAAGCCGGGGGCGGGGCATGAGCGCGGGGCTGATGCTGTGGCTGTCGGGGGCGATGGCGGCCTTTATCGCGGCCAATTCGGTGCTGCGCGCCTATGCGGGGTCGGGGGCTTGGCCGACGCTTGCGCTGGCCTTGTTCTGCTTTCTTGTGGGCAACCTGATGATGGTGCGCCTGATGCGGGAAAGCGGGCTGGCGTTGGCGGTGTCGATCTCATCCGTCGTGCAATTGGTGGCGCTGGCGCTGATCGGGGTCCTGTGGTTCGGGGAAAAACTGACGGGATTGCAGACGGCGGGCGTGGTGCTGGGGATCGTCGCGGTGGCGATGATCGCGTGGCCGCAAGGAGCGCAGGGATGAGGGAGAAGGCACTTCCCGTTCTGGCCGTGCTGGGGATCATCGTGGTGATCTGGTATGCGGCGGCGGTCTGGATGAATTCCACTTGGGTCTATGATCAGGCCGAGCGGGCCGGGACGACCGTCAGTTTCGCCGAGATGGTGCCGCAGACCATGGCGCAGGACCGACCCCTGCTGCCGCCCCCGCATCAGGTGGCGGCGGAGCTGTGGAAGGGCATTGCAGGGCAGGCGGTGACGTCCAAGCGCAGCCTTGTCTATCATGGTTTCGTCACCTTCCGCGGCACGATGATGGGCTTTGCCCTTGGCATCGTCTTCGGTGTGGCGATGGCCGTGTCCATCGTGCGGTTCCGCGTGATGGAGATGAGCGTGATGCCTTGGGCCATCATCAGCCAGACCATCCCCATCGTGGCACTGGCGCCGATGATCCTGACGGTGGCGAACCAGATGGGCATCGACAGCCGCGAGGTGCCGAAGGCGATCATCTCTGCCTATCTGTCTTTCTTCCCGGTGCTGGTCAGCATGGTGAAGGGGTTGCGGTCGCCCGATGCGATGCAGCTTGATCTGCTGAAAACCTACAATGCTTCGGAAAGCGAGACGTTCTGGAAGCTGCGGCTGCCTGCCTCCATGCCCTATTTCTTTGCCTCGCTGAAGGTGGCGGTGGCGGCGGCGTTGATCGGCACGATCGTGGGCGAATTGCCGACAGGGGCGATCGAAGGTTTGGGCGCGCGGATGCTGATCGGGAGCCAGTTCGGCGAGCCCTTGATCATGTGGGCGGCGCTGTTTGCGGCGGCGATCCTTGCTGGGATGCTGATCCTTGTGGTCGGTGTGGTGGAGCAGATGGCGCGGCGGCGGATGGGGGTTCCGGCATGACCTGGCTTGGCGGGGCGATCCTGTTCTGGATGGCCGCTTGGGCGGTGAATTCCGCTGTGGCGCGGTCGGATTTCGGCAAGGGCCGGGCGGGGCGGCTGTTCGTGCCGTTGCTTTTCGGCGTGACGGTGCTGGTGCTGTGGGAGGGTGTGGTGCGCGGTTTTGGCGTGCAGCCCGTGATCCTGCCCGCGCCCAGCCTGATCGGGGCGAAGATCGCGGGATCGCTGGACGTGCTTTGGGCGGATTTCGTACAGACCGTGCTGAAGGGCGCGCTGTCAGGGTTCGTGATGGGGGTGGGGGCGGCCTTCGTGGTGGCCATCGCCATCGACCGCGTGCCGTTTCTGCAGCGGGGGCTGCTGCCCATCGGGAATTTCGTGGCGGCCCTGCCCATCGTCGGCCTCGCGCCCATCCTTGTGATGTGGTTCGGGTTCGACTGGCAGTCGAAGGCAGCCGTGGTGGTGGTCATGGTCTTTTTCCCGGTGCTGGTGAACCTTGTCGCGGGACTGCAGGCGAGCGAGCGGATGCAGCGCGATCTGATGGCCACATGGGGGGCGGGATACTGGCAGACCCTGCTAAAGCTGCGGCTTCCGGCGGCCATGCCCTTCTTCTTTAACGGGCTTAAAATTGCATCGACTCTGGCCCTGATCGGGGCGATTGTTGCCGAGTTCTTCGGCAGTCCGATCTATGGCATGGGGTTCCGCATCTCGACCGAGGTGGGGCGACTTGGCCTTGACATGGTTTGGGCCACGATTGCCGTCGCGGCCTTGGCGGGGTCGATGCTGTACGGGGCGATCACGGTGATCGAACGGTGGGTGACCTTCTGGCATCCGTCGCAGAGGCATTAAACGAAGGCCCGCGCGGAACGCGGGCCGCAACATGGAGGTTGAACGATGAAGAAATGGCTGACTGGCGCGCTGTTTGCGGCCATGGCAGGCACGGCGCAGGCCGAGGATGTGACGCTGCAGCTGAAATGGGTCACGCAGGCCCAGTTCGCGGGCTATTATGTGGCGCAGGCCAAGGGCTTCTATGAAGAGGAAGGTCTGAACGTCACGATCAAGCCGGGCGGCCCGGACATCGCGCCGACGCAGGTGATCGCGGGCGGCGGGGCCGATGTGATTGTGGAATGGATGCCCGCGGCGCTGGCCGCGCGGGAAAAGGGTCTGCCGCTGGTCAATATCGCGCAGCCCTTCGCCAGCTCGGGCATGATGCTGACCTGCCTGAAGGAAACGGGCATCACCAGCCCGGCCGATTTCGCGGACAAGACGCTGGGCGTGTGGTTCTTCGGGAACGAATATCCGTTCCTGTCGTGGATGAGCCAGCTTGGCCTTGCCACCGACGGGTCGGCAGGCGGTGTGACGGTGCTGAAGCAGGGCTTCAACGTCGATCCGCTGCTGCAGAAGCAGGCTGCCTGTATTTCGACCATGACCTATAACGAATACTGGCAGGTGATCGATGCCGGGATCAGCCCGGATGATCTGGTGACCTTCAAGTATGAAGATCAGGGCGTGGCGACGCTGGAGGATGGTCTGTATGTTCTTGAGGACCGTCTGGCCGACCCGGCCTTCCAAGAGTCGATGGTGAAGTTCGTGCGCGCCTCGATGAAGGGCTGGAAATACGCCGAAGCGAACCCGGACGAGGCGGCGATGATCGTGCTGGAGAATGACGAGACCGGCGCGCAGACCGAAGAGCACCAGAAGCGCATGATGGGCGAAGTGGCGAAGCTGACCGCAGGTTCCAACGGCGCGCTGGACGTGGCCGCCGCCGAGCGCACGGTCGCCTCGCTGCTGTCGGGCGGGTCGGACCCGGTGATCACCAAGGCCCCCGAAGGGGCGTGGAGCAGCGTGATCACCGACGCGGCTCTTCAGTAATCATCTGAAGCTACGAAACGGGGGCGCGCGCGGGGGGACCTGCGCGCGCCCTTTCCTTTGGGCCGCGAGGCGCAGGGGGTTTGTAAAGTTTTCATCTGCCTGTAAATTCCCTTTCGGACGACAGGAGGGGCCATGGCACGGGCGACGCTGACGGGCACGCGGTTGCGGGAGCGGCGCATGGCGCTGGGGCTGCGGCAGGCCGATCTTGCGGCGGCGGTGGGCGTGTCGGCCCCCTATCTGAACCTGATCGAACACAATCGCCGCCGTGTGTCGCCCTTGCTGCTGGACGCCCTTGCCAGCCATCTGGGCGTGGATGCCGAGGCGCTGGAGGACGGGGCCGAGGGCGCGCAGATCGAAGAGTTGCGCGCCGCCGCCACCGCCCTGCCGGGCAACGGGGCGGAACTGGATCGGGTGGAGGAATTCGCAGGCCGCTTTCCCGGCTGGGCCGCGCTGGCACGCGGGTTGGCGCGGCGCGCGGCGGGGCTGGAGCGGGCGGTGGAGGCGTTGAACGACCGCATGACGCATGACCCGCACCTGTCGGATTCGCTGCATGAGGTGCTGTCGGCGGTGGCCTCGGTCCGCTCGACCGCCGCGATTCTGGCCGAGACAGAGGATATCGAACCCGAATGGCGGGCGCGGTTCCTGCGAAACCTGCATGGCGACAGCGAACGCCTTGCGCTGGGGGCCGAGGCGCTGGTGGCTTTTCTGGATGGGTCGGACCGGGCCGAGGCGCAGGTGGTGATCGCCCCGCAGGAAGAAGTGGAGGCATGGCTGGCCGCGCGCGGCTGGCATCTGCCGGAACTGGAGCCGGGGCAGGCGGGCCCCGCCGCGCTGGAGGGGGAGGTGGCGGGGCTGGCCTCGGCGGCAGCGCGGGCCTTGGCGCGCGACTGGACGCAGCAAATGGCGCGGGATGCCGCGCGGGTGCCGCTTGCCGCGCTGGAGGAGGGGGCGGACCCTGTCCGCCTGGCCGCCAGCCTTGGCGTAGAGGTGACCGTGGTGCTGCGGCGCATGGCGCTGGCCCCGGGATCAGAGGCGGGGCTGGCGCTCTGCGATGCGTCGGGTGCCTTGGTGCTGCGCAAGCCGGCCGAGGGATTCGGCTTTCCGCGCTTTGGGTCGGCCTGCCCGCTGTGGCCGCTTTATGCGGCGCTGGGGCGGCCGGGCAGCCCGGTCATGGCCGATCTGCAGGCGGCAGGGCGGGGCGGGCGGCGGTTCCGTGCCGTCGCCCATTGCCTGCCGCGCCATCCCGAAGGACTGGGCGGGGTCGAACTGCGCGAGGCTGCGATGCTGGTGATGCCGCTGCGCGGGGGCGGCGCGCAGGGGGGCACGGCGCAGGTGGTGGGGTCGTCCTGCCGGGTCTGCGCCCGGGCGGAATGCCCCGCGCGGCGCGAGCCGTCGATCCTGACCGATGCCGTGATGGGCTGACCTGTCCATATGCCCTTTTGACAGGCAGGCGGGTTCTGGGGCATCGTTCGACGAGAGCCGCGCGTCAGACGGGGCGAGGGGGAGGTCGCGACCAAGGGCGCGGCCATCTCTCGGGAGGGGAACGCAATGACGAGCCATGTCCTGCTGATCGAGGACGAACCCAATATCGCCGAGGCGATCCGCTTTCTGCTGAGCCGTGAGGGCTGTCGCGTCTCGACCCTGCATGACGGGATCGGCGCGGCCGAGGCGGTGCGGGCGGAACGGCCCGATCTGGTGATCCTGGACCTGATGCTGCCGGGCTGTTCGGGGCTGGATGTGGTGGAGGCGATCCGCGCCCATCCCGAGACCGGGACCACGCCGGTGATGATGCTGACGGCCAAGGGACAGGGCCGCGATCGCGAGGCGGCCGAGCGCGCGGGTGTCACGCTCTTTATGACCAAGCCTTTCTCGAATGCTGAGATGCTGGCTTCGGTCCGGTCGCTGGTCGGGAAATGAAGCGGGCGCGCACGCCCCTGTTCCTGAAGCGGCGCAGCTATCGCAAACGGCGGCTGCGGGATACGGCGCGGATGCTGCCCGTCTTTGGTCTTTTCCTGATGCTGGTGCCGGTGTTGTGGAAACCGGCCGATACCGCCCGGGCGGATACGGCGCCTGACGGTATCTATCTCTTCGTCGTCTGGATCGGGCTGGTTTTGGTGGCCGCAGTGATGGCGCCGGGTCTGGCCGATGAAAGCGGCAGCGACGATCCCGAGGAGGGCTGACGCCAATGCCCTTCAACCTGCTGGTCCTGTCCTGTCTGGCCTATGTGGCCTTCCTCTTCCTTGTGGCCTTTCTGGCTGAACGGCGGGCGGCGATGGGGCGGGTGGGTTGGCTGCGGTCGCCGCTGATCTATACGCTGTCGCTGTCGATCTACTGCACGGCATGGACCTTTTATGGCGCGGTGGGCTATGCCGCACGGTCGGGGCTGGAGTTTCTGACGATCTATCTTGGCCCGACGCTGGTTTTCGTGGGCTGGTGGCTTTTGCTGCGCAAGCTGGTGCGGATCGGTCGGCAGCAGCGGGTGACATCGATCGCCGACCTGATCTCGTCCCGCTTCGGCAAATCGAACCTTCTGGGGATTGTGGTCACGCTTTTGGCCGTGGTGGCCGCTACCCCCTACATTGCGCTGCAGTTGCAATCGGTGACGCTGTCCTTCGCGGTCTTTGCCAGCGAAACGCCCGAGGGCTGGGCCCTGCCGGACCGGGACGCCACGGCGATTTGGGTCGCGGCGGGGCTGGCGCTGTTCACCATCCTCTTCGGCACGCGCAATCTAGACGCCAATGAACAGCATCACGGCGTGGTGCTGGCCATCGCGGTGGAAGCGGTGGTGAAACTGGTCGCCCTTCTGGCGGTGGGCATCTTCGTGGTCTGGGGACTGGCGGGTGGGCCTGCCGATATGTTCGCACGGATCGAGGCCTCGCCGCTGCGCGACTGGTCGCTGGAGCCGGGGCGATGGACCGGGTTGATCATGGTCTCGGCGGCGGCGGTGATCTGCCTGCCGCGCATGTTTCAGGTCATGGTGGTGGAGGGCGGGGACGAACGCCACCTCGCCCGGGCGAGCTGGGCCTTCCCGCTTTATCTGCTGTTGATGAGCCTGTTCATCGTGCCCATCGCGGTGATTGGGCTGGAGCGGATGCCCGAAGGGGCCAATCCGGACATGTTCGTCCTGACGCTGCCTTTGGCCGAAGGGCAGGGAACGCTGGCGATGCTGGCCTTCCTCGGCGGGTTCTCTTCGGCCACGTCGATGGTGATTGTGGAAAGCATCGCGCTGGCCACGATGGTGTCGAACCACGTCGTCATGCCGATCTGGCTGAAGCTGCGGCCCAAGGCGGCGCTGACCGGGGATGTGCGGCGGATCGTTATCCTGTCGCGGCGGCTGGCCATCATCGCGGTGCTGACGCTGGGTTATCTGTACTACAGGATGTCGGGCGGATCGGCCGCGCTGGCGGCCATCGGGCTCATCGCTTTTGTCGGCATGGCGCAGGTGATGCCGGTGCTGGTGGGGGGGCTGTTCTGGCGGGGGGCGACGAAGGCCGGGGCGGCGGCGGGGCTTGTGACCGGGTTCGTGGTCTGGGCCTATACGCTTTACCTGCCGTCCTTCGGGCCGGACGCGGCGCTGTCGGCGGCGGTCTTTGCCGAAGGGCCTGCCGGCATCGGCTGGCTGCGTCCGCAGGCCCTGTTCGGGGTGGAGGGGATGGACCCGCTGCTGCATGCGCTGCTGTGGTCCGTCGCGCTGAACACCTTCGCCTTTTGCCTGTTCTCCGTCCTCACCTTCCCCGGTCCGGTGGAGCGGATGCAGGGGGCGGCCTTCGTCAATGTCTTCGACGCCGAGGCGGCGGGGCCGAAAGGATGGGCGCGCGGCTGGGCGGAGCCCGAGGCGCTTTTGATGATGACGCAGCGCATCCTTGGTGACGAGGCGGCGCTGGCTTTGTTCGCCGCCGAGGCGCGGGCGCAAGGGAAGGACGGCTTTCTGCCCGAACCCACGCCCGATTTCGTGGCGGGGCTGGAGCGGCGACTGGCCGGGTCGGTGGGGGCGGCCACGGCCCATGCGATGATCAGCCAGCTGGTGGGGCGCGCCACCGTGTCGGTCGATGATCTGATGGCAGTCGCCAATGAGACGGCGCAGATCATGGAGTATTCCGCCCAGCTTGAAGCGCAGCGCGAGGAACTGACGCGCACCGCCCAGCAACTGCGCGCGGCGAATGAGAAGCTGACCCAGCTGTCGGTGCAGAAGGATGCCTTCCTGAGTCAGATCAGCCACGAGCTGCGCACGCCGATGACATCGATACGTGCTTTCTCCGAGATTCTGACCGAAGGCGATCTGCCGCCCGAGATGGTGGCCAATTACGGACGCATCATCCATGAAGAGGCGATCCGCCTGACGCGCCTGCTGGACGATCTGCTGGACCTGTCAGTGCTGGAGAACGGGTCGGTGCAGTTGAATGTGGGTCTGGCCAATCTGCAGCAACTGATCGACCGGGCGCTGGCCGCGGCCAGCCACACGCGGCCCGAGCGGAGTTTCCTGATCCTGCGCGACCTTCCGGCCGAGAATCTGTTCGTGCGCACCGATCCCGATCGTCTGGTGCAGGTTTTCATCAACCTGATCTCCAACGCGCGGAAGTACTGCGATGCCGCCGCGCCCGAACTGCGCATCGTCGTGCGTCAGCGCGCGGGGCGGGTGTCGGTGGATTTCATCGACAACGGGTCCGGCATCCCCAAGCAGAGCCAGCGGATCATTTTTGAGAAATTCGCCCGCCTGACCGATCAGACGCGGGCCGGGGGCGCGGGTCTGGGCCTTGCGATCTGCCGCGAGGTGATGGCCAATTTGGGCGGCGGTATCGATTATCTGCCGGGGCAGGGTGGGGCCGCCTTTCGGGTGACGCTGCCGCTGCGGTTGGAGCAGAAGGCCGCCTAACCGTTTCTTCACCGAATCGCGTCAGCCTGCAGCTTTGGAGGGCAGGGTGAAGGCATGTCGGTGGTGCGGTTGAAACGCGGGGCGGAAGGCGCGCCCGATCAGGCGGCGGTGGAACGGGTCATCGCCCTGTCGCTTGCCCGTGCTGGGCAGGATGAGTTGGGCAGTCCGCTGCGGCTGTCCGCGCTGCAGCAGCAACGCTGCGTGCTGGCCGAGATCGTGGAGACAGTGCCGGAACCGGCGCTGATCCTTGTCCTTGATGACAAGGCGGGGGAGGGATTGGCGGCGGCGGTGATCGACGGGGCGCTGATGGCCGGGATGGTGGAGGCGCTGACCACCGGCACGGTCACACCGGGCGAGGCGGTGTCGCGCCGACCCACCCGCACCGATGCGGCGCTGCTGGCCCCGGTGATCGACCGCGCGCTTTCGGTGCTGGAGGGTGCGGCGGGCGAGGCGGGGCTTGCGATCCTGTCGCGCGGGTTTCGTTTCGCTTCGGTCGCCGAAGGGGGCAGGGCGCTCTCCTTGCTCTTGGAGGATGGGTTCTACCGCCTGCTGCGGGCCGAGGTTGATCTGGCGGCGGGCGCGCGTCAGGGGCAGGTCTGGCTGGCCCTGCCGGAACTGCGCCCCGCCGTGCTGCCGCAGGTCGCCGACAGCGCCAGTCTGCGTTTCCGGGCGGAACTGCAGGCGCAGGTGGAGGGGGCGGAGGTGCGGCTTGAGGCGGTGCTGCAGCGGTTGATGCTGCCGCTGCGTCAGGTCATGGCGCTGCAGGTGGGCCAGAGCCTGCCCTTGCCGCGCGCCGATGTGGGGCGCATCACGGTGGAAGGGTTGGATGGCCGCCATGTCGCCACGGCGCGGTTGGGTCGCCACGGCAGCCTGCGCGCCCTGCGCCTGCTGGCCGAGGGCGAGGCGGCCGTTCCGCGCCCGACAGGCGGCGATGCCGGGGTCGAGCTGCGGGGTAGGGCCGGGCCGATGGGATGAATGGCGCGCGCGCCGCGCCGCCGACCCGGCCTCAGCGCCGGGAGAGGCTTTCGAGGGTCGGGCGCAGATGCTCTAGATTATAGCCGAAGCGGGCAGGGATGCCGATCAGGTCATCCGGCGGAAGATCGGCCGCATGGGCCAGCGCCCAGACGACCGAGGACCGGTTGCCCGAGGCGCAATAGGCAAAGACCGGCCCGCTGCTGGCGTCGATCGCGGCCCGCTGAGCGGTGACGTTGTCCATGGTCAGCGCGCCGCCGATCACCGGATTGGCCACGAAGGACAGACCCAGCGCCTCTGCCGCCGCCCGCATCGTGTCGGTATGCAGGTCGGGCGGGATCTCGCCATCCGGGCGGTTGTCGATGATCGTCGTGTAACCGGCGGCCTTGATCGCGGGCAGATCGGCGGGGTCGATCTGGGGCGACACGGCATAGTCCGGTGTCAGGGCGCGGATGTCCATCTGCCTCTCCTTCGCGTGGGTGGGGCGGGTCAGGCCGCCTGCGTGATCCGGTCGATGCGCGCCTTTGCGGCGGGCGCTGCGACCATACCCACGACCATCGCCAGAAGGAAGAGGAGACCGCCCCATCCCCCCCAACCCAGCGAAGCCAGCGCCGGGCCGGGGCAGAGGCCCGCCAGCCCCCAGCCTGCGCCGAAAAGCGACGAGCCGAGCACCAGATTGGCATCCACCTTGCGGTCCTGCGTCAAGGGCAGCGCCGTGCCCAGCACCGCCACGCGCCGCCGCGCCGCCACGCGCCAAGCGATGGCCATGGGGATCATCGCGCCCCCCATGACGAAGGCCAGCGTCGGGTCCCAGTCACCAAAGACATCAAGCCAGCCCTGCACGCGCGTCGTGTCGGTCATCCCCGACACCAGCAGCCCAAGACCGAAGATCGCCCCTGCAAGGGCGGCAAAGAGGGTGCGCTGCATGGCCTAGATCCATCCCAGCACGTGGCGCGCCAGAACCATCACGATCCCGCCCACCAGAATGTAGAACACGGTCGCCACGATCCCGCGCAGCGACAGCCGCGAGATGCCGCAGACCCCGTGACCCGAGGTGCAGCCATTGGCCATCCGCGTGCCCAAGCCGACCAGCAGCCCGCCCGCGATGATGACGACCGGATTCGTCGACAGATGCGTGTCGGCCCCGCCGAGGATCAGCACGGCCAGCGCAGGCACAGCCACGAGACCGACGAGGAAGGCCAGCCGCTCGGCCCAAGCGTCGCGGCCGCTGCCATCGATCAGCCCGCCGATGATGCCCGAGGCCCCCATCACCCGTCCGTTCACCAAAAGATAGAGCGCCGCCGCCCCCCCGATCATGAGGCCGCCAACAAGGCCCCAGAGCCAATCCGTCTCGATCATCGTTTTCCCTGTCTGCCGCCCTCTGGCGGTCTGCTGTGCGTGCCCGGCCCGGCTGTGCTGCTGGGCCGATCCGGCCAGATATGGGAGAGGGTGGAAATATTGCAAGTCTTGAATGCATCAATCCCGGTGGGATTGATCGATGTCAAGGCCGCCGCCCGCAATCCGCGCGAAGCTTGGCATCGGATCATGCAGAGGAGGCACCGCGATGACATCGCTTGCGACACGGAAGACCCAACTCGAGGCGCGGCTCGCCGATCTGAGAGGGCGCTTGGTCGGGATCGAGGCGGAGCTGGAGCAGCATCCGTCTGCCGATTGGGAAGAGCTGGCCACCGAACGCGAGGGCGATGAGGTGCTGGAAGGCATGGGCCTGAGCGGCCAGCAGGAGATGCGGCGCATCGCAGCCGCGCTGCAGCGGCTGGAGTCTGGAGACTACGGAATTTGCGTGAAATGCGGAGCGGAGATCGGCGAGGCGCGGCTGGATGCGCTGCCCTACACGCCCTTCTGCCGCAACTGTGCCGATTGAAAGGGGGGCAGGATGGCCGAGAAACCCGAAAAGGACGAAGCCGCAGCGACACGCATTGCGGGTCTGATGGGCGAGGCGGTAGAGGCGGCGGCGGCGGGGCAGGCCCTGACGCTGGCGCTGCTGCAGGCCGAGATGGAGGCGATCACCCAGTTGATGCCGGGTCTGGCCCCGGCCCAACCCGCCGAGACAGAGGCCGAGGCAGAGGCCCGGCAGCGCGCGGAAGAGGCGCGGATCGAGACCGATTTCGACAATATGCCGGTCTGATCTTCAGGCGCGCGCCTGCAGCCCGGCATTGCCTTTCCGTCGCGGCCCGGGCTTTAATGCGGGCGGGTGTGGGCTGCCTGATCGGGCGGCCCGGAAGAAGGGATAGGCGGTATGGCGGATGCGGCAGCCGGGGATGGAACGCTGCGTGTGGCGCGGATCGGCGCTCTGATCGAGATCGTCCTCGCCCATCCACCCGTCAACGCGCTTGGCAGTGCGCTGAGGTCCCATCTTGCCGCCGCCTTGGACGAGGCCGAGGCTGGGCAGGCCGCCGCCGTCCTGATCCGGGGGGACGGGTCGCTGTTTTCGGCCGGGGCGGATATCGGCGAGGTGGGCGCTGCCACTGGGTCCTTGCCGCTGGGCGCGCTTTGCGCCCGGATCGAGGGGTTGGTCTGTCCGGTCGTCACGCTGCTGTCCGGCCCGGCGCTGGGGGGCGGGTTGGAGCTTGCCTTGGCTGCGCATCTGCGGCTGGCGACAGAGGGCGCGCAACTGTCGCTGCCCGAAGTGCATCTGGGCCTGCTGCCCGGGGCCGGGGGCACGCAGCGCTTGCCCCGTCTTGTGGGGGGTGCGCTGGCGCTTGACCTGATGCTGACGGGGCGCAGGGTTGGGGCGGCCGAGGCGCTGGCCATCGGTCTGGTCGACCGAGTGATCCCATCCGGCGACGAGGGCGTCGCGCAGGCGCGGGCGGCGGCGCTGGATCTGGCGCAGGCGGGCCAGTGGCGGCGCACGGGTGAAGAACGCGCGGGCTTTCGCGACGTGACCGGCTATCGCGCGGCACTGGACGAGGCGCGCGAGGCACGCCGGGCGGCCCGTCTGCCTGCCGGCGGGCGGATCATCGATTGCGTGGAGGCGGCGCTGCTCTTGCCCTTCGAACAGGGGCTGGCCTTCGAGGCGGCGGCCTTTGGCGATCTGCTGGCCTCAGAGGAATCGGCGGGGCTGCGCCATGCCTTCCGCGCCGAACGCGCGGCACGCCGCCTGCCCGCCGCCTTGGCGCGGGTGGAGGCGGCGGCCCCGGCGCGGGTGTCGATCTGGGGGGCAGGCGGCTTGGCCCCCGTGGTGGCGCGGCAGGCGCTGGAGGCGGGCCTGTCGGTCACCCTTGCCGATCCGGATCGCGAGACGCTGGTCACAGCGCTGGAAGCCATCGCCGCCGCGCAGGAGGCGGCTGTGCAGGCGGGCAGTCTGACCGATGTGGCCCGTGATGCCGATTGGGCGCGGCTGTCGCCCGCCATCGGCCCGGCCCGTCTGGGTGAGGCCGAGCTTGTGCTGACCACGCGCGCCGATCTGGCGCTGGCCGCGCCGCGTGCTGTGCTGGCGCTTGGCGTGCCAGCCCCGGCGGGCGCGGTGGCGCTGGCGCTGGTTGATCAGGCGCAGCCCTTGGCCGAACTGGTGCTGGATGGCGCGGCGCCCGCGCGGGCGGCTTTGGCGATGGGGTTTGCCCGGCGTCTGGGCTGGCAGGTGGTTCCCACCGGGCGCGGCGGCCCCATCGCCGCCGCGCTTGCCATGGCACTGGCCGAGGCGGTGGCGCATATGGAAGGGCGCAAGGTGCCGCGCGCCGTGATCGCACAGGCGCTGTCGCTTGCCGGGATCGCGGGCGAGGGGCGGGCGGGCACGCCCAGCCCTGTGGAAGAGGTGATCGCGCGGCGCTGCTTTGGCGCGCTGGCCAATGCCGGGGCGCGGCTGATCGATGCGGGCGTGGCCCGGGACGCGGCGGTGGTGGACACGGTTGCCATCGCAGCGGGGATTGTCGCGCGCTGGACGGGTGGGCCGATGCATCAGGCGGACCGGCGCGGTCTGCTGTTGCTGCGCCGCGACCTGAAGGTCTGGGCGGCCGAAGCGCCGGCGCTTTATGCCCCCGCGCCGCTGCTGGATCGGCTGATCGGGGAAGGGCGCAGCTTCGCGGCCTGACCCCGGCGTCAGGCCCCGAGGATGACGCCGATGATCACCGCCATCAGCCCCAGCGCCGACACGGCCAGCGCGGCAAGGTTCAGCGCGACGACGCGCTGCAACTGCGCCTTCATCTCGGCATCCGGCAGGCCAGAGCGTTTGGCCCGCACCCCCAGCACCACGCACCAGAAAAGCCCCGCCACGCCGATCAGCGTCAGCCCTGCGCCGCCCCAGATCACATAGTCCATCCCGCGCCTCCGACGGCCCTGCCTGCGGGCGCGTGGTAGCGCGTGCGGCCCGCGCTGACAAGGCGGGCGAGGGTGGCTTGAACCCGGGGGGCGAGGCGGGTTAGGGAGGGGCTTCCGTATTCCGCAAGAAGCACGAGGGCAGGATGAGCGACCCGACCGACGCCTATAACGTCACCGCCGACGAGTTGCGCCAGTTCATCGAACGGGCCGAACAACTGGCTGCCGAAAAGAAGGACATCGCCGAGCAAGAGAAGGAACTCTTCGCCGAAGCGAAGGGGCGCGGCTACGACACCAAGGTGATGCGCAAGGTCATCGCGCTGCGCAAAAGGAAGCCCGACGAGATCGCCGAGGAAGAGGCGGTGCTGGAGATGTACAAGCAGGCGCTCGGCATGCAGTGACGCAGGGCGCGCCGGGGGTCAGGCCGACAGGAAGGTCACCCCCGGCGTTGCGCGGATGCGGGCGATGTCGTTCTGGTAGTTCTCAGTCAGCACGGCCACCATGTCGTCATCCCAACCGGGCAGGTCCAACTCCATGTCGACCTGTTCGCTCAGCGCGAATTTGTCGAGGAAGGCCGACACGATCCGCCGCCGCTGCATCACCGAAGAGGGCGGGTTGCTTTTCAGATAGGCGCGCATGCGGTCCAGCCCTTCGGCAGACATGATCTCGGTCAGCAGATCGTCGCTGTCGATCAGCACGGTGCCCGGGGCCTGACCCGAGACAGCCTGCAGCACCTCAGGCCAGATCAGCGGCGTGTCTTCATCACACCAGATCGTCAGATTGGCATCGGGGTTGAGGGTGCGCACCTCTTCGATCAGCCGGAACCAGCTGAGCGTGCGCGGCTCTGCCCCGCCCATCACCTCGTCATAGCTTTTCCCGGGCAGGCGGCCCAGCAGCGCAGGCAGGAAGGAGGCAAGATTGCGGATGGCGAGGTGAAACTCGCCCTCGATTTCCGGGAAAATCTGGGTGAAGGCGCGGATGCGTTCCGCGGCGGCGGGATAAAGCCGGTCGGACCGGATCACCCATTGCGGGTAGCTTAGAAAATTCTCCCATGACAGGATCAGGCGGTCGGCGCGTTCCTCGTCCATGATCTGGTCAAGGACGACCGCCTGCGTGTCGCGGCTGGCCGCCCGACCCTTGAGCGTGACCGCCGTGTCCCGCAGCAGCGTGCGATAGCGCGTGGGCGCGGGCACGACGATTCCCTGCGTGCCAAGGGTTTCGCGGTTCTTCCAGAGGCAGCGGATAAGCCTTTCATCATCCGTGCAGTGGGCACCGAGGTGGTAAACAATACGCATTTTGACTGAACTGCTCTCTGCCGTCTTTTCACGCCGACTATACGGGCTTTTCTGGACAGGGAAACCGCTTTCCGCTAGAGCCTGCGCCATGATGACCAAGCAAAACAGTCGGATTCCCATGCGTCTGCCCCGTCTGGATGGCTGGTCGCTGGGCGCGGTGGTGATCGCGGCCATCGTTCTGGCCCCGATGCTGTCGGTCCTCTGGATCGCGCTGCACCCGACTGAGAACATCTGGCCGCATCTGCTGTCGACCGTCCTGCCACGCTATTTCGGCACGACGCTGTATCTGATGCTGGGGGTCGGCGTGCTGACGTCGGTGGTGGGCACCGGGGCAGCTTGGCTGGTGGTGATGTACCGCTTTCCGGGCGCGCGCTGGCTGGATCATGCGCTGCTTTTTCCGCTGGCGATCCCGGCCTATGTGGGGGCCTATGCCTTGGTCGATTTTCTGCAATATGCCGGGCCTGTGCAGGGCGCCCTGCGCGCCGCGATGGGGTGGGAGACGGCGCGCGACTACTGGTTCCCCGAGGTGCGGTCGGCCGAGATGGCGATCCTTGTTCTGTCCTTTGCGCTTTACCCTTACGTCTATCTGCTGGCGCGCGCGGCCTTCCGCGAGATGTCGGGCTGCGGCTATGAGGTGGCACGGGCGCTGGGGGCAGGGCCGTGGGGCCTGTTCTTCCGGGTGGGGCTGCCCTTGGCGCGGCCCGCCATCGCGACGGGCGTGGCGTTGGCGCTGATGGAGACGGTCGCGGATTACGGCACGGTCAGCTATTTCGGCATCCAGACCCTGACGACGGGGGTCTTCTCCACTTGGCTGAATGGCAACAACGCGGGCGGGGCGGCGCAGATCGCGGGCGTGATCCTGATGCTGATCTTCCTGCTGGTGGCGCTGGAACGCACGGGACGGCGCAACGCGCGCTTTTACCGGATGGGGCGGTCGCAGCGCCCGGTGGAGCGCGCGGTGCTGACGGGCGCGCGGGGATGGATTGCCTTCGCGCTTTGCCTGCTGCCTTTCGCGCTGGGGTTCGGGCTGCCCGTGGCGGTGATGCTCGATCATTCGCTGGCCAATCCCGAGGTCTGGATCGCGCCGGGCCTGCTCGATGCGCTGGGGAACACGCTGCTGGTGGGCGGGCTGGCAGCGATCCTCACCGTCGGGGCGGCGCTGTTTCTGGTCTATGCGGTGCGGATGGCGGGGCGTGGCGTGGCGCGGGTGGTGCTGCCACTCACGACGCTGGGCTATGCCGCGCCGGGGGCGGTGCTGGCGGTGGGGCTGCTGGTGCCACTGGCCGCACTGGACAACCGGGTGGCGGATGGGGTGCTCGCGCTGACCGGTTGGGATCCGGGTTTGATCATGACGGGGACGGCGGGGGCGATCGTGCTGGCCTATGGCGTGCGATTCTTCGGGATCGCGCAAGGCGCGGTGGATGCGGCCTTTGGGCGGGTCTCGCCCAACCTGCCGATGGCAGCGCGGTCTTTGGGGCGCAGCGCGGGCGGCACGCTGGGGGCGGTCTACCTGCCGCTCATGCGCGGGTCGGTGGCCACGGCGCTGCTGGTCGTTTTCGTCGATTGCGTGAAGGAACTGCCCGCCACGCTGCTGTTGCGGCCTTTCAACTTCAACACGCTGGCGACGCGGGTCTATGAACTGGCCAGCCTCGAGCGGCTGGGCGAGGCCGCCCCCGCCGCACTGGTGGTGATGGCGGTGGGCCTCGCCGCCGTTGCGGCCCTTGCCCGCACCAACCGCGCCTGACCCCGCCTTGCACGCAGACCGGAAAGGGGCTATTTCCACCCACGGTGTGCCTCTATAGCTCAGCTGGTAGAGCACCTGATTTGTAATCAGGGGGTCGGGGGTTCGAGCCCCTCTGGGGGCACCATTTCCTCACCAGTCGTGAAGAAAGGCCGCCCCTTGGGACGGCCTTCCAGCATCAGTTGGTCCTACCCGTCACTCCGCCGCCTTCGCGCCGCGCTTGCCGACGATCAGGTGGTCGGGGCCATAGGGGAAACCCGTGATGTTGCGGTTGCCCTTGTTGTTGTCGTCGGTGATGACGAGGATGTCATGCTCGCGGTATCCGCCCGCACCCGGCAGGTGGTTCGGGATGGTGATCATCGGCTCCATCGAGATGACCATGCCGGGTTCGAGGACGGTGTCGCAATCCTCGCGCAGCTCGAGCCCCGCTTCGCGGCCGTAATAGTGGCAGAGCACGCCGAAGCTGTGGCCATAGCCGAAGGAGCGGTACTGCAGAAGACCCGCCTCGGCATACATCGCGTTCAGTTCCTTGGCGATGTCGCTGCACTTGTTGCCGGGTACCAGCAGTTCTTTGCCGCGATCATGGACCTTGCAGTTGAATTCCCACAGACGGATGTGTTCGTCCGTTGCGGTTTCGGCGAAGAGCGTACGTTCCAGCGCCACGTAATAGCCCGCCACCATCGGGAAGCAGTTGAGCGATAGGATATCCCCCCGTTCGATCTTGCGCGAGGTGACGGGGTTGTGCGCGCCATCGGTGTTGATCCCCGACTGGAACCAGGTCCAGGTGTCCAGAAGCTCCCCCTCCGGCCAGATGCGGGCGATCTCGCGCACCATGGTGGCGGTGGAATGCAGTGCGACCTCGTGCTCGGGTACGCCCACCTGCGTGGCCTCGACGCAGGCCGCGCCGCCGATATCGGCGATGCGGGTCATCTTTTCGATATGGGCAATCTCTTCGCCCGACTTGATCATCCGCAGGCGCATGGCGGGCGCGGCGATGTCGACGAATTCCATCTGCGGGAATTCGGACTTCAGCAGGGCCAGCGTGTCGATGGTGATGTGGTCGTATTCGATCCCCAGCCGCTTTACCCCGCCCGTCAATTGCCGGATGGCATGGAAGTAATTGTCCTTTTGCCAGTCGGTATAGGTGACGTTGCGCCCGCCGAAGGTGCGCCGCCACGGCTGGCCGCCATCAATCCCCGCCGTGATGGAGGTGGAGATTGTGTGATCCACCAGCAGGCCGTAGCGCCGCCCGAACTGGCAGAACATGAAGTCGGAGTAGTAGTTGATGTTGTGATACGAGGTGAAGAGCGCCGCATCGATGCCCTTGTCGGCCATGACCTTGCGGATCGCGTCCAGCCGCCGCTGCATCTCGGCGTCCGAGAAGGTGGGGGTGGGGCGGTCGCCATTGCCCACGTAATTCTGCAGTCTTTCGCGTTCCATGTCCGGCCTCCGTCGCGGGATGTTTGCGGCGGAACCTCTGCCTCGCGGGGGCGGTTGTCAAAAGAGGCTTTCTCATGCGATGGATGAGAAAATCTCATTTGTCCTTGGGGCGCGCGTCATGCAGATTCCGTTGAACGCTTTGCGGGCCTTGGATGCGGTGGTCAAGACAGGGTCTTTCAAGGCAGCGGCGGAATTACTTTTCGTCACGCAGTCAGCGGTCAGTCACCAGATCCGGCATCTGGAGGATTGGCTGGGCGGTCCGATTTTCGACCGCGACGGGGGACGGCCGCGCCTTCTGCCCCATGGGGCGGAACTGGCGCGGGCCGTAAGCTTGTCGCTGGCCGAGATGGAGGCCGCCTGCGGGCGCGCGAAGGCGGGCATGAAGGCGGGGCCTTTGGTCATCGCCGCCATCCCGTCGGTCGCGGTCTGCTGGCTGATCCCGCGGCTGGCCGGGTTCCGGGCGGCGCATCCGGAGGTGGAGATAAGGGTGGTCTATGCCATGCACGGAAGGGATATCGATTTCCGCGATGTCCACCTTGCCTTCGTCTTTGCGAAGGGGCGGCCCGACTTTGCCGAAGGGCTGGCGGAGCCGTTCCTGCCGGGGGCAAGCGTGCCGGTCTGCAGCCCGGCCATCCTGCAGGGCGGGCGGTTGCCAGAGCGGGCGTCGGAATACCTTTCGCTTGGCCTTTTGCATGACACCGATCATGGCGGCTGGTCGGCGTGGTTCCGGCGGATGGGCGTGCCCCTGCCGCTGCAACCCGCCGCGCCGGTGTTTGAGGACTTCAACCTGCTGCGTGCCGCCACGCTGGCAGGGCAGGGGGTGGCGCTTTGCCCGCTGGCCATGATCCGTGACGATCTGGCGGCGGGGCGTCTGGTGCAGCTTTCGGCACTGTCGGTGCTGGAGGACCATGGCTATCACCTTGTCGCCGGGCCTGGGGCGCAGGGCGCGCAGGCGCGCGCGGCGGCAGCCTTCCGCGACTGGGCCTTCGCGGCCCGCGACATGGCGGCGTGACCGGATGACGACAGGATGGAGCGGGGCATGACAGCGAATTTCGTTCCCAAGGGCGTGGCGCATGTGGCGGTGCCACAGGTGGCCGAGCCGGTGCAGATGACCTTCGTCCTGCTGCCCGACTTCTCGCTCATCGCCTTTTCCTCAGCCATCGAACCCCTGCGCATCGCCAATCAGCTGGCAGGGCAGATGCTCTTCGAATGGGAGGTGCTGTCCGAAACCGGCGCGCCGGTGGCCTGCTCCAACGGGGTGAAACTGCAGGTCGACGGCCCCTTGGGCGAGACAAAGCCGAAGGCGATGGTCTTTGTCTGCGCGGGGGTAGAGCCCGAGAAATCCGCCAGCCGCAAGGTGGCCGACTGGCTGCGCCAGCAATGGCGGACGGGGCGCACGGTGGGGGGCCTTTGCACCGGGGCCTATGCCTTGGCCAAGGCGGGGATATTGGAAGGCCGCCGCTTCACCCTGCATTGGGAGAACCTGCCACCCTTCACGGAAACCTTCGGCCATCTGCGGCCCTTGGAACAGCTTTACTGCATCGATGGGCGCATCCTGACCTGCGCCGGAGGGGCGGCGGCGACGGACTTGTTCATCGAGATCGTGGCCAAGAACTATGGCGACCGTCTGGCAGACGCCGTGCTGAAGATGTGCCTGCACGGACAGCAGCGCCCCGCCGATCTGCGCCAGCGCATGTCGCTCTCTACCACGCTGGGCATCCGCAACCCTGTGCTGGTCGAGGTGATCCGCAAGTTTGAGGAGAATCTGGAACAAGGCGTCGATATCGAAGCGGTGTCCGCCGCAATGGGCGTGTCGCGCCGACAGGTGGAACGGCTGTTCCAGCGCTATGTCGGCATGTCGCCTAAGCAATACCTGAACGGCCTGCGCCTTGAACGCGCCCGCGCGCTGTTGACGGAGACGGACCTCCCGGTGGCCGAAGTCGCCTATGGCTGCGGCTTCAACGCGACCAATACCTTCACCAAGGCGTTCCGTCAGCGCTATGGCGTGTCGCCCCGACGACTGTCCAATCGTCAGGGCGGCGGGGGCGGCGGTGCGGTTCAGGGATTGAAATAGTTCCCAAGGCCCAGCGTCTGGTCGAAATCCGCCCCGGAATAAAGCGGCTTGCGCGGCTTGGCGGGCGTCGCGGTCGGCGCGGGTTTGGGCGCTGTGGTGGTGGTGGCAGGCTTGGCCTTGTCGCGCCCGCTTTTCGCCTCGGCCAGATCGGGCAGGGCGGCCAGGGGCAGGATCATCAGTAGAACGGTCAGCAGACGCATGGGCGGTCCTTTTCTATGCTGGAAGGCCGCCTTGAAACGGGCGGCAGGGGCCAGCACAGCATCGCCGTGCGCCATCAGGCCATCGGCCCGGCGGTAGACGGGCGCGGCAGAGGTCCGCTAAACTTGGGGTGTAAGGCAGGATGCCGCTGAGCTTGCGGCGGCTTTCCGCGCAGCCGGATCAGCCGGGATAGGCAAGCACTTGCGCCTCGAACCAGCGGCAGGCGGCTTCCATATCGGTTTCGCAGAAATCGACGCCGGGCAGGGCGAGGATCGCCCCCGGCTCGGCCGCGATCTGACCCGAGACAAGGACATGCGCCGCAGGTCGCGCCACGGTCAGCGCGACGACCAGCCGCCCCAGTGCCGCCAGCGAATGGTCCGACCCGGCGGAAAAGCCGAAGAGAAGGTCTTCCGACGCCTCGAAATGCGCGTTCAGCTCGTCATGGCTTTGCCCGATGAGCAGCGTGATGTCCCAACCGCGCGCGCGGAACACATCGGTCGCAGCCGAGATGCCCAGCGTATGCATGTCCCCCGGCACAAGCGCGAAGGTCGCCGACTTGCGCACGCTACGATCGGGCATCAGTGGCGGGCGGCGGCGGTAGCGCAGGTAGGAATAGATGCGCGATGCCCCCACCGTGGCTTCGAGGAAGGAAATCTTGTCGGTGTTCCACAGAACCCCGATCTCCTTTGCGATCGGTCCCAGCCGTTCGGCAAGGAACCAGTCCAGCCCGTTCAACGGATCGTCGAGGGATTCGAGCGCGGCCGTTGCCTCTTCCGCGCTGCCTTGGGTCAGCGCGATGGCAGTGGACAGAACGGCCAGTTGATCCTTGGCCCGGCGCAGGTCGACAGCACGTCGCGCCACCTGGCGCAAGACCTCGGCGGCCAGCTCTGTCACATGTTCGCGATTGACCAATCCCTGTCGCCCACCGGCCAGGGTTTCAGCAATAGCAGAGATGGCGTTCGGATCGTCGTATTCGGCTGACATCTGTATGGCGAGGTTGACGCCTCGTCCCGGTTCCCTGTCATGATGGGCGCACAGCAACGGCGCGAAGTCAATCCGCGAAAGGTCGCGGAGGGTCGAGCGCCGGCAGGGTGTGACGCTTGTGATCCGTCAGGAAAGCCCCCAAAAACGGGGGCAGTGGCGCGCAGCGGGGGCGAATCTTGAACGAAAGCAAAGGCCATCGTCTGATCGCCGTCGATCTGGCCCGCAGCCTTGCCCTTCTGGGGATGGTCATCTTCCATTTCACCTTCGATCTGGAACTTTTCGGCCATATCGCCCCCGCAACAACCGTTACGGGAGGTTGGGCCGTCTTCGCCCGCCTCGTGGCGGGGAGTTTCCTCTTCCTTGCGGGGGTGAGTCTGGTCCTTGCCCATGGCGAGGGGCGGCGCTGGGGGGCGTTTCGGCGGCGCTTCCTGCGCGTGGCGGGGGCGGCGATGGTCGTCACAGGGGTGACGCTGGCGGCCTTTCCGCAAGCCTTCATCTTCTTCGGCATCCTGCATTCCATCGCCGTGGCAAGCCTTCTTGGCATGGCCGTGATCGGGTTGCGCTGGCAGGTGCTGGCCGTGCTCGCTGTGGCTGTGGTGGTGGCGGATCGGACGCTGGGCTTTGAGATGTTCAACCCGATCTGGCTGGTCTGGACCGGCTTGGGCACGCGGATGCCCTTGTCGGTGGATTTCGTCCCCGTCTTCCCGTGGCTGGCGGCCTTTCTGGCGGGGATGGCGGTGGCGCGTCTGATGGCGCGGGCAGGGCTCTGGGCGCGGCTGGCGCGCTGGCAACCGGGGCCTCTGCTGCAGCGGCTGGCATGGCCGGGGCGGCATTCGCTGGCCATCTATCTGATCCACCAGCCCATCCTGATGTCGCTGGTCTGGGCCGCCACGCAAGTGCTGCGCTAGGGGCGGGGGCGGAACGCCTAGGCACTGCTTGGGCGGTGGTCGCCGCGCAGCATGTCAAGATCGCCATGCGGCAAGGGGCCTTGGTACAGTTGCGCTTCGTTTCGTGCGACCCAAGCCAGGATTTCCGCCACGGCATCGAAAACATCTTCTGGGATGAAGTCATTGATTTCGGCATCGGCGAAAAGCTGTCTGGCAAGGGGAATGTTGTGGAAGATCGGCACACCCGCGCGTTCCGCTTCTGCGCGCATGTCGACCGCGTAAGTGCCTGCCCCCTTGGCCGAAACGATGGGCAGCGGCATCTCGCCCGGCTTGTAGAGAAGCGCCACGGCAAGGTGGGTGGGGTTGACGACAAGGGCACTGGCCTTCTTGGCCTGTGCTGGGCCATCGCTCATCACCAGTTCCATCGCGACCTGCTTGCGGTGTCCTTTCACAAGGGGATCGCCTTCGCTTTCCTTATACTCCCGCTTGACCTCTTCCTTGGACATCATCAGGGATTTGGTGTGAACCGCTCCGGGTTTGCCGGAGGCTCCAACTCTTGAGTAGGATGGAGCATCAT
>JACVZW010000002.1 GCA_014654775.1 Paracoccaceae bacterium | reverse complement strand
CGGAACACCGGCGCACCGGATGCGCCGAAATCCGACTGGCAATCCAGCACGGCGATGCGGCCCTCGGTGACCAGCACCGAACAGGCATCCTGCATAGAGGCCGCCTCCGATCGGTCCCTCGCATAGGACACGATCTCGACCCGGTCGCCGCCCCGCGGAAAGGAACCAGTCGCCGCAGGCGTGATCGAGGGCAGCAGGATCGGCTCCGCCAGCTTGATCAGGCCAAGGTCATTGCTCGACTCAATGATCGGCACCTCGCCATCCCGATCCGGATCGGGGCGATAGTCGGGATGGGCCAGAACCATCGCGCCGGCACGAGTGGCCTCTGCCCGGCCATCGCGCCATCCGGCCAGAAAGGTCAGATCCGAAGGGCGGTACGGCTCTCCCGTCGCCTTGTCGTAAAGGCAATGCGCCGCCGTCAGCACCACATCCGGCGCGATCAGCGTGCCCGAGCAAAATCCGTTCGACCCAAGGTCGATGCGCCCGACCGCCGCCCATCGGCCTGCAACGACGCCAGTCTCAAGTGGGCGCAGATTGCCGTCCCCGGCAAGGGCCGGTTGGGCCAGAAGGGCAAGCAAAACCAAAAAACCACGCATCCGCTTCCTCGACCGTCACGCATCACAGCACTGGTTGCAAGGATCACAGGCGAAGCGGGCGAAATGGCGGCAGAGTTACGGAAGTGTCGCGGCCAGCCCGCGATGACCAACCGCGCCCCGGCCGCCGACACCCGGCGCGGCAATCTCATCGCTTGAACGAAGAAGGGGCGCCCCGACGGGGCGCCCCAGAGACTGATCCGACAGGGGCGTGCGGATCAGCTGGCCGTCGCGGCCGTCCCTTCCAGAACCGGGGCAGAGACGCGGGCCGAACCAGAAATCTCGATCCGGCGCGGCTTCAACGCCTCCGGCGTCTCGCGGACCAGATCGATATGCAGCATGCCATGCTCATGCACCGCACCCGACACGCGCACATGATCGGCCAGCGCAAAGCGGCGTTCAAAAGCGCGCGTGGCGATGCCACGATGCAGATAGGTCTTCTCCGTCGTCTCCGGCGCCTTGCGCGCGGTCACCAGCAGCGTGCCATCCTTCACCTCGACGCCCAATTCCTCGGGCGCGAAACCCGCCACGGCGATCGAGATGCGATAGGCGTCCTCCGCCGTCTTCTCGATGTTGTAGGGCGGATAGGTCGGCTGCGCGACGTCATTGGTCAACACGCGATCCATCAGATCGGCGATCCGGTCGAAACCGACAGTGGCACGGTAAAGCGGTGCGAAATCAAGGGTTCGCATAAGGGTCATCCTCCATCGAGCGATGCTATGTGGCTGCCCTCCATCATGGACGGGCGGTGATGCACCGGCCCCGCATGGGCATCCGGTACACCCCCGATTTGGGAAAACCCTCCGGGCTTTTCAAGCCCTGCGACAATCCGGCCAGCCGCCCCCTAGGGCGCGACCTTGATGAACTTCGCCCCGCCGCCCGATCCCGACAGCACCCGCACGCCGGGGGCCTTGCGCGGCGCATCCTCCGCCATCGCCGCCTGCAGCGTGGCCAGCGGCTCCATCAACGGCACGGCCAGCGCGACGGGCGATCCATCCACCTCGGCCTTGGCCGACACCACCGACACGATCCGCATCTCGCCGTCGCGCAGCGCAAAGACAGGCGCGCCCGATGCGCCGAAATCCACCGCGCAGGCAAGCACCATCAGGTCGCTCCGCTGCGCCATGATCTCGCACACCTCCTGCAGCGAGGGCGCCTCGGACCGGTCCTTGGCATAGGACACGATCCCCACCTCCTCGCCCTTGCGCGGGGTCCAATCGGTGGCGAAGGGCGTCACCTGCGGCAGCCGGATCGGCTGATCCAGCCGCAAAAGCGCAAGGTCCATCCCCACCCGCGTCAGGTCTTCTTCCTCGGTCAGCACATAATCGGGATGCGCCACCGCCCGCGCCACCTTGCGATAGGCCTCGGCCCGCCCATTGCGCCACCCGGCCAGAAACCGCATATCCGCATCCGCGATCCGCGCGCCCGTCACCTTGTCAAACAGGCAATGCGCCGCCGTCAGGACCAGATCATCCGCGATCAGCGCCCCGGTGCAGAAGCCCCGGTCCCCCAGTTCGATCCGCCCAACCGCCTCCCATCCCTTGCCTTCGTCCCCCGTCTGCAGCGACCGCATCGCAGCCCCATCCGCCAGCGCGGGCGCAGCGGTCAGCAACAGGATCAAGGCGGCAAGGCGCATGGGGTCATCCGTTCCGGCAGGCACAGTCCGGCCTAGCCTGCCATTCCGGCGGAAGTTTGGCACCGTCCGGGCGCTGCGTCCATCCCCGTAGGATGGGCAATACTGCCCATCCTACACAAGACCCTTGGGCTTCGGGCCCCCCGTCGCCCAGTCTAGCAGTTCCACCGTATGCACCACCGGCACCGCCGTCCCCGACCCGATCTGCATCATGCAGCCGATGTTCCCTGCCGCGATCACATCCGGTGCCTTCGCCTCCAGCGTCCGCACCTTGCGCGCCTTCAACTCCTTGGAAATCTCGGGCTGCAGCAGGTTATAGGTCCCCGCCGACCCGCAGCAGAGATGACTGTCCGCCGGTTCCACCACCTCAAACCCCGCCCGTTTCAACAGGTCCTTCGGCGCGCTCTTCACCTGCTGCCCATGCTGCAGCGAGCAGGCCGCGTGATAGGCCACGCGCAGCCCCTTCGACGCCCCCTCCGGCACCCCGATCCGCACCAGCAGTTCCGAGATGTCGCAGGCCAGCCCCGCCACCACCTTCGCCTCTTCCGCCAAGCTTTCGGTCCGGAACATATGCCCGTAATCCTTCACCGTCGTCCCGCAACCGCTCGTATTGATGACGATCGCGTCCAGCCCCTCGCCCCGCACCTCGTCCATAAAGGCGTGGATATTGGCAGCGGCGAAGCCATGCGCCTCGGCCTCACGGCCCATGTGATGCGTCAACGCCCCGCAGCAGCCCATGCCCTTGGGCACCACCACCTCGCAGCCCAACCGCCGCAGCAGCCGGATCGTGGCATCATTGATATCGGTGTTCAGCGCCTTCTGCGCGCAGCCTGTCATCAGCGCCACCCGCATCTTCCGTGCGCCCATGGGGGCAAAGCTCTGCGGATCGTCATTGCGCGAAACCGGCGGCACATGCTTCGGCACCATGTCCAGCATCGCCTGCACCCGCGCATCGGGGATCAGCCGCGCGAAGGGCCGCCCCGCCTTGGCCAGCAGGATCGCCAGCCGGAACCGCATCGGATAGGGCAAAACCTTCGCCAGAACGAAGCGCAGCGCCCGGTCGGTGAAAGGCCGCTTGTAGGTCGCCTCCACATGCGCCCGGGCATGGTCGATCAGATGCATATAATGCACCCCCGACGGGCAGGTCGTCATACAAGACAGGCAGGACAGGCAGCGGTCCAGATGCTTTACCGTGCGCGCGTCCGCCGCCCGCCCGCTCTCCAGCATCTCCTTGATCAGGTAGATGCGCCCGCGCGGGCTGTCCAACTCATCCCCCAGCACCTGATAGGTCGGACAGGTCGCCGTGCAGAACCCGCAATGCACGCAGGACCGCAGGATCTGGTTCGACCGCGCCAGCGCCGGCACCTTGAGCTGCTCATCGGTGAAAAACGTCTGCATCGCATCCCCTCACAGCAGCATCAGGAAAACCGCCAGCGCCGACAGCGCCAGCCCTACCACCAGCGCAGGCCAGACCCAGCCCGCCGCGCCTTCGGGGATCATCCGCCGCAGCCCCTGCGCCAGCGCGGCCAGCGCCACGGGCACCGCCCCGATCATCACCAGAAGCCGCGCAAAGCCCTCGTCCGCAGCCCCGCCATTCGTCACCCAGACAAGGGCCAGCGCCGCAGCTGCCAGCCCGATCCCCAGCCTTGCCCGCGCCCGAGGCAAAAGACAAAGCGAGACATAGATCGCCAGCGGATAGATGAAGAAGATCAGCGCCATCTCACGCCGCCCGCATCAGGCCGGGGTTGAACACCCCGCGTGGATCAAACTTCGCCCGCAGCCCTGCGCTCAGTGCCGCCACCGCCGCCGGCTCCGGCTGGAAGGCGGGCGCCGGCCCCTCGCCCCGCACCCGCGTCACATGGCCCTGAAACGCCCCAAGCCGCGCCCGCAGGTCCACCCCCACCGCCATCCGCAGCCAGACCAGGCCCCCTCCCCAATCATAGACCGCCGCCTCCGCCCCGGCCTTCGCCACCAGCGCAGGCGCCTCGGACGGCGTCACCGACAGCCGCCAGACATCCCCTTCCACCCCGTGAAAGGGCGCCACATCCCGCACCTGCGTCCAGACATCACCGCCCACCTCGGCCACCGATCCGAACCGTCCCAGCACCCGCGCCAACTCCTTCGCCCGATAGCGGACCGATGTCTCAAAACCTTCAAGCCGCAGGAATGTCCCGCGCCCCGGCACATGCGCCGCGCCCGTGACGTCGAAGGGCGACCCCAGCGCCGCCGCCATCGCGGCGACAGCCCCAGCACCCTCCAGCCCCGCCACGCAGAGCGTCGCTTGCACCTCCGGCGCGGGCAAAAGCTTGAACGCCACCTCCGTGATCACCCCCAGCGTGCCATGCGACCCCGCCATCAGCTTCACAAGGTCGATCCCCGTCACATTCTTCATTACGCGCCCGCCATTGCGGATCACCGTCCCGGTCCCATCCACGAACCGCACCCCGATCAGACTGTCCCGGCAGGCCCCCGCCTGCACCCGGCGCGGCCCGCTCGCATTGGCGGCCACCACGCCGCCGATCGTGCTGTCGCCCGCCCGCCCCAGAAGGCCCCGCATGTCCGGCGGCTCAAAGGGCAGGCGCTGCCCTTCCGCCGCCAGCACCCGCTCCACCTCCGCCACAGGCGTCCCCGCGCCCACGACCAGCGTCAGCGCGCCGGGTTCATACAGCGCGATCCCCGACAACCCGCCCGTCTCCAGCACCGCGCCCGGACCGGTCACCCCGATCCCCCGCGTCCCACCGCCCCGGATGACGAAAGGCCCACCCGCCCCGCGCACCATCTCGGCCAGTTCTGCCTCACTCCCCGGTCTCATCATCCCGCGTCCCCTGCGCCGCACGCTCGCAGCGCCCTTCATCTTGGCGAATACACTCCACGGGGTCTGCCATCGCGCCCGCCACCGGTTCAAGGGCCGATGGCAGACGGGGGTGTGAAACCCCCGGACCCGCAGCCTCAGGCCGCGCGACGGCTGGCCGTCACATAAAGCGGAAACACCTTCGCCGGATTCAGCAGCCAGCCCGGATCGAAGACATCCTTCACCCGCAACTGCGCCTCCATATCCGTGTCCGAGAATTGCACCGACATCAGGTCGCGCTTTTCGACCCCGACGCCATGCTCGCCCGTCAGGCAGCCGCCCACCTCGACGCACAGCTTCAGGATATCCGCGCCCAAAGCCTCGGCCCGGTCCAGATCACCGGGCTGATTGGCGTTGAAGATGATCAGCGGATGCATGTTCCCATCCCCCGCATGAAAGACATTCGCCACCCGCAACCCATACTGATCCGACAATTCCGCGATCCGGCGCAGCACGAAAGCCAGCGACGACACCGGGATCGTCCCGTCCAGACAGATGTAATCCCCCATCTGCCCCATCGCCCCGAAGGCCGACTTCCGGCCCAGCCAGATGCGCTTGGCCTGATCCTCCGTCTCGGCCTCGCGATAGGCCACGGGGTCATGCCGCGCGGCAATCGCCTTGATTCGCGCCAATTGCTCGTCGATCTCGGCAGGGCTTCCCTCTACCTCGACGATCAGCAGCGCCTCGCAATCCGGGTATCCCGCCTTGGCAAAGGCCTCGGTCGCCTCGATGCAGGGGCGGTCCATGAATTCGATGGCCACCGGCAGCAGCCCGCCCTTGATGATGTCGGATACACAGGCCCCCGCCACCTCGTTCGAGGCGAACCCCATCAGCACAGGCCGCGCTCCCTCAGGCTTCGGCAGGATGCGCAGCCACGCCTCCGTCACCACGCCCAACTGCCCCTCTGACCCGCAGATGACCCCCAGCAGGTCAAGGCCCGGTGCATCCATGAAGGGCCCGCCGATCTGCACCACATCGCCCGTCATGGTGACCAGCGTCACCCCCAAAAGGTTGTTCGTCGTCACCCCGTATTTCAGGCAATGCGCGCCGCCGGAATTCATCCCGATATTCCCGGCAATCGCGCAGGCCAACTGGCTCGACGGGTCGGGCGCATAGAAGAACCCCTCCGCCTCCACCGCGCCCGTCACGGAAAGGTTCGTCCGCCCCGCCTGCACCCGGATGAAGCGGTTGGCATAATCCGTCTCGATCACCGCATTCATCCGCGCGACGCCGATCACCACCGCATCCGGCGTGGGCAGCGACCCGCCCGCCAAAGACGTGCCCGCGCCCCGTGGGATCACCTTCACGCCCAGCGCATGGCATTCCCGCATCACCGCCGCCACCTCCTCCGTCGTACGCGGCAGCACCACGGCCATGGGCAAACAGCGATAGGCCGTCAGCGCATCGCATTCATAGGCCCGCGTTTCCGCCGGATCGGAAATCAGCGCATCCGCAGGCAGCACCGCCGCCAGCCGCTCCAATATCCGCGCCCGTTTGGCAAGGATGGCCGGATCGGGAACAGGCATTTCCATCGCGCATCTCCTTTGCCGAGCCACCACCATGAATTGGTAAAAAGATATAACCAATTTATCCCACTGACAACCCGTCCTGTCGTGGTAACGATCAGCCATGGACATGATGACCCATCTCGGTGCGCTCGGCACCCCCGACCTGCTCGCCGTGCTGGCGGTGCTGCTGCTCTGGGCAGGGTCCGGCTGGCTGATCGAACACCCGCCCGCAAGCCGCCCCTCAGTCAGCCTCATCATGCAGGAGTATCGGCACGACTGGATGCGCCAGTTCGTCACCCGCCAGCCGCGCATCTTCGACGCGACGCTCATCGATTCGCTCCGTCAGGGGACCGCCTTCTTCGCCTCGGCCTGCATGATCGCCATCGGCGGCGGCGTGGCGATCATCGGCAATTCCGATCAGCTGCGCGGCATCGCGCAGGACCTGACCATCGAGGCCACTAGCGTTCAGGTCGAGGTGAAGATGATCCTCTCCCTCGCCTTCCTTGCCAATGCGCTACTGAAATTCGTCTGGTCGCATCGGCTCTTCGCCTATTGCGCCGTGCTGATGGCGGCCGTGCCCAACGACATCACCGATCCGCAGGCCTATCCCCGCGCCGCGCAGGCCGCCGACATCAACATCACCGCCGCGCGCAACTTCAACAAAGGGCTGCGGGCGATCTACTTCGCCCTCGCCTCGCTCGGCTGGTTCTTCGGGCCATGGGGCCTCCTCCTCGCGGCCGTTGCCGCCACCACCGTCCTGCTGCGCCGCGAATTCGTCTCGCAATCCCGCGACGTCATGCTGCGCCGCTAGGCTGCGGCGGCAGGCTTCCGGCCCACGCGCCGCCCCTCCACCAGCCAAGCCGCCACCGCCAGCCCCGCCACCAGCAAAAGCCAGACCCAGCCCGGCAGCACCGGCGCCACCCGCACATCTTCGGTGACATAGGCCCCGCGCGGCGTCATCCCGATCCAGCCCCGCCCAGCGGCAGGCCGTCCCTCGCGCACCTCGCGCAGGTCCGGCACGCCCTCCTCCAGCCGAAGGATGCCGCCATTCGTCGGCGTCACCACCGGTTCCAGCACAGCACCCGTCGCGATCGTCTCCACGAATTCGCGCGGCGCCGACGGTCCCACCGCCACCACACGCGTCAGGTCCCCCTGCTCCAGCCGATACAGCCCCACGGCAGGCGCCTGCCATTCCAGCGCAAACCGCCCCGGCCCAACCTCGGGCATCGGCAGCACCACCTGCGCCCCGTCCGGCCCGGTGATCGTCACATCCCCCGGCGGTTCCTCGGCAATCGACCGCCGCGTGATCGTCAGAGCCTGCCCCTGCGCCGTGGCCTTCAGCGCCTCTTCCTCAAGCTCCGGCTCCTTCAGCATCCAATGCGCCAGCCGCCGCAGCAGCTCCAACTGCGGCCCGCCGCCCTCATAGCCCCGCCCCCACAGCCACATGTGGTCTGAGGCAAGGACCGCGACCCTTCCCTCCTCCACCCTGTTCAGCACCAGCAAAGGCCGGTCGCCAGGCCCCGACATCACCACCTGCCCCGCGCGCGGCACCACATCCACCAGCCGGAACCAGCGCCCCCAGCCACCTTCCGGCGCCAGCGCATCAAGCCCCTCCGTCACCGGATGCCGCCGCCCCAGATCGGTCAGTGCGGGCTGGAACCCCTCCTCCACCACCCGCGCCGTGGGTTCCACAGGCAGCACCTCGGCCAAGGGCGACCGCCACAGCGAATCCACCGCCCCAAACTCCGGCCCCGCCGCCACCAGCACCGTCCCGCCATTGCGCACGTATTGCGCGACATTCTCCAGATAGGACATCGGCAGGATGCCCCGCATCCGATAGCGGTCGAAGATGATCAGATCGAATTCCTCGATCTTCTCGATGAACAACTCCCGCGTCGGAAAGGCGATCAGCGACAGTTCCGTCACCGGAATCCCGTCCTGCTTCTCCGGCGGCCGCAGAATGGTGAAATGGACAAGGTCCACCGACGCATCCGACTTCAGCAGGTTGCGCCAGACCCGTTCCCCGGCATGCGGCTCGCCCGACACCAGCAGAACGCGCAGCCGATCCCGCACCCCGTTGATCTGCACCACGGCGGCGTTGTTGCGATCCGTCAACTCCCCCTCCGCTGCGGGAGTAGAGAATTGCAGCACGTTCATCCCGCCATGCGGCAGCACCACGGGCAGGTCCAGATCCTGCCCCACCGGCACCCGATAGGTCTGCGGCTCCCCATCATCCACGGTGATCGTCAGGTCCACCTCTGCCGTTCCCGGCGCGGCCCCCTGATCCTCGATCCGCAGGGTCAGCATCACCTCTTCGTCCAGAATGGCGAAGGCGGGCGCGTTCTTCACCACCAGACGGCGGTCCCAATCCGTCTCTTGCCCTGTCAGCAGCACATGCAGCGGCGCAGGCATGTCCGGCGCAAGGGCCACATCATGCACCTGCCCGTCGGTGATCACCACCGCCCCGGCCACCCGCGCCCTCGGCTCTTCCGACAGAAGTTCCGCCAAGGCCGTCATGGCCAGCGATCCGGCATCCTCCGCCCCATCGGCAAAGCGCCGGATGCGCAACTCGGTGTTGGGCCGCCCCGCCACCTCGTCCTCCAGCCCCGCGATGGCCTCTTCCACCTGCGCGGCACGGTCGGCCAAACCTTGGCTCGCGCTCTCATCCACCACCACCAACAGGATGTCGGACAAGGGCGCGCGCTCCTCCTCCTGCAGGGACGGGTTGGCGATGGCGGCCAGCACGACCGCCGCCGTCAACCCCCGCAGCCACCACCCCGAAAGCCCCCGCCATACCGCCAGCGCCAGCAGCACCACTGCAAAAGCCGCCAACCCCCACAGCACGGGCCACGGCACCAGCGGCGACAGGATCACGCTCGCCGTCATTGCCCAAGCCTTTCCAGCAGCGCGGGCACATGCACCTGATCCGACTTATAGTTCCCGGTCAGCACATGCATGATCAGGTTGATCCCGAAACGGTTCGCCATTTCGCGCTGCCGTTCGCCCGCGAAACCACGGCCCACCGGAAACATCGGCACGCCCATCTCATCCACCGCCCAAGCCGCCGCCCAGTCATTCCCACCGATCACCACCGGCGTCACCCCGTCATTCAGGTTGCGGAAGGGCATCCCCTCCACCTGCTCCGCATCCGGCGGCGCGGCTTCCACCCAGACAGGTGCGCCGCCGTGACGGCCCGGAAAATCCTGCAAAAGATAGAAGGTCCGCGTCAGCACATGGTCCTGCGGCACAGGTTCCAACGGCGGAATGTTCAGCCCCGCCGCGATCCGCTGCAGATGCTGCCCCTCCGGCGTCGCACCCCCGGCCCGCGCCACATCGCTGTCACGCGTGTCGAACAGGATCATCCCCCCCGTCCGCAGATAATCGTTCAGCTTGCGGTAGGCGTTCCCCGACGGCAGTTGCTGCCCCACCGTCACAGGCCAGTAAAGGAAGGGGAAAAAGGCCAACTCGTCCCGCTCGATATCCACTCCGATGGGCGCATCGGGTTCGATCGACGTCCGCTCCCATAGCCGCTCGCCCAGACCCCGCAGCCCCGCCTCGGCCACCTCATCCACCCGCGCATCGCCCGTCAGCACATGGCCCAGCACCACCGCCGTCGTCGCCTCCAGCGCCAGCGCCTCCTCGCCCGGATCGGGCGCAGCCTCCTGCGCCCGCGCCCCGCCCGGTAGGACCACCAGCATCAGCGCCAGCACCACCGCCGCCGCCCGCACCATCCCGCTCAACCGTCCCGACAGCCACAGCGACGCCAGAACATCCACCATCAGCGCCACCAGCGCCGCCGACAGGAACCAGCCCTTCAGCGCCTGCTCCGGCACCACATCCATCCCCTCGACCGGGGTGCCCACAGGCCAGACCGCCGCCGCCAATTCCGTCTCCGCCGACACCGCATTCAGCGCCACGCGCCGCTCCGCCCCGGCATAGAGCCCCGGCGGCAGCGCCGCCCCCGGCCCCTCGGCCATCGCCCCGGCCAAGGCCAAACCTTCCACCCCGGCCACCTCGCCCGCCTCCACCTCCTGCCCATAGGCATTCAGCAGCACCTCAGGCACCCAAACCTGCCCTTCCAGTTCCGCCGCCCCCGGCACCGCCGCGCGGGTGGACACCGCCAACCGTTCCAGCATCTGCACGAACAACCCCGACAGCGGCAGCGACGACCATTCCGCATTCGCCGTGACATGGAACAGCACAACCTGCCCCTGCCCCACCGGCTTGCGCGTCACCAAGGGCGTGCCATCGGCCAGCGCGGCAATCGTCCGCTCCGCCAGTTCCGGGTCCGGCTGCGCCAGAACCTGTGCCGTCACCGCCACCTCATCCGTCACCGCCAGCCCGTGGAAGGGCGATGCCTCGGGGAAGGGCGCCAATGTCTTCGGCTCGCCCCAACTCATCGCGCCGCCCACCGTCCGCCCGCCCTCGCGCAGCCGCACGGGCATCAGCGGGTCTTCCGACATCCGCGCCACATCGGACGCCGCCACCTGCGGCCCGGCAAAGCGCAACAGCAGCCCGCCGCCATCCAGCCAGCCCAGCACCGCATCCGTCTCGGCCTGCGTCAGCACCGCCACATCCGCCAGCACGATCACATCCGGATTGGCCAGCAGCACATCGGTCAGCGACCCGTCGATCAGTTCCGCCACGGGTTCCAGCGCCTGCCGCAGGTAATGCGTGGGCGACAGAAGTTGCAGCCCCTCCGCCGCATCGTCCCGCCCACCGATCAGCGCCACCTTGCGCCGTTTCAAGCTGTCATCCGTCAGGCTCACCGCCCCCGCCGACCGCTGACCCACCACCTCGAACCGCGTGATCCGGTTGCGCAACTCCGGCGGCAGTGACAGCGCCAATTCCGCCCGCCCCGCACCCGCGCCAAACTCCATCACGCCGCGCGCCAATTCCCGCTCCACCCCCGCCGGATCGGGGCCACGGGCAGACACCTCCACCTGCGCCGCCTCGCCCGCAGGCAGACGGCTCGCCGCCACCGTCACCACCCCATCGGCAAAGCCCGCCGGATGCAGCGCCAGCACGGGCCGCGGGCTCTGGAACACCGTCACCGCCCCACGCGCCGCCAAGGCCTCAAACAGCGCCGCTTGCCCCGGACGTTCCAGTCCGTCCGAAAGCCAATAGGTCTCGAACCCGTCCTCCGGCAGCACCGCTGCCCAAGCCTCGTGATCCGCTGGCAACCACGCCTGCGGCTCCAACGCCGCCAGCCGCCCCGTCCAAGCATCCGCCGTCTGGAACACGATGTCGCCGGGCGCGTCCGTCAGCCGGATCGCCGCCACCGTCCGCCCGTCGCGCCCCGCTTCTTCGGCCAGCGCCACCGCCCGATCCACCCGGCGCGGCCAATCCCGCGCATCGGCCCACCCTCCATCCAGCACGATCAGCAGCGGCCCATCCCCCGGCTCCCGCTGTTGCGGGTTCAGGATCGGCCCGGCAAAGGCCACGATCGCCGCCCCCACCGCCGCCATCCGCAGCAGCAGCAGCCACCACGGCGTGCGGTCCGTCTCGTTATCCTCGTCCTTCAGCCCCAGCAGCAGCGCCACCCCCGGAAACCGCCGCCGGATCGGCGCAGGCGGCACCGCCCGCAGGATCAGCCACAGCACCGGCAAGGCCGCCAGCGCCCACAGCACCCAAGGGGCCGCAAATCCGATGGGGCCGATCATGAACATCAGCGCCCACCCTCCAGCGCCCGGAAGAGATAAAGGAGCGCCGGTTGCGCCGGCCCCCCCGTATGGTGGCAATGGTAATGCCACCCCACCGCCCGGGCCAGCACCGTCAGCCGATCCTTCCGCTCCGCCAGCCGCGCCAGATAGCGCGCGCGCAGGTCGCCCGCGCGCAGCGTTTCATGCCGCACCGTGCCACCCATGCTTTCAAAGATCGTCCGCCCATCGAAAGGAAACTCCTCCTCCGCCGGGTCCAGCACATGGCACAGCACGCCCCGCGCCCCCCGGTCCGAGGCGCGCGCCAGCGCCGTCTCCACCCCCGCCAGATCGCCCATGAAATCCGACAGGAACACCGCCCGCCCATGGCTCGCGATGCCGCCCGCATCGGGGGTGCCGTAATCCTCGCCCCCTTCCGTCAGCCCCGCCAGCAGCCGCAGCATCTGCCCCCGCCCCGGTCGCGGCGGCACGCCCTCGCCCGCCAGCCCGACCCGCTCGCCCCCGCGCAGCAGCAGCACCGCCAGCGCCATCGCCAGAAGCTGCGCCCGATCCGCCTTCGTCACCCGCCCCTTCGCACCCGAAAAGGCCATCGACTTCGCCGGATCGACCCACAGCGTCACGGACTGCGCCGCCTGCCATTCCCGCTCGCGGACATAGGTTGCGTCCGACCGCGCCGACCGCCGCCAGTCGATCATCCGCACGCTGTCGCCCACATGGGTAGGACGGTACTGCCAGAACTCGTCGCCCTGCCCCGCCCGCCTGCGCCCGTGCTCTCCCATCATGATGGTCGAGGCCAGCATCTCCGCCTCCGCCAGCAAGGGCGGCAGCGACTGGCCCAGCGTCTCGGCCCGTTCGCGCAGGCCACCCGTGGCGTGGTTGGCCGTCTCGGTCACGCCGCCGCCTCAAGCCCCAGCGTGCGGGTTGCCGTCCGGTCGATGATCCCCGCTAGGCTTTCGCCCCGGGCCCGCGCCGCGAAGGACAGCGCCATCCGATGCGTCAGCACCGGCCGCGCCATCGCGGCCACATCCGCCACCGACGGCGCCAGCCGCCCATCCAGCAGCGCCCGCGCCCGCACCGTCAGCATCAGCGCCTGCGCCGCCCGCGGCCCCGGCCCCCAGGCCAGCACATCCGCCAGATCGCGCCCCTCGGGTTCCCCCGGACGGCAGGACCGCACCAGATCAAGGATCGCTTCCACCACCTGATCCCCCACCGGCATCCGCCGCAGCACGCCCTGCGCCGCAATCAGCCCATCCGCCGTGAACACCTGATGTGACATGGCCTCCTCGGCCCCCGTCGTGGCGATCAGGATGTCCCGCTCGGTTGCGCGGGTGGGATAGTCCACATCGACCTGCACAAGGAACCGGTCCAGCTGTGCCTCGGGCAGCGGATAGGTCCCCTCCTGCTCGATCGGGTTCTGCGTCGCCAGCACATGGAAGGGCCGCCCCAAGGGACGATGCTGCCCCGCGATGGTCACCTCCCGCTCTTGCATCGCCTGCAACAGCGCCGATTGCGTCCGCGGGGAGGCCCGGTTGATCTCATCCGCCATCAGCAACTGGCAGAAGATCGGCCCCTCGATAAATCGGAAGGCCCGCGCCCCATCCGCCGCCGTCTCCAGCACCTCCGACCCAAGGATATCGGCAGGCATCAGATCCGGCGTGAACTGGATGCGGTTGCCCTTCAACCCCATCACCGTGGACAGCGTATCCACCAGCCGCGTCTTGCCGAGGCCCGGCAGCCCCACCAGCAGCGCATGCCCGCCGCACAACATGGCGGCAAGCACAAGATCGACCACCTTCTCCTGCCCGATGAAGCGCCGGTTGATCGAGGCCTTCGCCTCCGCCAATGTCCCCCCCAGCGCTTCGATCTGGGCGACGAGGTCGGTCGCTTCGGCCATGACGTTGCTCTCCATCAGACTATATGCTCGCATTAGACCCAACTATCCCGCCGGGCACAAATGGCAAAAAGAATGACGGGACAAATGATCGTGA
>JACVZW010000001.1 GCA_014654775.1 Paracoccaceae bacterium | reverse complement strand
CAAAGGCAGCCAATCAATAGCTAACGCACGCACGCGGCCTTCGGCGAATGCTTACCAATCAGCGCAGTCAACGCGCCATCCAGCGCAACCACCGGCTGGCCGTCGTCCCAGCTCACAGAAACCCGCTCGATCAAGCCGCGCACGACCTCCCGCGCAGGCTGGGCAATCGTCGGATCGGCGAGAGTGATCGCCAGTTCCGTCACCCGGCGCCGGTAGAGTTCCGACAGGTTCGGGTTCAATCGCACAGGCGGTGGGGCAGGGCGGTCAAGTTCGGCGTCGATCGCGGCGACACGACCTTCCAGATCGAGGAGCTTCTCCTTTAGGCCAGGGGAGCGGAGGCCTTCGGCGATCGCGTCGTAGAGGCCTTCCAGCTTGCGCTTAATGGCCTTCCTCTCGGTCTCAAGCCGTTGGTGCTCTTGGGCACGTTCTGCGCCCTTCGCATTGCTTGCCTGCGCCACCTCCCTCACGAAACTTGCCACTGCTTCTGGCTGCATCAGCCGGGTCTTGAGGAGGTCGAGGACGACGTTCTCGAGGAGCGAGCGGCGGATGATGCCCTTCTTGGCGCCGCAGGTGTCGAGCTTGCGGGCAGCCGAGCAGGCGAGGTAGTCGCGGCCCACAGCGGCCATGGGACCACCGCAACAGCCGCAGAAAACGAGGCCAGTGAGCAGGTGGTCTGGACGGCGGCGCTCCCAGAAGCGGGAGGCCTTGATGCCTAGCACGGCAGGGGTGGCGTCGAGGGCTTCTTGCCGTGCCTTTACCTTGGACCACAGCGCGTCGTCGATGATGCGGAGTTCCGGGACATCCGTCGTGATCCAGTCCGATGGATCGTTTTGCCGGGAGACACGTTTGCCGGTGCTGGGGTCCTTCACATAGCGGAGCCGGTTCCAGATGAGGCGGCCGATGTAGAGTTCGTTGTTGAGGATGCCGGTACCACGCTGGCGGTGGCCGCGGATCGCAGTATCGCGCCAGAGCTCTCCACGGGGACCGGGGATCTGGTCATTGTTCAGCTCCTTGGCGATGGCCTTGGGAGATTGGCCCGCCGCGAAGGCCTCGAATATGCGCTGCACGATCCGGGCTTCATCCTCGTTGATCTCTCTCTCGCCCGTGGTCAGTTCGCCGTCGCTCTTGAGCCGACGAACCACCCGATACCCATAGGCGTTCCCGCCCCCTGAAAACCCAGCCTCCACGCGACCGCGCAAGCCACGCCGGGTCTTGGCCGCGAGGTCCTTCAGGAAGAGCTGGTTCATCGTGCCCTTGAGGCCCACATGCAGTTCCTCGATGCAGCCCTCGCTGAGCGTGAGGATCTGAACTCCTGCAAAGCTAAGGCGCTTGTAGATCGCCGCGACGTCTGCCTGGTCGCGGCTGAGGCGGTCCAGCGCCTCCGCGATAAGGACGGTGAAGCGGCCGGCCAGTGCGTCTGCCATGAGCGCCTGAAGGCCAGGGCGCAGCATCGAGGCCCCAGAGACAGCTCGGTCAGCATAGGTCTCGACCAGCTGATAGCCATCGCGCTTCACCCGTTCCTCACAGAGCCGCACCTGATCCTCGATCGAGGCGTCGCTCTGGCGGTCTGACGAATACCGGGCGTAGATCGCGGCTTGGGGCATCATGGCAGAAGACTCATCGCTGAAGGGCAGGGCTCCACTCTAACACTGTCCCGTTGACCGTGTCGCGCATGTAGTGTGTATTACACAAATGAAATTTGGTCCCCACGTCCGAGAAACCCGTGAAGCCAAGAAGATTGGCTTGCGTGAGCTGGCAGGCCGCGTTGACGTGGAACCTGCCTATCTCTCCAAGATCGAGCGCGAAATCTTCCCGCCGCCGTCCGAAGCGCTCATCCTCAAGATCGCCAACCAGCTGGGCGAGGACCCCGATCGGCTGCTCGCCCTCGCCGGGAAGATCCCTTCAGACGTCAAGGATCTGATCATCCAGAGCGAGGGACAGTTGGCGAAAAGGTTGAGGGAGTGGGCGGATCTGGGCACGTAGGCAGCAAACATGCTGTGAACGGCCCAAACCGGATGGTCGTACCGTCGAGATGTATCTTTTTTGAGCCGCCCCAAAGCCGCCGTTCACTTGCCGAGGAGCAAAGTCCGGCAAACATGGTGCCAAATGGGGACGCGATGGACGCTTGCGGCCACATCAGGACTACTTTTCCCCTAGAGCAGACGCAGTGCATCCGCCGTTGTTTTGACAGACTTGTTCAAGGTCGCCTGTTGAAAGCCGTCACGAACGCAGCCGGAAGAACAGCCGGTCCATTCCACGTGACATTGTGGGAGATACTAGCCCTCTCGCCGTGCGCTACACTACCGACCAATCTCTGATGGCGTCCCGGAGCGCGTTGTGGCTGACGGACGCGCCGGGACCTGCATTGTCATGCAGTGGATGGCGCCGCCCTGTCGGGGACCGGCGCGCAAGGCGACGCCAACGACTTGTCTCCCGGGGAAAATGCGAGAGAGGAAACCAAGTGCCTCTTGGTCCTTGTCAGGCTCTTCGCCAGCCACTGGCACGATGACGCCGCCGTTGCAGAAGTAGAAGTTCATGTAAGGTGCGATGATCCAGTTCCCGTCGTCCATGAAGCCGGACATGTAGGGGAAATCGACGACTTCAACCCCACCCGCTTGCAGCGTGGCGCGGGACAGGGCGAGTTGTGGGGCGTTGGGGTCGTCATCGGGCGATTTGAGCATCAGGGCGCGGTTTTCGCCGATAAAGGCCAGAAACAGGTCGGCATGACCGTCGGTGCCGTAGTACAGGCGGGCGGGGTCGCGGACGGAATCCTCGGCCAGACCCTGACCCAGCCAGATGATGCGATGAAGGCCCAGCGCCGCCTTGATCTGCGCTTCCACCGCATCGCGGGTCATGTCCCAGTTGCGGCTTTCGTGCATGACGCAGCCTTCGGGCGCGACCATCGTGCCAGCGCCGTCGATGGAAACCGCGCCGCCCTCCAGCACCAAGTCGATGAAATCGACCTCGTCGCCTAGATCCTCGGCCAGCGTCCGTCCTAGCCTTGCGTCACGATCCCGCTGGGCATGGCGTTCACCCCACGCGTTGAAGCGAAAATGGCGCGCGCGGCGGGTCTGCCCGTCGGTCACGAACATGGGGCCATTGTCGCGCAGCCACGAACCGTCCATGGGGCGTACCACTACATCGATGTTGCCGGTCAGCATGCTTCGCGCCTGCGCCGCCTGTTCGGCTGTCTGGGCGACCATGGTGACCGGCTCAAAACCGGCGATCGCGTTGGCGACAGCGGCAAACTCTCTGCGCCCCTGCTCCAGCGTGTGGCCCCAAGAAGACTCCCGGCACGGCCAGCACATCAGCGTGCGCTCGTGCGTTTCCCATTCGGCAGGCATGCGGAAGGTCATCGGACTGTCCTATTGTTGCGGGGCCTGCGTGCCCTTCAGGATCAGGTCACGCGTAGCCGAAAGGTGACGCACCAGCGCGGCCGCCGCCTCCTCGGCGTTGCGGGCAAGGGCTAGGTCCATGATCTCGCGGTGTTCTTTTGAGACGTCACGCTTGACCACTTCGAACGGGATCGACCACTGGCGGTAGACTTCGGCCGCCGCGCGCAGGTTCGATGCGATGGCTTGCATCCGCTGGCTGCGCGCGCCCGAGAGCAGCGCCTCGTGAAATTCCTGATGCGCCTGCGCCCAAGCCGGCGTCACGGGCGAGCCTTCGCCATTCTCGAACTTCTGCGTCCGCTCCATCCGGTGATGCGCGGTCAGCACGCGGGTTTCCCATTCCAGATCGCCATTGGTGACGGCATCCCGCAGCACCATGCTTTCGATGGTGCAGCGTGTGGCGGTGAGGTCAGTCAGGTCTTCGATCGACAGCGAGATGACGCGAAAGCCGAATTGTGGCTGATTCACGGTCAGGCCTTCGGCCGTAAGCCGCATCAGAGCTTCGCGCAGGACACCCATCGACGCGCCGTAGTCATCCTTGAGCCGGGCAAAGGGCAAGGTCGAGCCCGGTTCGATCTGACCGGCCAGAATGTCGGCCTTCAGCCGGCGATAGACCTGCTCGGTTCGCGTGCCGGATTCGTCCATGGGCATCCTCCATCGGTTCGGGTGCTGACTGTCTACTGTGCGATTCCCGCCGTTGTCACTGACATTCGCCCATAAGTTCGACAAAGTCTATCATGTCGAAAATTTATGTAATGTCGAAAATTTGTTGACAAGCCGAAAGCGTGCTGGCGATGCTGCGGTTCAGGCCGATCAAGGAGTCGCTATGCCCATCATCCCCACCCCGAAGATCTGGATGAACGGCACGCTGGTGGACTGGGAACAGGCCACCGTCCATGTCGGCACCCACACGCTTCACTATGGCACGGGTGTTTTCGAGGGTGTTCGCGCCTATGAGACCGACCGCGGCCCCGGTCTGTTCCGCCTGACCCCGCACATCGAGCGGCTTTATCGCTCGGCCCATATTCTGGGCATGCCGATCCCATATTCGGTGGCCGAGATCGTCGCCGCGACAAAGGAGGTTGTCCGAACGACCGGACTTCCCGCCTGCTATGTCCGCCCCTTGGCCTATTACGGCTATGGCGAGATGGGTCTGGATACAGGCCCATGCACTGTTGACATCGCGATCATGGCCTGGGGCTGGCCCTCGGTGCGGGGGGCAGCTACCGATGCGCGGGGGCTGAAGCTGAAGGTGTCCAGCTGGCGGCGGCATGATCACAACATCATGCCGCCCGAGGCGAAGACGGTGGGGAACTACGTCAATTCCTCGCTTGCCAAGGCCGAGGCGCGCAAGGCCGGCTATGACGATTGCATCATGCTGAACCCGCAGGGGTTCGTGGCGGAATGCACGGCCGAGAACATCTTCGTCGTGCGGAACGGGGTGGTGCACACGCCGCCCCTGTCGGCGGGGGGGCTTGAGGGCATCACCCATGACACGGTCCGCACCCTTGCCCGCGATCTTGGTTACGAGGTGCGGACGACAGAACTTTCCCGTTCGGACCTTTACATCGCCGACGAGATCTTCGTCTGCGGCACGGCATCTGAGGTGAACATGGTGGCCTCGGTTGATGATCGGACGGTGGGCTATCCGGGCCCCATTGGCACCGCCGTCAAGGCCACCTTCCAGAAGGCCGCGCGTGGGCAGGACCCGAAGTATTCCGCCTGGGTGGAGTTAGCGGGATGAAGCTGACCGACGCCCAGCATCAGGCCTTGGCCGACCGCCTGTTTCAGGCGGTGCGCGAGGGGCAGGGGATCGCCCCGCCGTCAAGGACGCTCAACTATGATTTTGACGACGCCTACCGGGTCCGGCGCAAGTTGGTCGATCACCTGATCGCCGCCGGTGGCCATCCGAAAGGGCACAAGATCGGCTTCACCTCGGAAGCCATGCAGAAGATGTACGGCATGACCGGGCCGGACTTCGGCATTCTGCTTGACACCATGTTCACGCCGGAATGCCAACCGGTCCGCGTCAGCCACCTGTCGAACACGCGGGCCGAGCCGGAACTGGCCTTTGAACTTGCCCGCCCGCTGGAGGGGCGGGTGACGATCGAGGACGTGCTGGCCGCCACCGCCCGCATCTGGGCGGCGGTCGAGGTGATCGACAGCCGCGTTGGAGCCATGGCGGCAGGGGCGACGGATTCGCTGGCCGACAATGCCGGGGCAGGCTGGGTGATCCTTGGATCAAGGCCATTTGCGCCGGACGAAGTGGATGTGACGGCGCTGACCCTTTCGATGGAGGTGGACGGCTTTACCCAATCTGCCCCGGCGACGGATGTGATGGGCCATCCTGCTGCGCCGCTTGCCTTCCTTGCCGGGAAACTGGCTGATCTTCAGGGCTTGGGCGGGCATCTCAAGGCTGGGGATATCGTCATCACCGGTGCGCCGGTGCGGTCGGTTGAAGTGAAGGCGGGGTCGCGCCTTCATGCCGATTTCGGACCCCTCGGCACCATCGACCTGACCTTTGAGTGACCCCATGCGACTGATCACCTTCGGCACCCCCGGACACTGGATCGCGGCTTTCGACATCGAGGGGCGCGCCGTAACGCTGGACGCTGCTGCCCGCGCGGCGGGCTGGGCCGAGACCGGCCTGACCAACCGGCAACTGCTGGCGCTGGGGGGCGTCAAGATGGTCGAATTGGCGAAAGCCGCCGCGACCCTTCCGGGCGAGCCGCTGGCCGGCCTGCGCCTCGGCCCGCCGATCCCGGATCCGAAGAAGATCATCTGCATCGGTCTGAATTATCACGACCATGCGCGGGAAGTGGGGGCCACCCCGCCGCCCTCTCCCATCTTCTTTGCCAAATTTGCCAATTCGCTGGTGGGGCCGGAGGATGACCTGATCCCCCCGCGCGATGAGGCCCATGTGGATTACGAGGCCGAGCTGGCCGTCGTGATCGGCAGGCCCGGCCGCTACATCAAACGCGCCGATGCTTTGTCGCATGTCGCGGGCGCCATGGCCTTCAACGACGTCTCGGCGCGGGATTTTCAGCTGGCGAACCAACTTTGGACCTCGGGCAAGGCGGTGGATACTTTTGGCCCCTGTGGCCCCGCTTTGGTGACGATGGAGGAGCTGGGCGACCTGCAGGACCTGTCGGTCCAGACCCGGGTCAATGGGGAGAGGGTGCAGAACGGCACCACCGCCGAGATGATCTTCGGCATCGCCGAACTGATCGAATTCCTGACGCGCGTCATGACGTTGGAACCGGGTGACATCATCGCCACCGGCACGCCGGCGGGCGTGGCAAAGGCACATGTCCCGCCAAGGTTCCTTAAGCCCGGCGATGTGGTTGAGGTCGCGATCCAGGGGATAGGGACCCTGAAGAACCGGGTCCTGGAGGCGGAATGATGCAGACGACGGCAAATGTGGTGATCATTGGCGGCGGGGTGACGGGCTGCGCCATTGCGTATCACCTTGCCAAGGCCGGGTTCAGGGATGTGGTCCTGCTGGAGCGGACCGAGTTGACCGCAGGCTCCACGTGGCATGCCGCAGGCGGCACCGGGGCCTTTGGCGGCAGCGCCAATGCGACCTTCCTGCACAAGTACTCCTTCGAGATGTACCCGAAGCTTGAGGCCGAAACCGGCCAGTCCTGCGGTTTTCATCATGTGGGCGAGATCACCCTTGGCCGGACCGAGGCGCGGGTCGAGCAGATGAAGCTGCACCACACGCTTGCCAAGCGGAACGGGGTCGAGACGCATTGGCTGACTACAGAGGAACTCTTGGCCCAAGCCCCGGTGATGGACCCGGCGACCATCAAGGCGGCCCTCTTTGAACCGTCCTATGGTCATGTCGACCCCTCGGGGGTCACCCATGCCTTCGCCAAGGGCGCGCGGGACCACGGCGCGGTGATCCATCGCCAGACCCCGGTTTTGGAAACGAACCAGCGTCCCGACCGGAGCTGGGATGTGGTCACCCCTGCAGGCACGATCCACGCGCAGCGGGTGGTCAATGCGGCGGGGCTTTGGGCGCGGGAAGTGGCAGCGCTGGCGGGCATCCGTCTGCCTCTTATGCCGGTCGAGCATCATTACTTCGTCACGGAGACGATCCCCGAGATCGCGGCGATGGACCATGAGTTGCCGCTGATCGGGGATGCCGATGCCGAGTATTACATGCGACAGGAGGGTAAGGGCCTTCTCCTCGGTGTCTACGAGGACCATTGCGTCCACTGGGCCGAGAAAGGCACGCCGCTGAACTTTGGCAATGAACTGTTGCCAAACGCTTTGGAACGGATCGAACGCAACCTCGCGCAGGCCTGCGAGGCGGTGCCCTGCCTTGGCCGGGCGGGGCTGAAGCGTGTCATCAACGGCCCGATGATCTTTTCCCCCGACCTTGCGCCCCTGATCGGCCCCTATCCGGGCAAGGCCAACTACTGGACGGCCTGCGGCGTGATGACCGGCTTCAGCCAAGCCGCCGCCATTGGCATGGTCCTCGCGGCCTGGATGGCCGAGGGCGAACCGCCGATGGATGTCTTCATGTGGGACGTCGCACGCTTTGGCCCCTGGGCAGGCAAGGACTATGTCAAGGCGCGGACCGGCGACATGTATGCCACTCGCTTCAAGACGCTTTACCCCTATGAGGAACGTCCTGCGGGCCGCCCGGTCCTGACCACCCCGGCCTATGCCGCCTACCGCGACATGGGGGCGGTATTCGGGGCCTCGGATGGCGTGGAGTATCCGCTGTGGTTCGCGCCGAAAGGCGTGGAGGCGAAGGACAGCCTGACCTTCCGCCGCCCAAACTGGTGGCCCTATGTTGGCGCCGAGTGCAAGGCGCTGAGTGAAGGCGTCGGGATCATCGACATCTCCACCTATGGCAAGCACATCGTAAAGGGCCCGAAGGCCCATGCCTGGCTGGATCGGATGATGGCCAACCGGATGCCGTCCCGCGACGGGCAGATTGTGCTGACGCCGATGCTGTCGCCCAAGGGGCGGTTGGTGGGGGAATTCTCGGTTTCGCGACTGTCGGCTGAGGAGTTCCTGCTTGTCGGTTCTGGCAGTGCGGACCGCTATCACCACCGTCTGTGGGAAGCCGTTCTGCCCGCCGAAGGGGTCATCGTCGAAAGCGTGACGACGAAGCTTTGCGGCTTTTCCGTTTCGGGACCGCTTGCAAGGGCGCTGCTGGAACGGCTTTGCGACACCGATCTCTCGGCCGAGGGCTGGACGTATGGCCGCGTGGGCCGGGTGCAGATCGGCCCTGCCGCCGAGGCGATCCTGTCCCGCGTCGCCTATACGGGCGAGCTGGGCTACGAGGTGCTGGTCCCGTACAACGCGCATCTGCCGCTTTTGGAAGCCCTTCTCCGCGAAGGCGCGGATATTGGAGTTACGCTTGCGGGCATCCGCGCGCTGAACGCTTTGCGGATCGAGAAGGGCTATGGAGCCTGGGGCCTCGAATATGCCCCGGACTACACGCCGTTCGAGGCGGGGATGGGACGCCTCGTGAAGTTCGACAAGGGCGATTTCGTGGGGCGTGCGGCCGCGCTGGCCGCCCGCGATGCCGCCCCCCGATGGTCTTTGCGCCAGTTCGACATTGCCACCACCGATGCCGAACCCTGGGGCGGGGAGCCGGTGATGCAGGAGGGTCGTGTCGTGGGCTATCTAACCTCGGCCGCCTATGGCCACCGGGTCGGGCATTGCGTGGCGCTTGGCTACATGAAGGGCGACCAGGCCGAGACCACGGACGGCCTTTACATCGACATCCTTGGCGACCGCCGCGCGGTGACCGTCCGCACCGCGGCCGCCTTTGACCCCGAAGGCAAACGCATGCGGGGCTAACGGGCCCCGTTCCTTTGAAGACCGGGCAAACCGGCACCACAACCCTCAACACGGAGATAAAGATGCTGAACCGTCGTTCCCTCTTCGCCAGTGCCGCCGCCCTCCTGACGCTTCTCGGTGCCCAGGCTCAGGCCGAAGGCGTCCTGCGCGTTGCAATCTCGACCGGGTATCCGCCCTTCAACGTCCTGAACGCCGATGGCACATTCGGCGGGTTCGATGTCGATTACGCCCTGCTCTTGTGCGAGCGTATGCAGAAGACCTGCGAGTTCACCGATATTGAATGGGACGGGATCATCCCCGGCCTTTTGGCCAACCGCTATGACGTGATCATCGCCTCGATGGGCATCACGGAAGAGCGCAAGCAGCAGATCACCTTCTCGAACCCCTATTACCAGACACCGTCGACCGTGATCGCGCGGGCCGATGCCGGGCTGACGGCCGACGCGGCGGGTCTTGCCGGGCGGACAATCGGCGTGCAGCGCGCCACGGGGCACGAGTGCTATATTCAGCGCGAATGGGGTGAGGCCGACATGCGGTCCTATCCCACGACGGACGAGGCCTATCTCGACCTTTTGGCCGGACGAATCGATGCCGTTCTGGTCGACTCGATCCCCGGGCAGGATTGGCTTGCCTCTGATCCGGCACATGCCGTCTTTGCACCGGTGGGTGGCGACATCTATGACACCGAGTGCTTTGGCGCGGGCACGGGCGTCGGCTTGCGCCAGGGTGAGACGGAGCTTCTCGACGCGCTGAATGCGGCGATCCAGCTGACGCGCGAAGACGGCAGCTATGTGGCGCTGTCGGAACGCTACTTCGGCCGCGACATCTACGGCCAGTAAGTCCAGAGCGGGCGCCGCGCAGACCGGCGCCCCCGACACAGCGAGGACGAGATGGCCGATCTTTGGGAGTATCGCTGGCTGCTTTTCATCGGCACGGGGCGAACCATTGCGCTTGGTCTGTGCGGTCTGGTGCTGGCTCTGGCCATCGGCCTTGCCACGGCTGCGGCGCGGATCGGTGGTGGAGGGCTCGCACGCCGGTTGGCGCAGGGTTACACGACCTTTATCCGGTCGGTTCCCGACTTGTGCATGATGCTTCTTCTGTTTTTCGGCGGGCAGACGCTGCTCAACCATTTCGGTGTCTGGACCGGCTGGTGGGACTATCTGGAGATCAATGCCTTCGTTGCCGGTGCGGTGACGATCGGCATCATCTTCGGCGCCTATATGGCGGAATCGTTCCGCGGGGCCCATGGGTCGATCCCGCGGGGACAGTTCGAAGCGGCGGCGGCGGTCGGCATGACTCCGGCTCAGACCTTCCGGCTGATCACCTTGCCGCAGCTTCTGGGCTATGCGCTGCCCTCGCTGGGCGTAAACTGGATGGTGCTTTTGAAGACGACGGCGATGGTATCGGTTCTGGGGCTGCAGGACCTTGTCTACTTCGCGACCTCGGCCGGCCGGACCACACGCAATCCCTTTGCCTTCCTCATCGCCGTGATGGTCATCTACCTTCTGATGACCGCCGTTTCGCAATGGGTTCTGGCGCGGCTGGAGCGCCGCTACACCCGTGGCCGGATGATCCGGTCATGACCCTGGCAGCCCCCGATCCCGTTGCCGATCTCTGGGCACTGATCGCCGCGTTCTCTGCCGATCGCTCCCCGATCGACTTTGCCCTGATACTGACGCATTGGCCGATGTTTCTGGAAGGTCTTGGCAATACACTGCTTCTGGTGCTCTTCGGGCTTTCCTTCGGGGCGCTGATCGCTTTGCCGCTGGCGGTTCTGCGCTGGTGGCGCATTCCCGTCGCCTCGCAATTGGCGGGTGCATTCGTCTACGTCTTTCGTGGCACGCCGCTGCTGGTTCAGGCCTATCTGATCTACTATGGCCTTGCTCAGTTCGAGGTGGTGCGGGACAGCCCGTTCTGGATCATCCTGCGCGAACCGTGGTGGTGCTGCGCCATCGCCTTTACGATCAACTCGGCCGCCTATCAGGTCGAAATCTATCGCGGCGGCCTCGATGCCGTGCCGAGGGGCGAGATCGAAGCCGCGACGGCCATTGGGATGACGCCGGGTATGGCCTTGCGGCGGCTGATCCTACCGTCCGCGCTGCGGCGTTGCCTGCCGATGCTAGGGAACGAGTCGATCTTCCTGCTGCATGGATCGGCCATCGCTTCGATGCTGACGGTGATTGACATTCTGGGGGCGGGGCGCAAGCTGAACGCGGAGTATTATCTGGCGTTCGAAGGGTTTCTGGCCGCGACGGTCATCTACATGGCGCTGGTCTGGGCCATCACACGAGTTCTGGCCCGGGTGGAGCGGCGCACGATGCGCCACCTTCATCCCCTGACGCGCTGAGGGGAATGGGATGACGAACCCGCAGCATATCGCTTTTGCGGTGGGCGGCGACCAGGTGGTCGGTCACCTTTACTGGCCGGTGGGGCCAGTAGGTCCCGTGCCGGGGCTGGTCGTCGCAGGGTCGATGACGTCGGTCAAGGAACAGGTGACTGGGGTAGATGCCGCCGCCCAAGCCAGGCAGGGCTTTGCGGCCTTGGCGGCGGATCACCGGCACTTTGGCGAGAGCGGCGGGTGGCCCCGGCAATGCAAACGCTGGGATCGCAAGGTCGAGGACCTTTGTGCTGCTGTGGACGTGCTGGCCCGGACGCCGGAGATCGACGCGGGGCCGACGACCCCGGGCTGGCGGCTCAGGCCACGCAATGTTTGGCCCAGCGTTTCGCGCGCCATCTGATCTGAGGAGACCGACCGCATGGAACAGACCTTTGCAGGACAACGCATCGTCATCACCGGCGGGTCCGGCGGGATCGGCGTCGCCTTGGCCCGCGACCTGATCGACCGGGGGGCGGCCACCATCGTGCTGATCGGGCGCGACCGCGACAAGCTGGCAGCTGCCGCCGCACAGCTGGGTGCTGAGGTTCAGACGGCCGCCTTCGACGTGACGGACGAAGCCTCGGTCGCCGCTTTCTTCGCCGACCAGCCGAAGATCGACCATCTGGTGACCGCCGCCGCCGGAACCGTGCGCGGTCAGGTGACGGAACTGGAGGTCGCCCGCGCCCGCGCGCTCTTTGAGTCGAAGTACTGGGGACAGTATCTCTGCTGCAAATACGGTGCCCCGAAGCTGGCCGAGGGTGGGTCCATCGTGCTCTTCTCGGGCTGGATCAGCCGCAAGCCGATGGCCGGGGTCTCCACCCTTGCCGCGGTCGATGCGGCGGTCGAAGCTTTAGGCCGCACGCTGGCGCTGGAAATCGCGCCGCGCCGCGTGAACACCTTGGTGCCGGGCATGATCGACACGCCGCTCTGGTCGGCCCGTCTTTCGGCCGAGGAACAGCGCGCCCATTTCCAGAAGGTGGGCGCGGGCCTGCCAGTGGGTCGCGCAGGGGTGGCGCAGGACGTGGCCCATGCCTGCCGCTTCCTGATGGAAAACGGCTTTGTCACCGGCATCACGCTGGATGTGGACGGCGGGCAGCGCTGAGGCAGCTAGTGCAGTGTGCTGGACAGGAACTGGCGGAACCGATCGGTCGCCCCATCGCCGAAGGCATCGCTTGGGGGCAGGTCCAGGTCGACGCGGCCCTCGTGCAGGAAGACGACCTTGGATGACACGTCGCGGGCGAAACCCATCTCATGGGTAACGACCAACATCGTGCGCCCCTCTTCGGCAAGGCCGCGGATGACCTTCAGCACCTCGCCCACCAATTCGGGGTCAAGCGCGCTGGTGGGTTCGTCAAACAAAAGCACATCCGGGTCCATCGCCAGCGCTCGCGCAATGGCGACGCGCTGCTGTTGGCCGCCTGAAAGCTGTGCAGGGTAGTAGTCCTTGCGTTCCAGCACACCCACGCGGGCCAGAAGCGCCTCGGCCCGTTCCCGCGCCTCGGCCCGGCTGCGGCCCAGCACATGCACCGGCCCCTGCATGATGTTCTCGATCACCGTCAGATGCGACCAAAGGTTGAAGCTTTGAAACACAAAACCCGTGTGCAGGCGCAGGCTGCGCTTTGTCTCTTCACTGACCGGCCCGGCGCCAAGGGTCACCGTGTCGGACTTGATCGTGATCGTTCCCGCGTCGGCCGTTTCCAGAAAGTTGAGGCAGCGGAGAAAGGTCGATTTGCCGGAGCCGGACGCGCCGAGGATGGAGACCACTTCCCCTTGACAAGCGGTTAGCGAGATCCCGTCCAGAACCTTGTGCGCACCAAATGACTTCTCAATTCCGGATACAGATAAACCGGTCTCTAACCAGGCCATCGGTGGACTCCTCATTTTAAGAAAGTGTAGTCAAAACCTAAAGATGAGTCCATTTAATGATTAACTCCAACATATACTTGACCAACCCTGGGGCTTGGACCTGAACTTTCTCGTCATTCTTTCCATAGTCATTCAGTGAGTAAAGCCACCCAAGGCTATCGGCAATGATAAGCGTGGCAAGCGTACCCTGTCAGAGCCATAACGGCGAATGACCGCTTCCTTCAAGTCTAGCAGAGATTCACTGCCGTTTTCGGAGGACCGCTTCCCGCCCAAAGCAGTCTGTGGTTTGCGGCCCCTAACTCAATCGGCATTGACCAGGAGTTCGACTATCTCCGAGTACGTCCGTCCTGCCTCCAGCGCCTTAGCTTGGTTGTAGTACCGTTCCGCGGTCTTGCGGTCGGAATGACCCAAGATCGCCTTACTTCCCCTGGCAAGCTCCGGCGACGTACGAGCGAACGTCGTCGCGACTGCGTCTCGGAAGAAGTGTGCGGGTACCTTGATCCCGAGAAGGCGTTCGACGATCAACGGGATGCGCGTACCGATGTACCCGTAGCTGTAGGGTCGCCCCGTGTCCGCAAGCCAAAGCATGTTGGTGGGCGTTGGACACCGACTTGCCAGAAACGGCCTAGCGTCCGCGATATAGCGGCTCAGCACCGATGCTCCGGGTTCAAGCAATTCGATCTCATAGTGCACATGGTTCTTCACTTCGCCCGCGGGCAGCAGAACCACAAACCGACCGGCTTCCATGAGGAGCGTCCGGCCGATCTCCATCTGGACGAAGTTCTTCCGCCTGATTGGAACCATCGCCAAGAACATGACCATTGCTGCGTCGCGCAGGTTTCGGGCCTTGAAGAACGCCGTCTTAGAGGCTTCGACGCCTTCTTCTGCCAACTCCTTCGCGGCACCAATCGTTAACGTCCGAGGAGCTGGTGTAATTTCATCGCCGTCGGCGGTGTGATCCTG